>NZ_WHOL01000097.1:98695-99379 GCF_009745975.1 Actinokineospora pegani | reverse complement strand
CCCTCCACCCACGCGGTGACACGGGCCCGCCTTACACCACTTTTACGGAATCACTCATCTAGAGGTGGAAGCCGGTGATGCGGGGCTTGGTGATCGTCGTCGTGGCGACCGGTGATCCGTCGACCGGAGCGGGGGTCTCCGGGGTGGGGGCGATGCCCGCGGCGGCCACCCGGTCCAGGGTGGTCAGGCCTCGGCCGCCCACTGTGCCGAAGACGGTGTAGTCGGCGCGGAGGGCTGAGTCGCCGAAGACCAGGAAGAACTGGCTGCCGTTGGTGGCGGGGCCCGCGTTGGCCATGGCCAGGAGGCCGCGGGCGTAGAGCTTGCGGTAGCCCGTGGTGTCGCCGGGGTGGGGCGGCAGGTCGGTGGGGAGCTCGTCCTTGTACCTGTAGCCGGGGCCGCCTTCCCCGGTGCCGCTCGGGTCGCCGCACTGGAGGACCTTGAGGGTCGGGTAGGCGGTGAGGCGGTGGCAGGTGGTGTTGTCGTAGAAGCGGTTCAGCAGCAGGTGCAGGAAGCTCAAGGACGTGCAGGGGGCCTTGGCCAGGTCGAGGGTGACCGGGATCGGGCCCTGGCTGGTGGGCAGGGCGATCTCGACGTGGCCCCAGCGGGGCGTCACGCGGGGGTCCGGCGGTAGCGGGACCGGACGGGCGGCGGGCTCGTCGGGGGTGGGGGTGAACCGGCAGGGGC
>NZ_WHOL01000097.1:0-98674 GCF_009745975.1 Actinokineospora pegani | reverse complement strand
CCGCCGCTGCCAGGGCCAGGGCAAGACGTGCGCGCAGGGTGGTCACGCGTCTCCTCCTCGTGGTCGTGGGAGGAGCCGATCGTACGGCTTACGCGGGCGGTCCGACGATCACGTCGGCGGGGACCTCGGCGTCGGTCCGGAGGGCCTCGAACAGGCGCAGGGCCTTCTCCTTGTCCCACGCGATGACGTCCTGGCCGTTGACGCGGCGGCTGCCGCTGAACGGGACGGTGGTGGTGAGCAGGTCGTCGGCGGACATGGCCAGCCCCAGCGACGGCAGGTGCCACACGTGGTCGCCGGAGTCGACGGTGAGCGCGTCGGGAACGGCGCCGATCAGCGGGAGGACCCGGAACGGGTTGATCAGGGTGCCGAAGCTGGAGACCTTGGCCGTGAGCGCCGAGACGAACTCGCGCTGGCGGATCACCCGGTCGAGGTCGGCGCGCGGGCCGACGCGGGTGCGGACGTAGCCCAGCGCGTTCGGGCCGTCCAGCTCCTGGCATCCCGCCTGCAGGTCGATGCCCGCCAGCGGGTCCTTGATCGGCTCGGGCAGGCACATCTCGATGCCGCCCACCGCGTCGACGACGCCCGCGAAGCCGCCGAGGCCGACCTCGGCGTAGTGGTCGAGGCGCAGGCCGGAGACCCGCTCGACGGTCTGGGCCAGCAGCGCGGGGCCACCGAAGGCGTAGGCGGCGTTGAGCTTGTTGCGGCCGTGGCCGGGGATGGGCACGTCCGAGTCGCGCAGCAGCGACACCAGGGTGGGCCGGGTGCTGTTGTCCGGGATGTGCAGCAGCATGATCGTGTCGGTGCGCCTGCCCGCGGCGTCGCCGGTGGTCAGCGCCGCCTGGTCCTCGGCGGAGAGGCCCTCGCGGCTGTCGGAGCCGACGATCAGCCAGTTCGTGCCCTCGCCCGCGGCCGGGCGGCCCTCGTAGTCCTGGAGGACCTCCGCGCGGTTGAGGCCGGTCTCCAGGTAGATGGCCATGCCCGCGAACAGGGCGACGATGACCAGCAGGACGGTGAGGGCGATCCGGCGGCCCCGGCCCCTGCGCCGCCGCGGCGGGACGGGCGGACCGCCCGCGGGCGGGCGACCGCCGGGCGGCGGACCGCCGTAGCCCTGCTGTGGGCGCCCCTGGGGCGAGCGGCCGGGGTTCCAACCGGGCTGGCGCTGCTGTGGGTGTCCGTAGCTCATCGTCGCCCGTCACTCGTGGTCGGTCGCGGGTCGTCCCCGCTCACAGAGGTAGACGCGTGTGCGCCGTCCAGGTTCCGCGCACACTACCGGGCCGGGCGGTCCCGCAAGATCACCCGGCCCGGTGGCGCCCGGCGCTCAGCGGCCGATCGAGAGCTGGCGGACGTTGAGGTAGCCGGAGCGGAAACCCGCCTCGCAGTAGGCGAGGTAGAACTCCCACATCCGCTTGAACGTGTCGTCGAAGCCCAGCGCGGAGATCCGCGGCCACTGGTCGCCGAACCGGCCCCGCCACTGGCGCAGCGTCTCGGCGTAGTCCTGGCCGAAGTCGCGGTGGGCGTGCACGCGCATCCCCGTGGTCCTGGCCAGGGCCCGGTCGATCGACTCCGGCGAGGGGATGATCCCGCCGGGGAAGACGTACTTGTGGATCCAGGTGTAGGAGTCCTTGGTGGCCAGCATCCGGTCGTCGGGCATCGTGATCGACTGCAGCCCGAACCGCCCGCCCGGCTTGAGCAGCCGGTCGACGGCGCCGAAGTACGACGGCCAGTACTTCTCCCCCACCGCCTCGATCATCTCCACGCTGACCACGGCGTCGTAGCTGCCCTGGGCCTCGCGGTAGTCGCGCAGCAGCACCTGCACGCGGTCGGCGACGCCCGCCTCGGCGATGCGCCGCTCGGCCAGCGCCCTCTGCTCGGTGGAGATGGTCAGCGAGGTGACCCGCGCGCCGCGCTGGGCGGCGCGGATGGCCAGCGCGCCCCAGCCGGTGCCGATCTCGAGCACGTGCGTGCCCGCGCCGACGCGCGCGTAGTCGAGCACGCCGTCGATCTTGCGCGACTGGCCGTCGACGAGGTCGGTCGAGCCGGGCGCGAACCAGGCCGACGAGTAGGTCATCGTCTTGTCGAGGAAGGTTTCGAACAGGTCGTTGGACAGGTCGTAGTGGCGGTGGATGTTCTCCCGCGCGCCCTCGACGGTGTTCTCCTCGGCGACGGGCTGCCTGCGGTCGACGACGCGGCGGAACGCTTGCAGCCGGGGCGGGACCAGGGTGCTCATCCTGGCCGCGAATTCGGTGAGTAGCTCGGCCGGCGAGTTGCTGGTCCAGTCCCCCACCATGTACGACTCGCCGAAGCCGATCTTGGCGTCGGCGCCGAGGCGGTGGAAGAAGGCGGTCGGGCGCTCGACGCGCATGACCGGGGAGCCCGGCCCGCCCGCGCCGAGCCGCTCACCCCCGGGGAACACGACCCGGACGTCGAGCGAGCGCACGGCGTTGGCGAACAGCGCCCGCGCGACACGGGCGCGGAAAGGGCTGACGGGGGCGGTGAACAAGCCGTCCCAGTCCCCGCGGCGGGGCTGCGCGGGGGCACTCGGCGTGTGCTTTTCCCCCCGCCGGAGCGGTGTCTCGGTCACTGGACTCCTTCTTGCGGGACGTGCCGCGGTCGCCGGACGACCGGAACGCGGCGCAGCCACAGCGCGATGCCGTGGCGACGGATGAGGGCGGTGACGCGCTGCGGCATGAGAGGACGGCGCAGGACCATCTTCAGCACCTCCACAGGCGTGGCGGGTGTCCGGTCGCCGGACAGGGTGGCCGTGAACGGTGTCGAACCGTTCTGTTCGAGGATCACTGTCAGCGACAACGTCGCGCCGGGACTGGGCAGCCGCATCAGGTAGTGCCCGTGCGACTCGAGGAATGGCGAGACGTAGAACTCCTTGGCCGCCTCGGCCCGGCCGCGCTTGTCGGTGCGCAGCAGGTAGCAGTGGCGCTCGCCGTAGGTGTTGTGCACCTCGGCGACCACGCACTCGATTTCACCGTCCGCGTCGTGCACCCAGTAGACGGAGAGCGGGTTGAAGACGTAGCCCAGGACCCGGGCGTTGGTCAGCATCAACACCCGGCCGGTCACCTGGACGCCCCGGCCCGCGAGCCAGGTGACGAGGTTGTCCTTGATGGTGCGGCCGGGGTCGCCGAGGTGGTCGCGCGCCTCGAACCTGGCGAACGGGCGCAGCGGGCGCGGCAGGTCCGGCAGGTGGTCGAGGTCGACCAGCCACTGGTACACGCGGTGGCTGAAGTCGTTGTCGACGCGGTCGCGGCGGACGTGGGTGACCACGGCGTCGTAGAGCGCGGGGACGACCGCGGACGCGTCGTGTGCGCGGCGCTCGCCCCGGGAGGTTGTCTCAGCGGTCATGCCTCACGCTTCCCAGCCGGAGCCGAGCGACTCGGCGGCGCGCACGCCGGAGGCGCAACCGTCCTCGTGGAAGCCCCAGCCGTGGTAGGCGCCCGCGTAGGCGATGCGGTCGCCGGACAGCTCCGGGAGGCGGCGCTGCGCGGCCAGCGACTCGGGGGTGTAGACGGGGTGTTCGTAAACCATCCTGCGCAGCACGGCGTCCGCGTCGACCCGCTCGGGGGCGTTGAGCGTGACGATGTAGTCCTCCGGTTCGGACAGCCCCATGAGCCGGTTCATGTGGTAGCTGACCTGCACCGCGCCGCTGTCGACCGCGCAGGTGGGCTTGAGGTAGTTCCACGAGGCCCTGGCGGCCGCGGCGCGCGGCAGGATCGAGGCGTCGGTGTGCAGCAGCGTCTCGTTGCGGGAGTACTCGAACGCGCCGAGCACCTCCTTCTCCGCGGCTGTGGCGTCGGCGAGCAGGCCGAGCGCCTGGTCGGGGTGGGTGGCCACGACGACCCGGTCGAACCGGTGCGCCTGGTCGTCGTCGTCGCGGACCTCGAAGCCGTCGGCCAGCCTGCGCAGCGCGCGGACCGGGGTGCAGACCTGGACCGCGGACAGCTCCTTGACCGCGCGCTCCACATAGGTCCGCGAGCCGCCCACGACGGTCTTCCACCGCGGCGAGCCCTTCACGGCGAGCATGCCGTGGTGCTTGAGGAACTCGAACAGGTAGCGGGCCGGGTAGCGCATGGACAGCTCGGCTCCGGAGGACCACACCGACGACACCAGCGGCACGAGGAAGTGGTCGACGAAGTAGCGGGAGTAGCCGCCGACGACGGTGAACGCGCGCAGCGTCACATCGCCGGGGTCGTCGCGCAGCACGCGCTCGGCGTGGACGTGGAACCGCTTGACCTCGGCCAACATCCGTAAGTACCGCGGGTTGGCGAGGTTCTTGCGCTGCGCGAACAGGCCATCGACGCCCCTGGCCCCCGCGTACTCCAGCCCGCAGCCCTCGCAGCGGACGCTCATCGACATCTCGGAGTCGCGGGTGGCCACGCCCAGCTCGCCGAACAGCCGCAGCAGGTTGGGGTAGGTGCGCTCGTTGTGCACGATGAACCCGCTGTCCACCCTGGCCAGTCCCCCGTCGGGGGTGGGCAGGTCGTGGGTGTGGGCGTGGCCGCCGAGGCGGTCGTCGGCCTCGAACAGCGTCACGTCGAAGCGGCGCTGGAGCAGGTACGCGGCGGTGAGCCCGGACACGCCGCTGCCGATGACGGCGACGCGGGCCCTGTCTCCGACCGACACGGTGACCTCCTAGAGCAGAACTCTGAGCCCTTCCGGCGAGGGCGCTTTCATGGCGTTCGTAACCGCGGGGTCCATCGGTTGGGTCTCGAGGACGCCGAGCACGAAACCGGTGACCAGCCGGGTCCAGACCGCTGCCCTGCGCAGCATGGCGTGGCGCTCGCCGACCACCTCGAAGCGCGCCACCCGGTCGGTGGCGGCCTTGGCCCGCCGCGCGAGCCGGTGGGACAGGCGGGGGTCGGTCATCCGGTCGAGGTCGCCGTGGGCGATGAGCACCGCACGGCCCGCGAGCTGTTCGACCGGCTCGCCCTCTTCGCACCACGGCGCCAGCCCGACGACGGCGACGACGCCGCGGTCCCCGCCGACCCGCAGCGCGACCCGGCCCCCCATCGAGTGGCCCACCAGGACCACGGGCACGTCGCCGTGCTGCTCGCGGATGCGGGCCAGCGCCCACCGCGCGTCCTGGACGGGGTCCAGGTCAGGGGCGTTCCAGCCGCGGTAGCGGTTCCGCAGCAGCCAGACGGAGATCCCGTGCCCGCGGCCGTGCGCGGCGATGTCCCTGGCGAAGGGGACCATCCGCAGGTAGGCGAGCTGGTACCGGTTGACCTGGGCGCGGCTGCTCTCGCGGCCGCCGTGCATGACCAGCACGACCGCGCGCACGTCCTGCCCGGACGGCGGCGCGAACACCCTGGTCCGGGGGTGTGGGGCGGAGTTCACACCCTCATCTTCGTCGCCGCCCCCGCCCCGGCCTGCCGGACCGGGCGCGACCCAGGTCACAGGAGTTGTCAGGGGGTCCGGATAGCCTGGCCGGGTGACCGACCACGGCCAGATCCCCACCCCGGCGGGCCCGTTCGACATGATCAGCGCGGGCGACCCGGGCAGCCCGCCCGTCCTGCTGCTGCACGGGTTCCCGCAGTCCGCCATGGAGTGGGAGCACCAGGTGGCCGTGCTCGGCCACGCCGGGCGGCACGCGGTGGCCTACGACCAGCGCGGCTACTCCCCCGGTGTCCGCCCGGACGACGTCCTGGACTACCGGATGGAGGAACTGGTCGGCGACGTGCTCGCCGTGACCGACGCCCTGGGCTGGTCGGAGTTCGACCTGGTGGGCCACGACTGGGGCGCGGCCGTGGCGTGGAACGTGGCGGCGTCCTTCCCGGAGCGCGTGCGCACGCTGACCGCGCTGTCGGTGCCGCACCCCGGCGCGCTGGGCGCGGCCATCCGCGAGGACGAGGACCAACACCTGCGCTCGCGGTACATGCAGGCCTTCCAGGACCGCTCCGTGGAGAAGCGCATGCTCGCCGACGGCGCCGAGGCGCTGCGCCGCGTCTTCGAGTGGCGCATCCCGGAGTCCTCGGTCGACGAGTACGTCTCCCGCATGCGGGAGCCGGGCGCGCTGACCGCCGCCCTGAACTGGTACCGCGCCATGCGCCACAACCCCGTGCCGGACGTCGTGCCGGTCCCCACCCTGTTCGCCTGGGGCACCGAGGACGCCGCGGTCGGCTCGACGGCGGCCCTGGGCTGCGAGAAGTGGGTGACCGGCCCGTACCGCCTCGAGATGGTCCAGGACGTGTCCCACTGGCTGCCGGAGGAGGCGCCGGACCTGGTGACCGGCCTGATCCTCGACCACACCCGCTAGCGGTGCCCGTCGTCGGGGTGGTGCTGGCCGCCGGGGGTGGGCGGCGCTTCGGCGCGCCCAAGGCCCTGGTGCGGTTCGCGGGCAGGACGCTGGTGGACTTGGCGGTGGCGGCGGTGTCCGGCTGCGACGCGGTCGTCGTGGTGGTGGGGGCGGCGGGGGACGAGGTGCGGGACGCGGTGGCGGGGCGGTGCTCGGTGGTGGGGAACCCGGAGTGGGAGACGGGGATGGGGTCGTCGTTGCGGGCGGGGTTGGCGGCGGCGGAGTCGATCGGGGCTGGGGACGCGGTGGTGGTGGCGACTGTGGACACGCCGGGGGTGACCAGGGCGGCGGTGGAGCGGGTGGCGGCGCTGGCCGGGCCCGACGCGTTGGCCAGGGCGGTCTACGAGGGGACGCCGGGACACCCGGTGCTGCTGGGGCGGTCGCACTGGGGTGGGGTGGCCGCCTCGGCGCGGGGGGATGCCGGGGCGCGGGCGTACCTGCGGGGGCGGGACGTGGTCGCGGTGGAGTGCGCGGACGTGGCCGTCGGGTCCGATGTGGACACACCGGAGGACTTGGCGGCACTGGTGGAACGACTCGGAGGGCAACGCTGATGAGTGGATCGGTGCGCGGACGGCTCGCTGGCGGCGTCTACGGGGACCTGGTGCTCGCGCACCTGGCCGAGGTGGGCGCGCGCAACGCGGAAGCGCTGGCGCAGGTCGCGGGGATGATGCTGGCGGGCATCCGGGCGGGCGGCCTGATGCTGACCGCCGGGGCCGGGCACTCGCTCGCCGCCGTGGCGGAGACGTTCTTCCGCGCGGGCGGCCTGGCCTGCGTCCGCCCCCTGCACACCGACCGCCTGCAGGTCTTCGGCGGCGCCCGGCGCGCCACCGCCGCCGAGCGCGAGCCGGGCGTCGCGGCCGCGGTCTTCGGCGAGGTCTCCCTGTCCGGCAACGACATCCTGTTCGTCTTCTCCACCTCGGGCATCAACCACTACCCGGTCGAACTGGCGGTCACCGCCCGGGCCGCGGGCGTGCCGGTGGTCGCCGTCACCTCCCGCGCCACCTCCGCCGCCGCGACGCCCCGGGCGGGCACGCGCCTCTACGAGCACGCCACCGTCGTCCTCGACACCCGCACCGGCCCCGGCGACGTCGCCTACCCGCCCGCCGCCCCCGCCACCGCCTCGCTGTCCACCCTGAGCAACGCCTACCTGTGGAACCAACTCCTGGCCCACCTGCACGACCTGGCCGAGGCCGAAGGCGTCACCCTCCCCCGCTGGCAGAGCTCCAACACCGAGGGCGGCGACGAGGCCAACGCCCAGTACCTCGACGTCTACGGCCCCCGGGTCCCCCACCTGGGCGCCTGACCCGCCGCGCGGGCGTGCCGAGCGGGGGAGGTCCCGACGGCGCTGGTGAACTCGCGGACCAGGTGCGCCTGGTCGCTGTACCCCAGTTCGGCGGCCAGCGCGGACCAGTCGACGTCCTCGCCCGCTTCCGCGCGCGCCGCCGCCTCGTGCGCCCGGTGCCGCCGGATCACCCACTTCGGACCCACACCGACGTAGTCGCGGAACAGCCGCTGCACCGTGCGCGCGGTGGTGCCGAACCCGGCGGCCAGCCGGTCGACCCTGGTCAGCGCGAGGTCCGTGCGGATCCGGTCGCACATCGCCCGGACCAGGTCGACGGTCGGGTCGGGCGCGGGCAGCAACGGCAGCAGCACCGCCTCGGCGGCGCGCGCCCGAGCCACCGGGCCGGCGTGGGTCAGGACGTCGCCGCCACCGTCGAACGGCACCACCCGGTCGGTCAGCGTGGACACCGCCGCTCCCCACCACGGCCGGTAGCCGCCGGGGTGGAACCGCACGCCGAGCACCCGGCCCCGCCCGTGGATGGTCCGGGCGAACCTCCCGCGCATCACCCCGGTCACGTGCGCCCCGGTTGCCTCGAACACCGGGAGCACGTTCGGGTGCGGCACCACCTCCTGCTCGAATGGTTCGTCGAGGTCCCAGGTCAGCGCCCAGTGGTGCTCGACGAACGGGGCGAAAGCGGGACTGGGCGCGATGGTGCGCAGCTCGAACTTGGTCGCCGCGGCGCACCCCCGGAGCACACCGCGCGTGCGGGCCACGGGACGACCGTAGCTGTCGCGTTTGTTCAAGACCCGCCCGTTCCCCGCCGGCTAACCTCCCGGCCATGGACATGCCGAAGCTGATGGCCGCCGCGGCGGAGGGCTGCCTCGCCGTGGCCGAGCAGGTCACCCCCGCCCACCTCGACCACCCGACACCGTGTGCGGGCTGGACAGTCCGCGACTTGGTCAACCACCTGGCGCACTGGACGTCGGTGGTCTCCGAGCGCACCGCCCGCAAGCTGCCCCGCCCCGAGGACGAACTCGAGCGCGACTACGTCGACACCGAGCCGTGGCCGGACTTCTACCGCGATCACCTGCGCGCCTCGGTCCAGGCCTGGCAGCAACCCGGGGCGCTGGACGGTTCGGCGGTCATGCTGACCTCGGCGCTGCCGACCGCCCAGATCGCGCTCATGCTGTTCGCCGACCTGGTCACCCACGGCTGGGACCTGGCCACCGCCCTCGGCGTCGAGTACGAGGTGGACCCCGAGGTCGCCGCCGCCGCGCTGACCGGGATCGCGGGGATGGCGGAGAGGGGCAGGCAGCACGGGGCCTTCGGCGCGGAACTCCCACCCCGAGCCGACGCGTCGCCGTTGGACCGCGCCCTGGCCCTCAGCGGCCGCGACCCGCACTGGCGCCCGGCTCGACGCGCCAACGCCTGAGCGCCTGTTCCTGACCTCGTCGTGTGAGTCGGCGGGTGAGAACGCGGATCGAACGGCGCGGACGGTCTCGGCCGCGCGCAGGGATTGGGAGTCGATCACCGCCGCCGAGGGCGCCGCCGGGCGGCGGACACGGTCGTTGACCGCGCCCATCACCCGCGTGACCGCCCCGGTCCTGGCCCAGGCCTGGAACCGCTTGAACACCGTTGCCCAGGGCGGGAAGTCCGCCGGGAGCGCGCGCCACTTGATGGGCGTTGTCGGTGACGTAGAAGATCGCGTCCACGATCTGGCGGCGGCAGTGCTTCTCCCACCGGCCGCCACGGCCCTGAGTGCACCCCGGGTCGGGTAGCAGCGGGTCGATCAACGCCCACTGCGCTTCGGTGGTGTCGCTCGGATAGCGGCGCGCTCGACCGTGCGCGCCAGAATCCCCAGCGTCGCCCGCAATCCCGCCTCCGGGATGATGGGGAATCCCACTCGCCCCCGGTACCGCTCGTGGATGCGACTCCAGTCGTAGTACGACGTCACGACCGTCCCCGGCCCCGACGGCGCCAACCGGTAGCCGTACAGGTGCTCGATCGGCGGTTGGATGGTCCCGTCGATCGTCCACTCGATCTCGGTGTCCTGGGTGAACCGCGTGATGACCACGGTCACGTCGTACTTGCCCATCGGCAGGTCGTTGAGCGACTCCCGGTCCATGTGCACCAGGAACCGGGACCCGACCCCCGTCACCGCCTCCCCCTCGGCCGACTGCAACATCCCGGAACTGTCGATCGCCACGTGCCCCCGCGGATCGCACAGCACCTCGAACACCGCCGCGGGCGATGCCGCGATCTGCCTGGACACCTCGAACCGCTCCACAGCCATGTCACCACTCTAGGTGCGGGCGCCCGCCCCCGAGTCGGCGATCGTCCGGGCGGGCACCCCGGTTTGGCCGTCAGGCGGCGGTGGGGTTGGCGAATTGGGTGCGGTAGAGGGTGGCGTAGCGGGTGCCTTCCGCCAGGAGGGACTCGTGGGTGCCTTGTTCGATGACGCGGCCGTCTTCGACCACCAGGATCTTGGTGGCGGCTCGGATCGTGCTCAGGCGGTGGGCGATGACGAGGGCGGTGCGGTCTTTGAGGACCTCGGTCAGGGCGGCTTGGACGATGGTCTCGGATTCGGCGTCCAGGTGGGCGGTGGCTTCGTCGAGGATGAGCAGGCTGGGTTGGGCGAGCAGGAGCCGGGCGATGGTGAGGCGTTGGCGTTCGCCACCGGAGAGGCGGTAGCCGCGGTCGCCCACGACGGTGTCCAGGCCCTGGGGGAGGGAGGCGATGAGGGGGCTCAGGCGGGCGGCGGCCAGGGCGGCGTGGAGGTCTGCTTCGGTGGCGGTGGGTTTGGCGTAGAGCAGGTTGTCCCGGATGCTGTCGTGGAACAGGTGGCTGTCTTGGGAGACCACGCCGACGGTGGCGCGGAGGGTGTCGAACGAGAGGTCCCTCACGTCCACTCCGGACAATCGGATGGCGCCCGAGTCGACGTCGTGGAGGCGGGGCACGAGGGCGGCGATGGTGGACTTGCCCGCGCCGGAGGAGCCGACCAGGGCCACCAGTTCGCCGGGCTCGGCGCGGAAGCTGATGCCGTGCAGGACCTCGTGGGGGTCTCGGCGCTCCAGCACGGCCACCTCCTCCAGCGAGGCCAGGGACACCTGGTCCGCCGACGGATAGGTGAACCGGACGTCGGAGAACTCCAGGGACACCGGGCCGGGCGGCAGCGGCAGCGGGTCGCGGCGCTCGACGATGGCGGGCTCGAGGTCGAGGACCTCGAAGACGCGCTCGAACGACACCATCGCCGTCATCACGTCGACCCGCACGTTCGCCAGCGCGGTCAACGGCGAGTAGAGCCGGGTCAGCAGCAGCGCCAGCGACACCACGGTCCCCGGGGCCAACTGCCCGGTGAGCGCGAGGTAGCCGCCCAGGCCGTAGACGAGCGCCTGCGCCAGCGCGGACACCAGTTGCAGCGCCGTCATGAACCACCGGGTGGCCATGGCCGTGCGGATGCCGATGTCGCGCACCCGGCTCGCGCGGTCGCCGAACTCCGCCGCCTCGGCCACCGGGCGGCCGAACAGCTTGACCAGGGTCGCGCCCGGCGCGGAGAACCGCTCGGTCATCTGCGTGGTCATCGCCGCGTTCAGCGTGGACGCCTCGCGCTGCAGGTCGGCGACGCGGCGGCCCACGCGGCGCGCGGGCAGGACGAACACCGGCAGCAGCACCAGCGCCAGCGCGGTCACCTGCCAGGACAGCGTCATCATCACGGCCAGCGACAGCACCAACTGGATCACGTTGGTGACCAGGCCGGAGAGCGTGCTGGTGAACGCCCGCTGCGCCCCCAGCACGTCGTTGTTCAGCCGGGAGACCAGCGCGCCGGTGCGGGTGCGGGTGAAGAACGCGACCGGCATCCGCTGCACGTGCTCGAAGACCGCCCGCCGCAGGTCGTGGATCAGCCCCTCGCCGATGCGGCTGGACTGCCACCGCCCGGCCAGGCCGAGCCCGGCGTCGACCACCGCCAGCCCGGCGATCGCCACCGCCAGCCACACCACGACCGAGACCGCCGACCCGCGCACGACCTCGTCGACCACCCGGCCCGCGAGCAGCGGCGAGCTGACCGCCAGCACGGCCGAGAGCACGGTGAGACCGAGGAACAGCGCCAGCCTGGCCCAGTGCGGCCTGCTGAACGCGAACACCCGGCGCACCGTGCCCGCACGCAGGCCCTTGGGCGCGTCGGCGGCGCGCACCGCCCCTGCCATCAGCCTGCGTGGCCCGTCCATTTCCCCTCCTCGTCCGGTCGACCCGGAACAACCTCCCACATCGCGACGATCGGTGCGGCCATCCGTCCACAGGCCCCCGAACGGGGGTGGGTAGCCTGGCGCCGGACTTGGGAGGAACCGGCATGGCATGGGTGTCGCGGCTGCGCCGCATCCCCCCGGTCCGACGCGACGTCGCCTGCTACGTGGTCTTCGCCGCGTTCGCGCTGGGGACCGCGCTCGGGTCGGAGTTCTACGGCTACCGCGTGTGGGGCAACTTCGCGACGGCCGGGTACGCGGCGGCGGCGCTGGCCGCGCTGGCGATCGCCGTCACCGGCCGGGGCTCGCGCTGGGTCCCCGTAACGCTGGCGTGGGTGTCCTCGACGCTCGTGCCGGTCGGGGTGCTGGCGGTCGTGCGGTCACCGGGGTTCACGTGGGGGCCGTGGCCGTGGTCGTTCCCGGCGCAGCCCGAGGTCTGGGTGATCGAGCGGTCCGCCCGCGCGCTGCTGGCCGAGGGGTCGCCGTACCTGGACCTGGACACGTTGGGCCGGGCGCCGCACCCCGACGACTACACGCCCTACGGGCCGTCGATGACCCTGTTCGGCTTCCCCCGGGCGCTGTTCGGCGACCACCCGCTGACCGATTCCCGGGTGGCGTTCCTCGTCGTGTCGGTGGCCGCGCTCGCCGTCGCGTGGCGGGTGCTCGGCAGGCCGCGCGTCCCGGTCGGCGCGGCCATCCTGGTGGCCGCGGGCCCGCCGACGGCGTTGACGCTGTCGGTCGCCGGGGACGATGTCGCGGTGGTGGCGCTGGTGGTCCTGGCGGCGGCGCTGGCCTACCGCGCGGCGCCGACGTGGGCGGGGCTGCTGTGCGCGGTGCTGGTGACGATGAAGCTGACCGCGGTCCCGGTCGCCGCCGTGCTCGCGTTCGGCGTCGCCGCGCGGCTGGGCAAGCGCGGCCTGGCCGTGTTCCTGGGTTCCCTGGCGCTCGGGGCCTGCGCGATCTCGGTCCCGGTGCTGGTGGTCGACCCGCGCTCCTTCGTCGAACACGTGATCAACTTCCCAATCGGGTTGGGACGCGCGGGCTCGCCCGCGTCCAGCCCGCTGCCCGGCCACCTGATCGCGGGCCTGGGGCCGATCGGGCACACCGTCGCCTTGGTGGTGCTGCTCACCGCCGCGGGCGCGGTCACCGCGTGGCTGCTGGTGCGCCCGCCGCGCACGGCGGCGGACGCCCTGGTGCGCGCCGCGACCGGGCTCGGTGCGGCGATCCTGTTAGCCCCCGCCACCCGGTGGGGCTATCTGGTCTACCCCGTGATGCTGCTCGGCGCGGCGCTCGCCTTCGCCGCCGCCGAACGGCGCGCCGCCCGCGCCGAGCTACCGGGGAACACCGGGCGGCTACCGGGGAGCACCGAGCGGCCGGGCGCGGTGCCCAGTCCGCCGCGGCCGTCGGGCTGGTCCGACCAGCCGAAGCGCCCGGCTCGCGCCGTGGGCGCCCCTCGCTGAATCGAGCCACGCAGCGCCGACGGGCGCGGCAGCGGTCACGCCTTCTTCTTGGCCCTGGTCGCCCCGCCGCGACCGCGCAGGGTCACGCCGGACTCCGACAGGACTCTGTGGACGAATCCATAGGAGCGGCCCGTGCTCTCCGCCAGAGCACGGATGCTGGAGCCCTTCTCGTACTTCTTCTTCAGATCGGTGGCGAGTTTGTCGCGCGTGGCACCGGTGATCCGCGCGCCTTTCTTCAGGTCAGCCACGTTGTCCGCCTTCCATCGCTGGTGGTGGGGCACGGAAGACCCCTACCGCCGCAATGATCGAACACCGACCGCAGGAATGCCAGACGAGATGGCGATGAATCAGCGAATAGAGGTGTCACACCGGATGCAGGAATGGGGACGCTGTGTGACACCGCCGAACAAGATCCCTGCAAAACGGCTAGTTTTCAGGCGAGCTGGACCAGTTCCAGGTAGTCGGCGGACCAGTGGTCCTCCGTGCCGTCTGGGAGAAGGATCACCCGCTCGGGTTCCAACGCCTCGACCGCGCCGGGGTCGTGGGTGACCAGGACGACCGCCCCCTCGTAGCGGCGCAGGGCGTCGAGCACCTGCTCGCGGCTGGCCGGGTCGAGGTTGTTGGTCGGCTCGTCGAGCAGCAGCACGTTGGCCGCGCTGGAGACCAGGCCCGCGAGCGCCAGCCGGGTCTTCTCACCGCCGGACAGCGTGCCCGCGGGCTGGTCGAGCTGCTCGCCGGTGAACAGGAACATGCCCAGCAGCGAGCGCAACTGCTGATCGGGGGTGTCCGGCGCCGCGCGGCGCACATTGCTCCACACGCTCGCGTTGTGGTCGAGCGTTTCATGCTCCTGCGCGTAGTAGCCCAGGCGCAGACCGTGTCCGGGCACCACTCCGCCGGAGTCGGAGACCTCCATGCCGCCGAGCAGCCGAAGCAGCGTGGTCTTCCCGGCTCCGTTGAGGCCGAGGATGACCACCCGCGAGCCCTTGTCGATGGCCAGGTCCACGCCGGTGAAGATCTCCAGCGAGCCGTAGCTCTTGCTCAGGTCCTCGGCGGTGAGCGGGGTCTTGCCGCAGGGGGCCGGGTCCGGGAAGCGGATCTTGGCGACCTTGTCGGCCTGGCGCACCTCGTCCAGTCCGGACACCAGCTTCTCGGCGCGCTTGATCATGTTCTGCGCGGCGACCGCCTTGGTGGCCTTGGCCCGCATCTTGTCCGCCTGTGCCATCAGCGCGCCCGCCTTCTTCTCGGCGTTCGCGCGCTCGCGACGGCGGCGCTTCTCGTCGGCGGCGCGGGCCTCGAGGTACTTCTTCCAGCCCATGTTGTAGAGGTCGACCTCGCCGCGGGTGGCGTCGAGGAACCAGACCTTGTTCACCACGTCGGCCAGCAGGTCGACGTCGTGGCTGATCACGATGAGCCCGCCGTTGTGCCCGCGCAGGAAGCCGCGCAGCCAGTTGATCGAGTCGGCGTCGAGGTGGTTGGTCGGCTCGTCGAGCAGCAGGATGGTGCCGGAGCCGCCACCCGCGCCCGCCTCCGAGGCGGCGAACAGGATGCGGGCCAGTTCGACCCGGCGGCGCTGGCCGCCGGAGAGGGTGCGCAGCTCCTGGGCCAGGACGCGGTCGGCCAGGCCGAGGTTGGAGCAGATGCGCGCGGCCTCGCTCTCGGCCGCGTAGCCGCCCAGGGCGGCGAAGCGCTCCTCGAGCCTGCCGTAGCGGGCGACGGCCTTGTCGCGCACCGACTCGTCGACGTGCTCGGCCATGGCCGACTGGGACTTCTCCATCTCGCGCAGCAGTTCGTCGAGGCCGCGGGCGGAGAGCACGCGGTCCTTGGCCGTGACGCCCAGGTCGCCCTCGCGGGGGTCCTGCGGCAGGTAGCCCAGTTCGCCGGTGCGGCGCAGGTCCCCCGCGTAGGGCTCGCCCTCGCCCGCGAGCACGCGCAGGGTGGTGGTCTTGCCCGCGCCGTTGCGGCCGACCAGGCCGATGCGGTCGCCCGCCTGCACCCGCAGGGAGGCGTCGGCGAGCAGGACGCGCGAGCCCGCGCGCAGTTCCAGGTCAGTGGCGGTGATCAAGAGAAGACTCCGAGTCGTGGAGGACTGACGAGGGCAGGGGTCGTCCGCCCGCGGGCCGCGGCACGCGGGCTCGCCTGCGCCTCAATCCATGCGAACCACGCCGCCCAGTGTACGGGGCGGGCGCCACCGCGTTGCGGGCACTAGGAACTAAGCGTGCGCTTAGCTAGGCTGCCGGTATGACTGACGCCGAGTTCAGCGGCAAGACCGCTCTCGTCACCGGGTCCAGCCGCGGCATCGGCCTGGCCGTGGCCACCGAGCTGGCCAGGGGCGGGGCCGCGGTGACCATCTCCGCCCGCAAGCAGGACGCCCTCGACGCCGCCGCCGAGGCCATCCGGGCCGACGTGCCCGGGGCGCGGGTGCTGGCCGTCGCGGGCAACACCGGCCGCGACGAGGACCGCGCGGTGGTCGTGGAGCGGACGGTGGCCGAGTTCGGCTCGCTGGACGTGCTGGTGAACAACACCGGCATCAACCCCGTCTACGGCGACCTGATGACCGCCGACCTGGACGCGGTGCGTAAGCTCTTCGACACGAACGTGGTGGCCGCGCTGGGCTTCGTCCAACTGGCGCACGCGGCGTGGATGGGCGAGCACGGCGGGTCGGTGGTCAACATCGCCTCGACGGCGGGCCTGCGCTCCACCGGTGTGATCGCCGCCTACGGGGCGAGCAAGGCGGCGCTGATCCGGCTGACCGAGGAGCTGGCCTGGCAGCTCGGACCCGGCATCCGGGTCAACGCGGTGGCGCCCGCGGTGGTCAAGACGAAGTTCGCCGAGGCGCTGTACTCGGCGGGCGAGGAGGCGGTGTCGGCGGCGTACCCGATGAAGCGGCTCGGCGCGCCGGAGGACATCGCCCGGCTGGTGGCGTTCCTGGCCTCGGACCGCTCGGCGTGGACCACCGGCGAGACCGTGCGCATCGACGGCGGCCTGCTGGCCACCGGGACACTGGGCTAGCCAGCCCTGCTGGGCGGCATCGACGGCGGGGCGCCGCCGCCTGACGCGGCAGGTTCTCACGCGGCGGGGGCGCTGGCGGCAGATCCCTGTGCCAGGGCCTGCTAGAGGACGAACGCGTCCGACCAGAACTGGCCCGTGCGCCCCGACAGCGCCTCGAGCAGGGCCGAGGCCTGCGTGTCGGTGAGCGAGGCGACGAAGTCGATGACGGCGCGGCCCCTGGCCAGGCCCAGGACGCCGGTGCGGCCCTCCGGGCCCTGGCCGGTGGCCCCGACCAGGGTCTCCGGGTGGTCGGCGGCCAGGCCCGAGTACTCGGCGTGCGCCAGCTCGACCAGGTCGCGCAGCCTGCGCGGGAGGCGGTCGGCCTCGTAGCGGTCGTCGAGCCAGGTCTCCAGCGCCTCCACCAGGGTGGTCAGCAGCCTGGCCTGGCCGCGCTGGTAGAGGGCCAGGTCGGGGCGCAGCAGCACGAACCGGCGGTGCACGAACTTGAGCACCTGCACCTCGTGCCACTGAGTGCGGCCGAGCAGGACGTGGCCCGAGCGGGTGGGCGGGTCGGCGAGCACGTGCACGCCGTTGACGAGCCGGGCGGTCCACCCCGCCGAGAACCGGCCGAAGGCCTGCTCGGCGGCCACCGAGCCGTCGAAGGGCACCGCGAGCAGCGAGTCGACCAGCTCGGCGCGCACCCGGGAGACCGCGGCGGCGAATGCGTCGTCGTCGACCATCCAGCCGTCGCGGGCGTGCAGCCTGCGGCGCAGGGCCTCCAGCGAGTGGCCGGGCCTGCGCTGGTCGGCCAGCGCGGTCTCGGCCAGCGCGGCGAAGCCCGCCCGGTCGGCCTCCCACTGGCCCAGCTCGGCGGACACCGGGGCGTGCTGCAGGACGCCGATGCGGTGGAAGTCCTCCAGGTCGTGGATGGCGTAGGCGATGTCGTCCGCGTTGTCCATCACCGACGCCTCGACGGTCTGCTGCCAGTCCGGCAGCAGCCCGGCGAACGGGCGCCTGGCCTGCTCGTGGTCGTCGAGCTCGGTGACGTAGACGGAGAACTTGCTCGACCCGGTGCCCGGCGCGTCGTGCGGCTCGGCGGCCCCGCGCGGCGGGTCCGGCACCGCGCGCGGGTGCGGGGCGGGGCCTGCCAGGCGGGCCCACGGGTACTTGAGGACCGCCGCGCGGACGGCGGCGGTGAGGTCGAGCCCGGCCGACTGCGGGCCGCGGGCGTCGATGGTGGTGATGATCCGGAAGCTCTGCGCGTTGCCCTCGAAGCCGTCGGGCAGCGCGAAGCGGTGCCGGGCGAGCCGGTCGAGCACCCGCTCGCCGAGGTGCCCGAACGGCGGGTGGCCCAGGTCGTGGGCCAGGGCTGCGGCCTCGACGACGTCGGGGTCGCAGCCGCCGAGCTCGTCCAGCAGCGGCGCGGTGCCCGGGTCGGCGGCGAGCCGCTCGGCGATGGCGCGCGCGACCTGGGCGACCTTGAGGCTGTGGGTGAGCCGGTTGTGCAGCAGTCCGGACCCCGCCGCGCTGACGACCTGGGTGACGCCGCCGAGCCGGGCGAAGAACGGTGAGGCGATGATGCGGTCCCGGTCGGCGCGGAACGGGCTGGCGGCCAGGTCGGCGGCGCCCGCCCCGAGGTCGCGGCGGGCCTGCCTGGCGGGGTTGGTGGCGGCGTCCGACATGGGCGCGAGTTTAGGCCGTGTTCCGGGGGTCCATCCGGCGCGGCCACCGCGGACACCGACCTCCGGGACACGGCTTTCTGTGGTGTTATCAGGTGGTGGATGTCGTGGTGGTCGGAGCGGGGCCCGCGGGGTGGTCGGTGGCGGCGGCGTGCGCGGCGCGCGGGTTGGAGGCGGCGCTGGTCTCCCCCGGTCCCCGGGACGTGTGGCCCGCGACCTACGGGATGTGGGCGGGGCAGGAGCCCGCGGGTGTCGAGGCCGTCCGGTCGGACGACGTGTGGGCGTCGGGCAGGCGGTTGGGGCGCGGCTACGTGGTGCTGGACAACGCCTCCGCGCTGGCCGGGTTCGACCGCGACGGGGTGGTCGCGGTCGACGACGCGGTGGTCGGGGTCCGCAGGGGACAGCGCGGGGCGACGGTGGTGCTGGGGTCCGGGCGGCGGCTGGCGTGCCGGGACGTGGTGGACGCCAGCGGGGTCCGCCGGGTCGTCTCAGGTGGACCGGTGCGGGGCAGGCGGGCGGAGCAGACGGCGTTCGGGCTGGTGCTGCGGGCCGAGGACGTGCCGGAGCCGGGGCGCGTGGTGTTCATGGACGGGTGGTGTGTGGACGGTGGGGTGGCGAGCTTCCTCTACACGGTGCCGCTGCCCGGCGGGCGCGTGCTGGTGGAGGAGACGTCGTTGGTGGCGCGGCCGGGGGTGTCGGTGGAGTTGCTGCGGCAGCGGTTGCTCCGGCGGCTCGGGGACGTGGCGGCGCGCGCGGTCGGGGTGGAGCGGGTGCGGTTCCCGATGGACCTGCCGCCCGCGGCCGGGGTGGGGGTGGCGGGCGGGCTGATGCACCCGGCGACCGGGTACAGCGTCGCCGACTCGTTCGCGGTGGCACCCGTGGTCGCGGCGGCGGTCGCGGCCGGGGAGCCGGTCGGCCGGGCTGTGTGGACGGTGCGGGCGCGGGCGGTGCGCGAGCTGCGGGCGCACGGGGCGCGGCTGCTGCGGCGGCTGCCCGCCGAGGGCCTGCCGGAGTTCTTCGACGCGTTCTTCGCGCTGCCCGAGGACCTGCGGCAGGCGTACCTCACCGGGCGCGAGGACGTGGCGGGCACGGCGGCGGCGATGACCGAGGTGTTCCGTGGCGTGCCGTGGCGGCTGCGCGGCGACCTGGTCAGCGCGGGGGCGCTCAGCGGAGGGATTCGCGCAGCAGCCGGTATTCGGCGGCGAGGCCGTCGAGCTGGTAGTGGGCGTTGAGGCCGCTTGGGTTGGGCAGCACCCACACGCCCACCCCGCCCACCTCGTCCTCCTGCGGGCCCATGGCGGCCTTGGGCTTGGCGAACGCCGTGCGGTAGGCGGTGATGCCGACCACCGCGAGCACCCGCGGCTTGTACTTCGCGATCGTGCTCGTCAGCACCTCTCCCCCGGCCCGCAGCTCCTCAGCGGACAGCTCGTCGGCGCGGGCGGTGGCGCGGGCGACCAGGTTCGTCACGCCCAGGCCGAACTCGAGCAGCCGGTCCTGCTCGTCGGGGCGCAGCAGTCGCGGGGTGAACCCGGCGGCGTGCAGCGCGGGCCAGAACCGGTTGCCCGGCCTCGCGAAGTGGTGCCCGGTGAAACCCGAGTACAGGCCGGGGTTGATGCCGCAGAACACGACGTCGAGGCCGGGGCCGAGGACGTCGGGAATGGTGCGGTCGTGGGCGGCGGCGAGCTGCTCGCGCGTCGGTCGGGGCACATCCCCAGGAGAGCAGAAGTCGATCAACGCTGCCACCGGACCACCCAGACCGGGGACAAAGCTGTCCTGCGTGGATGAAACCGTCACCCTGGCGGCGGGTGCGGTTTTGTCACATCCGGGTGATTCCCCCGTTGGTCGCTTCCTTTGCCGGGAACGGCGAGGGCCCGTCCCCCGCTACCCGGGACGGGCCCTCGCACCACGTCTACTCAGACGGTGAAGCCGAGCGCGCGCAACTGCTCGCGGCCGTCGTCGGTGATCTTCTCCGGGCCCCACGGGGGCATCCAGATCCAGTTGATGCGCAGGTCGTCGACCAGCCCGGCCCCGCCGGTGAGGGCGACCCGCGCCTGCTCCTCGATGACGTCGCTGAGCGGGCAGGCCGCCGAGGTGAGCGTCATGTCCAGGGTGGCGGTGTTGTCCTCCTCCACCCGGATGCCGTAGACCAGGCCGAGGTCGACGACGTTGATGCCGACCTCGGGGTCGACGACGTCGCGCATGGCCTCCTCGACGTCCTCCACCGACGCCACGTCGGCCTTGGGCGCCGGGGCCTGGTCGGTCATCCCGGCGGCGCCGCGGACGACCTCCTCGGCCGACACCTCGGGAACGGTGGTCTCAGTGCTCTCCTGGGTCATGTCCTGATCACGCCTTTCCCTCGGCTCGCGCGACTGCGTCCTTGAACGCCATCCACCCCAGCAGCGCGCACTTCACGCGCGCGGGGTACCTGGCCACCCCGGCGAAGGCGATGCCGTCCTCGAGGACGTCCTCGTCCGGTTCCACCTCGCCGCGGCCCTGCATGAGCTCCAGGAACGCGTCGAGCTTCTTGAACGCCTCCCCCACCGGCTTGCCGACGACCAGATCGGTGAGCACGGAGGTGGAGGCCTGGCTGATCGAGCAGCCCTGCCCCTCGTAGGACACGTCGGCGACCTGCTCGCCGTCGAGCCGCACCCGCAGCGTCACCTCGTCGCCGCAGGTCGGGTTGACCTGGAACGACTCGGCGTCGTACGGGTCGCGCAGACCGCGCCCGTGCGGGTTCTTGTAGTGGTCCAGGATGATCTCCTGGTACATCTGCTGGAGCTGCATCAGACGACCCCGAAGAACCGCTGGGTCTCGCGGACACCGGCGAGGAACGCGTCGATGTCGTCGAGGTCGTTGTAGACGTACACGCTGGCGCGGACGCTGGCCGGGACGCCGAGGCGCCGGTGCAGCGGCCACGCGCAGTGGTGGCCCACCCGGACCGCGATGCCCTGGTCGTCGAGGACCTGGCCCGCGTCGTGCGGGTGCACCCCGTCGACCACGAAGGACACCGCGCCGCCGCGGTCGGCGACGTCGCCGTCGACCAGCGGCGGGCCGAGCACCCGGATGCCCGGGATCTCGGCCAGCCCGGCGAGCGCGGCCACGGTGAGCGCGTGCTCGTGCGCGGCCACGCGGTCCATGCCCAGCTCGGACAGGTACTCCACGGCCGCGCCGAGGCCGACCGCCTGCGAGGTCATCGGCGTGCCCGCCTCGAACCGCTGCGGCGGCGGGGCGAACGTCGAGCCCTCCATCCGGACCATCTCGATCATCGACCCGCCGGTGAGGAACGGCGGCAGCGCCGCCAGCAGCTCCGCGCGCCCGTAGAGCACGCCGATCCCGTACGGGCCGAGCATCTTGTGGCTGGAGAAGATGGCGAAGTCGACGTCCAGCGCGTGCAGGTCGACCGGCATGTGCGGCACCGACTGGCAGGCGTCGAGCAGGGTCAGTGCGCCGACCTGCTTGGCGCGCGCCACGATCGGCGCCGGGTCGGTGACGGTGCCCAGCACGTTGGACTGGTGCGCGAACGCCACGACCTTGGTGCGCTCGTTCACGACCGTGTCCAGGTCGGACAGATCGATGCGGCCGGAGTCGGTGACCGGGAACCAGCGCAGGGTCGCCCCGGTGCGCTTGGCCAGCTCCTGCCAGGGCACCAGGTTCGCGTGGTGCTCCAGCTCGGTGGTCACGATCTCGTCGCCGGGGCCGAGCAGGAACCGCGCGGCCTCGGGACCCGAGGTGGCGGCGTTGCCCATGGCGTAGGCGACGAGGTTGACGCCCTCGGTGGCGTTCTTGGTGAACACCAGCTCGTCGGCGCGGGCGCCGACGAAGTCCGCGACGAGCGCGCGGGCGCGCTCGTAGGCGTCGGTGGCCTCCTCGGCGAGCTGGTGCGCGCCGCGGTGCACGGCCGCGTTGCGCTCCTGCAGGAACCGGCGCTCGGCGTCGAGCACCTGCGTCGGCTTCTGCGAGGTGGCCCCGGAGTCCAGGTACACCAGGCGCTTGCCGTCGCGCACGGTGCGCCCCAGGATCGGGAAATCGGCGCGCAGGGCGGCGACGTCCAGCGGGGCTGAGACGGTGGTGGTCACCTGTCCGGCACCTCCCTCTTCGTCAGTTCGGGTGATGTTCTCAGTGCAACGTCAGGCGATGCCCGCTGCTTCCTGCTTGCCCGCGTACTTGACGTAGCCCTCGGCCTCGAGCTGGTCGGCCAGCTCCGGACCGCCGGACTCCACGACGCGGCCACCTGCGAACACGTGCACGAAGTCGGGCTTGATGTGGCGCAGGATGCGCGTGTAGTGCGTGATCAGCAGCACACCGGTCTCACCGGAGGCCTTGTACCGGTTCACGCCCTCGGACACCACGCGCAGCGCGTCGACGTCGAGGCCGGAGTCGGTCTCGTCCAGAATCGCGATCTTGGGCTGGAGCAGGGCGAGCTGCAGGATCTCGTGGCGCTTCTTCTCACCGCCGGAGAAGCCCTCGTTGACCGAGCGCTCGGCGAAGGCCGGGTCGATCTCCAGCTCGGCGAGCTGCTGCTTGACCTCCTTGACCCAGGTCCGCAGCTTGGGGGCCTCGCCGCGCACGGCGGTGGCGGCGCTGCGCAGGAAGTTCGACATCGACACGCCGGGAACCTCGACGGGGTACTGCATGGCGAGGAACAGGCCCGCGCGGGCGCGCTCGTCCACGCTCATCTCCAGCACGTCCTCGCCGTCGAGGGTGATGGCGCCCGAGGTCACCTCGTACTTGGGGTGACCGGCGACGGCGTAGCTCAGCGTCGACTTGCCGGACCCGTTCGGACCCATGATCGCGTGCGTCTCGCCCGCCTTCACGGTCAGGTCGACGCCCTTGAGGATCTCCTTGGGACCGTCCTCGGTCGCGACCGAGACGTGCAGGTCCTTGATCTCCAGCGTGGCCATTGCTCTTCTCTTCTCCAGGTGTGGCGGGCGTTTGAAACCGGTTACCGCTGTGACCGCTCTTGTCCCGACCGAGTCGGGAACGATGCCGGGCGGGGACGAGGGGGCGGGTGGCGGGTGGAATCAAACACAGTTCAAAGGGGTCGTGACGTCGACCAGGACGTCGTCACCGTCGATGGTGACGGCGTAGACCGAGACGGGCTCGGTCGCCGGTGGCGCGGAGGGGGCGCCGGTGCGCAGGTCGAAGCACGACCCGTGCAGCCAGCACTCGAGCCCCTTGCGGGACAGCTCCCCCTCCGACAGCGACACCGCGGCGTGGCTGCACTCGTCGCGCAGCGCGTGCACCTCGTCGCCTTGGCGGACCAGCACGACGGGGGTGTCGCCGACCTCGACGGCGTGCGGTTTGCCGTCGTCGAGGTCGGACAACGCCGCCGCGCGGATCACGTCCCGACGGCTTCCAGCTCGGCCTCGATGGCCGCCTCCAGGCGCTCGCGCACCTCGGGGACGGCGATCTTGTGGATCAGCTCGTGGAAGAAGCCGCGCACGACCAGGCGCCGGGCCTGGTCCTCGGGGATGCCGCGGGCCTGCAGGTAGAAGAGCTGCTCGTCGTCGAAGCGGCCGGTCGCGCTGGCGTGGCCTGCCGAGACGATCTCGCCGGTCTCGATCTCCAGGTTCGGCACCGAGTCGGCGCGGCACCCGTCGGTGAGCAGCAGGTTGCGGTTGAGCTCGTAGGTCTGGGTGCCCTCGGCCGCCGCGCGGATCAGCACGTCGCCGATCCAGACGGTGTGCGCGCCCTCGCCCTGCAGCGCGCCCTTGTAGACCACGTTCGAGGTGCAGTTCGCCTGGTTGTGGTCGACGAAGGTGCGCAGCTCGAAGTGCTGGCCCGCGTCGGCGAAGTACACCCCGGACATGTCCACCTCGGCGCCCTTGTCGGCGAACCTGGCGGTCGGGGACACCCGGACCAGGTCGCCGCCGAGGGTGACGGTGGTGTGCTTGAGCACCGCGTCGCGGCCGATGGAGGCGTGGTGCGACGAGACGTGCACCGCGTCGTCGGCCCAGTCGTGGATGGACACCACGGTGAGCTTGGCGCCGTCGGCGAGCGTGAACTCGACGTTGTCCGCGTAGGTCCCCGAGCCGCGGTGGTCGATGACCACGGTGGCCTCGGCGAACTGCTCGGCGCGCACGGCCAGGTGCCCGTAGGCGACCTTGCCCGCGCCCGGGCCCTCGACCGTGAGGGTGACCGGGGCGGACGCCCGCGCCTCCTTGGCCACCGTCACGACGGTGGCCTCGGCGAACGAGCTGTAGGCCTGCGCGGCGATCCGGTCGGCCGGGACGCCCGCCTTGCCCAGGCGCTCGTCGTCGCGGCCGACCGTCTCCACGGCCACCTCGGCCGGGGCGTCGGCGGAGACCGTCGCCGCCCCGGTCGAGGTGGCGCCGGTGTGCAGGTTCGCGAGCCGCTTCATCGGGGTGAAGCGCCACATCTCCTCGCGACCGGTCGGCACCTCGAAGGCGTCGACGTCGTAGGAGGTGAACCACTCGGCGCGGGAGGCCTCGGGGACGGTGGTCTTGCGACCGTCCGACGACCCCCCGTGCGAGTGGCCCTTGTTCTCGGTGTTCGCCAGAGCGGCGGGCAGTGCTGTCGACATATCAGCCGACCGCTCCTTCCATCTGGAGCTCGATGAGACGGTTCAGTTCAAGCGCGTACTCCATGGGCAGCTCGCGCGCGATGGGCTCGACGAACCCGCGCACGATCATGGCCATGGCCTCGTCCTCGGTCAGGCCGCGCGACATCAGGTAGAACAACTGGTCGTCGCTGACCTTGGACACGGTGGCCTCGTGGCCCATCGCCACGTCGTCCTCGCGGATGTCGACGTAGGGGTAGGTGTCCGAGCGCGAGATCTGGTCGACCAGCAGCGCGTCGCACTTCACCGTGGACTTGGAGTGGTGCGCCCGCTTGTTGACCTGGACCAGACCGCGGTAGGAGGTCCGACCGCCGCCGCGCGCCACCGACTTCGAGATGATCGTCGAGGACGTGTGCGGGGCCATGTGGACCATCTTCGCGCCCGCGTCCTGGTGCTGGCCCTCGCCCGCGAAGGCGATGGAGAGGACCTCGCCCTTGGCGTGCTCGCCCATCAGGAACACGGCCGGGTACTTCATGGTCACCTTGGAGCCGATGTTGCCATCGATCCACTCCATGGTCGCGCCCTCTTCGGCCTTGGCGCGCTTGGTGACCAGGTTGTAGACGTTGTTCGACCAGTTCTGGATGGTCGTGTAGCGGCAGCGGCCGCCCTTCTTCACGATGATCTCCACGACCGCCGAGTGCAGCGAGTCCGAGGAGTAGATCGGGGCGGTGCAGCCCTCGACGTAGTGCACGTACGCGCCCTCGTCGACGATGATCAGCGTGCGCTCGAACTGGCCCATGTTCTCGGTGTTGATCCGGAAGTAGGCCTGCAGCGGGATCTCGACGTGGACACCCTTGGGCACGTAGATGAACGAGCCGCCGGACCACACCGAGCCGTTGAGCGCGGAGAACTTGTTGTCACCGTGCGGGATGACCGAGCCGTAGTACTCCTCGAACAGCTCCGGGTGCTCCTTGAGCGCCGTGTCCGTGTCGAGGAAGATCACGCCCTGCTTCTCGAGCTCCTCGTTGATCTTGTGGTAGACCACCTCGGACTCGTACTGGGCGGCGACACCGGAGACCAGGCGGGCCTTCTCCGCCTCCGGGATGCCCAGCTTGTCGTAGGTGTTCTTGATGTCCTCGGGCAGGTCCTCCCACGAGGCGGCCTGCTTCTCCGTGGACCGCACGAAGTACTTGATGTTGTCGAAGTCGATGCCCGAGAGGTCGGAGCCCCAGGTCGGCATCGGCTTGCGGTCGAACAGGCGCAGCGCCTTGAGACGGGACTCGAGCATCCACTCGGGCTCGTCCTTCTTGGCGGAGATGTCCCGCACGACCGCTTCGGAGAGGCCGCGCTGTGCGCTGGACCCCGCGGAGTCCGAGTCGGACCAGCCGTACTCGTAGCGGCCCAACGACGCCAGGGTCTCCTCCTGGGACAGCGGCGTTGCTGGGGTCGCTGTGGTGGTTCGCTGCTCGGCAGCGGCAGTCATAGGGACTTCCCTCCATCCGGAACTTCTCGAGCTGGGGTGCCGTGCTGGTCCGCGCGGGCCTGCTCGGGGACCCGCGGGACGTGCGTGGTGCACGCCGCGTCGCCGTTGGCGATGGTGGCCAGCCGTTGCACGTGCGTGCCGAGCAGGTCGGCGAACACCGCCGTCTCGACCTCGCACAGCTGCGGGAACTCCGCGGCGACGTGCGCGACCGGGCAGTGGTGCTGGCAGAGCTGCTCGCCGACGCCCACGCTGCGCGTGGAGGCGGCGTACCCCTCCCTGGTGAGCGCCGTGGCCAGGGCCTCGGCGCGCTGGGCCGGGTCGTCGTGCTCGGCGACCGCCGCGCGGTGCGGGTCGACCATGCCTGCCACCCGCCGCGCGGCGAACGCGCGGACCGCCTGCTCCCCGCCGGACTCGGCGAGGAAGCGCAGCGCGGAGATCGCCAGGTCGTCGTAGGCGTGACCGAACCGGGCGCGCCCGGACTCGGTGAGCAGGTAGAGCTTGGCCGGTCGTCCGCGGCCCCGCTGGGTCCGGCGGGGGGCGTCGCGTGTGTACGCCTCCCCGTCGACGACCAGGGCGTCCAAGTGCCTGCGGACGGCGGCCGGGCTCAACCCCAGCGCCTCGGCGACGACGATCGCCGTTGCCTCGCCGCGCTCGAGCAGCAGCCGGGCGACGCTGTGACGCGTCCGCCCGTCCACCTGCTGAGTCGGCTCGGCCTTTTTCACAACACAAGTGTGTCTTATTTCCGGCGAGCCCGCAAAGCGCATCCCCGAACGCGTGACCCGGCTCACCGCGATGTGGCCACCGCTACCCTTCGGCGCGTGGTGGCAAGGGACACGAAGGAGCAGGAGGGGGCCGCTCGGACGCCGGGCGGGTCCGCGCCGCTCAACGCCAGGGAGCGCGCGCAACTCGACACGGTGCGCCGGTTCGGCACAGTCGGGTCGCTGCTGCTGACCATCGGCTCGCTGGGGGCGGGGGCCGCCCCGGTGTTCAACCCCGTGTTCCGGATCCCGGTGCTGGGGCTGTTCAGCCGGATGACGACGGTGGCGCTGGCGTTCGCGTTCACCGGCGTGTTCATGATCGTGCTGGCCTGGCTGGCGCTGGGCGTGCTGTCGCGGCCGGGCCGGGAGCGGGCCGTTTCGGTGCCGCAGATGGCGCGCACGCTGGCGATGTGGATCACGCCGCTGGCGTTCACCGTGCCCAGTTTCAGCCGCGACGTCTACAGCTACCTGGCGCAGAGCGAGATCGTCAGCCTCGGCCTGGACCCCTACACCGTCGGCCCGGCGCAGGCGCTGGGCCTCAACGACCCGCTGACGCTGGGCGTGCCGACGATCTGGCGGGACACCCCGTCGCCGTACGGGCCGCTGTTCCTGACCCTGGGCCAGGCGGTGGGCTGGCTGACCGGCGACCACGTGGTCATGGGCGTGGCCATGCACCGGCTGATCGCCCTGTTCGGCCTGGCGATGATCGTGTGGGCGCTGCCCCGGCTGGCCAGGCGGTTCGGGGTGAGCCCGGTCAGCGCGCTGTGGCTGGGCGCGGCCAACCCGCTGGTGCTGTTCCACCTGGTCGTCGGGGTGCACAACGAGGCGCTGGCGATCGGGCTGATGCTGGTCGGGTTCGAGCTGGCGCTGCGCCGGATGCCCAGGGTGACCCCGGACGGGCCGTTCCCGCCGTGGCAGCGCGGCGAGCTGGCCTGGTACGCCGTGGGCGCCGGGGTGATCACCCTGGGCGCGGCGGTGAAGATCCCGGCGGCGCTGGCGCTGGGCTTCCTCGGGGTGATGATCGCCAGGCGGATGGGCGGGCGGTGGTCGCACCTGTTCGCCGCGGCGGGCGGGCTGTTCGTCGTGTTCGCGGTGGTGCTGAGCGCGTGCTCGTTCGGCAGCGGCCTGGGCTACGGCTGGGTGGCGACGCTGAACACGGCCGCGACCGTCAAGAGCTGGATGGCGCCGATGACCGCGCTGGGCTTCGGCGCGGGCGGCCTCGGCGTGCTGCTGGGCCTGGGCAACCACATCGACGCGGCGGTCACCGTCAGCCGCACGGTCGGGGCCGTCCTGGGCCCGCTGATCGCGGCGAAGCTGCTGCTGGACTCGTTCCGGTGGAAGCTGCGCCCGCTGACCGGCCTGGGCGTCGGCCTGGGCGCGGTGCTGGTCTTCGGCGCGACCGTGCAGCCCTGGTACCTGCTGTGGGCGGCGGTCCCGCTGGCCGCCGCGGCCGGGAACACCAAGTTCCGCACGGCGGCGACGCTGGTCAGCGCGACGCTGTCGGTGGTGGTGGCCTCCACCGGGCAGACCTTCGACGGGCGGGTGTTCGTGCTCCCGTACGCCATCCTCTCGGCCGTCGCGGTGACCCTGCTCGCACTGGTGGTGGTGCGCAAGCGCATCCCGCGCGGGGAGTGGCTGCCCGGACGTCGTGTGCGCCCGGGCACGGCTTAGGCTGCACAGTCGTGAGCGCCGCCGCCGTCGAGGTGACCGACCTGGTCGTCAGGTACGGGTCCACCGCAGCCGTCGACGGTCTGACCCTGCGGGCCGAGCGCGGTTCCGTGCTGGCGCTGCTGGGTCCCAACGGCGCGGGCAAGACCACCGCCGTCGAGACCTGCGAGGGGTTCCGCCGCGCGGACGCGGGCTCGGTGCGGGTGCTGGGCCTGGACCCGGTCGCCGACTCGGCCGCGCTGCGCGCGCGCATCGGCGTCATGCCCCAGGGCGGGGGCGCCTACCCGGGGGTGCGCGCGGGCGAGATGCTGGCGCTGGTCGCCGCGTGCGCGGCCAACCCGCTGGACCCGGCCTGGCTGATCGACGTGCTGGGCCTGTCCGGCTCGACCCGCACCCCGTACAAGCGGCTCTCCGGCGGTCAGCAGCAGCGGCTGTCGCTGGCGTGCGCGCTAGTCGGCCGCCCGGAGCTGGTCTTCCTCGACGAGCCGACCGCCGGGATGGACCCGCAGGCCCGCAGGCTCGTCTGGGACCTGGTCGCCGCGCTGCGCGGCGACGGGGTCAGCGTGCTGCTGACCACCCACCTGATGGACGAGGCCGAGGCGCTGGCCGACCACGTGGTCATCGTCGACAAGGGCCGGGTCGTCGCCGAGGGCACCCCCGGCGAGCTGACCGCCGAGCGCCCCGACGCCCAGCGGTTGCGCTTCCGGGCCAAGTCGGGCATGGACACCGCGCTGCTGCTGGCCGCGCTGCCCGAGGGCTGCCGGGTCTCCGAGCCCACCACCGGCGGCTACCTGGTGACCGGGGTCGTCGACCCGCAGGTCGTGTCGACCGTGACCGCGTGGTGCGCCCAGCAGGGCGTGCTCGCCGAGGAGCTGAACGTGGGCCGCCGCAGCCTGGAGGACGTCTTCCTGGAGCTCACCGGGCGGGAGCTGCGCTCGTGACCGCCTTCCCCCCGGGCACCTTCTCCCCCGCCCCCGGCCGCGCGGGCGTCGGCCACATGCTGGCCGTGCACGCCAGGACCGAGGCGCGGCTGACTCTGCGCAACGGCGAGCAGGTCCTGCTGACGCTGCTGATCCCGCTGGCGCTGCTGGTGGGCCTGAGCCTGCTCGACATCATCGCGATGCCCGACCCGCGCGTGGACCAGGTGACCCCGCGGGTCTTCGCGCTGGCGGTCATGTCCTCGGCGTTCACCGGCCAGGCCATCGCGCTGGGCTTCGATCGCCGCTACGGCGTGCTCAAGCGGCTCGCGGCCACCGCCCTGCCCCGCTGGCTGCTGGTGGCGGGCCGGGTCGCGGCGGCGCTGGCCGTGGTGGCGGTGCAGGTCGTGGTGCTGGGCCTGGTCGCGTTCGCGCTGGGCTGGTCCCCGTCGGCGGGCGGGCTGCTGTGGGCCGTGGCGCTGGTGGTCCTGGGCACCCTGACCTTCGGGGCCCTGGGTGTGCTGCTGGGCGGGGCGCTCAAGGCCGAGGTCGTGCTGGCGCTGGCCAACGTGATCTGGTTCGTGCTGCTGCTGGCGGGCGGCATCGTCCTGCGCGCCGACGCGCTGCCGTCGGGGATGGCGGCCGTGGTGCGGGTGCTGCCCTCGGGCGCGCTGACCGAGGGGCTGTCGCAGGCGCTGATCGACGGGTCGGCGCCCGCGTGGTGGGTGTGGGTGTCGTTGCTGGCGTGGGGCGGCCTGGGGGCGTTCGCGGCCACGCGGACCACCAAGCTGACCTGACCGCGGCACGGCTGAGATCCGGTTCGGCAGCGCTCTCATTCTCCTGGGAAAACGCTACCGCCGGACGGGTCGTGGGGGGAGTGACCAGTCCGGCGGTAGCCCAGAGGGAAGGCGATGGGGGAGTTCGCCTTCCGCAACGCAGTGTAGTGCCGCGTGATCGTTGCGTGGAGCCCTTTCGCGAAGATGACCACACTTTCGAGCCTTCACCCTGCGGAGCGGCCCCTCGGGCGATAAGGAGATCACTCGCGCCGGGGGTCGCCAGAGGATCACCGAGACCGCCCACATACCATCTCGTCGTGGCGCTGCAAACCCTCAAAGACCGTCTTGACCGCATCCCCCCGGCGAGCGTGCGCGTGCAGCGGGCGGTCGGGATCGCCACGGTGGTGACGCAGTCGCTCATCGCCGTCACCGGGTCCGTCGTCCGGGTGACAGGCTCCGGACTGGGGTGCAGCGAGTGGCCGAACTGCCTGCCGGGCAGCATGGTCCCGGTCGAGCACCCCGAGTACGCGATGCTCAACCAGTGGATCGAGTTCGGCAACCGGCTGCTGACCGGGCTCGTCGGGGTCGTCGCCATCGCCGCGTTCGTGCTCGCCTACCTCGACCGGCCGCGGCGCGCGCGCTACGTGCGCCTGGCGCTGGTGATGCCGGTGGGTGTGGCCATCCAGGGGATCATCGGCGGGGTCACGGTGCGGCTGGACCTGCTGTGGTGGATCGTCGCGGTGCACCTGCTCGCCTCGATGCTCATGATCTGGCTGGCCACGCTGTACCTCAACGCGATCGACGAGGGGCCCGGGCCCGCCGTGCCGCGCGGCCCGGCCGTGCTGGGCAGGCTGCTGCCGGTGCTGGCGGGCGTGCTCGTCGGCCTGCTGGTCGTCGGCACCATGGTCACCGGCGCGGGCCCGCACGCGGGCGACCCCGCGACACCGCGCCTGGACCTGCCGGTCGACGTGCTCTCGCACGTGCACGCGGCCTTCCTCTACGTCTTCCTGGCGCTGCTGGTGGCGGTCGGGGTCATCCTGCGGCGCACCGGGGACACCCCCGCGCTGCTGTGGCGCCGCTACGCCGTGCTGGTCGTCGTCGTCCTGGCGCAGGGCGCGCTCGGGTTCACCCAGTACTTCACCGGGGTGCCCGAGGTGTTGGTGTCGCTGCACGTGCTGGGCGCGACGGTGGTCATCTGGGCCACGGCGAACCTGTGGGCGGGGGCGTGGGAGCGCCCCGCCGTCGTGCGCGAGGGCGAGCGGGTGACCGTCCCCGCGTGAGGCGCCCGCAAGACGCGAGAACCGGGCGGCCCAGTGGGCCGCCCGGTCGCGTTCGTCAGGAGTCCGCCGCTCAGCCGCGGAAGCGGGCGGCCATCTTGGTCCGGTGCCCGGAGCCGATCTTGGCGGCCTCCACGGTCTCGCGGTCCCACTCGGCGGCGTCGAGGTCGCGCACCTTCTCCACCAGCGCCTCGCCGGTCTCCACCGACGGCACCAGCACGTCGCCCATGGCGCCGTCGCCGCCGACGAGCACCACGCGGGCGCCCGTGCGCCCGATGGGCTCCACGACGGCGCGCGCGGGCTTGCCGTGCTGCTTCACGAACCCGGTTGCGGCCTTGAGGGCCTCGGGCGGGACCGGTGCGGGGGTCTTCTCGTCTGCCACCTGGTAGAGGGTAGGGCCTGCGGGGGCTCGGCACCCGATCGGCGTGACTGGCGACACTGCCGGGCCGGTGCGGGATGATCGCCGCCGCGCCCAGGTTGACCCGGGGTGACAACGCACCGTCGCGAGAGGAGCAAAACGTGCCCAAAGCCGTGCGGGTGAAGCGCACCGGTGGACCAGAGGTGCTCGAGTACGGCGAGGTGCCCGAGCTGTCCCCGGGGCCGGGCGAGGTGCTCGTGGCGGTCGCGGCCAGCGGGGTCAACTACATCGACACCTACCACCGGGGCGGGATGTACCCGGTGGACCTGCCGTTCACGATCGGCCAGGAGGCCGCGGGCACGGTGACCGCGCTCGGCGACGGCGTCACCGACGTCGCGGTGGGCGACCGGGTGGCCTGGTCGGGGACGATGGGCAGCTACGCCGAGCAGGCCGTGGTGCCCGCGGCGGCGGCCGTGCCGGTGCCCGACGGCGTGACCGACGAGATCGCGGCGGCCGTGCTGTTGCAGGGGCTCACCGCGCACTACCTGGTCACCTCGACCTACCCGGTGCGCGAGGGTGACACCGTCCTCGTGCACGCGGCGGCGGGCGGGGTCGGGCTGCTGCTCACCCAGCTCGCGACCGCGCGCGGCGGGCGGGTCGTGGCGACCGTGTCGACCGCGGAGAAGGCCGAGCTGGCCAGGGGCGCGGGCGCGGCGGAGGTCGTCAACTACGCGCAGGAGGACTTCGTCGCCCGCACCAGGGAGCTGACCGGCGGCGAGGGCGTCGCCGCGGTGTACGACGGGGTCGGCAAGACCACGTTCGACGGGAGCCTGTCGGTGCTGCGCCCGCGCGGCACGCTGGCGCTGTTCGGCGCGGCCAGCGGCGCGGTGCCGCCGGTGGACCCGCAGCGGCTCAACCAGGCCGGGTCGGTGTTCCTGACCCGCCCGTCGCTGGGCCACCACATCGCCACCCCGGAGGAACTGCGCTGGCGCACCGGCGAGCTGTTCGAGGCCATCGCGGCCGGGACGCTGGACGTGCGCGTCGGCCACCGCTACCCGCTGTCGGAGGCGGCGAAGGCGCACGAGGACCTGCAGGGCCGCAGGACCGCGGGCAAGCTGCTGCTGATCCCGTGAGCTGACAACCGGAAGCGCCGCCCCGGGGCGTCCGGGCGGCGCTTCTCCTGCTGGGATCAGGAGACCCGCACGGCGTCGATGACGAACACCAGGGTCTCGTTCGGCTTGATCTGGCCCTGCCCCCGCGCGCCGTAGCCCTTGGCGGGCGGGACGACGAGCAGCCTGCGGCCACCCTCCTTCATCCCGATCAGGCCCTCGTTCCACCCGTCGATCACGCCCGCCTGGCCCACGTTCTCCAGCGGGAAGGGCTCGCCGCGGGCGAAGGAGGAGTCGGCGACGGACTTGGTGGACCAGGCGACCAGGTGGTAGTCGGTCAGCATGGTCACGCCCGCGGTGACGTCCGTGCCCGTGCCAGGAGCCAGGTCCTTGCTCAGCAGCTCGGTCGGCGGCGAGCAGGTGTCGGGGATCGTGACGGTGGGCTCCGCGCCGAACGCGCCGCCGACCTCCACGTCGTCGACCGAGCAGACGGAGAGGGTGGCGGTCGTCCGCACGGCGCCGACACTGGGCTCCTCGGCGTTGCCACAGGCCGCGAGGCCGGCGGCCAGGGCCGCGACGATCAAGGTCTTGCCAACGGTGCGCATGGCGGGAGCTTAGATACCGACCGGTAACCGAGGCCAGGGCGGCAGAACGTGAACTCTCACCCGTTTCGCGCATTTTCTCGTCAGCACCTTGCGCGTACGGTGATTGTTCAGCCCCTGACCGTGACTTTCCGCGACGCCCACCCCTGCCTTCCCCGGGGACCGTCGCGGGTCTGACGACGCCTCGAGGAGGTGACCGACCGTGCCCGCGGACAGCAGGTGGGTCCGCGCCCGAGCGATCCAGGACATGTTCTGGACCAGGACCGGCTTGCTGCTCGCGGTCCTGATCGTGGTGTCGTCCCTGGCTTCCTGGCTCGCCGACCAGGTCGGGCCGGGAACGCCCAAGACCCTCCTCAGCGCGTTGGGCACCGGCGCCCTGGTGTCGGCGGTGGTCGGCTTCGGGCAGACCCTCATCACCGCCTCGGCCAGCCAGCGCGCGATGGTCACCCCGCTGGTCGAGGAGAGCCGCAAGGCGCTGCGCGAGCTGTCCGACGAGTACCGGTCGCTGAACTCGGAGTTCTTCCCCACCCACGTCTTCGAGGCCACCACCGAGCCCGACCCGGCCTTCAACGCGCTGATGATGCGCGACCTCGGCGCCACCAGGCAGTTCCTGTTCCGCGGGTTCTCCGGCCGCTACGCCGCGGTGCGCCTGCTGCTGGCGCACGCGGAGTGGGAGGTGCGCGCGGTGGTCGCCGACCCGCGCGGGCGCTCGGCGGTGACCGGCCGGGCCCGGCACCTGTTGCGGCACAAGGGCGCCGACTCCGACTACGAGGTCGAGTACCAGCGCGTGCAGGAGCACTTGCACGAGGACGTCAAGACCGGTCTGGTCGGGCTGTACCTGGCCCGCGGCCGGTGCACATCGATCGAGGTCACAGCGGTGATCGACCCGCCGCTGGACCGGTTGGAGCTGTTCGACGACAGCGTGTGGGTGACGCTGTACAGCTCGGTGGCCGGGGCGCCCGCCCTGTACCCGCGGTCGCTGCGCTTCTCCGAGGGGTCCTTCCTCTACGACATGCAGCGCGCCGAGTTCGCCCGGCTGCGCGCCGCCGACGCCGCCCAGTTCACCATCACCCCCGAGACCACCAGGGACGAATTCCTCGCCCACTTCACCGAGATCACCGGCGAGGCCCCGTCCGACCAGCGGTTCCGCGAGCTCTCCGAGCGCTTCCACGCCTTCCGCCGCGACTTCGCCGCCAAAGCCGAGCTGGGAGGCTGACCGTGCTCGACACGCCCCGGGAACCCCGACACGACCTGACCGAGCTCGCCGCGAGGATGGCCGAGACCGACCTCACCGCCTGGCAGGCCGCGGCCGAGAGCGTCGCCGCCTTCAGCGACGGCGCGGGCCTGCTCGCCCTGCTGCGCAAACACCTCGCCGACCTGCCCCCGGACCGGGCGGCGGCGATGATCGGCCGCTCCCGCGAGACCACGACGCACTTCGCCTGGTGCCTGCGCGACCGGGCGGGTGAGCCGTTCAGCTTCTGGCTGCACGAGTACAAGCCGCAGCGGGACTGGCGCGCGGGTTACGCCGACTCGGTGCACAACCACCGCTACCACTTCTCCACGGTGATCCTGCGCGGCGGCTACCGGCACGAGCGGTTCACCGCCGCCGTGGACGCCGAGTCCGGCTTGATCACCGCCGCCCGGCTCACCGAGCGGGTGGACGCGGTCGAGGGCGAGTCCGGCGTGCTCACCGCCGAGCAGTTCCACCGCATCCCCACCGCCCTCGACGGGACCGCGACGTTCCTGGTCAAGTCCCGCCCGGTGCGCCCGTGGAGCCTGTCCTGGGACCCCTCGACCGGCATCGGCCACCGGCACACCCCCGTGGAGGCACGTTTGACGGACCTGACCCGCACCCTCTGACCTGCGGATTAACATCGACCCTCCCACGACACGACGGGAGGGTCCGAACCATGTCCCCCACACGCCCCGCGATCGAACTGGTGGAGAAGCAGGTCCACGACCTGTGCGCGCTCTACGCCCGCCACCTGCCCTTCCACGGCTGGCACCACGTCAGCTTCGTCCGCGACAAGGCCGTCGAGTTCGCCACCAGCAACGGCTCCGACGTCGCCGTCGTCGAGACCGCCGCCCTGGTCCACGACGTGAACTACCTGGTCCGCCGCAACTCCTCCGCCGCCGAGGGCGACGGCCTCCGCCGCGACATCCTCACCGCCGCGGGTGTCGACGAGGCCGACGCCGACCACATCGACGCCCTCGTCGACGAGGCCGAGATGCGCAACCGACACCGCGGCATCTCCCTGGAGGCCCAAGCCCTCTCCGACGCGGACACCCTGTTCAAGGCGCTGCCGGTCACCCCCGTGGTGCTGGCCCACAAGTACCTCGCCGAGAACGGCATCGGCCTGCGCGAACTGGCGGACAAGATCGTCGGCGAGCAGAACACCCCCCACGAGGAGGGCTTCTACTTCTACTCCCCCGCCGCCGCGGCCGCCTACACCAAGTGGGCCACGGCCAACCTGGAACTCTGGCGCTGCATCAAGGAGTCCCTCGACGACCCCACCGTGGAACGGTTGCTCACCGCGGTGGCGTCGTAGCCTCAAGCCCGCGGTCCCCACCGTGGTCGACGAACCCGCGCGCCGCGCCGGGTCGGTCACCGACGCGCGGGGCCTACCACTGCCAGGGCCAGCCGAGGAGCGGCAGCGACAGTGCCGAGTCCACGGCCAGGGCGACGAAGACCAGGGTCAGGTACGAGTTGCTCAGGTGGAACAGCTTCATCGGGTTGTTGGGCTCGTCGCGCTTGACCGCGTTGTGGAGGCGGTGGGCGTAGACGAGGAACCACGCGCCCGCCAGGACCGCGAAGGCCGTGTACAGCCAGCCGGTGGCCGGGACCAGCAGGAGGGTCCAGGCGACCATGACCCAGGAGTAGATGACGATCTGCTTGGCGACCTCGGCCGGGGTGGCGATGACCGGGAGCATCGGGACGCCTGCGTTCTTGTAGTCGTCGCGGAACTTCATCGCCAGGGCCCAGAAGTGCGGCGGGGTCCAGAAGAAGATGACGCCGAACATGACCAGGGCGGGCCAGCCGATGTCGCCGGTGACCGCGGACCAGCCGATGACGACGGGCATGCAGCCGGCGGCGCCGCCCCAGACGATGTTCTGGGCGGTGCGGCGCTTGAGCAGCATGGTGTAGACGAGGACGTAGAACAGGATCGCGCCGACGGCCATGGCCGCGGCCAGCAGGTTCGTGGTCGACCACAGCCAGGCGAACGACAGGACGCCCAGGATGACGCCGAACACCAGGGCGTTGCGGGTGGGCACCGTGTGCTGGGCCAGCGGGCGCTTGGCGGTGCGCTTCATCTTGGCGTCGATGTCCGCGTCGACCACGCAGTTGAGCGCGTTGGCCGAGCCCGCGGCCATGGTGCCGCCGACGAGGGTGGTGAACACCAGCCAGGGGGACGGGAAACCGCGGGCGGCGAGCATCATGGCCGGGACCGTGGTGACGAGCAGCAGCTCGATGATCCTGGGCTTGGTGAGCGCGACGTACGCCTTCACCACCGTCACCGGTGTGCGGCGGGGGGCCTCGGTCCGCTCGTCGGCGGGCACGGGGGTCACCGACGACATCGCGCTCCTCTGTGGTGGTGGACCGCGCCCTGACCAGGTGAGACGCCGGTCACGACGAGGTGCGTCCGGTACCGGGGCGACGTCCGCGGCACCGATCGAATGTTAACCGCGCGGTGAACGGGTACCCCGCCCGGGTGGCCCGGCGTGGCCGCGTTCGGTCGGAGATCACATCGCGACCGCGTTCGGACTACGCTGATCCGTGGACCAGGGATGAACCGCGGGTCTGACCTTGTCACCCGCCTGCGGGATCGATTTAGAACCCGATGCGGAAGACTGGGTTGCACGACCTGCCGAGAAGTGGAAGTGGGAGCCGAACTCCAGTGTCCGTCAGCAGTGAAGTGCCCAGCGACGTGTCCGCCCTCACCCAGGCCTCCGTGCCGGATGACTGGTCGGACCTCGACAAGAGGGCAGTCGACACCGTCCGCGTCCTGGCCGCAGACGCCGTGCAGAAGGTCGGCAACGGCCACCCCGGCACCGCGATGAGCCTGGCGCCGCTCGCCTACGCGCTCTACCAGCGGGTGATGCGCCTCGACCCGACCGACCCGCACTGGATCGGCCGTGACCGGTTCGTGCTGTCGGCGGGCCACTCGAGCCTGACCCAGTACATCCAGCTCTACCTGACCGGGTACGGCCTGGAGCTCGAGGACATCAAGGCCCTGCGCACCTGGGGTTCGAAGACGCCGGGGCACCCCGAGTACAACCACACCGACGGTGTGGAGATCACCACCGGGCCGCTGGGCCAGGGCCTGGCCTCGGCGGTGGGCATGGCGATGGCCGCCCGCCGCGAGCGCGGCCTGTTCGACCCGGACGCCGCGCCCGGCGAGTCGGTGTTCGACCACTTCGTCTACGTGATCGCCTCCGACGGCGACATCGAGGAGGGCGTCACCTCCGAGGCGTCGTCGCTGGCGGGCCGCCAGGAGCTGGGCAACCTGGTCGTCTTCTACGACGACAACAAGATCTCGATCGAGGACGACACCGCGATCGCGCTGTCGGAGGACACCGCGGCCCGGTACGAGTCCTACGGCTGGCACGTGCAGGTGGTCGAGGGCGGCGAGAACGTCACCGGCATCCTGGACGCGGTCGAGGCGGCCAAGGCCGTCACCGACAGGCCGTCGTTCATCCTGCTGCGCACGGTGATCGGCTTCCCGGCGCCGACGCTGATGAACACCGGCAAGGCCCACGGCGCCGCCCTCGGCGACGAGGAGGTCGCCGCGGTCAAGAAGATCCTCGGCTTCGACCCCGAGAAGACCTTCGAGGTCACCGACGAGGTGCTCGCGCACACCCGCTCGGTGATCGAGCGGGGCAAGGCCGCGCACGCCGAGTGGCAGACCAGCTTCGACGCCTGGGCCGCGGCCAACCCCGAGCGCAAGGCGCTGCTGGACCGCACCAGCGCCTACGGGCTGCCCGACGGCTTCGCCGAGGCGCTGCCGAGCTGGGACCCGGACCCCAAGGGCGTGGCCACCCGCAAGGCCTCCGGCGAGGTTCTCGGCGCGATCGGCCCGCTGCTGCCGGAGCTGTGGGGCGGCTCGGCCGACCTGGCCGAGTCCAACAACACCACCATCAAGGGCGCGGACTCCTTCGGCCCGACCTCGGCCTCGACCGGGCACTGGAACGCCAACCCCTACGGCCGCACGCTGCACTTCGGCGTCCGCGAGCACGCCATGGGCTCGATCCTCAACGGGATCGTGCTGCACGGCCCGACCCGCCCGTACGGCGGCACGTTCCTGGTGTTCTCCGACTACATGCGCCCGCCGGTGCGGCTGGCCGCCCTGTCCGGGCTGCCGGTGACCTACGTGTGGACGCACGACTCCATCGGCCTCGGCGAGGACGGTCCGACGCACCAGCCGGTCGAGCACCTCGCGGCGCTGCGCGCGATCCCGAACCTGGTCGTGCTGCGCCCCGGCGACGCCAACGAGACCGCGGCGGCGTGGTCGGCCATCCTGCACCAGCACACCCAGCCGGTCGGCCTCGCGCTGACCAGGCAGAACCTGCCGGTGCTCGAGGGCACCAAGGAGAAGGCGGCCGAGGGCGTGGCCAAGGGCGGCTACGTGCTGGAGGAGGCGACCGGCGGCACGCCGCGGGTCGTGCTGATCGGCACCGGCTCGGAGCTGCAGATCGCGGTCGAGGCGCGCAAGGTCCTCGAGGCCGACGGCGTGCCCACACGGGTGGTGTCGATGCCCTCGGTCGAGTGGTTCGACGCGCAGGACGCGGCCTACCGCGAGTCGGTGCTGCCCAAGTCGGTCAAGGCGCGGGTCGCCGTCGAGGCGGGCATCGCCCAGCCGTGGCACCGGTTCGTCGGCGACGCGGGCGAGATCGTCTCGATCGAGCACTTCGGCGCCTCGGCCGACTACCAGACCCTGTACCGCGAGTTCGGATTGACCTCGGAGGCCGTCGTGGACGCCGCGCGGCGCTCCCTCGAAGCGAACGGAGGCACGAACTGATGACCGACAACCTCAAGACCCTGTCCGACGCCGGGGTGTCGATCTGGCTGGACGACCTGTCCCGCGAGCGGCTGACCTCGGGCAACCTGGCCGAGCTGATCCGCGACAAGCACGTCGTGGGGGTGACCACCAACCCGACGATCTTCGCCGGGGCGCTGGCCGACGGCGCGGCCTACGACGACCAGGTCCGCGAGCTGGCCGCCCGGGGCGCGTCCCTGGACCAGGCGGTCCGCGAGCTGACCACGACCGACGTGCGCAACGCCTGCGACCTGTTCCGCGACGTGCACGCCGCCACCGGTGGCGTGGACGGCCGGGTGTCCATCGAGGTCAGCCCGGGGGTGGCCAAGGACACCGAGGCCACCGCGGCCGAGGCGGCCGACCTGTGGAAGACCGTCGACCGGCCGAACCTGCTGGTCAAGATCCCGGCGACGCTCGAGGGCCTGCCCGCGATCACCCGCACCCTGGCCGAGGGCGTCAGCGTGAACGTGACGCTGATCTTCTCCGTCGAGCGCTACCGCGCGGTCATGGGCGCCTACCTCGACGGCCTGGAGCAGGCCAAGGCCAACGGCCACGACCTGGGCGACCTGCACTCGGTGGCGTCGTTCTTCGTGTCCCGGGTGGACAGCGAGGTCGACACGCGGCTGGAGTCCATCGGCTCCGAGGAGGCGCTGGCGCTGCGCGGCAAGGCCGCCGTGGCCAACGCCCGGCTGGCGTACGCGGCGTTCGAGGAGACCTTCTCCGGTGAGCGCTGGGAAGCACTGGCCGCGGCGGGCGCGCACAGGCAGCGTCCACTGTGGGCATCGACCGGGGTCAAGAACCCGGACTACTCCCCCACCCTCTACGTCGACGACCTGGTGGTGGCCGACACGGTCAACACCATGCCGGAGAAGACCCTGCACGCGGTGGCCGAACACGGCAAGATCACCGGTGACAAGGTGACCGGCACCGCCGCCGAGGCGCAGGAGGTCTACGACCGGCTGTCCGCCGTGGGCATCGATGTCGACGACGTGTACCTCACCCTCGAGACCGAGGGTGTGGAGAAGTTCGAGAAGTCCTGGCAGGAGCTGTTGGACTCCGTCAAGGGACAGCTCGACAGCATCAAGTGAACCGAGCCGAGTGAACTGATTAGGGACAAGGGAGAGGGCTGACGCCACCTATGGCAGAGCACCCCGGAGATGTCGCAGTAACTCTGATCGACCAGCGGCTCGCCGAGGAGGCGGCGCCGTTGGTCGCTGGGCTGGTCGCCGACCAGGTGGCGTCGAAGCTCACCGCGCAGGACCCCACGCTGTGGGGCGCCGGGGCGGAGTCCGAGTCGGCCGTCCGGCTGGCGTGGACGACGCTGCACGAGACCTCCCGACCCCTGCTGGCCGAGATCGACGCCCTCCGCGCGGAACTGCGCGCGGAGGGCGTCGACCGGATCGTGCTGGCGGGCATGGGCGGCTCCTCGCTCGCCCCGGAGGTGATCACCGCGACCGCGGGCGTGCCGCTGGTCGTGCTGGACACCACCGACCCGGGGCAGGTCGCCGACGCGCTGGCGGGCGACCTGGAGAACACGGCGGTCGTGGTCTCCTCCAAGTCCGGCTCCACCGTGGAGACCGACAGCCACCGCAGGATCTTCGAGAAGGCGTTCACCGACGCCGGGATCGACGCGCCGAGCCGGATCGTGGTCGTCACCGACCCCGGCTCGCCGCTGGAGCAGGCCGCCGTCGAGGCGGGCTACCGCCGCGTGTTCCAGGCCGACCCGAACGTGGGCGGCCGGTACTCGGCGCTGACCGCGTTCGGCCTGGTGCCTGCCGGGCTGGCGGGCGCGGACGTGGCGGCGCTGCTGGACGAGGCCACCGCCGCGGCCGGGGCGCTCGGGGCGGACTCGGCAGACAACCCGGGCCTGGTGCTCGCCGCGGCGCTGGCCGCGGCGCACGCGCGCGGCGCGGAGAAGGTCGTGCTGGCCGACACCGGCTCCGGCATCAAGGGCTTCGGCGACTGGGCCGAGCAGTTGGTGGCCGAGTCCACGGGCAAGAACGGCACCGGCCTGCTGCCGGTGGTGGTCGAGGGGCCCCAGGCCCCCGGCTTCGCCGACGCGGGCCAGGACGCCACCGCCGTGGCCATCGGCCCGGCCGAGGCCGGGGCGGGGATCGCCACCGCGGGCAGCCTCGGCGGGCTGATGCTGCTGTGGGAGCACGCCACGGCGGTCGTGGGCAGGCTGCTGGGGATCAACCCGTTCGACCAGCCAGACGTGGAGGCGGCCAAGAAGGCCGCCCGCGCGCTGCTGGACAAGGCGGGCGAGGACACCGAGGCCGCCCCGGCGTTCACCGACGGGCCGGTGCGGGTGCACGCGTCCGGGGGGCTGCTGCCCGAGGGCACGACCACGATCGCGGGCGCGCTGCACGCGCTGCTGGCCGCCGCCCCCGCGCACGGCTACGTCGCGGTGCAGGTCTACCTCGACCGGCTCGACGACGCGTCCGCGGTGGTGCTGCGGACCGAGATCGCGCGCACGTCCGGGCTGCAGACCACCTTCGGGTGGGGCCCGCGCTTCCTGCACTCGACCGGCCAGTACCACAAGGGCGGCCACCAGAACGGCGTGTTCCTACAGGTCACCGGGGACGCCGAGGAGGACTTGGCGGTGCCGGATCGCCCCTACACCCTGGGGGTGTTGCAGCACGCGCAGGCGCTCGGCGACGGTCAGGTCCTCATCGACCACGACCGGCCGGTGCTGCGCCTGCACTTCACCGACCGCGCCGCCGGGCTGGCCCGGCTGGTCGAGGCGTTGGCGCAGGTGTCCCCGTGACCCAGCGCGCGAAGAACCCGCTGCGCGACGAGCGGGACAAGCGGCTGCCGCGGATCGCGGGGCCGTGCGGGCTGGTCATCTTCGGTGTGACGGGCGACCTGTCGCGCAAGAAGCTGATGCCCGCGATCTACGACCTGGCCAACCGCGGCCTGCTGCCGCCGGGCTTCTCCCTGGTCGGGTTCGCCCGGCGGGACTGGGCCGACCAGGACTTCGGGCAGGTGGTGTACGAGGCGGTCAAGCAGCACGCCCGCACCCCGTTCCGGGAGGCGGTGTGGGACCGGCTGTCCGAGGGCTTCCGGTTCGTGCAGGGCTCGTTCGACGACGACGAGGCCTTCGACACCCTCGCCGCGACGGTCAAGGAGCTCGACGAGCTGCGCGGCACGTCGGGCAACCACGCGTTCTACCTGTCGATCCCGCCGGGGGCGTTCCCGGTGGTGACCAAGCAGCTCGCCCGCTCCGGCCTGGCGAACCCGACCAGCGCCGACGAGTGGCGCCGGGTCGTCATCGAGAAGCCGTTCGGGCACGACCTGACCAGCGCCCGGCAGCTCAACAAGGTCGTCAACGCGGTCTTCCCCGAGGAGTCGGTGTTCCGCATCGACCACTACCTCGGCAAGGAGACGGTGCAGAACCTGCTGGCGCTGCGCTTCGCCAACCAGCTCTTCGAGCCGATCTGGAACGCCAACTACGTCGACCACGTGCAGATCACCATGGCCGAGGACATCGGCCTCGGCGGGCGCGCGGGCTACTACGACGGCATCGGCGCGGCGCGCGACGTCATCCAGAACCACCTGCTGCAACTGCTGGCGCTCACCGCGATGGAGGAGCCCGGCTCGTTCCGCCCGCACGCCCTGCGCACCGAGAAGATCAAGGTGCTGGAGGCGACCAAGCCGGTCGAGCCCTACGGCGAGACCACCGCGCGCGGGCAGTACGAGGGCGGCTGGCAGGGCGGGCAGAAGGTTCCCGGCCTGCTGCAGGAGGGCGGGTTCGCCAAGGACTCCTCGACCGAGACCTACGCCGCGATCACCCTCGAGGTGAACACCCGCCGCTGGGCCGGGGTGCCGTTCTACCTGCGCACCGGCAAGCGGCTCGGCCGCCGGGTCACCGAGATCGCGGTGGTGTTCAAGCGCGCCCCGCACCTGCCCTTCGACGACACCTCCACCGAGGAACTGGGGCAGAACGCCCTGGTGGTGCGGGTGCAGCCGGACGAGGGCGTGACGCTGCGGTTCGGCTCCAAGGTCCCGGGCAACACCATGGAGGTCCGGGACGTGTCCATGGACTTCTCCTACGGGCACGCGTTCACCGAGGCGTCCCCGGAGGCCTACGAGCGGCTGATCCTGGACGTGCTGCTCGGCGAGCCGTCGCTGTTCCCGGTGAACAAGGAGGTCGAGCTGTCCTGGGAGATCCTCGACCCGGTGCTGCGGCACTGGGCCTCGAACGGCAAGCCCGACAGCTACCCCGCGGGCACCTGGGGACCGGACTCGGCGGACAAGATGCTCGCACGCGACGGCAGGCACTGGAGGCGGCCGTGATCATCGACCTTCCCGCGACCACGACCTCGAAGGTCAACTCCAAGCTCGTGCACGTGCGCGAGCAGGGCGGGGCGACCACGCTGGGCCGGGTGCTGACCCTGGTGATCGTCACCGACGACGGGGAACGCACCGAGGAGGCCATCGAGGCCGCGAACGAGGCCAGCCGCGAGCACCCGTGCCGGGTGATCGTGGTGGCGCGCGGCGCCAAGCGGGCCGCGGCCCGGCTGGACGCCCAGATCCGGGTCGGCGGCGACGCGGGCGCCTCGGAGGTGATCGTGCTGCGGCTCTACGGCGCGCTCGCCGACGAGGGCGCGAGCTGCGTGATCCCGCTGCTGCTACCCGACGCCCCGGTGGTGGCGTGGTGGCCGTTCGAGGCGCCCGCCAAGCCCGCCGAGGACCCGATCGGGCGGCTGGCGCAGCGCCGGATCACCGACTCGGCCACCGACCGCAACCCGATCAAGGCCCTGGAGGTGCGCCAGCGGTACTACGCCGACGGCGACACCGACCTGGCCTGGACCCGGCTGACCCTGTGGCGCGCCGTGCTGGCCGCGTCGCTGGACCTGCCGCCGTACGAGAAGGTCACCTCGGCCGCGGTGACCGGCGAGGGCGACTCGCCCTCGACCGACCTGCTGGCCGGGTGGCTGGCCGCGGCGCTGCGGGTGCCGGTGAAGCGGGTCAAGGCCACCGACGGCGAGGGCATCATCTCGGTGGTGCTCGAGCGCAAGTCCGGCTCGATCGAGCTGACCCGCCCGGACGGCCGGGTGGGCATGCTGACCCAGCCCAACCAGCCCGCCCGCCGGGTGGCGCTGCAGCGCCGCCAGGTGCGCGACTGCCTGGCCGAGGAGCTGCGCAGGCTGGACCCGGACGAGATCTACGAGGACACCCTCAAGGGCCTGTCCAAGATCACCCGGGCCAGGGCGTCGGCGCGGACCAGGCCGGACCCGGACCGGGCCGCGGACGTGGCCGGGCAGGCGCCGAAGCCGACGGCCGCCCGCGCCGCGCGGGTGTCCAAGGCCCAGAACGCCACAGCCAAATCCACAGCCAAATCCGCAGCCAAACCCACCGCCAAGCCCGCTGAGACCAAGTCCGCTGAGGCCAAGCCCGCGAAGGCCGCGCCGCGGCGGGCGACGACCACCAGGGCCAAGTCCGGTTCGAAGGCGGCCCGGTGAGCGCCCCGGAGGTGGTGGTCCACGCCGACGCCGACGCCCTCGCGACCGCCGCGGCGGCCCGGCTGGTGGCCGCGCTGTCCTCGGTCCAGCGGGCCAAGGGCAGCGTGTCGGTGGTGCTGACCGGTGGCGGCACCGGGATCTCGGTCCTGCGCGCGGTGCGCGCGGCCGCGTCCACCCTGGACTGGTCCAGGGTGGACGTCTACTGGGGCGACGAGCGGTTCCTGCCCGCCGGGCACGCCGACCGCAACGAGACCCAGGCGCGCGAGGCCCTGCTCGACCACGTCGCGGTCGACCCGGCCCGGGTGCACCCGATGGCCCCCTCGGACGGCGACCTCGGCGACGACCCGGACGCCGCGGCGGCCGCGTACGCCGAACTCCTCGGCGACTCCCCGGTGTTCGACGTGCTGCTGCTCGGCGTCGGCGAGGAGGGGCACACGCTGTCGGTGTTCCCGGACTCCCCCGCCGTGCACTCGACCGAGCCGGTGGTGGCGGTGCGCGACTGCCCGAAGCCGCCGCCGACCCGGATCAGCCTGACCCTGCCGACGGCCCGGCTGGCCACCCAGGTGTGGCTGATGGCCACGGGCGCGGGCAAGGCGGGGCCGGTGGGCGCCGCGGTGTCCGGTGTGTCCGAGGTGGACATCCCGGCGGCGGGCGCGCGCGGGGTCGAGGCCACGGTGTGGTTCCTCGACGAGGCGGCGGCCGCGAAGACCGCCAGGTCCTGAGTCGACGCAAGAGGCCCCCGGAGAGCGCTCCGGGGGCCTCTTGCGCGCGCCCTGCCCGCCGCGCGGTGGACCCGGGTGCGGGCTCAGAGCACCTCGCGCAGCCGGGCGCAGAACGCCTCCGGCCGCTCCAGGAACCCGACGTGCCCGCCGGGGAACATCGTCGGCGTGGTCCCCAGCAGGCCGGCCAGCGCGCGCGAGGTGCGGTCGCAGTGCTCGCCCGCCGAATCCTCGCCGAGCCCGACGAGCACCTTGGACCCGAGGGCGCGCAGGGCGTCGAGGTCGGGCAGCCACGCGGTGGTCTGCCAGAGCATGTGGTCGTTCATGAAGTCCGCGTCGGCCACCTGCCGCGGGGTGCGGCCGTCGCCGTACATCTCGACGACCATCTCCTCGGGCAGGCGCAGGTTCGCCAGCGCGAGGAACTTGCGGCCGGCGGCCAGCGCGTCGCCCGCGGCGTGCGTGTCGATGATGTCGCGGGTCTTGGCGCGCAGCTCCTCGCGGTCGTCGACCAGCTCGTTGAGCGGCGGCTCGTGCGCGATGGCCAGCCGGACCAGGTCGGGGCGGGCCTGGGCGAGGGCCAGGACGCTGACCGCGCCGCCGCTGGAGCCCAGCACGACGGCCGGGCCGCGGTCGACGTGCTCGATCAGGCGGGCCAGGTCGTCGGCGCGCAGCTCGGCGGTGGCGTCGCTGTGCGGGTCGTCGAGGCGGCTGCGGTTGATGCCGCGCGGGTCGGTGGTCAGCACGGTGTGCGTGGCGGCCATCAGGTCGGCGGCCGGGGCGAAGGGCTCGGCGTCCATCGGGGCGCCCACGAGGACCAGCAGCGGGCCGGAGCCGCGCAGCTCGTGGTGGAGCTCGCCGTCGGGCACGCGCAGCGACGAGGCGGTGACGGTGGTGGGCGTGTTCATCGGTTCGTCCTCCTGGGAGTGTCGTCTCACCCGTTATGACCGGCCGGATCGGGCAGAATCATCGGTGTGAGCACCACGACCGAGGACCTGGACCTGGCCAGGGAGGGCGACGAGGGCGCGTTCTCCCGGTTGGTCGGACCGCTGCACCACGACCTGCACGCGCACTGCTACCGGATGCTCGGCTCCGCGCACGACGCCGACGACGCCCTGCAGGACGCGCTCGTGCGGGCCTGGCGGGGCCTGCCCGGGTTCTCCGGTCGCGGCACGCTGCGGTCGTGGCTCTACACCGTGGCCACCCGCACCTGCCTCGACGCCGTCGCCGCGCGCGGGCGGCGGGCGCTGCCGGTCGACCTGGGCCCGTCGAGCGCGCACGCGGTGGTCGACGACCGCCCCCTCGACGACGTGGCCTGGCTCGGCCCGTACCCCGACCAGCCCGGCCTGGCCTACGAGCAGCGGGAGTCGGTGGAGCTGGCGTTCGTGGCCGCGTTGCAGCACCTGCCCGGCAACCAGCGCGCCGCCCTGCTGCTGTTCGAGGTCCTCGGCTTCGCCGCCGCCGAGATCGCCGCCATGATGGGCACCTCGACCGCCTCGGTGAACTCGGCGCTGCAGCGGGCCCGCAAGCTGCTGGCCGACCGCGTGCCCGACCAGACCCAGCAGCGCACCCTGCGCTCGCTGGACGACACCCGGGTCCGCGGCATCGTCTCCGGCTACACCGCCGCCCTCGAGGCGGGCGACGCCGACCGGCTGGTGGCCCTGCTCACCGAGGACGTCACCTGGTCCATGCCCCCGCTCCCGCGCTGGTACCGCGGCCTCGACGCGGTCATGGACTTCGCCAGGCGCGTCCCCCTGGGCTCCTGCGGCTCCTGGCGCCACCTGGAGGTGCGCGCCAACGGCCAGCCCGCCGTCGCCGCCTACCTGCGCGCCCAGGAGGGTCAGGCCGTCCACCAGCCGTGGTCCATCAACGTGCTGACCCTCCGCGGCGACAGGATCGCCGAGGTGACCTCGTTCGTGGGCGCGGCCCACTTCGCCGCCTTCGACCTGCCCCCGCACCTGGCCTGACCGGGCCACTCCGCCAACTGGCAACTGTTCATTTGCTGACGCACAGATGTTTGTAACCTGGCGTCCCTTCCGGCTCGTTGTCTGTCATCTATGAGTGACGACCACCGTGCACGACGGCGACGGCGGGAGGGCGGACCCATGCCACACCGACAGCGCGCAGCGGCCGGGGACGAGCGGGACACCGCCGATCCCGTGCCCCGGCCGAGGCCGGGCTCGGACACGGCGCAGGTCGGCACGCGAGGAGGAGGTGCGGCCCTGGTCGCGCAGGCGGTCCCGCACACCGCGGACCCCGACAACAGGCCTGGACTGGTGCCGGGGGTGGCGCTGCGCTGGCCGCGGTGGCCCGCCTCGGTGCGGTCCGTGCCGTGGCTGCGGGGGCTGCTGTCGGACGTGGTGGCCGTGGTGGTCGCGGTGCTCGACGTGGCGCTGGTGACGCCCTCGACGGCGACCACGGCGTCGGTGTGGCTGTCGTGGCTGGCGGTGGCGGCGCTGCCGCTGCGCCGGTACGCGCCGTTCGTCGCGCTGCTGTTGATCATCCCCGGCTTCTTCTACGGGTGGGCGCAGCTCGCGGCGATGATCGCGCTGGGCACGCTGGCGATGGTCGACCGGGTGCACTGGAGGACGTGGGTCGGCTTCGCGCTGGTGTGGGCGTCGCGGTTCTCGTTGTTCCCCTGGTCGGATTTCGTGGCGCAGACCTGGCGCGAGCACGTCCTCAACGGGATCTACGGGCTCATCGTCGCCGGGATGCCGCTGGCGATCGGCCTGCTGGTCACCATGCGCGCGGAGCTGTTCGCCCGGCTGCGCCAACTCGACCGCAGCCGGGAGCGGGAGAAGCGGTTGTACGCGGCGACCGTGCGCTCGGCGGAACGGGCCAAGCTCGCCCGCGAGATGCACGACGTGGTGTCCCACCAGGTCACGCTGATCGCGATGCAGGCGGGGGCGCTGCAGGTCTCCGCGGCGGACGCGGAGTCCCGGGAGGCCGCGGAGACGATCCGCGTGCTGAGCACCCGCACCCTCGAGGAGCTGCGCGAACTGGTCGGCGTGCTGCGCTCCGGCGGCGACGAGGAGGACGCCCAGCCCGGCCTGGAGGAGGTCAGCGACCTGGTCCTGGCCGGCGACGTCCGGATCAACCTGGCCATCGACGTCTCCCCCGAGCAGCTCCCCGGCCCGGTGTCGCGCGCCGCCTACCGCACGGTCCAGGAGGCGCTGACCAACGTCCGCAAGCACGCCGCGGGCGCCCGCACCTCCGTCCGCGTCCGAACCGAGGCCGACACCCTCCACGTCGACATCCGCAACGACCGCCCCCGCCGCCGCCGCGCCCCCACCCTCCCCTCGGGCGGCCACGGCCTCGTCGGCCTCCGGGAACGGGCCACCCTCCTCGGCGGCACCTTCAGCGCGGCCCGGACCCCGGAGGGCGGCTTCACCGTCTCCGCCACCTACCCCCTGGTCTGACCGGCCACCGCCGACAGCGCTCCGCACGGCGGGGCCTGCGGTGGGCGACTCGCCACCGACCGTGCAGTCTCCTCGGTGTGGTGGATCCATGGCGGGGAACGTGGCGGGCCGCTGCGGGCGATAACGGGTATGAGGACGACGAGCGACCTGGTCGGGGAGACGTTCCTGGTGGCCACGCAGACGCGGCCGGGTACGACCCGCGGGGTCCTGGCTGTACGGGATCGCCACCAACCTGCTGCGCGGGCACCTGCGGCAGGAGCTGTGCGGGTTGCGCGCGGGGGCGCGGGCCGCTCCGAGAGGGCGAGGGCCACGAGGAGCACGGTCCGGTCCCGTCTGCACCGGGCCCGCGCCCGGTTGGGCGACCACGAGTCGGACACCGAGAACACGAGGACTGGCGATGAGTGACGACTTCGACCACACCTGGACCGAGGGCGAGCTCGACTCCGCGCTGGCGGAGTTCACCGCGGGCGTCGGCACCGACGAGCCGGTGCTGGCCCGGGTCCGGGCGGCGCTGGTGGCCTGTGCCGACCAGCAGGGCGATCGGCACGGGGCCAGGACGCGGAGGCGGTCCCGGCGGGCGTGCTCTCGGGGGACGAGGCCCAGTCGAGTCGGGCCGGACCACGGGGGCCGGGGTGGCCCGGCAGGCGGTTGCTGGCCGCGGTGGGCGTGGTGGTGGCGGACGCGCTGATCGCGCAGACCGTGTCGTTCGGCGGCCCGGCGCCCGCGACCGCGGCCACCCTGGTCCAGGCGGCGGACAGGGTGGCGGACGCGGTCGACGAGCCGATCGAGCCCGGCCGGTACCGCTACGTCGCCGCCTGGCCTGGTGGATGGCCTCGGCGACCGCCCAGGACGGCACCAGGTTCGCCCGCTTGGTGGAGAACCTGGTGCAGACCTGGGCCCCGGCCGACCCGACCGAGCAGTGGTTGGCACGCGGGGACGTGACCGGCGACCAGCGCTGGGTGCTCGGCACCGAGGAGCAGGCGCGGGCGGCGGGCGTGGCCACCACCAACACCTGGCCCGAGGGGGACGAGCGCGCTCGCTGCGGCGACTTCTCCGTCGAGCCCGCCCAGCAGTGCCGCGAGCCCGGCGGTTGGCGGCACCCGACGGCCGAGTGGCAGGCGGGCCGCCCACCGACCCCGACGAACTGCTCGAACGCCTGCGGGACGACCTTCCCCCGGCGGGGACGCCTCCCCCGAGGCGCGGATGTTGGACCAGGCCGCCACCGCGCTGCGCAGCGGCCTGGTGGGCGGGGACGTGCGGGCCAGGCTCTACCAGGCGCTGGCGCGGCTGCCCGGTCTCCAGGTGGTCGACCGGCAGGCGGCCTCGACGGCCGGACCGGCACCGCGCCGGGCGTGGACGACGGCCACGTGCGGCAGGAGATCATCATCGATCCGGGCACCGGCCGGTTCATCGGCGAACGCCGGGTCGCCACCCGCGACGTCGACGGGCTCACGGCGGGGACCGTCCTGACCTCCACCTCGGTGGAGATCGGCATCGGAGTCGAGCCTGGCCCCTGACCGACGACCTGGGGGTGCGGCGTGCACATCAGAATGATGGATGAAGGGTTCGTGTCGGTGTTCGAACGCATTCGACTGGCGGTCGAATCAGCGCTCAGGTTTCTTTCCGACCCGCTCATGGCGGGCGGTGTGTGCGTTGGCGCAGCCCGGCGTGGTCGCGCTGGACCAGCCGAGCTGGGTCAGCCGCTGACGCACCGCGGCCTGTGCGAGACGCAGGACTTCCTCAACAACACGGCGGGCTCTCTGGTGGCCGCCTGCGTCACGGCTGGCGCTGTGGGAGCGGCGCGCGCCGTCGTCGACGGCGCGGTGACGGTGCGGCGGAGCCGTGGACCTCGAAGAGGCCCGCGGCTCCGCCCGCGTGCCGATTTACAGCTCGCGCTTGGCCCGGAGCTTCGCCAGCGCCTCGGCCAGGATGGCCTCGCCATCCTCGTCCGAGCGGCGCTCCTTGACGTAGGCCAGGTGCGTCTTGTAGGGCTCGTTGCGGGGAGCCTTGGGCGGCGCCTGCTGGTCGAGGCCACCGGGCAAGCCGCACCGGGGGCAGTCCCAGGAGTCGGGCTTCTCGGCCTCCACGGCGAACGACGGGCGCGACTCGTGCCCGTTGGCGCACCAGTAGGACACCCGCTGCCGTGGCGCGGACTCGCCGCGCTCGGACTCACCCATGGGACCAGCACCGACCCGGGTACCCCGGATCGCGTTACCACCGGCCATTGATGTACACACCCCCACCGCGTGATGCGGTCCGACGCTCACCCACGCCGGACCTCTTCCGGAGTAAACACACCGATCCCCGGGACGGGCCCGGGGATCGGCAGCGAACTAGCTGATCTTGACCAGCAACCCGAGGCCGACGACGCAGATGATCCAGATCGCCCCGACGAACAGGGTGATCCGGTCGAGGTTCTTCTCCACGACACTCGACCCGGAGAGGCTGGACTGCATGCCACCACCGAACAGCGAGGACAGACCGCCGCCACGACCGCGGTGGAGCAGCACCAGCAGGATCAGCAACAGGCTGGTGACGATGAGCGCGATCTGCAGGATCAGGACAACAGACATTTCACCCTCGCTGTCGGGACAGTGGAAGCCCTAGGTTACCCGGTCACCCCTGTGGGATCGACCACCGCCCCGCGCCGCGCCGACGTCGTTTCCCGGGCCACGGGCGAGAGCGCGGGCGGTCGCCCGCGCCCATGACCACTTCCCGCCGGATCCGCCCGGTCGACCCCGGTTGGTCTGGACCATTCGAGCGAATTTGTTGTGTTTCCAAACAAACAATGCCGACAATCGAGCCCCCTGCACGACCCGTCACGACAAAGGAGTCGGCCCGATGATCAACCGGAGGAAGTTCCTCGGCGGCGTGGCCGTCGCCGCCGCCAGCGCCCCGTTCCTCGGCCCGGCGGTGGCCGCGGGCGCGGGCGGCGCGGTGTCCCCCCGCGCCGCCCTGCCCATCCGCCTGGTCAACCGCACCGGCGCGCACGCGGGCGCGACGCTCTTCGCCTACGTCGTGGGCACCGACCTGGCCACCGGGCGCCAGTCGCGCGTGACCGCCGACGGACGACTCGTCCCCATCTCGACGGCGGACAACGGCAGCGACGGCTACACCGATTACGCGCTGGCCGTGCACGGCGAGCTGACCGTCGCCCTGCCCCAGGGCATGTCCGGCCGGATCTACCTCTCGGTCGGCGAGAAGCTCAAGTTCAGGGCCAACCAGGGCGACACGCTCGCCTACCCGGCGGGCTGGGTGCCGACCGACCCGAACCACGGCGTCCTGCACGACTGCGTCGAGTTCACCCACAACGACACCGGCATGCACTGCAACACCACGATGGTCGACATGCTCTCGGTGCCGCTGTCGATCGACCTCGTCGGCGAGCGCACCCAGTCCACCGGCCGCCTGGCCGACGGCGGCCGGGCGCGGGTCTTCGAGTCGCTGCGCGCCCAGGCGGGCTTCTCGGACCTGGTCGTCGACGACGTCCGGGTCATCGCACCCGGGCACGGCCTGGACTCGGGCAGGTTCGACGCGGACTTCCTCGCGGGCCACATCGACGAGGTCTGGGCCCGCTACGAGACCCAGGACATGGTCGTCAACGCCAACAACACGACCTTCACCGGCCGGGTCCAGGGCGGGCGCCTCGTCTTCGACAACGGCGTCAAGCCCTTCGCCAAGCCGACCACCCGCGACGCCCTGTTCTGCGACGGGGCGCTGGCCGCCCCCAACGACGGCGTCACCGGCCCGGTCGCGGCGGTCCTGGGCGCGGGCCTCAACCGGGGCGTCCTGCTGACCACCCCGAACCAGCCGGTGACCGACGCGGGCGCCTACTACAAGATCGGCCCCAGCAACCACTACTCGCGGGTCATGCACGAGAACACCACCGACGGCAAGGCCTACGGCTTCGCCTTCGACGACGTCTGCGAACACGCTTCCTACATCGAGGACCACTCCCCCACCGCCATGACGGTCACCGCCACGGCCTTCTGACCGCCGCCTCGACCGGTGGCACCATGCCACCGGTCGAGGGGGAGGCGTCGTGGGGCGGCAGTCCGGGTGGTTGGGGGCGGCCTTCGGGGTCAGCACGGCGGACATCGCGTTCGAGTCCGCGAGCGGCGCGTGCCTCAAGTCCCTGGCGCCGCCGCGCGCCAATGGGTGCTCCAAGTCCACGACCTGGACCGCGACCACCCTCGGCCCGCCGCTGGGCGGCGCGCTGATCGGGGTCTTCGGCCCGGTGGTCGCGATGGTCGTCAACGCCGCCAGCTTCGTGTTGTCCGCGGCGGGCATCCGCGCCATCGGCCGCGACGAGCCGCCGCCTGTCGCGGCTGGCCTCGCCGCTGGCGCGGCGGTTCGGGCAGCACCGGGTGCTGGTGGGGGCGCTGCGGGGGTCTGGTCGGGGGGCCCGCGTTCGTCGGGCCGGGGACAGCGGGACTGGCGCTGGTGATCGCCATGCAGTTCGTCTTGCCGGCGGCCACCGCGCTGCTGCTCCCGCGCCGGGCTCGCGGACCGGAGCTGTCCGGATGAGTGTCTACGGTCCGGTCCATGCTCACCCCGTTCCGCATCGACGTCCCGCAGGCCGATCTCGACGACCTGCACGCCCGGCTCGCCGCCGCCCGCTTCCCGGCCGAGTTGCCCGGCGTCGGCTGGGACCGCGGCGTCCCCGTCGCCGTGCTGCGCGAGCTCGCCGAGCACTGGCGCACCGGCTTCGACTGGCGCGCCCGCGAGGCCGAGATCAACGCCCACCCCCAGTTCCGCACCGAGGTCGACGGCCAGACCGTCCACTTCCTGCACGTGCGCTCCCCCGAGCCCGACGCCCGCCCGCTGCTGCTCCTGCACGGCTGGCCCGGTGGCGTCGTCGACTTCCTCGACGTGCTCGGCCCGCTGTCGGACCCGCGCGCCCACGGCGGCGACCCCGCCGACGCCTTCCACCTGGTCGTCCCGTCGCTGCCCGGGTTCGGCTTCTCCACCCCGCTCGCGGGCCCCGGCATGGGCGCGGCGCGGATGGCCGGGGTGCTCGCCGAGGTCATGGCCCGCGTCGGCTACGACCGCTACGGCGTGCAGGGCTACGACACCGGTTCCTGGGTCGCGCCCGAGCTGGGGCGGCTCGCGCCGGACCGGGTCGTCGGTGTGCACCTCAACGCCGCCATCGGCTTCCCGGACGGCTCCGACGGCGAGTTCGACGGGCTCACCGCCGCCGACCAGGCGCGGTGGGAGCGGATGCGGGACTTCAACGACGGCTACTTGCGGTGCAACGCCAAGCGGCCGCAGACCGTGGCCTACGGCCTGCACGACTCGCCCGTCGGGCAGCTCGCCTGGATCGCGGAGAAGTTCCACGAGCTGGCCGCGGTCGAGGTCGACCGGGACCGGGTGCTGACCGACGTGGCGATCTACTGGTTCACCGGGACGGCCGCGTCGGCGGCGCAGGTCTACTACGAGGAGATCTCCGCGAAGGAGTGGGGCGACACCGTGCGCGGGACCGTGCCGACCGGCGTCCTGGTGTCGGCCCACGACGTGACCGTCCGGCCGTGGGTCGAGCGCGACCACCACGTCGTGCGCTGGACGGAGGTCGACCGGGGCGGGCACTTCCTCGCGCTCGAGGCCCCGGACGTGCTGGTCGACGACGTGCGCGCGTTCTTCCGGGCGCTCTGAGGCGGAAGGGGGCGCACGGCGAGCCGTGCGCCCCCGCCCAGCGGAAACCCCTACGGCAGCGGTCCACCCGCGGCCAGCGCGCACAGCTTGGTGAACTCGTCGGCCTGCAGGCTCGCGCCGCCCACCAGGGCGCCGTCGATGTCCTCCTGGGCGACGAGCTCGCCGATGCTGCCCGACTTCACCGAGCCGCCGTAGAGGACGCGGACGGTGCCCGCGACCTCGTCGCCGTACTTCTCGGTGAGGGCGCCGCGCAGGGCCCTGCACACCTCCTGGGCGTCGGCCGCCGTGGCGACCTTGCCGGTGCCGATGGCCCAGACCGGCTCGTAGGCCACGACGACCTTGGCCACCTGGTCGGCCTTGAGGCCCTTGAGCCCGGCGAGCAACTGCTCGACGCAGTGCTCGACGTGCCCGCCCGCCTCGCGGACCTCCAGCCGCTCGCCCAGGCACAGGATCGGGGTGATCCCGTGCTTGAGCGCGGCCTTGACCTTGCTGTTGACCAGCTCGTCGGTCTCGGCCTGGTACTCGCGGCGCTCGGAGTGCCCGACGGTGACGTAGGAGCAGCCCAGCTTCGCCAGCATCGGCCCGGAGACCTCGCCGGTGTAGGCGCCGGAGTCGTGCTTGGAGATGTCCTGCGCGCCGTAGCGCAGCTTGAGCTTGTCACCGTCCACCATGGTCTGGATCGACCGGATGTCGGTGAACGGCGGCAGCACGGCCACCTCGACCTTGGCGTAGTACTTCTCGGGCAGCGCGAAGGCGATCTTCTGCACCAGGGCGATGGCCTCGAGGTGGTTGAGGTTCATCTTCCAGTTGCCCGCGATCAGGACCTGCCTGGCCATCAGCCCTCCAGCACAGCGACGCCGGGGAGGTCCTTGCCCTCCAGGTACTCCAGCGACGCGCCGCCACCGGTCGAGATGTGCGAGAACCCGTCCTCGGGCAGGCCGAGCAGGCGCACCGCCGCGGCCGAGTCGCCGCCGCCGACGACCGAGTACGCCGGGGAGTCCACGATGGCCTGGGCCACGCCGCGGGTGCCCTCGGCGAACGGGGCCAGCTCGAACACGCCCATCGGGCCGTTCCAGAAGATCGTCCCCGCGCCCGCGATGACGTCGGTGTACCGGTCGACGGTGATCGGGCCGATGTCCAGGCCCTTCCAGCCCTCGCGCATGTTCGCGACGAGGACGGTCTGGGTGCTCGCCTCGGCGGAGAAGTCGTCGGCGATGACCACGTCGGCCGGGAGCAGGATCTTGCCCGGGTTCTCGGCGAGCAGCCGCTTGCAGGTGTCGATCATGTCCGACTCCAGCAGCGAGTCGCCCACCCCGAGGCCCTCGGCGGCGAGGAAGGTGAAGCACATGCCGCCGCCGACGAGGATCGCGTCCACCTTGGGCAGCAGCGTCTCGATGACCGCGAGCTTGTCCGACACCTTCGACCCGCCCAGCGCGACCACGTACGGCCGCCTCGGCTCGCCCGCGAGCTGGCGCAGCACCTCGACCTCGGCGAGCACCAGGCCACCGGCGTACGCGGGGAGCTTGGCGGCGATGTCGTAGACCGAGGCCTGCTCGCGGTGCACGACCCCGAAGCCGTCGGAGACGAACACGTCGGCCAGCGCGGCGTACCGGTCGGCCAGCGCGGCGCGCTCGGTGGCGTCCTTGCTGGTCTCGCCCGGCTCGAAGCGCACGTTCTCCAGCAGCGCCACCGCGCCGTCGGGCAGCGAGGCCACGGTGGACACCGCGGAGTCGCCGACCACGTCGGTGGCCAGCGCCACCGGTGCGCCCAGCAGCTCACCCAGCCGGGTGGCGACCGGGGCCAGCGAGAACTTCGGCTCCGGCTCGCCCTTCGGCCTGCCCAGGTGCGCGGCGACGACGACCTTCGCGCCCGCCTCGGCGAGCGCCCGGATCGTCGGCAGCGCGGCCTTGATCCGGCCGTCGTCGGTGATCCTGGAGCCGTCGAGGGGCACGTTCAGGTCGGCGCGCACGAACACGCGGCGACCGGCCACCCCCTCGTCGATGAGGTCCTTGACCGTCTTCATGCGCGCGCCCTCAGAGCTTGGAGGCGACGAGCGCGGTCAGGTCGGCGAGGCGGTTGGAGTAGCCCCACTCGTTGTCGTACCAGCCCACGACCTTGACCAGGTTGCCGGTGACCTTGGTCAGCGGCGCGTCGTAGATGCACGACGCCGGGTCGGTGACGATGTCCGAGGAGACGATCGGGTCGGTGTTGTAGCGCAGGATCCCCTTGAGCGGGCCCGCGGCGGCGGCCTGGTAGGCCTGCTGCACCTCGTCCAGGGTGACGTCGCGGGACAGGGTCACCGTCAGGTCGGTGGCCGAGCCGGTCGGCACCGGCACGCGCAGCGCGTAGCCGTCCAGCTTGCCCTTGAGGTCGGGCAGCACCAGGCCGATCGCCTTGGCCGCGCCGGTCGAGGTCGGCACGATGTTCAGCGCGGCGGCCCGCGAGCGGCGCAGGTCCTTGTGCGGCGCGTCCTGCAGGTTCTGGTCCTGGGTGTACGCGTGGATGGTCGTCATCAGGCCGCGCTCGACCGTGAACGAGTCGTGCAGCACCTTCGCCAGCGGGGCCAGGCAGTTGGTGGTGCAAGAGGCGTTGGAGATGACGGTCTGCGAGCCGTCGTACTGGCCCTCGTTCGCGCCCAGGACGACGGTCAGGTCCTCACCGGAGGCCGGGGCGGAGATGATGACCTTCTTGGCGCCACCCTCGTCGACGTGCTTGCGCGCGTCGGCGGCCTTGGTGAAGAACCCGGTCGACTCGACCACGACGTCGACGCCGAGGTCCTTCCAGGGCAGCTTGCCCGGGTCGCGCTCGGCGAGGGCCTTGATGGTGTGGTCGCCGACCTTGATGCCCTCGTCGGTCACCGACACGTCCTCGGGCAGCCTGCCGAGGATGCTGTCGTACTTGAGCAGGTGGGCCATGGTCGCCACGTCGCCGAGGTCGTTGAAGGCCACGATCTCGATGTCGTGCTCACTGGCCGCGACCGCCCGGTAGAAGTTGCGACCGATCCGACCGAACCCGTTGACACCTACGCGAACCGTCACCTGCGTCTCCTCTTTGCGACTGGGTGCGTGCAACAAACCTTGCTTGACCGGAAACCCTAGCGTCCACCCGCCCGTCCGCAGGCCACGAGGTCAGCGGTCTCTCTTTATCGAATCAGATCGGCGTGGAGATCACCATGCGCGACCCACCGCCCCCGGTATTTCATCATCCCCCGACAGCGCGGCGCTCTCCTGGGAAAAGCGGAGCGGGGTCCACCGGCCCCCACGCCCGGCGAACCCCGCTCCGTCTCCCCCATACCCCGGGTGCCCCTCCCCCAAGCGGCACCCGAGCCCCCATCGCCTGACAAGAGGCGGGGGCGGGGGTGCCAGATACAAGGTGAGACCCAGTTCACAAATTGGCGGTGGGGTGGGAGTATCCCGGCACGAGCGGGGCCGGTCAGGCGTGTGCGGTCACCTCGTCCGCCGCGGTCGGGGATCGGCTGAGCTGGTCAGGCGTCGGCCTCGAGCATGTCGGGCGTCACCGCTGACTCGGTGTCGGGGAGGCCGAGGTCGCGGGCGCGTTTGTCGGCCATGGCCAGGAGGCGGCGGATGCGGCCCGCCACGGCGTCCTTGGTCATGGGGGGTTCGGAGAGCTGGCCCAGCTCCTCGAGGGAGGCCTGCTTGTTCTTCAGGCGCAGCTCACCCGCGGCGGTCAGGTGTTCGGGGGCCTCCGGGCCGAGGATCTCCATGGCGCGCTGCACCCGCGCGGCCGCGGCCACGGCGGCCCGGGCGGAGCGGCGCAGGTTGGCGTCGTCGAAGTTGGCCAGGCGGTTGGCCGTGGCTCGGACCTCGCGGCGCATGCGGCGTTCCTCCCAGGCCAGCACGCTGGAGTGGGCGCCGAGGCGGGTCAGCAGGGCCGAGATGGCGTCGCCGTCGCGGACGACCACGCGGTCGGCGCCGCGGACCTCGCGGGACTTGGCCTGCACGCCCATGCGGCGGGCGGCGCCGACGACGGCCAGGGCGGCCTCGGGGCCGGGGCAGGTGATCTCCAGGGCCGAGGAGCGGCCGGGCTCGGTGAGCGAGCCGTGGGCCAGGAACGCGCCGCGCCAGGCGGCCTCGGCGTCGCAGACGCCGCCGGAGACGACGGGGGCGGGCAGGCCGCGCACCGGGCGCCCGCGCGGGTCGATCAGGCCGGTCTGGCGGGCGAGGCCGTCACCGTCCTTGACCACGCGGACGACGTAGCGGGTGCCCTTGCGCAGGCCGCCGGAGGTGATGACGTGCACGTCGGCCTGGTGGCCGTACAGGTCGTGGATCTCCTTGCGGAGCCTGCGCGCGACCGACCCGGTGTCCAGCTCGGCCTCGACGACCACCCGGCCCGCGACGATGTGCAGGCCGCCCGCGAACCGCAGCAGGGAGGACACCTCGGCCCGCCTGCAACAGGTCTTGGACACCGTGAGCCTGCTCAGCTCGTCCTTGACTGCGGCTGTCATCGCCACTGGTCCTCCTCTCCCTGCCCGGTCGGGCGCGCGTCGCGGGGCACTATCCCACCACGGGCGCTCAACCCGGACCGTGCCGCCCTCACCGGTGGCGGACGGTCGCCACCGCTCGGGCGATGCTGTCGCCCAGGGCCGCCGGGTCGTGCCGGTCGGCGGCGTCGCGGGCGGCGATGGCGTCCAGCCTGATCTCCGCGCCCAGCGCCTTGGCCGCCTGCCGAAGGCGGTCCGGGGTCGGCACCGAGTCGGCGTCGGCGATCACCGCGTCGACCCGCAGGTCGGGGGCGTGGGCGACCAGGACGTCGAGGTGGTTCTCCGGCGAGAAGCCCTCGGTTTCCCCCGGTTGGGGGACCAGGTTGAGCACGACGACCCTGGTCGCGGTGGTGCGCACCAGCGCGTCGTGCAGGTCCGGGACGAGCAGGTGCGGCAGCACGCTGGTGAACCACGAGCCCGGTCCGAGCAGCACCACGTCGGCGCCGAGCACCGCCTCGACGGCCTGCGCGCACGCCTTGGGCGTCTCACCGCGGCGGCGCGCCGAGAGCAGCCGGATGCGCTGGACGCGGCCGGGTGTGGTGGCCACGGCGACCTGGCCGCGGATGTGCCGCACCGTCGACGGGTCCTCCTCGAGGCCGGTGACATCGGCCTCGATGTCCACCGGTTCGGGTGACATCGGCAGCACCCGCCCGGACACCCCGAGCAACCGGGCTGCCTCGGCGAGCACGGCGACCGGGTCGTGCATGGTCTCCAGCAGCCCGGCCAGCACCAGGTTGCCCACGGCGTGCCCGGCCAGCGCGCCGGTGCCGCCGAAGCGGTGGTCGAACGTGGCCGCCCACGCCGAGTCCGGGCCAGCCAGGGCCAGCAGCGCCTTGCGCAGGTCGCCGGGGGGCAGCAGGCCCAGCTCGCGGCGCAGCCTGCCCGAGGAGCCGCCGTCGTCGGCGACGGTGACCACGGCGGTGACGTCGTCGGTGAACCCGCGCAGGGCGCTCAGCGTGGCGTGCAGGCCGTGCCCACCGCCCAGCGCGACCGCGCGCAGGGGGCGTGCGCTCACTCGCGGCCCAGGTCGCGGTGCACGACCTTGACGGCCATGCCGTCCTCGTCGGACAGCCGCCGCGCCAGCTCCTCGGAGATGGCCACGCTGCGGTGCTTGCCGCCGGTGCAGCCGACCGCCAGCGTCAGGTACCGCTTGCCCTCGCGCCGGTACCCGGCGCCGATCAGGCGCAGCAGCTCGTGGTAGCGGTCGAGGAACTCGTCCGCGCCCTCCTGGCTGAGCACGTAGTTGCGCACGTCGGTGTCGCGGCCGGTCTGGTCCTTGAGCTCGGGTATCCAGAACGGGTTCGGCAGGAAGCGCACGTCCATGACCAGGTCGGAGTCCATCGGCAGGCCGTACTTGTAGCCGAAGGACAGCACGGTGACCCGGGTGGCGGTGGTCGCCTCGGTGCCGAACGCGTCCTCGATCTTGGCCCGGAGCTGGTGCACCGACAGCGTCGAGGTGTCCAGGATGAGGTCGGCCTCGCCGCGCAGCGGCTGCAGGAGCTGCCGCTCGGCGGTGATGCCGTCTATCAACCTGCCCTCGCCCTGCAGCGGGTGGCCGCGGCGGACCGACTCGAAGCGGCGCACCAGCACGTCGTCGGTGGCCTCGAGGAACAGCACGCGCGGCTTGTACCCGCGGGCGTCGAGGTCCTTGATGATGGCCGAGAGGTCCTCGGTGAACGCGCGCGAGCGCACGTCCATGACCACGGCCACCTTGGTGATCACGCCCCTGGCCTGGGACCCGAGCTCCACCATGGTGGAGATCAGCTCCGGCGGGAGGTTGTCCACCACGAACCAGCCCAGGTCCTCCAGGCACTTGGCCGCGGTGCTGCGGCCCGCCCCGGACAGCCCGGTGACCACCGCGACCTCGATGCCGGGCCCGGCCGCCTGCTGGGACTGGTCCAAACTGCCGTCGCGCCCACTCGCCTCGCTCACTGCCGCCTCTCCTGCGCGCCGTCCGGCGCGGTCTGGTCCCGCGTGCCGCCCGCGAGCGCGGTGTGCACCGCGCGGGCTGTCCCCGGTCCGATCCCGGGGACGCTCTCGATCTCCTCGACGCTCGCCGCGCGCAACCGCTTGAGCGAGCCGAAGTGCTTGATGAGGACCGCCTTGCGGGTCTGCCCCAGCCCGGGCACGTCGTCGAGCGCGGACGCGGTGAGGCGCTTGGAGCGCTTCTGCCGATGGTAGGCGATGGCGAAGCGGTGGGCCTCGTCGCGCACCCGTTGCAGCAGGAACAGCGCCTCGCTGGTGCGCGGGAGGATGGCCGGGTCCGGGTCGCCGGGCAGCCACACCTCCTCCAGCCGCTTGGCCAGGCCGACCACCGCGACGTCGGTCACGCCGAGCTGGGACAGCACCTCGGCGGCGGCGTCGGCCTGCGGGCCCGCGCCGTCGACGACGTAGAGGTTGGGCGGGTAGGCGAAGCGCTTGGGCTTGCCGGTCTCGGGGTCGATGCCCGGCCGGGCCCCGGGGGTCTCGGCGGGCTCCCCGGCGTACTTGGCGAACCGGCGGCGGGTGACCTCGGCGATGGCGGCCACGTCGCCCTCGGTGGCGGCCTCGCGGATGGCGAAGCGGCGGTACTCGGACTTGCGCGCCAGGCCGTCCTCGAAGACCACCAGCGAGGCCACGACGTCGCTGCCCTGGGTGTGGGAGATGTCGACGCACTCCACCCGCAGCGGCGCGGTGTCGAGGCCGAGGTGGTCCTGCAACTCCTGCAGCGCGGCGGACCGGGCGGTCAGGTCGCCGGCGCGGCGCAGCTTGTGCTGGGTGAACGACTCCTTGGCGTTGCGCTCGACGGTCTCCATCAGCGCCCGCTTGTCGCCGCGCTGGGGCACCCGCAGCGCGACCCGCGACCCGCGCAGGCCGGTGAGCCAGTCGGCGATGGTGTCGGCGTCGTCGGGTAGTTCCGGCACCAGCACCTCGCGCGGGACAGCGGCGCCGTCGGTCTCGATCGCGGCCTGGTCGCCGTAGAACTGGCTGAGGAACTGGTCGACCAGCGCGGTGACCGGGTTGACGTCCTTGCCCTCCTCGAGCCGGTCGACCACCCACCCGCGCTGCCCGCGCACCCGCCCGCCGCGCACGTGGAACACCTGCACGGCGGCCTCCAGGTCGTCGAAGGCGAAGGCCACCACGTCGGCGTCGGTCCCGTCGCCGAGCACCACCGCCTGCTTCTCCATCGCGCGCCGCAGCGCCCCGATGTCGTCGCGCAGCCGCGCCGCCCGCTCGAACTCCCAGGCCTCGGACGCCTCCGCCATCTGCTTCTCCAGCCGCCGCACCATGTGGTCGGTCTTGCCGGAGAGGAAATCGCAGAACTCGTCCACGATCTCGCGGTGCTCCTCGGCGTCGACCCGGTCGACGCAGGGGGCGGAGCACTTGTCGATGTAGCCGAGCAGGCACGGCCGCCCGATCTGGCCGTGCCGCTTGAAGACCCCCGCCGAGCACGTGCGCGCGGGGAAGACCCGCAGCAGCAGGTCGAGCGTCTCCCGGATCGCCCACGCGTGCGCGTACGGCCCGAAGTAGCGCACGCCCTTCTTGCGCGGCCCCCGGTAGACGTGCAGCCGCGGGTACTCCTCGTTCAAGGTCACGGCGAGCACGGGGTAGGTCTTGTCGTCGCGGTAGCGGACGTTGAACCGCGGGTCGAACTCCTTGATCCAGTTGTACTCGAGCTGCAGCGCCTCGACCTCGGTGCCGACCACGGTCCACTCCACCGACCCGGCGGTGGTCACCATCTGCCGGGTGCGCGGGTGCAGCGCGGAGACGTCGGCGAAGTACGAGTTGAGCCTGCTGCGCAAGCTCTTCGCCTTGCCGACGTAGATCACCCGGGTGGTGGGGTCCCGGAACTTGTAGACACCCGGGGCGTCGGGGATGGTGCCCGTGGCGGGGCGGTAGGTGGACGGGTCTGGCACGCCGTCAACAGTACGGGCGGGGTACGACAACCCGGTGGTCGGCCGCGCGGACCAGCTCGCGCAGTGCGGCGCCGCGCGCCTGTTCCGGCAGGTCCCGCCGGAACGGGACGAGGTCGGGTGTGTTCGTCCAGATGACCGCGAGTTCGCGCAGCAGGTGCAGCCCGGTGGTCGGGTCGAGGTCGCCCGCGAGGACCCGGCGGGCCAGGTCGGCGCCCGCCACCAGCGGGGCCCGCACGTGGTTGTCCAAGCCGAGTCCCACGACCAGGGTGTGGACGAGCGGGCCGCTCTCGGCGCGGGTCAGGTCGTCGGGCGCGGCGGCGAGTCCCGCGGCCGCGGTGACGCCCTCGGCGAGCAGGGTTCGAGCGAGGCGGGCGGCGGCGCGGTGGTCGACGGTGCCGGTGTAGTGCTGCGCCTCGAGGACGCTGACCGCGTACGGGGTGTTGGCGCGGGTGCCCGGGTCGCGTGGACCGGGGCGCAGCAGGGCGGCCAGCTCCAGGACGCGGGCGCGGATGGCCGCCCGGTCGGCGTCGGTCTGCGGCCCGCCCTCCCAGTTCTCCCACTCCTCCAGCGGGCCGAGGAAGTTGACGAGCACCCCCGGGTGGCCCGCGCCGCGCGACACCGACCACATCTGGGCCGCGCCGTCCTCGGGGGCCAGCGTCCCGGCGAGCATGGCGCGGGCGATGTCCTCGGCGACGGTGCGGGCGGCCTCGTCGGCGTCGGGCCGCTCGACGCCCATCCCGTCGAGCACGCGATCGATGAGCGGTCCGGCGGTGCGCAGGCCGGTGTCGAACGGCTCCACCGCCAAGTCGAGCACGCCGTCGGACTCGACGTCGGCCACGAGCAGGTCACAGGCCAGCCGGACCGCGTCCGCCGGGCGGACCTGGTCCAGCTCGACCTGGGCGCGCAGGAGGCGGAGCCGGTCGCGCAGGCCGTCGGGCAGGGGTTCCACCCGCCCAGTGAACCGCGCGACCGGCTCGGCTGTCGTGGGGTTTTCGCGTCTCCGTCAGCTCACGGCCTGGAGCGTGCCCTGGGGGGTGGGGACGCAGGCGGCGCTGTTGGCGCCGGAGTTGACGAACTGGGTGACGCAGGAGCCGAGTTGGGCGTGGGCGGCGGCGTTGGGGTGGAAGGACTGCTGGACCATGTGGATGCCGATGGCGTCCAGGCCGCCGGAGGCGAGGGTCTCCAGGTCGACCAGCAGGCGGTTCTGCCACTCGGCGGAACGGGTGCTCGCGCAGGCCTCGCGGCCCTCGGTGGCGCGGCTGAAGTCCAGGAAAGACACACCCGCGCGGGTGGCGGCGCCGCGCAGGGACTCGGCGAGCTGGGGGACGGCCTCGGTGCGGCCCCAGCCCGCGTCGACCAGGCGCAGGGGGCAGCCGTCGGGGCCGTGGGTGATCTTGTCCATCTTCTCGGTGACCGGGGAGGCGTACGAGGTCAGGATGAACCGGTAGTCGGCGTCGGCGTAGCCCGCGGTGCGCATGGCGGTCCTGACGTCGGCGATGGCGGCCTCGACGCGGGGGGCCATGGCGTTGAGGCGCTGGGGCCACTCGCCGCGCAGGGTGGCGGAGCAGGAGCGGCCGAAGGGGTTGAGCCACTTGAGGGCGCAGTCGACGATCGTGTCGGCGAAGGCGGGCTCGTCGTTGGCGCCGACCTGCAGGACCACGGCGGTGACGCGGTTCTCGGTGGCGACCCGGGTGAGCCTGCGGGCCTGCGAGCCCTCGGTGTAGTGGGTCGTGTCGGCCAGTGAGACGTTGGCCGCGTCGGCGCCGGAGCAGGCGAGGTTGACGGTCTTGTCGGCCAGCGCGGTCTTGTGGATGAGGGCGTTGGCCGAGCGGTGGCACCAGTTGCCGTTCTCGCCGTTGGTGCCCGGCTCGTAGTCGCCCGCGCCCTCGCCGGAGATGGCGCTGTCCCCGAGGGACACCACGGCGGTGGGGCGGTCGTCGGCGACGGCGGTCGCGGTGGTGGCGGCGGTGGAGACGAGCGCGCCGGTCAGCGCGGCCGCTGTGGCGAGGCCGATCACTCGGGCGGACAGCATGGGTCCTCCTGGTCGAGGTGCGGGGTGATAATCACTCAACCAGGGATTATCACGTGGCTCCATAACCCGAATGGATCTCCCGCCAGGACCGTCCGGCGCACGACCGGGCCGCGGCCGCGCGCCGGGACGGCTCAGCCCAACAGGACGTTCCCGCCCTCGACGGTGACCGCGACGGTCTTGAGGCCGGTGCGGGCCGGGCCCTGGGTGACCGCGCCGTCGGAGCTGGTGAAGGTGCTGCCGTGGCGCCGGCAGGTGATGACGCCGTTCTCCGGCGGCTCGACGGTGGCGCCCTGGTGCGGGCAGGTCGGGTCGAAGGCGGTGACCTCCGAGCCGGTGCGGACCAGCAGGACCTGGCCGCCCGCGGGGTTGTCGACGAGCTTGCCGCCGCCGTCGGGGATGTCGGCCACCGCGGCGAGCGAGCCGCCGGGGGCGCTGGACCCGTTGGACCCGCTGGTGGGGGTGTTCGGGTTGTCCACCGTGGAGCCGGAGTCGGTCTCGGCGCCGCACGCCGCGATGAGCGCCCCGGGGGCGACCAGGGCGATCATCAGCCCGCACAGCGCCTGGCGGCGGGTCCGGGGCTGGGCGGTCGGCGCGGGTGTCGCTGTGGTGGGTTCGGCAGTCACGCGGTGGGCCTCCTTCGGTGGAGACGGCGGCTCGCGCCACGTCCGGTCTACACCCGGGGCTACGCGAACGCCCACCCACCGGTTCACCCGAGCAGGCGGTTCACAGCTTCCCCACAGGCAGGCCGGTCTCCTGGTCGGCATCGGGGACATCCCCGATGCCGGGGCCCGTCCGCCGGGACGATCGTGGTGGGCATGCGGAAGCTGCCGATGTTCCTGGCAGGCGTTCTGGGCGCGTACCTGGTGCTGCGCGCGATCGCCGAGCCGTTCGTGATCGACGTGTTCGACCCCGCGACCTACCGCGACGACTGGGGTGGTCCCGGCCTGGCCGGGGTGCTGGCGGTCCACTGCGGACCGGGCGTGCTCGCCGCGATCGGGTTCTGGTGGGCCCGGCGCAGGTCGCGGCGGCGGTCAGAGTCCCAGGTGGAGGCGTAGCGCGGCGTCGAGGGCGGCCAGGGCCGGGGCGGGGACGCGGCCGAGGCGGCGGCGCACGCGGGCGGCGGCGATGGCGCGGACCTGCTCGGCCTGGGCCTTGGAGTCGACGGCCAGCCCGCACTGGGCGGCGGGGAGCAGGACCTGGAAGGGGAAGACGCGGGCGGTGTTGGAGGTGATCGGCACGACGGTCACCACCCCGCGCCCGGTGCGGGCGGCGACCTGGTTGGCGGCGTCGTTGGACACGATCACCGCGGGGCGGACCTTGTCCGCCTCCGAGCCGCGCACGGGCTCGAGGTCGACCAGGTGGATGTCACCTCGGCGCATCGGCCAATCCGTCAGCGGACACGGGCTCCCACCCGGGCCCGTCGCCCGCCTCCCACTCGTCGAACGCGGCGGCGTAGGCCTCGCGCAGGGTGGACTCCCGCAGCAGGCCGATGGCCTGGTGGATGACCGCCGAGCGCGACGCCGTGTCGGCGCGCGCCGAGTACTCGTCGAGGAAGCGCACGTCCTCCTCGGGCAGGCTCACACTCAGTTTCACACCGCCGATGCTACCGGCGGTGGCACCGGCGGGGCCACCGCCGCTCAGGAGGTGGTGACGGCGGCCTTGTGCAGCGCGCGCAGTTCCCGGATGGCGGCCACGGAGCGGTCGCCATCGATGGCCTGCACGGCCATGACCGGCACGTACTCGTCGTCCGGCAGCTCCAGCCGGGCCCACGAGGCGCCGTCCGGGAAGCTGATCGACACCACTTCCGCCCAGGCGAACCGGGTGCTGCCGAGCATGTTGCGCACGCTGACGCCCTCGGCGTCGGCGGTGACCTTGGGCCGGGTGAACCACAGCGCGCCGCAGGCCATCAGCACGCCGATGCCCACCATCGCGATCTGGTCGGAGATCTGGAAGTAGACCCCCGTGGGGGTGTCGCGCAGCAGGACCGCGACCACGGTGAACACGGCGATGAACACGACCGCGAACACCCCGGACACCCAGCGGATCTTCCTCGGCCGGGAGGTCAGCGACGCCGGAGCCGTCCGGGCGGTCACCGCGCACCCCGCAGCCCGCGCAGGACCAGGGCGGTCTCGAGCGCGGCGACGCAGGCCTCGTAGCCCTTGTCCTCGCTCGCCCCGGGACCGCCCGCGCGCTCGACGGCCTGCTCGTCGGTGTTCACCGTCAGCACCCCGTTGCCGACCGGCACGGACTCGTCCAGCGACACCCTGGTCAGCCCGGCGGTCACCGCGTCGCACACGTACTCGAAGTGCGGGGTGCCGCCGCGCACGACGACGCCCAGCGCCACGACCGCGTCATGGGTCCTGGCGAGCTGCTGGGCGACCACCGGCAGCTCCACCGCGCCCGGGACCCGCACGACCGTGGCGTCGGGGATGCCCGCGTCGGCGGCGGCGGAGACCGCGCGCCCCAGCAGCAGCTCGGTGATCTCCGCGTGCCACGTGGTGGCGACGATGCCCAGCCGCAGCCCCGTCGCGTCCGGGGCCTCCGCCACCGGCCTTCCCGTCCCGCTCACGTGGTGTCCTCTCGCCCGGGGACGACGGCGATGCCGCCCTCGTACTTCTCCAGATCGGTCAGCTCGTGGCCCATCCGGTCGCGCTTGGTGCGCAGGTACCGCAGGTTCTCCGGGTTCGGCCACACCGACAGCGGCACCCGGTCGGTGACGGTCAGGCCGTAGCCCTCCAGGCCGACCCGCTTGGCGGGATTGTTGGTCAGCAGGCGCATCGACCGGATGCCCAGGTCGACCAGGATCTGCGCGCCGGTGCCGTAGTCGCGGGCGTCGGCCGGGACACCCAGCGACAGGTTCGCGTCGACGGTGTCCTGGCCCTCGTCCTGGAGCTGGTAGGCCTGCAGCTTGTGCATGAGGCCGATGCCGCGGCCCTCGTGCCCGCGCATGTAGAGCACGACGCCGCGGCCCTCGGCGGCCACGGCCGCCAGCGCGGCGTCGAGCTGCGGGCCGCAGTCGCAGCGCAGCGAGCCGAGCACGTCGCCGGTCAGGCACTCGGAGTGCACCCGGACCAGCACGTCCTTGCCGTCGTCGAGGTCGCCGTAGACCAGCGCGACGTGCTCGATGCCGTCGAGCAGGCTGTCGTAGCCGACGGCCCGGAAGGTGCCGTGCGCGGTGGGGATGCGCGCCTCGGCGACCCGGGCGACCTGCTTCTCGGTGCGCCGCCGGTAGGCGATGAGGTCGGCGATGGTGATGACCGCGAGGTCGTGCTCGGCGGCGAAGACCTCGAGCTCGTCGCGCAGGGCCATGTCGCCCTCGGACTTCTGCGACACGATCTCGCACAGCACGCCCGCGGGCGCGAGCCCGGCCATCTTGGCCAGGTCGACGGCGGCCTCGGTGTGCCCCGGGCGGCGCAGCACGCCGCCGTCGCGGGCGCGCAGCGGCACGACGTGGCCGGGCCGGTTGAAGTCGCCCGCGACCGACCCGGGGTCGGCCAGCTTGCGGATGGTCAGCGCCCGGTCGTGCGCGGAGATGCCGGTGGTGATGCCCTCCTTGGCGTCGACCGTGACCGTGTAGGCGGTGCCGCGCGCGTCCTGGTTGGTGTGGAACATCGGCGGCAGGTCCAGCCGGGCGCAGTCGGTGTCGGTCAGCGCGACGCAGACGTAGCCGGAGGTGTAGCGGACCATGAAGGCCAGCAGCTCCGGGGTGGTCTTCTCGGCCGCGAAGATCAGGTCGCCCTCGTTCTCGCGGTCCTCGTCGTCGACGACCACGACCGCCTTGCCCGCGGCGATGTCGACCAGCGCGCGGTCGATGTCCGGAAAGTCACTCACCGTGGGTCTCCTTGCGGGTGTGCGCCGTGGTCAGCCGCTCCACGTACTTGGCGATGACGTCGACCTCGAGGTTGACCTTGTCCCCCACCGCCCGGTCGCCCAGGGTGGTGGCGCGCAGGGTCTCCGGGATGAGGCTCACCGAGAACCAGTCGTCGCCCACGCCGACGACGGTCAGCGAGACGCCGTCGACGGTGATGGAGCCCTTCTCGACCACGTACCTGGCCAGCTCGCGCGGCAGGCCGACGGTCACCAGCTCCCAGTGCTCGGACGGCTCCCGGGAGATGATCAGCCCGGTCCCGTCGACGTGGCCCTGCACGATGTGCCCGCCGAAGCGCTGGCCGACGGCCGCGGCGCGCTCCAGGTTGACCTGGTCGCCCTCGGCGACCCCGTCCAGGCTCGAGCGCTTGAGCGTCTCGTGCATGACGTCGGCGGTGAAGGCGCCGTCCGCGAGCTCGACCACGGTCAGGCAGACGCCGTTGACCGCGATGGAGTCCCCCCGCTTGGCGTCGCTGGTGACCAGCGGCCCGGCGATGGTGACGCGGGCGGCGTCGGCGAGGTCGCGCACGGCCACCACGGCCCCGCGCTCCTCGACGATCCCGGTGAACACTCCCAGTTCCTCCTACCTGTCAGTCCCCGACCGGGACAGCGCAGACCCGCACGTCCGGTCCGCTCATGGTGACGCCTTCGACCCGGAACCGGTGGGCCCCGGTGATGGTCGACACTCCCGCCGCGCCCAGCGCCGGGGTCCCCGCGCCGAGCAGCACCGGGGCGACGTAGGCGAGCACGCGGTCGACCAGCCCGGCCGCGACGAACGCGCCCGCCAGCGCGGGGCCGCCCTCGAGCAGGACGTCGACGACGCCGCGAGCGGCCAGCGCGGCGAGCACCTCGGCGGGCTCGCGGGTGCGCACGTGCAGGGTCTCGGCCGCGTCGTCGAGCACGCGCGCGCCCGCCGGGATGTCGCCGAGTCCCACGACGACTCGCAACGGTTGGCGGGGCGCGGGTGTTCCATCGTCCTGCCGGGCGGTGAGGGCGGGGTCGTCGGCGAGGACGGTCCCGCGGCCCGCGACGATGGCGTCGACCTGGCGGCGCAGCCGGTGCACCTCGGCGCGGGAGGTCTCCGAGCTGATCCACCGGCTGGTGCCGTCGGCGGCGGCGGAGCGCCCGTCCAGGCTCGCGGCGTACTTCCAGGTGACGTGCGGGCGGCCGGTCGCGGTGGCGCGCAGCCAGGCGCGCAGCGGGCCCGCGGCGACCTCGTCGGCGAGCAGCCCGCCCTCGACCAGCACCCCGGCGTCGGCCAGCACGCGGGCGCCCCCCGCGGCCTGCGGGTTCGGGTCGGCGACGGCGTAGACCACGCGCGCGATCCCGGCTGCCAGCAGCGCGTCGGTGCACGGCGGTGTGCGGCCGTGGTGCGCGCAGGGCTCCAGCGTGACCACAGCGGTGCCGCCCCTGGCCCGCGACCCGGCCTCGGCCAGCGCGCCCACCTCGGCGTGCGACCCACCGGGCGGCTGGGTGGCCCCGGAGCCGACGACGCGCCCGGCCACGTCGAGCACGACCGCGCCGACGGGCGGGTTGGGACTGGTGGCGCCCCTGGCGTCCTCGGCGCGCGCGATGGCGGCGCGCATCGCCGCGGCCAGGCTCTCCTCCACGGCGGACAGTCTGTCAGGGCTCGGCTGTCGCGGTGCACGCGCCCGGCGCGACGCGCTGGTTTCGTCCCGCGTGCTGGGCGACGCAGGCGCGACCCCGGGTTCGCGGGCTGGGCCGCTAAGCCGTGAACCGTTCGTGGGCGGAGGCGGCCTGGGCGCGCAGGCCCTCGATGGCCCGGGCCGGGTCGTCGGCCCCGTAGACGGCCGAACCGGCGACGAAGCAGTCCACGCCCGCCTCGGCGGCCTGCTCGACGGTGTCGGCGTTGATGCCGCCGTCGATCTCGACCACCAGGTTGAGGTGGCCGGTGTCGACCAGGTCGCGGACCGTCCTGGCCTTGTCCAGCACGTCGGCGATGAACGACTGGCCGCCGAACCCGGGCTCGACCGACATCACCAGCAGCGTGTCGTACTCCTCGAGCAGCTCGATGTAGGGCTCGATCGGCGTCCCCGGCTTGATCGACAGCCCCGCCTTCGCCCCCGCGGCGCGCAGGTCGCGCGCCAGGCGCACCGGGTCCTTGGCCGCCTCGACGTGCACGGTGACGTTGTGCGCGCCCGCCTCGGCGTACCCGACCGCCCACCGGTCCGGGTCCTCGATCATCAGGTGGCAGTCCATCGGGATGTCGGTCGCCTTGAGCAGCGACTCCACCACCGGCAGCCCCAGCGTCAGGTTCGGCACGAAGTGCGCGTCCATCACGTCCACGTGCACCCAGTCGGCGCCGCGGATGGCGTCGAGGGCCTCGGCGAGGCGGGCGAAGTCCGCGGACAGGATGCTGGGCGCGATCATGGGCTTGGTTGGCACAGGCACAGACCTTAGCCGGTCCCCGACGACCGGCGGCCTAGCCGCCCCCGAGGTGTTTGAGCGCCTCGCGCCGGGACAGCGGGGACAGCCGCGGGTGCCCGTCCACGAAGGCGCGCACCCAGTCCGGGTCTACCCGGGCGTGCTGGCGCAGGGCCCAGCCGATCGCCTTGCGCAGGAAGAAGTCCTGGTCGTCCTGTGTGGACTCGATGGCGTGGGTGAGCAGGTCGGTGTCGAGGTCGGCCTTGGCGGCGAGCTGGCAGATCAGCGACGTGCGCCGCCGCCAGCGGTCGGGGTCGGTGGCCCAGGCGCGCACGACCGGGGTGATCTCGTCGGGGAAGGCGCGCAGCAGCGGTCCGACGCGGTGCGCGGCGACCTCGTCCACGTGGTCCCACCAGGCGCCGGTGACGATGAACTCCTCGTAGAGGGGCAGCACGTCGGCGGTCTGCCACCCGGCGTAGCGGCGGGCGCCGGTCAGGTCGGTCGCCGCGTAGCGCTCCTCCCGGTGGACCGCGCCGCGCCACAGGCCGCGCGCCTCGGCCAGCCACTCGTCCTTGGTGGCGCACGGGTGCGCGGCGATGGCGTCGCGCACCAGCCTGGCGCGCTCGGGCTTGGCCACGCCGAGGAAGGGCATCTCCGACTTCATGTACCGGCGCATGCCCTCGGCCTTGGCCGGGTCGGCGGCGGCGGCCAGCGCCGCCCGGACCGCGACGGCGTAGCTCACGCGGGCAGGACCCCCTCGTTGCGCCCGGTCGGCGGGCGGGTGCGGGCCAGTTCCAGGCCGACGTCGACCAGCTCGGTCCGGTCCAGCGCGGCGACCTCGGCCAGCGGCACCCAGGCGGCCATGTCGGTGGAGCCGCCCTCCTCGAACCGCAGCTCGCCGCCGGTGACCGTGGTCGCGTACACCACGCGCAGCCCGTGCCAGTCGGTGTCGGACAGCGTGCCCGGCAGCGCCCGCCGGATGGAGTCGATGCCCAGCAGGGCGTCGACCTGGACGCTGTACCCGGTCTCCTCCATCACCTCGCGGACCACGGCGTCGAGCGGGTCCTCGCCGTGGTCGATGCCGCCGCCGGGCAGCGTCCAGCGCCTGCCGCTCGGTCCGACCCACCTGGCCAGGAGGACCTCCTCGTTCTCCACGCACACGGCGTAGGCGGCCAGCCTGGTCGACTTCCGCGCGCTCACGCCGAGATCCGCTTGCGCGCCGTCGCCCGCAGCTCCTCGTGCACCCCGTCGACATCGATGCCGGGCAGCAGCTCGGGCTCGAGCGTGACCGCGCGGAAGGCCATGCCGACGGTCACCCCGTGCCCGGGGCGCTCCAGGACGGTGACCCGGTCGCCCGCGCGGACGTGCCCCGGCTCCTCCACGCTCAGGTAGGTGCCGGGCACCGCGTGCTGGGTGAAGGTCTTCACCCACCCCTCGCGGTCGAGCCACGCCGCGAACGTCCGGCACGGCATCCTCGGCGTGGTCACCCGCAGCACCAGCTCCTCACCGACCCGCCACAGCTCGCCCACCTTGGTCCCGGTGATGTCGATGCCGACGGTGGTGAGGTTCTCCCCGAACACCCCGTCCGCCAGCACGACCCCCAGCTCGGTCTGCCACCGGTCGAGGTCTTCCCTGGCATAGGCGTACACGGCCTGCACCGGCCCCCCGTGCACCCGGCCGTCGATGATCTCGTCACCCGCCAGTCCGCTGCCGCCCGCCCCGGGCGCGGTGACCAGCACAGCCCCGTCGACCGGCCGCTTGTCGATCCCCGAGCGGCCCGACTTGGACTCGACCTCGATCGCCTTCCCGACGTTGACCGCGCGCACGATGCTCATGGGCTGAAACTACCCGCGCCCGCGCGGGCGGTCACCGCGTTGCGCCGCACACACGACAGTCCCCGGGTCACGGCAGGGACACCGCGACCCGGGGACTGTGGAATCAGCAGGTCAGGCCCGCAGCGCCGCCCCGTGCCGCTGGGCGGCGGCCGCCACCGCCGCGTCGCGGGCGGCGGTGGCCTCCTCGACCTTGAGGGTGCGGTCGGGGGCGCGGAAGCGCAGGGAGTAGGCCAGGGAGCGCTTGCCCTCCCCCACCTGCGAGCCGGTGAACACGTCGAACAGGCTCAGGTCCTCCAGCAGCTCGCCGCCACCGGCACGCAGGGTGCGGGAGATCTCCGCCTCGGGGACCGACTCGTCGACCACGAGCGCCACGTCCAGCAGGACCGGCGGGTACGGGGACACGACCGGGACCGGGCGGCGGTCGACCAGCGGGAACAGGTCCAGGTCGAGCTCCATGGCGCAGGTGCGCTTGGGCAGGCCCAGGGCCTCGAGGACCTTCGGGTGCAGCTCGCCCGCGTGGCCGACCGGGAAGTCGCCGACGCGCAACTGGGCGCAGCGGCCGGGGTGCCAGGGGGCCAGCTCGGCCTGGGTGGCGGTCAGCTCGACCCCCGCGGCCGTGGCGACCAGGCGGGCGGCGTGCACGGCGTCGGCCCAGCCGGACTGCTCGGCCTTGCCCCACCAGCCCGCGCGCTCGCGCGGTCCGGTGAGCACGACGGCGACGCGCACGGGCTGGTTGGGCAGGGCGGCGGCCAGCGACGCCAGCTCAGCCTCGGTCGGGCGGCGGTCGACGCCCAGCTCCGGCATCGGGGCCTGCTGGGCGCGCGGCAGCACGACCTGTCCGATGTGGAACAGCGACACCTCGCGCGCGCCCCGGGACAGGTTGCGCGACACGGTGTCCAGCAGGCCGGGCAGCAGCGTCGTGGCCAGCTCGTCGCGGTCGGACTCGAGCGGGTTGACCAGCTTGACCGTGCGGCGGCGCGCGTCGTCGGCGGCGAGGCCGAACGCGTCCCAGGTCGCCGGGGCGACGAACGGGAACGGCTGCACCTCGACGAAGCCGTGCTCGGCGAGCGAGCGCGACACCGCGCGGCGGCGGCGCTGGGCGGCGGTCAGGCCGCGGCCCGCGGGCGCGGCGGGCAGCACCGACGGGATGGTGTCGTAGCCCTGCAGGCGCAGCACCTCCTCCACCAGGTCGGCGGGCTGGTTGAGGTCGGCGCGCCAGCTCGGCGGGTACGCGGTGACGATCGGCGTGCCGTCGTCGGCGGCGCCCACCTCGACCTGGCAGCCGATCTGCTGCAGGCGGAAGGCGGTGACGCCGCGGTCGTAGCGCACGCCCGCGACCCGGTCGGGCAGGTCCATCGCGATGACCACCGGCGCGGGCAGCGCGGGGTGGCCGACGTCGGTGCGGCCGGGGTGGATCGTGCCGTCGCCGTAGTCGCGCAGCAGCCGGGCGGCGCGCTCCAGCGCGGCGGGCGGCAGCGCCGGGTCGACGACCCGCTCGAACCGCTTGGCCGCCTCGGACGGCAGCTTGTGGCGGCGGACCGCGCGGGCGATCGACGGCGGGTCCCAGATCGCGGCCTCGAGCAGGATGTCGCTGCTCTCCGGGACGACCTCGGTGCTCGCGCCGCCCATGACCCCGGCCAGCGACACCGGCCCGGTCTCGTCGGCGATGACGATGTCGTCGGAGTCCAGCGCCCGGGTGACGCCGTCGAGCGTGGTCAGCTTCTCCCCCGCCTCGGCCCGGCGCACGGCCAGCCCGCCGCGCAGCTTGGCGGCGTCGAAGGCGTGCATGGGCTGGCCGAGTTCGAGCATCACGTAGTTGGTGACGTCGACGGCCAGCGAGATCGAGCGGATGCCCGCCAGCAGCAGCCTGCGGCGGATCCACCACGGGGTGGGCGCGGTCGGGTCGACCCCGGTCACCCGGCGGGTGACGAACCGCGGGCAGGCGGTCTCGTCGGCCACGGCCACCTCGACCGAGGCCCCCTCGGCGGCGGGCACCTCGATGGCCGCCGGGTCGATCAGCCGGACCTGGAGCGCGCACGCCAGCTCGCGGGCCAGGCCGCGCAGCGAGAAGCAGTAGCCCCGGTCGGGGGTCAGCGCCAGCTCGATGATGGCGTCGTCGAGGCCGAGCAGGTCGATCCCGTCGTCGCCGGGGGCGATCTGCTCGTTCTCGCCGCTGGGCAGCACCATGATGCCGCTGTGGTCGTCGCCGAGGCCGAGCTCGGCGGCGGAGCAGATCATGCCCTTGGAGACCCTGCCGTAGGTCTTGCGCTCGGCGATGGCGAAGTCGCCGGGCAGCACGGCGCCGGGCAGCGCCACCACGACGAGGTCGCCCTCGACGAAGTTGCGCGCGCCGCAGACGACCTCGGTCGTGTCCGGCTCGCCGTCCTCGGTCTCGCCGATCTCGACGACGCAGAACCGGATGGGCTTCTTGAACTCGGTGAGCTCCTCGATCGACACCACGCGGCCGACCACCAGCGGACCGGTGACCGGGCCGAGGGTGCTGACCTGCTCGACCTCGAGGCCGACGCGGACGAACGCCTCGGCGATCCGCTCGGCGTCGAGGTCGCGGTGCTCCTCGGTGAGCTCGAGCTGCTGGGTGAGCCAGCTTACGGGGACTCGCACTACGCCTCCGTGCCGAAGGGAAGGGTGAACCGGACGTCGCCCTCGACCATGTCGCGCATGTCGGGGATGCCGTTGCGGAACTGCAGGGTGCGCTCGATGCCCATGCCGAAGGCGAATCCGGAGTAGACGTCGGTGTCGACGCCGCAGGCGCGCAGGACGTTGGGGTTGACCATGCCGCAGCCGCCCCACTCGACCCAGCCGGGGCCGCCCTTCTTCTCCGGGAACCACACGTCCAGCTCGGCCGAGGGCTCGGTGAAGGGGAAGTAGGACGGGCGCAGGCGGACGGTGGCCTTGTCGCCGAACATGGCCTTGGCGAACGCCTCCAGGGTGCCCTTGAGGTGCGCCATGGTCAGGCCCTTGTCCACGGCCAGGCCCTCGACCTGGGAGAAGACCGGGGTGTGGGTGGCGTCGAGCTCGTCGGTGCGGAAGGTGCGCCCCGGGCACACGACGTAGACCGGCAGGTCGCGGCTGAGCAGGGCGCGCGCCTGGACCGGGGAGGTGTGCGTGCGCAGCACCAGCCCGGAGTCCTCGGGCGCGACGTAGAACGTGTCCTGCATCGTGCGCGCCGGGTGGTCCTTGCCGAAGTTGAGCGCGTCGAAGTTGAACCACTCCGCCTCGACCTCGGGGCCCTCGGCGATCTCGTAGCCCATGCCGACGAACACGTCGCCGATGCGCTCGGACAGCGTCGTGAGCGGGTGGCGGGCGCCACGCGGGGCGCGGTCCCAGGGCAGGGTCACGTCGACCCGCTCCTCGCGCAGCACCCGCTCGTCGCGCTCGTCCTGCAGCGCGGTGAGCCGCTCGTCGAAGGCGGCCTTGATCTCGACCTGCGCCTCGTTCACCCGCTTGCCCGCCTCGGAGCGCGCCTTGGGCGGCAGCGCGCCGATCTCGCGGCGGGCCACCAGCAGCGGCGACTTGTCACCGAGGTGGCCCGGTTTCGCGGCGGCGAGCGCGTCGAGGTCGCCCGCGGCGGCGAAGGCCGCGCGGGCGTCGCCGACGGCGGCGCGGAGGGTCTGCGGCGACAGCGCCGCGACCTCCTTCGGGTCGTACGGGTCGTTGGCTCCGGACATGGTTGGTGGACAGCTCCCCGGGGTCCTCAAACGGCCTGGCAGCCCGCCCGGGACCCGGGTGGGCTTGAACGATCCTATGTGATCGCCCCACGGGCCCTGAACCGAGTTAAGGCACCCTTGCCCCCACCGGGCGGCGGGACCCCAGGTCGACAACGGGAAAACCCCCGCCCGAGCAGTGGATCGGCCGCGTCGCCACGCCCCTGGGCGCCACTGCCGTCCTGTGGCCCTCGGCACATGCTCGAACGGCGCTGTCCCGAGGGCGGCTCCCCGGGCGGGACTTCCCCGGGGCGGCGCGGCACCGCTCAGCCGAAGGGGATCTCGAAGTGGACGGTCTGGAAGTGCTCGGGGTCGCCGTCGCGGCCGTCGTGGATCTCTTTGGCCAGCGAGCGCCAGAAGGCTTCGGCGCTGGGCACGCGCGTGTCGGTGTGCAGGCAGAGGACCTCGTAGCCGGGGGTGTTGGCGACGAACTCGGTGGCGAGGGCGACCAGGCCGCGGGCGAGGCCGTGGCGGCGGTGCTCCGGGCGGACGTAGACGCGGAAGAGCTGGGCGGTGCCGTTCTCCGGGTAGCGGTCGGCGAGCCACTGGGGGTGCGGGGGGCTGGTGGGGGCCTTGGCGCGGATGGCGGTGGTGGCGACGACCTCGTCGCCGAGGGCCGCGACGAACAGGGCGTGGCGCGGGGTGCGCAGGTACGCGCCGTCGAGGTCGATGACGTCAGTGTGCCAGGCGGGGGTGTAGCCGTAGCCCAGGTCGCGGTAGAGCGTGTCGAGGATGACCGACCGGGCGCCGTCGAGGTCCTCGGGGCGGGCGGCGCGCAGGTCATAGGCCGGGTTGTGCATGTGCTTGTCCTTCATCTGGTTGAGCGTGGTCGCGGTCGTGGAGGCCGCCGTCCCTGGCGTCCAGGGTGCGGTCGGCGAGGTGGGCGACCGCGTCCGGGTCGTGGGTGACCAGGACGAGGGCGGCGGGGCGGGCGCCGAGCAGGTCGAGGACCAGGCGCTTGCTGGCGGCGTCGAGCCCGGCGGTGACCTCGTCGCAGACCAGCACGGCGGGGTCGGCGAGCAGGGCGCGGACGAGGGCGGCGCGCTTGAGCTCGCCACCGGACAGCGACCCCGGCCTGCGGTCCGCCGTGGACTCCGCGACGCCGAGGGCCCCCAGAAGCGACACCGCCTCGGCGCGCGCCCGCGGTGTGGACAGCCCGCGCAGGCGCACCGCGGTGCGGGCCACCTGGTCGAGGACGGGCCTGCGGTCGTCGAAGGACTGCCGGGCGTCCTGGAAGACGTAGTGCACCCGCCCGTGCGCGGTGATCTCCCCGGCGACGGGGCGGTGCAGACCGGCGAGGGCGCGGGCGAGGGTGGTCTTGCCCTGGCCGGAGCGGCCGGTGATGGCCACGCACTCGTCGTGGCGCAGGTCGAGGGTGACGCCGTCGAGGACCGGGGCGCGCCGGTGGGCCACGGAGAGCCCGTCGACGCGCAGCACCGGCTCGCCGGTCGGCGCCGCGCGCGGGGCGGGCCGCGGTTGCGGGGCGGGCAGGGTGGAGCCGACGACGCGGCCGCCGTCGAGGACGAGCACGGCGTCGGCGAGGTCGCGGACCAGGTCGAGGTCGTGCGAGAGCAGCAGCACGGCGGAGCCGCGGCCGGCCAGCTCGCGCAGCCGGTCGGCGATCTCGCCCCGGTGGTGCGGGTCCTGGCCGGTGGTCGGCTCGTCGGCGACGACCAGGGCCGGGTCGGTGAGCAGGGCGTGGGCCAGCACGAGGCGCTGCTGCTGGCCGCCGGAGAGCTGGTGCGGCAGCCTGCGCCGGAACGCGCGGTCGGCGGGCAGGCCGACCGCGGCCATGGCCGCGGCGGGGTCGGTGCCGTGGACCCGGGCGATCTCGTCGAGCACGGGCCCGATCCGGCGCACGGGGTTGAGCGCGGTCGAGGGGTGCTGGGGGACGAACGCCACCCGCCCGCCCACCCGGACCTCCCCGTCGACCTCGCCGGGCGCCTCGCCCAGCAGCGCCAGCGCCGTGGTGGTCTTCCCGCTGCCGGACTCGCCGACCAGGGCCAGCACGCGGCCGGGCGAGACCTCGAACGACACGTCGTCGACCAGGCGCCGCCCGGCCACCGTCACCGTGAGGCCCGCCACGCGGGTGGTCCCGGCCGCGGGCACGTCCAGGACCGGGCGCGGCTGGACCACCCGGCCGTCGAGCACGAGGTTGATCCCGACCGACAACGCCACCAGCAGCAGCGCCGGGACGACCACGCCCCACGGCGAGATCGACAGCCCCACCTGGTTGCGGTCGACCATGACCGCCCAGTCCGAGGCGTCCGGGGCCAGGCCCACGCCGAGGAAGGCCGCCGACGCGACCAGGTAGACCGACGACGTCAGCCGCACCCCGACGTCGGCGGCGAGCGTCGCCAGCGCCGTGCGGCCCACGTAGCCCGCCGTGCGCCACCACCCCTCGCCCTGCTGGCGCATCGCCTCCACCACGTGCCCGGTGGCGGCGGGCAACGCCGCGGCCCGCACCACCCGCACCACCTCCGGCGCCATCACCACGGCCACCACCACGACCAGCACTCCGACGCCACCCCCGCCGAGCCCGGCGACGACCAGCAGCACCAACAGCGACGGCACCGCCAGCAGCAGGTCCAACGGCCGCATCACGACCTCGTCCACCCACCGCCGACGCGCCAGCGCCGCACCCAGCCCCCACGGCACCCCGACCCCGTAGGCGACGACAGTCGCCCCCAGGGCGATCAGCACCACCGACTGCCCGCCCAGCACCACCTGGGCGAGCACGTCCCGCCCGACGAAGTCCTCCCCCAGCACCCCGACCTCGCCGAACGCCACACCCCGCGGCCCGTCGTCGACGAACAGCGGCCCGAGCAGCGCCAGCAGGACCGGCACCCCCAGCAGCACCCACCGCAAGCCCCTCACACCGCCACCCCCGCCCGAGGCGCCAGCCGGAACGCGACCACGTCCGCGGCGAGGTTCACCGCGACCGTCGTCGCCCCGAACACCAGCGTCAACCCCTGCACCACCGGCAGGTCCCGGGCCGCGACCGAGTCGACCAGCGCCGTGCCCAGACCCGGCAGCACGAACACCGCCTCCACCACCACGACCCCGCCCAGCAGCCAGTCCACCGTCCGGGCCAACTGCGTCGCCGCGGGCGCGACCGCGTTCGGCAACGCGTGCCCCCACCGCACCCGCCGCGGCGACAACCCGAGCCGCACCGCGTGGCGCACGTACTCCGAGTCCTGCGCGCGCACCATCTCCGCGCGCACCAGGCGAGCCACCGAGCACACCGGCCGGGCCAGCAGCACGACCACCGGCAGCACCAGCACCAGCGGGTCCAGCAGCGGGTCGGCCCCCACGGCCGTCGGCGGCAGCCACATCAGCCCGAGCCCGAAGACCAGCACCAGCGGCACCGCCAGGGCGAACTCCGGCACCGCGTGCAGCCCGACGAACACCGTCGTGAGCACCCGGTCCAGCCGCGACCCCGGCCGCCGGGCCGCCAGCACGCCGACGCCGAGGGACAGCGGGACCAGCAGGGTCAGCGTCACGCCAGCCAGCAGGACGGTGACGCCGAGCCCCGCGCCGATCACGTCGGTGACCGGCCGCCCGGAGATCGCCGACGCGCCCAGGTCGCCGGTCAGCAGCGACCCGAGCCAGTCGGCGAAGCGCTCGCCCAGCGGTCGGTCCAGGCCCATCTCGACCCGGAGGCGCTCGATCCGCCCCGGGTCGGGGTCGTCGCCCGCGATGGTGACCGCGGCGTCGCCGGGCAGGGCCTCCACGAGCAGGAACACCAGCACGGCCAGGGCCAGCACCTGCCCGATCCCGAGCAGGCACCGCCGGGCGAGGTAGCCCCTCACCCCAGCCAGACCCGGTCGAAGCGGGCCCAGTCCAGGGTGTTGGCCGGGGCGGGCCGCACGCCGCCGACCCGCTGGGCGGTCCCGACGATCCAGTCGGCCTGGCCCCAGAACAGGTAGCCGCCCTCGGCGTGCAGGGCGCGCTGCAGGTCGCCGTAGCGGCGGGTGCGCTCGGCGGGGTCCGCGGTGGACACCGTCTGGTTGTAGGCGGCGTCGAACTCGGGGCGCTTCCACTTGGTGGTGTTGGTGGTGGAGCCGGTGAGCAGCCGCCCGGAGATGTGCGACTCGATGGGCATGGCGCCGGACCGGAAGCTCGACAGGGAGCCGTTGTCCAGGGTGTCGGCCCAGTAGGTGTCCTTGTCCCCGGTGGCCACCTTGATGTCGAGGCCGACCTCGCGCGCCTGCTCGGCGAACACGGTGGCGGCCTCGACGAAGCCGGTCGCGGCCGTGCTGGTGCGCAGCGCGACCGACAGGCCCTCGGCCCCGGCCTTGCGGATGAGGAAGCGCGCGCGGTCCAGGTCGCGGGTGCGCTGCGGAATGTCCTCGGCGTAGTACTGGAAACCCTTGCCGTACAGGTCGTTGCCGATCTGGCCCGCGCCCGCGAGCGCGGCGTCGACGAGCTGCTGCCGGTCGGTCAGCAGGAACATGGCCTCGCGCAGGTCGCGGTTGTCGAACGGGGCGCGGTCGACCTTCATCGCGAACGCCTGCATGCCCGAGTTGGGCGCGCGCACGACCGACATGCGGCCCTCGTGGCCGCGGGCGCTCACCGGGGACAGGTCGTGCGCGTACTCGATCTGCCCGCCGAGCAGGGCGGACACGCGGGCGGACTCCTCGCCCGCGAGGACGAACTCCAGCTCGTCGAGGTGGGGCGCGCCCTCCCAGTAGTCGCCGTTGCGGGCGAGCAGGGTCGAGCGGCCCGGGGTGAAGGAGGCGAACGTGAACGGCCCGGAACCGACCGGCCTCGAGAAGTCCGTTGTGGACTCCGGGATGATGTAGGCGGAGAACGCGGCCAGCGCGTTGGGGAACTCCGCGAACGGCCGGGTGAGCGCGAACTCGACCGTGCGGTCGTCCACGGCGCGGCTGTTGGGCAGGTCGATCAGCGCCAGGCTGGCCTTGGCGCGGAAAGAGCCCTTGGGGTCGAGGATGCGGGCGTAGCTGGCCAGCACGTCGGCCGGGCGCACCGGCTTGCCGTCGTGGAAGACCGCCTGGCGCAGGGTGACCCGCCAGGTGCGCAGGTCGGGCGAGGCCTCCCAGCGCTCGGCCAGGCGCGGCACCGGGGCGGCGTCGTCGCCGAGGTCGGCGAGCTTGTCGTAGAGCGCCTTGGACCGGGCCGCCTCGACGAACAGGTTGGCCAGGTGCGGGTCCAGGGTCTCCTTGGCGCCGCCGCCCGCGAACGCGGCGCGCAGCCTGCCGCCGGGGCGCGGGTCGCCCGCGGTGGCCGTCGAGCCTTCCCGTGCGCCGCACCCGGCGAGGGCGGCCAGGGACAGGCCCGCGGTGAGACCGAGCATGCCGCGTCTGGTGAACGTGCTGGGGAGGGACATGTGGGGAATCCTTCGGGTGGGGGACCGGGGAGTCAGGAGCGGGCGCGGGCCACGAGGTGCAGGCGGTCTCCGGTGAGCGCGGTGGAGACGGCGGTCGGGTCGTCGCCGGGGCGGAACGGGTCGTCGCTGCGCGGGCCGGGGCTGTCGAACAGGGCCAGGACGTCGAAGCCCGCGAAGTCGCAGAACGCGCGCAGCTCCTGCGGGAACAGCAGCCGCCACGCGGACTCCTGCACCAGCGGCTGGGCACCGGGGGTCTCCCAGGTGCGGGTGCGGCGCAGCAACTGGGCGGCGTGGTCGAGGCGCAGGCGGGTGTGCGAGGTGTGGTCGACGCCGTCGGCGGTGACGGTCCTGGTGCGGACGCCGTCGAGCAGCTCGGCGTTGCCGGGGGTGCCCGCGAGGAAGAACGCGCCGTTGCGCATCTCGGCGACGAGCAGGCCGCCGGGGCGCAGGTGGGCCCGGCAGGAGCGCAGGCACGCCGCGAGGTCGTCGTTGGTGTGGCAGTAGAGCAGCGCGCTGTCCAGGCAGGTGATCACGTCGAAGGCGCGGCCGAGGTCGAACGCGCGCAGGTCGCCCTCGACGTACTCGCCGGGGTAGGTCGCCCTGGCGTGGGCGAGCATGGCGGTCGAGGAGTCCATCCCGGTGGCCTCGTACCCCAGCGTCGCCAGGTGCCCCAGGTCGCGCCCGGTGCCGCAGCCCAGGTCGAGCACCGACCTGCCGCCGCCGTGCGCGGTGACGACCGCGTCCACCCACCGGGCCGCGACGTGCCCGGGGTCGGGGAACTGCCGCTCGTAGATCGCCGGGTTGTCGGTCAGGAAGTTGCTCATGACACCAACTCTCGGTCCAGCACACCCCGCGACCGCAAGAGCAGCACGCCAAGTGCACCCGCGAGGCCCAACGCCACGCACACCAGCGACCCCGCCGGGCCCGCCCACCCGACGACCACCGTGCTGATCGCCGCGACGACGCCCGAGCCCAGGTAGAACACCCCGAAGCGGGTTCCGGTGAGCCGCTCGTGGCCGAACGAGGACACCAGTTCGAGCACGAACGGCTGCGTCACCGCCACCCCGACGGCCAGCAGGACCGCCGACGCCACGACCGGGACCGCCCCCGGCAGCACCGCCTCGGGCGGGGGCCACAGCCGGGCGAGGGCGGGCGGGGCGAACGCCAGCCCCATCAGCGTGAGCCCGAGCGCGATCGACCGCCAGCGCGGCCAGCCCTGCAGCGCCCGGGTGATCCGCACCTGCGCCAGCAGCGTCACCACGGTCGAGACGACGAACAGCCCGGCCACCGCCGCGGGCGTGCCGGTGAGCCGGATCGCCTCCATCGGCAGCACCAGGTAGAGCTGGTTCTGCAGCGCGAACATCGCCGTCATCACCAGCGTGAACGCCAGGAACCCCCGGTCGGACAGGCACTCCCGCACATCGCCCCACACCGTCTTGCGCGGCGGCGGCACCTCCCGCGCGGGCAGCACGACCGCCTGGGCCACCGTCAGCACGGCGAAGATCCCGGCGGCCACCAGCGCGCTGACCCGGAAGTCGATCAGCAGCAGCGCGCTGCCCAGCACCGGCCCGGTGAGCGCCCCGGCCTGGGCGAAGACGTTGAACAGCGCGAACGCGGGCGCCCGCTCGTCCGGCCCCACCTCGACGGCGATCCACGCCCGCACCGCCGGGTTGAACAGCGCGCCCGCGACCCCGCTGAGCACGGCGGCCAGCAGCAGCACGGCCACCGACTCGCCCACCGCGAACAGCGCGAACCCGACCGTCCGCAGGCCGCACCCGGCGATGATCACCCCGCGCGCGCCGAGCCGGTCGGCCGCGGTGCCGCCGAGCAGGAACAGGCCCTGCTGGCTCAGGGTCCGCGCGCCGAGCACCACGCCGACGGTGGCCACGGTCAGGCCCAGGTCGGCGGTCAGGTAGGTCGCCAGGTACGGGATGAGCAGGTAGAAGCCGACGTTGACGCCGAACTGGTTGACCAGCAGCAGGCGCACCGCCCAGGGGAAGCGCCTCACCGCCGCACCACGCCGAGCCCCGGCCGCGCCGCCAGCCGCAGCACCCCGTCCCCGCCACCGATCCCCGACCACGGGTCGGCGGCCAGCAGCAGGTGCCCGTCCAGGTCGACCCACCTGGCCAGCCCGGCCAGGTGCGCGGCGGGCGCGATGCCCAGCGAGCTGGCGACCAGGCAGCCCAGCATGACCTCCATGCCCGCCGCCCGCGCCGCCTCGGCGATCTCCAGCGCCGCGCGGACACCACCGCACTTGGCCAGCTTGATGTTGACCCCCGCGACCGCCCCGGCCAGCCCGCGCACGTCGGCGAGGGTGTTGGCGTCCTCGTCGGCGATCAGCGGCGCCTCGACGCGCGCGCTGATCCAGGCCAGCCGGTCCGGTGTGCCCGGCGCGATCGGCTGCTCGACGGCCTCCACCCGCGCCGGGGCCGCCGCTTCCAGGAACCGGACGGTCCCCTCGGGGGTCCACGCGCCGTTGGGGTCGACCAGCAGCCGCGCCCCCGGCGCCGCGCGGCGCACGGCGGTGATCCGGGCGAGGTCGTCGGCGTCGCCCATCTTGACCTTGAAGACGCTGAAGCCCCGGCCCACCAGCTCCCGCACCCGCTCGGCCGCCGAGCGCGGGTCCACCATGCCGATGGTGAACGCCGTGGGCGTGTCCGCCGACGGGACGCCGAGAAGCTCGTGCACGGGCTTGCCCGCGAGCTTGCCGAGCAGGTCGTGCACCGCGGCGTCGGCGCCCGCCCGCACCCCGGCGGGGCCGGGCAGCCGGTCGAGCAGGTCCTCCGGTCGGGCCGCCGCCTCCACCACCGGCCGCCAGGCCCGCAGCTCCGCGTCGATGCCCGCGACGTCGAGGCCGAAGAACACGCTGGTCACGACCTCGCCATGGCCGAGCCGACCGGAGTGCTCCAGCGTCAGCTCGACCGCCTGCCTGGCCGCCATCACCGACCGCGAGATGCGCAGCGGCTCCCGCAGCGCCAGGTCCCGGACCGTCCACACGAGCCTCACACCGGCACCGCCTGCCGCGCCGGGTCGGCCACCACGCGGCAGCGCGACCACTCCGAGACCGCCACCGCCGCCGGGTCGGCCACCTCGACCGGCCACCCGGTCGGGGTGCCCAGCAGGCCCCTCGACCGGCAGAACGCGTCGTCGAAGATGGTGTCCAGGTAGCGGTGCGGGCCGTCCGGGAAGATCGTGGCCACCTCGGCCCCCGGGGTGACCCTGGCCGCCCACGCTGCGACCAGCGCCACCGCGCCCGTGCTCCAGCCGCCGGTGACGAACGTGCCGCGCGCCAGCCTGCGGCAGGCGTCGACGACCTCCACCGGGCCGACCCAGTGCACCTCGTCGAACTGCTCGTAGGCGACGTTGCGCGGGTGGATGCTGCTGCCCAGGCCGCGCATCACCCTGGGCCGCGCGGGCTGGCCGAAGATCGTCGAGCCGACGGTGTCGACGCCGATCAGCCGCACCCCGGGGTCGCGCTCGCGCAGCGCCCGGACCACCCCGGCGCTGTGCCCGCCGGTGCCGACGCTGCACACCAGCACGTCGATGCGGTCCAGCCGGGCGAGCAGCTCGGCGGCGAGCCCGGCGTACCCGGCCGGGTTGTCGGGGTTGTTGTACTGGTCGGGCCAGTACGCGCCGGGCACGGTGTCGAGCACCTCGCGCACCCGCTGCCTGCGCGCCTGCTGCCAGCCGCCGACGGCGTGCGGCTCGGCCACGATCTCGAGCCGGGCGCCGTGGGCGCGCAGCAGCGCCCGCATCGACGGCTCCAACTCCTCGTCGACCACGAGCACGACGGGGTGGCCCAGCGCCTGGCCCGCGAAGGCCAGCCCCAGGCCCAGGGTGCCGCTGGTGGACTCCACCACCGTCGAGCCGGGCCGCAGCGCGCCCTTGGCCTTGGCCGCGCGCAGCATCGACACCGCCGCGCGGGCCTTCATCCCGCCCGCGCCGAGGCACTCGACCTTCGCCCAGAAACCGGGGTGCGGCAACGGGAGCGGGGTCGTGACCCGGGCCAGCGGGGTGCGGCCGACCAGGTCGAGCAGAGCCGGGTTCCCGGTCACCGGACCACCTCGGGCGACTGGCGGTACCGGTGCAGGGTGCTGGGGCCGCCGTCGAGCCAGAAGAACGGGTAGGGCTCGGCCGACACCGCCCGCGCGCCGTCGCCGATGAACCACGGCAGCACGGCGCTTCCGGTCTGGGCGAAGAAGACCAGCGGCACACCGGTCTCCCGCGCGTGCCCCAGCAGCAGGTCCACGCCGTCGTCGCCGAGGACCATGCCGGAGGCCAGGATGGCGTCGCAGTCGCCGATGTGCTCGCGCGCGTCGGTGGCGACCGGCTCGTCCCACTCGGTGCTGCCGCCCTTGCGGTCGCACGGCAGGTAGCCGACGCCGCGGGCGCGCAGGTGGTGCAGCAGCGAGTTGACCACCCCGACCACCAGCACCCGCTGCCCCGGGGCCGGGTCGAGCAGGTCGACCACGGCCCCCGCCCGCGCCAGCGACTTCGCCAGCGAGTCGCCCGCGGGCACCACGACCGGCTCGGCGTGCTCGGCGTGCGGGCGCAGGTCCATCAGGTAGGCGTCGAGGGCGGCGACCCGCACCGCGCGCAGCGGGTGGCCCAGCAGCTCGGCCACCGTGCGGCCGACGCAGTCGTGCACGTCGGCGTCGGCGACGGTGCCCGGCTCCACCGCGCACGACCCGACGGCCCGGCCGACGCGCAGGCTGACCACCTCGTTGCGGTACCCGCCGCCGCGGCCGGTGTGCCGCACCCCCTGCCTGGTCGTGAAGCCGACGCTGACCACCGCCTCATCAGGGGCGGCCCCCAGCTCCCCAGCGAGCGCGCGCCGGATGAGCGGTTCCAGGCTCACGCGTAGCTCACCGACAGCCCGTTGACCAGCTCTTCGGCCCTGGCCCTGGCCCTGGCGCCCCGGTCGACGACCATCACGTGCCCCAGGTAGTTGTTGTTGCTGGTCGCGGCCCCCGCGGTGTGCCCGGCGGGCTTGACCGCCCAGTCGACGACCTCGGGCCCGTCCAGCGCGTCGGTGCCGCCGATCCCGGCGACCCGGCCGGGCCGCTCGGGCAGCAGGAACGAGATGGCCGCGCTGCCCGCGCCGGTCGCCACCGCGGTCAGGTCCGGGGTCTCGCCGAGCGCGAGGCGGGCGTGCACCATGGGCAGGTCGACGCCGGTCGTGCGGCGCACCAGCTCGGTGATCTGGTTGCCGCCGGGACGCGGGTTGACCTCCACCAGCCGGGGCCCGGCCTCGGTCAGCTTGACCTCGGTGTGCGCCACGCAGCGGTCCAGGCCGAGCCGCTCGATGGCGGCCACCGCGGTCCCGACGATGACCGCCCGGGTCTCCTCGGGCAGGTCGGCGGGGAACATGTGCCCGCTCTCGACGAACCACGGCGACCCGGCGACGGACTTGTCGGTGACCCCGACGACGTGGGTGGCGCCGTCGGCGGTCACGGTCTCGACGCTGAACTCCGGACCGGCCAGGAACTCCTCCAGCAGCACCAGCGGGCTGCGCTGCTGCCCGCGCGCGTTGACCGGGAACCCCTCGATCGCCCGGAACGCCTCAGCCAGCTCCCCCGCGTCCCCCGCCGTGCGCACGAACATCCCCGCGCACAGGTCGACCGGCTTGACCACCACCGGGTACCCCAGCCGCTGCGCCTTGTCCACCGCCTCCTCGACGGTGCTGACCAGGGCGAAGTCCGGTCCCAGGTCCGGCAGCGCCTGCCGGGTCAGGTCCTTGCGGTAGGCCCGCTCGACCGCGTCGGGGGCGGGGCCGGGCAGCCCGAGGTGGTGGGCGGCGCGCGCGGCGGTCTCGAGGTAGTAGTCGCAGGAGGTGGTGACCCCGTCGAAGCCGAGCAGCTCGTGCGCCCGCGCCAGGAACGGCAGCAGGGTGTCGAGGTCGTTGGTCTCGGCGGTGAGGACGTTGTCGGCGGCCAGCAGCGGGTGCGGGTGGCTGGGCGCCGACCGCAGGTAGTGGTTGAGGTCCCTGGTCACGAAGGTGAACCGCGATCCCGTCTCGCGGATCGCCCGGGGCAGCAGCGCGCTCATCGCCCCGACCCAGCTCTCGACCACCAGCAGATGCCCCACGACACTCCTTCGCTCAGCCCAGTCGGATGGGGCGGAACGATAACCGTTGTCGTTTTTCCCCGGCAAGGCAGGTGCCGCCAATGGGTGATCACGACCACCCGGGCGGTCCAACTCGACGGGGCCCGGCGGACGAGCGCCCTGGAGGTCGACACGGTGTCCGGCTGGACAGGCCGCGCAAAGCGCCTGGTCGCCTGGTGGCCCTCTGGTCGACATCGTCCCGACGCCCGCGTGGGAGACAGCCACGGCGTCGGTTGGTCGGGTCTCCACCGCGACCCGAGGCAGGTCACACGCCTACACGGGCACCTCGCGGGGCGCCGGACTCAGCGGCGCTGCTCGCGGGCCGAGGCGTAGAGGCAGACCGCCGCGGCGGTGGCGAGGTTGAGGCTCTCGGCCTTGCCGTGCAGGGGGACCTTGACGGCCTGGTCAACGTCGGACAGCAGGTCGGCGGGGAGGCCGTGGGCCTCGCTGCCGAAGACCCAGGCGGTGGGGGCGCTCAGCGCGCCCGCGTCGACGGCCTGGTCCAGGTCGGTGCTGGCGTGGCCGTCGGCGGCGACGAGCCGCAGGCCCGCGGCCCGGCAGGCGGCGAAGACGCCCTCGGTGTCGCGGGAGCGGGCCAGCGGCAGGTGGAAGACACTGCCGGTGGAGGCCCGGACGCACTTGCCGTTGTGCGGGTCGACGGTGTCGCCCGCGAAGAGGACCGCCTGGGCGCCCGCCGCGTCGGCGACCCGGGTGACCGTGCCCGCGTTGCCCGGGTCGGAGACGCCCACCAGGACGGCGACGAGCCGCGATCCCGCGGGGAGCGCGTCGGCCAGTGGGCGGTCGAGGAGGTCGCACACGGCGACGACGCCCTGCGGGGTGACGGTCTCGGACAGGCCGGCGGCGGCCTTGTCGGTGACCGGGGAGATCACGACGCCGAGGTCGGCGGCGGAGTCGAGCAGCTCGGCGTTGCGGGCGGAGCCGGTCTCGGTGACGAACAGCTCGTGCACGCGACCATGGGCCAGGGCCTCCCGGACGGCTTGGGCGCCCTCGACGAGGAAGCGGCCCGCCTTGTCCCGGCCCGCGCGGCGGGTCAGGGCCCTGGCGGCGGCGACCCGGGGCGTCCGCTCGGTGAACGGATCAGCCCCGGGTCGCTGGGTGCGCGTGCTCAGGAAGCCGCCTTGCCCTGGGTCCCGGCGTTGGCGCGGGCCAGCTCGACCAGCGCGGTGAACGCGGTCGGGTCGCTGACGGCGAGCTCGGCGAGGATCTTGCGGTCGACCTCGACACCGCCGACCCGCAGGCCCTCGATGAAGCGGTTGTAGCTCATGCCGTTCTGGCGAGCGGCGGCGTTGATCCGCTGGATCCACAGCTTGCGGAAGTCACCCTTGCGGGCGCGACGGTCCCGGTAGGCGTAGTTCAGCGAGTGGAGCACCTGCTCCTTCGCCTTGCGGTACAACCGCGAGCGCTGGCCGCGGTAACCGCTGGCGAGCTCGAGGGTTGTGCGGCGCTTCTTCTGGGCGTTCACAGCCCGCTTGACGCGTGCCACGGGGTACGTCCTGTCGATCAGATGGCCGGTGGGGTGGAACTAACTCCGGCCGGGGGTGGTCAAGGGAAGGGCTAGCGAACTAGCGGGCGAGGAGCCGGTTGAGGCGCTTCACGTCGGGCTTGGCGACCTCTTCGGTGCCGGAGAGGCGACGCGTCAGCGTGGAGGGCTTCTTCTCCAGCTTGTGGCGCAGGCCGGCCTGCTGGCGGCGCAGCTTGCCCTTCCCGGTGATCCGGACGCGCTTGGCGGTCCCGGAGTGGGTCTTCATCTTCGGCATGGTGTTCAGATCCTCATCGTCGTGCCGCCCCGGTCGTTCTCGCTGCCGGGGCGGCAGGCGTCATGTGGTGCGACCGGGAGGCCCGGTCCCGGATCACTCGGCGGGGGTCTCCGCCGGGCCGTCCTGGCTGGGCTCGTCGGAGTCCGAGGTCGCCTTCTGCGACTGCTTGGGCTTCAGGTTCTTGTGCGGCGCCAGCACCATGATCATGTTTCGGCCGTCCTGCTTCGCGGACGACTCCACGAAGCCCAGGTCGACCACATCCTCCGCGAGCCGCTGCAGCAGCCGGAAGCCCAACTCGGGCCGGGACTGCTCGCGCCCGCGGAACATGATGGTGACCTTGACCTTGTTCCCGTGCTCGAGGAAGCGAACGACGTTGCGCTTCTTGGTCTCGTAGTCGTGGGAGTCGATCTTCGGCCGGAGCTTCTGCTCCTTGATGACGGTGAGCACCTGGTTGCGCCGGGACTCGCGGGCCTTCTGCGCGCTCTCGTACTTGAACTTCCCGAAGTCCATGAGCTTGCAGACGGGCGGGCGGGCCTGGGGGGCGACCTCGACGAGATCAAGATCCGCCTCCAGGGCCAGGCGCAGCGCGTCCTCGATGCGGACGATGCCGACCTGCTCGCCGTTCGGCCCGACGAGTCGGACCTCCGGCACCCGGATGCGGTCGTTGATGCGTGTCTCCGTGCTGATGGGGCCTCCTCGGTCGTACTACCTGGTTTTCCTGCGGCGCGACCCGGGCGGGCAGCGCCTGCGCGGCAGTGAGGTCCCCTGTAGAAACAACAACGGGCCCGGCGCCATTCCTGGCGCGGGCCCGCTCCAACCGATCAGCCCTACAGCCCCGCTCGCGCGGGGTATCCCTCGATCCCCGCGTGAGCGGGGGGAACGTGCTGTCGGGCAGCCACCGTCCCCGCCGAGGCGGGGGAGGCGGCAACCGGACCCGGCCGCCTGTGCGGTGACTCGGGTGGGAGCGGGGGCTCCACTTTACCGCCCCGCGTTAACGGGGACTGGTCGCACCTGCAAGGGTAGCAGACCGTGAGCGAAGCATCCGAAGGCCCCGAGGGCGAGTCCCTGTTCAGCACCCGCGACCTCGCGGAGATCCCCAGCGTGGAGGTCATCTCCCGATCGGCCCTGATGCTGATGTCCGCCGCCGCCGAACGCCTCGGCCTGGCCGACGAGGACCCCGACACCAGCCCCCACCGCGACCTCGACGAGGCCCGCCGCCTCATCACCGCGCTGGCCGGGCTCGTGACCGCGTCCGTGGAGTACCTCGGCCCGCACGCCGCGCCCATCCGCGACGGCCTGCAGTCCCTGCAGAAGGCCTTCCGCGAGTCGTCGGCCTTCCCCGACGCCCCCGGACAGGGCCCCGGCGAGAAGTACACCGGCCCGGTCTACTGAGCGAGGTCCCCCTGCCTCGACGCGGCGCCGGGACAGGTGTCCGGACTCAGCGACCCGCGGGTTCGGTCATCTCGATGGCGCCGTCTCGCGCCGTCAGGACCACGTCCGCGTCGTAGCTCCCTTCGCCGAGCGCGGCGAGCTGACCCAGGCTGACCATCCGCACGATCTCGTCGTCGCGCCGGAAGACCAGGAGGTTGCCGTCCTGGACGTAGTCCCCGCTGTGCGTGCCGTCGCCGTCGACCTCGACGGGCTGTCCCAGTTCCCGCTCGACGCGCGCGCCGGAGGCGGGCCCGAGGAGGACGTGCACGGAGGTCCAGTCGCCCGGGGCCAGCTCCTTCAGCGGTCGTGAGCCGCCAGAACGGGCCAGCTCGGTGACAGCCCGCTGCAGGCCCTCGTCGAATTCCACGGCCGCTCCCGGGGTGTCGTCGCCGCATCCCGCCAGCGACGCCAGCAGGATCGCGCTCACGCGCATGTCAGTACTGGTCCGGCTTCGCTGAGGGCCTGCCGGGGTCGCGCTCGTGGGCGGTGGCGAACTCCCCCGCCCACTCCTCGCCGTACCGCTGCGCCATCAGCGCGTTCCAGTGGGCGTGCCGGAAGGCGTCCGCGTGCCCGTCGGTCAGGCCCTTGCCCTCGAACTTGCCCTCCGCCACGTGCAGCGCGACCTGCCGGAGGTCGGCGAACTCCTTGAGGCCCAGGAGCCCCCTCGCGCGCCTGCAGATCGTCGAGCATCGCCGCCTCGGCCTCGGTGACCTCCTCCTTGGCGAACCCGGCCTGCTCGGCCAGCGTGGTGGCCCCCGCGTCGTCGATCTCGCCGGAGCGGATGCCCTGGAGCGCCGAGTCCAGCTCGCTGTCGACCGCGGTCGCCTGCGCCAGGACGGCCTGCACCTCGATCCGCAGGGCCACGACGTCGAGGAGGCCCGCGCCCTCCTCGGCCTCCACCACCTCGCCGTTGACGATCCGCAGGCCGTTCCTGACGGCCTGGTCCTCGGTCGCCTCGACCCTGAGCGCCGGCTCCCGGACGGACTGCTCGGTGTCGTCGATGACCTTCACCGCCGCGGACAGCCGTGCGGCGAGCTCCTCCAAGCTCTGGCGCCGGGCGCGCAAGTCGTTGTCGGCGGCCTCCGCCGCTTGCCCCGCCCACCCCGCGGGCTTGCCGCCGTCGAGCTCGTCCTGCAGGCCGACAACGAGGTTGCGCTGCGCCACCAGGTGGTCGCCGACCTGTCCCACGGCGTCGGCCCGCCACTGCTTGACCTCGTCCCACGTGGCCATCAGCGACCCCCCGTCCGCCCGAAGCCGTCCGTCGCGGCATCCTCCTGCGCCTGGTAGGCCTCGGCCGAGGTGCTCAGCGCGGTCGCGTACGAGTCCACGCCATCGGCCCACCGCACGCTCGCGTCCGCCCACCGCGGCCCGAGCCCGCGGGCCGTCTCGCCGGACGCCGCCCCCGGCAACGCGGCGGCCAAGTCCGCCACTCGATCCAACTCCAGCCCCCGCACGACCTCCGCGGCTTGCCGCGCGGCGGTGGCCGCGGCACGCAGCACATCGGGGCCCACGTCGAAACCGGTCATCTCACCCCCCAGTGAAACGCTCACCCAGCGTACCGGAACAGATGCCCACTGTAGTCGGGTTCGACGACCGCGGGCTCGATCCCCGCAGGTGCCGCACCTCAGCCCCTCCGGTCGCTCAGCCGGTACCAGACCTCGGGACGTCCGACGCCGCCGTACTGCGGCTTGCGCGCCGCGAGGTCGTTGTCGGCCAAGTACTCCAGGTACCGCCGTGCGGTCACCCGCGATGTCCCCACCTGCTCCCCCGCCGCCGCCGCGGACAGCCCCTCCCCCGCGGCCCGCAGCGCCGAGACGATGGCCTGCAACGTCTCCTGGCTCATCCCCTTGGGCAGGGTCAGCACGTCGGACCCGCGCAACGCCCCGAACACCTCGTCGACCTCGGCCTGCCCCGCGGCCTCCCCGTCGCGGGCGCGGAACCGGCGGTACCCGTCGAGCTTGTCGCGCAGGGTCGCGAAGGTGAACGGCTTGAGCAGGTACTGGACCACGCCCACCGAGACCGCCGCGCGGACCACCGCCAGGTCCCGGGCCGAGGTCACGGTGATGACGTCGGCGGTGTGGCCGGTGGCGCGCATGGCCCGGACGACGTCGAGGCCGTGGGTGTCGGGGAGGTACAGGTCGAGCAGGACGAGGTCGACCGGGGTGGTGTCGAGCAGGCGCAGGGCGTCGCGGCCGGAGTGGGTCACGGCCACGACGGTGAAGCCGGGGACGCGGTCCACGTAGAGGCGGTGGGCGTCGGCGGCGACGGGGTTGTCCTCGACGACGAGCACGCGGATCACCGGCGCACCCCCACCGGCAGGCGGACGGTGAAGACCGCGCCCGCGTCCCGGCCCACGTCGATGCGGCCCCCGGTCCGGCGGGTCGCCTGGCCGACGAGCGCCAGGCCGAGCCCGCGGCCGCCCGCCTGGTCCTTCGTGGACCAACCGCGGCGGAAGGCGTCGGCCACCGCCCCGGGGTCGAGGCCGCGGCCGGAGTCGGCGACCCGCAGCACCAGCTCCCCGTCGGCCACCCGCACGCCGACCCGGACCGTGGGCTTGGCGGCCTCCGCGTTGTCCAGGGCGGCGTCCAGCGCGTTGTCGACGAGGTTGCCGAGGATGGTGACCAGCTCCCGGGGCGGCAGCGGGCCGTCCTCGGCGACGACCGAGGCCACACCGGGGTCCGCGGCGATGACCAGCTCCACGCCGCGCTCGCTGGCCTCGGCCGCCTTGCCCAGCAGCAGGGCGGCCAGCACCGGTTCGGACACCGCGGCGACGACCTGGTCGGTGAGCCGCTGGGCGATCTCCAGCTCCGCCGTCGCGAACTCCACCGCCTCCTGGGCACGGCCGAGCTCGACCAGCGAGACCACGGTGTGCAGCCGGTTCGCGGCCTCGTGCGCCTGCGAGCGCAGGGATTCGGCGAAGCCGCGCACGGAGTTCAGCTCGCCGCTGAGCGCCTGCAGGTCGGTGCGGTCGCGGATGGTGACCACGCTGCCCAGCGGCCGCCCGTCGACGCGGACGGTCGAGGAGTTGACCACGAGCACGCGCGTGTCGGTCAGGTGCAGCTCGTCGCGCATCTCCTCGCCGCCGCCCAGGCGGGCGACCAGGTCGCCGGGCAGGCCCAGCTCCGCGAGCGGGCGGCCCTCGGCGTCGTCGGGCAGGTCGAGCAGCTCGCGCACGCCGTCGTTGCACAGGGTCGCCCGGCCTTCCCGGTCGACCAGGACCAGGCCCTCGCGCACCGAGTGCAGGATCGCCTCGTGGTAGCCGATGCGCCTGGCCAGCTCCTCCGGGGCCAGTCCGCCGGTCTGCCTGCGCAGCCGCCTGCTGACCAGGTAGGCGCCCAGGCCGCCGACCAGCAGGGCCAGCCCCGCGACCGCGAGCAGGCCGAGGAAGCGGCCTGCCACCTGCCGGTCGATGGCCTCCAGGGTGACCCCGGCGCTGACCAGCGCCACGACCTGCCGGTCGGTGTCGAACACGGGCACGACGGCGCGCACGGACGGGCCGAGGGTGCCGGTGTAGGTCTCGGTGAGCGCGTGGCCCCGCAGGGCGGCGGCGGTGTTGCCGAGGAACCGCTTGCCCACCTCGTCGGGGTTGGGGTGGGTGTAGCGGACGCCGGTGGTGTCCATGATCGTCACGAAGTCGATGCCGGTGTCGGTCTGCACCTGCTGGGCGTAGGCGCGCAGCCCGGTGGTCGGGTCGGGTCCGGAGACGGCGGCGACCACCGACGGCGAGTCGGCCACGGCCCTGGCCACGGCGGTCGCGCTGACCGCGGCCGAGTCGTGCGCCCTGGCCGAGGTGTCGAGCCAGGCCAGCGCCGCGCCGCCCGCGACGAGCACGCCGACGATCACGGCCTGCAACACCAGCAACTGCCGGGCCAGGCTCCACTGCTTGCGCCCGCTCACCCGCCACCTCCGTTCCCGGACAGCATCCCCTACACCCGTTCGGCCCCCGGCGGGCGTCCGATCGCCGCGCTCGGTGAACGCAATGAACACAACCGTGACCTGAACCACAAGGTGGGCCACGCTCAGCGCGTTCCCCCGGGCCGCGACGCAGCGGCCCTCCACCAGGAGGCACCGTGTCGACCACCTCGTCAGCGACAGCACCGAAGCAGAAGCGGGACCGCACCCACTTCCTCTACATCGCCGTCATCGTCGCCGTCGCCCTGGGCGTCGCGGTCGGCATCGTGCTCCCCGAGGTCGGCAAGGGCCTCAAACCGGTGGGGACGGCGTTCGTCAACCTGATCAAGATGATGATCAGCCCGATCATCTTCTGCACGATCGTGCTCGGCGTCGGCTCGGTCGCCAAGGCAAAGGCCGTGGGCAAGGTCGGTGGCCTGGCGATGGCCTACTTCCTGGCCATGTCGACGGTGGCGCTGGCGATCGGCCTGGTGGTCGGCAACCTGCTGCACCCGGGCGAGGGCCTGCAACTGACCGACGCGGTGCGCGCGGCGGGCGAGAGCCAGGTCAAGGAGGCCGACAGCACCACCGAGTTCCTGCTCGGGATCATCCCGACGTCGCTGGTGTCCGCGTTCACCGAGGGGTCGGTGCTGCAGACCCTGCTGGTGGCGCTGCTGGTCGGCTTCGCGCTGCAGATGATGGGCAAGGCGGGCGCGCCGGTCCTGCGCGGCATCGGGCACATCCAGAAGCTCGTCTTCAAGATCCTGCAGATGATCATGTGGCTGGCCCCGGTCGGCGCGTTCGGCGCGATCGCCGCGGTGGTCGGCGAGACCGGGTGGGTGGCGCTGAAGTCACTGGCGATCATCATGCTGGGCTTCTACATCACCTGCGCGCTGTTCGTGGCCATCGTGCTCGGCGGCCTGCTGTGGCTGGTGGCGCGGATCAACCTGTTCTCGCTGCTGGCCTACCTGGGCCGGGAGTTCCTGCTGATCGTGTCGACCTCGTCGTCGGAGGTGGCGCTGCCCCGGCTCATCGCGAAGATGGAGCACCTGGGCGTGAGCAAGCCGGTCGTGGGCATCACGGTGCCGACCGGGTACTCGTTCAACCTCGACGGCACCGCGATCTACCTGACGATGGCGACGCTGTTCGTGGCCAACGCGACCGGCGCCCCGCTGGGGGTCGGCGAGCAGATCTCGCTGATGCTGTTCATGATCATCGCCTCGAAGGGCGCGGCCGGGGTGACCGGCGCGGGCCTGGCGACGCTGGCGGGCGGCCTGCAGTCGCACCGGCCGGACCTGGTCGACGGCGTCGGCCTGATCGTCGGCATCGACCGGTTCATGTCCGAGGCCCGCGCGCTGACCAACTTCGCGGGCAACGCGGTGGCCACCGTCCTGCTGGGCACCTGGACCGGCGAGTTCGACCGGGAGCAGGCGCGGCGCGTGTTCGCGGGCGACCGCCCGTTCGACGAGGCCACGCTCAGCGACGACCACCACGGCGCGGCCGAGGAGGACCTCCCCGGGCCGCGCGAGTCGGACAAGTACGAGAAGGCCTCCGCCGGCGCGTAGCCGCAGTGGCACGCGGTCGTTGACACCCTGGACCGCCCGGTCTCCGATGCCCCCGGAGCCGGGCGGTCCAGGGCCGGACCAGGCCGAACGGGCGTGCGCGCACCCCTGTTCGGGGGTCACTCGAAGCGGCTCACGTCCCCCGCGCCCACGCGCACGATCTCGGCGACGTCGCCGGAGAAGTCGACGACGGTGGTCGGCACCGTCCCGCACTCCCCCGAGTCGATCACCGCGTCCACGACGTGGTCGAGCTCCTCCTTGATCTCCCACCCCTGCACCATCGGCTCGTCCTGGCCCGGGATCAGCAGGGTCGAGCTGAGCATCGGCTCGCCCAACTCGGCGAGGACCGCCTGCGCCACCACGTGGTCGGGGATGCGCGCTCCGACGGTCTTCTTCTTGGCGTGCATCATCCGCCGGGGCACCTCCTTCGTCGCGGGGAGGATGAAGGTGTAGCCGCCCGGGGTCGACGCCTTCACCGCGCGGAACACCGCGTTGCCCACGTGCACGAACTGCCCCAACTGGGCGAAGTCGCGGCACATCAGGGTGAAGTGGTGGTTGTCGTCGAGCTTGCGGATGCGCTTGATCCGCTCCAGGCCCTCCTTGTTGCCGAGGGCGCAGCCGAGCGCGTAGCAGGAGTCGGTGGGGTAGGCGATCAGCCCGCCGCCGCGCAGCAGGTCGACCACCTGCGTGATGGCCCGCTTCTGCGGGTTTTCCGGGTGGACGTCGAAGTACCTCGCCATGCCCGGCAGGCTAGTCCCCCCGGGGGATACTGGCTGGCGTGACCATGACCAAGGTGGCGTTCACCGACGTCAAGTGGACGATGCTCGTCACGCTGCACATGCGCGCCATGGACAGCAGGCAGGCCGAGCCGGTGCTGGGCGACCGCTTCGCCGCCGAGGCGGAGCGGCGCGTCGACTACGACTTCGGCTCGTGGCGCATGCGCGTGACCGAGGGCGACCGCCACCTGGTGGTGCTGCGCGCCAAGCGGCTGGACACGTGGGCGGCGCGGTTCCTGGCCGCCCACCCCGACGCGGTGGTGGCGCACCTGGGCTGCGGCCTCGACAGCCGCTGGCTGCGCCTCGCGCCACCGCCGACGGTGTCCTGGTTCGACGTGGACCTCCCCGAGGTCATGGCCCTGCGCAGGCAGCTCTACGGCGACGCCGAGGGCTACCGGATGATCGCGTCGTCGGTGACCGACCCGCGCTGGGTGGACCACCTGCCCACGGGCCGGCCGCTGCTGGTCATCGCCGAGGGCCTGCTGATGTACCTCACCGCGCCCCACGTCGCGGGCCTGTTGACCAGGCTGACGGCCCGGGCGCCCGCGGGCCAGGTGCTGTTCGACGCCGTCTCGCCCTGGGTGGTGCCCGCGACGGCCATGCTCTCGCCGCTGCTCGGGGCGTTCCGGATGCGCTGGGCGCTCTCGGACGTGCGCGAGGTGCGGCGCTGGGGCCTGCGCCACCTCGACACGGAAACCCTTCTGGGCCACCACGAACGAGTGCCGTCGCCGCTGGTCCGCTCTGTCTACACCGTGTTCTCGCACGTGCCCCCGGTGCGCGACGCGTTGCGTGCCTTCCGCTTCGAGTTCTGACCCGCCCACCCGCGGCGGC
>NZ_WHOL01000096.1:34871-61823 GCF_009745975.1 Actinokineospora pegani | reverse complement strand
GGTCCGGCCCGGCTCGGCTAGGTCCGGCCCGGCCCGGCTAGGTCCGGCCCGGCTCGGCTAGGCCCGGCTCGGCCCGGCTAGGCCCGGCTAGGTCCGGCTAAGTCCGGCTCGGCTCGGCCCGGCTCGGCCTGGCCCGTCTCGGCCCGGTCCGCGACAGACCAAGGACTCGGATCGGCCCGACCGGCTCAGCCGGCCCGCGACCCGACTCGACCCGGAGCCGATCGGGCTCCGTCCAGCTCGGCTTAAGCCTGCCTCAGCCCGGCACGACCCGGCACGAGTACGACCAACCCGGCCTGGCCCTAGTCCTCACGGCTCAACCCGGCCAAGCTGGTCCAGCTCAGCGGCCCGCCGCGCTGCTCCGAGCCGGCTCGCCCGAGCCAGCTCGCCCAGCGCGGCCTCTCCGCCCAGACCCGCCCCGGCCCAGACCCGCCGCAGCCTGCCCGACCTGATCCGGCCCGCCCAGGCCACGGGTAGCACAGCCCACCCGGGCGCTGCCCACCCGTCAGGACGCCCCGCCCGCAGCAACTCGCCCGTCCTCGAGCGTCCGCCTCGCAGCTCACTCCCGCTGCCTCGTCCCGGCGATCATCCGACCCGGTGCCCGGTCGCAGCCTGACGAATCGGCCGTGGTCGGCCAGACTCGGGGGCGGTGCCCGTGGGAGTCCGACGGGCCCGCCCGCTGCCCGTCCACGTCCGGGAGGTTCGGTGTCCAACCGGCGCTCGTTGAGGTCTTCGCTGCTGCCCGGGAAGGGGCCGCTGGCCAAGGTGCCGCCCGCCGCGGCGTTCCTCGCCGTGGTGGTGTGGTTCGCCGCGGGGGTGTTGGTCCGCGGCCCGGTCGGCGCGGTGTTGCTGTTCGCGCTCGCCGCCGGTGTCGGGGTCCTGCTGGCAGGGACGTGGCGCGTGCTGGCCCCGGCTCAGCGGTTCGGTCGTGTTCTCGTCCTCTGCCTCCTCGTCGCGGTCGCGATCTCGGTGTTGTGACCCGGTCGTGTGACCAGGTCCGGCTGGTCGTGCGGGGGAGAGGTTCCCGGCCACCGCGCACGGGCGCGGACTAGGCTGAGGCGCCTCAGCGATCTCGTCCCGACCCTGGAGACGTCAGTGCCAGCCGACCGGATCGACACCGTCGTCAACCTCTGCCAGCGGCGCGGCTTCGCGTACCCGTGCGGCGAGATCTACGGCGGCACCTGGTCGGCCTGGGACTACGGCCCCCTGGGCGTCGAGCTCAAGGACAACATCAAACGCCAGTGGTGGAAGGCGGTGGTGCAGGGTCGCGACGACGTCGTCGGCCTCGACTCGTCGGTGATCCAGCCCCGCCAGGTGTGGGCGGCCTCCGGCCACCTGTCCGCCTTCCACGACCCGCTCGTCGAGTGCACCTCCTGCCACAGGCGTTTCCACGCTGACCACCTCGCGGAGGGCCGCGAGCCCCGCGCCGGACAGGGCCACACCGGGGGTGACGTGACCGGTGCGCCCTGCCCGAACTGCGGGCCCCGCGGCCGTCTCACCGAGCCGCGCGCGTTCAACTCGATGATCAAGACCCACCTCGGCCCCGCGGAGACCGAGGACAGCAAGGCCTACCTCCGCCCGGAGACAGCCCAAGGCGTCTTCGTGAACTTCTTGAACGTGCAAACCACCTCCCGTCGCAAACCGCCGTTCGGCATCGGCCAGATCGGCCTGTCGTTCCGGAACGAGATCGCCCCCGGCGACTTCCTGTTCCGCACCCGTGAGTTCGAGCAGATGGAGTTGGAGTTCTTCGTCGAGCCGGGCAGCGACGAGGAATGGCACCAGTACTGGATCGACGAGCGCCTGCGCTGGTACACCGATCTGGGCATCGGCGTGGACAACCTCCGTGTCCGCGAGCGCCCCCGGGACAAGCTCGCGCACTACTCCAAGCGGACCGTGGACATCGAGTACCGCTTCCACCTCGACGGGGCGGAGTGGGGTGAGGTCGAGGGCGTGGCCAACCGCACTGATTTCGACCTGAACGCCCACTCCAACCACTCCGGGGTGGACCTGTCGTACTTCGACCAGGCGACGAACTCCCGGTACCGGCCGTTCGTCATCGAGCCCGCCGCGGGCGTCGGCCGCCCGCTCATGGCGTTCCTCCTCGACGCCTACGCCGAGGAGGTCGCGGCCAACGCCAAGGGCGGGGTCGACCGGCGCGTCGTGCTCCGCCTGGACCGCAGGCTCGCCCCGGTCAAGGTCGCCGTGCTCCCGCTGTCGCGCAGCGCGGACCTGACCCCCAAGGGCAAGGACCTGGCCGCGGCGCTGCGCAGGCACTGGAACATCGACTTCGACGACGCGGGCGCCATCGGCCGCCGCTACCGCAGACAGGACGAGATCGGCACCCCGTTCTGCGTCACGGTCGACTTCGACACCCTGAACGACCACGCCGTCGAGGTGCGCGAGCGCGACACCATGGTCCAGCAGCGTGTCTCCCTGGACCGACTCGAGTCGTACCTGGCCGCCCAGCTCGTGGGCTGCTGACGGTTCCTGTTAATCCAAGTGCGCCACCACCTCTGGTCGCGGGCGGTCCGCCGCCGCCCGGTAGGCGCCGCGCAATTCGGCGATGACGGTCGCGGTGTCATCGCGGATGCGGGCGGGCTCGGTGTGCAGGGCGACCACACCCCGCGCGGTCAGCCGGGCGACCCGCGTCGACGCGCTCGCCCGGTCCCTCGGCGCCCAAGGCCGGTGCACGTCGGCGTCCCAAGCCAGGCCCACCTCGTCCCACCAGGCGTCGACGATACCGAGGTGCGCGTCATCGGATGTGGTCAGCCGGACAGTCCACTTCGGAGTGGGCAGACCCGCCCGGCGGATCAACTCCGTGACGATCCGGGTCCCTGCTGAGCGGACTCCCCTGTCGACTTCGGCCAACACGCGACGCAGCACGATGGTGCCCCGCGGTGCGGCCTCGGCGACCTCGGACCGGATTGCCGAGAGCGCAACGGAACCGGCCAACGCCAGTGCCCGGACCTCCTTCTCCGATGCGGTCCGCTTGCACGCATCCACAACCGCCCTGGCCGTGGGGGCTGTGGGAAATCCCTTGCGCCACAGGGCTTCGGGCATCCTGGCCGTTCGCTCCACCAGCACGGACCCGTCGGCCCGTCCGCGGGAGTTCGCGGGCACCACCAGGTGGATCGCGCCCGATGGCGGCACGTCCACCCCGTGCAGCCACAGGGCCTCCCGCCCGGTGATCACCGCTCCCGGGCCTGCCAGGCGCAACGCCGCCTGCAGGCGTTGCAGCCTGCCCGGTGGGTCATCACCCAGGAAGATCACACCGTGGTCGAGGTGCTGCCACGGTCCACCCGGTCCGCAGCGGGCGGCGATCCGGCCGCCGGAGAGGCCGAGTCCGACGAGTTCGGTGGAACGGGCCACGCCGTGCGGGAACAGGGCGGGCAGGCGGTCGAGGTCGAGGGCTGCTCGGTTCGTGGTCATGGGGTCGAGCAAACCGAATCCGCGGCGGGTGGGAAAGTGGCTTGCAGGATCTGTGGATGAAAATCGGGGGTTGTGGACAACTGTGGGGGTTGGCAACCCAGACAAGCTGGAAACGTCTTACCCTTCGCGTAGCGTGTTCGACCCGCCACGGCCCCGTCTGCCTCCGAGAGGACCCTCTCAGTGCCCGCCCACCCCCGTCCCGTACGCCGCTTCCTGCGCAGGTTGCTCATCGGCTTCCTGCTGATGGGCCTGCTCGTCGTCGGCGGGACAGCCTTCCGGGTGTGGCAGGTCGCCAGGGTCGACGACCGGGACCGGGCCGATGTGGTCGTCGTGCTCGGCGCGGCCCAGTACGCGGGCAGGCCGTCGAAAGTCCTCGAGGCCCGGCTGCGGAAGGCGAAGACGCTGTTCGAGCAGGGTGTCGCCGACCACGTCGTCACCGGTGGCGGCAGGCGCGAGGGCGACAGGTTCAGCGAGGCCGAGGCGGGCAAGCGCTGGCTGGTCGACCACGGCGTCCCCGCCGACCGGGTCATCGACGTCGGTGAGGGCAACGATACATTGGGGACGATCAAATCCGTTGCGGGTGTGGTGCTCGGCAAGGGCTGGGCGACCGCGGTGATCGTCAGCGACCCGTGGCACTCGCTGCGCGCCCGCACCATGGCCAGGGACGCGGGCCTCGACGCCTGGACCTCGCCGACGCACTCCGGCCCGATCGTGCAGACCCGCGAGACCCAAGCCAAGTACATCCTTCGCGAGACCGCGGCCCTCTTGTACTACCGGTCCACCCACGCCTCCGCCGACCGCATCGCCATCGATCAGGAAGTCGGCTGAGTACGCTCGCGGCGTGACCACCGGGTACCACGAGCACGACAGTGAGCGTCCCGTGGCCGAACGCGCCAAGGACGCTGGGATGCACGGGGCGTGGGAGCCCACGCGATCGCCGTTCAGCCGCGACCGCGCGCGGGTCCTGCACTCCGCAGCGCTGCGCAGGCTCGCGGGCAAGACTCAGGTTGTCGGTCCGCACGAGGGAGCCGAGGCGCACGGCATCCCGCGCACCCGGCTCACCCATTCGCTGGAGGTCGCCCAGATCGGGCGCGGCATCGCCGAGGAGCTCGGCTGCGATCCCGACGTGGTCGACACCGCCGGGCTCGCCCACGACATCGGCCACCCGCCGTTCGGCCACAACGGCGAGCGCGCCCTCGACTTGGCCGCCCAACCGTGCGGGGGCTTCGAGGGCAACGCGCAGACGCTGCGCATCCTCACCCGCCTGGAGCCGAAGGTCCTGGGCCACGGCCTCAACCTGACCAGGGCGTCGTTGGACGCGGCGACCAAGTACCCGTGGCCGAGGCGCGCGGGGACGTCCAAGTTCGGGGTCTACGACGACGACCTCCCGGTGTTCGCGTGGTTGCGCGCGGGCGCCCCCGAGGACCGGCGCTGCCTCGAAGCGCAGGTCATGGACTGGTCCGACGACGTCGCCTACTCGGTGCACGATGTGGAGGACGGGGTCCGCGCGGGTCGGATCTCGCTCGCGGCGCTCGCGGACCCGGGGGAGCGGGCGGTGATCGCGGGACTGGCGGCCAAACACTTCTCCACCGAGCCGCTGTCGGGGTTGGAGGACGCGGCGGGACTGTTGCTGCGGCTCTCGCCTGTCGCGGCCTTGGTCGCGCGCGACTACGACGGGTCGTTGGACGCGCAAGAGGCGCTGAAGCGGCTCACCAGCGAGTTGGTCGGCCGGTTCGCTGCCGCCGCGGTGGGCCGGACCCGGGAGTTGTTCGGCGATGGCCCGCTGACCCGCTACGCCGCTGACCTGGTCGTCCCCGAGCAGGTGGCGGCCGAGGTGGCACTGCTCAAGGCCATGGCCGTGCGGTACGTCATGAGCGACCCGAAGCGGCTGGTCATGCAGACCCGGCAGCGGGAAGTGCTGGGGGCCCTGGTCGAGACCCTTGCCCAGCGGGCGCCGGAGGCACTCGAACCCGCTTTCCGCCCGGCTTGGCAGCAGGCGGGCGACGACGCGGCACGGCTGCGGGTGGTCGTCGACCAGATCGCCTCGCTCACCGATTCGCAGGCCCACGTGTGGCACCGCGAGCTTGTGGACAACTTCCGACCCACTGTCCGCTGAACTGGCACACTCGGGTGCGTGGCACACCTCGACTTCTCCCTCGCCCTGCACCGGGCTCTCGCGGCCGACCCCGCGACCTCGATGTGCTGGTCCCCGTTCTCCGTGGCCAGCGCCCTCGGGCTGCTCGGCGAGGGCGCGCGGGGGCAGACGCGAGCTGAGCTGGTCGAGCTGCTGGGAGACCTCGAGGCGCTCGGCGCCGACCTCGCGGGCGCCTTGGAACTGGACGCGCCGACGCGCGGGCGGGACGAGCCGGTCATCGCCTGCGCCAACACGTTGTGGGTCGACGCGTCGGTGCCGGTCCGCGACGAGTTCGCCCAGCGGCTGTCCGGCGGCGTGCGCAACGTCCCGTTCAAGGCCGCGCCGGAGAAGTCGCGGCAGGCGGTCAACGCCGACGTGGCGGAGACGACCCGGCAGTTGATTCCGGAGCTGCTCCCGCCCGGGAGCGTCAACGGCGACACGGTGTCGAGCCTGGTCAACGCGCTCTACTTGAAGACCGCGTGGATGTCCAGGTTCACCGAGGGGGCCACGGAGGACCGCCCTTTCCACACGCCGGGCGGCAGTGTGCGCGTGCCGACGATGTTCCAGCAGGAGCGGTTGCCCTACGCCGCTGTGGAGGGGTGGCAGGTCATCGGTCTGCCCGCCATCGGCGGGGTCGACGCTGTCGTGCTGATGCCGGACGGGGATCTGGCTGAGGCGGAGGCCGCGCTCACCGGCGAGTCGCTGGGACGGTTGCTGGACGCCGCCTCGAAGGTCGAGGAGTTGCGGCTGCGGCTGCCCCGCTTGTCACTGCGGACCCAGGCCGAGCTGGCGGACGTGGTGAGCGGCCTCGGGGTCCAGACGATCTTCGGCGACGAGGCGGACCTGAGCGGCATCAGCCCGGACGGACTGGCCGTGCAGCAGATCATCCACGAGTCCGTGCTCGAGATCGATGAGGAAGGGCTGGAGGGCGCCGCGGCCACGGCCGTGATGATGCGCGCGGTCTCGTTCGTCGTCAGCGACCCGCTCGAGGTGACCGTCGACCGGCCGTTCCTGCTGCTGGTCCGGAATCGTCGTACCGGGGTGCTCTATTTCATGGCAAGGGTGACGGACCCGTCCTGAGAGGGGGACCAGGTTGGTGAGTGCGTTATGAGTGGGCGCTGACGCGGGTCAGCTTGTCCGGGTTCACCACGTCGTAGATCGCGGCGATCCGCCCGTCGCGGACGGCGAAGGTGGTGACCCGTCGGCTGAGCGGGCGGTACGCGGCGTCCCCCGGGGCGTCTGGGAGCAGCAGCCCGAGGTCGCCGTTGACCAGCACCACGTGGCCCTGCGCCAGTGCGGTCGGCCCGTACTGGCGCAACAGGCCCAGCAGGAAGCGCGCGATCTTGTCGGAGCCCACGATCCGGTTCCGGGCGGTGCGGGCCACACCGCCGCCGTCGCCGGTGAGGACGGCGTCGGGGCGCAGCAGCGCCACGACGGCCTCCAGGTCGCCCGAGGCCAGGGCGGTCAGGAAACCTTCGACGACCGCGCGTTGCGTGGGCAGCGGCAACCGGGGTGGCGGGTCGGCGTCGGCCACCGCTCGGCGGGCGCGGCTCGCGTGCTGGCGGGCGGACGTCGGGGTGCAGCCGAGCGTGGTGGCGATCTCGTCGAACGGGACGGCGAGCGCGTCGTGCAGGACCAGGGCGACGCGCTGCTCCGGGGTGAGGCGGTCGAGCACGACGAGGGCGGCCATGCGCACGCCGTCGTCGCGGACGACCACGTCCAGCGGGTCCTCGGCGGCCGCGGGGGCGATGCCGTCGACGTGGGCCGTGGTGACGATCGGCTCGGGCAGCCACGGGCCGACGTAGCTCTCGCGGCGGGCCGAGGCCGAGCGCAACCGGTCCAGGCACAGCCTGCCGACGACGGTGGTCAGCCACGCCCGCAGGTCGCGGATGCCCGCCAGCGTGCGGTCATCCACTCCGGACAGTCGGAGCCAGGTGTCCTGCACCGCGTCCTCGGCGTCGGCGAGGGTGCCGGTGAGCCGGTAGGCGGCGCCGACCAGGTGCGCGCGGTGCTCGGCGAACCGGGCAGCGAGGTCGGTGTCGGCTGGCACGCGCCCATGCTAGTGGCGTTCTGGTCCCGACCAGCGCCAAGGTGAGGTTCAAGACGAGAGGGACAGGAGGTGGTCGAGGGGCTGAGGCCGGTCGGGCCGTGGGTGCTCGGCGGGTGCGGCCTAGACTCGATGGTGTGGCAGGTCGGATTCGGGAAAGCGACATCGCCCTCGTCCGCGAGCGCAGTCGCATCGACGAGGTCGTGGGGGATTACGTCCAGCTTCGGCGGGCCGGTGGGAGCGCGCTGAAGGGGCTGTGCCCCTTCCACGACGAGAAGACCCCGTCGTTCAACGTCCGCGTGACGCACGGGACCTTCTACTGCTTCGGCTGCGGTGAGGGCGGCGACGTCATCGCCTTCGTGATGAAGATGGACCACCTGAGCTTCGTCGAGGCCGTCGAGCGGCTGGCCGAGAAGGCCGGGGTGCACCTGACCTACGAGGGCGGCGGCGCCAGCGTGCAGCGGGACCGGGGCACCCGCACGCGCCTGCTGGACGCGCACAAGGCGGCGGCGGAGTTCTACGCCGAGCAGTTGCGCACGCCCGAGGCGGTCAAGGCCAGGGAGTTCCTCGCCGAGCGGGGGTTCGACGAGGCCGCCGCGGTGAAGTTCGGCTGCGGGTTCGCGCCCGCCGGGTGGGACAAGCTGACCAAGCACCTGCTCGGCCGCGGGTTCGAGATCACCGAGCTGATCAGCGGCGGGCTGGCCAAGGAAGGCAGGCAGGGGCCCATCGACCCCTTCCACCGCAGGCTGCTGTGGCCGATCAAGGACCTCGGCGGCGACGTGGTCGGGTTCGGCGCGCGCAGGCTGTTCGACGACGACCAGATCCAAGCCAAGTACCTCAACACCCGCGACAGCCCGATCTACCGGAAGTCGCACGTGCTCTTCGGGCTCGACCAGGCCAAACGGGAGATCGCCAAGCGGCACCAGGTGGTCATCGTCGAGGGCTACACCGATGTCATGGCCATGCACGAGTCCAACGTGCCCACGGCGGTCGCCGCCTGCGGGACGGCGTTCGGCGCCGACCACATCAAGGTGCTGCGCAGGCTCCTGATGGACGACGACGCCTTCCGCGGCGAGGTGATCTTCACCTTCGACGGCGACGCCGCCGGGCAGAAGGCCGCGCGCAAGGCTTTCGACGACGAACAGGAGTTCGCCGCCCAGACCTTCATCGCCGTGGCCCCCGACGGCATGGACCCGTGCGAGCTGCGGCAGGAGAAAGGCGCGGTGGCGGTGCGCGACCTGGTCGCCAGCCGGGTGCCGCTGCTGACCTTCGCCATCCGCACCGAGCTGGCCGAGGTCGACCTCGACCTGGCCGAGGGCCGGGTCGAGGCACTGCGCCGCACCGTGCCGATGGTCGCCAAGATCAAGGACCATTCCCTGCGCGACGAGTACGCCAGGCAGCTCGCCGGGTGGGTCGGCTGGGACGACACCGCCGCCGTGGTGCGCCGGGTCCGCGAGACGGCGGGCGCGGGCATCACGGGCAGCAAGTCCAGCGGCCGGGCCAAGGCCGCCAAGGCCGACCCGGGCCAGGGCGCGTTGGAGGTCGACACCAGCGGGCCCAGCCGCCCCGACCCGCGCAACCCCCGCCTGCACACCCAGCGCGAGGTGCTCAAGCTGGCGTTGCAGGAGCCCGCGCTGGCCGGGCCGGTGTTCGACTCGCTGCCCACCGCCGTGTTCACCGACCCCGCCTACGCCGCCTTGCACCAAGCCTTCATCACCGCAGGCGGCACGGCGTGCGGCCTCGGCGGCGGCGAGCTGCTCGAGGCCGTGGCCCGGCACTGCGTGAGCGAGGTGGTCCGCACGATGATCCGCGAGCTCAGCGTCGAGCCGATGCCGCTGCCCACCCGAAACTCGGCCGCGGGCCGCTACGCCGAGGGCATCATGGCCGCGCTGCAGCGCGAGCTGGTGGCCCGCCAGATCGCCGACATCAAGTCCCGCCTCCAGCGGGTGTCGCCGATCGACAACCCCACCGAGGCGCACGAGCTGTGGGGGGACCTGGTGGCGATGGAGCAGTGGTACAAGTCGCTCGGCGAGCAGGCAGCGGGGAGTGTGTAGTCCATGGGGTTCCTGAACAGGCTGTTGCACGGCGTGCCCAAGGGTTTCGCCGGTGAGCTGGAGAAGGACGAGGGCGTCGCCGCGACGGCCGCCGTGCGCGGCGGCGGGCACCTGGTGGCCACCTCGCTGGGGCTTTGGGTGCCAGACGAGGAAGGGCCGCGCCGCATCGGGTGGCACCTGGTGTCCAAGGCAGCCTGGGGCGATGGCGCGATGGTGATCACCGAGGCCGACGAGGTCGACAACGCGGGCGGGGCCGTCGTGCTGGCCGACCGCGAGCCCAGCCGCTACGTCGTCGAGGCGCCCGGCAAGCTGCCCCAGGCCGTGCAGCGCCGCGTCACCGGCTCGATCCGGTCACGCCACCGCAAGGACCTGCCCGGGGGAGGGGCGTGGTTCGTGCAGCGCAAGCTCTCCGGCCAGGACGGGATCGTGCTGCAGGTCCGTCCCGACCCGGGCACCGACCTGGAACTGGTCAAGGAGATCGCGGCCGAGGTCGTGGCCCAACTGCGCGCCCGCCCGGCGGAGTAAGGTCGCCATACGCACTGGAAGGCGGTCACGTGAGCGACTCGGTCATGGCAGACCAGGACATGTGGGACCCCGCCAAGTACCTCGACTTCGGTGACCACCGCGGCAGGCCCTTCCACGACCTGCTGGACCGGATCGGCACCGAGGCCCCGCGCGCCGTGATCGACCTGGGCTGCGGACCGGGCAACCTCACCGAGACCCTGGCCCACCGCTGGCCGGACGCCACGCTCACCGCCCTGGACTCCTCCGCGGAGATGGTCGCCGCGGCCCGGGAGCGCGGCCTGGCCGCCCGCCTGTGCCCGGTCCAGAAGTGGAAGCCGGGCCAGGACACCGACGTCGTGGTCAGCAACGCCGTCCTGCAGTGGGTGCCAGAACACCCCGACCTCCTGCGCTCCTGGGCCGCCCAACTGCCCGCCAAGGCGTGGATCGCCGTCCAGGTCCCCGGCAACTTCGGCGCCCCGTCGCACGCCCTCGTCCGCGACCTCGTCGCCGAACCCGAGTGGCGCGACCGCCTCGAACCCGTCCGCCTGCGCGAGGAGGACGCCGTCCTCGACCCCGCGGGCTACGCCGACCTCATGACCGCCGCGGGCTGCGACGTCGACGCCTGGGAGACCACCTACCTGCAGCGCCTCACCGGCCAGGACCCCGTGCTCGAGTGGATCACCGGCACCGCCCTGCGCCCCATCCGCGCCGCCCTCCCCGACGCCGACTGGACAGCCTTCCGCACCGCCCTGGCCCCCCGCCTGGCAGGCGCCTACCCCCGCCGACCCGACGGCAGCACCTGGTTCCCCTTCCGCCGGGTCTTCTTCGTCGCGAGGACCCGCTAGCGCGGGCTGTCGGTCTTGTTCCCCATCGCCTCACCCAGCTTCTGCCGAGCGATCCCCGCCGCCCCCTGCACCGCGGGATGATCAGCGATCACCCGGTACGTCCGCATGATCTGGTCGTACCGCGCCCGCCCCGCCTTGGCTCCCAGCACATACCCGATCCCAGCCCCCACCAGCAGACCCACCACGCCCAACCTCCACGATCGCCGTTGTTTCCCCCATCCTCCCCTACCCCGCCCCGCACCGCCCGAGACCGGCAGGGGGACCCCGCGAAACCCGCTGGAACCCATGCGCTAGAGTTGTCTCTCGTCGGACCACGGTCTGACAAGCCCTTCCTCCATAGCTCAATTGGCAGAGCATTCGACTGTTAATCGAAGGGTTACTGGTTCGAGTCCAGTTGGAGGAGCCAAAACCCCAGGTCATGCGACCTGGGGTTCTTTGCTGTCCAGGTGTCGCTGGTCGAGGCGGCACGATCGGCCGATCGGCCGTTCCGGTCCGGCCGGTGGGCGGTCACTCAGTGCCAGGGAATGTAACGTTTCGTAGTCGAAGTCTCACTCGGGGTCGTGTGAGCGGGGTTTGGATCCGATAATCGGATGGCTTGAGCAGGATCGTCCCGCAGTCGGTCGCCGCCCCGTCCCCGCGAGGTGAACATGATCGGGATAGACATCTACGGCCGGTACCAGACCGTCAACGACTGGAACGCCGTGCGTGGCGCCGGGGTGGAGTTCGCCTGGGTCAAGGGAACGGACGGCGGTGGACCCGCGAGAGTGCGCGCCGACGCGTTCGTGGGTGGGGCCAAGTCTGTCGGCATCCCGGTCGGGCTCTACCACTTCGCGCAGAAGTCGCCCTCGGCCGAGGCTCAGGCCGATGTGCTCGCGGGCGAGGTCCGTCGGCTCGGGGCCAACAGCGTCGCGCCTGCCCTGGACTTGGAGGACAACCCGGGCACCGGTCTGGTGTGGGCCCCCGGCGAGGCCCGCGATTTCGGCGTCCGCTTCCTCAACCGGCTGCGCGGCCACGGCTTCGGCCGGGTCGCCGTCTACTCCAGCGTCTCCCAGCTCAAGCGATGGGACCCCGACAACTGGGGCATCCCCGGCCTGATCATCTGGGCCGCGCGCTACGGCAGCAACAACGGTGCCAACCAAGGACTCGGCGGCTACGGCGGTCGGGTCGACGTCCACCAGTTCACCTCCGCGGGCCAGGTCCCGGGCATCGTGGGCTTGGTGGACTTGAACGAGGCCGCGACGAACCCCACCGAGACCGAGGAGGACTTCTTGTCCGCACTGTCGCACGACGAGCAGCGAAACCTCTACAACCGGGTCATGGGGTTCATGGTCCAGCGCTGGTACCTGCAGGAGGGCGACGTGCTGCGCCCCGTGGCCGAGGGCACCCCGGGCGCCCTTCCCGCCCGCTCGCTGGACACCCTCGACGGCAACTTCCTCCTGGGCGCCCTCCCCGATCGCGACGCCGACGTCGTCTCCGCCGTCCGCGCCCTCTCCTGCGGGGAGGGCTCCCTCGACGCCCTCGCCGCGGCGATCCTGCCGATCCTGCCCGCGGGTACCGATCCGGAGGCCTTCGCCGAGGCTCTGCGCCGCAGCGCCGCCGCCTCGTCGACCCAGGTTCCGCAAGGGTGACCCTTCCACTTTGGCGCGTGCGCCGTACTGAGTAAGATCGGCTCCTCCCGGGGGCGGTAGCTCAGTTGGTCAGAGCAGAGGACTCATAATCCTTTGGCCGTCGGTTCGAGCCCGACCCGCCCCACCACCTCCCACCTGCGCGAACGGGGTGGGTGGCGCGCGCGGACTTGATCTTTGGGCATGGGGCTGGGTCTCAGAGGAGGACCTTGCCCGCGGTGGCCCGTTCGAAGTCGAGCAGGAACCGCTTGCGCTCGACACCGCCGCCGTAGCCGGTCAGGCTGCCTGTGGAGCCGACGACGCGGTGGCAGGGGACGATGACGCTGATGGGGTTGCGGCCGTTGGCCAGGCCGACGGCTCGGGAGGCGGTGGGTTTGCCTAGGCGGTCGGCTAGTTGGCCGTAGGAGATGGTTTCGCTGTAGGGGATGCGGGTTAGTTCGTTCCACACGCGGCGTTGGAAGTCGGTGCCTGCCATGGCTGTGGGCAGGTCGAAGTCTGTGCGCTTGCCCTCGAAGTATTCGCCTAGTTGGGTGATGGCCTCTTCGAAGCCGGTGCTTGTGCGTTCGCCGAAGGTTTCTTCTGCGGGGCGGTGGCGTTGGTCGGTCATGTAGAGGCCGCTCAAGACGCCGTTTGTGGCGACGAGGGTGAGTAGGCCGGTGGGGCTGTCGGTGATGGTGTGGGTTCGCATGGTTCCTCCTGTTGCTTAGACGGGCATTCGGTTGACGGCGTGGTTTCCGGTGGCCCAGAGGTATTGGACGGCGTAAGCGCGCCAGGGGCGCCAGGCTTCGGCGTGTTCGGTGAGCTGTTTGACGCCGGTGGGCAGGTCGAGGGCTTCGGCGGCCTGTTTGATGCCCAGGTCGGTGGGGATGAAGGCGTCTGGGTCGCCCAGGGCGCGCATGGCGATCATTTCCACCGTCCACGGGCCGATGCCGGGCAGTTCCAGCAGCTTCTCCCTGGCCGAGGTCCAGTCGGTGCCCGCGTCCAGTTCCAGGGCGCCGGTGGCGAGGGCGTTGACGAGGGTGGTCAGGGTTCGTTTGCGGGAGGTGGGCATCGCCAGGTCGTCCGGGTTCAGGTCGGCCAGGGCCTCCGGGCTGGGGAACAGGTGGGTCAGGGTGCCGACGGGGTCGGTGAAGGGGGTGCCGTGCGCGCGGACGAGTCGGGACGCGTGGGTGCGGGCCGCGGCGGTGGACACTTGTTGGCCGAGGACCGTGCGCACGGCGAACTCCGCGGGGTCGGGGCTTCTGGGTACCCGCCTGCCGGGGGCCTTGGCGACGATGGGGGCGAGCACCGGGTCCTCGGAGAGGAGTTCGTCGACCGCGACCGGGTCGGCGTCGAGGTCTAGCAGCCTGCGGCAGCGGTTGATGGCTGTGGACAGGTCGCGCAGGTCCGACAGCAGCAGGTTTGCCGCGATGTAGTCGGGGTGCGGGCGAAGGGACACCACCGCTGGGCCGTTGGGCAGGTTCATGGTCCGTCGGTAAGCGCCGTCGTGCCACTCTTCGACGCCTGGCACCGCGGTGGCCACCAGGTGGCCGAAGAGGTTGTCGGGGTTGAGGGGCGCGCGGAACGGGAGGCGCACGGACAGCGTTGTCGACGGTGAGGACGGCTTCACCGGCTTTGCGGGCTTGCGCAGCTCCGTGGGAGTTAGCGCGAACACCTCGCGCACGGTGTCGTTGAACGAGCGGATGCTGGCGAATCCGGCCGCCAGCGCCACTTCGGACATCGGCAGCGTGGTGGTCTCGATGAGGAGCCGGGCCGTCTGCGCGCGCTGCGCCCTGGCGATGGCCAGTGGACCCGCGCCGAGCTCGGCGCGCAATTGCCGTTCGACCTGGCGCACGCTGTAGCCCAGCCGAGCCGCCAGGCCCGGGACCCCTTCGGAGTCCACCACCCCGTCGGCGATCAGGCGCATCGCCCGCGCCACCAGGTCGGCCCGCTCGTTCCACTGCGGCGAGCCGGGGCTGGCGTCGGGGCGGCACCGCTTGCAGGCGCGGAAACCGGCCTGCTGGGCCGCGGGCGCGCTGGGGTAGAAGCGCATGTTCTCGACCTTGGGCGGCACCACCGGGCAGCTCGGCCTGCAGTAGATGCCGGTGGACAGCACCCCGGTGAAGAACCACCCGTCGAAGCGCGCGTCCTTGGACTGGACGGCCCGCACGCAGCGATCGACATCGGTGTACATGCCGACCAGTCTGCCCCGCGCCCACCTTCCCGGCTGGCAGGAAATCGACACCACTGTGACACGTCAGAGTGACGGCGAAAAGCTGCTAAGCCCCCGTCCGGGGCAGGGCGCGGGTCATGATGTCGCGCACGATCTGGGTCTTCGCGTCCGCGTAGTGCTGGATGTGGCGCCAGGTGCGTGCGGCCAGGGCGCGCTTGGTGGCGAGGTAGAGCGCGCGGTCGGCCGGGTCCGCGCGCAGGTGGTCGCGGAAGGCGAGCATGACGGCGATCTCCGAGGTGCCCTCGCTGAACACGTGCAGGTTGATGTCGGTATCCGGTCCTTTGAGGAGCCGGTGCTCGAACCAGTCCGGCTCGCGCACCTTCAACAGGTAGCCGTTCTCCACCAGGGGGCTCACGTACGCGTCCTCGTCCGCGGAGTCCGGGACGGCGAGGACGATGTCGATGATGGGCTTGGCGGCGAGGCCGGGGACCGAGGTCGACCCGGCGTGCTCCAGCAGGCGGACCCTGTCGCCGAGCAGGGAGCGGATGCGCTCGGCCTCGCGCGCGAACAGGCGGGGCCACTCGTCGGTGTACTCGACCAGGGCGACCGGCGCGTTGTGCGGCACCAGCGGGGTGACGCGGGCCTGCTGGAGCTCCTCGTCGCTCCTGGGTTCGGTCATGCGGCCGACAGTACCGCTACACCGTCTTCACCACGCCGTCGTCGATGACGTGCTCGGTCCCGGTCATGTTCGCCGCGGCGGGGGAGGCCAGGAAGGTGATCAGGACGGCGGTCTCCTCGGGCTCGGTGAGGCGGCCGGTGGTGATGCCCATGGCGGCGGGGACGGCCTCGAGGAACTCCGGCAGGGCCGTCCCGGCCTCCCGCGCGAGCCGGCCCGCGTAGCCGCTAGTTGGCGGTGCGGGTGGGGCCGGGCGTCACGGTCAGCGCGCGCAGGCCGCTCGGGGCGAACTCCTCCGACAGGGCCTTGGTCAGGTTGTTCAGCGCAGCCTTCGCCGTGCCGTGGTCGACCGGCGGGAAGGCCGCGCGGGCGCCGATCGACGACACGGTCACCACGACGCCGCGGCGGGCGAGCAGGCCCGGCAGCAGGGCGCGGGTGACCCGGACGGTGGCGAAGAGGTTGAGCTCGTAGGTCCGCTGCCAGGCGTCGTCGTCGATGGCGAGGAAGCCCGCGGCGCCCATGCTCTCCGGGATCACGCCGCCGAGGTTGTTGACCAGGACGTCGACCTCGCCGAGCGCGGCGAGGGCGGCGACGCCCTCGGGGGTGACCAGGTCGGCGGTGATGGGGGAGCGGGCGACGGCGAACACGTGCGCGCCCTCGGCGGCCAGGGCGGTGGCGGTGGCGGCGCAGATGCCCCTGCTGGCCCCGGTGACGACAGCGGTCTTGCAGGTTCCTCAGATGGCGCGGAGTGCGGTCTCCGCGAGGGTGGTCAGGCGGGGCGGGGTCGGGTCGGCCTTGGCCAGGACCCGGATGCCGTTGACGGTGGCGAGCAGGAACGCGGCGGTGGTCGCTGGATCGCGGTCCCCGGCGATCTCGCCGCGCTCGATGCCCTCGGCCACCACAGCGGCGAAAGCGGCCTCCTGCTCGTCGAACACCCGGCGGACGAACGCGGCCGCGGACTCGTCGCCGACCCCGGTGGCGGTGTTGGTGATCAGGCAGCCGCGCGCCTCGGTGCGCGCGGACTCCACCACCAGGTCGAGGGCGGTCCGCAGCCGGGACACGGCGCTGCCCGGGCCGGACAGGACCTCGAAGAGCCGGGCGGTGCTGGTCTCGTGATACCGCCGCAGCGCCCGCTCGAACAGGGCGTGCTTGCTCTCGAAGGCGTTGTAGAGACTGCCCCGGCCGATGCCGAGCGCGTCGACGAGCTGCTGCGGGGTGGTCCCGGCGTACCCGTTCGCCCAGAACAGCTCCATGGCGGCGGTGACGGCGGCGTCGGGCGCGAACCCCTTGGTGCGGGCCATGGTCGAGGACAGGAGCCGATTCTGGAACTTGTATGGGACGGGTGGGTGTTGCCCGGGTACCCACCAGGTGATCACGACGAATGGGGGACGGATGCGTGCGGGAACGCCGGGAGCGCGGCGCGTGGCGAAGCTGGTGGCGAACGGGCTGATGGTGCTCGGCGCGGTGGCGTTCGTGCCGCTCCTGCTGGCGGGCGCCTGGCACTGGGCGGTTGCGCTGTTCCTGTGCGCGTCGCCTTTCGGCTTCTACGCGGAGGGGTATTCGCCAGCCGGCAGGCTCAACCGCGGGATAGGCCCGATGAGCAGGCGCGTGGTGCGGGTGCTCTCGCTGGCGTTCGGCCTGCCCGTGACATCGCTGATGGTCGTCTACGTCGTGGTTGGCGGGGATCTGACCCGCGTGGCCACACTCCTGGGCATGGCCATCGCCTTCCTCCTGGCCGCCGCGTTCTCCTGGCTGGTCATGCCGGAACGGGCCACGATCGCCTTCATCCCGCGTCGGTGACCCCGGCGGGCGGCCCGCCCAGGGGCACGAGCCGCTAGGAGCGCTTGGCTGTCTTCGCCGCCAGGCGCAGGAGCGTTCGCAGTTGCCCGCGCAGCTTCGGGTGCGGGGCGGACAGCCGTCGCAGCAGGCGCGTCCTGGATCGCCATCCCAGGTCGTCGGTGATCAGGGACATCACCCGCAGGAGCTCTTCCCGCGATCCCTTGCGGCCCAATCGGACGTCGTCGCCGAGGGCGATCAGCTCCGTCAGCAGCTCCCACCCGAACTCCGGGTCGGGCAGCGTGCGGGCCAGCAACAGCCGGACCTGCTCCGGGAACTGGGCGCGCACCTCGTCGCCGTCGAACCACTCAGCGTCGGCGAAGCCGATCAGGTAGAAGACCAGGGCCATCGCCGCGCGCCTGCGGCCGCCGCGCCGGGAACCCGCGGCGGACCACTCGACGACGGTCCCCACCACGCGCGGCCGCAGGGCGGGGTGGCGCAGCAGGCGCATGGTGCTGGCGATGACGGCCCCGTGGACAACCGCGGAGGTCGAGTCGCGGGCCAGGGCGGTCAGCGCGGCGACCGCTTGGTCCACATCGCGGCGGCCCACCGGGGTCGCCCAGTACAAGGCCGCCGCGCTGCGTTCGCCCACCCGGCCCTCGGACCACTGCTCCAGCGTCTGGTCGACCAGCGGACCAAGCTTGTGGTCGTCGGCCAGGCTGGCCAGGGTCGCCGCCGCGAGGTCCTGGGCGCGCAGTTGCCGCTGGCGGGCCAGGGCGCGCAGGGGACGCAGCGGGTCGTGCGCGGGGACCTGGGCGATGAACACGCACAGGCCTCGGCGGATCGGCTCCCAGAAGCCGGTGAACAGGTCTTTCGCGGCCATCCACTGCTCGACGAGCGCGTGCGCCACCGGGTACTCCGCCCACACGTGCCGCAGCACCGCGTCGGCCCAGTCGTGCCGCTCGAAGCGGACCGTGTGCTCGATGAGACCGGCGTGCACCGGGTGGTCGCGCTCGACCATGACCGCCCGGATGGCCTCGATCAGGCCGCGCTTGGACTCGTGGAAGACCTTGGTCGGCTCCGGCTCCACCCCCTCGGGCAGCTCGGCCCGCTTGACCAGCGCGTCGAGCATGTCCGCGAACCGCATGACCTCGTCGACCGGCTCGTTCTCCAGCAGCGCCACCGCGACGGCCAGGGTGCGGGCCCTCGGGTCGGCGGCGGCGAACCACGCCGCCACCGCGACGTCGGCGCCCTCGCGCAGGTCGCGCAGCGCGTCCTCGGAAGTGAGCTTCCCGGCCACCACCCGCAGCGCCAGCCCGGCGGCGCTGATGGCCCGGCTCGGCGGCAGCTCGGTGGTCAGCACGTCCCGGAAGTCTGACTTGAGCAGCGAGACGGCGTCTTCCACCTGCTCGGACCCAGAGCGCTCGACGGCCGCGACCGCGACCTCGAGCGCGTTGGGCGGGGTCAGGGTCGTCGTGACCGCCTCGGCCGCCGGGCAGGAGGCGGCGGGGTGGTCCAGCAGCACGACCAAGTCGCATCCCATGGCGCGCATGAGGCCCGCGCAATGGGTGAACCCGTGGTCGGTGAACGGCTGCCCGCCCGCCTCGCGCAGGTCCCAGACGTAGCCGTGCCCCGCGGTCAGCTCCGACTCGCGGACGCTGCCGAGCGAGCGCTCCGGGTTGAGGTGGGCGACGGTCGCCGCGCCACGGCTGACCAGGATCTTGCGGGCGGTGTAGGAACGGCCGCTCCCACGGCCGCACAGCACCATCGCGCCGCCGGCAGCGGGTGGCAGCAGGGAGCGGGCCTCGTGGAACCCGCCGGGCGCCACGAAGACGTCGCGGACCTCCTCGCGCTCGGCCTTGGTCGCGATGCGCACCACCAGGTCCTCCCGGCCGACGCCGGTGCCGATGATGGAGATGTCACCGTTGATCTGGCCTGCCTGGACGCCGTGGTTGGCGAGGGTGTCGTTGGTGGTCTCGGTCATCGGGCGCCGCCCAGGGTGATGTTGCCGTTGACGGTGTGGGTCTGGACGCCGTGCATGTCGCCGCCGACGTTGTTGGTGACGGTGGAAGGGGGTCGCGGGGTGGGTGGGGTGGCGAGGGACTTCACGTCCACGCCGGGGATGCGGACCCAGGCGGTGGTGCTGAACTCCTTGTTGCGGACGGGGAGCGGGGCGAACTCGGCGCGGCGGACCCTGGTGGTGTGGTCGCCAGCGAAGGCGGCGCGCAGGACGTGGTCGGAGACGATCAGGCCGGTGGTGGCGCGGGACTCGTCGTCGGGGTCGAGGCTGTGGGCCAGCAGGCGCTTGAAGTCCTCGGCGTCGAGGAGGCGGGCGGCGTCCTTGCGCGGGAGGTAGAGGTCGGGGGCGTCGCCGATGGGGCCGGACTCGACCGACAGGCGCAGGCGGACCTGCGGGCGGTGCCAGGTGTTGTGCTCGACGAGCGCGGCATCGATGGCGTGGGCGGCGTCGAGCAGGTCGGCCACCCGGGCGCCGGGGACGGTGATCAGCGCCCCGTCGCCGGTGTCGGAGCGGTGCAGCACCTCGGCAGCCCGCTCGGCCAACGCCGTCTCCACGGTCCCCAGAGCTATCCGCCGCGCCACGGCGGTGTGCTTGCCGGGCAGCCTCGCCGAGCCGACGATGTCGACGCCCAGGACCGCCCGGTGTTCCGCGACCAGTGCCACGTCCATGTCCTTCCTCGCAGTGTGCTGGATGGAGGACATGCTCACCGGACGGACGGGCGCGTTCTCCCTGATATCAGGGAGAACGGTGGATCTCGCCCAAGAACAGGAACCGGCGCCTGCTGGTCTTCAGGACGCCCTCGTCGCGCAGCCCGGACAGGGCGGACTCGACGCGTTCGTGGGAGGCGCCGACGGCCAGGGCCAGGTCGTGCTGGCTGGGGCCGCGCAGCAGCAGGCCCTCGCTGGTGCGGTCGCCGAAGCTCAGCGCCCAGTGGCGCAGGGTCTCGCGCACCCGGGTGTGGACGTCCCTGGCCGCGTTGACCCGGTGCAGGTCGGCCCGCCCGCGCTGCTCGCGCCACGTCTCGTCGACCAGTTCGCCGATGTCCGGGACGGTCGCGCGCAGCCGGAGGAACACGGAGGCGGCGACCCGGACGACGTGGACAACCGTCAACGCCTCGATGGTGGCGCTGCGCGGCGCGCCGTGGATGACCCCGGCCTCGCCGATCAGCTCGCCGGGACCAACAAGCCCGGCCACCGTCGGGCCGCTGTCCGGGGTCAGCAGGACGACCTTGGTCAGCCCGGTTTCGATCAGCATGACCTCGTCGCTCGGGTCGCCGGTGCTCAGCAGGCGGTCACCGGGCGCGAAGCGCCAAGGCCTGCCCTCGGCGCGCAGCCGGGCGCGGCCTGCGGAGGGGGAGCCCATCGGGCCATCGTGCCCAGGCGCGGGGCGCTCCGGGGCGGGCGCCTGGGCTGTTCACCCGATCAGACCGGTTCCAGGGCCAGGGTTGCCACCGCCTTCGGGACGTTGTTGACGCACAGGGCGTCCACCCCGGCGTCGAGGAGGGTCTTGGCGAACTTCAGGGTGGGGCACCAGGCGAGGAACTCGCGGCCGCTGGCGTGGACGGTGTCGACCACGTACTCCAGGGGGCGCGGCAGCGGGGCCTGGTCGGACTCGGCGGGGCGCAGGGAGCCCCAGTGCGGGGCCAGGACCTGCACGTCCAGGTGGGCGGCCGAGGCGACGGCCTGGTCGATGGGGAACTCCAACCAGGTCAGCAGGCCCCGGGGGACGCCGGGGGCGACCTCCCGGGCGATGTCGAGAGCGCCCGCGTCGAAGGAGCTGATCAGGGTGGGGCGCACCCGCGACTCCCGGCGGGCGATGGCCCCGAGGCGGCCCATCGTGGAGCGGGCGCGGCTGCGGGTGGCGTCCTCCATCGACGTCTTGACGTCGAAGTCGACGCCGATGTGGTGGGGCAGCGCCGACAGCAGGTCCGCCAGGCGGAGGACTCCGCGCGCGGCGGCCTGCTCGCCGGTGAGGTCGGCGTAGAACACGCCGTCGTCGTCGGTGGGGTCGTGCGCGACGACCAGGTGGTCGTCCGCCGTGCGGCGCACGTCCACCTCGACCCAGTCCACGCCCGCCTCGGCGGCGGCCAGGAAGGACTCGAGCGTGTTCTCGACGTGGCCGTCGACCACGCCGCGGCCGCACCCCCGGTGACCCAGGAGAACCGGCCTGGGACCGAAGATTCTGTTGGCGTCCATAACGCGCCGCCACCCACCGGCGCGGCGCGAGCGCTACGCCGCGGACGTGACGGTCTTGCCCACCTCCAGGTTCGCACGCTCGAGGTCGCCCGCGAAGTCCACCTCCACCACGAAGAACGCGGAGATGTCCAGCGCCTGGACCCGGATGCCCACCCCCTCGATCGCGGACTCGATGCCGCGCTCGAAGTAGTCGGTGTCCGAGCACGACCCGAGGTGCTCGACGAGCGCCCCCAGGTCCGAGGACGCGATGTAGTTGATGCCGACGGCCTCACCGAGACCGCCGACCACCGATTTTGACAGCTCCGCGATGTATCCGTTGGGCGAAGCGGTGTACTTCACCTCTTCCTCCCCCACGGCGGCGGTGTTCACGCAGACGAACGACTGGTCGCGATCGATCGCCGGGAGGACCTCGTGCAGCAGCCGCGCGTCGAACACGACGTCGCCGTTGAGCCAGAGCACGCCGCCGTCGCCAGGCTGGCGCAGCGCTTTGAGCAGGCTCTTCGCGGTGTTGGTCGACTGGAAGCGCTCGTTGTAGACGAACCGCGCGTCCGCGGCGGCGGCCATGACCTGCGCGGCCTCGAAGCCGACGACGACGGTCAGGTCGAACCCGTCCGGGCCGAACGCGGCGGCGAGGTTGTCCAGTTGCTGCCGCATGATCGAGCGCCCGTCGGCCAGCGGGGTCAGCGGTTTCGGCTTGGGCATCCCCAGCCTGGTCCCCATGCCCGCGGCCAGGATGACAACTCGCTGTCGGTGGCTCACGCCGACCTCCCCGGTGCGCTCGTGCGGGTCGCGGCGAGCAGGGCCAGTTCCCTGTCGCGCAGCTCCGCTGTCTCGGTGATGGCGCCCAGGAACCGGGCGGTGGACTCGCCCGGCCCCAGGTCGCCGAAGTAGCCGCGTCTGGCGGCCCGCCGGTCTTCGCGGCGCGCGTCGGCCGCCAGCCGGTCGGTGATGGTCGCCGGCAGCGCGGCGAGGGTGGTGGAGTCGACGATGTCGGCCGCGGCGGCGACCGGGGCCTCGGCCAGCAGCCGGGCCCGGTCCTCGTGCCGGTCGGCGATGAGCATCGGCTGCTCCGGGCGCAGGTACAGGAAGTCCAGGCCGACCGAGGACACGTCGGTGACGATGAGGTCGCAGCCGGGGAACACGGCCAGGATGTCGCCGTCGGCGTGCACCTGGTGCCCGGCGCCGGGGTCGCGCCAGGCGGCGTCCTCGACCAGCCGCACGATCGCCTCGTGGCTGTCGACCATCGACGGCAGCGGGCTCAGCGGGACGCGCGGGTGCGGCTTGTAGACCACGCGGACGTCCGGCACGGCCAGCGCGGCGGCGACGATCGCGGGGCCGAACACGTCGACGGAGGTGTAGTTGTTCGACGCGTTCTCGCCCTCCCAGGTGGGGGCGTAGAGCACGGTGCGCCGGTCGGTGGGCGCCAGCAGCGGCGCCGGGCGCAGGTCCAGTTGCGGGCGGCCGACGGGCACCAGCTTGTCCTGGTCGAACGACATCAGCGCGGCGCGGTGGCGGGCCACGGCGTTCGGCCCGGCGACGAACACCCGGTCGTAGGCCTTGACCTGGTTGCTGACCATGCACACCTTGTCGGACTCGCCGTGGTTGACGTGCACGTGCTGGATGCGCCGCTGGGTCAGCGAGTGGAAGTTGTGCACGGAGTTGTTGACGTAGAGCGCGACCTTGAAGTCGCTCAGCTCGTACAGGTCGACCAGGTCGGGGAACGCCGGGGCCAGTACGCAGCGCAGCGGGGTCAGCACCGACAGCTCGGCCAGCGTCGCCAGGTTGCGCAGGACGATCACCACGCTGTGCCGCTCGTCGAGCAGCTCGAACACCGGCAGCCACTGCTTGAGCTGGTAGAGCTTGCGCGGGTCGTCGGCGAAGTAGACGACGACCTCGCCGTCCACCGGCTCGCCCGGCGTGTAGCCCTCGGGGGCGGGACCCTCCGGGCTGTCCAGCAGCCGGTGCGCCGCATCGGGCCCGGCGCTCCTGCGACGACCGAAAAGGCCCATGCGGCGACACTCCTTGCGTTGGGAAGACAAAGCGGGCGTGTGGGTACGGCAGACCGCACGAGGAATGCGCCTGGTCGAGGTTGTGGGGTGAACCGGCTGCCGTCGCCATCGGGGGCGCCGACCGGTCCGCCCCATTGTCACTGATGGACACCGTTTAGCCAAGTGCGGGTCCCCCGAGAGAAACCGATTGTTTACCGGTTCCCGCCTGTTCGCGGGAGCGAACCGCGCCCGTACACGGTGCGGGGCGGTCGCGGCACGGCGGTGAGGGGATCGATACGGGGCGGCAACAGCACCCGGGAATCGGCAACGGCGCGCTGTTCCGGACGAAACGCGTCGGCCACCCCCGGCCCGTGTACTTGTCGCCATGCCGGAGATGTTCTTCACCGTCAGGTGGCCCGACGGCACGGCGCAGCGGTGCTACTCCCCGTCCCTGGTCGTCGAGGACCACCTGGAACCGGGCGCCCGCTACCCCGTCGCCGAGTTCGTCCAGCGTAGCTGCGCCGCGCTCGATGTGGGTTCGGAACGGGTGCGCGCCAGGTACGGGTTCGCCTGCTCCAACGCCCAGGCGCAGATGAGGGAGATCCGGGCACGGGCAGCGGCGCTCGACGACAGCCACCGGGCAGGGCACGTACGAGTCGAGGGGTTCGAGCGATGAGCAGGCTGGTTTCGGTGCCGGGCGACGGCGGGCTCGACGGCCTGCACCGCTCGGTCGTGGTGATCGGCGGTGGGCAGGCGGGCCTGTCCATGAGCCACTGCCTGGTCCAGCGCGGGGTCGACCACCTGGTGCTGGAAAAGGGCGTGCTGGGCAACGAGTGGGCGGACCGGCGGTGGGACTCCTTCTGCCTGGTGACCCCCAACTGGCAGTGCGCGCTGCCCGGCTTCGGGTACGACGGGCCGGACCCGCACGGGTTCATGCTCCGCGACGAGATCGTGGGCTACCTGCGCCGCTACGCCGACTCCTTCCACCCGCCGCTGATCGAGGGCGTGGAGGTGACCCGGCTGGGCGCCGAGCGCGGCGGCCGGTTCGTGGTGCGGACCGGCGCGGGCACCCTGACCGCCGACCACGTGGTGGTGGCGACCGGTCCCTACCAGGTCCCGCTGACCCCGCGGGTGGCCGAGCGGCTGCCCGACGACGTCGTCCAGGTGCACTCGTCCGGCTACCGCAACCCCGAGCAGTTGCCCGGGGGCGCGGTGCTCGTCGTCGGCACCGGGCAGTCCGGCTGCCAGATCGCCGAGGACCTGCACCTGGCCGGGCGCCGGGTGCACCTGGCGACCGGGTCCGCGCCGCGCGTGGCCCGCCGCTACCGGGGCCGCGACGTCGTCGACTGGCTCGAGGACATGGGCTACTACCGCAAGTCCATCGACGAGTTCGACGACGCCGACGCGGTCCGGCTGCGCGCCAACCACTACGTCACCGGCCGCGACGGGGGCCGCGACATCGACCTGCGGGCCTTCGCCACGCAGGGCATGGTCCTGCACGGGCGCCTGACCGGGGTCCACGGCGGCGCCGTCGAGTTCGGCGACGACCTGCGCCGCAACCTCGACGCCGCCGACGCGGTCTCGGAGTCCATCAAGGACTCCTGCGACGCGTGGATCGCCGCCACCGGCGTGGACGCCCCGCACGAGGACCGCTACACCCCCGTCTGGGAGCCCGCGCACGACGGGCCGACCTCGGTCGACCTCGCCGCCGAGGGCATCACGTCGGTCGTGTGGTGCACCGGGTTCGGCCGGGACAACCGGTGGATCGACCTGCCGGTGTTCGACGGCCGCGGCTACCCGGCCCACCATCGCGGCGCGACCAGCTTCCCCGGCCTGCACTTCCTCGGCCTGCCCTGGCAGTGGACGTGGGGCTCCGGCCGGTTCTGCGGCGTCGCGGGCGACGCCGAGCACATCGCCGGGCTCGTGTCCTCGTCCCGGGAGACGGCCTTCGAGGTGCCGTGGCTGTCCGGCACGCCCGCGAGCACCTCGCCGTCGACCGACGAGTGGGTAGCGCCCAGAACCGTTGCGTAACAGAGGAAATCTCCTGTTGTTCCGGGAGGAATCATCGCGACACGAGCAGGAGGTGGACTATGGCCATGACCGGCCGCTGGGTACACGACGCGCACCGCCACCTCGGCGTGCTCCCGGCGCACCCGTTCTACGGCGGTCCGGCGGTCAACGCCGACGTCGGGGCCAGGGCCACGGTCGACGAGCTGATCGCGGACCTGGACGCCGAGGGCGTCGAGCGGGCCCTGGTGATCCCCAACTACGGGGTCCCCGACCCCGACGTCGCCTTCGGGTTCAACGAGCTGGTCGTCGAGGCGGCGGGCCGTGACGAGCGGGTCCGCGCCGCGCTGTGGACCTCGCCCAAGCCCGCTGACGCCGAGCGCAACACCAAGGCGCTGGCGCTGGCCGGGGAGCCCGGGGTCCGCGCGCTCAAGACCAGCTTCCTGCTCGGCGGCCGCCCCACCGACCCCGCGTGCGCGCCGGAGATCGACCGGATCTTCGGCGCGGCGCGCGAGCACGGCCTGGTCGTGCACGTCCACACCTCGCCTGGCTCGGCGTCGGACATCGACGAGGTGGGCACGCTCGTCGACCGCTACGGCGACGACGTCGACATCCACCTGGTGCACTTCGGCGGCGGGATGAGCGGGCACATGAAGCTCGTCGGCGGCCGCTTCTTCGACTGGGTCGCCGCCGGGAAGCGGGTCTACACCGACCTGTCCTGGGCGATCGGGTTCGCCCCGCGCTGGCTGGCCGAGGAGATCTCCCGGCGGGGGATCGGCCACGACCGGGTGCTGTTCGCCAGCGACCAGCCCTGGGGCGACTTCGCCGGGGAATACCACAAGCTCAAGGCCGTCACCGGCGACGGCGAACTAGCGGACCTCGTCTTCCGCGACACCTTCGCGCGTCTCTACGGATGACGCAGCGTGCAGCGGTCCACCGGTAACACCACACATCAAGGAGAACGCGGCCATGGCTGACCTGACCGAGCTCGAAGAGCAGAGCCTCAACGAGATCCCGCACCCCTCGCTGCCCGACGGCTCGAACATCTACGGCGGCACCAAGGTCTTCCCCGACCACCAGGCCGAGCCGGGCCAGAGCTACTTCACCCTCGTGCACGGCATCGCGCACGAGTCCTCCGTGAGCTTCGTGGCGATCCTGCAGGCGACCCGAGCGCTGCGCAAGGGCTTCGAGTCCGCTATCTACTTCTACGGCCCCGGCTCGATGAACGCCATGGCCACCCGCGGTTTCCCCACCACCGGCAACTCCGCGTTCCCCGGCGAGCACAACATCAACGAGTCGCTGAAGACCTTCATCAAGGAGGGCGGCAAGGTCTACTGCTGCCGCTTCGGCCTGTCGCTGCACGGGTTGCGCGAGGAGGACCTCATCGAGGGCGTCATCCCCACGCACCCGCTGGACGTGCAGGACGCCCTCATCCACTACGCCCGCAAGGGCGCGATCATCAACTCCACCTACATGTGGTGACCGGGTGGCGGTGGGCGCGGG
>NZ_WHOL01000096.1:0-34850 GCF_009745975.1 Actinokineospora pegani | reverse complement strand
CCCACCGCCGGGACCGGGGCCTGAGTCCCGGGTTAGGAGCCGCTTGTGAGCATCGAAGCCGTTGACGCCAAGACCGCTGAGGACGCCCTCGCCACCCGCGTCGACCTGGCCCTGCTGGGCGCGCGGATGGACGCGCCGGTGTCCCGCAGCAAGGGCGCGGGCCCCAGCGACGACGGGCACGTCGTGCTCGACGGCGCGAACGCGACCCTCCCGACGAACCCGGACTCGCCCTACGCGGTGCGCGGCGGCCGGGTCTTCAACGGCGCCCTCGACCTCGGTCTCAGCGTCGAACCCGTTCGTAGGCCCCGGTTCTACGACCTGAAGACCGCTGACGGCGTCCGCTACGACAAGATCGCGCTGCTACACGGTCGCGACGTCCTCGCCACCACCGTCGTGCAGACCTGCATCCGCTACGCCGAAGACCTGCGCTGCAAGTTCTGCGCCATCGAAGAGTCCCTGCGCAACGGTGACACTGTCGCCGCCAAGACCCCCGCTCAGCTCGCAGAGGTCGCTGAGGCCGCCGTGCGCCTGGACGGCGTCAAGCAGATGGTCATGACCACCGGCACCACCGCCGGGCCCGACCGGGGCGCGCGCCCGCTGGTGCGCTGCGTCAAGACCGTGCTGGACGCGGTGCCGGGCCTGCCCATCCAGGTGCAGATCGAGCCGCCCGCCGACCTGTCGGTGATCCAGGAGCTCAAGGACGCGGGCGCCACCTCCATCGGCATCCACGTCGAGTCCCTCGACGACGAGGTCCGCGCGCGGTGGATGCCGTCCAAGGGCCTGGTCCCCATGGCCGAGTACGACGCCGCCTGGGACCAGGCCGTGCGCGTCTTCGGCCGCAACAAGGTCTCCACCTACCTGCTCATCGGCCTCGGCGACGACCCGGACGGGCTGGTCGCGGGCGCCGGGCGGCTCATCGACCGGGGCGTCTACCCGTTCGTAGTCCCCTTCCGGCCCATGGTGGGCACCCTCGCCCGCCGCGACGGCGCCACCGCGCCCAGCGCGGCGCTGGTGCGGGATGTGACCCAGCGGGTGGCCGCGCTGCTGCGCGCCGCCGCGATGACCGGCGCCGACCAGGGTGCGGGCTGCGCGGCTTGCGGTGCGTGCAGTGTGCTGTCTGCGGCGGGGGGTTGAGCCGTGCTGGGAGAGGTTCTTATCGGTTCACCGTCGCTCAGGTCTTTCGACCTGGTCTCGCGGGCAGACGATGCAGCGCTGAAGGACTACCGGGCGTTGCGCCGGGAGGTGTTCGTCGACAGACAAGGGTTGTTCGACGACGACACTGACTGGCGCGACGAGGACCCGCGCACGGTCGTGCTCGTGGCCAGGGACCTGGCGGGCGCGGTCGTCGGCGGGGTCCGGCTCGGACCGGCCGAGCAAGGACCGGACGTGGGCTGGTGGGTCGGCGGCAGGCTCGTCGTCCGACCGGGCGCGGGGGCGGCGGGCATCGGCGGCGCCCTGGTCCGGGCGGCGTGCGCGCACGCCGAGGGGGCGGGCGCGCTGCGGTTCGACGCCACCGTGCAGGCCGCCAACGAGCGGCTGTTCCACCGGCTCGGGTGGACCACCGTGCGCCCGGTGACCGTGGCCGGGCGCGACCACGTCCTCATGCGCCGGCCCATCGGCCGGATCGCCGCCCTGGCCGACGCCACCAAGCGGCAACTCGGCGCGCTGCTGGCAGGCATGGACCCCGGCGGCCCCGGCTTCGTGGGCGACGACGGCGCGCCCGTCCCGGGCAGCGACCTGGTCGCCGCGTGCGACGCGATCGTGCCCGCGATGGTCGAACGCGACCCCGAATGGGCGGGTTGGTGCGCGGTCCTGGTCAACCTCAACGACCTCGCCGCCATGGGCGCCACGCCTATCGGCATCCTCGACGCGGTGGGGGCGCGCGACGCCTCCTTCGCCCACCGGGTGCTGACCGGGCTCAAGCGCGCGGCCGCCGCCTACGGTGTGCCCGTCCTGGGCGGGCACACCCAGTTCGGCGTCCCCGCCTCCCTCTCGGTCACCGCGCTGGGCCGCACCGCCCATCCGGTGCCGGGCGCGGGCGGGCGGCCGGGGCACGCGATCACCCTGACCGCCGACCTGGGCGGCCGCTGGCGCCCCGGCTACGCGGGCAGGCAGTGGGACTCCACGTCCTCGCGCACCCCCGCCGAGTTGGCGGCGATGCTCGGGGCGGTCGGCGCGGCGCGGCCCGCGGCGGCCAAGGACGTGTCGATGGCGGGCGTGGTCGGCACCCTCGGCATGCTCGCCGAGGCGAGCGGCTGCGGCGCCGTGCTGGACGTGGCCACCGCGCCGCGCCCGGACGGCGCGACCGCCGGGGACTGGTTGACCTGCTTCCCCGGCTTCGCGATGCTCACCGCGGACGTGCCCGGCGCCGCCCCGCCGCCCGCGGGCCCGGCCGTCGGCGCGGAGTGCGGGGAGTTGGTCGAGGGCTCCGGCGTGGCGCTGCGCTGGCCGGACGGCGAGACGACGGAGGCGATCACGACAGTGGTCACCGGCATGGGGACAGGGAGGGGGACGGCATGAGCGGCTTGCGGATGGCGGCCGTCGCGGCGAACTTCGACCGCGACCTGGAGGGCGATTTCGCCCGCGTCGAGCGGATCACCGCCGAGGCCCGCGCGGACGGGGTGCGCCTGCTGGCCTTCCCCGAGGCCGCGCTGGGCGGGTACCTGCTGTCCCTGGACGGCACCGCCGACTCGCCCCCGGCACTGGCCCAGGACGGTCCCGAGATCGCGCGGCTCGCCGCCCTGGCGGGCGACATGGTCGTGACCGCCGGGTACTGCGAGGTCGCAGACGGGGTCCTCTACAACTCCGTGGTCTGCGTCAACGGCGACGGCGTGCTGGGCAACCACCGCAAGGTGCACCAGCCGCTGAACGAGGACGCCAACTACGGCGCGGGCGGCGGCTTCGCCGCCTTCGACACGCCGGTCGGCAGATTGGGCATGATGATCTGCTACGACAAGGCGTTCCCCGAGTCCGCGCGGGCGCTGGCCCTCGACGGGGCCGAGGTCATCGTGTGCGTGTCCGCGTGGCCGGGTAGCGCCACCAACCCTGACCCGGACCTAACCAAGGACCGCTGGAAGCGCCGCTTCGACCTGTTCGACCGCGCCCGCGCCCTGGAGAACCAGGTCGTGTGGCTCTCAGCCAACCAGTCCGGCACGTTCGGCGCGCTGCGGTTCGTGGCCAGCGCCAAGGTCGTCGACCCCGGCGGCGAGGTGCTCGCCGACACCGGGGTGGGCGCGGGCCTGGCGGTGGCCGAGGTCGACGTCGCCGCCGCGCTGGAGTCCGCGCGGCGGGCGATGGGGCACCTGCGCGACCGGCGCCCGGAGGCGTACCCGGTGCTGGGCGGGCACCTGGTGGGGGCGTAGCCGCCGCATGGTCCGCATCGCCGCGGTGGCCGGGGCCTTCGGCCGCGACCTCGACTTCGACCTGCAGCGGGTCGCCACGCTGATCGAGCACGCCCGCCGCGACGGCGCCGGGATTCTGGTGCTGCCCGACGCCGCGCTCGGCGGGTACCTGGCCGACCTGCGCAACCCCGGCCCGGAGTCGCTGCCGCCCGCCCTGGCCGTCGACGACGCGCACGTGCGCAAGGTCGTCGCGCTGGCCGCGGAGATGGTGGTGTGCTTCGGGTTCTGCGAGGCCGACGGCGACCACCGCTACAACAGCGCCCTGTGCGTCACCGGCGACGGCGTGCTCGGCCGCCACCGCAAGGTCCACCAGCCCGCGGGGGAGTCGATGGCGTACGCGGCAGGGGACGGCTTCGCCGCCTTCGACACCCCCGTGGGCCGGGTCGGCATGCTCATCGACTACGACAAAACCTTCCCGGAGGCCGCCAGGGCACTGGCCGTCGACGGCGCTGAGGTCATCGCCGCGCTGTCGGCCTGGCCCACGAGCATCACCAACCGCGCCCCGCGCATGGCCCAGGACCGCCAGGCGCGGCTGTTCGACCTCTACGACCAGGCCCGGGCCGCCGAGAACCAGGTGGTGCTGGCCTCGTCCAACCTGACCGGCTCCCTGGGCGGCCTGCGCTTCCTCGGCCAGGCCAAGGTCGTCGGCCCGGGTGGCGACATCCTGGCCAGGACGTGGTCCAAGGCCGGCATCGCCATCGCGGAGGTGGACGTCGCCGCCGAGGTCGCCACCGCCCGCCGGGTGCTCAACCACCTGGCCGAGCGCAAACCGGAGGCGTACGGGTGAGGATCGCGCTGCTGACCTACTCGTCGAAGCCGCGCGGCGGCGTCGTGCACACCCTCGCGCTGGCGGAGGCCCTCGCCGCGCTGGGCGAGGACGTGACGGTGTGGACGCTGGGACGCGGCGGGGATGCCGGGTTCTTCCGTCCCGTGGACCCCGCGGTGTCGCTGCGGGTCGTGCCGTTCCCCGAGGTGGCAGGGGAGGGGATCGGTGAGCGGATCTTGCGCTCCATCGCTGTCCTGCGGGAGGCTTTCGACCCGGCGTCGTACGACATCGTGCACGCGCAGGACTGCATCAGCGCCAACGCGGTGGGCCGGTGCGTGCGCACGGTGCACCACATCGACCACTTCACGACCCCGGAGTTGGCGGCGTGCCACGAAAAGGCGATCGTGGAGCCCTACGCGCACGTGTGCGTCTCGGGGGCGGTGGCGGGGGAGCTGAAAGCTGGGTGGGGCTTGTCGCCGGTGGTGATCCCGAACGGTGTGGACGCCGCGCGGTTCGCCGCGGCGGTGGGCTCGGCATCGGCGCAGCGGTGGGTGTCGAAGCTGGGGCGGTATGTGCTGTCGGTCGGGGGAATCGAACCGCGCAAGGGGTCCGTTGAGCTGCTGGAGGCCTTCGCGCTGCTGGGACTGCCGGACGTGCGGTTGGTGGTCGCGGGCGGGGAGACCCTCTTCGACTACCGCGACTACCGGGCGGCGTGGGAGGCGCGAGCGGTGGAACTGGGCGTGGTCCCCGAGATCCTCGGCCCGGTCGACGACGCGGAACTGCCCGGGCTGATGGCGGGGGCAAGCGCTTTCGCCTTCCCGTCGACCAAGGAGGGCTTCGGCCTGGCCGCGATGGAGGCCCTCGCCGCCGAGGTCCCCCTGGTGACGAGCAACCTCCCGGTCCTGCGCGAGGTCTTCACCGGAGCCGCCCACTTCGCCATCGACACAGCCTCCCTGGCGGCCGGGCTTTCCGCCGCCATCGAGACCCCCGACCCCCGCCGCCGCGAGATCGGCAAGGCGCTGGCCGCCCGCTACACCTGGCCCGCGGCAGCCGAACGCCACCGCGCCCTCTACCGCTCGCTGCTCTGACCGCTGGTGCCAGGATGGTCGAGTCCTCGGGGCCTGCTTGGGCCGCAGCTCCTTGTGGCGGTGGGACTCAGTGGTTGGTCGACGGCCCTGGTCCAGCCACGGCGTACCGGGCGGCGGTGGTGCGGACGGCCTCGTCGACCACCTGGGCGACGCGGTCGGCGCCCACCTCCCAGCCCGGCACCAGGAGTGTCGGCCAGAAGACGTAGTTGGAGATCATGCCCAGGAACTGGGTGGCTGCGAGGTCCACGTCCTCGACCCGCACCGTCCCCGCCTCGTGCTCGGCCAGCAGGTAGTCGCGCACGGACTCGAAGTAGGGCATCTTCCCCTGCGAGAACTGCGCATTGGCGAGTTCGGGGAACCGCGGCAGCTCGGCGATGACGATGCGGAACAGGTCGGTCATCCGGGCGCGGCCCAACAGCTCGGCGTAGCGGCGACCGATGGTGCTGAGCCCGTCGACGATGTTGCCCGCCTGCGGGGGATCCTCCTCGTCAGCGGTTGACCAGGACTCGGTGACCATGGCGTCGAACAGGGCGGCCTTGGTCGGGAACTGCTTGAACAAGGTGGCCCGCGAGACGCCCGAGCGCTCTGCGATCCGCGCCAGCGACGTCCGGTCGTAGCCCAACTCGAGGAACAGCGCGGTCGCGGCCGTCAAGATCAGCGCGCGCTTCTCCTGGGCGATGCGCTGGTGGTACGTCGTCACGACCCTGCTCATGGGCCGAGCATACGAGGTGAGTCGCTTGACTCACCACCGTTGCCGACCTAGTGTCAAGAGGATGGCGAGTCGAACGACTCACCACTGGCCGCCGTTCATCACTGGTGATCCCGGTCGGTCACCCACGTACCGAAGGAATATCTGATGCGCCGCTTCGACGACCAGACCGTGCTCGTGACCGGTGGGACCGGTGGCCAGGGATCGAGCCACGTGCGCGCCTTTCACGCGGAGGGAGCGAACGTGATGATCGGCGCCATCGACGCCGAACGCGGCGCCGCTCTCGCCGACGAGCTCGGGACCCGCGCCCGCTTCACCCACCTCGACGTCACCGACGAGAGCTCGTGGTCCACCGCTGTGCTAGCCGCCGAAAGCGCCTTCGGCGCCCTGAACGTGCTGGTCAACAACGCGGGCGTGCAGAACCCGCCGGCGCCGATCGAGGAGACGGACCAGGCCACGTGGTCGCGCATCCTCGACATCAACCTCACAGGGACCTTCCTCGGCATCAAGGCCGCCGCCCCCGCGCTGCGCCGCGCGACAGGGGGAGCCATCGTCAACATCGCCTCGACAATGGGCCTGGGCGGCACGGCGCACTACGCGCCGTACGTCGCCAGCAAGTGGGCCGTGCGAGGTCTCACCCGAACGGCAGCGCTCGAGCTCGGCCGCGACCACATCCGCGTGAACACCATCCACCCCGGCGTGATCGCGACCTCCTTCATCCACGAACCAGCAGCAGGCGCCACCGCGGCAATCGCCGACTTCTACTCACCCGAGCCGTTCGCCATCCCCCGACTCGGGGAGCCGACCGACGTCACCCGGCTTCTCCTGTTCCTCACGTCATCAGACGCGTCGTTCATCACGGGGTCGGAGTACGTCATCGACGGTGGACTCCTCCTCGGCCCCGCCCTCCAGGCCGAGGCCGCATGAGCAGTCCAGACACGACCGGATGGAACGTCTCCGCACGGGACGCGTCTTTGCCGCACCCGCCCGATCACATCCGGCGAGCCATCGAGCACCCCCGCCGCTCACTCCAGCTCCGCGCCCTTGGTCTCCGGCAGCGTCAGGATCACCAGGAACGCCACCACCGCCGCCCCGGTCACGTACAGGAAGAACACGTTGGGCAGCCCCGCCTCCGACAGCGCGCTGATCAGCAGCGGCGCCGTGCCGCCGAACACCGCCACTGTGAGGTTGTACCAAGCGCCGATGCCCAGGGCCCGCAGCCGGGTCGGGAACAGCTCGCTCATCAGCGCGGGCGCGACCGAGGTCATCGCCGTGTACAGCGCCAGCCCCACCGTGAACACCAGGACCAGGTTGCCCAGCGCGGGCGTGACCAGCAGCGACAGCGGGAAGATCAGCACCGCCGTCAGCCCCGACCACACCAGCAGTTGCGGCTTGCGGCCGAACCGGTCCGCCGCCCAGCCCATCGGGTACTGCAACGCGATGAACACGGCCGTCGCGATGCTCAGCGCCAGGAACACGACCTCCGGGTCGGCCTTGCGGGTGCTGACCGCGAACGGGGTGAGGGCGCTGAAGAAGGTGTAGTAGCAGAGCGTCGAGAGCATCGAGAAGCCCAAGAGCTGCCCCACCGCGCGCGGGTGCTCGCGCAGGGTCACGCGGAGCGGGTTGCGCACGCGCTGCGCGGCGGTCTTGTTCTCGTGGAACAGCTCCGTCTCCGGCATGGCCCGGCGCAGCCACAACCCGATCAGCCCGATGACACCGCCCATGAGGAACGGGACGCGCCACCCCCACGAGGCCATCGCGGCGTCGTCGAGCACCCCTGACAGCACGGAGCCCAGGACCGTCGCGACCAGCACCGCCGACCCGGTGGAGATGTAGAAGAACGACGAGTACCGCCCCCGCCGGTCGGCGGGCGCGATCTCCGCCAGGTACACCGACGTGCTCGACGCCTCGCCGCCCAACGACAGCCCCTGGCCGACCCGCGCCAGCAGCAACAGGATCGGCGACAGCCACCCCACCTGCTCGAACGTCGGCAGCACGGCAATGATGATCGATCCCGCGGCCATCAGCACGATGGTCAGCAGCATGGCCGGTTTGCGCCCGCGGGTGTCGGCGAACCGGCCCAGCAGCACGCCGCCCAACGGCCGGAAGAAGAACGCCAGCGCATAGGTGGCGAAGGTGTTGATCAGGGCCAGCGCGTCATTGCCCTTGGGGAAGAACTCGGTCGCGAAGTAGACGCTGAACGTCGCGTAGATGGTCCAGTCGAACCACTCCAGGGCGTTGCCGGAACTCGCGGCGGCGAGCTGGCGGGCCGGGAGCCTGTGCGGGGTTGTCGTCTTCTGCACGGCGCACCTTCGTGAACGGGTAACCGGGTCTCAGTCTGTCCCGGTACACCCTGCCGTGTCGGTCATGTCCAGCGCACGCTCGACCGCGGAGCGGGATTCGGACGCGGGGAGGGCCTTCGCCGCGGCTCGGGCGAGGGTCTCGGCGTAGTGGGTGGCGTTGTCGCCCTCCAGGACGAGCGAGGTGCGGTCGAGGTCGACGAGCACGACCGGGCTGTAGTGCGGCAGGTGCAGGACCTGCACCGGGTGGCGGAAGGGCGGCGGGGTGGTCTCCGGGATGACGCGGATGGCCTCGACCGGGGTGGCCTGGACGTCCACCGGTCCGGTCAGCGCCGACGCCGGGACGTAGTGCGTCCAGGTGCGGCCGGTGGCGTGGACGCGCGGTGGCGCGGTGGTGGGGGCGTAGGTGTCGGCGCTGGTCGCCAGGGTCCAGAGCGCGCGGACGACGCCGTGCGGGTCGTGGTCGTGGGCGGTGCCGTGGATGGTCCACTCGCGCAGGTCGGCCTCCCTGGCCAGCGCGTACAGGTGCGGCCGCCGCCACGGCGGGGTCTCGAGCACCGCGCACAGGCCGCCGATCTCCATCGCGGTCGGCGTGCGCCGCCCGTTCATCACCCGGTTCACCATGGACGCGGACATGCTCATCCTGGTGGCGAGCTGGCGGGTGGTCAGCCCCTTGGCGACCCGTGCCCGCTCGAGTTCGGCGGCGAGCAGCAGGCCGCGCGCTGTCCGGGCCCGGATGTCGGTGGTCGTGCTGTTGCTGGCGTTCATGCGGTGTCCTGTGCTCATGCGGGGGTGCGGGCGGCGGGGCGGCCGGGCGGCGGTCCCGGGCGTTCGGGCGTGCGGACGAGGGCGCGCAGCCCGAACACCTCGGGAATGGCGGGCGGGGTGAGGACCTGGAACGCCTCCGGGTCGACGACCGGGTCCGGCCAGGACTCGACCGCGCGCAGCACCTCGGCCGCGCTGCCGGTGGTCAGCCTGCACACCGCCGACGGGGTGTGCGGCCCGGGCGCGTAGCCGTACCGGGGGACGCGCACCGCGAACGCCGCGCTGTCGGACTCGAAGAACATCACGTCCGCGAACAACCCGCCGTGCCACCGCGTGCTCAGCGACACCGCTTGGGGCGCGCGCGGGTCCGGCCCGTACAGGCGTTTCATCCACACCCCGGACACCCACGCCCGGTCCCACAACCCCACCCACTCGTCCAGCCCATCGGCGTCTGGCGCCCCCGCGGCGTGGTGCACACCCATCCCGGCTCCCGTTCATTGGTCTGTTCGGCGGTAAGCATGCCCTCGTCTGGCGCTAAACGCAACCATGCGTTCTAATGAAAACGTTCGACCTCGTGCTCACGCGCGAAGGCAGTCGCGGGCTACCCACCGTGTGGCCCAGGGTGAAGGGTGAGGAAGGATCGAGACCGTGGCTTCGAAGAAACACACACCGACCGTCCGGCTGCGCAGGCTGGCGGGAGAGCTGCGCGGCCTGCGCGAGGGCGCGAACCTGAGCCAGCAGACGGTGGTCGACAAGACCAACCTGAACCCGGCGACCCTGTACCGCGTCGAGACCGCCAAGGCGCGGCCGCAGCGCCGCACGCTGATGACCCTGCTCGACCTGTACGAACTGGAGGGGGAGCGGCGGGCGTACCTGCTGGACCTGTTCACCAACTCCAAGAAGCCGGGTTGGTTGCAGCCGTACCACTCGGACCTGCCGGACGAGTACACCGCGTACATCAGCTTCGAGAACGAGGCCAGGAGCGTCCGCAAGTACGACTCACTGTTCATCCCCGGCTTGCTGCAGAACGAGGACTACGCCAGGGCGGTGATTCGAGGCGGCTTGCCTGCGGCCACTGACACGGAGGTCGAGGACCGCGTTCGCGCTCGCATGGACCGACAGCCGGTGCTGACCAGGGAGTCGGGCCCGCTGAAGTTCTGGGCGGTGATCGATGAGGCCGCACTGCGCCGTGTGGTCGGGAGCCCGGCCGTGATGCGCGCGCAGCTACAGCACGTGATCGACGCCGCCAAGGCCCCAAACGTCACAGTGCAGGTCATCCCGTTCGACGCAGGCGCGCATCCCGGTATGTCTGGCCAGTTCAGCCTGATGGACTTCCCCGACCCGCTCGACGCCGACCTGGTCTACATCGACAGCATGGCCGGCGACCTGTTCCTGGAGTCCGAGGCGGACATCAGCCGGTATCGCGCCATGTTCGACACGCTGGTAGCGGTAGCCTTGAGCCCGAAGGACTCGATGGCGCTGCTCGCCGAAGCGGCGAACAAGTTCGCGAGCTTGGAAAGGTAGATGACGATGAACACGGTGGACCTCGCCAACGCGTCATGGCGCAAGAGCACCCGCAGCAGCGCTAACGGCGAGTGCGTGGAGGTCGCGTTCGTGTCCTCGTCTACGGCTGTGCGCGACTCCAAGAACCCCATCGGCGGCGCCCTGGTCTTCGAGGCCACCGCCTGGCAGGCGTTCGCCGCCCGCGTCTCGGGCTAGCCCCATCTGTTCAGCGGAACCATCGTCGTCCTCCCGTCGACGCCCTCAACCCCCGAGGGCTCGACGGGAGGAACGCCGACGCCCCACCGCTGGTCGCCGGTAGAGGGCTGAGTCCTCGTCGGTCCACTCCACCGCCGTGGGCAGGACGCCATTGCCGTGGACGAACTCCACGAGGACAGCGCGAAAGGCCGCGATGGGCAGACCGCTGCCCGCCGGGAAGCCGAACTCGGAATCGCCCAGCAGCGCGGGCGAGTCGGGGTCTCCGACGCAGGGCCCGGCGAGGATGAGCCTGCGTCCCGATTCGCCAGTCGGCACGGCAGCGCTGAAGGTCATAGCTACTCCTTTCGCCGGTAGGTCCCAGTCGCGGACCCTGGGATAAGCGCTCTTGACCTCGACGTGGCGGGTGGTTCCAGCCTCAGCGTCCGCTAGTACCTGGTGAGCTTCACCGAGCCGTTCTCACGCTTGGTGCAGCGAGTCGTCGAGCAGCCTTGCAAGGCCGCCCGGACGGCAGCGGCCATCTGTTCCACGTTCACGCGAGGTCCCCCAGGACTGGATGCCCGTCATGGACGTACCGCCCCCGGCGCATCTCGACCGCGACCGCGCAGGACTGCCGAGCGGTGAAGACGCTGCTCGGGCGCACCCTCGATGCCCGGGCCCTGTTCAAGCTGAAGGCTCCGGCTCGACCGGTCCCCCCACCTTCGGATTGCTATGTGTGCTAGGTGTGGTCACGATACGTGTCCAAAGCGTAGGCTGAGCACCTCGTGGCGACTTGCCAGATAACGCAACTTGCCAAGTTTTGACAAGTCGCGTTATTTGGCAAACTTCCTAGTCTTGAAGGGTCGCCGAGCGCATACGGCGGCTGCAAGCAGACCCGCGCACTGCGGAGAGCACCAATTTCGGCTTGCGTTACCTCGACGGGCTGTTCGGCACCAGCCGTGCCCTCGGCATCCAGATGGCGGTCAGTGCTCTCGGTGGGGATGCCCAGGCGCCGCTGCTTCCCATTTACATCCGCGGACTCCGTGATGAACTGAGTGATGCCTGGCCCGCGACCTGACGCGCTTGTCGCTCAGTCAGCCCGCTAACGCAGGTACCGCGTCACCGAGGCCATGTCCAGCGGGTCCACCGACTCCGGGTCCGGCTCGACCGTCTCGTCCAGCGCCGCCCAAATCTTCTCCGCGTCCAACCCCGCCCCGATCATCACCAGGCTCGTCCCCGGTGCCGTCGCGTGCGGCCACTCATCCCGCTCCACCCGCAGATGCGCCCCCACCGTGTGCAACGTGAAGCGCTCCTCGTGCCCGGGCACGCCGAAGTACGCCCAGCCCTTGACCCGGTACAACCCGTCCGGCCGGTCGGCGAGGAATGCCATGAACCGCAACGGGTTCAGCGCCCGCGGCTCGGTGAACTCGATGCTCTCGTAGCCCGCGTGCACGTGCTCGGAGTGCGGGACCTCCACCAGGTCCTCGAACGACAACTGCTTGAACCGCGGCTCCGGCCGCCGCACCGGGTCGAACAGCAGGTCCGGGTCGACCCGGCCGTGCTCGGTCGGGACCACCGGTGCGCCGCCGGACAGGTCGCGCACCAGTGCCAGCAGGTCTTCGCGCTCGACGTCGTCGACGCGGTCGACCTTGTTGAGCAGGACCAGGTCGGCGTGGCGCAGGTGCTTGTTCAACTGGGGGTGGCGGTCGCGGGTGGCGTGGAACTCGGCGGCGTCGACGACCTCGATCAGGCCGCCGAAGGTGACGTGGGGGTTCTCGCTGGCGTCGACCAGGCGGACCATGGCCGGGGGTTCGGCCAGGCCGCTGGCCTCGATGACGATCACGTCGACCAGCGCCTCGCCGTCCTCGCCGGGGGTGGCGAGCCGGTCGAGCATGGCGTCGAGGTCGGAGACGTCGACCACGCAGCACAGGCAGCCGCCGCCGAGGGAGACCATCGAGTCGACCTGGGCGGCGACGCTGATCGCGTCCACGTTGACCTTGCCGAAGTCGTTGACGACCACCCCGACGCGGGTGTCGGAGGCGCGCAGCAGGTGGTTGAGCAGGGTGGTCTTGCCCGAGCCGAGGAAGCCCGCCACCACGAGGACCGGAATCGTCACCCGGAGCAGGGTAGCGGGGGCGGGCCGCGTTCGCCGGAAGTCCTGTTTGGACCTAGGCGAAGTAGCGCGCGGCGGCGGCTGTGTGCAGGTCGAACGCCAGTTCGGCCGGTCCGCGCAGCAGTTCCCAACCCGAGGTCTCGTCGGTCGCCGCGGAGGCGGGCAGGTCGGCTTCGGCGACCGGGGCGGCCAGGCCGAAGACCAGCAGCGTGCCGTCCGGCGCGCTCTCGACCCAGAATGGCGTGATCGACGCCGGGTCGACCACGACCCCGGCCTCCTCGTGCGCCTCCCGTGCCGCCGCGTCGCGCCAGGCCTCGCCGAAGTCGACGAACCCGCCGGGCAGCGCCAGCTCGCCCCGGCCGGGCGGGATGGTCCGGCGGATGACGAGCAGGCCATCGCCACCGGCGGAGGTCACGGGCAGCAGCAGCACGGCCACCGGCAGCGGGTTGCGGTAGGCGGTGTCGCCGCACGCCGGGCAGTGGCGGGGCCAACCGGCGTTCGGCGGGTAAGCGGTCCCGCAGGTGGAGCAGTGCGCGTGCTTCGGCATGGGGCGATATTGGACCATCCGGGTGGCCGGGAGAACCTCTGGGCAACGTCCTCGTCGCACCTGTGGACAACTGCCGCCACATGTCGGCCGACCGGGATACAGTCCCCAGCACAGTCAGGGAATCCGGCATTTCGGGGCGAACGCGAGGGGTGGGGCGATGGGACGCGCGAGCGCTGTGGTCCGACGCGTGTTCAGCAGGCAGGGGCGCGGGCGCGAGTCCGCCAGCTTCGGCGCCGCCGCGGTGGGCGTGCTGCTGCTCGCGGGCGCGGTCCTGGGCAACGGCATCTCCCGCACCGCCGTCGAGGTCTCCGACGGCCTGACCTGGCTCGGCGACGACGAGCGCGGCGAGGTCGTCCAGGTCAACCCGGCCAGCGGGCGCCCGGAGACCCGGCTCGCGGTCGCGGGCGGCGACGCCGTCCTCGACATCACCCAGCGCGACGGGCGGCTGGTCGTGCTCGACCGGCGCTCGGGGCAGATCACCACCATCGACCTGGCGACCCTGCTCGCCAGCGGTCGCAGGCAGGCCGCGCCGGGCGCCACCAGCAAGGTCCTGGCCGCCGCCGGGCGGCTGCACGTGGTCGACCGGGACGCGGGCACGGTCGTCAACGTCGACCCGGTGACCCTGGTCGACCTCGGCGAGCCCTGGCGGGCGGGCAGGCCGCTGGCCGACGCGGTCGCCGACGACGAGGGCGTGGTGTGGGCGGTCGACCACGGCGGTGTGCTGCGCTCGGTCGACTGGGACGAGGCGGGCCGCCGGTTCGCCCAGCGCTCGGACGAGCCGGTCGAGGGCGCGGGCGAGACGACGGTTCTGGTGCCGCACAAGCGCGGCGTCACCCTGCTCGGTCTCGCGGGCGGAATCGTGTTGCAGGCGGGCACCGGCGAGGACCGGCGCGGCTCCACCACCCAGCAGCCGGGGGCGGTGCTGGCCGCGCAGACCAGTCCCGCTGGCCTGGTCCCGGCCTCGGTGCCGGACGCGGGGGTGGTCGTGCTGCTCAGCGGCGGAGACGTGCACCGGGTCGACGTGCGCCAGCGCGGCTGCGCCACCCCGGACCGGCCCGCCGTGCTGCGCGACCGCGTCTACGTGCCGTGCCGGGGCGGGTCCAAGGTGATCATCCTCGACGCCTCCGGCGGGCGCGGTGGCGACGACCTGTCGACCCCCGGGGCACCCGACCCGCAACTGGTCCTCGACGACGACAAGCTCATCGTCAACACCCCCGGCGCGGGCAAGGGCATCGTCATCGATCCCGACGGCACGACCAAGCCGGTCGTCATCCGCAGCCCCGAGCTGCCGGTGAAGACCCCGGAGAAGCCGCCCACACCGCCGACACCGCCCAGCCCGCCGCCGCCGGACCCCGACGAGCCGACCCGCACCCGGGTCAACCAGCCCCCGCCGACCACCTCCGGTGGCGGCGGCTCCGAGGAAACCGGGCCCCCGGGTGCGACGGACGAAGAGACCCCACCGCCGACCACCCCCACCTCGACGCAACCCCCGGTGGCGCGGCCGCCGTCGGCGCCCGCGGGCATCACCGTCACCGAGGACAACAACGCGGGCCGCACCCAGGTCTCGCTGAACGTGAGCTGGTCCGCGCCCGCGGACAACGGGTCGCCGATCACCGGCTACCGGGTCGCGGCGGTCTGCGCCTCCGACGAGCCCGTGGTCAAGCAGGTCACGACCCCCACGGCGACGCTGTTGCTGCCCTGCGCGGCGGGCGCCCGCGTCACCGTCCAGGTCACCGCCGCCAACGCGGCGGGCACCGGGGCGACCGGGTCCGCGACGATCACCGTCGTGGGCCGCCCACCCGCCCCGACCCAGCCGCCGGACACCACGACCACCACGACGCCTGCCCCGCCCCCACCCCCCACGACCACCAGCCAACCGCCGCCGCCGCCCCCGACGACGACCCAGGACCCGCCCCCGCCACCGCCCAAGCCCGCCGCGGGCGCGAGGGTCATCACCGGTGGCAGCGCCGCCGACTTCATCGCGACCCTGACCCTGTCGGCCCCCGCGGACTGGCGCACGTACGGCGTCAGTTGCGCCGTGGTCAACCTGACCTACCCCACCACCGGCGGGCCGATCCCCTGCACCTCCACCACCGGGACGGTCCGCGTCACCAACGGCGACAACACCCTCGTCGTCCGCGTCGCCGCCGCCGACGGCTCGCAGGTGGACTCCGCCTCCCACACCATCTTCTTCCGCCCGTTCATCCCCCCGCAGCCGCCCGACTGCGGCCCGTACGTCGTCTGCCAGATCCCCGCCTCGGTCCAGACCAGCCCCACCGAGCGCGAACTCCCGCAGACCACCATGGCCGCCGCGGGCATCGGGCTGCTGCTCACCGCTCTCGTGGTCCGCGCGACCGGCCGTCCCCGTCCCCGCCCCACCGGCGAGGACAGCGACCCGGACGACGCCGAGGGCAGCCCGTGACCCCGCCCGGACGGCACGCCTGACCCGCTGCGCCACCCAGGCCACCCAGGCCACCCCGCCACCAGGCGGGGCGGCTCCCGAACCAGAAGGACGCCCCGTGACGACCACCGCCGGACCCGCCGTCGGCGAGCAGGAGATCGCCGCCTTCCGCACGTTGCACTCCCAGGTCGGCGACGCCGTGGAGGCCGCGCTGCGGGGCAAGCGGCCGGTGGTCGACCTGGTGCTGACCGCGCTGTTCGCTGGCGGGCACGTCCTGCTCGAGGACGTGCCGGGCACCGGCAAGACCACGCTGGCCAGGGCGGTCGCCGGGGCGCTGGGCGGGGTGTCGCGGCGGGTGCAGTTCACGCCGGACCTGTTGCCGTCGGACGTCACCGGCACCTCGGTCTACGACCCGCGCAGCGGGGAGGTGCGGTTCCGGCCGGGGCCGGTGTTCGCCAACGTCGTCCTCGCCGACGAGATCAACCGGGCGGCGGCCAAGACGCAGTCGGCGCTGCTGGAGGTCATGGAGGAGCGAACGGTCACAGTGGACGGAGTGGGGCACTCCGTGCCGAACCCGTTCCTGGTGGTGGCCACGCAGAACCCGATCGACCTCGACGGCACCTACCGGCTGCCGGAGGCGCAGCTCGACCGGTTCATGCTGCGCACCGCGATCGGCTACCCCGACCTCGAGCACGAGATGGACGTGCTGCGGCCGGGCAGCGGCGCGGGGGCCGTCGCCGCCGTGCGCACGGTCACCGACCCGGCCCGGGTCGCCACGGTCGCGGCGCGGCTGGGCACCGTGCACGTGGCCGACCCGATCCTGCGCTACGTCACCGAACTCGGCGCCGCGACCCGGTCGGACTCCCGGCTGCGGCTGGGCGCCTCCACCCGCGGGTTGCGCTCGCTGGTGCGCTGCGCCCAGGTGCACGCCGCCGCCCAGGGGCGGCACTTCGCCGTGCCGAGCGACGTCCAGGGCCTGCTGGTCCCGGTGCTCGCGCACCGGCTGGTGCCGACCAGGGAGGCCCAGCTCGCCGGGACCACCGCCGCGGACGTGCTGGCCGAGGTCGTCGCCTCGGTCGAGGTCCCCCGGCCGACGCCGTGACCTCCCGGCGGCGGCCGACCCCGCGCGGCCTGGTCGTGCTCGGGCTGGGCGTGGTCCTGGCCGGGGCCGGGCTGTGGTGGCGGTACCCGGGGCTGGCCGCGCTGGGGGTGGCGCTGGTCGTGGTCGCGTTGGCGGCGTTCGCGGCGGTGTTGTCGGCGGCGCCGGTGACCTTGAGGCGGACCGTGCGGCCGCTGACCGTGCCGCGGTTGGGCGTGTGCACGGGGACGTTGCGGGTCACCAGTGTCAGCAAGCGTTTGCCGGTGGCGCTGACGGCCAGTGAGGACGTCGCGGGGACGGCGTTGCCGATCGATCTTCCGCTGCTGGCCCCCGGCGCGGACGCGGGTGTCGAGTACCGCATCCCCACCGAGCGCCGCGGGCTGCTCAGCGTCGGCCCGGTGACCGTGGTGCGGCGCGGCCCCGCCGGGCTCGCGGTCGCGCGCACGGTGGCGGGCGAGGTCCTGCGCGTGCGGGTCGTGCCGCGCGTCCTGCCCGTGCGCGGCCTGCCCCCGGGCGTGCGCCGGGGCGTCGTCGGCGCCGACGAGCGGGTCGAGCGCGGCGGCACCGACCTGGTCGGGCTGCGCGAGTACGTGCCCGGCGACGACCTGCGGCGGCTGCACTGGGCCACCAGCGCCCGCACCGGCACCCTCATGATCCGCGAGGACGCCGACCCGGCCCGCCCGCACCTGGCCGTCCTGCTCGACGACGCGGCCGAGGCCTACCCCGACCCCGGCGCCTTCGAACACGCCGTCGAGGTCGCCGCCTCCCTGCTCACCGCCGCCGCCCGCGACGGCAACCCCGCCCACCTGCGCACGACGTCCCCCGCCGTCGACGTCGAGGTCCCCGACCACGACACGGCCCCCGCCCTCGCCGCCCTCGCCGAGGCGACCCTCGCCCCCGGCCCCCGCGCCCGGACCATCCCCCTGCGCGACCTCGACGTCGTCGTGGCCATCACCGGCCCCGGCGTCGATCCCGCCCACCTGCTCCTGGAGGCGGGGCGCGCCGCCGCGGGCGTGGTCCTGACCGTCGCCGACGGCGCGGTCCCCGTGTCCTCGGTCGGGACGGTCCTCACCCTGCGCGCGCCGACGGCGGAGCAACTCCTGCACAACTGGGACATGGCGGTGGCCCGATGACCCTGGGGCGCACCCTGTGGGCGTTGGCCTTGTTGCTGCTGGCCGCGGTTCCGCTCGCTTCCGGCTGGGCGGGGTCCACCGCCTGGGCGCTGTTCGCGGGCGCGGCCGTCGTGGGGCTCGGCGCTGTGCTGGGTGCGCGACGGGTGGGGATGGGCGGTGAGCCGGCTGTCGCGCTGCTGGTCCTCATTGGACTGTTCGGTGGGTATCTCGCCGCCAGGGGCGCGATCGGGGGTGGGCCGATCGAGGTGCTGCGGGACTCGGTGCCCCGGCTGCTCACCGCCGCCCGGCCCGCGCCGCCGACCGCCGACCTGCTGATGCCCGGCGTCGTGGTCGTGTTCTGCGTGGCCGTGGTGGTGGCGGTGTCGATCAGCGGCGCCGGGCGGGTGCTCGTCGGACCGCCGATCGGCGCGGTGGTGCTGTACGCGGCTGGGGCGTTGCTGACGGCGGGGGCGGCAGACCCGCACGGGCTTGTCGCGGTCGGGGTCGTTGTCGTCGCCGTGGTCGGGTGGGTGCTGCTGGACCGATGGGAGCACGAGTCCGGGGTGAAGTCGCCGGTGGGGCCGCCCGCCGCCGCGTTGTCGGGGGTGGCGGCGGTCGCGTTGGTGGTGGGGCTGTTGCCCTCGGGGGAGGCGTTCGAGCCGCGGGAGTTGGTGCGGCCGCCGGTCATCGATGTGGCTGTGGCCAACCCGTTGCCCCGGCTGGCGGCGTGGGCCGCGCAGGGCGACACCGAGCTGCTGCGGGTGTGGGGGCCGCAGTTCCCGGTGCGGATGGTCGCGCTGGCCGACTTCACCGGGGCGACCTGGCGGGCGTCGTCGCTCTACAGCCCGATCGGGGCGGTGGCGCCGCCGGACCTGCCCGCGGGCAAGCGGACGGTGACCGCCGAGGCCCGGGTGACCATCGGGGCGCTGGCGGGCACGTGGCTGCCCACGATGGGGCGGCCGACCGCCACCAGCCTCGGCGACGCGGTGATCGACCCCGACTCCGGTTCGCTGGTGCTGCCGCGCGGCACCACCCCCGGCCTGACCTACGAGGCCGTCGGCGAGGTCGACCGGCCAGACGACCAGGAACTCACCACCGCGGTGGTGCCCGACTCCACCACCGCGGCGCGCTACCTGGCCCTGCCCAACCTGCCGCTCACCCTCGCCCAGTACGCGCGGGACGCGGTCAAGAACACGACCTCCCCGTACGAGCGGGCGGTCGCCCTGGAACAGGTGGTGCGGCTCAACCGGGTGCCCGACGCCGAGGCCCCGGTGGGGTCGTCGTACGCGCGCGTCGAGCAGTTCCTCTACGGGCCGGACGGCGAGACCGGGGTCAACAAGGGCACCGCGGAGCAGTTCGCCACCGCCTACGCCGTCCTGGCCCGCGCGGTCGGCCTGCCCACCCGGGTCGTCGTGGGCTTCCAACCCGTCGCCGAGGACGCCGACGGCGTCCGAGTCCTGCGCGGCGTGGACGCCACCGCCTGGCCGGAGGTCTACTTCACCGACTGGGGCTGGGTCCCCTTCGACCCCGTCTCCGGCAACGACAGCGGTCCCAGCGCCGCCGCCAAACGGGAGGTCCTCAACCGCCTCGCCTCCACGACGATCACCCCGCCGCCCCCACCCGCCCCCGGCCCCCCGATCGTCCTGCCCACCCCCGCGCCGGAAGCCGCCCCAGCCCCCGAGGCCAACCGCCTCTGGCTGGTCCCCGCACTCGTCATCGGCATCCCGGTCCTGGTCTTGCTCGTCCTGGCCGCGGCCCGCGCCGCCCGCCGCTCGCGCCTGCGCCGCGCAGGCGCGGCGGGCGCCTGGGCCCACGTCCTCGACCACCTGCACGTCGCGGGCCGCACCCCACCACGCCACCTCACAGCGCCCACCATCGCCGAGACACTCCCCGCCCCAGCCACCGCCCTCGCCGTCCTCGCCGACCGCGCGACCTTCGCCCCGGCCCCCGTGCGCACCGCCGACGACACCTGGGCGATGGCCAGACAGGTCCGAAGTGGAGTGAGCAGGGCGGTGCCGCCGCACAAGCGCCTCTGGTGGCCGTTCGACCCGCGCCCCTTGTGGCGCAAGCGCTAGGGCGTGCCCTAGTTGCGCTCGGAGCAGACGCGGGTGCTCGCGCCGCGGTCGGTCTCGGGGGAGACCAGGCCGATGGCGATGACCTGGTAGCAGTAGCGCGGGGCTGACTCGTCCAGGCCGGTGACCGTGTGGGTGGTCGCGCCCGCGGCGATGGTGGCGATGGAGCGCGGGGTGGCCGCCGGGTCGGTGACGTCGAGGAGGACGAACTGGGCTTGGCCCTCGGTGGGGTCGGTCCAGGTGATGTCGATGGCGGCGCCGGTGTCGACCAGGCGGGTGAGGGTGGGGGAGAAGGCCGGGTCGCCGCCGGTGGGGCCGGAGCTCTGGCTGCGCACAATGGTCGTGGAGATGCTGCTGATCGTCGTGGAGCTCGACGACACGGTGGTGGAGGCCGCCGCGTCGGCGGGGGGTGTGTCGCGCCGGCCGTTGAGGACGCCGATGGTCACGCCCACGGCCACCGCGGCCAGGCAGGCCGCGACGAGGGCGGCTCGGCGGGAGCCGTTGCGGGTGGGGGCGGTCTCGGAGGGGTCGCCGGGGCCGGGGGGCTGGCGCCAGGCCGAGTCCCAGTCGATGGCGGTGCCGCCCGTGGGTGGCGCCGGGTGGGGCTGGTGCGCGGGCGCTGGGGGCGACTCGAGCGACTGGGTGGTCTCCGGGGGCGGCTCGGGTGCGGGGGCGACGGGGAGGACGCCCGCGGCGCTGGGGCCGAAGTCGGGTGGGGCGGGGGGTTCGTGGCGGACGGTGAGGTCGGCCAGGGCGCCGGTCATCGAGGGGCGGGACTCGCCGGGGGACGGGGGAGCCTCGGCGGTGGCGTCGTCCGGTTCCGGGGCGGGGGGTTCGGGTCGGGGGCCGAAGTCGGCGGGGGAGGAGTCGATGGCGGGGGTGGGGGCCCCGGGGGCCATGGCGGTGGCCTCGGGGTCGACGATCCAGTTGCGGGGTTCGGTGCGGATGGCGGCGAGGGCGTCGCGCAGAGCGGCGGTGTCGGGGTAGCGGTCCTCGCGGCGGGGGGACAGGCAGCGGGCGATGACCGCGCGCAGCTCGGCCGGGACGTCGCCGCGCGCCAGCGGGCGCTGGGCGCCCGCGCGGACGCGGGCGAGGTAGGGCAGGACGGTGTCCTCGCCGGGGTTGTCCGAGGCGAACGGGGCGTGGCCGGTGAGCAGGGTGAACAGGGTCGACCCGAGCGACCACTGGTCGTCGGCGGCCGCCGGGGCGGCGCCGTCGAGCATCTGCGGGGCGGCGTGCCGGTAGCTCATGAGCTGCAACGACGCCGAGTGCCCGGCGTCCGCGCCGCGGGCGATGCCGAAGTCGGTCAGCACGTACGAGGTGGGCAGCAGCAGGATGTTCTGCGGCTTGACGTCGCGGTGCAGGAAGCCCTGGGCGTGCGCGAAGGCCAGCGCGTCGGCCACCGCCGTGCCCGCGGCCACGACCTCGGCCACCGGCAGCGGCCCGTGGTCGCGCAGCTTGTCGTGCAGCGACCCCAGGTCGTGGAACTCCATGACGATGCACGGCCGCCCGCCCGCCACGGTCCCGGTGGCCAGCACGGTCACGATGTGCGGGTGCTGGCGGCCCAGCCGGACGGTGATCTCCAGCTCGCGCCGGAACCGGGCCAGCGTGCCCGCGTCGACGGCCTGCAGGACCTTGATCGCCACGTCCCGGTCCAGGCCCTCCTGCCTGGCCCGGTAGACCGACCCCTCGCCGCCCTGGGCGACCAGCCGGAAGTCGCGGTAGCCGGGCAGGGCGAGGTCCACGGGCGGGTTGACCGCAGTCGCGGGCCTGGGTGCCCAGGCCAGCAGCTCGTCGGGATCGTCACCGCGGTCCATGCACCCGTCCCCTCGTCCGGGCCGCATCGTATCCGCTCACCACGCACGGTGACCCCGCCTATGATCACGTCGTGACCTCACCGGTCCAGGCCGTGGACGACGAGCGGCTGCGCGGGGTGCGCCTGCTGCTCAAGCGCGACGACCTGCTGCACCCGACCATCACCGGCAACAAGTGGCGCAAGCTCGCGCACAACCTGGCCCCGGCCCGGGCGGCGGGCCGGGTGGTCACCTTCGGCGGCGCCTACTCCCACCACATCCGGGCGGTCGCCGCGGCGGGCCGGGAGTTCGGCTTCGCCACCGTCGGGGTCATCCGGGGCGAGGAGCACCGCCCGCTCAACGACACGCTGGCCTTCGCCGCGGCCCAGGGGATGGTGCTGACCTACCTCGACCGCGCCACCTACCGCCGCAAGACCGACCCCGACGTGCTGGCCCGGCTGCGCGCCGAGTTCGGCCCGCACCACCTGCTGCCCGAGGGCGGCAGCAACGCCCTCGCCGTGCGCGGGTGCCGGGAGGTCGTCGCCGAGCTGCCGGCGTTCGACGTCGTCTGCTGCCCGTGCGGCACCGGCGCGACCCTCGCGGGCCTGGCGTCGGGGCTCGGGCCGGGGCAGCGGGCGGTCGGGTTCGCCGTGCTGCGCGGGGACTTCCTGGCCGACGCGGTGGCCGGTTTCGTCGGCCACCGCGCGGGCTGGGAGGTCGACACCCGCTTCCACTCCGGCGGCTACGCCAAGACCACACCGGCCCTGCACGCCTTCGCCGACGAGTTCACCGCCCGCCACGGCGTGCCCGTGGAGCGGCTCTACGTCGCGAAGATGCTCGCGGGGATCTACGCCCGCGCGGAGTCGGGGGAGTTCGCGCCCGGGACCACGGTCGTCGCCGTGATCACGGGACAGCCAGATCCACCGGCGTCGACCGCTTGAGCGTGCGCGTCACCGTGCACACCGCCTCGACCGCCCGGTTGACCACCGTGACCAGCTCGGCCCGCTCCGCCGCGTCCAGCGCCGACAGGTCCAGCCCGAGCCGCACCGCCACCGCGTCCAGCTCGTGCGCGCCCACCGGCCGCACGTCCTCGGCGACCGCCTCGATCGAGGTATCGGCGCCCGCCCGGCGCACGACCAGGTCCTCCGCGGTGATCCCGACGCAGCCCGCCGCCGCGGCCAGCAGCAGCTCGACCGGGGTGAACGCCCCCGGCTCGCCCGCCCGCCCGACTCGCACGTGCGCGCCGCGCTCGTTCGTCGCGGTGAACGCGTGCGTCCCGATCCGCCGGACCCGCACCGCAGCCATCCCGGTCACCTCCGTCATCACCCCGCCGGTGGGGTGAGGCGGTGATCTTACGGTTTCACCCTGGGCCAGGCGAGTTCGGCGAGCCCGCGCGCCGCCGAGCACATCGGGGCGGCGTCCTGCCCGCGCTTGTCGAAGTCGGCGTAGGAGAGCAGGAACTGCCCGCTGCCGGCGGCCACGCCCAACGTGCAGGCGCCCTGGTCGTCGGCGAACTCGACAGCGTCGGCGCCCGCCACGGACACCGCCACCCCCTCCTGGGGCAGGGCCGCCTCGGCCACGGTGAGGCTGAGCGTGGCGTTCCCGGCGGTGAAACCGCAGGTCTGCTGGTCGCCGATGGTCTGCGGGAGCGTCGAGTACGGCTCGGTCGTCGCGGCGCCCGCCGACTCGGCCGCGTCGACGACCTCGGTCGGGGTCAGCACGCCGCACAGCTCCTCGGCGGCGATCTCGGTCATCGACTTGCTGACCGGCTCCGGCCCGCTCGACCCGCAGCCCGCCACCAGCGCCAGCGCGGCCACACCGAGACCGACACCCCTGAGCACCATCGCCCGTCCCCTTCCCTCGCGGGGGAAGCTAGCGATCACGGCGGGGAAAGGGGAGAGGATCTCGGGAAAACCTCACCGCGTGACGAACCGGGCGTCCACTTTGCTTGGCGGACAAGCGGAACTCACCGCCGGATCGGGCGCTCCAGGTAGGTCGCGTCGGGCTCCTGGAAGCCGAACGACCGGTAGAGGTCGTGCGCGTCGGCGGTGTGCAGCAGCCAGCGCATCCCGGCGCCCGCGCCCTCCTCGACCAGCGCCCGCACCAGCGCCTTGCCGACGCCCCGGCCCCGGGCGGCCGGGACGACGAACACGTCGGCGAGGTAGCCGAGGGCGACCCCGTCGGACACCGCCCTGGCGAACCCGACCTGGGCCCCGGTCACCCGGTCGTAGGCGCCCACGACCCGCCACGAGCCCGCGATCTGGGCGTCGATGTCGGCGGGGGTGCGCCAGCGGTGCCAGTACGCCTCGGTGGTCAGGAACCCGTGGACGACGGCCCGGTCGAGGCGGGTGGGGTCGTCAGAGATCTCGTGCTCGCTCATCGGGGGGCACGCTATCGGCATAGGCTCGGGGGGTGACATGGGATTTCCTGGTGGTCGGCGGCGGGATCGGCGGGGTGTCGGCGGCGGCCGGCCTGGCCGCGCACGGGTCGGTGCTGCTCGTCGAGACCGAGCGCGACCTGGCCCGGCACACCACCGGCCGGTCGGCGGCGGTCTACCTGCCCAGCTACGGCGGCCCGGTCGTGCGCGCCCTCACCGCCGCCAGCCGCCCCGGCTTCGACGCCCGCTCGGTGGACTCGCCGCTGCTCACCCCGCGCCCGACCCTCTGGCTGGCCGCCACCGACGACGCCGTGGCCAAGATGCCCCCGGTGCCGCGGGTGCCGGTCGCGCAGGCCCGCGCCCTGTGCCCGGTGCTGCGGCCCGAGGCCGTGCGCGCCGCCGCGGTCGAGGACGACACCCAGGACATCGACGTCATGGGCCTGCACCAGTCCTACGTGCGCGAGCTGCGCCAGCGCGGCGGCGAGACCCGCGTGTCGGCGCCGCTGACCGCGCTGTCCCGCGACGGCTCCGGCTGGACCGCCACGTTCGGCGCCGACCAGGTCGCCGCGGGCTTCGTGGTCAACGCCGCGGGCGCCTGGGCCGACGACGTCGCCGCGCTGGCGGGCGTGCCGCCGCTGGGCCTGCGCCCGCTGCGCCGCACCATCGCCATCGCCCCGGCGGCCGTCGACCCGGCCTGGCCGCTGGTCGCCGAGGTGGCCGAGGCCTTCTACTTCCGCCCCGAGGGCCAGTCCCTCCTGCTGTCCCCGGCCGACGAGACCCCGTCCGCCCCGGCCGACGTCCGCCCGGACCCGCTCGACATCGCCCGCGCGCTGGAACGGGTCAACGCCGCCACCACCCTCGGCCTGCGCTCGGTCAGCCACAGCTGGGCCGGGCTGCGCACGTTCACCCCGGACCGGGGCCCGGTCGTCGGCGGGCACCCCGGGCACCCGGGCTTCGCCCACATCGCCGGGCAGGGCGGGTACGGCATCCAGATGGCGCCCGCGCTGGCCGACGCCCTGGTGGCCGCCGTGGTGGGTGGACCGTCCCCTGTGGACCTGGACCTGGTGTCGCCGGGCCGGTTCTAGACCCAGGGGGACAGGTCGGGGCGCTTGGGGGAGCGCCCGTCGCCGGAGGACGCGCCCCGCAGGCGGCGCAGGACCCAGGGGGCCAGGTGGTGGCGGGCCCAGCGCAGGTCGGCGCGGACGCGGGCGCGGAGGGGGTCGGCGGGGGAGGCGGGGACGGGCTCGTCCCAGTCGAACTCCGGCGAGCGGCCCAGGGCGCGCAGGACGGCCCCGGCGACGCGGCGGTGGCCCTCGGTGTTGAGGTGGATGCGGTCCTCGGCCCACAGGGCGGGCGAGTCGAACACGGGGGAGGAGAACAGGTCGACCACGATCGCGTCGTGCCGGGCGGCGAGGTCGTCGACCGTGGCGATGAGGCGGTTGACCCTGGGCATGATCCGGGCGCCGCCGCGCATCCGGCGCGACGGGTTGATGACGCGGAACAGCAGCAGCCTGCCCGAGGACTCGGCGAGGCCGTCGGCGATGCGGGTCACCCGGTCGGTGACCGCGGCCAGGTCGCAGCCGGGGCGCAGGACGTCGTTCATGCCGCCCGCGAACAGGGCCAGGTCGGCGCCCATCGCCCGGGCCGGGGCCAGCTGCTCGTCGTGGATCTGGCCGACGAGCTTGCCGCGCACGGCCAGGTTGGCGTAGCGGAAACCGGGCGTCTCGGCGGCGAGCCGGGCGGCGACGAGGTCGGCCCAGCCCCGGTAGGAGCCGTCGGCCAGCTCGTCGGACATGCCCTCGGTGAAGGAGTCGCCCAGGGCGACCAGGCTGCTGTAGGTCATGGCGGGCACCAGGTTACGACGCGGGCCCGAGGGCCGGGACGCCTGTCCCCGGCCTCGGTGGAACCCCCGCGCGCCCCAGGCGGGTCTGGGTACGGTCTCCTCGTGAGCCCCACCCGCGAGCCCCTGTGGACCACCCCGCGGCAGGCGCTGTTCTACCTGCTGCCCGTCCCGGTCACGCTGGCGCTGTGGGTCGTCTTCGGCTTCGTGGTGGCCCGACCCGACTCCACCTTCGACTGGGTGGACGCGGTGATCGCGCCGGTGCTGGTCCTGGCGCTGGTGGTCCGGGCCTGGTTCCCGCGGGCGCTGCTGGCCGCGCTGGCCGGGCTGACGGTGTTCTACCTGGCCGTCATCGTCGCCGCCCAGCTCGGCGCCGAGATCGACATCAACCTGGGCGAGGCGTGGGTGCCGGTGGCCACCCCGGTGATCGTCTACAACGCAGTGCTGCACGTCACCCCGATCGTCGCGGGGCCGGTGCTGGCGGCGGTGACCGTCATGGCCGCGCGGCCGTGGGAGCTCTCGGCGGACGTCATGCTCGGCGCGGTGCTCGCGGTGCTGGTCCCGGCCCTGATCGGGCTGTTCGTGCGGGCCAACCGGGGGCTGGTGCGGGCGCTGACCGACCGGGCGGAGCGCGCCGAGCGCGAGCAGCACCTGGTGGCCGACCGGGCGCGCGCCGAGGAGCGGGTGCGGCTGGCCGGGGAGATGCACGACGTGGTCACCCACCGGGTCAGCCTGATGGTGGTGCACGCGGGCGCGCTCGGGGCGACCGCGCCGGACGACCGGGTCCGCGAGGCGGCCGAGGGGCTGCGGGTGGCCGGGTGCGAGGCGCTCGACGAGCTGCGCGAGCTGGTCGGCGTGCTGCGCAACGGCGACCAGCAGGCCGCGCCGCCCGAGTCCGACCTGGCCGACCTGGTCGCCGACTCGGCGGCCGCGGGCGTTCCGGTCGACCTGGTCGTCGAGGGCGACCCCGCGCCGACCTCGGCGGCCGTCGCCCGCACCGCCCACCGGGTGGTGCAGGAGGCGCTGACCAACATCCGCAAGCACGCCCCCGGCGCCGCCACCACCGTCCGCGTCCACCACACCGCCGAGAACGTCCGCCTGACCGTGCGCAACGGCCCCGCCACCGCCCCGGTCGACAAGGCCCTCTCCGCGACCGGCTCCGGTGCGGGCCTGGTCGGCCTCCGCCAGCGCGTCGAACTCCTCGGCGGCGCCCTGGAGGCGGGCCCCCGCGGCGGCGGCTTCCAGGTCGAGGCGGTGCTCCCCGCCCACGTCCCCGTCACCTGACCCGACGGGGTGGGATGGAATCCCGCCGCTGAGCGTTGTGCTGGACATGAGCGCGGTCAAGGACGTCGTGGTGGTGGGGGCGGGGCAGGCGGGGTTGTCGGCGGCGTACTTCCTGCGGCGGTCCGGCCTGGACTTCGTCGTGCTGGACGCCAACCCCGGTCCGGGCGGGGCGTGGCGGCACCGGTGGCCGTCGCTGCGGCTGGGGAAGGTGCACGGCATCCACGACCTGCCCGGTCGCAAGCTCGAGTCCGCCGACCCGGACCGGCCCGCGTCGGAGGTCGTGGCCGACTACTTCGCCGCCTACGAGCGCGAGTTCGACCTGTCGGTGCGCCGCCCGGTCGCGGTCAAGGCCGTGCGGGACAGCGGTTCGGCGCTGGTCGTCGAGACCGACAGCGGCACGTGGCAGACCCGGGCGCTGATCAGCGCGACCGGCACCTGGGACCGCCCGTTCTGGCCGCACTACCCCGGCCAGGCCGAGTTCGCGGGCGTCCAGTCGCACACCGCCGACTACCGGGGGCCCGAGCAGTTCGCGGGCAAGCGGGTCGTCGTGGTCGGCGGCGGCGCGTCCGGGGTGCAGGCGCTGATGGAGCTGGCCCCCGGGGCCGCGGCGACGACCTGGGTCACCCGGCGGGAGCCGGTGTGGCGGGAGGGGCCGTTCACCCCCGAGTACGGGCGCGAGGTCGTGGCCAAGGTCGCCGAGCGGGTCGCGGCGGGGCTGCCGCCCACCAGCGTGGTCGGCACGACCGGGCTGATGCTGACCCCGGAGGTCGCCGAGGCGCGCCGCAGCGGGGTGCTGCACCGGCTGCCCATGTTCGACCGGCTCACCCGCGACGGCGTGGCCTGGGACGACGGCCGGTTCGTGCCCGCCGACACCATCCTCTGGGCCACCGGCTTCCGGCACTCCCTGGACCACCTCGCCCCGCTCGGCCTGCGCGCCCCCGGCGGCGGGATCGCCATGGACGGCACCCGGGTCGTCGCCGACCCGCGCGTGCACCTCGTCGGCTACGGGCCCTCGGCCAGCACCATCGGGGCGACCCGCGCCGGGCGCGCGGCCGTCGCCGCGCTGCGCGAGCACCTCGCCGAAACGGTGACAACCGGCCCCTGATGGCTATCGTGGGCCCCAACCGGCACCGGGAGGGGTCCAATGGCGGACAGCGCAGCTCTGGCGACGAGGCTCGCAGGGGTCGTCGACCTGGCCGAGCCCACCGACGACCACGGCCACGACGAGTGCCTGACCGTGCCGGGGCAGCGGCCCGCGCACGTGGTGCGCCCGGAGAACGCCCAGCAGGTCGCCGAGGTGCTGCGCGCGGCCACCGAGACCGGCACCCCGGTCACCGCCCGCGGCTGCGGCACCGGCCTGTCCGGTGGCGCGGTCCCGCGCGCGGACGGCATCGTGGTCTCCTTCGAGCGGATGAACCGCGTCCTGGAGGTCGACACGGACAACCACGTCGCCGTCGTGCAGCCCGGCGTCACCCTGCGCGAGCTCGACGAGCTGACGGCCGCCGCCGGGCTGGTCTACCCCGTCTACCCCGGCGAGCTCAGCGCCAGCCTCGGCGGCAGCGTCGCCACCAACGCGGGCGGCATGCGCGCGGTCAAGCACGGCGTCACCCGCCACCACGTGCTCGGCGTCGAGGCCGCGCTGCCCACCGGCGAGCTGATCCGCTCCGGCGGCAAGTACGTCAAGGCCAGCTCCGGCTACGACCTCACCCAGCTCGTCATCGGCTCGGAGGGCACGCTGGCCCTGGTCACCGAGGCCACCCTCAAGCTGCAGCCGCGCATCGCCCACCAGGCCACGGTCCTGGCCCCGTTCGGCGACCTGGCCGAGGTGGCGCGGGCGGTGCCGCGGGTCGTCGGCAGCGGGCTGGCCCCGTTGATCCTGGAGTACATCGACGGCATGACCATGGCCGCGATCACCCACACCGCCGACCTGAGCCTGGGCATCCCCGATGCCGTGCGCGAGACCGCCCAGGCCTACCTGGTGGTGATGCTGGAGAACCGGTCCACCGACCGGCTCGACGAGGACGTCGCCGCCGCGGGCGAGCTGCTCTCCGAGCTGGGCGCGGTCGACGCCTACGTGCTGCCCGGCGGGTCCGCGCGGCGGCTGGTCGAGGCCCGCGAGCGCGCCTTCCACACCGCCAAGGCGGCCGGGGCCAACGACATCATCGACACCGTCCTGCCGCGCGCCGCTCTGCCCGACTTCATGGCGCGCGTGCGCGAGATCGCCCAGGAGCACGAGACGTTCGTGATCGGCTGCGGGCACGCGGGCGACGGCAACGTGCACCTGGCCGTCTTCCAGCCCGACGACGCCCGCCGCTCGACGGTCCTGCGCGCGCTGTTCACCGCCGCGCACGGCCTCGGCGGCGCGATCTCCGGCGAGCACGGCATCGGCCACGCCAAGCGCGCGCACTTCCTGGACCTCGAGGACCCCGCCAAGCTCGACCTGATGCGCCGGATCAAGACGGCGTTCGACCCGGCGGGCGTCCTCAACCCCGGCGTCCTGCTCTGACCCACACCCCGCCCCGAGCGAAGGAACCCATGAACGGCGCACAGTCACTGATCCGCACCCTCGTCGACGCCGGGGTGGAGGTCTGCTTCGCCAACCCCGGCACCTCCGAGATGCACTTCGTCGCCGCGCTGGACACCGTGCCGCGGATGCGCGGCGTGCTGGCACTGTTCGAGGGCGTGGTGACCGGCGCGGCCGACGGCTACGCCAGGATGGCCGACCGGCCCGCCGCGACCCTGCTGCACCTGGGCCCCGGCCTGGCCAACGGCGGCGCGAACCTGCACAACGCCCGCCGCGCGCGCACGCCGATCGTCAACGTCATCGGCGACCACGCGCTGGCGCACAAGGCCTTCGACGCGCCGCTGGAGTCCGACATCGACGCGCTGACCCGCTGGACCGAGGGCTGGTCGCGCACCAGCACCGACCCGGCCAAGGTCGGCGCGGACGCCGCCGAGGCCGTGGCAGCCGCCTCGACCGGGCGCATCGCCAACCTGGTGCTGCCCGCCGACGTCTCCTGGGGCGAGGGTGGGGTCGCGGCCCCCCCGGCGCCGCTGCCCGCGCCCGCCACCGTCGCCGACGCCGTCCTCGCCTCGGTCGCCGAGGTGCTGCGCGGCGGCGAGTCGGCCGTGCTGCTGCTCGGTGGCTCGGCCACCCGCGAGCGGGGGCTGCGCGCGGCGTCGCGCATCGCCGCGGCGACCGGGGTCAAGCTGCTGGTGGAGACCTTCCCCGCCCGGTTGGAGCGCGGCGCGGGCCTGCCCGCGGTGGAGCGGCTGGGCTACCTGGCCGAGCAGGCCCAGTGGCAGCTCACCGACGTCAAGCACCTGGTCCTGGCGGGCACGCGGGCCCCGGTGTCGTTCTTCGCCTACCCGGGCAAGCCCTCCGCGCTGACCCCCGACGGCTGCGCGGTGCACCCCCTGGCAGGCCACGAGGACGACATCGTCGACGCCCTGGAGCGCTTGGCCGACGAGGTCGCCCCCGGGGTGGAGCCGGTGCTGGCCGAGCCCGCGCGGCCCGCCCTGCCCACCGGACCGCTCACCCCGCAGAACTGGGTCGAGGTCATCGGCGCGCTGCTGCCCGAGGGCGCGATCGTCTCCGACGAGGCCAACACCTCCGGCGTGCTGCTGCCCGCGGCCACCGCGGGCGCCCCCCGCCACGACGTGCTGACCCTGACCGGCGGCTCGATCGGGCAGGGCCTGCCGGTCGCCGCCGGCGCCGCCGTGGCCTGCCCGGACCGGCCGGTGATCGCCCTGCAGGCCGACGGCAGCGCGATGTACACGATCTCCGCGCTGTGGACGATGGCCCGGGAGAACCTCGACGTCACCACCGTCATCCTCAACAACCGCGCCTACGCCATCCTGCGCATGGAGCTGGGCCGGGTCGGCGCGGAGACCGCGGGCCCGGTCGCGCGGTCGCTGCTCGACATCGGCACCCCGGACCTGGACTTCGTCAAGCTCGCCGAGGGCATGGGCGTGCCCGCGCGGCGGGCGGGCACGGCCGAGGAGCTGGCCGAGGCGTTCTCCTGGGCGCTGGCCGAGCCGGGCCCGCACCTGATCGACGCGGTGGTCCCGCCGCTGATGTGAGCCCGCGGGCCCGGCCGGTCACCGGCCGGGCTTGCGGCCCAACCCCGCCCAGACGACGGCCTCGTTCGGCTGGTTGAAGCGGATCTGCTGGGCGGTGGGGCCGGTCTCCTCCGGGTGCCACTGCGGCGTCCACACCATGCCCGGCTCGACCAGCTCGAACTCGCCCATCAGCGCGGAGATCTCCGCGCGCGAGCGCCAGATCACGTTGCTGCTGGACGACCGGTCGTAGAGCGCCTTGAGCTCGACCAGCTTGGTCTCCATCTCCGGCGGCACGCCGTCGTCGGTGATGTGGGAGATGCCCAGGAAGCTGCCCGGCGGCAGCAGTTCGCGGTAGCGGTCGACGCACTGGGCGCCGATGTCCTCGCCGGTGGCCGGGTCGGGCTGGAAGACGTGCAGGACGGCGATGAGCAGCAGGGCCACCGGCTCGTCCGGGTCGAGGATGCCGGTGGCCAGCGCCTCGCGCCACAGCTCGTCGGGGTTGCGCAGGTCGCCGTAGATGACCGCGTGCTGGTCGGCGGAGCCCTCCTCGTCGAGCAGGACCTCCGCGTGCGCCACGGCCACCGGCTCGTTGTCGACGTAGACCACCCTGGCGTCGGGGACGATCTCCGCGGCGACCTGGTGGGTGGCGCCCGCGGTGGGCACGCCCGCGCCGATGTCGAGGAACTGGCGCACGCCGAGCCTGGTCAGGTGGCGCACCAGCCGGTTGAGGTAGAGCCGGTTGGCCACGGCGATGTCGCGCAGCATCGGGACCTCGGCGAGCACCCGGCGGCCGAACTCGCGGTCGATGGCCCAGTTCGCCGTGCCGCCGAGGTAGAAGTCGTAGACCCGGGCCACGCTGGGCCGGTCGAGGTCGATGCCCTGCGGGGGGATCGGGTCGGACAGGGCGTCGGGTTTGCCGTCTGTCATGGCGTGCTCCCCGTGGTCGGCGTGGGTCGGGTCAGTCGGTGATGATCTTGCGCAGGAAGTCCGCGGTCGCCTCGACGTCCAGTGCGGCGGCGCTGATGCGGTCCCACTCCGCGCGGTAGCCCGCGAGCTTGGACGCGCTGGTGATCGTCCTGGCGTCGCCGGGCAGCTCGATGTAGGCGAAGTCCCGGTCGGCCTCGGTGAAGTCCAGCACGGTGAACCCCGAGTGCACGTGCGAGAGCGCGGCCTCGTAGGGCAGCACGCGCAGTTCCAGGTTGTCGTGCCGCTCGATCAGCGCCAGCAGGTGCTCCACCTGGTCGACCACCAGGTCGCGGGTGCGCCCGCCGGGCAGCCGGTCCAGGCAGGACGGGCTGAGGATGGCGCGGTAGGCGGGCGGGGCGGCCACGGTGAAGATCTCCGTGCGGGCCCTGCGGCGGCGGAACCGCTCGGTGATCTCGGTCTGGGCGACCACCCCCGGCCGCCAGGCCAACTGGAACTGCTTGAGCATGTAGCGCTCGGACTGCAACGGGCCGGGGATGCGCTCGGTGTGCCAGCCGCGGATCGTGGCGGCCTCGGACTCCAGGTCGGTCAGCAGCGCGAACTCGTCGGTCTCCTGCAGACCGGTGCGCATCCGCCGCTCGGTGAGCCGCTCGGCCAGCGCGACCATCTCCTGGGCCTGGTCCCCGGCGACGCCGAGGACCTCCAGCATCCGGCGCAGCTCGTCGGCCTTGACCCCGACCTTGGCCGCCTCGATCTTCTGGATCTTGCTCTGCGTGCAGCCCATGTGGTCGGCCAGGTCGGTCTGCGTCATGGCGGCGGCCGACCGCGCGGCGTGGATGCGCCGGGCCAGTGCGCGGCGGGCGGCGTTGTCCTGCACCCAGGGACCACCTTCTCGCTCCGGCGTCAGAAGCACCCCCAGGGTATATGACGCTGGGTAGTGGTGCGGTACTCGCCTGTGCTGCCACCGGAACGATTCGGTGGAGCGGATTAATCTGCTCGCACGCTCCGTCGCAGGTCGATTTCGGCGACGTGATCACCATTGCCCGGTGAGCCGTCCGACAAACTGTGACCACGCGCTCGCGGAAAGCTCAAGGGTGGCCGCGCCGGCGTTCTTGGAATCGCGCACCCCCGTCCGTGAATGCCCACCGAACAGCACCTCGACGCAATCCCCGGACGGCTCGCACCGGCTCGACCGGCGCCAGGTCGGGGGTTCGCCGTCGTCGGTGCCGCCGCTGTGCCCCATGGTGCTGTCTCCGCTCTTGTGAGTGACCGTCTACGGGATTAATCCTGCCAGTGGAATAATCAGGAAGCAACACTGGGTGATGTGGAACGTGCTGAGAGTGACGATCGTTACCCGATCGCCCGATCATCCCTTGGTGGCTGGAGTCAGCTCGACCGCCCCCGTCCACGCCCGTCGCGGATACCATTCCGCACGCGGACGACCCATTGTGCATAGTGGAATAATCTAAATTGGGATCGATGTACTGATTCGTATCCTGGTGTACTACCGTTCCATCGGGATAGTCCCCGACCGGAGTTCCGGCCGAGCGCACGCCAGCGATTTCACCCATCCGGACAAGGGTGGAAAAGATGGCCGCGCAGCCGCATTCGCCCGGGTCGGGGCTGCCCAAGACCGAGCGGACCGAATGGGACGGAGAGCATGGCGAGGCGGCACACCACGACGCTGGCGGCGATCCGGCCGCCCGCCGCGCCGGGGTCGCGGCCGTCCGCGCTGTCGTCGTCGCCGTGGAGTCCGGCGCCCGTGCGCCGCGATCCCGACCGGGTCGCGGCGGCGCTCGCGGACGCCACCTGGGTGGGTGGGGCCGGTCGGGCCCCGCGGCCGCTGCCGGTGGACGGCGTCGCGGCGTGGGTGGGGAGGGTGGCGCCCGGGTGGGGGCGTCGCGTCGCGGTGGGGGTCGCGACGGGGCGCGCGCGGGGGAGGACCGCCGGTGGCGGGCTTCCCCGGGTCGGGGGACCCCGGGGGCTGGGACGACTGGGGGCGGCCGTCCCGCGGTTGTGGTGGTCGGGGGTGGTGAGCCTCTGGTCCGCGCTGGTGGGGGGTGGGCGCGGACCTGGTGCGCGGCGCGCGGGCCGGGCGCGGCGCGCTGGGTCGGTGGTGCCCATCGGCGGTCGGCGTGCGCGTGGGGGCGCCTCCCCGGGGGAGCGGGAAGCGGCCTAGGCCGGGATCGAAGGGCAGCGGGGGCCGGTCCGCCGGTGGGGAGCCTGCCCCCGGGGTTCGGGTGCCCGGGGGCAGGCGGCGGCGGTCAGCCGCCGATCCAGGACACCGAGCCGATCAGGCTGATCCGCGGGCCCAGCGGCGCGGTGCCTGCGACGAGCGGACCGGACCGGGGGTTCGGAGCCCCGGTCCGGGCGGCAGCGTCCGGATGAGCGTGGCAGAGCGCGGGCCGATCACACGAGTCCCTGGCCGGGTGGCCACCACCGGGTGGTGTGGCGGACGGGTTCCACCCGGACGGGGCGGCGAGTCCGGGAAGAGCAGTGGCG
>NZ_WHOL01000095.1 GCF_009745975.1 Actinokineospora pegani | reverse complement strand
CCTCGCGCACGGGGTTGGTGGGTGAGGCGACTGGATGGGCTCGGTTCTGCCGCCCCTGCTCGGAGGACCCGAACCAGGGTGTGATCGACAGGCACGGTCGTGCGGTGTCCTCGCGTTCGGAACGCTTCCACGCCCCGATCTCCGCGGCCACCATCACCACGCACGACCCCCACAGCCCACACGCTGGGCTAAGTAAGCGGCATTGCCCAGAGGTGTGGTGGGGCTTGGTATCGCGCGAGGTGGGGCGGGCTTTCCCGCGCGCAGCGGGGGGAGCTCGGGGCGGGGTTGGTGTGGCGGGCTCGGGGCGGGGTTCGGTGCCGAGTGGGGTGGGCTTTGGTGTCGGGTGGGTGTGGCGGGGTTGGTCTGTGGGGCGGCGCGGCTTGTTGTGGGCTGGTCACCTGGGGGCTTGGGCGGGCTGGGCAGGGCTTCGCCCCCACCGGCCGGGGCTGGTGGGGGCGAAGGGGGTGGGTCTCAGACGAGGGTGGTCATCCAGCCCTGGGGGTCGGGGACGGTGCCGTACTGGAGGCCGGTGAGGGTCTCGCGGAGCTTGGTGGTCACCGGGCCGGGTTCGCCGCCCGCGATGGAGAACGAGCCGGTGGCGTGCTTGACGTGGCCGACGGGGGTGATGACGGCGGCGGTGCCGCAGGCGAAGACCTCGGTGAGTTCGCCGGAGGCGGCCTTCTTCTCCCACTCGTCGGTGGAGATGGGGCGTTCCTCGATCTCGTGGCCCAGGTCCGCGGCGAGCGAGAGCAGCGAGTCGCGGGTGATGCCGGGCAGCAGCGAACCCGAGAGCCGCGGGGTGACGACCTTGTCGCCCAGGATGAAGAAGAGGTTCATGCCGCCCATCTCCTCGACCCAGCGGCGTTCGACGGCGTCGAGCCACACCACCTGGTCGCAGCCCTGGTCGGCGGCCTGGGCCTGGGCGACCAGGGAGGCGGCGTAGTTGCCCGCGAACTTGGCCGCGCCGGTGCCGCCGGGGGCCGCGCGCACGTACTCGGTGGACAGCCACACCGTCACGGGCTTCACGCCGCCGCGGAAGTAGGCGCCCGCGGGGGAGGCGATGATCGCGAAGAGGTACTCCGCGGCCGGGCGGACGCCCAGGCCCGCCTCGGTGGAGATCATGAAGGGGCGCAGGTAGAGCGACTCCTCGGGGTGGGCGGGCACCCAGCGGCGGTCGATGTCGACCAGCTCGCGCACCGCCGCCAGGAACACCTCGTCGGGCAGCTCGGGCATCGCCATCCGGCGGGCCGAGGAGCGGAAGCGGGCGGCGTTGGCCTCGGGGCGGAAGGCGGCCACCGTGCCGTCCGGGCGCTGGTAGGCCTTGAGGCCCTCGAAGATCGCCTGCCCGTAGTGCAGGACCATCGCGGAGGGGTCGAGGGTGAGCGGGTGGTAGGCCTCGACGCGGGCGTCGTGCCAGCCCTGGTCGCGGGTGTGGCGGACAGTCACCATGTGGTCGGTGAAGTACCGCCCGAAGCCGGGGTCGGCGAGTACCTCCGCGACCCGCTCCGGGGTCGCCGGCGTGCGGGTCGGGGTGGTCTGGAACGACAGCGTCGACGTCATGCCGAGCACCGTATCCGGTGGTCGGCGCGGCGAGAATCGGTGTCCCGGCATTCGGTCGTCGCACCACCCGGTGCGTCGGTCAGGTGACCGAACGCCGCCGCCAGGCCGTGAGGCCGAGACCGCCGAGCGCGGCTGTCGCGGCGGCGACGGCCACGCCGACGATGGAGGTGTTGGCGCCCACGATGACCGAGAGCACCAGCCCGCAGCAGCCGGTGCGCACCCAGCCGGTGCGGTCGGCCCGCGGCATCGAGCGGGCGGCGGAGTTGGCGAACGCGGTGTGCCCCAGCAGCAGGCAGGCCGCGATCTCGAACAGCAGCGTGGACCCGAGCACGAGGGGCAGGCCCGCCGCGACGACGCCCAGCGCCAGCGGGGTGTGCCGCCAGGTCGGGGTCTCGCCGTGCTCGGCCAGCTCCCGCGCCGCGCCCGCGGCGCCGGTCAGCAGCGCTCGCACGGCCAGGAACCCGCCCGCGGCCACGCCCAGGACCACCAGCGGTGCGATCGCCGCCCCGTCGGCGGCGGTCAGCGCGTCGAGCAGCGGGGTGGGCGACAGCGCCGCGCGCGGCCCGCCGAGCTGGTGCAGCACGCCGAAGCCGACGGCGAGCACGCCGAGCATCACCGCGCCGACGCAGGCCAGGCCCGCGCGTGCGCTGGCGGGTGTGGGTCCGGCCGTCCCGGCGAACCCGACCGAGAACAGCCCGGCGGCGATGAGTACCCCGGTCGGGTCGTCGGACCCGGGCACGGCGGCGAGGACCGGGAGCGCGTCGGCGGGCGGGATGGCGAGGGTGGCGGCCACGAACACCAGGAGCGTGACGATGGCCACAGCGCAGAGCGCGCGGCCCGCGGCGGGGGGCAGCGCCACGCGGGCGACCACCAGCGCCGTGGCGCCGACGACGAGCACGACCGCCGTGACGGCGGGCGCGGTCGGGGTGAGGTACGCGCCCGCGGCGAGGGCCACCGCGGCCGCGGCGGCGAGCCGCCCGGCGAGCGAGAGCACGCCGGACAGGCGGGCGGGCATCGGGCCGAACCGCTCGCGGACCAGCGCGTGCGGGTCGCCGGAGGGGGATTGGGCGAGCAGGTCGACCCTCGAGACGGCGGTCAGCCCGGCGACCAGGCCCGCCAGTCCCAGGGCCGCGAGCGACCACCAGCCCGCCGCCGCGGCGGCGGGGCCCACGACCAGCGCGCCCACCGCGAGCGCGCCCGTGAACGCCGGGAGCACCCCGTTGCGGGTGGCCGCAGGCGCGAGTTCGACCGCTGTCACAGACACGACCGTGCCAGATTGTCGGCCGCCGCACCATCCGGCCACCGGTTGAACACTGATGGGTGGTCGTTAGCATGCGTCAACACCCTGCGCGAGACCCACGAGGCCCGCGCCGGACCCAGCCGGGCTGGCCCGCGGGCCGACCTTCCACCCAAACCCCGAGGAGTGCCCCTGTGACCGCCCCCAAGCTGGCCTTGGCCGCAGCGCCGATCGCCGAGGCCGCCGTCGACGCCATCGTCATCGGCACCGTCCAGACCGGTGACGGCGGGCCCGGCCTGGTCCCCGGGGCCGAGGGCGTGGCCGAGGCCTTCGGCGGGACGCTGGTCGAGGTGCTGGCCGCGCTGGGCGCCACCGGCAAGGCCGACGAGGTCGTCAAGCTGCCGTCGCTGGGCAAGGTGCCCGCGAGCGTCGTGGTGGCGGTGGGTCTGGGCAAGGCCGACGGCGGGATCACCGCCGAGCAGGTGCGCCGGGCCTCCGGCGCGGCGGCGCGGGCGATCGGGTCGAGCAAGCGCGCGGCGACGGCGCTGTCGGCGCTGGACCTGCAGGCCGCCGCCGAGGGCACGATCCTGGGCTCCTACACCTTCACCGCCTACAAGTCCTCGGCCACCGACCGGGAGCTGGCCAAGGTCGACCTGGTCGCCCCGGCGGCGGGCACGGCCAAGGACCACCGGGCCACGGTCAAGGCCGCGACCGCGATCGCCGAGGCGGTCAACACCGCCCGCGACTTCATCAACACCCCGCCCAACGACCTGTACCCGGCCTCGTTCGCCGAGCGCGCGGTCGCGCTGGCCAAGGAGGCGGGCCTGACCGTCGAGGTGCTCGACGAGAAGGCGCTCAAGAAGGGCGGCTTCGGCGGCATCCTCGGCGTCGGCGTCGGCTCCACCCGCCAGCCGCGGCTGGTGCGCCTGTCCTACAAGGGCCCGAAGGCGCGCAAGAAGGTCGCGCTGGTCGGCAAGGGCATCACCTTCGACACCGGCGGCATCTCCATCAAGCCCGCCGCGGGCATGGACCAGATGACCTCCGACATGTCCGGCGCGGCCGCGGTCGTGGCCTCGGTGGTGCTCGCGGCCAAGCTCAAGTTCCCGCTCGAGGTCGTCGCGACCGTGCCGATGGCCGAGAACATGCCCTCCGGCGCGGCGTACCGGCCCGGCGACGTGCTGACCATGTACGGCGGCAAGACCGTCGAGGTGCTCAACACCGACGCCGAGGGCCGCCTGGTCCTGGCCGACGCGATCGTGCGCGCCTGCGAGGACGGCCCGGACTACCTGATCGAGGCGGCCACCCTGACCGGCGCCCAGGTGGTGGCGCTGGGCACCCGCACCTCCGGGGTGATGGGCTCCGACGAGTTCCGCGACCGGGTGGCCGAGACCGCCCGCGCCACCGGCGAGGGCGGCTGGGCGATGCCGCTGCCCGAGGAGCTGCGCGGCGACCTGGACTCGCGGCTGGCCGACCTGGCCAACGTCACCGGGCACCGCTGGGGCGGCATGCTCGCGGCGGGCCTGTTCCTGCGCGAGTTCGTGGCCGAGGGCGTGGCGTGGGCGCACGTCGACATCGCGGGCCCGGCCTACAACGGTGGCAGCGCGTGGGGCTACACCCCCAAGGGCGGCACCGGCGTGCCGGTGCGCACGATCGCCGCGGTGCTGGCCGACATCGCCGAGAACGGCTGACCCGCAAGCGCTTTCCGGCGCGGCGGCGGGCCCTTCGGTCCGCCGCCTCGCCGGGCGGGGTCGGCCGCGCCCAACCGCACCACGAGCGTCCCACCGAGGGCAGTCAGGGCGCGTCGTCGAAGGGGACCACCCGCGCGGTGGCCGCGGTCGCGCCGACCACGGCGACGGTGCGCGAGGCCCCGAAGTCGATCACGGCAGGCGCCGGCGCCACAGCGCCTCCCCCCGATCCGGGCACAGGTGTCAGACGGGCCGCAGCGCGTGGCCGGTCCAGGCCGGGGACCCGCTCACAGACCGCGGTCGCGCTTCTCCTGGATCTTCTGCCGGGCGATGTGGTCGCGCATGCGCTGCGGCAGGCCGACCCGGTTGACCTCGTACACCGGGATGCCGCGCTTGCGGCCGAAGGCGAAGGCGGCGTCGAGGTCGGCGATGCGGCGGCGGGTCCACTCGCCGTCGTGTGCGACGAGCACCACCGTCGTGTCCGTCACGGTGGTCTTGGGCTCGACGTAGGCCTCCACGCCGTGCCTGGCGTTGGCCCACTCGTCGAGGTGCGAGGTGTCCTGTTTGCTGGCGCCGCGCAGCGTGCCGGGTGCTTTGCGCTTGCGCCGCAGCGAGTCGAAGAGCCCCACGTCATCCTCCTCCCGCGGGCCCCCTCGGGCGCCGCGCCACCGAGCTGCCCAGGGTACTCGCGGGTAACCCCGGATGGGACGGAACGGACACGCCGACCGCCTCGCAAGCCTGCCTCACGAAGTGACAAGATGGCGTGTGGTGGCCGCGGCCGTTCGAGTGACCGCGCCGCCGGGCCGATCGGGCCCGTGCTGTTCCAACGCTGTCACACGTCGAGGAGATCCCGTGACTGACACCTCCGCTGACCTGGTGATCCTGGGTGGCGGCTCCGGTGGTTACGCCTGCGCCTTCCGCGCCGCCCAGCTCGGGCTGTCCGTGGTGCTGGTGGAGAAGGACAAGGTCGGCGGCACCTGCCTGCACCGCGGCTGCATCCCGACCAAGGCGCTGCTGCACGCCGCCGAGGTCGCGGACAACGCCCGCGAGGGCGACCAGTTCGGGGTGAAGTCCTCCCTCGAGGGCATCGACATGAACGGCGTGAACTCCTACAAGGACTCGATCGTCGCGGGCCTGCACAAGGGCCTGCAGGGGTTGTTCAAGGCCAACAAGGTGACCGTGGTCGAAGGCGCGGGCACGTTCGTCGGGCCCGACAAGGTCGAGGTGGACGGCCGGACCTACACCGGCAAGAACGTCGTGCTGGCCACCGGCTCGTACGCGCGCACGCTGCCCGGCCTGGAGATCGGCGGCCGGATCATCACCTCCGACCAGGCGCTGAACCTCGACCACGTGCCGGAGCGGGTCGTGGTGCTCGGCGGCGGCGTGATCGGGGTGGAGTTCGCCAGCGTGTGGCGCTCCTTCGGCGCCGAGGTCACGATCGTGGAGGCGCTGCCCCGCCTGGTGCCGCTCGAGGACGAGTGGGCGTCCAAGCAGCTCGAGCGCGCCTTCCGCAAGCGCGGGATCAAGTTCAAGACCGGGGTCCGGTTCACCGGGGCCGAGCAGGGCGACTCCGGCGTCACCGTCTCCCTGGAGTCCGGTGAGAGCCTCGAGGCCGACCTGCTGCTCGTCGCCGTCGGCCGCGGCCCCAACTCCGCGGGCCACGGCTACGAGGAGGCGGGGGTGAACACCGAGCGCGGCTTCGTCCTGACCGACGAGCGCCTGCGCACGAACCTGCCCGGCGTCTACGCCGTCGGCGACCTGGTCCCCGGTCTCCAGCTCGCGCACCGCGGCTTCCAGCAGGGCATCTTCGTCGCCGAGGACATCGCGGGCCTGGAGCCCAAGGTCATCGACGAGGCGGGCATCCCGAAGGTCACCTACTGCAAGCCCGAGGTCGCCTCCGTCGGCCTGACCGAGGCGCAGGCCAGGGAGAAGTACGGCTCGGCCGAGACCCTGGTCTACGCGCTGTCGGGCAACGGCAAGAGCCAGATCCTCAAGACCCAGGGCGGGGTCAAGCTGGTGCGGGCCCCCGACGGCCCGGTCGTCGGCATCACCCTGGTCGGTGAGCGCGTCGGCGAGCTGATCGGCGAGGCGCAGCTCATCTACAGCTGGGAGGCCTACCCGGAGGACGTCGCCCCGCTCATCCACGCCCACCCCACACAGACCGAGGCGCTGGGTGAGGCTTTCCTCGCCCTAGCGGGTAAGCCTCTGCACGTGCACGGCTGACCGGAAGGCTCAGCCCACACCCGTCAGCCACGCAACACAGCACGAGGAGTCCACAGAATCATGGCGTTCTCCGTTGAGATGCCGGCGCTCGGTGAGAGCGTCACCGAGGGAACCATCACCCGCTGGCTCAAGCAGGAGGGTGACACCGTCGAGGTCGACGAGCCGTTGCTCGAGGTCTCCACCGACAAGGTCGACACCGAGATCCCCTCCCCCGCGGCAGGCGTGCTGCAGAAGATCCACGCCCAGGAGGACGACACCGTCGAGGTGGGCGCCGTCCTGGCCGAGATCGGGGACGGGGACGGGTCCTCGGACTCCGGCTCGTCGTCGGGCTCGGACCAGGCTGAGCCCGAGGAGCAGCTCCCCGCCGAGACCGCGCAGGAGGCCGCCCCGGAGCCGGAGCCCGAGCAGGAGGCCAAGCCCTCTCCCTCCGCCGGCGGTGGGTCCGCCGAGGGCACCCCGGTGACCATGCCCGCGCTGGGCGAGTCGGTCACCGAGGGCACCGTCACCCGCTGGCTCAAGGCCGTGGGCGACTCGGTCGAGGTCGACGAGGCGCTGCTGGAGGTCTCCACCGACAAGGTCGACACCGAGATCCCCTCGCCGGTCGCGGGCACGCTGCTGGAGATCTCCGCCGAGGAGGACGCCACCGTCGAGGTCGGCGGCCAGCTCGCCGTGATCGGGGACAAGGACGCGGCCCCCGCGCCCAAGGCCGAGCCGGAGCCCAAGCAGGACGCCCCCAAGGCGGAGCCCAAGCCTGAGCCGAAGCCCGAGCCGAAGCAGGAGGCCCCCAAGGCCGAGGCAAAGCCCGAACCCAAGCCCGAACCCAAGCCCGAGGCCGAGCCCGAGCCCGCCCCGGCGGCGCAGGAGTCCAACGGCTCCGGCGCGTACGTGACCCCGCTGGTGCGCAAGCTGGCCAACCAGCACGGCGTCGACCTGTCCTCGGTCAAGGGCTCCGGCGTGGGTGGCCGCATCCGCAAGCAGGACGTCCTGGCCGCCGCCGAGGCCGCCAAGAAGCCCGCGGAGACCAAGTCCGATCTGACCGCCGCCGCGGCGACCGCCTCGACCCCGGCCGCGCCCAGCAAGCCGGTGCAGGCCGACACCTCGCTGCGCGGCACCACGCAGAAGCTGACCCGCCTGCGCCAGACCGTCTCCAAGCGCATGGTCGAGTCGCTGCAGACCGCCGCGCAGCTCACCCAGGTGGTCGAGGTGGACGTCACCAAGATCGCCAAGCTGCGCACGCGGGCCAAGGCCGGGTTCGAGGCGGCCGAGGGCGTCAAGCTGACGTTCCTGCCGTTCTTCGCCAAGGCCACCGTCGAGGCGCTCAAGCAGCACCCCAAGCTCAACGCCTCGATCGACCTGGACGCCAAGGAGGTCACCTACCACGGCGTCGAGCACCTGGGCATCGCGGTGGACACCGAGCGCGGCCTGCTCACCCCGGCCATCCGGGACGCGGGCGACCTGAGCCTGGCGGGCCTGGCCAACCGCATCACCGACCTGGCCGAGCGCACCAGGTCGAACAAGGTCACCCCGGACGAGCTGTTCGGCGCGACGTTCAACCTGACCAACCTCGGGTCGCAGGGCGCGCTGTGGGACACCCCGATCATCCAGCTCCCGCAGGTGGCGATCCTGGGTGTCGGCCTGGTCGTCAAGCGCCCGGTCGTCGTCGTCGACGAGAGCGGCGACGACACCATCGCGATCCGCTCGATGGTGTACCTGGCGCTGACCTACGACCACCGCCTCATCGACGGCGCGGACGCGGGCCGGTTCCTCTCCACGGTCAAGCACCGCCTGGAAGAGGGCGCTTTCGAGGGCGACCTGGGGCTGTAGCACTCCCTCCCAGCACCCGCCCGCCCGGCACCGTTCCCCGAGCGGCCGCCGGTGGGGGTTGGGTGGGCGCGGAGGAGCAACCGCCCTGGAGAAGCACTCCCGCTGGGGGCCGTCCGAACCGGGCGACCCCCAGCGGCGTTCCATGGGTAACCGCAGTCACCCGAGCGTGCGCGCGGACCGGATCTTGGGGACGATCAGTCCATGCGCGTAGTGGTCGCCGGCTCGTCCGGCCTCATCGGGACCGCTCTGGTGGCCAAGCTCCGGCACGAGGGTGACGAGGTGCTGCGGCTGGTCCGCCGCGAACCCCAGGCACCCGACGAACGCCAGTGGGACCCGCCCGCGGGCGCGGTGGAGGAGGGCACGTTCGACGGGGTCGACGCCGTGGTGAACCTGTGCGGCGCCGGGGTCGCCGACCGCCGCTGGAGCCAGGCCCGCAAGCAGGTCCTGCTCGACAGCCGGGTCGAGCCGACCGAGGTGATCGCCGCCGCCGTCGCCGAGTCCGGGGTGCCCGTGCTCGTCAACGGCTCCGCGGTCGGCTACTACGGGACCATCCCGGCCGGACCGGCCGACGAGGCCGAACCGGCGGGCCGGGGGTTCCTGGCGGAGTTGTGCGTGCGCTGGGAGGCGGCCACCGAGACCGCCCGCCGCGCCGGGGCCCGGGTCGTGCTGGCGCGCACCGCCCAGGTCATCGCGCCCAGCGGCGGCCTGCTCGGCCCGCTGCGCCCGCTGTTCGCGCTGGGCCTGGGCGGCAAGCTCGGCGACGGCAGCCAGTACATGCCGTGGATCCACCTCGACGACGAGGTCGACGCGCTGGCGTTCCTGGTGCGCCAGGACATCGCCGGGCCGGTGAACCTGGCCGGGCCCACGCCCGCCACCAACGCCGAGTTCACCCGGGCGTTCGGCCGGGCCAAGCACCGGCCCGCCCCGTTCCGGGTGCCCAAGGCCGCGCTGCGGGTGGCGCTGGGCGACTTCGCCGACGAGATCCTGCGCAGCCAGCACCTGGTGCCGAAGGTGTTGCAGGACAACGGGTTCCCGTTCCGCTTCGAGACGATCGACGACGCCATCACAGCCGTCGAGCAGCGGTGATCAGACCGCTCGTCGCCGGGTTCGGCCTCATCGCGGTCTTCGTCGTGCTGGGTGTGCTGTTCTCCGGTCCCGCGCCGGGGTTCGACGTGGCGGTCGCCGACGTCCTCGGGGCCGACCACGCGGGCCCGGTGGGTGCGGTGGCCCAGGTGGTCAGCGACGTGCTGGGACCGGTGCTGCCGATCACCGCGGGCGTCGTGGGGCTGGTGTGGGCGGTGGTGGTCCGACAGTCCGAACCGGGGCTGTCGGTGCTGCTGGTGAAGTCGCTGGTGGTGCTGGTCCTGTGCAGGTTGGTCTCGTTCGTCAAACCGCTGTTCGCCAGGGACCGTCCGCGCGCGTACCCGGAGTTCAGCTACCCCAGCGGGCACGTGGTGTCGGTGGCGGCGGTGGCGTTCACCGCCGCGGTCCTGTGCGCCTGGTTGGCCCGCTCGCGCCTGCGCGCGTGCCGCGCCTGGGGCGCGGCGGCGGTGGTGGCGGCGGCGCTGTGCCGGATGCTGATGGACGTGCACTGGCTCAGCGACACGATCGGCGCGGCCGTGGGCGTGGCGGGGGTGGGGTTGGTCGCGTCAGCGGCGCTGGGGCTGCTGCCGCCCGGGAGCGTCCCTCGGGAAGAGCGCGCGGGCGCGGCGGAGGCGTAGGGTCGTCGTGTGAGCGCTGCCGAATCCTCGTGCCGGGCGAGTGCCGACCCGGTGGATGTCCGTCCGATCGGGACGGTCGAGTACCTGGCCACCTGGGAGTCGCAGCGGCGGCTGGCGACCGAGCGCGCCGACGACGCCGGACCCGACGTGCTGCTGCTGCTCGAGCACGAGCCGGTGTACACCGCGGGCAAGCGCACCGCCCCCGACGAGCACCCCGACGACGGCACCCCCGTCGTCGACGTCGACCGCGGCGGCAAGCTGACCTGGCACGGCCCCGGCCAACTGGTCGGCTACCCGATCGTCAAGCTGACCGACCCGGTGGACGTGGTCCGCTACGTGCGCCGCGTCGAGGAGGCGATGATCGCCGTCTGCGCGCGCTTCGGCCTGGTGACCGGCCGCGTGGAGGGTCGCAGCGGGGTCTGGCTGCCCGCCACCGCCGACCAGCCCGAGCGCAAGATCTCCGCCGTGGGCATCCGCGTCCAGCGCGGCGTGACCATGCACGGCTTCCAACTCAACTGCGACTGCGACCTGTCCCCTTTCGACCGGATCGTCCCGTGTGGCATCCGCGACGCCGGGGTGACCTCGCTGTCGCGGGAACTGGGCCGCCCAGTACCGGTCTCGGAGGTGCTGCCGATCGCCCAGGAGGCCGTCCTGGCCGCCCTGGAAGGCACCCTCCCGGTCCAAGACCACTGGCTGGACCGCACCCCCGCCCTCCCCGGCGTGACCTTCGCCCTCAGCTAAGCCCCCACCCGCAAAGCCCCCCAGAACGTCCCCGGGGCAACCCGCACAGTTCTATTCGCACACCCGGGCAACAGACACCGGCGGGTAGCCGGGATGCCCCACCGCCAGGAGAACACCCGGCACAGGCTCAGCACTCAACCAAGCCTCCCCCGTGTCCCAGATCGTCCCCAACAACTCCACGGACGCCGACGCCAGCCGCAACGTCCGAGTCCCGCCACCAGCCAACCGCACGGTGGCGACGACCCTCGCGGTGCCGTCCGCGCGCGCCTTCCACGGCGCCAGCCCGACCTCGACCCGAGTCCACTCGGCACCGGCCACCAACTGGGGCAGCCGCACGTTGCGCCGGGTGTGCCAGAGGACCGGCGCGAGGCACAGCACGACGCCGGTCAGCCCGCCCACCGCCGCCAGCATCGCCTTGCCGACCTGCCCGTCGAGAGTGAACATCGCCAGCACCACGAACACGTACCCGGCGAGCACCAGGGCCACCGCGAACAGCACGTCAGCACGCTGGTCGCGAGCGGTGGCCAGCGCGACATCGCCCCCACCGCCCGCGTCCGCGGAAGCGGAGGCGGGCACGCGGTTGAGGGCACGAGCGGGCAGCGCCTCGTGCGCCCCGTCGACGCGCACCGCCGCCCACCCCGCCTTGTCCGGCCCCACCACCCAAACCCGGCCGGTGCGGGCGATGACGGCCTGGTGCGCCCGGGTGAGCGCCGTGACGCGCACGGCGGTGGCCACCCCGTCCTCGGTCACCTCGACCACCGAGGCCCAGTGCCGGGAACGGGCGCGCAGCACCCGAGCGGGCAACGACCGCCAGGGGCGGGCGGCCACCAGCGCGGGCCCGCGCCGGGCGCGCAGCCACCGGCCCCACAGGTGGTACTTCACGCCCACAGCGGCGAAGACGAGCACGGCCGCGACGAGGTGGCCGTAGAAGAAGTGGCTCATGCCCAGGGTCGCGGCCAGGCCCGCGCTGGTGAGCACGAAGGCGACCAGGGCGGCGAGCGTGGCCTGGCCGAGGTTCTGGCTGCCGCGCAGTTTGAGGATGATCGCGGTCGTCGGGTCGGACGCGGCGGGCCGGTCCGGTGCGGGATCGCGCACGACGGGCGCGGTCGACTCCATCAACGGCCTCCCGGGGGTCTTCCCGGCGACGCGGCCGGGTGGTGACGGCACATCGTCCCAGGCGCGTGCCGCGCGGCCGAAGCCTGGTCGCCCTGGCGGGCTCAGCGCGGGCCGGCCGCCCGCATGCCCACGAGCACCCGCTCGATCGTCAGCAGCACCTCCGCGCCCGCCCGCTCCGGGTCCGGGGCGCCCGCGATGATCGTGGCCCCGGTGGACAGCGCGCCGAAGAGCACCCTGGCGGTGGTCTCCACCGGCAGCGCCTCGATCTCGCCCGCCTCGATGAGCGCCTCCAGGGTGGCGCGGACCAGGCCGAAGCTGAACCGGTCCTCGGCCTCGCGCCAGCGGTCCCAGCCCATCACGACCGGACCCTCGTGGATGACGATGCGCTGGTAGGAGGGTTCGAGGCAGACGTTGACGTAGCCGCGCACGCCCTCCATCGCCCGCTCCCACGCGCCGCCGGGGCCGGTGACGACCTGCACGAGGCGGGCCGACACGGCCGACTCGACCGCGTCGAACGCGGCCTCGAACAGCGCCTGCTTGCCGGAGAAGTGGTGGTACAGCGCGCCCTTGGTGACCCGGGCGCCGCGGGCGACCGCGTCCAGCGAGGTGGCCGCGTAGCCGTTGTCGGTGAACAGGGTCACGGCCGAGTCGACCAGGGCGTTCCTGGTCGACTCGCTGTAGTCCACGCGCCGGGACTGCTCTGACCGCGCTGTCGTCATCGCCACACCGTACTTCAGATTTTCGGGCCGAACCGGGGGTACGCCTCGTGATAGATTGTGCTCCATACCGGCGGTATGCCGCAAACCCACGGTATGGCGCAGGTCACGGGAGGGGAGCCCAACACCATGAGCTGGCAAGACCACTACAGAAGGCAGGCGGCGATGGAAGCCGTCCTGACCCACGCCAGGCACGACCCGGCGCGCCCGCTGGTGCTGGCCGAGGTGCCGCTGGCGGCCCGGGAGTTCACCAGCACCGACGAGCTGCTGCTGGCCCTGCACCACGTCTGGACGCGCCGCCTGGTCGGGCACGTGGAGACCGCGGTGGCCGAGGCCGACCGCGATCCGCGCGTCGACCGCGTCGAGGCCGTCTCCTCGGCCTGGCAGGCCGCCGCCGACGCCGCGCCGGTACTGGCCCGGCTGCTGGCCGCGCACGACAGCGAGGCGCTGCGCCCGGTCCGCGAGGCCGAGCAGCGGCTGCTGGCCCGGGCCGCGGGCCTGGCCGACGAGCACGAGTCCGCCGCCGAGGCCGCCCGCATCGGCGCCGCCTACCTCGCGCTGCTGCGCAGCACGCCCGAGCGGGCCGCCGAGCCCGTCGAGGACACCCGCCCCCGCCGGTCGCCGGTGAGCCTGCTGCGCAGGCTCGTCGCCAGCGCCTGAGCCCCGGGCTGCCTACCCTTCTCGCAGGAGCCGAGGAGAGGACGCCCGGGTGAGCTGGTCCGAGGACGACATCCCCGACCAGGGCGGGCACACCGCCCTGGTCACCGGGGCCAATTCCGGCCTCGGGCTGCGCACGGCCCAGGTGCTGGCCGCCAAGGGCGCCAAGGTGCTGCTGGGGGTCCGCTCCCCCGAGCGCGGCGCGGCGGCCCTGGCCACCATCGAGGGCGACGCGGAACTCGTGCCCCTCGACCTGGCCGACCTGGCCTCGGTCCGCGCCGCCGCGGCCGAGGTGCGGGAGCGCACCGGCGACCACCTGGACCTGCTGGTCAACAACGCGGGCCTGATGGGACCGCCGCGCGGCAGCACCGCCGACGGCTTCGAGCTGCAACTCGGCACCAACCACCTCGGGCACGCCGCGCTGACCTGGCTGCTGCTGCCCGCCGTGCGCGACCGGGTGGTGACCGTGTCCAGCCTGGCGCACAAGAACCGCGGCTTCGACCTCGACGACCTGAACTGGGAGCGCCGCCCGTACCAGGCGGGCGCGGCCTACGCGGCGTCGAAGATGGCCAACCTGCTGTTCGCGTTCGAGCTGCACCGCAGGCTGGCCGCGACGGGCTCGCCCGTGCTCAGCGTCGCCGCCCACCCCGGGATGACCGACACCGACCTGGCCGTGGCCGCGGTCCGGGCGCGGGTGGGCCGCGGCGCGGTGGGCCAGGCGGTCCTGGCCGCGACCAGGCTGGGCAACAAGCTGATCACCCAGTCGCTCGAGCGTGGGACGCTGCCGCAGCTCATGGCGGCCACGGCGGCGGGCGTGCGCGGCGGCGAGTACTTCGGACCCACCGGGCCGATGCAGTTCTACGGCGCACCGGGACGGGTCGAGCCCCGCGCTCTCGCGGCCAATCCGGACATCGCCCGGACATTGTGGGCGCGCACCGCCGAGTTGACCGGCGTTTCTCCGGACCCCGCCTGAACGCACCACCCCGCGGGGAGGCGTAGCCTGGAAGACGTGACGGTAGCGCCCGAGGGTCGGAAGATGTTGCGCCTGGAAGTGCGCAACAGCCAGACGCCGATCGAGAAGAAGCCCTCCTGGATCAAGACCCGCGCGAAGATGGGCCCCGAGTACCGCGAGCTCAAGGGCCTGGTCAAGCGCGAGGGCCTGCACACGGTGTGCGAGGAGGCGGGCTGCCCCAACATCTTCGAGTGTTGGGAGGACCGCGAGGCGACCTTCCTCATCGGCGGCGAGCAGTGCACCCGGCGCTGCGACTTCTGCCAGATCGACACCGGCCGCCCCAGCGACCTCGACCGCGACGAGCCGCGCCGGGTCGCCGAGTCGGTGCAGGCGATGGGCCTGCGCTACTCCACCATCACCGGCGTCGCCCGCGACGACCTCGCCGACGGCGGCGCCTGGCTCTACGCCGAGACCGTCCGCCAGATCCACGCGCTCAACCCCGGCACCGGCGTCGAGCTGCTGATCCCGGACTTCAACGCCGAGCCCGACCAGCTCGCCGAGGTGTTCGGCTCCCGGCCGCAGGTGCTCGCGCACAACCTGGAGACCGTGCCGCGCATCTTCAAGCGCATCCGCCCGGCGTTCCGCTACGAGCGGTCGCTGCGGGTCATCACCGAGGCCCGCGAGTCCGGCCTGGTCACCAAGTCGAACCTGATCCTGGGCATGGGCGAGACCCCGGACGAGGTCACCGGGGCGCTGCGGGACCTGCACGACGCGGGCTGCGACATCATCACCATCACCCAGTACCTGCGCCCGAGCCTGCGCCACCACCCGATCGACCGGTGGGTCAAGCCGGAGGAGTTCCTCGAGCACAAGCAGGCCGCCGAGGCCATCGGCTTCGCCGGGGTCATGGCCGGGCCGCTGGTGCGCTCGTCCTACCGCGCCGGGCGCCTGTTCACCCAGGCCGTCGAGCACCGCGGCGAGACCGTGCCGGAGAACCTGCGGCACCTGACCGAGGCGGGCGCGGCCAGCCAGGAGATCAGCGCCCTGCTCAACCGCTGACAGCCCCGGCGTGACAACCGCCGCGTGACAGCGATATACAAGGACGGGGAACCAGGACGCCGGACTCCCTCGTAGCCAACCGCTGTCATCGTACGAGGGAGTTCCCCGATGGCCATGATCACCGACTTCCTGGAGTGGCTGCAGGCCCTCCCGCAGCCGGGTCTGGTCGCCGCGACCGGCGCCTTGGTGCTGGCCGAGTGCACCATCGGCCTGGGCTTCATCGCGCCCGGCGAGGCAGGTCTGCTCATCGCCGCCACCACCGCCACCTCGGTGCCCCGCTTCCTGGTCCTGTGCCTGGTCGTGTCGGTCTGCGCCACCGTCGGCGACTCGATCGGCTACCTCATCGGCCGCCGCTACGGGCCCAGGCTGCGCGAGACCAAGCTGATCCAGAAGTACGGCGTCCAGGGCTGGGACAAGGCCACCGACATCCTGCGCCGCCGGGGCGCCTGGGCGGTGTTCTTCGCCCGCTTCCTCCCGGTCGTGCGCACCCTGACCCCCGCCGCGGCGGGCACCTCGGGCCTGCCCTACCGCAAGTTCCTCCCGGCGGCCGCGGCAGGCGCCGTCTGCTGGTCCATCCTGCACGTCTCCATCGGCGCCGCCCTGGGCGAGGCCGCCAAGCGCATGGAGAAGGCCCTGAGCACCGGCGCCTTCATCGTCGTGGGCGCCGCGGTGGTCGCGGTCGTGGTGGTGCGCCTGGTGAAGAAGCAGCGCGCGCGGAAGAGGGCCGAGCAGGCCGCGGCGGACCTGGAGTCGGCCTCCTCCTGACCCGGCGAGGCCGCCACGAGCCGCGCGATCACCCACCCCGAGCCGATTCGTGTGTGAATTCTTCGTTACGACCGTAACGGATGCGGGGTCTGCGGACATACAGAGTCCAAGTCCGTCTGCCGCAGTAGGCATCCGGGCCGCTCAATCCTTCTACACCTGGGGTTAATCCATGCTTCGCACCCTGCTGCGCCGCGCCGGCGTGGTGGCACTGGCGACCGCCGCTGCCGCATCGATGGCCACCACGCCCGCGAGCGCTGTGGCCGCTGGTTACTACAAGAACGCCTACTCCGACACCATCTACCAGTACGAGGGAGGCGCCTACACCCCGATCGACCTCGCGACCTGGGAGGCGGCCGGGTTCCCCGAGCCGCAGGCGACGCCCACCTCGTACGTCAAGTACGCCTGGTCGCCGCACGTCTACGCGGTGACCTTCTGGGAGCACTCCGACCGCTACTGGCAGTGGGAGCTCATGGACTTCGCCATGTGGAACCGCGCGGGCAAGCCCGTCCCGGCGAACGCCGGGTGGATCCAGGGCAGCGAGTACTACAAGTGGGGCACCTCCAACGAGGTGTTCGTCTTCAGCGACGGGATCAGCCACAAGCTGACTTACGACGAGTGGCGGGCCTCCGGCTTCCGCACGGTCGACGAGCTGTCCAACGAGGGCTTCATGAAGATGTCCTGGGCGTCGGACATCCGTTTCGTGCGTGACCTCGCCAACTACGCGAACGTCTACATCGTCGACTACGACGACTGGCGGCGGGAGGACTTCCCGACCCCCCAGGCGGTCCACCGGCTCCCCGGTGACGGCTTCTACCGGTCTTGCTACAGCTACACCACCATCGTCTACGACGGCCCCATCCTGAGCCGGGTCATCAACCACCCCGAGTGGGTCGCAGCGGGCCGCCCGGCCCCGGCGGCCAACGTGTGCGTCGAGCTCTGACAACCCGAACACACCCTGGGGGAGGCCTGCGTCGC
>NZ_WHOL01000094.1 GCF_009745975.1 Actinokineospora pegani | reverse complement strand
CGGGACGACGGCGGCCTGCGGCGGCTGCTGACCTCGATGGCCGAGCTGTTCGTGCGCGGTGTCGCGCTCGACTGGACCGGTGTGCTGCCCGCCCAGGCCGGGCGGGTGGACCTGCCGACCTACGCTTTCGACCACGAGCACTACTGGCTGCACACCACCGGGGCGGCGACCGACGCGCCCTCGCTGGGCTTGGCCGGGGCCGACCACCCGCTGCTCGGCGCGGTGGTGCGGCTGCCGCACACCGACGGGCTGGTCTTCACCTCCCGGCTGTCGCTGCGCACACACCCCTGGCTGGCCGACCACGCCGTCAGCGGCGTCGTGATCGTCCCGGGGACCGGACTGGTGGAGCTGGCCGTGCGCGCGGGCGACGAGGCCGGGTGCGCGGTGCTCGACGAGCTGGTCATCCAGGCCCCGCTGGTGGTGCCCGAGCGCGGCGCGGTCCGCGTGCAGGTCGCCGTCGGCGGACCCGACGGGGCGGGCTCGCGCACCGTGGACGTCTACTCCCAGCGGGAGGACGACGACACCTGGACGCGGCACGCCACCGGGGTGCTCTCCACCGAGGTCCGCCCCGCGCCCCGCGCCGGGTTCGACTTCGCCGCCTGGCCCCCGCCCGGCGCCGAGCCGGTCGAGGTCGACGGCGGCTACCAGGTCCTCGCCGAGAGCGGCTACGGCTACGGGCCGTCCTTCCGCGGCGTGCGCGCGCTGTGGCGGCGCGACGACGAGGTCTTCGCCGAGGTCGCCCTCCCCGAGGACCACGCGGCGGCGGCGGCCGGGTTCGGCCTGCACCCGGCGCTGCTCGACGCCGCGCTGCACTGCACGATGCTCAACGCCGTGGCCGTGGCCAGGGCGGCCGACGGTGAGGCGCGGGGCGAGCTGACCCTGCCCTTCGCCTGGAACGGGCTGCGCCTGCACGCGGCGGGCGCCTCGGCGCTGCGGGTGCGCGTCGGCAAGCCGGAGCCGGGATCGCTGTCGCTGGAGGCGGTGGACGCGGCGGGCGGCCTGGTCGTGACCATGGACTCGTTGGTCGGCCGGGCCGTCACCGCCGAGCAGTTGGCGACCGCCGCCGGGACCGGGCGGACCGACTCGCTGTTCGGCGTCGACTGGGCCGAGCTGGCCCGGGTCGAGGCGGCGGACCCGCCGGCGTGGCTGCCGGTCGCCACCGCCGAGGAGGTCGCCACCCTGGCCGACGACGTCGAGACCGGCGCCGTCCCCGCCCCGGCGCTGGCGGTCATGACGGCCGTCAGCGACGACGGCGACGCCCTGGACCTGACCACCCGGGTGCTCGACGTCGTCCAGTGCTGGCTGGCCGGGGCCGGGCTCGAGGACACCCGGCTGCTGGTCGCGACCAGGGGCGCGGTGGCGGCCGGGGACGGCGCGGTGACCGACCCGGCCGCGTCGGCGGTGTGGGGCCTGGTCCGCGCGGCCCAGGCGGAGAACCCGGACCGCGTCCTGCTGCTGGACGCCGACTCCGACGTCGAACCCCTGCTGGGCGCGGTGCTGGCCAGCGGCGAGCCGCAGATCGCGGTGCGCGGCGGCGCGTTCTCCGTCCCGCGGCTCGCCCGCGTCGCCGCCACGGCCCCGGCGACCGCCTTCGGGCCGGACGGGACGGTGCTGGTCACCGGCGGCACCGGGTCGCTGGGCGGGCTGGTCGCCCGGCACCTGGCCACCCGGCACGGGGTGCGCAGGCTGGTGCTGGCCAGCAGGCGCGGCCCGGCGGCCGAGGGCGCGGACAAGCTGGTCGCCGAGCTGGCCGAGCTGGGGGCCGCCGCCGCGGTGGTGGCCTGCGACGTCGCCGACCGCGACCAGGTGGCGGCGCTGCTGGCCGAGCACCGGCCCGCCGCCGTCGTGCACACCGCCGGTGTGACCGACGACGGCGTGATCGGGACGCTGACGCGGGAGCGGCTGGCGCGGGTGTTCGCGCCGAAGGTCGACGCCGTGCGCCACCTCGACGAGCTGACCAGGGACATGGACTTGGGCGCGTTCGTCGTCTACTCCTCGGTGTCCGGGGTGTTCATGGGCGCGGGCAGCGGCAGCTACGCGGCGGCGAACGCCTACCTCGACGGCCTGATGGCCGCCCGGCGCGCGGCAGGCCTGCCCGGCGTGTCGCTGGCGTGGGGCCTGTGGGAGCAGACCACGGGCATGGCCGCGGACATCGACGAGCTCACCAGGACCAGGATGAGCAGGCGCGGCGGCCTGCTGGCGATCACGCCCGCCGAGGGCATGGACCTGTTCGACGCCGCCGTGGGGTCCGGGCAGCCGCACCTGGTGCCCGCCAAGCTCGACCTGCGCGAGGTGCGGGCCAGGGCGGCGGCGGGCGGCGAGGTCCCGCACCTGCTGCGCGGCCTGGTCCGCGCGGGCAGGCAGCAGGCGCGCGCGGCGGGCGCGGGCGACGACCGGAGGCTGGCCGACCGGCTCGCCGGGCTGACCGGCGCCGAGCAGGCCGCGCTCCTGCTCGACCTGGTGCGCGCCCAGGTCGCCGCCGTCCTCGGCCACGGCCCGGACCACCACCTCGACCCCGACCAGGGGCTGTTCGAGATCGGCTTCGACTCCCTGACCGCGATCGAGCTGCGCAACCGGCTGCGCGACCTGACCGAGCGCAAGCTCGCGCCCAGCACCGTCTTCGACCACCCCACGCCGGGGATGCTCGCCGCGCACCTGCACCGGTCGGTGTGCGGCGACCACGCGGCGGACCCGGTAGCGATCTCCGTCTGAAAGCGAGTGATGACGTGTTCGACGTGGACCAGTACCTCCAGCGGATCGGCTGCGCGGGCGAGACCGGCGTGGACGCCGCGACGCTGCGCAAGCTGCACAAGGCACACCTGATGGCGTTGCCCTACAACGGCGCCGCCCAGGACCTCGCGGACGGCATCGTGCTCGTCGACATCGACGAGGACGCCATGTTCGAGCGCACCGTCGTCGACGGCCGGGGCGGCACCTGCTTCCAACTCGCCCGGCTGTTCAACCGGCTGCTGCGCGAGCTGGGCTACGACGTGACGCTGATGGCGGCCAGCACCGCGGAGGGCCGGGAGAACATCGGGCTCGACGTCGAGCACATGTTCAACCGTGTCGCCGTCGACGGCCAGGTGTGGGTCGTCGACGTCGGCTACCCCGGCCCCTCGTTCATCGAGCCGCTGCTGCTCACCGAGGGCGTGCAGTCCCAGTACGGCTGCCAGTACCGGCTAGTCGAGCACGGGGACGGGTACGCGTTGCAGCGCCGGGGCCGCGTCAGCCGCTGGAGCGTCGTCTACCACTTCACGATGGACGCCCGGACGTGGGAGGACTGGCGGGAGCTGGAGGTCCACCTCAACGAGCGGTACGCGCGGACCGAGCCCGCCGAGGACGCCTGCCCGATCGGGCGGGGGACCGACCGCCTGTTCAGCCAGATCGAGGCCGACACCGCGGGCGAGGACCTGCTCGACGTCCTGATCGGACGGACCATCGACAACGGCCAGGTCGTGCTCAAGGGCAAGCGGTACCTGACCGTGCGCGACGGCCGCGAGGAAGTGCGCACGATCACCGACGACGACGAGCAGCGCGAGCTGATCACCAGCGTGCTGTCCGGTCGGTTCAGCTGACCCCGAGCGGGTCCGGGAGGGGAGACGATGGCGACGATTCCGGTACGGCTCGGGGATCGCTCATACGACGTGCTGGTCGGCCCGGGGGCGCGCGACGCGCTCGCCGGGGTGGTCCGGCGGCTGGGCGCGCGGCGGGCGGTCGTCGTGTCGGCCCGCCCGCGCGAGTGGGTGCCCGACACCGGTGTGCCGACCCTGCTGGTGCCCGCCAGGGACGGCGAGCAGGACAAGAACCTGTCCACAGTGGAACACCTGTGCGGCGAGTTCGTGCGGTTCGGGCTGACCCGGTCCGACGTCGTCGTGTCCTGCGGCGGCGGCACGACCACCGACGTGGTGGGGCTGGCGGCGGCCCTGCACCACCGGGGCGTGGCCGTGGTCCACCTGCCCACGACCCTGCTCGCCCAGGTGGACGCCAGCGTCGGCGGCAAGACGGCGGTGAACCTGGCGGCGGGCAAGAACCTGGTGGGCGCGTTCTGGCAGCCCAGCGCGGTGCTGTGCGACACCGACTACCTCTCGACGCTGCCCGGGCGGGAACTGCGCAACGGTCTCGGCGAGATCGCCCGCTGCCACTTCATCGGCGCCCCGGACCTGCGCGGGCTGCCGCTGGTGGAGCAGATCGCCGCCAGCGTCACCCTCAAGGCGGGCATCGTCGCCGCCGACGAGCGCGACGCCGGGCCGCGGCACCTGCTCAACTACGGCCACACGCTCGGCCACGCGCTGGAGGCCGCGACCGGCTTCGCCCTGCGCCACGGCGAGGGCGTGGCCATCGGCACCGTGTTCGCGGGCAGGCTGGCCGGCGCGCTGGGCCGCATCGACCAGGCCAGGGTGGACGAACACCTCGAGGTCGTCGCCCACTACGGCCTGCCCGCCGCCCTGCCGCGCGGCGTCGACCGGGAGGTCCTGCTGCGCCAGATGCGGCGGGACAAGAAAGCGGTCTCCGGGCTGGCCTTCGTCCTGGACGGGCCCGCGGGCGCGGAGCTGGTGCGCGACGTGCCCGCGGACGTCGTCGCCCGCGTCCTCGACGACATGCCCCGGGAGCCGCTGGACCGGCTCGTCGGCGCTGAGGCGGTCACGACGTGAGGCGCCTCGTCGACCCCCTGGACCCCGGCGCCCGACCGGTGGACCGGCTCCTGGCCCGTGCGCTGGCCGAGGCGTTGGCCCGGCCCGCCGCCCAGCAGCCGTGCTGGCCGGACCCGGAGCAGGCGGGCGCGGTGACCCGGTCGCTGCGCCGCGCCGAGCCGGTCGTCGCGCCGCAGGAGACCGACCGGCTCCTCGACCGGCTCGCCTCGGTGGCCCGCGGCGAGGCGTTCCTGCTCCAGGGCGGGGACTGCGCGGAGACCTTCGCCGACAACACCGAGCCGCACTTGCGGGCCAACCTGGGCACGCTGCGCCGGATGGCGGACCTGCTCGGCGCCGCGGTCGGGCTGCCGGTGGTCACGATCGCCCGGATGGCGGGCCAGTACGCCAAACCCCGGTCCAACCCCGTCGACGCGCTCGGGCTGCCGGTCTACCGCGGCGACATCGTCAACTCCCCGGAGCCCACGCCCGCGGCCAGGACACCCGACCCCAACCGGATGCTGCGCGCCCACGCCCACGCCGTGCGCGCGATGGCCCTGGTCCGTGCAGGCAACCAGGTCGAATCCCTCGTGCCCCGGGCGAACCTGGTCGGCGCCGGGATCGGGCCCGGGCCGCACGGCGGCCCCGTCGCCGAGAACCAACCCGCGGACGAGGTCTACGTCAGCCACGAGCTGCTCCTCCTCGACTACGAGCGGTCCGTGCTCTGGGCCGACACCCGTGGGCCGCGCCCCCGGGTCGCGAGCGGGCTGGGCCACTTCCTGTGGGTCGGCGAGCGCACCCGAGGGCTCGACGGCGCGCACATCGCCTTCGCCGAGCTGCTGTCCAACCCGGTTGGCCTCAAGATCGGCCCGACCACCACCCCGGAGCAGGCCGTCGAGTACGCGCGGCGGCTCGACCCGCACGGCACGCCGGGGCGGCTGACCCTGGTCGCCCGCATGGGCCACGACCGGGTGCGCGAGGTCCTGCCGCCGATCGTCGAGGCGGTCACCGCCTCCGGGCGCCAGGTGGTCTGGCAGTGCGACCCGATGCACGGCAACACCCGGATCGCCCGCAACGGCTTCAAGACCCGCGACCTGGCCCACGTCGTCGACGAGGTCGCGGGCTTCGTCGAGGTGCACCGGCGGCTGGGCACCCACCCCGGCGGGATCCACGTCGAGGTGACCGGCGAGGACGTCACCGAGTGCGTCGGCGGGCCGGTGGCCGAAGCCGACCTGCCCACCCGCTACCAGACCGCCTGCGACCCGCGCCTCAACGCCGTGCAGGCGGTGGAACTTGCCCGCCGCGCGGCCGCCGCGCTGACGCCCCGGGAGGGCCCGCGATGACCGGCACACCGCCCGCGCCGCCGATCAGCGGCGCCACCCGCCTGTACGTAGTCCTGGGCGACCCCGTCGCCCAGGTCCAGTCACCCGGCCTGATGAACCCGCTGTTCGCCCGGCTGGGGATCGACGCGGTGCTCGTCCCCGTGCACGCCACCCCGGAGCGCTTCAGCCGGGTGTTCGGCGGGCTCCGCGAGGCGGGCAACGTCGACGGCATCTTCGTCACCGTTCCGCACAAGGCCGCCGCGCGCGGGCTCGCCGACCGGTGCAGCCCGATGGTGGAGATCACCGGCAGCGCCAACGCGCTGCGCCGCGAGGCCGACGGCGGCTGGTACGCCGAGAACTTCGACGGTGTGGGTTTCGTCGCGGGCCTGGTGCGGGCGGGCTGCGACCCGAGGGGCCAGCGCGTGTCGCTGGTCGGCGCGGGTGGGGCGGGCAGCGCCATCGCCGCCGCGCTGCTGGCCGCGGGCGCCGAGCGGTTGGCGCTGTGCGACCCGGACACCGCCAAGCTGCGAGCCCTGCGGGCCCGCCTGGAGGCGCACTGGCGCGGCCGGACCACCGGGTCGGCCGAACCGGACCTGGTCGGGGCGGGCATCGTCGTGAACGCGACACCGCTGGGCCTGCGCCCCGACGACCCGCTGCCGCTGCGGCCCGAATCGCTGCCCCCCGGCGCGGTCGTGGCCGACATCATCATGAAACCCCGTGAGACCCCGCTGCTGCGCGCGGCGGCGGCGCTGGGCCACCGCGCGCACCACGGGATCCACATGCTCGACGGGCAGGTGGACTCCTACCGGGAGTTCTTCAACCTCGGGTGATGGCCACGACGACTACCAACCCGGGGGATGTGGGGCACCGGGAGTCGGCAGAAACTGTTACCTGCGGGGAAAGCCAGGCCGTGCCCGACCAGCGGCCCACCTCGGGGGCCGGGTGCGCGGCAGGCCCAGAGCCGCCGCCCCCGCCCCGCCCGCGCCCCACACCCGACACCGAAGGCGGAGACCTGTGACAGCCACCTCCGAGAACCAGGCCGAGCCGGTCGCGCTGCTCTGCCCGGAGCTGACGTCCGACCCGTTCGCCGGATACGCGCGGATGCGGGAGCAGGCGCCGATGCTGACCGGCACCATCGTGGACGGTGGGCCGCCGCTGTGGCTGGTCACCCGCTACGACGACGTGCGCACGGTCCTCACCGACCCGCGGTTCCTCAACAACCCGGCCGCCGGGCCCGCGCGCAACAGCTCCTCGATCATGAAGATGCTCAACATCCCCTCCGACCTGGTCGAGTACCTGGCCGAGAAGCTGATGCAGATCGACGGCGCCGACCACCGCAGGCAGCGGACGATGGTCGCCAAGGTCTTCACCGCCCGCCGGGTGGCCCGGCTGCGCCCGCAGATCGAGCGGATCACCGGGGCGCTGCTCGACGAGATGGCCGAGGCGGGCCGCGACGGCGCGCCGGTCGACCTGATGAAGGCGTTCTGCTACCCGGTGCCGATCACCGTCATCTGCGAGCTGGTCGGCATCGACGAGGCCGACCGCGGCAAGTGGGGCGAGTGGGGCCGCGTGCTGTCCACCCCCCAGGAGTACCGCGAGCAGGTCCCGACCGTGCTGCGCGAGTGCGTCGACCACGTGCTCGAGGTGATCGCGCGCAGGCGGGCCGAGCCCCGCGACGACCTGATCTCCGCGCTCGTGCAGGTCCAGGACGAGGACGGCGACCGGCTCTCCGAGCGCGAGATGGTCACCCTGGTCTTCACCCTGGTGATCACCGGCTACGAGACCACCACCTACATGCTCGGCAACTCGGTGCTCGCCCTGCTGGAGAACCCCGACCAGCTCGCGCTGCTGCGCGCGGACCCGGCGAGGTGGCCGCAGGCGGTCACCGAGCTCATGCGCCTGGGCCCGGCCCAGTGGGGCCTGCCCCGCTACCCGACCGAGGAGGTCGTGGTCGGCGGCGTCACCATCCCCGCCGGGTCGCCGGTCATGCCGCTGATCATCGCGGCCAACACCGACCCGCGCGCCTACGACAACCCCGACAAGCTCGACGTCTGCCGCGCCGCCCAGCAGAACCACCTCGGCTTCGGGCAGGGCGCGCACTACTGCCTCGGCGCCCCGCTGGCCATCCAGGAGGCGGAGGTGGCGCTGGAGATGCTGTTCACCCGCTTCCCGGACCTGTCCCTCGCGGTGGACCGCGAGCAGATCCCGTGGGTGCCCCGACCCGGGGTCACCCAGGTCGCGGAGATCCCGCTGCGGCTCGCCTGAGCGACCCACCCCCAGGAGGAACAGCGATGACCGCAGCGGCCACGTTCACCCGGCTCCGCGAGTTCATGGTCGGCCCCACCCGGTTCGCGATCCTGGTGTCCTGCTTCGAGCTGGGCATCGTCGACGCGCTGCGGGACAAGCCGCGGCAGACCGCCGCCCAGCTCGCCGAGGCCGTCGGCGCCAAGCCCGACGCCGTGGAGCAACTCCTGCACCTCCCGGTGAAGGAGGGCTTCCTCACCCAGGACACGCGGACCGGGAGCTATTCGCTGGGTTCGTTCGCGGGCATCCCCAAGGCCCACCTGGACCAGGTCCTGGTCGTGCTGGACATGATCAAGGTCGTGATGCTGCGGCAGGTGTTCCACCTGACCGAGAGCGTCCGCAGCGGCACGGTCGTCGGCCTGGACGAGGTCTACGGCTTCCAGGGCAACCTGTACGAGGCCGTGGGCGAGCACAAGGACCTGCGCGAGTCGTGGGCCACCATGATGGACGGCGTCACCGCCCAGCTCGACCCCTGGTTCTTCCGCAACGTGCACATCCCGGCCGGCTCGCGGGTGCTCGACCTGGCGGGCAACACCGGCCTGGGCGCGATCCTGACCTACCGCACCAAGGCCTCGCCCGGCCTGCGGGTGACCACCTTCGACCTGCCGGAGAAGGAAGAGGAGTGCCTGGAGAACTTCCGGGAGCACGGCGTCGAGGAGCACTGCTCGTTCATCGGCGGCGACGTGTTCGACAGCGTGCCCGCGGGCCACGACGTCGTGCTGGTCAAGCACTTCCTGGACATGTTCGACAAGGACGACGTGGTCCGCATCCTCAGCAAGGTCAGCGAGGCCCTCGAGGTGGGGGGCCGGCTCAACATCCTGGTCCCCATCTACCCCGACGACGTCACCGACGCCACCAGCGCGGGCGTGGACATCTTCCCGGCCTACTTCCTGGCCTGCGCCATGGGCCAGGGCGGTCCGCAGAAGCTCTCCACCTACCGGTCCTGGGTCGAGGAGTGCGGCTTCAAGGTCACCAAGTCCGTGGCCCAGGACCTGAGCACGATGCCGGGAACGCTGATCTCCCACGGCATCGTGTGCGCGACGAAGATCGCGTGACCCCCGCACACCGGACAGGGAGAGGACTTCGCCGATGACCGCGACCAACGGCTGGGTGGCCGAGGACTACGCCAAGGTCAACGCCCCGCACCTGCGCACGGCGCTGGCCGCGCTCTCGCTCGCGGGCGACGCCCTGGAGCGGGGCGGGGCGTTCGCCGAGATCGGCTGCGGCACCGGCGACATCGCCCGGGTCGCCGCGGAGCGCGGGTTCGAGGTCTGGGCCAGCGACGCCTCGCAGTCCATGGTGGACGCCACCCGGCAGCGGTGCGCGGGCCTGCCCGTGCACGTCGAGGTCTGCCCGGCCGAACGGCTCGACCTGCCCGAGGACCGCTTCACCGTCGTGCACTCGTCCTGGGTCCTGCACTGGGTGACCGAGGTCGAGCAGCCGTTGCGCCGGATGGCCGGCGCGCTGCGCCCCGGCGGGCACCTGGTTCTGCAATGGACCGGCGCGCACCCGCGCGGCCAGGGCCCCGGCATGTTCGGCATCCTGCGCCAGGTCGCGGGCGGTCCGAAGTGGCGGGACCTGCTCGCCGAGGCGCAGCCCGCGATGCGCGAGTACCCCGCCGACGAGGTGGCCGCGCGGCTGACCGCCGCCGGGCTCGACCTCGTGCACTACGACCCCGAGCTCGCCCACCCGCTCAGCGCCAAGGGCCCTGGCCCGACCCTGGCCGACCTGCCGGACCTGCGTGAGCGCTACAAGCTCGCGGGCTTCGCCACCCAGGCCGCCGCGCTGGGCGAGCGCGCCGACGAGTTCGTCGACGAGGTGCTCACGACCATGATCGAGGCAGGCCAGGTCGACCCGCACCACGCGCGGATCGTCGCCAGGCGGCCGGGCTGAGCCGAGCCGACCCACCCCGAGCAGCGCACCCACCCGGAGATTTGGAGAGCCATGAACGCGCGACCGGCACCGGAATTCCCCCAGTGGCCCCAGCACGACGACGCCGAGCGCGATGGTCTCATCCGCGCGCTGGAGCAGGGCCAGTGGTGGCGCATGGGCGGGAGCGAGGTGGACTCCTTCGAGCGCGAGTTCGCCGCGCACCACGGCGCCCAGCACGCGCTCGCCGTCACCAACGGCACGCACGCGCTCGAACTCGCGCTCCAGTGCATGGGCGTCGGGCCGGGGACCGAGGTGATCGTGCCCGGCTTCACCTTCATCTCCTCCTCCCAGGCCGCCCAGCGGCTCGGCGCGGTGGTCGTCCCGGTCGACGTCGACCCGGACACCTACAACATCGACCCCGCCGCTGCCGCCGCCGCCATCACCCCGCGCACCCGGGTGGTCATGCCGGTGCACATGGCCGGGCTGATGGCCGACATGGACGCGCTGGGCAAGATCGCCGCGGAGACCGGAGTCGACCTGCTGCAGGACGCCGCGCACGCGCACGGCGCGCGCTGGCAGGGCAAGCGGGTCGGTGAGCTGGGCACGGTCGCGGCGTTCAGCTTCCAGAACGGCAAGCTGATGACCGCGGGCGAGGGCGGCGCCGTGCTGTTCCCCGACGAGGCCATGCACGAGACCGCGTTCCTGCGCCACAGCTGCGGCAGGCCGCGCGACGACCGCCGGTACTTCCACAAGATCGCCGGGTCCAACATGCGCATCAACGAGTTCTCCGCGGCCGTGCTGCGCGCGCAGCTCAGCCGCTTGGACGACCAGATCGCGCTGCGCGACGAGCGCTGGACGCTGCTGTCGCGGCTGCTCGGCGAGATCGACGGCGTGCTGCCGCAGGGCGGCGACGTGCGCGCCGACCGCAACTCCCACTACATGGCCATGTTCCGGGTCCCCGGCCGCACCGAGGAGGAGCGCAACACCCTGGTCGACCGGCTCGTCGCCGCGGGCCTGCCCGCCTTCGCCGCGTTCCGCGCGATCTACCGCACCGACGCCTTCTGGGAGATGGGCGCCCCGGACACGACCGCGGCCGAGCTCGCCGAGCGCTGCCCGAACTCCGACGCCATCAGCGCCGACGGCGTCTGGCTGCACCACCGCGTCCTGCTCGCCGACGAGCAGGCCGTGCGCGCGACCGCGGAGATCGTCGCCGAGACCCTGGGTTCGCTGTGAGCGTCCGGGTCGCGGTGGTCGGGCTCGGCTGGGCGGGCCGGGAGCTGTGGCTGTCCCTGCTGCGCGAGCACCCGGACTTCGAGGTGGTGGCCGTCGTCGACGCGGACCCGGCCGCGCGGGCGGCCTTCGCCGACGAGCCGGGCACCGCCGTGCACGCCTCGGTGGCCGAGCTCACCGCGGCGGCGGTGGACCTCGCCGTGGTCGCGGTGCCCAACCACCTGCACGCCTCGGTGGCCGCCGCGCTGCTGAGCGAGCAGATCCCGGTCTTCATGGAGAAGCCGGTTTGCCTGAGCACGGCCGAGGCCGACCTGCTGGACGCGGCCGAGCGCGGCGGCGCGGTGCTGCTCGCGGGCAGCGCCGCCCGCCACCGCGGCGACATCGCGGCGCTGGGCGGGCTGATCCCGGAACTGGGCGGCGTGCGGCACGTCTGCCTGGGCTGGGTGCGCTCGCGCGGCGTGCCCCGATCGGGCTGGTTCACCCAGCGCGACAAGGCGGGCGGCGGGGTGCTGTTCGACCTGGGCTGGCACCTGTTCGACGCGCTGGCCTCGCTGCTGGGCCCGGTCCCGTTCGCGCAGGTGGTCGGCTCCACGACCGACGACTTCGTCAACCTGGGCTCCTGGGGCGCGACCTGGCGCCAGGACCGCGCCGCGGGCGACACCGCCGACGTGGAGGACACCGCCCGCGGCTTCCTGGTCCGCGAGGACGGCGTGTCGGTGTCCCTGCTGACGAGCTGGGCCTCGCACGAGCCGCTGGACCTGTCCCTGGTCCGGGTCGAGGGCAGCACCGGGGTCGCGGAGCTGCGGTGCACCTTCGGGTTCAGCCCCAACCGGTCCGAGCCGGTGCTGACACTGACCCGGGAGGGCGCCAGCACCCGGGTGGAGCTGCCCGCCGAGCCCATCGGCGCCGAGTACCGGCGCCAGCTCGACGGCCTCGCCGCGCTGCTGGCCGACCCCGGCAACCGCGGCAGGGCCATCGCCGAGGCCCGCACCAACGTCGCGACCATCGAGAGCTTCTACGCCTCGGCCCGCGCGTCGGTCCGACCCGCATCGCCCGCGTACCAGTAGACCCGGTGGACGCGGCCCACTGAGCCACCGACCCGTGGAGGGCGCCATGACAGTCCCGATCGTCGGACAACCCGCCACCGCGACGGGCGCCGCCGCACCCGGCAGGCTGGCCGTCATCTTCGACCTGGACGGGGTGATCGTCGACAGCTTCGCGGTGATGGGCGAGGCCTTCGCCATCGCCTACGCCGAGGTCGTCGGCGACGGCCCCGCGCCGTTCGAGGAGTACCGCCGCCACCTGGGCCGGTACTTCCCGGACATCATGCGGATCATGGGCCTGCCGCTGGCGATGGAGGAGCCCTTCGTCCGCGAGAGCTACCGCCTCGCCCGGCAGGTGACCGTCTTCGACGGCGTCGTCGAACTGCTGCTGGAGCTGCGGGTGCGCGGTCTGCGGCTGGCGGTCGCCACCGGCAAGAGCGGGCCAAGGGCGCGCTCGCTGCTCGACGGGCTGAACCTGCTGCCGTTCTTCGAGCACGTGATCGGCTCCGACGAGGTCCCCCGGCCCAAGCCCGCCCCGGACATCGTCCAGCACGCGCTGGGCCTGATGGACGTGCGGGCCGACCGGGCGGTGATGGTCGGCGACATGCCGACCGACCTGGCCAGCGCCCGGGGCGCCGACGTCGCCGCCGCGGCCGCGCTGTGGGCCAGCCCCGAGGTCGACGAGCTGCTCGCCGCGGGCCCCGACCTCGTGCTGCGCCACCCGTCCGACCTGCTCGCCTTCTGCCCCGCGGTGCCCGCCCGCTGAGACCGGGGCCCACGCGGAGATCGGTGCCGGCCCATGCGCTCACCAGACCAGGCCCACTACCTGGGCGTCGACATCGGGGGCACCAAGGTCGCCCTGCGGGTCGAGACCGACACCGGGTGCGTCGACGAGTCCGCCTTCGCCTGGGAGCCCAGGCGCAGCGCCACCCTGGACCTCGCCCAGCTCACCACCCACGTCGACGGGCTGCGCGCGCGGCTCGGCACGCCGCTGCGCGCCGTGGGCGTCGCGATGCCCGCCACGGTCGGTCCGGCCGGTCGGGTCACGGCCTGGCCCAGCAGACCTGAGTGGACCGGGCTGGAGCTCGAAGCGTCGCTGCGGGCGCTGTTCCCGGAGGCCCCCGTCGCCTGGGCCGACGACGGCGACCTCGGCGCGCTCGCCGAGGCCGAGGAGTCCGGCTGCGACGACGTGCTCTACCTCGGTGTGGGCACGGGCGTCGGCGGCGGGCTGTTCCTGGGCGGGGCGCTGTGCCCCGGCCTGGGCCGCGGCTCGTTCGAGATCGGGCACCTGATCGTCGAGCTGGACGGCGTGCGCTGCGTGTGCGGCCGCCGCGGGTGCCTGCAGGCCGTCGCCTCCGGACCGGCCACCCTGCGCCGCGCCGCGCTCCTGCGGGGCGCCGCGGTCACCTTCGACGACCTGCGGGCGGCGGTGCGCGGCGGGCAGTTGTGGGCCGTGGCCGCGGTCGAGCAGACCTGCCGGGCGGTGGCCGCCGCGGTGGCGGGCGTCCACGAGCTGCTCCACCCGCGGCTGGCGCTGATCGGCGGCGGGTTCGCGACCGGCATCCCCGGGTTCACCGGGCTGGTGTCGGCGCACCTGGCCGACCTGGCCCGCCCCGGCCACCCCCCGCCGCCGGTGGCCCCCGCCGCCCTCGGCGGCCTGTCCTCGTTGCGCGGCGCGGTGTCGCTGGCCCGCCGCATCGCGAGCTGACCCCGCCCGCCCACCGCAAGTCTTCCCCTCCAAGCAGAAAGGGAGATCGATGACAGCCACCGCCGCGAACTCGGACCTGCCCGCCCAGTGCCCGGTCAAGCCGATCGAGCTGCTCTCACCGGAGCTCACCGCCGACCCGTTCACCGCGTACAACACCATGCGCGAGCAGGCCCCGGTGCTCACCGGCACCATCCTGGACGGCCCACCGGTGTGGCTGGTGACCCGCTACGACGACGTGCGCCGGGTGCTCACCGAACCGGTCTTCCTCACCAACCCGGCCTCGGTGCCCGGTGCCGAGCGCAAGGACGACGGCCCGGAGATCCTCAAGCAGCTCAACATCCCCGACGAGGTCGTGGACATGATCGCCAAGGCGATGATGAACCTCGACGGCGCCCCGCACGCCCGGCTGCGCAAGCTGGTGTCCCGCGCCTTCACCGCCCGCCGGGTCGCCGAGCAGCGCCCGCGCATCGAGGAGATCACCGCGGGCCTGCTCGACCGGATGGCCGAGGCGGGCCGCGACGGCGCCCCCGTCGACCTGGTCTCGGCCTACTGCTACCCGGTGCCGATCGCGGTCATCTGCGAGATGGTCGGCATCGACGAGGCCGACCGCCCGCAGTGGCACCGCTGGGGCCGCGTGCTCTCGCTCATGCAGACCGAGCACCTGGGCACCATCCTGCGCGAGTGCTCCGAGCACGTCCTCGACCTGATCACCCGCAGGCGCGCCGACCCCCGCGACGACATGATCTCCGCCCTCATCCAGGCCCAGGAGGAGGACGGCGACCGGCTCTCCGACCGCGAGATGGTCCGCCTGGTCTTCACCATGGTCACCGCCGGACACGAGTCCACCACCTACCTGCTCGGCAACTCGGTCCTGTCGCTGCTGGAGAACCCCGACCAACTCGCCCTCCTGCGCGCCGAACCCCACCGCTGGCAACCAGCCGTCCGCGAACTCATGCGCCTGGGCCCCTCCCAGTTCGCCCAGGCCCGCTACACCGCCGAGCAGATCGAACTGGGCGGCGTCACCATCCCCGCGGGCGCCCCGGTCGTGCCCATGCTCCTGTCGGCCAACACCGACCCCCGCAAGTACGACGCCCCCGACCAGCTCGACATCTCCCGCAGTGCCGGGAACCACCTGGGCTTCGGCATGGGATCGCACTACTGCCTCGGCGCCCCGCTGGCCTACCAGGAGGCGGAGGTGGCGCTGGAGATGCTGTTCACCCGCTTCCCGAACCTGTCGCTGGCCGTGGACCGCGCGGAACTCCCGTGGGCCCTGCGGCCCGGTTTCACGCGCGTGGCGGAACTGCCCCTGCTGCTCGGCTGACACCAGCGCACCAGAGGCGGAGCACCCCACGCGGGTGCTCCGCCTTCACCCCTCGAGACCCGCGCGGCGCACGAGGTCGACCAACTCGCGGTGGATCTGGACATCAGCCGCGGCGACCAGCCCCTGGCGGCCGGAGTGCACGGCCCGCCCAGCGAGGTTGCTCACCACACACCCCGCGGCCTGACACAGGGCGATGCCACTGGTGAAGTGCACGCTGTCCAGAAGCAGCCCGTCGGTGACGTAGGCCGCGCGCCGCCCGGCCGCGACCCAGGCCAGCGCCAGCGACGTCGACACCACGCGGGGATGGAACCGACTGATGAACGCGTCATCCGTCAGCAACCACCCCGCCCGGAAGACCGCGCCGTTGGGAAAGGGCGGGTCGAGGTTGACCTCCACGAGCCGATCACCCACCCCCGGCGCCACCGCCACATCCACACCGCCACGGCGGAGGAACGCACCCGCGCCCCCAGTCCAGAACGCCTCCCCGGACAACGGGTCCGCCGAAACCGCCACTGCCACAAGGTCCCCAACCCGCAACGCGACGTTGACCGCGACCAACGGCGTACGCGCCGCGTAGTTCAACGTCCCACACAACGGATCAACCAACCACGTCCGAGACCCACTGCCCCCGCCATACTCCTCACCAACGACAGCGTCCCCCGGCCGAGCCTCCCGCAAGACCTCCCGAATAGCGAACTCAGCCGCCAAATCCACCCCAGTGGCGAAGTCCCCACCCCCTTTGTCAAACCTCTCCACATCCCCACCGAAACAACGCCGAACCACCACACACGCCGCCTCCACAGCCCGAACCGCCACAGCGACATCAGACTCAACCCCCACCGACATGCCCACATCAACCACACCCCAGACCATCCCACACCCCGCCACCCACCTCCCAAGCAACCAGCGCCCAGCCAAGAGCCCCCCGCGACACCGAACCCCGCGACACCGAACCCCGCGACACCGAACCCCGCGACACCGAACCC
>NZ_WHOL01000093.1 GCF_009745975.1 Actinokineospora pegani | reverse complement strand
GAAGCCGAGCGAGGTATTCACCGAACTCCTCCAAGCAGATGCTTCCACCGCCTGAACTCGCCCACCCCTGAAGACCCGCCGGCCACAGCAGCCGCCCGCTGACGTTGCCGTCAGCGCTGCCGTCAAACCGCACTGATGGCCCCACCGGAATAATCCCGTGGGGCCATCAGATTCACCCAAGGTGAATCAACTTCGTTTCATGCGAAATAGTTCCCGCATTGCCGCTAGTTGGTCTTCTAGCGTTGCGACTTCGGAACAGTCCGCTGGAGCGAAGATATCCACGAGATCGTCATCAGAGAGTTCTTTTCCGGCTTCCAACGAGTAGGCCAATCGACCTTCCGTCATCTGCCTCGTCATCCCCGACGGGAAGACATTCAATCTCGCACCCTGGCAACACAGGAGCAGGCCCATGGCTTCGAGATCACGGCGGGCTGATTTGAGACATTCCAGCAAATCAACCTCTTCGTAGACTCGCTCAAACTCTTCATCGGTCAATCTCACCCGAAGAATCGAAGGCGGTGTAGAAATCTGGAGAAAAACGTTCACCTTCTCGCCGATTGCCCTGATTGCAGTCCGAACCAACTCCTCCACAATCATCCCCCGCCATAGTTGGGGTTCGGAACCCTAGTTCCGTCTCGAAGTCTGCAAGCAACGATGCAACTTGCATCAACCCGCCCTGGAATTGCAATCTCCTTTTCATGCGCAAACGGATTTCCAGGAAATTCCTTATTCACGTCCACTCCATCAACGCCGCGAATCTCGTAGACGTTTCCGCCGCGCTTGATCGCCACAGACTCTGAAGTGCTGGTGGCAATATATCCAGAGTCCCTTGAGTATCCGGATGCATGCTCCAGGAGGTCCATATTGTCACCTCTCGGCTCAAATCCCGACTCAAATATCTCGTCCGGGCCGCGGGTGTCACTTCGGTGGAGCGGACAGGTGCCACCTGAATTGTGAACGAGTACCGACGTGTTCCCCGCCAGCACATAGTACGTGTGGGTCTGGTCGACTGTCAGATCGTAGGCCTTGCCATGATCCGTGAACTGCCGCGCTGCGGTGACCTGGAGCCAGGTCCCCGATGAGGTCTGAAGCCACGAGCCCGAGGTCACCTTGGCGATCGGGACCCACTTGTTCAGGTCGGCCACCCACACCGGATGCCAATCCGTCCCGGAGAGCTTTGACCCGTCGCTGAATGTCAACTCGGTCCGGGTCGGCTCGTTGTCATGCACCCAGGTCGTGGTGACCTTACGGTTGAACGTCTCGCCCGTCTCCGGATCTGTGGCGACGACATGGTCTCCAACAGAAACCTGTTCGATCGGTTTCGTCGAACCGTCGGCCATCAGGACCAGGGTGCCCGGTGGGAAGCTGTGCCGCTTGCATCCCGCGGCCATGTTGGCGAGCTTTTGCTCGCCCGCCCTGGCCAGTTGCAGGGTGCGTGCGCGCAGGCGGTTGAGCTTGGCGTGGATGGTTGCCATGCGTTCTTCGTAGGCCAGGGCCTTCTGAACGGCTTTGTAGATCTTCTTGGCCGAACCGAGCAGGGTCAGCAGCTTGCCCACCGGGATGAGGCCAGCACACGCCCACAGGTTCATCTTGGTGAAGCAGTCGCGAACGTCGTTGAAACCGGTCAGGTCACCGATGATGTCCGGGGCCTCCTGAAGCATCACACCCCAGAAGCCCTTGTCCTCGGCCGCCTCCTGTTCTATGTGCGCAACCTCCTCGGCCGACATGCCCAACTCCCGGGCCGCCTGGTTCTTGGCCTGCTGCTGGTTCTTCACCTTGGCGTGGTGGTCGTCGGCCTCGGCTTGGGTGTTGGGGTAGCTCGCCGTGGGCTTGATTCGGCCGTCGGGGCAGGTGTTGGAGTAGAAGCCCTCGCACTCGCTCAGGCGCAGCCCCGTCGGGTCGCTGTAGGTCGTCGGGTTGTTGTTGGCGTAGCCGTAGGCGTTCATCCGGAACGACTCGGTCGTCTCGAAGACCGGGTCGGTGCTGACGAAGCGGCCCGTTCTCGGGTCGTACGACCTCGCCCCGACCGCGGTCAGGCCGTTGGCGTCCTTGATGCCGTCGACGAAGCCCTTGTCGTCGGGCCAGTAGCGGGGCTGGGCGCCCCGGGGGCCGCCGAAGGGGTCGCTGTAGCGACGGGTGACGTAGAGGCTGTTGGCCTCGGTGATCGAGATGTCGTCGGTGCCGTGGTGGTCGCCGGTGAAGTACTGCAGGCCGTCGACGTTGCTGCGCATGGCGACGGTGGTGCCGCCGTGGCTGTAGTAGCGCTTGGTGTTGATCGCGCCGTTGGGTAGGCGGATGGCCTCCTGGCCGGGCAGGTACAGCGTGGTCGACGAGGCATCGCGGCGGATGAGGCGGTTGCCGTCGGCGTCGTGGAGGAACTGCGACACGGCGCCGTTGGCCTCGGTCGTCTTGACCAGCTCGCCCTCGGCGTCCCACTCCAGGGTCTGGGTGGCCCCGGCGAGCTTGCGGGTGACGGTGTTGCCCGCCGCGTCGTAGGTGTACTCGTCGAGCGCTGTGCTGCTGCCCGATGCCTTCGTCACGGAGGTGACCGAGTGCGGGCGCGTCGAGGTCGGGCCCGAGGCGGGCACCGCGTAGGTCTCGGTGAGGGTGCTCGTCGCGGTCTTCTTGACCAGCGAGGTGCGGTTGCCGATCTCGTCGTAGGTGTAGTCCTGCCAGTACGGGGCCGCCCCGCCCAGCGCGGAGGCCGACTTGGCCGCCGCGCAGTCGCCGCTGGTGGGCGTCCATGCGCTGGTCAGCCGCTGGCGGTTGTCGTAGTTGAAGCACTGGGTGTCGACCGGGCCTGCCGCGGGCGCGTCGGCGATCTTGAGGACGTTGCCGTACGCGTCGTAGTCGTAGGTGCGGTCGGCCACCATCGGCTGAGTCACTGTGTCCCGCTTGACCTGGACGTTCTGCATCCTGCGGGTGCCGTCGGCGTAGCTGGAGCTCAGCCACACCTTCTTCGGGCTCGCCCCGAGCGTCACCCGAGCGGTCTCGCCGTAGGGGGTGTACAGGTGCTCGGACGCGTAGGTGTTGAGCCCGTGGGTCGCTTCGGGCTGGCCCATGACGTTGTAGTCGTGGGTGACTGTCTCCTGCGGCAGCGAGCCCACGGCGGGGAAGGTCTGAGAGCGCTGTTTGCCGGTGATCGCGGTGTAGGAGGCCTGGTAGGTGTACGTGCCTGCCAGGTTGCCCTCGACGGAGGGGATGACGACGGAGGACAGCAGCGGCCGGTTCTGGGCGTCGTAGGAGTCGACGCGCTGGATGTAGGCGTTGCCGTTCACCCAGCGGGTGGACGAGGTCAGCAGACCCTTGCGGAGCGTGTCGTAGGTCCACTCCGCGACCTTGGTGCCCGAGGCCGAGCCGAGGCGGGTCTCGGTGCGGCGGCCCGCGTCGTCGTAGGTGAAGGCCAGGACCTGGCCGCGGGCGTCCGTGGTCGTGGTCATCTGGTCGAGCGAGTCGTAGGTGAACTCGCTGCGGCCCCGGTCCGGGTCGACGGTCGCCGTCTGGCGGCCCAGTGCGTCGTAGGTGTACTTGATCGCGTCGTACGCCGCGCCCTAATAGGTGCCCGACGGGCTGGGTGCGTCGTACTCGCGCCGTTCGACGATCGCGCCGCGGGCGTCCTTGATCACTGCGGTGGCGACGCCGCCCTGCGGCGGGGTGGTGAAGGTGTTGTCGCCCGCGTAGCGCGCCTTGGTGCGCCACTGCTCGACGTCGTACTTCTTCAGAATGGTCTCGGTGGTGCGGCCGAGGTCGTCGTACTCGGTGACGGTCTGGCTCGGGACCGCGTTGTCCTGCACCCCGAACAGCGTCGCTGACGGCGGGTCCTCGTTGTAGTAGACGCCGTTGACCTTGGAGTTCGCGCCGCGGACGTCGTAGAAGTTGTCGGTGAGCAGCCTGCCGCCGACGACGCCCGGCGTTTGCGACTGGCGCAGGCGGAGGAACCCGTCATAGAGGTCGTAGGACACCGCGTAGGTCCCGTTGTCGCGCAGGGACTTACTGGTCACGACGGTGGGCGTCTGGTTGTTGTAGACGTAGCTGTACTCGGTGTTGGGCGTGTCGGTGACGGCCCGGCCGGGCGTCCACACCTTGACCACGCGGCCGAGGGGGTCGTAGGCGACGTCCGCCCGCTCGCCGTTGACACCGACCTCCGTCGTGGCCAGGCCGCGCGCGGTGTCCAAGGTGGACGTGGTGACCCAGTTCAGCTTGTTGGTCGTGGTGACGGTCGTCGGGTTGCCCGTCGCCGGGGTGTAGGCGGTGGTGGTGATGCCGCCCTGGACGTCGGTGGACTTGGTCGTCCGGCCGTAGGCGTCGAACTCCCAGGAGGAGATGACCTGGTAGCCCGTGCCGTCCCAGCGCTCGCTCTTGGTGACCTCGCCCTTGGTCGGCGCGGCCCCGAAGACCTGGCCGTCGTAGTACGAGCGGACGTCGGACACCACGTCAGCGGCGACGCCCGGCCACGCCGAGCAGGGCTTGGCGATCTGCTTGACGGACGTCGACGCGTTGAGGATCCAGGCGGTGGTGTTGCGGTGGCAGTGCAGTGCTCGTCGCCGCTGACGGCGATGTCGCCCTGGTCGTCGAGCTGGGTGATGTAACCCCACTCGTCGAAGTTCGACGAACTACGGGTCTTGCGCCAGCTACCGTCGCCCTGCTTGCTGCGCGTCAGCGTGGCCTTGGTCCGCACCATCGCGGCCTTGTCCGCGCCCACGACAGCGGTCTCCAGCAACTAGGGTTCGGACGTCGTGGCCGAGACGACCTGGCCGCCGCTGAGCAGCCGCGTCTCCGGCTCGAACCCACTGAACTGGTCCTTGTCCTCGATGGAGAGCCCATCGCCGTTGGACACCCAGACGTCGCGTTTGCCGCCGCCGGGCAGGGTGTCGTCGTCCATGCCGCGCAGGAAAATCGACTCGGAGGTGGTGGGCTCGCCGCGGTGGGTGCGCACGCGCCCGTAACCGCGGTACTCCGACCAGGTGCGCTCGGATGCGTCGGCCTCGTCGTTGGAGTCGTAGTGCCACGCGGCGCCGTCCAGGTACTCGTACTGGTCTTGACCTGCGAGGGGCCGCCGGTGCGCAAGTCCTCGGTGATCGAGGTGACGACGTACTTGTGGAACCAGTCCAGGATCGGGTCGACCGCGCCAGGCGGAGTCCAGTAGCCCAGACCGTGGCCTTCGGCCCCCCGGTTCCCACGCTACCGCCAGGGTAAGATACTTCCGGCACACATAGGCCGAGCTGTCCACAGGCCACCCCCGTGGGTCGCCAAACCCCACCTCCGACCCAACACCGGGCCCACAGCGTTGAACACTCGCGGCCATCTGGGCAAGCCCACCAGCAACCACCATCAACACCCGGGCACCGAGCCGGCCCCTACCGCCGGTCAGTAGGCGAGGTACTCAGTGGTGAGGACAACCAGTTCACCGTAAGAGAAGTGCTTGCCGAGCTCGACGAAGCGGGCGTGCTGCTCAAGGGAGTAGTCGACGCCGTACTGGGTGAGAGCACGGAGGAGAAGGCGGAAAGCCAGGTCCGGGCTGATATCGGTCACACAGGTGCGCAGCGAGCGGCTGAACGTGGGGATCTCCTGGCCGTACTTGGTCGAAATCCTTTGGGTGAGGGTGGGCTCCAGCGCGTCGATCTCTGCTAGGAGGCGGTTCGCGGTGGCCGGGTCAACCTCGTTGACGACTGTGTCGGAAGTAGTGGGGGTGGGCAGGAGCTCGTTACAGACCTCGATCACCTCCTCTAGCCAACCCAGACCGATGGGAATGGATCGCGAGCCGTTGGACAACCCAGCGGCGGCCTGCCACAGGT
>NZ_WHOL01000092.1 GCF_009745975.1 Actinokineospora pegani | reverse complement strand
GGCGGCGGAGGAGGCGGGGGCGGCGGCGGTTCGGCCGCCGAGGTCCAGGTGGCCAACGCGGCGGCGGCGGGCGCGGGTTCGCGCTTCTCGACGTAAACCCGCTCGGGCAGCCAGGACGCGACCTTGTTCCGCACCCGCTGCCACAGCGTCAGCTTCACCGGTCGCGGCGGCGCGGGCGGCTCCTCCACCACCACGACGACCTCGGGCGGCGGCGCGACCTTCTCGCCGTTCCACTCCAGGAACTTGCCGCAGTCGCCGCAGAACGCCGACGCCTCGTCGTTGTGGTTGCCGCACATCGTGCAGACGATCACGACAACACCTCCAGCGAGTGCGCGATGTGAACCGGCTTGGCGGCGCGGATCACCGCGGCGACGGCGGCCTCGGACAGCGAGTCGGGCACCCGGGGGCGGACGGTGACCCGCACCCAGTGCTCCACGTCGGTCGGCGGGTCGGGACGGGGCCGCACCGAGAACGACGTGCCGCCGCTCTCAGCGATCTCCACCTCCCCGTCCACCACGACCTCCAGGTGCCTGCGCAGCCCGGCCATGGTGCCGCGCATCCGGAACAGGTCCACCGCCTCGGCGACCACCGCGCGCTGCGCCGACAGCGGCCAGCTCTCGTCCAGCAGCACGCCGAACCAGCTCGACAGCCAGCGGACGAACTCCTCGGGGGCCAGCAGCGGGTCGACGTAGCCGTGCACGCAGTCGATGGTGTTGATGATCGGGGCGAGCACGTCGTCGAAGGCCCCGGTGAAGCGCACCGCGAACCGGTCCTCGGCGAACACCGCGGGCAAGTGGTCGATCAGCGGGTACGGCGAGGGCAGCGGCGCGGTGGTGGCGAGCGGGGCGGGGCGGTGGGGCACCAGCGCACCGCCGGTCTCGGCGAGGGTGCTCACGACCGCTCCACCCGGACCTGGTGGTCGTAGGAGAAGGCGAGGCCGCCCGGTCCCACCGGCAGCCGGGTCACCTCGGCGCCGCGCTCCCCGGTCACCGGGTTCGCGCCGTAGAGCCGCACGTCCTCCACCACGTCCACCCCGCGCACCGATTGCAGCAGCGCGAACACCTCGCCGTGCGAGACCCGCCTGCCGAACGCCCAGCCGGTGCCGTCCTCCCCGCCGGTCAGCGGGTTGATGAAGGAGTACAGCGCGGTCAGCGCCCTGGTTCGGACCTCGTCCGGGTCGAGCCGGGTGCGCGCCACCAGCCGGGCCACGACCGTGACACCGCGGTAGCGGGGCGGTTCCACCAGGACCCGGGTGCCGACCAGCCGCACGTCGTCGAGCCTGCGGGCGATGCGCTCCAGGGTGTCCGCGGTCGGGACCAGGTCGGCGAAGAGCAGTTGGCCGTCGCGGTGCGCGGCGGCGGGCACCACGAGCACCTTCACCGCGCCGTGCGCCACGTCGTCCTCCCCCGCGGTGAGGCAGTGGATGCGAGCGACCTCCGGGGCGGCCTCGCGGGAGATGGCCTCGTAGTCCTCGGCGGTGACCGCGCGGCTGCGGGTGCGCAGCATGATCGGCCCGCGGGTCTTGGCCTCCTCCAGGGTCTCCCCGTCGACGCCGCCGGAGGCCGGGTGCAGGTTGGTCACCCCGGCCACGAACGGGATGGAGCCCTTGAGGGTGTCGATGGCGTAGCGGGCCACGTTGCCGCTCAAGCCGCCGCCGCTGTAGTAGCGGCGCGCGCGGACCCGCGCGCCCGGTGCCGGGACCGCGCCGTACTGGTGCAGCTCGCGGTCGGGCAGCCGCACGGCCGGGCCGAACTCGATCTCGCCCGCGACCCCGTCGAGCACGAAGTGCCGGTCCAGCGGGCCGCTGTTGGCGAACCCGTCGACCTGCGTCCACTCCTGCCACCCGGTCTCGCCAGCCACCTCGATCACCGCGGCGTGCGCCCCGGCCAGGACCGGGGCGTGGTTGAGCCGGAACCGCTGCCCCGGCACGCCCTCGGACTCGCCGAGCTCCTCGAACTCCACGATCCGCCCGTGCACCGCCGCGGCGGTGGCGCCGACGGTGCCCGCGGCCAGCGACCGGACCACCGGCGAGGAACTGTAGGACGGCTGCCCCGGCAGCGGCTCGACCACCCGCACCCGCAGCCAGCCCGCCCGCTGGTCCTCGATGACGCTGGCCTCGTGCCCGCGCGGCAGGTGCACCACGATCCGGCCGGACTTGTTCAGCCCGCCGGTCTCGTCGGTGGTCACGTCGCACCCGGTCCACCCGGTGCCCGTCCACGCCTCCCACACCAGCGGCGGGTGCAGCGGGTTGACACCGACACCGGTCGTCTCACCGCGGAAGTCCAGCCGCATGGCGCAGGCGGGCGCCGGGTCGCGCAGGCCGATCAGCAGCGCGTCGTCCAGCTGCGGCGGTTCGCCGAACGCGGCGAACTCCTGGCCGATCTGGTGGGCGTTGGTCTGGTTCTCACTGGCCACCTTGCCCCCGGACACCCGGCGGACCGCCGCGATCGAGGTGGGCAGCACCGGCAGGTCGGCGATCGTGGAGAAGACCACGGACTCCTCGCTCTCGGTGCGGGTGGTGGACACGGCCGTGCCCGCCCGGATCACCAGCGGGGACCTGGCCGGGGTGGACAACCAGAACGTGATCGGCACCTCGGCCGGGGTGGGCGGCAGCATCCGCACCCCCAGCAGTTCGAGGAACTTCACGTACAGCCGGTCGGGCACCCGGTTGAGCCGGTAGCACAGCTGCTCGGTCATGAAGGCGAACGTCTCGATCAGCGTGATGCCGGGGTCGGAGACGTTGTGGTCTGTCCACTCGGGACAGCGTCGCATCACGTACCGCTTGGCGTCGTCAACCAGGTCCTGGAACCGCCGGTCGTCCAGGCTCGGGGCGGGAAGCACCATCAGTAGTCCCCCTCGTCGGGAATGGTGTAGAAGGGGTGGACCAGGTTGCGCTCGTCGTTCTCACCCTTGACCAGGTAGGTGATGTCGATGTTGAGCAGGTTCTCCTGGTTGTCGTCCGGGTAGACGACGACGTCGCGCACGGTGACCCGCGGTTCCCACATGGCCAGTGATTCGTGCACCTCGCGCTGGATCTGGGCGAACACCACCGTGGTGGCGCTCTCGAAGACGAAGTCGCGCAGCTTGGCACCGAACGCCGGGCGGAACGGCCGCTCCCCCGGGTAGGTCGAGAGCACCAGCGTCATCGCCTGTTCGAGCTTGCGCGCGCCGCCGACGGTGGCGATGGTGCCGTTGCTGGTGACGTCGAAGGGGAACGCCCAGCCGCGGCCGATGAATTCGTCTTCTATCAACGGGGGCTCCTAGGTCGTGTTCGGGAAGTCTCGTTCGATGAGAGTCGTGATCGAGGTCGGCGCGGCTATCGCGAACACGGGCTTTGCGAACACGGCCTAGATGGGGATGGGGATGCCGTTGACCAGCGGCAGGCCGATGATGTTGACCGTCGGCGCGTTGAGCGTGATCGCGGTGGAGGACTTGATGATCAGGTTGGCGCCGCCGTCGATGAGCATGGTCCCGGACGGGCCCGCGCCGATGTTGATGAAGCCGTTCATGGTGCTGATGTTGATGTTGTTCAGCGGCATGGTGGTCACCCCGGGCACCGGGTCGGCGGTGATGTTGACCCCGCCGTTGACCTGGTCGACGGTGACCCCGATCTCCCCGTTCTGCGAGCCGAGCCGCACCGCGGAGCCGAGTGCGCCCGCCCCGGGCGGGACGATCGGGCCTGCGCCGCCGTCGGTGCCGCCGCCCGCGTCGAGGTCCATCCCCAGCGCCTGCCCGGCCTCGGCCGTCGACGGCGCGTCGAGCGGGGCCGGGACGTCGTAGAACAGCAGGGCGTTGCCGGTGCTGGAGACGAACCCGCGGTGGTGGATCTCGGTGATCATGCCCGGGGTCAGCGCCGACCCGGCGATGGACTCGGTGGCCTCGTCCATGATCTCGCCCGCGACCCGGTCGCCGATCGCGCCGCCCACCGCGCCCGCCAACGGCCCGCCCATGGGCCCGGCCAGGGCCGAACCCGCCATCTGCCCGGCCATCCCCGCCGCGGCGCTGCCCAGGCCGAGCAGACCGCCCGCGAAGATGGGGCCGCCGCTGGCGATGCTCCACTCGGTCAGGTTGTTCATCATCGCGCCGAGCATGTACGGCCTGCGGGCGTCGCCGAACTCGAAGGCCACCAGCACCTCGTCGCCGATCTCCGGCATGAACATCGCGCCGCTGCGCTGCCCGGAGCAGAATTGCACGTTCGGCGCCCAGTCGGTCTCGAAGTCCGGGGACAGCCAGGGCAGCGTCACCTTCACCCTGCCCTTGCCCAGCGGGTCGGCGCAGTTGCTGACCACCCCGCACACCACCCCCTCGAGCACCGGGTTGCCCGCGGAGCGCTTGGCGCCCTTGGAGGTCAGGCCGAGCATCGTGCGGTCCTGCCTGCCGTGGGCGGAGAACACCACCCGGTAGCCGAACTCCGAGTCGTCGAAGATGTGCCGGGCGCGGGAGACGTGCCAGGCGCCCGCGAAGATGCCGGGCACCCCGGAGATCGAGACCTGGCCGCCCGGCTGGATGCCCGGGTTGCCCTTGGCCTCACCCTCGGCCTCGGCGAAGGTGCTGCCGACGTCGCTGCCGAGCGCACCGGCGACCATCGGGCCGGAGGTGGCCATGGTGGTGCCGTCGGCGAACGGGCGGTCGACCACGACGCGCGCGGTGTTGCTCGGCGGCGGGCCGAGGAAGCCAACCGGTGAGCCGATCAGGCCACCGGTGGCCTGGGCGACCTCGTCGCCGACGGCGTCGATGGCGCCGTCGACGCCGTTGGCCGCACCGGTCACGCTGAACGAGGTCAGGGAGTCCACAGCGGACTCCAGGGAACCGGTGACCGCGCCGGACGCGCCCCCGGTGAACTGCCTGCCCAGGGCGTTGGGCGAGGGGTCCGCCCCGACCGGGGTGTTGGTCACCTGGGCCAGGGTCTGGCGCAGCATCGGGTCCCACACCCGGACCTCGACGTCCGGGGTCAGGTTGCCCCCGGTGATCCGCGGCCGGAAGCTGATCAGGTTGTCCGGGAACTTCACCTCGACCGTCGACCCGCCGCCCGCGAGGTCCGCCAGGATGCTGCGGCCGAACCCGGACATGCCACCGCCCGCCGCGGTGAGGCTGTCGCCCGCCGGGCGGAAGTGGAACTGGCCGTTCGCCACCCCCATCTCGAACCCGATCTCGGTGGCCCTGGCGACCAGGAACTCCCAGTCGGTCTGGTTGACCTGCGCCAGGTAGGCGTGCGTGGTGCTGGTCGCCACCACCTGCCCGACGCTCAGCCCCGCCTCCGAGGCCACCCGGCGGGCGACGTCGGCGTCGGTGACGTTGAGGAAGCTGCGGCTGCGCTTGGCCCGCTGGAGCCGGTGCGCCCCGGTGTAGCCGCGCACGACCGTGCGGGCGGTGAGGCCCTGCAACAGGCCCTCGATCGCGGTCACCTCCCCGACGATCAGCGGCACGCCCGACCCCGAGGCGCCGGGGCCGCTCACCATCACCTCCGACCCGATGGACAGCCCCGCCATCCCCAGCGTGGAGCCGTCGAGGTCCAGGAACACCAACTCGAACATGCCGGGCAAGTTCACGTCGTTGTCCACCACCACCCGCAGCAGCCGCGAGGCCGCGACGGGGTTGAGCGGCGCACCGCCCACCGCCACCCCGGCCCGGCCGGTGGGCTCGCTGTCGGCGATGCTCTCGACCGGATGGCTCATGACCGCTCCCCCGGTGCGGGCAGCCGCAACTGGCGGCCCGGTTTGACGCGCAGCGGGTCGTCGAGGTCGTTGGCCTCGGCCACCGCGCGCCACGCCTGCGGGGAGCCGTAGGTGCGGGTGGCGACCTGCACCACGCCCTCCCCCTGGGTGACCACGTGCCTGGTCCGACCGGGGAGGCCGCCCGAGGTGGGGTTGGTGCCCGGCGGCTTCTCGGTGTACTCGACCAGGGTCAGGTCGACCTTCGCCCACACCGGGATCCCGGAGCCGTCGAAGCGCTTGTAGTTGATCTTGAAGCTCTCCAGGTTGACCAGCGTGCCCGCACCGGAGGGACCGCCGACGCCCCACATGAACCGGAGGACCGGCAGCTTGTAGTAGACCGGCGGACTGGCGGTCGCGCCGGTGACCTTGGTCAGCGACGAGGAGTCGCCACCGGGGGTCCCGCTGGTGGAGGACAAGGGGTTGAACCGGGGCAGGATGGTGTTCTTGGCGAAGCTGAAGGCGGAGTCGAGCAGGTTCGCACCCGCGCCGACCGCCGGGGCCGGGGTGGACCACTCCATGAGCCTGTCGATCGACGTCTGGGTCATCAGGGCGCCGGTCAGGTGCCCGTCATCCAGCCGGATCTTGACGTTGCCGCTGGCCTTGACCGCGTCCTTGAACGAGCTGTCGACCGTGCTGCGCTCGCCCTCGGTCTTGTTGGTCTTCTCCACCTGGACCTTCGCCGGGTTGAGGGTGAACACCACCGAGAACCCGCCGCTCACGGGCACCAGCATCGCCTTGGCGTTGCCGGTGAGCGCGAGCCCGAGGTTGAATGCCTGGCTGAGCTTGTCGCCGCCGCCGAAGCCGATCGGGGGGAAGGCCATGTCACAGGAACCCTTCGTGATCCAGCTCGAGCCGCTCGATGGCGACCGCGCTGTCCTTGGCGACGAGGGAGGGGCCGTACCAGCCCGAGGGGTAGACGTTGCGCAGCTCCCAGGACGACACCTCTTCCCAGGCGGAGTCGAGCAGGGTGATCCGCGCGGTGCTGCCACCGAGGACCGCGTTGACGATGTCGGGCATGAACCCCGGCTGCTTCCAGGCGCTGAGCTTGTCGCTCAACCACTCCCGCAGCACCTGCGAGGACGCCTTCTCCATCGCCCGTTCCAGCTTGACGGTCGGGTACTCGACGTCGGCGAAGAGGATCTTCTGGTAGCCGTACTCGCCGTTGTCGTAGAACTTGTGGATCTTGCACTTGAGGTCCAGGCCCTTGCACGAGGTCCAGTTCCCCAGGTTCACCCCGTCGATGACGACGTTGAACCGCATCGCCATGCCGAGCGCGAGGTTCCCGCCCTGTCCGCTCACCGCTTCCTCCTCTCCGGCACGCCGATCACGCGCCGGCCTGCTGGGCGGCGAGCAGGAAACCGGAGTAGACGATCTCCAGCGTCTCCATGGCCACCTTCCCCGTCGTCGCGTCGAACTCGCTGATCTGCCAGGCGATCGGGAACATCTCCCGCAGCGTCCAGACGATCACCGAGTCGCCCGCCGAGGTCAGCATCTCCACCGCCCCCTCCTCCGGGGTGCCGCCGCTGGCCTGCACCTCGCCCAGCCAGGTCTGCACCGCCTTGGTGCCGGTGGTGTCGGCGGCCCGGCTGAGCTTGAGCGTGGCGAACTTGGGCACCCCGGCGAACTTGAAGTACTGGTCGGAGTGCCCGACCCGGTACTCGGCCAGGTCCCACTTGACCGACAGACCGGCCACTTTGGACCACGCCCCGAGGTCCCGCGACCCCGCGGACACCACGAACCGGTGCGCCATCCCGTGCGCCAGGGTGGGCGGATTTGCCATCTGCTGCTCCTCAGCCGAAGTCCAGTAGCGTGCCGGTCCGCTCGCGCTCGACCAGGACGTCGAAGCGCAACCGCCCGATCAGCGTGGTGTACAGCCGGTTGGCCAATTCCTCGAAGTGCTCCTGGTCGTCGAGGTCCATCCACCGCAGCGGCGGGTGCTCGACCAGGTGGTCGTCGATCTCCTCGAGGGACAACCCGGTGTCGACCTCGCCGCTGTCGTCGCTGTCGTCCCCGGGCGGGCCGCCGAACCCGCCCACCCGGGGCGGGCCGTCGTCGTCCGGGTCGGAATCCGCGTTGTCCCGGAAGAACTGGTCCAGGGACCACTCCTGGCCGCCCCCGGGGAGTTCGGTGGCCGACGGGATGGCGCGGATGTCCTCGGGGGTGATCCCGGACGGCAGGGCCTGCACCTGCCAGCTCGCCGCGCCCAGGTCGGCCCCGCCCTTGGCCACGACGGCCGCGCGAGGCCGGGCCAGGAACTCCTCCTTGCGCGCGCCGTCGTCCGCATCAGAACCATCCTCATCGGACCCGTCACGCCGCGACACCTGCGGCAGGTGCCCGTGCACCAGCGGCGGGGCCGCCTGCACCCCACCGGCCACCCAGTGCTCCACGGCCACGGCCTCGTCCTCCAACTGTCTGCCCACAACGGTGTCCGGCCCCGGCAGCACCGCCCCGAACCGCCGCTGCTGGGCGACGTGGGTCAGCTCGTGGGCCAGCAGCGGGGCGGCGGCACCGGCGAGGTCACCGGCCGACTCGGGCACGTGCGCCACGCCGTCCCTGGCGAACCCGCGCGCCCCGATCCGGTGCGCCATCCGGGAGACGTCGTCCCCGCGCCGCACGGTCACATCGGCCAGGTCGACCGCCAGCGCCCGCCGCAGCGGGGCCACCAGGACGGCGGGGACCGGGTTCTCCACGGCGGACTGGGCGATGGTGCTGATAGTCGCCAGACCGGGGGCGCGCTGGACATCAGCGTGCACCACCCCGATCGGGTGGACCACCTCGGTGGGGCGGCTCGCGTCGGAGGAGTGGAGTGCGTCGGCGGGGTGGGTGCGGGGTTCGAGGTGCCGCAGGGGCGGGGTTTCCTCGGGGTGGGAGGTGTCCCACGGATGCTGGGAGGGGCCCTGGGTGTGCGGGGTGGCGGTCCAGGCGAGGGGGGCGACGGGAACCACTGCGCCGTCGGGACCGCCGAGCGGGGCGTGCGGGCCGGGAACCGGGAACGCCTGGCCGGGAGCCAGGAGCCCAGGGTCTGTGTGCGCGAGTGCCGCGCTGCTCGGCGGTGCCAGGTCAGCGTGCGCCGGTGCCGCGCCGGTCGGCGGCGCCGGGTCGGTGTACGCGGGTGCCGCGCCGGTCGGCGATGCCGGGTCGGTGTGTCCGGACGCCGCGCTGGTCGGCGGTGCCGGGTCAGCGGGAGCCGGGGCGGCCGAGCGGAGCGGGTGGACGAGCGGTTCTGCGGCGGAGGGCGAGTCGTCCGGTCGGGCGGGGTCGGTGAACGGGTCGGCTGACCGGGTCGGCTCTGCGAACGCGCCGGGAGCCGGGGTGGTGGAGTCGGGAGCCGAGGGGTCCGTCGAGATCTGGCCGGACAGCACCACGGCGGAGTCCGACGACGGTCCCTGGCCCGCTTCGGGTGCGCCTGCTCCGGCGTCAAGCACCGGGGCGGGCTCGGTTGGGTTCGGTGGTGCGGTTTCCGCCTCGGTGGGGGGAACCTCAAACGCGGTGGGACCCGGCAGCGGAGTCGCCGAGGGAGTTGCGTCGGCCACCGGAACGGCAGGGGCGCCAGTGCTCGGCGATGAAGGTGCCGGGCGGGGTGCGTCGATGAACGGAGCGGGTTCCGGCGCGGAGACCGTCGTCGGGGTCGCGGAGACGGGCGGGGTCGCGGCGGCCGAGGGGGCCGACGAGACCGGGCCGGCGAGGGAGGCGGGCGGGGTGCTCCGCGACTCCGGCGTGGCGACGGACTCCCCGGCCCCAGTGGTGGGCTCGGCTGCCCGAGTGGTGGGCTCAGGCGTCCGGGTGGTGGACTCGGGCGTCTGGGTGGCGGGCTCAGCCGGGCGGGTAGTGGGCTCGACCGTCCGAGCGGCGGGTTCAGGCGTCTGGGTGGCGGGCTCGGCCGGGCGGGGGCGCGGGTGGCTGAGGTGGGGGTTCCCCGACGGCGAAGCGGCGGGGGCGGTTCCGGCCGGGAGGCCGCCCGCTCCCGGGGCCTGCGGGGCGGGAACGCCGGACTCGGCCCGGGGCGCGACACCCGAGAGGTCCGCTCCCGGCGCCGTGGTGGACCGCTGGGCCACCGGCGGGAGACCGCCGGACGGTGAGGTCACGGGCACGACCGTGCGGCCGGTTCCGACGGCCGCCGAACCCGGTTCGGTGACGGAACCTGCTGCGGCGGCCCCACCCGGTTCCGCAACGGAACCTGCTGTGGTGCCAGAACCCGATTCCGCAACAGAACCCGGCTCGGCAACAGATCCCGGCATGGTGACAGAACCCGGCTCGGCAACGGGACCCGGTGTGGTGGCGGAACCCGGTTCCGCGACAGATCCCGGTGTGGTGGCGGATTCTGTGGTGGTGGCGGCGTTCCCACTTGGCGCAGCGGCGGCTTCGGCAGGCCCGGTGACGAGCGTGGAGCCACCTGCCGCCGAGGTGCCCGCACCCTGATCACCGGCCGCCGTGCTTGCGCCGGTGTCGGTGGTCGGGGCCGCAACCCGGGCCGGTCGAACGACGGGCAGGGCGTGATCAGCCTGCGGAGCATCCTCGGCCAACGGGGAGACGGGCACCGCGTTCACACCGTGGCGGGTGCTCGGTGCCGAACTCGCGGTCAGCGGGGTGCCGCCGTCCTGCGAGGCGGTCGGAGCGACGACGTCAACCGGCGCCGTGAGGGGTACCGCGCCTCCGTCCGCCGGGGCGGCGGGCGCGCTCGTCTCCACGGGTGCGGCGCTCCCGGTCAGCGAACCGTCGGGCGCGGCGTGCCCGATCGGTCCCCCACCGGAGACGGGGTTCCCGATGAGTCCCCCGTCGGACGCGGTGCTCCCGGCGAGCGGGATGGCGGCGGACCCGTCCGGGGAAGCGGTGGACCCGGTCGGCGGGGTCTCCCGCGCGGTGGCTCCGGCGCGCCGGGCCACGGGCAGCGGGGCTCCGGGCGTGCTCGGTTCTTCGCTCGGGGTGTCGACGGGAACGACTCGGGCGGGAACCCCCTCCCGTGAGTCGGCGGGCGCAACGGTTCCGGCGAACGGGGTCACCGGGGCACCGGCATCCCGCCGCACCTGCCCGGGTTCGCCCGCCCGCGAGGTGGCGGGCAGGTCGTCGCGCGCAGGCGCGGTGGCACCCGTGTCCTGCGGGGTGGTCGCGACCGGCGCCGTGCCGGGTCCGGCCTCCGACTCGGTGTGCGACCCCAAGGATTCGGGCAGCGCGGGCACGGCGCCCGCGTCCCGGCGGACGACCGGCAGCGCGGCATCCCCGGTCGCGGTGGCGGGTACCCCGGTCGGGGACACCACCGGGAGCGCGGTCCCGGGCGGTGCCGCGTCCGCGTGCTGCGGGGTGGTGCCGACCAGCGGGGAGGCCGGGCCGTCTCCAATGTCCGCTGACGGTTCAGCCAAAGGGCTAGGGACCTCGGCAAACCGCTCGGCGCCGGGCGCGCGGGTGGCCACCGGATCGGTGCCCGGCTCCGACGACGGGGTGGCGGGCGCAGAGGCCCCGGACAGTGCGGAGGACTCAGAGAACACAGCGGAATCAGCGGGCTCGGACAGCGCTGGGTGGTCCGGCGGCGCCGGGGGTTCGGGCAACGGAGTGTCGGCCGGGGGCTGTTCGCCGTGCTCGGTGGCAGCGTGGTCGGGTTCGACCGGCCGGTCCGCGGTGGGCGCGGTGGCGGTCCACTGCGGTTCGGCGGCTTCGTCCCACTCGGCCGCGGTGTCGGAGGCGGCCAGAGGCGGGCGCGTGGCGTGGATCAGCGGGGTCTCCCGCGCGGGGTCCGGCGCCAGGTTGTCCACTTCGGACAGTAGGATCGGTTCACCGGAGAGGCGCTGGGGTGTGCCCGCCGGGGAGTGCGGGTTCTCCGCCGCGGTGGGGAGCTGGGCGGGGGCGGAAGACTCCGGCGCGGTCTCGGAGGTCGACGCGTCGGTGGCGGGCTGCTCGAGCGCGGTTTCGGTGGGCTCGTCCGACGGCTGCGCCTCGACGGGCGCGGCGTCGACGGGGACCGGAATCGCGGCGGGTGAGTCCGCCGCGTCGGTCGGTTTGCGGCCCAGGCCGAGCCTGCGGCTCTCGGCGAGCGACGCGCGCCTGCCGGGCGGGCGCACCACAGGTGCCTCCGCGGCGAGCGGACGCGCCTCGACGAGCGGGGCGGGCACCTCCGGGCGCGGGGCCTCCGGGCGCGGCGGCTCGACCACCGGCGGGGGTGGCAGCCGGATCGGCGCGGGCGGGCGCTCCCCCTCCGCCTCCAGGTACAGCTCCGCCAGCACCCGGTCCTTCTCCTGGTAGGCCTTGTGCATGAACGCCGACGGCCGCACCGGCTTCTGCGGGACCACCGGCTCCGCCACCCACCGGTCGTCGGCCGCCGTGAGCGGCACCGCGCCCGCTCCCGCCGACACCCGCACCGGCAGCGCCCGGGGCCGCGCCGCGACCACCACCGGCGGCGCGTACTCCCCCACCGCGTCCACGGGTCCGGCGACCGGAACCGGCACCACGATCCCGGCCACCCGGCCGGGCAGCCCGGCGGACCGCTCGACCGCGGGCGCCACCGCGAACCCCGACAGCACCCCGAACGTCTCGGTAACCACCGTCAGCGGCGCGTCGACCGGCACCGTGCCGCGCATCGCGGGCAGCGACCGCCACGCCGCCCGCCGCCGCTCCGGCACCTGTTCCGCCGCCCCGGCCGATTCGGCCGCCGCCTGCTCCGCCACCGCCCGTTCCGCAGCAACCCGTTCCGCCGCCACCTGGTCCGCCGCGACCCGGGTGGTCGGCTCGGCGGGGGTCGGCCCGGCGCCTGCGGTCGGGGCGGCGGCGGTCGGGGCGGCGGCGGTCGGGGCGGCGGCGGTCGGGTCGGCCGCCGCACCGGGGGCGGCGGTGCGGCGGGATCGGCGCAGGGGCCACAGCGGCATGGGTCGGTCCTCCCGTCAGTACTCGTCCTGGTCAGCGCCGTCGATGCGGGCGTTGATGTTGCCGATCTCCTGGATGACCCTGGCCCGGGTGCGGTGGTCGAGCTCCAGGATCGAGTCGAACGACCAGTGCAGGTAGTAGGCGATGTAGACGATCTCCTCCCACAGCCGGTCGGGCGGCGCGGTCACCCGGCGACCTCACCGGCCACGTCCACCAGGAACCGGTGGGCGCACTCGGGGCAGGCGACCTCGGCCTCGGTGTGGCCCTGCTGGTTGACCCGGCGGTAGAGGTCCTGCAGGAACGCCAGGTCCGAGGCGAACAGGTGCTCCACCACGAACCGGTCGACCACCGGGAGGGTGCCCAGCCGACCCACCGTGCGCATCAGCAGGTAGATCGACAGGTACGCCGGGTTCTGCCGCACCAGGGGTTCGGCGTGGGCGGTCAGCTCGTCCTTCGCGGTGGCCAGCCGCAGCACGCCATCGCGGTGGACGGTGCCGTGCTCGTCGGCGAAGCCGCGGGGCAGGACGAACGGGTACTCGGTGCGCAGGCCGGTCCCCGCGGCTTCGGCGGTGGCGGTCATCATCAGCCCTTCGTCAGGTCGATCTGCTCGCAGGTGAGGGTGACGGTGGCGATGACGGCCTCGCTGCCGCCCGCCTTGAGGCCGCCGATCTCCAGCTTGGACGGCCAGGCGTTGAGCAGCTGGTAGGTCTGCTTGGGCACATTGGCCATGTCGAGCAGGATCAGCGAGCAGGTGCGGCGGGCGGTGGGCTGCCCGGCGAGGACCTCCTGGTGCCAGGTCCACAGCGCGTAGTCCTGGTCGACACCGCGCTTGAGCACGACGGTGGCGGGCTTGGTCTTGCCGAACTGCTTCGACATCGACACGCCGACCTTGCCGCTGGCCAGGTACTCGGTGACCTCGACCTCGGAGACGATGCCGGACATCTCGGAGAAGGTGATCTCGGAACCGCCGTCGAACTGGACGACGAACCGGGCGGCGCTGACCAGCGAGGAGGTGTTGCTGCTGGCCATGGACACGCGGGGCATGGTCATGGGTCACTCCTTGGGGACGTGGGTGGACAGGTCACTCTTCGAGCGCGGCGCCCTGCGGCATCTGCGAGATCCGGAAGATCACGAACTCCGCGGGCTTGACCGGCGCGACGCCGATCTCGATGAACAGGTTGCCCGCGTCGCGGCTCTCCGGCGGGTTGTTCTCCTCGTCGCACTTGACGTAGTACGCCTCGGAGGCCGACCGGCCGACCAGGGCGCCGCCGCGCCAGATGCGCTGGAGGAACGCGCCGACGACCCGGCGGACGGACTCCCACAGGTAGGCGTCGTTGGGTTCGAACACGACCCAGTTGGTGCCGTTGAGGATGGACTCCTCGATGAAGTTGAACAGCCGCCGCACGTTGACGTAGCGCCACTCCGGGTCGCTGGAGAGGGTGCGGGCGCCCCAGACGCGGATGCCCTGGCCGGGGAAGGCGCGCATGCAGTTGATGCCGAGCGGGTTGAGCTGCTCCTGCTCGGCGCGGCTGATCACCGTGTGCAGGGAGACCACGCCGCGCAGCACCTCGTTGGCGGGCGCCTTGTGCACGCCGCGGGTCTCGTCGCTGCGGGCCCAGACGCCTGCGACGTGGCCGCTGGGCGGCACCGAGATCCGGTTGCCGCTGCTCTGGTCCATGACCTGCACCCACGGCCAGTAGAGCGCGCCGTACTTGGTGTCGTACCCGGCGAACTCGGTGCGCCACTCCTTGACCTGCTGGGAGTTGAGCCCCGGCGGCGGGTCCAGGATGGCCACCCGGTCCGACATCAGCTCGCAGTGCGCGACCATGGCCAACTGCACCGCCTTGACGCCCTCGGCGTCGATCTGGCCGTGCTGGTAGGCCGACATCAGGTCCGGGGCGAGGACCATGGTGATCTCGTCGATGGCCTCGAACCCGCCCAGGCCGGTGCGGTCGATCGGGTCGCCGACGTAGGAGGCGGCGCTGACCTTGGCGGGCGGCGGCGAGCTGGGCACCAGCGCGACGGCGGCGTCCTTCTTCGGCAGCGCGATCGCGGTGGACTTGGTGTCGTCCAGGGCGATCAGCTTGGACTGCTTGGCCACGACGGTGGCCACGTGGTGCGGACCGCGCTTGGCGGTGACGTTGTCGAAGGACTCCACCACCTTGCCCGCGCGCAGCACGTCGAGCTTGAAGGTGTCCTCGCCGGGCTGGCTGGCCTCGGCGACCGACACGCTCAGGTCGTCACCCTTGGTCAGCGCCCGCACGGTGAACGCGGGCTGGTCGTCACCCGACGCGGCGGGCACGACCGCGTGGTTGGCGGCGGGCTGCTCGCCGTCCACGGCGGGCTGGGGCAGCCGGATCACGTACGCGGCGCCGCCGCCGTTGAGGAAGTAGCCGTAGATGGACTGCGGCAGGTAGGCACCCTCGATGAAACCGCCGAAGGTGCGGGTGAAGTGGGTCCAGTTGGTGACCAGGGTGGGCTCGGAGATGGGGCCCTTCTCGGCGAAGCCGACGAACCCCGCGACCGCCGTGCCGACGCCCTCGATGGGTTTGGAGCCGGACGACACCTCTTCGACGTACACACCTGGAGCCAGATAGTTGGGCATCGACTCTCCCAGTTGTCAACCGGATCGGACGACGATCAGGCTGGCACCGCGCGGCCCCCCGGCGGCCCGTCGCGCGCGCAGCCCCGTGGTCACCCGCGGTTGCCCTCGAGGGCAACCGGCGGTGGCCGCGGGGCGGGCCGCGGCGCGGCTGCCCGGGCGCCCGCGACGCCGGAGACTGCTCAGCGTGCTGGCAGACATGGCTTCCTCGATCCGGGCGTGGCTCGACTCCGAGCTGGCGCCCGGCACGGAGATCGGCTTCGACCCGCCCGGGCTGCTCGCGGGCATCCAGCGCAGACCCCGGCGCGCGGGCATCCTCAACGTCTTCCTGTTCGGGGTGGCGGAGAACCTCGACGGGGTGCCCGCGGCGCGGGTGCACGTGCGCAACGCCGACGGCCGGGTCACCGGCACCGTCGCCCCGCTGCGCAGCTACCACCTGTCGTACCTGGTCACGGCCTGGGCGGCGGACACGATCGAGGAGAACGAGCTGCTCGGCGCGGTCATCGGCGCGCACGCCGAGCAGGACGCGCTGGGCGTGGACCACCTGCGCGGGTCGCTGCACGCCCTGACCACGGCGCTGCCGCTGCGGCTGGGCTGGTCGCCGGTGGCGCGGGGACCGGACCTGTGGGGGGCGCTGGGCGTGCAGATGCGCACCGCGCTGGAGCTGACCGTGACCGCCCCGGCGCTGCCGTCGCGGCTGCGCCAGGCCGCGCCGCCGGTGCGGACGATCGAGTTGGACGTGCACGACACCAGCCACCCCGACGCCGCGCCGGTCCCCGGCGCCGAGATCGGACTGTCCCCGGCGCCGCGGCGGCGCTGGGAGCGCACCACCATCACCGAGCACTGACCACCGAGGAGAGTCATGGCCGTCAGCGACATCGTGGAGAAGTTCCCGTGGCTGCGCAGCGACCCCGGCAAGCTGACCGGGACGCCCCCGGGGAAGATCACCGAACTGGACACCACCTGGTCCCCGGTCTACCTGCAATGGCTGCGCGGGTCCACCGAGGGCAGGACGAACGCCTCCCTCGTCGACGACGACCCCGAAGCCGACGTGTTCGCGCAGTACAACGAGATGCTGCGGCGGGACACGAAGGAGGAGCGCAAGGCGGAGCTCCAGGCGAAGTTCCAGGCCTGGTACGGCAGCTTCGTCTTCGACATCTCCACGATCCAGTCGATCATGTCGGCGCGGGCGAAGCAGATCCGGGACGAGGCCACCGCCAAGGGTGAGAAGCGCCCGTCGGCGGGCGAGGCGCTCCGGGCCGCAGGCAAGGAGACGGCCAAGGCGGTGGTGGCCAAGCAGGTCGAGGAGCAGCGCAAGTCGTTCGGCAACGTCAACCTGGCGCTGATCGCCAACCTCCAGCTCAAGCAGTACCAGGTGACGGCGTTGCAGGAGTTCAACGTCGCGCTCAACAACCTGGGTGAGGCCAAGTGGGACAGCCCGCAGAAGGAAATGGCGATGGAGGGCCTCGGGGAGGCCGCCACCTCCATGTTCTCCGCCTACGGCCTGGTCACCTCCGCCATCACCCGGATCACCTCGCTGCCCGAGGGCAACGACGTGCCGGACGCGCTGACCGACGGGCTGATCGAGCAGTTGATGCTCTTCGGCGAGTCCATCGCCGCGCAGTCCGCCGCCATCGCCGACGCGGGCAGGTTGTTCTCCGCGTGGGCTGGGAAGGCCACCGCCCAGTTCATCCGGGACAACTTCGCCTCGATCTACCCGCTAGCGGGCGGGGCCTTCGTCGCGCTGCGCACGATCTGCTCGGCGGGCTCGATGGTCGCGGGTGCGTTCCCCGGCTACGGCTGGATCGGGACGGTCGTCAGCACCGCCCAGGCGGAGGTGGAGCTGGCCGTGGTGCACCTGGTCGCGTGGAAGGAGAGCGCGGACCTGCCCACGCAGCAGAAGTACGCGTTGCAGACGTTCGAGCTCGACCCCGAGTACGAGGGCACCGTCCTGGCGAAGATCAACAAGGCCAACGAGGCCTACGAGGGCCTCAAGGATAAGGTCTGGGAGGCGACCGGCGGCGCGGTGGGCAAGAAGCTCAGCGCGGGCGCCAAGGGCCTGGGCAACGTGGTGATCGGCCGCGAGCGGATGGAGAACCTCAAGGATTCCCTCAAGGAATTCGGCGAGGTGGCGGGTCCGATCCTGGACGTGGCCAAGGACGCGGCCGGGGTGCCGAGCCTGGACTTCGTCGGCATCGCGGCGGACGCGACGGGGATGAGCTCGGTCAAGGCGGGCGTGGAGATGGTCACCGACTGGGCGGGGTACTACACAGCGATCCACTCGAGACTGGTCGACGCCCCGGGCGTGACCGAGGAGGACAAGGCGCGGATCAAGGAGTTCATGGCGGCACCGCCGCGGAACTCCGGCTTCCAGCTGTTCCAGCTGCGCAAGCCCGCGCAGATCATGAAGGTCGACTTCCCCACCGTCGAGGTCAAGGTCGGGGACATCCTGATGTCCATGGACCTCAAGGCCAACAGCGTCACGATCATCGACGAGGGGATGGTCGGCAAGGAGGTCCTCGGCCTCGCCAAGGTGTACTCCCGGCGCCCGCCGAACGGCAAGGACGGCAGGCTGGAGTACCTCGGGCTGAGCTACCCGCCCAACTGGGGGACCTTCAAGCTGGACTTGGCCGCGGGCAAGAACACCCCGTTCCACGCCACCGTCGGGAGCACCTACGTCACGGCCGCGGAGAACCGGGAGGTGACGCTCAACCTCGTCATCGACCTGGACACCGGGTCAGTCCAGGTCGTCGGCTCCAGCTACCAGCCGATGCCGACCGGGCTCGACGGCAAGCTGGAGTACAACGGGCTGCCGCCGCTGGACGGCAAGACCTACCCGATCGCCGCCGACGACCTGGCCCGCTTCGGGGGGATGGTGGTCGCGTGGGAGGGCGTGCAGTACACCCTGGAGACCTCCATCGGCGAGATCCAGCCCACCGCGGACTGGTCCTCGGTCCGGTTCCGGATGGCGGCGAAGACCGCCGCGAAGGAGGACGCCTTGGTCGAGTTGGACTACGCCTTCTTGCAGACCGCGCAGGTCATCAGCGCCACGGTCGAGAAGAAGGCCAACGGCCTGGCGGGGACCGAGGCGCTGATGGCCGAGCACGAGGCCAAGGTCAAGCGCGAGGCGGAGGCGAAGGAGGCCCAGCGGATCGAAGCGGCCCGCCTGGTCCGGGACAAGAAGAAAAAGGGCGGTGGCTTCACCTTTTTCGGCAAGAAGCAGGAACTGATCCCCAACAAGTAGAGCCGACGTCCGCCCGCTCGAGAGTGAGGACAGCATGACCGCACCGGACACCACCGAGGCCGACCCGATCGCCGAGGAGGACGGGGGTACCCCACCGGGGATGAGCGAGGCCATGCAGGCCGTGCTCCGCGACGCCCTGGAGCGCTCCGGCGCCAGCCAGCCCACCGTGCACCTGCTCGACCAGTCCGACGACATCAACTGGTACGGCCTGGAGGGCGCCCAGCACTTCATGTCGATCGGCGGGCACGACGTGCTGATCGACCCCGTGCAGGGGACCTACAGCGCGCTGGACCCGGAGCCGATCCGGCTACGCCTGGTCGAGGTGCTGACCGAGAACCACGGCGAGACCGCCTTCGACATGGCCGGGGTGCCGCGCGCGGTCGACTGGCCGAGCCTGCGGATCACCAGCGAGGGCGACGGGGTGGTCAACGTCGTCGCCGCCACGCTCCCCGACGCCGCGGGCGTGGTGGGCGAGGCCGACCTGACCGTCGACATGGCCTGGGGTGTCACCGTCGCCGCCGTCCGCGCCGACGCCCCCGCCGAGGCCGACGCCGAGGCTGTCGAACCTGAGACCGCGGAACCGGAGGCCGAAGCCCCGGAGCCGAGGGCCGCCGACGCCATCGACGGGGCCTACCTGGGCAGCCTCTACGGCGGCCGGGAGTACGAGTTCGAGGGCAGGCAGTTCCTGCCGGACTGGTCGACCTGGAACACCGACCAGAGCACGCCGGAGGGCATGGTCGGCTCCCGGGTCCGGGCGACCGCCGACGGCTGGACCTGGAACCTCTACGCCTGGTACGGCCCGGGTCCCGAGGTCGGGGTGCAGGTCGTGCAGGCCGAAGCCGTGGGCGAGACCGGCTCCGCGGAGGTGGCGCAGGCCGACGCCGCCGAGGCGGGCGGCGGGGCCGAGGCCGAAGCCGCGCACGGGATCACCGCCGACTACCTCGGCGGCCACTACGGCGCGCACCCGCTCGCCTTCGGCGACGTCGGCATCGTGGTGGACTGGTCCACCTGGAACCCCGACGAGGTCAGCGACACCGGCGCGGTGGGCTCCCCGGCCACGGGCACCGACGGCGCGGGCACCGAGTACGACCTCTACATCCGGTTCACCGCCGAGCGGGGGGCCGAGATCGAGCGGGCCACCGCGCTCGGCGGCGGCGCCGAGGCCGAGGGCGAGGTCGACCCGGCCCAGTACTTCCGGGACGTGCTGTCGATCCAGCTGCGCGAGGTCTGGTCCGGTGACGGCAACCTGCTCAAGGACACCGGCGGCAAGGAGTACGACGTCAGCTCGTGGCTCAACGGCGACGGCGACAGCGAGCCGGAGGTCGTTGGCTACGACGGCGAGTCGTTCCACCTGCTGATGCGGGTGTCCACGGTGGAGGACGACCCGCGCCGGGTGCGCTGCGCGCTGCGCGTGCACGACGCGCGGACCGTGACCGTGGATAACGAGGAACCCGCCTGATCGCCCAACCCCCGACCCGCCAGTTCTGAGGGAGTCCCCGTGTACCGCATCTGGGCCGCCATCGGCCTGCTGCTGCTCGTCTTCGCCGTCGTGCCCGGTTCCGAGGTGGCCACCCCCGGCGGGGTGGTGCCGTCGACGGACGTGGCGCAGCCGGGTCTGCTGCCCGCGCCACCGAGCCCGACGGTGACGCCCGGGTACCGGGACGCGGTGTACGGGGACTTCCTCCAGGCGGGCAACAGTGTGCTGCGCTGCCCGGTGGGCGAGGAGGTGACCGGGGACCACTCCCCCGCCGAGTGCGCCGCGGCCACGGCGGGCGCAGGCCCCTCCGACAGCGCGCTGCTGGACAACAGCGGCAACAACAACGGGTACTACATGCACCTGGCCGACGACGACGGCCGCCAGGACTCGTTCACCTCCAGCCGGGCGGAGATCACCATCCCGGCCGGGGCGACCGTGCGGCACGCCCAGCTCAACTGGGGCGGGCACACCGGCACGTTCATCGGCTTCTCCGGGGTCAACTGCGTCCGCCCGCTGCTGTTGCAGGGTGAGCCGCCACCGCCGCCCGCCGCCGCTTCCCCCGCCCTGCAACAGGTGCGGATCGCGGTGGCGGGCGACGACCCGCTGCCGGTGCAGCGCGACCCCGCCCACTTCCGCACCACCGACGGGCTGACCGAACCCAGCCAGCTCTACAGCGACTGGGCGGACGTCACGCAGGCGTTCGCGGGCGCCCCCACCGGGGCACCGATCCAGCTGTCGGTCAGCAACGTCTGGGCGCCCACCGGCCCCGGCTGTTCGGGCGGCTGGTCGGTCGTCGTCGTGTTCGGCTACGACGAGCCCCGGGCCCCCTACACCCAGCCCAGGGTGATCGACCTCTACACCGACGGCCTGCCCGAGAGCGGCGCCCTGCTGCCCGGGCTGATCGAGCCCCTGGTGCCCGGCTTCCCCACGCTGGTCGACGGCCTGCTGCCCGGTCTGGTCCCCGGCCTGACCGGCACGAGCGTCATCCTCCCCGGGGTCGCCCGCAACCGCTCCACCGCCGACGTGGCAATCGGCCTCACCGCCTACGACGGCGACTGGCGCCAGGGCGGGGAGACGTTCAGAGTGGACGGTGCCGCCGCGGTCGAACCGTGCGGTGGGCGCAAGACCGAGGACTTCTTCCGCTCCTGCGCGGTCGGGGCCATCGACCCGGTCGACCCGGCCAAGCGGCCGGTGAACAACCTCAGCGTCGACGCCAAGACGATCCGCCCCACCCTCGCCGACAACGACTCCGGCGAGATCGAGATCGGCGTGGCGGGCATCGGCGACTTCGTGGTGGTGCACAACGTCGTGCTGGCCGAGACCGTGGCCCCGTCGATCTCGGTGGTCAACACCGGCCCGACCGAACCGGTCACCCAGGGCGAGCTGGCCACCTTCACCGTCGACATCCGCAACGACGGCGCCCTCCCGCTCACCGAGGTCACCCTCACCGACACCAGCGACCCGGCGTCCGACGCGATCCGCTGCACCCCGACCGCCCTGCCGCCGCTGGCCCCGGGGGCGACGACCCGGGTCACCTGCCTGCAACCGGCCGGGGCGGGCCCGCGGTTCACCAACACGGCCACGGCCACCGGCGCCTACCTGGTCGGCCCCGGCGGCGAGCGGCGCACGGTGAGCGCGTCGGCGAGCGCCACGGTCCAGGTCGAGCTGCCCGATTACGCCATCACCCGCGTCCCGGACCGGCTGGTGGTGCGCGAGGGCGACCCGGTGGCGTTCGCGGTGACCCTGACGAACAACACCACCACCCCGCTGACCGGCATCGCCTACGCCGACGGGGCAGCCCCGGACTGCGCGGGCCCGGCGAGCACCACCCTGGAGGCGGGCACCTCGACCAGCTTCACCTGCACCGCCCCCGCCCCGGCCGAGAGCTTCGAGAGCGCGGGCAGGCTGGTGGGCCTGGACGCGACCGGCGCCACGGTGACCGTCACCAGCCAGCAGGTCCTCGTGACCGTCATCGCCCCGGCGGCGACCATCGTGACCGCGGTCGACAAGGACACCGTCTACCAGGGCGACCCGGTCGAACTGACGTTCACCGTGACCAACACCGGCAACGAGGCCGACGAGGCCCTGAGCAACCTGCGGGTGGCCGTCGCCGACCTGCCCGACTGCGTCCCCACCCCGATCCCGGCGCTGGACCCCGGTGCCACCGCCGAGACCACCTGCACCACCACTCCGACCGAATCACTGGCGGTGGTCGCCACGGTCACCGCGGTGGACGTGGGCGGAGCCGAGGTGAAAGCCACCGCCGCACCGGTCACCATCACCGTCCTGGACCCGCTGATCACCCTAACCCAGCAGGTCGACCGCACCCCGGTGCGGGTGACCCAGGAGGTCACCCTGACCTTCGCGGTCACGAGCACCGCCACCGCGACCGAGGGCCCGGTGACCGACGTGCGGATCATCAGCCCGACCCTGCCCCCGGACTGCCTGCCCGAGCCGATCCCGACCCTGGCCCCCGGCGAGACCGCGACCAGGACCTGCACCGCGGTCCCGGACCGCAGCTTCGACAACCAGGCGCTGGCCTCCGCGGTGGACGGCGGGAACCGGCTGATGCGCACCCAGGCGGCCCCGCTGCGGGTCACGGTGATCAACCCGGCGCTGACCATCAGCACCACGGCCGACCGGGAGCAGGCCAAGCACGGCGAGGACGTCGACTTCACCGTCACCGTCCGCAACATCGGCGACGTGCCCATGATGGTCGAGGTCAGCAACGACCAGGCGCCCGACTGCGACTTCACCCTGACCGGCGCGGGCCTGCGCACCGGGGCGGCCAACGGCATCCGCTGCACGACGACCACCCCGACCGACGACGCCTCGACGAAGCTGAAGAACGCCGCGACCTACACCGCCAGCCCCACGGCCACCGTCGGCGACACCGGCGAACCGCTGACCGGCACCGACGACGCCACGGTCACCCTGCTGGCGGGCGACGCGCCCCCACCGCCCGCCCCCGGCCCCGACCCGGTGGGCGGCGACGGGATCAGCGGCGGCACGGCGGGCGGCGCGGGCCCGGGAACCGCCGGGGACGGCACGGCGGGCGGCGGCCCCACCTCGGACGCGGCGGCGCAGAAGTCCGGCGGCGGCCTGGCCCAGACCGGTGCGAGCATCGCCCTGCCCCTGGGCATCGGCGCGGCCCTGCTCCTGCTCGGCGGCGGTGTCCTGGTCGCCACGTCGCGCAGGCGCGGGGACGGGAACTCGATGCTGTCGCGCTGGTGGCCCGGGGGCTGACAGCCCGTCCGGCCGGGACCGCCCGCGGTCCCGGCCGGACGACGGCCCCTCAGCTCGTCTTGCGCCTGCGAGCCAGCAGGTTGCCGATCGACAGGCCGAGCGCGAGCGCCCCCACGACCAGCGCGGAAACCGCCAGCCACGGCGTCTCCGCGCCGGTCTGCCGCACAGTGGCCGGAGCGGCGTGCGCGTCGTGGTCCGCGCCGCCGTCGGTCAGGGTGAGCACGGGGGCCGGGGAGTCGGGCTCGCCGCCGCCGGGCAGGGGTGGATCGGCCCAGTCGACCACCTTGCCGTCGTCGTAGGTCTGGGTGACCGGGAGCAGGATCCTGTCGGTGTTCTGCGGCAGTTCACCGAGCAGGACCTCGAAGAGGGTGAAGGTCGAGGGTTCCAACCGGGTGCCGGGGGCGGCGGTCCAGGTCACCGTGTGCACGGCCTTGACGACCTGGAAACCGTCGACGTCGATCGGCTTCTCCAGGTCCGCCTCGCCGATGGCGGTGGTCCAGCCGGGCTTGGCCGCGGGCATGGCGAAGGTGACCGGGGTGTCCAGCGGCAGGGTCAACCGGACCGCGACCGTGCCCGCCGTCGGGGACTCGTTCGGCACCTGGAAGGTGAGCCGGGACACACCCTCCTTGCCGACCGCCGTGGGCGACACGGTGACGTGGGCGGAGGCGGACGGGGCCAGAGCAACCGCGAACAGCGCCGTGGTCGCCGCCAGGACACCGGCCCGCGCCGCGCCGCGAGAGGGGAGAACAGCCAACGTGGGCACCCGTTTCCTTATGGTCCACTGTGGACATGATCGATGGTCGAGGCCCCACTTTCCCGCCCCGGGCGCGGCCCGTCCAGACGGCGCCCGGATGCCGGGAAGATCCCGTTGTTTCTTGTCCGGACCTGCGGACCCGCGCACGCCGGGTGCACAAGTCCGGATGGCGGCCCGCCACCCGGGTCGGGCTGCGCCGGCCTCCTTCGGCGGTGGGCGCGCGCCACCCGAGTCGGAAGAAGTCCCGCATCTCCTCGACCACCGACACCCGCCGCGTGGTGCGGCCGAGGAAGAGCGGGGCCTGCACCGGACCCGGGATCACGTGCCCGCCGCCGTGCACGGTGAACAGGGTGACCGGGTTCGCGGTGGTCCAGCCGCTCGGTGCTGGTCCCGTCCGCGCCCGCACCCGCGACCAGCGTGGCGATGGACTCGGCGGTGATGCCGTTGCGCTCGGCGAAGTAGGCGGCGGTCTCCCGCGCCGACCGGCCGAGACCGCGCGGCTTGAAGCCCCACAGGCTGTTCGTGCCGCCCGCGTACGGCACCAGCCGGTCCTCGGTGCCGTGGAACAGCAGCACCGGCACCGGCACGACCGGGGCGTCCATCGGCAGCAGGTTCTTCGGCGTGGGCCGGGTCGCCGCGATGGTGGTCGCGCCCGCGAGTCGGGAGCCGAGCTGGTGGACCAGGCGGATGACCATGGCCCCGCCGTTGGAGTAGCCCACCACATGCACCCGCGCGGCGCCGACGTGGTCGATGACCGCCTCGGTGAAGGCCACGTCGTCCACGTCGTCGCGGCGGTCGGGGAAGTCGATGCTGAGCCGGACGTCGTTGAAGTGACCGTGGTGGCCGCCGGGGTAGGCGACGGTCAGCCCGTCGGCGGTGAGGGTGTCGAACGCCCCACCGGAGAACGCACGGAACCGGTCGCCGCTCTGGTTGGAACCGTGGACGGCGATCAGCAGACCGTCACCGGGCACCGCCGGGCGGACCACGGTGAGCCAGCGGTCGCGCCCCCCGACCCGCAGCACCACCCGCTCCACGACCACTGTGGACTCATGGATCCCTCCTCGGTTCACCGGCGAGCATAGCGGGTGGCAGGATCGACCCCGTGGACCTCAAGCAGCTCGAATACTTCGTGGCGGTCGCCGAGGAGCTGAACTTCACCCGGGCCGCCGAGCGCCTGTACGCGGTGCACTCCACTGTGTCTTCGGGCATCCGCTCCCTGGAGACCGAGTTGAAGGCGACCCTGTTCGACCGCTCCACCCGGCAGGTGTCGCTGTCGGCGGCGGGCCGGGCGTTCCTGCCCGAGGCGCGCGCGGCCCTCGCCGCGCTGGAACGGGCCAGGGAGTCGGTGCAGGAGGTCGCGGGCGGACTGCGCGCAGCGTGCGGATCGGCGCGCTCACCTGCATCCCGATGGTCGACCTGCCCGCCCTCTTCCGCGCCTTCCGCGCCCGCCACCCCCTGGTCGACCTGCACGTCACCGCCTCGGTCACCGGCTCGACCGGCTTGGCCGACGACGTCCGGCAGGGCAGGCTAAACATCGCCGTGCTCGGCCTCCCCCGAACCGACCTGGTCGGTCTGTCGGTGCGCGAGCTGGCGAGCAGGCCGTACGTGGCCCTGCTGCCCACCGACCACCCCCTGGCCACCGCGACAGCGGTCGGCCTGGACGAGCTGGCGGGCGAGGTGTTCATCTACACGCTCCCCGGCTTCGGCAACCGCCTGGAGGTCGACCGCGCCTACGCCGCCCTGGGCACCCCCGCCGGGTGGTGATCGAGGTCGCCGACCTGACCACGGTGCCCGACTACGTCCACGCCGACCTGGGCGTCGCCGTCGTCCCCGACGTGGCCCTGCCCCGCTCCCCGGCGTGGCCGTCCTCCCCCTCCGCGACAGCGACCTGACCTGGCTGTTCTCCGTCGCCACCACCGCCGCGACCACCCCCAGCCGAGCCACCCGCGCCCTGCTCGACCTGTTCGACCCGCCCCAGCCGCGAAACCCCGGCGGAGCGGACACGGCCTAGCCGTCCTGGAGGGCTCGGGCGGTGGCCGTGCCGGTGATGTCGGCGACTGGCCCCTGGTAGAGGATCCGCCCGCCGTGCCTGCCCGGCCCAGGCCCCAGGTCGATCAACCAGTCCGCCTGGCGGACGACCTCCAGGTTGTGCTCGATGACAACCACGGTGTGGCCGTGCTCCACGAGACCGTCGAGGACGGTCAGCAAGGTGTCGATGTCGCTGAGGTGCAGGCCGGTGGTCGGTTCGTCGAGGACGTAGAGGGTGGTGTCGCGGAGTTCTTTGGCGATCTTGACCCGTTGGCACTCGCCGCCGGAGAGGGTGGAGAGCGGCTGGCCCAGGCGCAGGTAGCCGAGGCCGACCTCGTCGAGGTGGCGCAGGGCGGCGGTGATCGACGGTTCGGGGAGGCGGTGCACGGCCTCGGTGATCGTGAGGTCGTCGACGTCGGCGATGGACAGACCGGCGACCTCGTGGCGCAGGGCCTCGGCGGTGAAGCGGCGTCCCCGGCAGCTCTCGCAGACCGTCTCCTGGCCGTCCAGGAAAGCGAGGTCGGTGTGGATGATGCCGAGGCCGCCGCAGTCGGGGCAGCCGCCGTCGGAGTTGGCGCTGAACAGGCCGACGGGAGCCCCGGTGCGGCGGGCGAACAGCTTGCGGATGGGACCGGCGATGCCGGTGTGGGTGATGGGGGTCGAGCGCCGGTTCACGCTCACCGGTTTCTGGTCGATGACGGTGGCGGCGTGCTGGGCGACGAGTTCACCTGCCAGGCTCGACTTCCCCGACCCCGCGACGCCGGTGAGGGCGGTCAGGACGCCGGTCGGGATGGTGACGGTCACGTCCTTGAGGTTGTTGCGGTTCACCGCGGAGACGGTGATGCTCACGCGCGCCGCGCGCGGCTCTGACTTGGCAGGCCCGCGCCGGGCCAGCGCGGCCGCGGTCGGGGTGTCGGCTGCGCGGAGTTCGGCGAAGGTCCCCTGGAAGACAAGTTCGCCGCCCTGCTCGCCCGCGCGCGGCCCGACCTCGACAACCTGGTCGGCGACGGCCATGACCGCGCGGGCGTGCTCGACGACGAGGACGCTGTTTCCCCTGTCCCGCAGTTGTTCGAGCAGGGCTGTCATGGACGAGACGTCGTGCGGGTGCAGGCCGACGGTGGGTTCGTCGAAGATGTAGAGCATCTCGATGAGGCTGCTGCCCAGGTGCTTCACCGTCTTGATCCGCTGCGACTCGCCACCGGAGAGGGTCGTGGTGGCGCGGCCCAGGTGCAGGTGGCCCAGCCCGATGGTGACCATCGCGGCCAACCGATCCGTCAACGCGGTCACGACCGGGGCGACGGTCGGGTCGGTCACCTCCGCCACCAGCCCGGCCAGCTCGCCGATCTCCACCCGCGCCAGCTCGCCGATCGTGCGGCCGAGCACGGTGGCCGACCGGCTGACCTCGTTGAGCCGGTCGCCGTGGCAGTCGGGGCACACCTCGGAGCGGGTGAACCGGGCGATGGCGTCCTTCTTGCGGTCGGACAGGTCGTCCGAGGTGTGCAGGTGGATGCGCTCGAACCGCTCGACGACACCTTCGTAGTCCTTCGGCAGCCTGGCGCCGAGGCGGGCCGCGTGCTCGCCACCGAACAGCAGCGCGTCCCGCTGCGCGCCGGTCCACTCCCGCAGGGGTGTGTCGGCGTCGAAGGTGCCGAGGTCGGCGTACTGGAAGTACCAGTGGCCTCCGTTCCCGAAGCCGGGCAGCAGGATCGCGCCGCCCGCCAACGACCTGTCGAGGTCGAGGAACCTGTCTACGGCACTCGCCACGACCTCGCCGAGGCCGGAGCAGGTCGGGCACATGCCCGCCGGGTCGTTGAAGGAGAAGTGGTTCGACTCGCCGAGGTGCGGGGTGCCCACGCGTCGGTGATCGTTCCGACGGTGGACCGGGCGTTGCCGCCGATGCGGCGCTGGTCGATCACCACCGTCGGCGAGAGGCCGTCGATCCGGTCGACCTCGGGCCGTGCCCACTTCGGCAGCCGGTTGCGGGTGAACGGCGGGAACGTCTCGGTGAGCTGGAACCCGGCCTCGGCCGCGATCGTGTCGAACACCAGCGACGACTTGCCCGACCCCGACACCCCCACGAACACCACCACCCGCCCGCGCGGCACGTCGACGTCGAGGGACTTGAGGTTGTTGATCTGGGCACCCCTGATCTGGATGCATCGTTCTGCCATGGCGCCGACCCTAGGATGAGATGTGGCCGGAAACTGTCCGCGATTTCGGCGATACTGGGGGCTGCGACGAATCCTGGCCCTGCTGGCAGCGCTGCTATTCGGCAAGGCGTTCGCCGGCGACGAGCTGGCGACCCGCCTGGACGTCGCCCCGCGCACGCTGCGCCGCGACGTCGACCGCCTCCGGAGCCACGGCTACGCGGTCGAGACCCGCCCCGGCCCCAGCGGCCATTACCGGCTCGCCGCGGGCCGAGCCATCCCCCACTGCTCCTCGACGATGACGAGGCCATCGCCACCCTCCTCGGCCTGGCACCTTGACCGCGACCGGCGACGCCAGCGAAGGCAGCATCGACGACGCGGCCACCCGCGCCTACGCAAGGTCGACCAGTACCTCAGGCCCGCTGGAGCGTCGGAACTCGTCCCCGCGCACGCGGGGGTCTTCCCGGCGACGTGTTCGCGGTGGACGCCTGGTTCGACTCGTCCCCGCGCACGCGGGGTCTTCCGGCCCGCCACCACCGACACCGGCACCGCCATTTCTCGGGCCGTGGCGGCCCCCTGACCTCAACGGCGGGCGGGGTAGCTGGCTTCTTGTCACTGTCGGCCTGGAGGCCTGCGGCCTGACCGCCCTTGGGCGGGAGAACCGGTTGAGCGGACCCGAGGCAGACCTGTGAGGTCTGTGGCAAGCACCGAGCCAGCCCCTACCGCCGGTCAGTAGGCGAGGTACTCAGTGGTGAGGACAAGCAGTTCACCATAGGAGAAGTGCTCGCCGAGCTCGACGAAGCGGGCATGCTGCTCAAGGGAATAGTTGACGCCGTACTGGGAGAGAGCACAGAGGAGAAGGCGGAAAGCCAGGTCCGGGCTGATATCGGTCACACAGGTGCGCAGCGAGCGGCTGAACGTGGGGATCTCCTGGCCGTACTTGGTCGAAATCCTTTGGGTGAGGGTGGGCTCCAGCGCGTCGATCTCTGCTAGGAGGCGGTTCGCGGTGGCCGGGTCAACCTCGTTGACGACTGTGTCGGAAGTAGTGGGGGTGGGCAGGAGCTCGTTACAGACCTCGATCACCTCCTCTAGCCAACCCAGACCGATGGGAATGGATCGCGAGCCGTTGGACAACCCAGCGGCGGCCTGCCACAGGT
>NZ_WHOL01000091.1:56172-137934 GCF_009745975.1 Actinokineospora pegani | reverse complement strand
GATCGGGGTGGTTCCTGGCGGTGCGGGGTGGAGGTGCCGGTACCGGTGTTGTACCGGTGCCTTCACCCCGCACCGCCAGGGGCCGCATCCGGCGCGGCTATCGCGAACAGCGGCTTTCGAAACACGACCTAGAGGACCGGGAGCAGGAACTGGCCGGTGTAGCTGCCCTCGGTCTTGGCGATGTCCTCGGGGGTGCCCTCGGCGACGACCATGCCGCCGCCGGAGCCGCCCTCCGGTCCCATGTCGACGACCCAGTCCGCGGTCTTGATGACGTCAAGGTTGTGCTCGATGACGATCACCGAGTTGCCCTTGTCCACCAGGCCGTTGATGACGCCGAGGAGCTTGCGGATGTCCTCGAAGTGCAGGCCCGTGGTCGGCTCGTCGAGGATGTAGATGGTGCGGCCGGTGGAGCGCTTCTGCAGCTCGCTGGCCAGCTTCACCCGCTGCGCCTCGCCGCCGGACAGGGTCGGGGCGGGCTGCCCGAGCCGCACGTAGCCCAGGCCGACGTCCACCAGGGTCTGCAGGTGGCGGTGGATGGACTTGATCGGCTCGAAGAAGCCCGCCGCCTCCTCGATCGGCATGTCCAGGATCTCGGCGATGGACTTGCCCTTGTAGTGCACCTCGAGCGTCTCCCGGTTGTACCGGGCGCCCTTGCACACCTCGCAGGGGACGTAGACGTCCGGCAGGAAGTTCATCTCGATCTTGATTGTGCCGTCGCCCGCGCACGCCTCGCAGCGGCCGCCCTTGACGTTGAAGGAGAAGCGGCCCGGCTGGTAGCCGCGCACCTTGGCCTCGGTGGTGGCGGCGAACAGCTTGCGCATGTGGTCGAACACGCCGGTGTAGGTGGCCGCGTTGGAGCGCGGGGTCCGCCCGATCGGCGACTGGTCGACCTGCACGAGCTTGTCCAGGTGGTGCAGGCCGTTGATCCGGGTGTGCCGCCCGGGGACCTGCCGCGCGCCGTTGAGCTTGTTCGCCAGCACCGTGGCCATGATGTCGTTGACCAGGGTCGACTTGCCCGAGCCGGACACGCCGGTGACCGCGACCAGGCAGCCGAGCGGGAACGTCACGTCGAGGTCGCGCAGGTTGTGCTCGCGGGCGCCGACGACGGTGAGCTGGCGCTTGCGGTCGACCGGGCGGCGGATCTCCGGCACCGGGATGGAGCTGCGCCCGGCCAGGTACGCGCCGGTGAGCGACTTCTTGTTCTTGAGCAGGTCTTTGAAGGTGCCGCTGTGCACCACGTTGCCGCCGTGCTCGCCCGCGCCCGGGCCGATGTCGACGATCCAGTCCGAGGTGCGGATGGTGTCCTCGTCGTGCTCGACGATGATCAGCGTGTTGCCCAGGTCGCGCAGCCGGGTCAGCGTCTCGATGAGCCGGTGGTTGTCGCGCTGGTGCAGGCCGATCGAGGGCTCGTCGAGCACGTAGAGCACGCCGACGAGGCCGGAGCCGATCTGGGTGGCCAGCCGAATGCGCTGCGCCTCGCCGCCGGACAGGGTCCCCGACGCGCGGCTCAGCGACAGGTAGTCCAGGCCGACGTCGAGCAGGAACCGCAGCCGGGCCTGGATCTCCTTGAGCACCGCGCCCGCGATCATCGTCTCGCGCTTGCCCAGGGTCAGCGCGTCGAGGAACGCCGAGCACTCCCCGATCGACATCGCCGAGACCTCGGCGATGGAGCGCTCGCCCTGCGGGTGGGCGAGGGTGACGGCGAGGATCTCGGGCTTGAGGCGGGTGCCCTGGCACGCCGGGCAGGGCACCTCCCGCATGTAGCCCTCGTACTTCTCCCGCTGCGAGTCGGACTCGGTCTGCTCCTGGCGGCGCTCCAGGAACGGGATGACGCCCTCGTAGGCGGCGTAGTACGAGCGCTGGCGGCCGTAGCGGTTCTTGTAGCGGATGTGGACCTGCTCGTCGACGCCGTGCAGCACCGCCTTCTGCACCTTCGCGGGCAGCCGCCGCCACGGGGTGTCGATCCGGAAGCCCATCGCCTCCGACAGCGAGGTCAGCAGGCGCAGGAAGTACTCCGCGGTCTGCCCGCCCGCCCACGGCGCGATCGCGCCGTCGGCCAGCGACAGCTCGTCGTCGGGCACGACCAGCTCCGGGTCGACCTCCATCCGCACGCCCAGGCCCGCGCACACCGCGCACGCGCCGTAGGGCGAGTTGAACGAGAAGGACCGGGGCTCGAGGTCCTCGACGCCCAGCGCGTGGCCGTTGGGGCACGCCAGGTTCTCGGAGAAGCCGCGGCGGCGGCCCGGGTCGCCCTCGTCGAGGTCGACGAAGTCCAGCTCGACGAGGCCGTCGGCCAGCCGCAGCGCGGTCTCCACCGAGTCGGTGAGCCGCTGCTTGCTGGAGGCCTTGACCGAGAGCCGGTCGATGATGACCGCGATCTCGTGCTTCTCCTGCTTCTTGAGCTTCGGCGGGTCCGACAGCGCGTGCACGACGCCGTCGACCAGGGCGCGCGAGTACCCCTGGGTCTGCAGGGTGGAGAACAGGTCGACGTACTCGCCCTTGCGGCCGCGGATGACCGGGGCGAGGACCTGGAAGCGCAGGCCCTCGTCCATGTCGAGGACCTGGTCGACGATCTGCTGCGGGGTCTGCTTGCTGATCGCCTCGCCGCAGGCGGGGCAGTGCGGCTTGCCCGCGCGGGCGTAGAGCAGGCGCAGGTAGTCGTAGACCTCGGTGATGGTGCCGACGGTCGAACGCGGGTTGCGGCTGGTGGACTTCTGATCGATCGACACCGCCGGGGACAGGCCCTCGATGAAGTCGACGTCGGGCTTGTCCATCTGGCCGAGGAACTGCCGCGCGTAGGCCGACAGCGACTCCACGTAGCGGCGCTGGCCCTCCGCGAAGATCGTGTCGAAGGCGAGGCTGGACTTGCCGGAGCCGGACAGGCCGGTGAAGACGATGAGGCTGTCGCGGGGCAGGTCGATGTCCACGCCGCGCAAGTTGTGCTCGCGGGCGCCGCGAACGACGAGGCGGTCGGCCACTGAGGTCCCTTCGGTCGAGAAACTGCTGGTCAGACTGCCCGTCCCACGGTTGCGGCCATCCCGGTCGATGGCGTGCGGGGGTGCGGGTGGCACCCACTGCGGCGGCAGGCGGTCACTCTAGGGCGGGGCACCGACAATTCTGCGCCTACGCTGGTGGAGACGGGCGACGACGGGGCCGCCCGCGGATGACTCGGTCGGGGGGTCGGACACGGTGGAGCACACTTCGCGGACGTCGGTGGGCTCGGCGATGAGCCGGACCGGGCCGCCGAAACAGCGTACGCCCGCCCAGGTCCGCGGCGCAGACCGAGCCCGGTCGGCGCACCTGCTGCTGCGCCGGGCCTGGGAGCGGCTGCACGCGGAGGTCGCGGCGCTCGACGAGGACGCCTACGCCGCCCCCACCCTGCTGCCCGGGTGGACGCGGGCGCACCTGATCACCCACCTGGCGCGCGGCGCGGACGCCTTGGTGAACCTGCTCACCTGGGCGCGCACCGGTATCGAGCACCAGCCCTACGCCAGCCGCGCGGACCGCGCGGCCGACATCGAGGCGGGCGCGCACCGGCTGCCGCAGGTGGTCCGCGAGGACCTCCACGCCGCGTGCGGCCGCTTCCACGCCGCGGTGGCCCAGGTCGCCGACGACGAGTGGGCGGGCGTGCTCACCACGGACCGCGACCTCCCGGCCGCCGAGGTCGTGGAGCTGGCGCTGGTCGAGGCGTGGCTGCACCTGGTCGACCTGGGCACCGGGGTCGGCTGGGACGACATCCCCGGGCCCGCGCTGGAGCGTGTCCTCGGCCACGCCGCCCGCCCGCACCTGGCGGCCGGGCCCGGTCGGGTCGTGCCGGTCGTGGCGGAGCTGCCGGACGGCTCTCAGCGCGGCTGGGAGTTGACCATCGTCAACGAGACCGGGAGGTCCGGCGAGGTGCGCGGGTCGGCCGCGCGGGTGCTCGCCTGGCTCTCGCGCGGCGAGACCTCGGGCTTGGCGGGCGAGCCGCCCCGGCTGCCCGCCTGGGGCTGATCCGACCGGATGTGGACGGGGAGCCGGACCGGGATCGCGGCCACCCCCGGCTCGGTGTGCGACGACGGCCGCTCGGGCGCCTGCGCGGGAACGGTCGGCAGGTCGCGCACGGCGCGCCCCACCGCGGCGGCGGTCTGCTTGAGGCGCTGCCACCGCTCGGGCCCCCGCGTGGTCAGCCACGTGTGCGCGGGCTGCTCGACCAGCCTGGTCATCGCCCAGCCCAGCACGACGGCCAGCGCCACGCAGGCGAGCAGCCTGCCCCAGGGGCCGACCCCGGCGTCGACGAGCAGGCGGGCGAGCACGTAGCCCAGTTCCTGGTGCGCGAGGTAGACGCCGAAGGAGATGCCGCCCAGCCAGCGGATCGGGCGGGCCAGCGCGCGCAGCACCGGGATGTCCCAGTCCGGGCCGCCCGCCGCCGCCACGACACCGACCAGCACGACGCCGAAGGCGATGGTCGACGGGGTGTCGGCGAACTGGGAGTGCGCGTCCTGGGCGACCAGCGCGGTGAGCAGGTAGGCGCTGAGGTGGCCGGTCGAGAGCCGGTCCCGGGTCCAGAGCCAGATCGCCACGCCGACCCCGAACAGCGCCACGCGGTGCAGGGCGAGACCGTCGAACGCCGACACCACCCACTGCTGGGCGTCGTCGCCGCGCCACAGGACGCGGATGACCGCGGGGAGCAGGACCAGACCCCACAGCATCACCGGCAACCGCACGCCGCGGCCCCAGCCGCGCGGCCACAGGACCGCGGCGGCGGTGAAGGCCATGACCTGCATCGGCAGCGTCCAGTAGGAGCCGTCGATCCAGTGGAACTCGGGCGACCACGCCTGCACCATCAGCAGGTTCGCCGCCAGGTCGACCGGGGTGGGCACGTACCAGCCGAACAGCGGGGTGACCTGGCGCGTGATCGTGTAGACGACCACGACGGCGACGAGGTAGGCGGGCAGCAGCCGGGCCAGCCGCTTGAACAGCCACGACAGCGTGTCGCCGCGCCGCACCGTCACGCAGACGAAGTAGGCGGAGACCACCAGCAGCGTGCTCGCCCCGAACTGCAGCGGGTTCTCGAACGGGTACGGGCCGAGCTCGGGGTGGTTGATGGGCGCCTGGTGCGTGATGTGCTGGATGACGATCGCGAGCACGGCGACCACCCGGATCACGTCCCAGCTCAACTTGCGCGGGGACCTTTTCTGGGACGCTCTCTCAGAAGTAGACACGAGCTCGCAAGTGGTCGACGACGGGGGGTTGTGACTCGGTCACACGTTGATAACACGATACGTTCCCCGGGTACGTGGCGCTGAAACGGGTACGCCTCATCTCTCTGCGCTAGCGTCGCACAGCGTGGACTTCGTCGAGGAATACACCGGTCATGTCGAGCCCGGCGGCCCCGCCGCCCTGCGCACCCTGGGGACGCTGAGCGTCGCCAAGCTGTCAGTGGGGCCGATGAACAACAACGCCTACCTGCTGACCTGCCTGGCCACCCGGGAGGCGCTGCTCGTGGACGCCGCCAACGACCCCGAGCGGCTCTCGGACCTGATCGGGTCCGGACCCGACCGGCCGTCGCTGCGCACCATCGTCACCACCCACCAGCACCCCGACCACTGGCAGGCGCTGGGCGCGGTGGCGGGGGCCTTCGGCGTGGACACCATCGCCCACCCCGACGACGCGGGCCCGCTGCCGGTGCCGCCGGACCGCACCGTCGTGCACGGCGACAAGATCCAGGTGGGCGAGGTCGAACTGGAGGTCATCCACCTGCGCGGCCACACCCCCGGCTCCATCGCGCTGCTCCACCGCGACCCCGGGGGCACACCGCACCTGTGGACCGGCGACTCCCTGTTCCCCGGCGGTGTGGGCAAGACCACCCTCCCCGAGGACTTCGAGGCCCTGATCAACGACGTCGAGCACCGCGTCTTCGACACCCTCCCGGACAGCACCTGGTTCTACCCCGGCCACGGCGACGACAGCACCCTCGGCGCGGAACGGCCCAAGCTCCACACCTGGCGCGAGCGCGGCTGGTGAACCCCGCGATCGCCGTCACCACCCCGACCGGCCGCGTCGGCGGCCGGGTGGTGCGGCTCCTGGCCCAAGCGGGCGTCCGCCCCAGGGTCCTGGTCCGCGACCCCGCCCGCCTCGACCCGGGCCTGCCCGTCGACATCCGCCAGGGCACCCTGGACGACGCTGCCTACCTCCGCGAGGCCACCGCGGGTGTGCGGAGCCTCTTCGTGGTCGATCCCACCTCGCACGCGCACCCGGACCCCGTCAGCGAATCCGCCGCGTACGGCGACCGCGTGGCGCGGGCGGTCCGCGAGAACGGCATCCGCCGGGTGGTCTTCCTCAGCAGCGTCGGCGCCGAACTGCGCCACGGCGCGGGCCACATCGACGGGTTGGCCCGGATCGAGGAGAGCCTCGACGCCACGGGGGCGGACGTGGCGCACCTGCGGGCGGGCTACTTCTTCACCAACCTGCTGATGGACCCGGACTCCCTCGCCGCGGGCTCCCTGCCGACCACCTTCGACCCCGGCGCCCCGATGCCCTGGGTCGACCCCCGGGACATCGGGGACGTGGCGGCGGCGCGGCTGTTGTCGCCTGCGTGGGGCGGCCGTGTGGTGCAAGGCGTGCACGGGCCCGAGGACCTGAGCTTCGACCGCGTGGCCGAGATCCTGACCGACGTCCTCGGGCACGGGGTCCGGGCGGTCGCGGTCGCCGACGACGACATGCGCTCGGCCCTGAGCGGGGCGGGATTGTCGCCCGCGGCCGTTGAGGGGATCGTCGGCATGGCGGCGGGCACTCGCGGCCACCCGCCCGATCCGACGCGCGGCCCGCTGACCACGACACCGACGACGCTGGCGAGCTGGGCGGCGGAGCACGTGCGCTGATCCCCGGGGATCAGCGGGGGGCCGCGGCGGGGAAGCCGCGTTGGCGCGCGGCCTCGTAGAGGGTGAGGGTGGCGGCGTTGGCGGCGTTGAGGGAGCTGGCGGCGCCGCCGATGGGGATGTGGAGGGTCGTGTGGCACAGGGTGTGCCAGGTGGTGCTCATGCCCTTGGTCTCGTTGCCGATGACCAGGAGGGTGGGGCCCGTCAGGTCGACCTCGGTGATCCGGGACGGGCCGTGTTCGTCGGTGCCGACGATGGTGAGGGGGGTGCCCTGGGACCTGACCGCCTCGACCCACTCGCCGACGTCGCGGGGGGAGCCGACGCGGACGGTGGGGACGGCGAAGAGCGAGCCGGTGGTGGCGCGGACCGACTTGGGGTCGTAGGGGTCGGCGGCGTGGCCGGTGACGATTAGGGCCGCGGCGCCGAGCGCGTCGCACGAGCGGGTGATCGCGCCGATGTTCCCGGGGCTGGTGGGGCGGTCGAAGGCGACGACCAGCATGTCGGGGGTGATCGGCACGCGGTCGAGGGAGTCCGGGGGGACGGCGCCGACGGCGATGAGCTCGACGCCGTCGTCGGTGCGTTCGGACAGCTCGGCCATCAGGTCGGCGGCAACGGAGTAGACGGGGGCGTCGACCGTCTCCAGGACGCCCTGCGCCCAGCCCGACAGCTTGGGCCCCGCTGTGCGCAGGACGGCGGTCAGCGGCCAACCGCACTCGATCGCCAGGGTGATGGGGCGGACGCCGTGGATGAGGAACTCGCCCGCGCGTTGCCGTTTGGTGCGGTTGCCGAGGAGCGCCTGCCACTGCTGGAACTGCGCGTTGCGCACCGATACCCGCTTGACCACGAGCGACGACTATAGGGAAACGCCCGCCCACCGCCGGACGCCGGGACGACGCCCGGCGAAAACGATCTTGCGCGGGTATCCTGGGCGCTCGTGGCGGACGACAGGCGGGTCCTCGCGGCGCTGCTGGCCGGGACCTCGGCGGGCGGCGGGCTGTTCGTCCGCGCCGAGCCCGCGCCGGGTGAGCCCGACGCCTTCCAGGTCAGCCGATCGGGCGTGCTCGCGTTCACCATCGGCGACCACGCGCCCGCCGCCGACACCGCCCGGTCCCTGGTCCGACATGCCGAGGAGCGGTGCGCGGGCCTGCGCGGGCCACGCGGGCGGGAGCTGCCCTCGACGGCTGTCACCGTCATCTGGGTCCGGCCAGGCGCCGACGAGGCTCGCAGCCGCGACGACCGCCTCTACCTGGCCGTCAACGAACTGGGCCTGGCGAAGCTGCCCACCGACGCCCTCAGCCCCCAAACCGCCGACTCCCTCGTCGAGCAGTTGCGCCCCCGCCTGCGCCACTACCGTCTCCGGACAGCGCGCAAACAGGCGAAGGCCGACCAGCAACAAGAACTGCTCAACGGCGACACGGTCGTCGGCGACGTGGTCGAGGAGGCTCGGGAGCGCCCGTTCGATAGCTGGCTGACCTTCCTGCACCCTTCCCAGCGCAAGCTGGTCACCCGCCACTACACCGGCCCCGCCCGGGTCAGCGGCCCTGCGGGCACCGGCAAGACAGTCGTCGCCCTGCACCGGATGCGCCACCTCGCCCGCCGCGCGCCCGGCCCGCTGCTGTTCACCACGTTCGTCCGCACGCTGCCCGAGGTGCACGCCCGGGCGTTCCGCGCGCTGGCCCCCGAACTGGCCGACCGGGTGGAGTTCACCAACCTGCACGCCTGGGCGCTGCGCCTGCTGCGCGAGCGCGGCCACGACGTCGTGCTCGACAGCGGCGCGGTCACCACGGCCTTCTCCCTGGCGTGGGCGGCCTGCCGTCACGAGCTGACCCCGCTGGAGCCGGACTCGGCCTACTGGCACGACGAGCTGCGCCAGGTGATCGGCGGCCGCGGTCTGTCCACGTTGGAGGAATACCTGCGGGTTCCCCGGCGCGGCAGGCGGTTGCGGCTCACCGAGCGGCAGAAGGAGTCCGTCTGGGCGCTGCGCGACCGCTACCGCGACGAGCTGGCCAGGCGCGGGGCCGTGGACTTCGACGACGTCATCGCGCGGGCCGAGGCCGAGGTGGCCCGACAGGCCCCGGCGGCGTACGCGGCGGTGGTCGTCGACGAGGTGCAGGACCTGTCGCTGGCCGGGTTGCGGCTGCTGCACCGGGTCGCGGGCGACGGCCCCAACCGGCTGCTGCTGGTCGGCGACGGGCAGCAGCAGGTCTACCCGGGTGGGTGGCGGCTGTCGGAGGCGGGCATCCCGGTGCAGGGCCGCGGCGAGGTGCTGCGGGTCAACTACCGCAACCGCACGGAGATCCTCGACTTCGCACGGGCCATGGGCGCGGTCGACGCCGTGGACGACCTCGACGGCGGCGCGGGCGTGACGCTGCGCGAGGTGGAGGCCGCCCACTCCCCCGGCGGCAGCGTGCGGACCTGGGCGGGCACGGCGGCCGAGCTGCCCGCCGCCCTGGTCTCGGCGATCGCGGGCGCCCCGGCCTCCCAGCGGACGGCGGTGATCACCTTCGACCACGCCACCCGCAACCGCTGCGCGGCGGCGCTGGTCGCGGCCGGGATCGCGGTGACCCCGCTGGAGCGCTACTCCGGCGAGCCGGACGACACCGTCAAGGTCGGCACGGTCCTGCGCGCCAAGGGCGTCGACTTCCAGAACGTGTTCGTGGTCGCCGCGGACGCCCCCGCCGACGACGACCCGGAGGCGGGCAGGCTCGCCGAGCGCAGGCACCTCGTCGCCGCGACACGCGCGCGGGACCACCTGTGGTGGGGCGTTGTGCGCCCCTGATCCGCCCGTGAGGCGCGCAGCGGAGCTGGAGACCTTGAACGGGCCGCGGCGGGCGCCCCCGCACNGGGGACGCCCGCCGCGAGGCCGCCGATCAGCCCCAGATCGAGGCCACCCACTCCGGGTGGTCGATGAACGGGTTCCGGTTGTGCTGCCAGTTGTCGTGGATGAGCTGGTTGCGCCGCTTCTCGAACGCGTCCGGCGGGTCCTGGGCGTGCCACTGGCGCAGGACCGAGATCTTGCCGATGTAGGGGTTCGAGCCGTTGGAGGTGTTGTCGTTGACCTCCAGGTCGGGCCAGCCGTCGTTGCCCTCGTAGCGCACGGCCATGTAGAGGATCATCCGGGCGACGTCGCCCTTGACCGCGTCGCGCGGCTCGAAGCTGTCGGAGTCGGTGTAGCAGCCCGAGCACTCCGACACGGCCGAGCCGCCGTTGTCGAAGTCCTTGTTGCCGCGGGTCGAGTTGACCGTGACGTCCGTGGGGCGGAGGTGGTGCACGTCGGTGCCGGGGCCGGTCGCGGTGCCGAAGTCGCCGTGGGACTTGGCCCAGACGTGCTCGCGGTTCCACTGGTCGGCGCCGCCGCCGTTGGTGGACTTGGCCTGGGAGCGGCCGGAGTAGAGCAGGATGACGTTGGAGGGGTTGTTCGGGTCCTGGTCGGTCTGCTTGAGCGCGGTCCAGACGGTGTCGTAGCTCAGCGCCTTGACGCCGGTCTTGATGATGGTGTGCAGCGACGACTTGAGCGCGGGTCCGGTCTTGCCGAGCGCGGCCCGGTAGTAGGTGTCGTCGTACGCACCGCCGCCGGTGGGCGGGGGCGTGCTCGTCGGGGGCTGGGTCGGGGACGGGGTGGTGCCGCCGACCAGTGTGAACGACCTCGACGAGGTGATGCCCGCGTGCGAGAAGTACGCGGCCAGGGTGCCGGTGACCTCGAGCTGCTTGCCCAGCAGCGCCGGGTTCGTCCTGAGCCCGAAGCCCGCGCGGTGCGCGCTGGGGATCTGGACGTAGATCATCCGACTGGTGCTCGTCTCGGTGGCCGAGTCGGCCAGGGCGAGCGCGTAGTCGTTCGGGAAGTTCGACCGGACCACGGTGTTGGTGGCGGTCGGCTGCCCGACGACGAAGCCGCGGACCACGCCGGGGCCGGAGCCCTGCTGGCTCACCGCCTGGGCCACGGTCAGCGGGGCGGCAGCCCCGGCGGGCGCCTGCAGCGCCACGACGGTCGTCGCTGTCGCCGCCACTGCGGTGAACAGCCCTAACAGGGTCCAACGGCGTTGTCGCACGGGCTTGAGCCCCTTCCCCGACGGTCGACGCAGGAGTCGACGCAAAGTGACTACGTATGCACGTTCGAGTGAAGGTTGCCACGAAATAACGCACTGTGGCGTGAACTCGGTGCGGCTTCTTCGTGTCGAAAACGGGATGCGTACCCAAAGGCTCACCCGGCTCGGTCCACTTGGCGCAGCCCACGCGCCCGAGCGCCTGACCTGGGCACGAAGAAGCGGCCCTGCCGTCGGGGGGTGGCAGAGCCGCACCCACTACGTCGTCCCCGGTGCCCGATCCGTTACCGGGGTCGGCGCGCGGGACGGATGCCCCCACGAGAGGATTGCGGCGAGAGAACGCAACCGACCATGGGAGCAGCAGCATGGCGCTGGAGAAGCCCGAGATCGACCGCCCCGACGGCACACCGCCCGCGGACCTGGTGACCGAGGACATCACCGTCGGCGACGGCCCCGAGGCCCAGCCGGGCCAGATCGTGACGGTGCACTACGCGGGCGTCACCTTCTCCACCGGCGAGGAGTTCGACGCCTCGTGGAACCGCGGCGAGACCTTCAGCTTCCCCCTCGGCGGCGGCCGCGTCATCGCGGGCTGGGACCGCGGGGTCGCGGGCATGAAGGTGGGCGGTCGCCGCAAGCTGGTCATCCCCCCGCACCTGGGCTACGGCGACCGCGGCGCGGGCGCCGTGATCAAGCCGGGCGAGACCCTGGTGTTCGTGGTGGACCTGCTCGGCGTGAGCTGACCGAACGCCACCAGAGGACCGGCTCGCCGCCTGGCGGGCCGGTCCTCTGGTTTTTCACCCGCGGGCTATCGGTTTATCTATATAGTTGTTAGCTAATAGTGTGACTAGGGATCGCGAACACAACCGATCGACGACCGGCAGCGGTCAGCAGCCACCGCAGTTGTAGAAGACGACGTCCCAGTGGTTGCTCTCGAGGTAGTAGACGTTGCCGCTGGCCGCCTGCCACTTGCTGCCGCCGATGGAGCGGAAGTTGTTCTTGACGTAGCTGGTGAGGCAGCTGCTCAGCGAGAAGTCGAGCTTGTAGCCGTTCCAGTGGCTGTAGGTGCCGCTGGCGTGGCCGACCTCGGTCCCGCCGGTGACGGTGAGCCCGCAGCCGCTGGCGCGCTTGAGCGTCTGCGCGCCCTGGATGGTGGCCAGGTTGACCTGGCTGAGCGAGGTGCAGGTCGGGGTGTTGCGGTCGCTGCAGCCACCGCTGGAGGAGATGCCGATGCCCGACGAGCGCAGGCGGGCGGCGGCGTCGCTGTGGCTGAGCTTGGTGACCTGGATCGTCGCCGGGGCGTCGGCCTCGGCGGCGGTGGCCGAGGCGGTGGAGCCGAGCGCGATGGCGGCGCAGGCCGCGGACGCGACGGTGGCGACCCGGAGCAGGGCAGAGCGCATGGGGACGGGTTCCTTCCGGTGGGCAGCCGCCACCCGCCCGGCGGGGCGCCGGGCTGGGAGTGCGGGTTTCCAGGCCGCTGTCGGCCCGGGGGAACGCAGGGGACCGGGGCTGACGGCGGGCCACTTCCAGCGCGAGCGTAAACGGCGCGGCGCGCGATTTCGCCTGGTTGGGCCGGGAATTTCCGACCGACTACCCCTATGTTTCGCCAGCTATCCCCCAACCGGCGCAGGCGGCTGCGTCCGTCGGCGGTCCAGGACGGCGACACCGAGCGCGAGCACGACGAACCCGACCGCGCAGCCCAGCGCCGCCGACACCGCGTGCGGGTAGCCGCCGCCCGCGCCGAGCACGGCGTGGAAGACGGTGCTCAGCGCGGCGGTGCCGATCGCGGTGCCGATCCGCTGCGCGGTCTGCAGCAGCCCGCCCGCCACCCCGGCCATCCGGTTGGGCACGCTCGCCAGCGTCAGCGTGGTGTTCGGCGAGATCACCGCCCCGCCGCCGACCCCGGCGACGAGCATCGGCAGCGCGATCCACCACACGACCCCCGGTCCGTCGACGGTCAGCGCCACCACGGCGACGACCGCGAGCCCGCCCGCCACCAGGCACAGCCCCACGACGGTCAGCAGCCTGCCCAGCCGCTCGACCAGCCGCCCCGCGATCGCCGCCGACGCCGCCGACCCGACCGCGAACGGGGTCACGGCCAGCCCCGACTCCAGCGGCGAGAACCCCAGGCCGGACTGGAAGTAGAGGGCGAAGACCAGCCAGATGCCGGTGAACCCGCAGAAGTAGGCCAGCCCCACGACCGCCCCGGTGACGTACCCGGGTGTCCCGGCGAACAGCCGGGTGTCCATCAGCGGCGCCCGGCCGCGCGCGACCACCCGCCGCTCCCACCGGACGAAGCTGTAGCCGATCAGCGCGGCGAGCGGGAACAGCCACCACAGCACCGCCAGGTCGTCGGCCTGCACCAGTGGGAACAGCAGGCTGAGCACCGCGAGCCCGAGCAGCACCGCGCCGACCACGTCGATGTCGGGCCTGCCCGAGGATTCGCGGCGCGGCAGCAGGCGCGCGGCCAGCAGCAGCGCGACCGCGCCGATGGGCAGGTTCACGTAGAACACCCAGCGCCAGCCGCCGGGCTCGCCGAACAGGGCGAGGATCACCCCGCCGAGCACCGGTCCCACGGCGGTGGAGATGCCGACGGTGGCGCCGAAGATCCCGAACGCCTTGCCGCGCTCGCCGCCCGCGAACATGTCCTGGATCAGCCCGGTGTTCTGCGGGGTCAGCAGGCCTGCGGTGAAACCTTGCAGCAGCCGCGCGACCACCAGCAGCTCGAGGCTGTGCGCGGCCCCGGCCAGCGCGCTGGTGAGGACGAAGCCGGTGAGCGCGATGAGGAACATCCGCCGCCTGCCCAGCGCGTCGCCCAGCCGCCCGCCGGCCACCAGCGACAGCCCGAAGGTCAGGGCGTAGCCGGAGATGATCCACTGCGCGCCCGACGGCGAGGCGCCGAGGTCGGCCTGGATGGAGGGCAGCGCGACGTTGACGATGCTCACGTCGAGCAGGCTCATGAACCCGGCGGCCTGCGTCACGGCGAGCGCGCGCCAGCGCCGGGGGTCCGGGGACTCGGGGGTGGGGTCGGACGGCACAGCAGCGAGCTACCCCGCGCCCGTCCCGCTGACACCCCCGGCGGGGCGGGCGGCACCCGGTCAGAGCCGGACGGGACCGCCCTGCTCCGCCGAGCGCAGCGCGGCGTCGATCACCTCGGCGAGCACGATCGAGTCGGCGAGGGGCACCGGCGGCTCGCCCTCGCCGCGCACGCAGTCGCGCACCGCGCGGTAGAAGGAGGCGTAGTCGCCGTCCTGGGTCGGGACCGGCGTCTCGCCGTCGGCGGTGAGCAGCGTGCCGTCGCGGCCGTAGGACCCGAAGCCGGGCTCGGTCGGGCGCATCCCCGCGCGGGAGTTGGCCTCCTGCGGGTCCAGCCCCCAGCAGCGGAACCCGGCGGTCGGGCCCGCGACGGCGAAGCGGGGCGCGACGGGCACGGTGGTGGCGCTGACCCGCAGGTAGGAGCGGACCCCGCCCCCGTGGGTGAGCGCGATGGTCGCGTCCTCGACGGCGCCGACCCCCGGCCGGGTCACCAGTGCCTCGGCGCTGACCTCGGTCGGGGGTCCGAACGCGACGATCGCCTGGTCGACCACGTGCGTGCCGAGGTCGTGCACGATCGAGGCGAAGTCGGCCGGGTCCTGGCTGGTCCGCCACCGCGCGCGGACCGGCTTGGCGCCGCGCTCGAACCGGGACTCGAAGCGGGCGACGGCGCCGAGCGCGCCGTCGGCGAGCAGCCGCCGCACGGTCAGGAAGTCGCCGTCCCAGCGGCGGTTCTGGAACACGGTGAGCATCCGCCCGGCGTCCTCGGCCGCGGCGGCGAGCGCGCGCACCTGGGCCGCGGTGGCGGCGGCGGGCTTGTCGACGACCACGGGCAGCCCGGCCGCCAGCGCGGCGGTGGCCTGCTCGACGTGGAAGCGGTTGGGCGAGGCGACGACGACGAGGTCGTGCGCGCCGGGGTCGGCGAACACCGCGTCGGCGGCGCCGTGCACGACGACGCCCGGGTGGCGCTCGCGCGCGGCGGCGGCGCGCCCGGCGTCGCCGGTCACCACGGCGGTGACGCGCATCCCCTCGACGGCGTCGACGAGCGGGGCGTGGAACGCGCTGCCCGCCAGTCCGTACCCGATCACCGCAACCCGGAGGTCGTCCGGCATCCGCTGTTCCCCTTCCACGACCGGCCCCGGCCGGTCGGCCGGGGTCAGGACAGGTCCACCATCGATCCGCGCCGGGCGGGCGGGCGCGGGCCCGGGGCCTCGACCGGCACGCCGGGCTGCCGCCACGGGCGGACCGCCTGGTACACGCAGAGCATCGCCCACAGCTCCTGGGCCACCCCCTCGGGGTCCTGCGACCGCAGGGTCACCGGACCGGTCTCCAGGGTGTCGAACACCGTGTCGAACCGCCACCGGGCGCGGTGCAGCGCGGCCAGTTCCGCGGCCGGGGCCTGGTCGGGGTCGAGCAGCGTGGTGAGCAGCACCGCGTCGCCGACCTCGAGGACGCGCACGGCCAGCGACTCCCCAGCCGGGTCGCGGTCGGGCAGGACCCTGGACAGGTGGGTGCCGTCGCCCAGCGGCTGCAGCCGGGGCAGCACGGCGGTCGGCCGCGGCGACCAGAGCAGGTCGGCGCCCGCCTCGGCGGCGGCGCGCCAGAGGTCCTCGGCCACGCCCGCGCGCTGGGACACCACGAGGGTGCCGGGGGTGAGCCGGTCGAGCACGGTCAGGCCGAGGTCGTCGGCCGCGACGCCGACGCCGACCTCGACCAGGGTGCCGCGGCCGGGGGTGGCCAGGGCGGACAGCCGCACGTCCGCCCCGCCGAAGGCGGCGAGGTTGGCCGGGGTGTCGGCCACCGCGACCGAGGCGCCGTCGAGCGAGCAGACCCGCAGGCCGCGCCAGCGCTCGTCGGCGGCGCGGCCGGAGCGCTCGTCGAGGAGCCGGTCGGCGGCGGCGCGGCCCTGGAACAGGCTGCGCATGACCTCCGGTCCCAGCCGCTTGCGGGCCTTGGTGATGGAGCCGGTGCTGGGCGCGGAGCGCTTGCCCAGCGGCACCCCGGCCCAGCGCATGCCCGCGGTGAGGCGGGCCAGGACCGAGTCGTACCCGGCGCCGCCGAACAGCCACAGCGCGAGGGTGAAGTAGACCATCGTGCGGGCGGGCAGCGACCGGGACCGCTGCTCGCGGACCCCGGCCGCGTCGATCGCGGCGTCGACCTCCGCGGGCGGGAACGCCTCGATCAGCATCCCGATCGCCACCCGGTCGGACAACCGGTCGCGCGCGGCCTTGGCCGCACGTGTCATTCCGCCCACCAATGGACCCTTCACCTGATGTCGCTGCCCGCCTGATCTTGTGGCGCGCACTAAGGAAGCGATAAACTTGTCGATCTTCTCGACCAGTGCGGCGACATGAATAGCACCGGGTCGCCCCCCAGCGCCAGACCCCCGGCACGCAAAGCGATTCGCCCCGCCTTACCCTTGTTTCACCGGCGGCGGCCACCTGCCCGCCCCGGCGCGGTTTCCCCGGTTCCCCATTCGGCCAGGAAACCGATCTCCAGGCAGGAGCAAGCACCATGTTCGCAATCCCGCTCGCCATGCTCGCCGCGACCGCGGCAGGTCCGGCGACGCTTCCCGTCGTCGGGCACACCGGCGGCACGCACCTGGTCTTGGCGGTGGCCGACCACCAAGACGGTGTCCGCACCACCACCCTGCGGTGTGAGCCGCCGGGGGGCGATCACCCGCAGCCGCAAGCGGCCTGCGCGGCACTGGACCCGGTCGCGGGCGATGTCACCCAGTTGTCATCGGCCGGGAACATGATCTGCACGCTCCAGTATGCCCCCATACGGGTGAGCGCTTACGGGTACTGGAGAGGACACAAACTCACCGTCACCCACGAGTACAGCAACCCGTGCCTGATGAACGCCGAGACCGGCCCCGTCTTCACTTGGGCCACAACGGATTAATCCGGAGTGGACGATCTTTTGACGGCGATTTCACGTGACCCGGATTCACCAAAACGCGTGACCCCGAACGGGCGAACGCGAAAAATCGCTGTGACATCCGCGCGACATTTTCCGACCAGCGCGGGCAATGATCATCGCAGTGATGATCGCCACTTCGGAGTCGGGTAGCACTTCCGGAAAGCCACCGCCACGCCCGTTTCGCGGTCTTCGCCACATCTCAAAGGCACTCTCGCGGGCTGCCTTTGACGGCGAGGACGGAAACGGGCGTGGCGGTGTTGGGGGGGCTTGGCGCGGGGGCTCAGCCCTGCTGGGACTCCACGGCCGCGCGCTCGGCCGTCTGGGCCGCGCGCACCCGCTCGGCCTCCTTGAGCCCGTCGCGCCGGGTCTTCCAGAGGCTGACGACGGTGGTGATCGCCAGGACGCCCACGATGACGATCAGCGAGAACGCGATGCTGACCTCGGGCACCGGCAGCGGCTGCCCGCCGTTGATGAACGACAGGCTGTTCTCGTGCATGGCGTGCAGGACCAGCTTGACGCCGATGAAGGCGAGGATGACCGCCAGGCCGATGGGCAGGAACACCAGCTTGCGCAGCAGGCCGCCGAGCAGGAAGTAGAGCTGCCGCAGGCCCATCAGGGCGAAGGCGTTGGCGGTGAAGACCAGGAACGGCTCCTGGGTCAGGCCGAAGATCGCCGGGATCGAGTCGACGGCGAACAGCAGGTCCGCGGTGCCGATGGCGATCATCACCAGGAACATCGGGGTGACGAAGCGCTTGCCATCGATCCGCACGACCGACGACCCGCCGTGGTAGCGGTCGGTCACCGGCAGCACGCGCCGGGCCAGCTTGGTCATGGCGTTCTCCTCGTAGTCCTCGTCCTCGCCGAGCCCCTCCTTGGAGAGCTTCACGGCGGTGTAGACGAGGAAGACGCCGAAGAGGTAGAAGATCCAACTGAACTCGTTGATCGCGACCGCGCCGACGGCGATGAAGATGCCGCGCATGACCAGCGCGAGCACGATGCCGACGAGCAGCACCTTGTGCTGGTGGACCTTGGGCACGGCGAACGCGGACATGATCACCATGAAGATGAACAGGTTGTCCACCGACAGCGAGTACTCGGTGATGTAGCCGGCGAAGAACTCGCCCGCGTAGGTGCCGCCCGCGAACAGCCACACCCCCACCCCGAAGGCGACGGCGCAGGCGACGTAGAAGGCGACCCAGCGGCCCGCCTCCCCGACGGTGACCTCGTGCGGTTTGCGGTCGACGATCACCAGGTCGATCGCGAGGAGGACGAGCAGGCCGCCGAGAGTGGCGAGCCACACCCACAGGGGTACGAGCATGGGACAGTTTCCTCCGGTTTCGGGCATGGGCCGACCCCGGAGGTCTCTTCCACCCGTCCCGCCTGGTGGCGGCGCACGGACCGCCGCCCCCGGGCCCCCCGCGGGAGACCGTGCTGACGGGAACGGCGCGAAAGGAATACTCCCCTCCGCGTTGACTAGCTGTCCGGAATTGTCCACGCGTGATCGTCGGTAAGCCAGCCGGGTCGATCGGACCTTGGTCACACTCGCACGCGCCGGAGCAGCCGCCACCGGGACGCGACACCGCCATCCGGGGCACCCGCCCACCCCGCTGGGAAGGCTCTCAGGTTCCGGCGGATACCGTCCGTGACGTGCCCAGGACCCCCCGCCTCCGCACGCGCCGAACAGCCGTCACCCTCCTCGTCGTGGCACTCGCCGCGGCGGGACTCGTCTGGTTGAACCAGGACGACAGTGACGCCCCCGTCGCGAGCCGCGAGGCCTTTCTCGAAGTCATGAGCGGCCCCGGCCGCGACGAGCCAGTCACGCTCGACACCACCGTGTACCTGCCGGAGGCGACGCCCGCGCCCGCGGTGCTGCTCGCCCACGGGTTCGGCGGCAGCAAGCGCAGCGTCGAGTCCGACGCGCGGGAGCTGGCCCGCCGGGGCTTCGTGGTGCTGGCCTGGTCGGCCCGCGGGTTCGGCCGCAGCGGGGGGCGGATCGGGCTCAACGACCCCGACTACGAGGTCGCCGACGCCAGCGGGCTGGTGAGCTGGCTCGCCCGCCAGCCCGAAGTGAGCAAGACCGGCGCGGACGACCCGGTGGTCGGCGTGACCGGCGGGTCCTACGGCGGCGCGCTGTCGCTGCTGCTGGCAGGCGTGGACAAGCGGGTGGACGCGCTCGTCCCCACGATCACCTACAACGACCTCGGCCAGGCGCTGATCCCCAACTCGGCCACCACCGGCGAGGTCGCCGCCTCGCCCGCGGCCAACCCGTACCAGCCCGCGGGTGTGTTCAAGCGGTCGTGGGCGGGCATCTTCTTCGCCGCCGGGATGGGCGGGGGCGGCCTGGCGGACCCAACCTCGGAGGCCGCCGAGGAGGGCAGCGACGAGGACGACAGCTCCGGCGGGGCCGCGGGCACCGCCGACCCGAACGCCGCCGCCGCGGCGGCCGAGGCGCAGCAGGCCGGCCCGGGGGCGCAGGGCGCGCCCGAGGGCCAGGGCTCGCGCCCCGACCAGGAGCGCGGCGCCTGCGGCCGGTTCACCGACGCGGTGTGCCGGGCCTACACCCAGGTCGCCACCACGGGCCAGGCCGACGAGGCGACGACCCGGCTGCTGGCGCGGGTCTCCCCCGCGTCGGTCACCGGCTCGATCACCCAGCCGACGATGCTGGTGCAGGGCGAGCAGGACACCCTGTTCGGCCTCGACCAGGCCGACGCCAGCGCCCGGCAGATCAGCGCGAACGGCGGTCCGGTGAAGGTCGTCTGGTACACCGGCGGCCACGACGGCGGCAAGCCGGGCGCGACCCTGCGCGGCCAGATCGCCGACTGGTTCGACTTCCACCTGCGCGGTCGGGGCGCCGACCCGGGCACCGGTTTCGAGTACGCGGTCCAGGGCGCGCTGCGCCCCCAGGGCTCCCCGTCGGTGCGCACCGTCACCGCGCCCTCCTACCCCGGCCTCGACGGCGGGCAGCCGGTGCGGCGCACCGAGCTGCCGCTGAGCGGCGAGGCGCAGACCATCGTGAACCCGCCGGGCGGGAACCCGTCGTCGATCAGCTCCATGCCCGGCCTCGGGCAGCTCATCGCCGGGTCCTCGCGGCTGGCGGGCAGGCTCGCCGTCGACCTGCCGGGCCAGGTGGCCCGGTTCAGCAGCCCGGCGCAGACCCAGCAGCTGCTCATCGCGGGCGCGGGCACGGTCAGGGTGCGCGTGGCCGCGCAGCCCGGCGTGCCGCAGGCCCCGGGCGGCGCGGTGCTGTTCGCCAAGCTCTACGACGTCGCGCCGGACGGCACGCGGACGCTGCCCGGCTCGGCGATCTCGCCGTTGCGGGTACCGGAGCTGCCCGCCGACGGGACGCCGGTCGAGGTGACCGTGGCGCTGCCCGGCATCGTGCGCCCGATCGAGTCCGACCACGTCGTCGAGCTGGCGATCACCACGACCGACCAGGCCTACGCGGTCCCGCCGACCGCCGCGGCCTACACCGTCTCCCTCGCCGAGGGCGCCACCGTGGGCGTGCCGGTGGTGCCGGGCACCCGGTCCTCCTCCGCGCCGCCCGCGTTCCCGCTGATCGGCATCGGCGTGGTGCTGCTGGTCGTCGCGGCCGCGGTGGCCCTCGGCGCGGTCCGGCGCAAGCGCGCCGACCAGCACGACCCGGCGCTGGCGGACGTGCCGCTGGTGATCACCGGGCTGGCCAAGGCCTACCCCGGCGGCCTCAAGGCGGTCGACGACCTGACGTTCCGGGTGGACAAGGGCCAGGTCCTCGGCCTGCTCGGCCCCAACGGCGCGGGCAAGACGACGACGCTGCGGATGCTGATGGGTCTGATCCAGCCCTCCGACGGCGAGATCCGGGTGTTCGGGCACCGCATCCGCTCCGGGGCCCCGGTGCTCTCGCGCATCGGGTCGTTCGTGGAGGGCGCGGGCTTCCTGCCGCACCTGTCCGGGCGGGCCAACCTCGAGCTGTACTGGGCGGCCACCGGCCGCCCGGCGGACAAGGCGCACTTCGCCGAGGCGCTGGACGTGGCCGGGCTCGGCGGCGCGGTCGAGCGCAAGGTCAAGACCTACAGCCAGGGCATGCGGCAGCGGCTGGCGATCGCCCAGGCGATGCTCGGCTTCCCGGACCTGATGGTGCTCGACGAGCCGACCAACGGCCTCGACCCGCCGCAGATCCACCAGATGCGCGAGGTGCTGCGGCGCTACGCCGCCACCGGGCGCACGGTCGTGGTCTCCTCGCACCTGCTGTCGGAGGTGGAGCAGACCTGCGACCACGTCGTGGTCATGCACCGCGGCAGGCTCGTGGCCTCCGGCGGGGTCGACGAGATCGTGGCGGGCGGCGGCGAGGCGACCTTCCGGGTCGACGCGCCGGACAAGGCCGCCGAGGCGCTCTCGGCGCTCGACGGGGTCCGCTCGGTCGAGGTCGACGGGACGGCCGTGCACGCCGACCTGGGCGAGCTGCCCCGGTCGTCGGCGGTGGCCGAGCTGGTGCGCGCGGGGGTCGCGGTCGAGCAGGCCGGGCCCAAGCGCCGCCTCGAGGACGCGTTCCTGCAGTTGGTCGGAGAGGGGTCGGGCACGTGAGCGACGACGAGCGGGGCCAGCGGTCCGACCACGGCCGCACGGCCTCGGGCGGCAGCTACAAGGTCGCCGGGACCGCCCCCGGCGAGTCGGTGACGACCGTCTACACCGACCCGGGGGCCATCGACGGCCTGGAGCGGGCGGCGGCGGGCGAGCACACCGGGTTCGACGCGGACGGGTCGGTCGAGGGCTTCAGCGTGACGAGGACCCTGCCGCTGCGGGTGGAGCTGGTGCGCCAGCTCCGCCGCCGCCGGACCCAGCTCCTGCTCGGGTTCCTGGTGCTGCTGCCGTTCATCCTGTGGGCGGCGTTCGAGTTCGGGCAGGACGCGGGCAACCGCCGCTCCGGCGGGTTCGTCGACCTGGCCACGGCCAGCGCGCCGAACTTCGTGACCTTCGTGCTGTTCGCGGCGGGCAGCTTCCTGCTGCCGATGATCGTGGCGCTGTTCTTCGGCGACACGATCGCCTCGGAGGCGAGCTGGTCGAGCTTGAAGTACCTGCTGTCGATGCCGGTCCCCCGGCACCGGCTGCTGCGGCAGAAGGCGATGGCGTCGGCGATCCTGTCGCTGCTGGCGCTGGTGCTGCTGCCGCTGGTGGCCCTGCTGGTGGGGATGGTCTTCTACGGCACCGGCGAGGCGGTGAGCCCGACCGGCGACGCGATCCCGTTCGGCGACTCGCTGCTGGCCATGGCGGGCTCGGTCGGCTACATCGCGGTGAACCTGCTGTGGGTCGCGGCGCTGGCGCTGTTCCTGTCGGTGGTCACCGACGCGCCCCTCGGCGCGGTCGGCGGCGCGGTGCTGGTGTCGATCCTGTCGCAGATCCTCGACCAGATCACCGCGCTGGGCGGCCTGCGCGACTACCTGCCGACGCACTTCTCGTTCGCCTGGTCCGACCTGATCTCGACCGACATCGACTGGACGAACATGACCGAGGGCGCGTTCTCCGCGGTGGTCTACGCGGCGGTCTTCGGGCTGCTGGCCGCGCGGCGCTTCCGGCTCAAGGACGTCACGAGCTGAGCCCCGGCGTGCCCGGGCCGCCCCGCGCGGCCGGGCACGCCGTCCGGGCGCGACAGTCCGGACACGACAGAACATGGACAACCGCGCCGCACCGGGTAACCGGGTCCAGGCGGCGCACGACAGGCCGGGCGAGAACCTCGCACCACCGACCCCGGAGCCTGTCATGACCCACACCCCGCCCCCCGCCGCCGCACCCGCGCGACCGAAGTCGAAGAAGTGGCCGTGGGTGCTCGGCGCCGTCGCCGCCATCGCCGTCGTCGCGGGTGTGGCGGACGGGGACGAGCCCGCCGCCCAGCAGGACCCGGCGGGCGCGGCGCAGCCCGCGGGCGGCGAGGCCGCCCCGGGGCCGGCCGCCCCGGAGAGCTCCACCGTCGTCTACACGGTCAGCGGGACCGCCAAGGACGCGTCGGTGACCTACACCAGCTACTCGGCGGGGTCCTGGTCGACCAACACCGAGAACGGCGTGGCGCTGCCCTGGACGAAGACCCTCGAGGTCGACCGCGGCATCCTCTCCGGCGGGAGCCTCATGGTCACCACCGGCATGGACGGCGGCGAGGTGACCTGCGGCGTCCAGGTCGACGGCGCGCAGGCCAAGACGGCGAAGGCGTCCGGGCAGTTCGCGGGGGCGCACTGCAGCGGGTTCTGACCCCGGGTTCCCCGATCGGTTGAAAGTCCACAGTCGACAGCCGAAACGCCCCGGGCCCGGCCGGGCCCGGGGCGGGTGGTCTGGGATGATCACCCGCGTGGACGACGTCGACTACTACGAGCTTCTCGGCGTGCGCCGCGACGCGGGCCGGGCGGAGGTCAGGTCGGCGTTCCGGGCGCTGGCCAAGGTGCTGCACCCGGACGCGGGCGGCACGGCGGGCACGTTCCGCCTGCTCAAGACCGCTTACGAGACGTTGTCCGACCCGGCCCGCCGGGCCGAGTACGACCGGGGCGGGAACACCCCGGCGGTGCCCGACCCCCGTCCTCCCGCCCGGGCGCGCGGCGCCGCCCGCCCGCGGCCCAGGACGCGCCACGACCCGGGGTTCGTCCCCCCGCGCTGCACCGTGCCCCCGGCCTCGCTGCCGTGGTGGCACCTGACCCGCCACCAGGCGGTGATCGGGCCGAGCGACGGCCCCGGCCACGCCCCCGGGGCGGCGACCGTGCTCGGCGCGCTGCTGCTCGCCTCCCCGCTGCTGGCCGTGGGGTCGATGTCGCCGGTGGTGCTGCTGGGCTGGCTGGCGCTGGTGGCCGCGGTGGCGCTGACCGCGCTGCGGCTGGGCAGGGCGTACCTGCGGGCGGCCAGGGCCAGGGCGGCGGCGCTGGCCGAGTTCGGCGACCGCGCCGAGTTCGGCGTGCCGGACACCGAGCCGGTGGCCGAGCGGCTGACCGCCGAGCTGATCGCCCGCTACCCCGGCAGGCTGCCCGGCGCCAAGGTCTTCCACGGCCTGTCCCGGCCCGATTCGGTGTTCGCCGACGTCGACCACGCCATCCTCTGTGGACACCGCCTGGTCCTGGTCGAGTCCAAGCTGTGGCTGCCCGGCCACTACGAGCTCGACGACGACGGAGCGCTGTGGCGCAACGGCCACCCGTTCCGCGGCGGGCAGACGTCGCTGGCCGAGACCGTGGCGACGTTCGCGGAGATGCTGCCCGGCGTCGAGGTCCGCGGCGCGTTGCTCGTCTACCCGAGCAGCGACGCGGAGCTGACCGTGGACGAGACCCCGGTGGGCGGGGTGCACCCGCTGCTGGCCGAGGGGTTCGTGCGGGGCATGGGCGGGTGGCTGGCCGAGGGCTGCGGCGTCATGGACCCGCACACCCTGCGGGTCCTGCGCGACCGGGTGTCGCGCGCCGCCGCGGTCTAGCCGCCCAGCGCCCCGGAGAGGGGGGCCAGTGCCACCCCGGTGCGCGCGAAGGCCGTCCGGAGGCGCTTCCTGTCCACAGTGGAGAGTTCGTCCGCGGCGGCGGCGAGGCGGTCGAGGCCGTCGGCGTCCAGGTGGGTCAGCAGCGGGAGGACGTCCTCGGTGAGGTCGGGGGTCGTGGTGGCGGCGAGGAAGGCGGGGACGCGGTCGTCGGCGACCAGGGCGAACAGGGCGGGGAAGCGGTCGTGGGTGTCGCTGTGCAGGGCGACCCGCAGCAGGGTCTCCTCGGACAGGGCGGTGACCACGGCGCGCAGGGTGTGGTCGGGGGCGTCGTCGACGAACCGGCCCATGGTGAGGTAGTCGCCGCGGCGGACCAGCTCGCGGCCGACCGCGACGACGGTCTCCAGCGGCAGCCTGCCCATGACCGGCCCGGCCTTGCGCGGGTCGAGCTGGGCGGCGACGTCGGCGAGGAAGCCCACGCTCAGCCTGCCCGCCAGGTCCAGGGCGCGGTCGGCGTCGAGGACCCCGGCGACCCGCGCGCACATCAGCGGACCGAAGGTGCGCTGGGCGATGGCGGCCGTGATGGCGTTGGGCACGAGCCTGCTGGCCGCCGCGATCCGCTCGTAGGCCGCCCGGTTCTCGCTGAAGAGGCGCTCGGTGGCCCGCTCGCGCAGCACGCGGACGTCCTCGGGCGGCAGCGGCAGCAGGTAGTCGAAGCGCGCCGGGTCCTCGCCGAGCACCCTGGCCAGCTTGGCGACCTCGATGCGGGTGGTCACAGGCCCAGCACCCGCTTGATCAGCGCGCGCAGGGCCCCGGGAAGCTGCGCCAGCGAGGCGTCGGTGGACTCGCTCAGTTCCCGGCGCAGCCGCCGCCGCGACTCGCTCATGGCGGCGGCGAGGTCGCGCGCGTCGTCGGCGGGCAGCGCCTCGACCGACTCCGGCAGCGGCTCGTCGTACCGCTCCCGCAGCTCGTCCACGGCGCCGTCGCGCGCTCCGTCCACACCGACCTCCCAGCCTCGCCACGACTCTAACGCGCACGGCCCGAGGTGGATGGTGCGAACGACACCGGACGCCGTGGTCAACCAGCGGTGCGCGGACCACCGCCGCGCATGTCGAGCCGTTCTCGTCTTCGCCGCTCCCGGCGCGTGCGCCCAGCCGGACAGGGTCCTTGGTCCCTGTCGAGGCGGGTGCCCCGGCCCTAGCGTGGCCCGGTGCGTTCTTCGACACGGCTCGCCGACAGGGGTTGAGCACACCGGCCCGCGTGGACAATGGTGTGTGGCGGGTATGCGACACCGACGGCGGCCGACCCGGGACCGGGCCCCGTCCGCCGCCCCCGCCAGGCCCCCGCACCCCGCTGGGCCGCTGATCGCGGAGTGGATCAACGATGCACGTGTTCGTCAGCCACGCGGCCGCGGACCGCGAGGCCGCCGCGCGTCTGCGCGCGGACCTGGCCCAACTGGGCAGGCAGGTCGCCGTGGACCGCGGCGAGCCCGTCGGCCCCGACTGGTGGCCCGGTGTCCTGCACCGACTGCGCAACACCGAGGTGTTCGTGCTCGTGCTGTCCCCCGACTCGGCCCGCAGCCCCGGCTGCCTGGCCCAATTGCGCCAGGCGCTGGCCCTGCGCCGACCCGTGCTGCTGGTGCCCGCCCGCCCGGCGGACGCACCCCCCGAGGTGGCCGACGCCCCCGTCTTCGACCCGGCGGACCTGGGCGCCGATCGGGTGGTCAAGCTCCGCGTGGCCCTGCGCTCCCTGCCGTCGACCCCGCCGCTGCCCACCCCCCTGCCCCCCGACCCCCCGGTCCCCTACCTGGAGCCCTACCGCGAACGCATCCTCGACACCGCCCTGACCGAGCCCGAACTGCGCACGGTCTTCCACGAACTGCGCGCCCGCCTACGCGAGGACCCGGACCGGGCCCGGGTGTGGGCGCTGCTGGTGCTGCTGCGCGACCGCCAGGACGTCCCGCGCCCGGTGGCGGGCGAGTTGGAGCGCCTGCTGGCGCCGGGCTGGCAGCCGGACCCGGAGCACCGGGTGGAGCGCCGCTACTGGGACGGGGCGGAGTGGACGACCCTGGTCCGCCACGAGGGCCGCGAGTTCAGCGAGCGCCGGGTGCCGCCGCCGGAGGCCACGTGGTCGGGCAGCCCGAGGCGCCCGCACCTGGTCGACACCCCGCCGCGTCGACCGGTCCGGGGACGCCGCCGGTGGTTGTGGGTGTCCGGGGCGGCGGTGGCGTGCGTGGCGGCGGTGGCGGCGGGCTGGCTGTGGTTCAGCGGCCCGGGCCCCACCCCGGCGTCCGTCGCCCGCACGTTCGTCGACGCCGTGAACGTGCGCGACGTCGCCGCCTTGAGCGACGTGGCGTGTGAGCGGGTTCGGCCGCACGCCGAATCCAGCTTCCTGGGCGGCGGCTACCGCCTCACCCTGGAGAGCGTGGACGATGAGGCGGACCCGCCGACCTTCACCGTGCTGACGACGAACGAGGCCACCGGCGCCGTCGACCGGCGCACGCTCCCGTTCGTCCTGGAGAGCGGCGAGTGGCGGGTCTGCGGCTAGGCCGTGCCGCGGCGGGTGCGGAGGTAGCCGCCCACCACCGCGGCGCCCAGGCCGTCCAGGTCCGGGTTGACGACCTTGCCGCCGCCCCTCTTCGCGACCACGTCGACGAAGTCGGCCAGGCTCGGGTCGTCGCCGAGCATGAACACGGTCACCGAGGCGCCGAGCTTGGCCAGGGAGTCGACCTCGGTGAGGGTCTTGCGGAGGGTTCGCTCGGTGGTCGGGTACTGGAAGACCGCCTCGCCGTCTGGTTCGAGGTGGGCGGTGGGCTCGCCGTCGGTGACGACCAGGACCACCGGCTCGGCGCCGGGGTGGCGGCGCAGGTGGCGGCCCGCGAGCAGGAGGGCGTGGTGCAGGTTGGTGCCCTGCTCCCACGCGCCCTCCAGGGCCGTGAGCTCACCGATGTCGACCGACGCGGCCTGGCGGCCGAAGGTGACGAGCTGTAGTTCGTCGGAGCGGAAGCGGGTGCTGATGAGCTGGTGCAGGGCCAGCGCGGTGCGCTTCATCGGCAGCCAGCGGTCCTCCTGGACCATCGACCACGACGTGTCGACGCACAGCGCCACCACCGCCCTGGCGCGCTGCTCGGTCTCCACGACCTCGACGTCGGAGACCTCGACGCGGACCCGCCCGTCCGAGGACCCGCCGCGCAGCACGGCGTTGCGCAGGGTCCTGGGCACGTCCCAGGGCTCGGTGTCGCCGAACTCCCAGGGGCGGGTGCCCCCGGTCGGCTCGCCCGCCGCGCCCGCGCGGGCGGTGTCGCGCTCGCCCCTGGTCGAGCGCATGGCGGTGAGCACGTCCGACAGGGCCGACTCGCCCAGCTTGCGCAGGGCCTTGGGCGACAGGCGCAGCGACCCGTCCGCGGCGCGTTCGATCAGGCCTGCGCGGTTGAGCTCGCGTTCCAGCTCAGCCAGGCGACGGGCGTCGACACCGGCCTCGTCGCCGAGCTGGCGCCGCAGCGCGTCGAGGTCGATGTCCTCGAGCCGGGCGCCGGGGTAGGACTGCGAGAGCTGCTCGGCCAGCGCGTCGAGCTCGCCGAGGTCCTGCATGGCCTGCGCGCCCTCGCCCATGCCCAGCGGGTTCTCCCCGCGCATCCGGGCCGATCCGGACCAGTCCTCGCCCGGGCGCAGCGCGCGCAGGTTGGCGTCCAGTGTGGACACCTGCTCGGCCAGCCCAGGGTCGCCGAAGGCGTTGCCCATCAGCTCGGACAGCTCCGCGCGCTGCTCGGCGCTCATCGAGTTCATCATCCGCTGCGCGGCGGCGGCGCGGGCGGCCAGCGCGTCGACCAGCTCCTCGACCGTGCGCGGGTTCTCCGGGAAGAACTCCCCGTGCGCGCGCATGAACGCCTGGAACCGCTCCTGGGTGTCGTCGCCGCGCAGGTGCGCCAGCAGCAGGTCGTTCAGGTCGGCCATCATCGCCCGCACCCGCTCGAGGTCCTGCGGCGTCGTCTGCTCCAGCGCCTGTTTCATGCCCTGGAACCGGGACTCCATCAGCTCCTGGCCGAGCTTGTCCCGGATCTGCTGGTATGCCTCGGCGGCCTCCGGGGACTGCCAGTCGTAGGTGGCCAGCTCGTTGACCGCCGCGGCGGTGCCGGTGGGCAGCGCGTCGAGCTGGGCCTCGCGGAACCGGGCGTCGTCGGACGGGTCGGGGAACAGGGCCCGCTTCTCCGCCGCCAGCGCGCGGTCGAGGAGCTGCCTGACCTCGGCGAGGGTGCCGTCGAGGTTGTTGCGGCGCTGGATGCGCGAGCGCCGCTCCCACAGCCGCCTGGTCAGGTCGTCGAGGCCCTGGGTGCGGTCGGTGCCGCGGCGCAGCAGCTCCTCCAGCGCCGAGCGCGGCGACGACCCGCCCATCACGTCCTGGCCGATGGCCGCCAGCGCGTCGCGCAGGTCCACCGGCGGGGCCAGCGGGTCGGGGCCGTCGTGGTACGGGCGGTACTCCCAGCGGCCGGAGAAGTCGGCTGTCACGGGCCGTACACCGCCGCTCCCCCGGCGCCCTCGGAGTCCTTGGCCAGCTTGCGGCCCAGGTACAGGTACTCCAGCGCCAGCTCGATCGCGGCGGCGACGCGCCCCGGTGGATCGGTCGGTGAGACGTCGAGCCGGACGGCCACCTCGTGCAGCACCGGCAGCTCCGGCAGCGCGGCGAGGACCTCGCTGCCCGGCACGCGCTCGCCGGTGGCCACCAGGTTGCCGTCGACCACGGCGTCGACGAGCGGGCGCAGGTCGAGCCCGGCGAACCGGTCGCGGGCGGTCTCGGACACCGCGCGGCGCAGCAGGTGCACGAGGTGCTCCTGCTCGCGGCCCTCCTCGCCGGACTCGAACTCGAGCTTGCCGCGCAGCACGGCGGGCACCGCGTCGAGGTCGATCGGGCGGGCCACGGCGGGCTCCTCGCCGATCAGCGCGGAGCGGCGCAGCGCGGCGGCGGCGACGGTCTCCGCCGCGGCGACGGCGAACCGCGCCGAGACCCCGGAGCGCTGGTCGACGGCCGAGGAGTCGCGCAGGTTGCGCACGAACCGGGCGAGCGCCTCGAGCAGCGGGTCGCCGACCTCGGCGACGAGGCGGGCCTCCTGCCGGATGACCTGCACCTCGGCGGCGAGGCTGGTCGGGTAGTGGGTGCGGACCTCGGCGCCGAAGCGGTCCTTGAGCGGGGTGATGATGCGCCCGCGGTTGGTGTAGTCCTCGGGGTTGGCGGTGGCGACCATGAGCACGTCCAGCGGCAGCCGCAGGGTGTACCCGCGAATCTGGATGTCGCGCTCCTCCATGACGTTGAGCAGCGCTACCTGGATGCGCTCGGCGAGGTCGGGCAGCTCGTTGATCGCCACGACGCCGCGGTGGGCGCGCGGGACGAGTCCGAAGTGGATCGTCTCCGGGTCGCCCAGCGCGCGGCCCTCGGCCACCTTCACCGGGTCGACGTCGCCGACCAGGTCGCCGACGGAGGTGTCCGGTGTGGCCAGTTTCTCGGTGTAGCGCTCGGACCGGTGCCGCCAGGCCACCGGCAGGTCGTCGCCCAGCTCGGCGGCGCGCCGGATCGAGGCCGGGGTGATCGGCTCCAGCGGGTGCTCGCCCAGCTCGGAGCCCTCGATCACCGGCGTCCACTCGTCCAGCAGCCCGGCCAGGGTGCGCGCCAGGCGGGTCTTGCCCTGCCCGCGCTCGCCGAGCAGCACCACGTCGTGCCCGGCCAGCAGGGCGCGCTCGAGCTGCGGCAGCACGGTCTTGCCGAACCCGAGGATGCCGGGCCACGGGTCGCGGCCCGCGCGCAGCGCGACCAGCAGGTTGTCGCGGATCTCGGTCTTCACGCCCTTGGGCGCGTGCCCCTGCTCGCGCAGCGCTCCGGCGGTGCGGGGCAGGTCTGCGGGAGGCGTGTTCACAACGGTCACGCTTGAACGCTACGCACGATCCGGCGCTGGGTCGACGTGGAGTGCGCTCCAACCGCGCGCGGTGTCTGGTGACCTGCGGGTCTCACGGCGCATCGTGTGGCGCTGGTCCCGGCGGCGGGCCCAGGCGCACGGGCCCGGCACGACCCGCTCCGGGTCTCGGATAGGTTGCCGGGCATGCGCCTGCGTTGGGAACCGGCCGCCGCCGACTGGGCCGACGGCCTGCTGATCGCGATACCGCTGCTGCGGCGGGTGCGCTGGTACGCCCTGCTCCTGCTGGTGTTCTCGGCGGCGCTGCTGTGGTTCGGCCTGCTCTGGCCCGCGGTGCTCGGCGTGGTGCTCGCCGCGGTCGTCGCGGCGGTGCCCAGGGCGGTGGTGTGGCTGGCGTTCCGCCGGGACCCGGTGGCGGGCAAGGAGATGACCGCCGAGGCCAGTGCCCGGTCGGTGCGGCTGATGCTCGCCGACGGCACCGCGGCCACCGACGTGGTGTTCGCCGACCTGGACCGCTGGGCCGAGACCGACCGCTGCTTCGTGCTGTTCGACGGGCAGGTGGACTTCCACCCGGTGCCGGGCCGCGCGTTCGACTCCACCGAGGACATCGACGCGTTCCGAGGGTGGCTCACCACCGCGCTGGGCGAGCCGCGGGCGCGCTGATCCCCCGCCCCCGACCCGGCGGCAGGCGATCGCGTACCCTCGGCTCCCGTGTCAACTCCGAGTGCGACATTCGCGGTCTGGGTTTCGGCCTGGCTGAACGGGTCCGCCGCCGCTGACGACGTCCTGGACGCCCTGGGTCACTGGGCGGAGCTGCACGACGTGGTCGCGGGTGACGCGGCCACCGGGCAGGCCCTGGAGATCCCGGTGCGCGGCGAGGCGGGCGGGCAGGTCGCCGCCCTGCTCGCGGCGCTGCGCCGGAGCGGGGTGACCGGGGGCCGGGTGGTCCTGCCGGTGCCCGGCGACGTGCGCGGCCTGGGCGGCCGCAGCGAGTTCGCGGGCACCGCCCTGCACTCCGGCGAGGCCGTGGTGCTGCACGGCGCCGCGGTGGGGCTGGTGCCCGAGAAGATCGCCGACGGCGTGCTGCGCTGGACCGCCTTCGACATCGGCGAGGCCCCGGCCGCCGAGCACCTGCCGCTGGGCGAGGCCGAGCACGAGCTGACCGGCGCCATGCGCGTGGCCGCGGGCGTGCTGACCGAGCTGGGGGTGGCCAAGCAGCGCTCCGGCGTCCGCGAGGAGATCACCGCCCGGGTCGCGCACCGCTCCACCGCCCCGTGGCCCGAGGGCACCCCGCCCCGGGCGCTGCGGGTGCTGCAACGGGCGAACGAGGTCTCCGCCATCCTCGACCTCGCGGGCGAGCACGCCCCGGGCGGCGCCCTGTCGTCCTCCTCGGCCCGCCGCCGCGCCGAGGCGCTGCGCCCGCTCAACGACGCGGTCCGGGTCGCCCGGCTGGCCGCGGTCGACGAGGCCGTGCGGGTCTTCTCCGAGCACCAGCCCAGCTCCGAGTCCTCCTAGCCCCGTAGGCCATTCGGCCGCCAGAAGGGCGAAACACCGGGACAACCGAAGATCGTCGGTGCGACAATGTCCGACCGGGCTCACGAGCGGGTGGCCCGGCTGGACGGAGGGACGCACCGGTGGCGCAACCAACGCGGACGAGGCGCGGCAAGGCCGGTCTGGTGGTCGGCGCCGTGCTGGGCGTGCTCGCGCTGGTGGTCGCCGTGATCACGGTCGACCGGCTCACCGACCGCCCGTCGGCCACCGGGCCGTGCGTCGAGTTCGAGGTCAGCGCCTCGACCGAGAAGGACCAGTTGATCGCCGACATGGCGACGGCCTACAACGGCTCCGGCCGCTCGACCCGCGCGGGCCGGTGCGTCGAGGTCAGCGTGCACGGCCTGACCTCCGGCACCGCCGCGACCATGCTGTCCACCCGGTGGGACGCCGACGAGGCGGGCGCGCCCCAGCCGCAGGTGTGGCTGCCCAGCACCTCGCTGTGGCTGCGGGTGGTGGCCGAGCCGGGCAAGCCGTCCATCTCCGTCGACGACGTCCCGCCGTCCATCGCCTCCAGCGCGGTGGTCCTGGCGATGCCGCAGCCGATGGCCGACGTGCTGCTCGAGCGCGCGCCGCAGCCGGGGTGGAGCGACCTGATCGAGCTGTCCAAGGCCCCCGGCGGCTGGGCGGCCCACGGGCACCCGGAGTGGGGCGAGTTCGTGCTCGGCCGGGACAACCCGCTGTTCTCCAGCTCCGGCCTGGGCGCGACGGTGGCGACCTACCACGCCGCGTCGCTGGCGGTGACCGGTGGCGAACCGACCGACGCGACGGTGTCCGACCCGAGGGTGAGCGCGTTCGTGCACGACGTGGAGAGCTCCGTCGGCAGCTACGGCGACGACGCGGCCAAGTACGCGGTGCAGATCTACGAGGAGGACCGCAAGAACCCCGAGAAGCCGTTCGTCAGCGCCATCGTGATGCAGGAGCAGTTGGTGCACCTGTACAACCTGGGCGTTCCCGACGGCGACCCGGCCAAGCTGGCCAACCCCTCGGAGAAGCCGAACCGGCCGCTGACCGCCATCTACCCCAAGGACGGCACGGTGGTGTTCGACCACCCGTTCATCGTGCTCGGCGGCGCCACCCTGGAGCAGCGCGAGGCCGCCGACGACTTCCGCGCCTTCCTGCTCGAGGAGGACCAGCGGGCCCGCCTGTCCGACGCCGGTTTCCGCCCCCCGGTCGACGCCGAGGGCCGGGCCGGGCAGCCAACCGAGCAGCTCGGCCGCACCCTGGGCCTGTCGCCGAACCAGGCGCTGACCCCGCTGCCCCCACCCACGCCCGCCGTCCTGCAGCGCATGGTCAAGGGCTGGGAGGAGACCCGCAAGCCCGCCAGGGTGCTGATCGTGCTGGACGTGTCCGGCTCCATGAACGAACCCGCCGTCGACGACGGCACCACCGCCTCCCCCGCCAGCGACAAGTCCAAGATCGAACTGCTCAAGCCCGCGGTCAAGGAAGCGGCCCAGCTCCTCGGCGACGCCGACAGCGTCGCCCTGTGGTCGTTCTCCTCCCCCGGCCACACCGAGGTCCTGCCCATGACCCCCGTCCGCGACGTCGCCGACCGCCTCGACCAGGCGGTCGACGGCCTGGTGGCCAAGGGCAACACCGACCTCTACCGCACCGTCATCGAGGCCCACCGCAAGATGACCGACGAGATCGACGCCCGCTCCATCAACGCCATCGTCCTGCTGACCGACGGCGCCAACTTCCCCGACGACCCGGCAGGCAGGGACCGCATGCTCGCCACGGTGGACGCCCAGCAATCCGAGACCAGCGTCCGCATCTTCACCATCCCCTACGGCAAGGGCGCCGACGTGGACACACTGCGCCAGATCGCGGTCAACTCCAAGGCCCTGTGGTTCGACGCCAAGACCTCACCCACGGACATCTCGGACGTGTTCGTCAGCGCCTTCAGCAACCTGTGAGGCGCTACCGGCGGCGGGCGGGTTCGCAACACGCCACCGCGCACGGGGCGCCGTTGAGCGTGCACCCCGCCTTGGGGAAGTCCGAGAGCTTGCGGACCGCGGCGCCGGCGAGGTGCTCCTGGACCAACTCGACGACCAACGCGGCGAACCGGGGATCGCCATTCGGCGTCGCGGCCCGGGCGAAGGCCATGCCCAGCTCGTCCGCCCGCTCCTTGGCCTCGGTGTCCAGGTCCCAGACGACCTCCAGGTGGTCGCTGACGAACCCGACCGGGCACACCAGGACACCGGGGACGCCCTCGGCGTGCAGGGCCTCGATGTGGTCGACGATGTCCGGGGCGAGCCAGGGGATCTGCGGCGGCCCGGAGCGCGACTGCCACACCACGTCGTGGTCGGGGCGGCCGACCTCGGCGGCGACGAGACGGGCGGCCTCCGTGACCTGGCGGGAGTAGCGGCGGCCGCCCTCCTCCGGCGGGCCCGCGGCGCGGTCGGCCGACTCGGGGACCGAGTGGGCGGTGAAGACCAGCCGGTAGTCCCCGGGAAGGCCCTCGGCGGCGGCGCGGACCGCGTCGGCGAAGGCGGTGACGAACAGCGGGTGGTCGAAGAAGTGGCGCAGCTTGACCAGGTCGGGGGCGCCCGCGCCGAACGCGGCGCGGGCGCGGGCGATGTCCTCGTCGTACTGCCTGCAAGCCGAGTAGCCGCCGTAGGCGCTGGTCGGGAAGACCAGCGCCGTGGTGACGCCGTCGGCGGCCATCGTGGCGAGGGTGTCCTCCACCATCGGGTGCCAGTTGCGGTTGCCGAAGTACACCGGCAGGTCGATCCCGGCCGCGGCCAGCTCGGCGCGCACCGCGTCCATGGCCTCGCGGTTGAGCCGGTTGATCGGGGAGACGCCGCCGAAGTGCTGGTAGTGCTGTTCCACCTCGTCCAGGCGTTCCGGGGGCACGCCGCGACCCCGGGTGACGTTCTCCAGGAACGGGCGGACCTCGGCCGGGCCCTCGGGGCCGCCGAAGGAGAGCCAGAGCAGTGCGTCGGTCATGCTCAGATCTCAGCTCACATGCCCGTGGCGTGCACGCCGCCGTCGACCCAGACCATCGAGCCGGTGGTGGCGGGCAGCCAGTCCGACAGCAGCGCGCACACCGACTTGGCGACCGGGGTGGCGTCGTTGACGTCCCAGCCCAGCGGGGCGCGGTCGCCCCAGGCGTCCTCCAGCTCGGAGAAGCCGGGGATGGACTTGGCGGCCATCGTGCGCACCGGCCCGGCGGCCACGAGGTTGACCCGCACGCCCCGGGGGCCCAGCTCGCGGGCCAGGTAGCGGTTGGTGGACTCGAATGCGGCCTTGGCCACGCCCATCCAGTTGTAGGCGGGCCAGGCGACCCGGGCGTCGAAGTCCAGGCCGACGATCGACGAGCCGGGCGACAGCAGCGGCAGCGCGGCCACGGCCAGCGACTTGAGCGAGTAGGCGGAGACCTCCAGCGCCACGGCCACGTCCGACCAGGGGGCGTCGAGGAACGGCGCGCCGAGGCAGGACTGCGGGGCGAAGCCGATGGCGTGCACGACGCCGTCGAGGCCGTCCACGTGCTCGCGGACCCGGTCGGCCAGGCTGTCGAGCTGCTCGGTGTCCTGCACGTCCAGCTCGATCACCGGGGCGGGCTTGGGCAGCCGCTTGGCGATGCGCGTGACCAGGCTCATCCGGCCGAACCCGGTGAGCACGACCTCGGCGCCCTGCTCCTGGGCCGCCTTGGCGACGTGGAACGCGATGGACGAGTCGGTGATCACGCCGGTGATCAGCAGCCGCTTGCCTTCGAGCAGACCGGTCATGCCGGGGTTCCTCCTGAGTGCGATTCCAACGGGAGTGCCTGTCACTCGCCGCCCTGCCGTGCCGCCGTCCCGCCGCGGAGCCGGGGACGGCGCCGGGAAGTGGCCTAGGTCGTGTTTCGGAAGTCGGTTCGATGAGAGTCGTGACCGCCAGGGGCCGCGTCCGGCGCGGCTATCGCGAACAGCGGCTTTCGCAACACGGCCTAGTGGCCCATGCCCAGGCCGCCGTCGACCGGCAGGACCGCGCCGGTGACGTAGGCGGCGGCGTCCGAGGCCAGGAAGGTGACCGCGGCGGCCACCTCGGCGGGTTCGGCGTAGCGGCCTGCGGGGACGTTGGCGAGGATCTGCTGCCGCCGCTCCTCGGTGAGCGCCTCGGTCATGTCGGTGGTGACGAACCCGGGCGCCACGACGTTGGCGGTGATGTTGCGCGAGCCCAGCTCCCGGGCGATGGAGCGGGCCATGCCCACCATGCCCGCCTTGCTGGCCGCGTAGTTGACCTGGCCGGGCGAGCCGGTCATGCCGACGACCGACGAGATGTAGACGATGCGCCCGTAGCGGGCGCGCAGCATGGCCCGGGTGGCGCGCTTGGTGACCCGCCACGCCCCGGTGAGGTTCGCGTCGACGACCCGGGTGAACTGCTCCTCCTCCATCCGCATGAGGAGGGTGTCGTCGGTGATGCCCGCGTTGGCGATCAGCACCTGCACCGGGCCGTGCGCCGCCTCGACCTCGCCGAACGCCGCGTCCACGGCCGCCGCGTCGGTCACGTCGCACTTGACCCCGAGCAGGCCCTCCGGCGCACCGGAACCCCGGTGGGTGACCGCGACCCGGTCGCCCTGGTCGGCGAACGCCCGCGCGATCGCCAACCCGATCCCCCGGTTCCCCCCGGTGACCAGCACCGACCGCCCTTGGGACTGCTCCATCCGACTCCCCGTTCCGACCGCGTCCAGCGAACGGGACGAGGCTATCGCCCCGCGCCCGAACGCTGTCCTGGCGGGCCGCTCATGTCGCGCTGCCGCTGGTGCTAGCGCGACGCGCGGGGGTTCGGTGAAGCGGCCCTTAAGGCAGACGCTGGCTGAACACCAGGGAGCCCGCGGCCGACAGCAGCGCCAGGATCGTGCCGAGGATGAGCCAGGGCCTGCTCGCGTCCGCCCTCTTGATCTCGTAGCCGATCTGCTCGCCGAGGGTGTCGTAGACCTTGCGCAACTGCTCGGCGGTGGCGGCCTTGTAGAAGTCGCCGCCGGAGAGGGTGGCGATCTCCTCCATGGCGGCGTCGTCGACGGCCACGGACTGGGTGCGGCCCTCGATCTCGACGACGCCGTCGTCGGTGCCGAAGGAGATGGTCGTGATCGGGATCTCGCGTTCGGCGGCCGCGCGCGCGGCGGTGAACGAGCCGCGGGGGTCGTCCTCGGACTCGGTCGGGATGGTCTGCTTGCCGTCCGACATGAGCACGATGCGGGCGGGCGGCGGGCCCTCGGGTCCGCTGACCACCGAGGAGAAGCCGTCGATGGACTGCAGCGCGGCGTAGATCGCCTCGCCGGTCGCGGTGGACTGGGCGAGCTTGAGGTTGTCGATGGCCTTGCCCACGCCCGCGCGGTCGGTGGTGGGGGCGACCAGCACGGTGGCCGTGCCCGCGAAGGTGATCAGCCCCAGGTTGACGCCGGGGGTCAGGCCCTTGGCGAAGCTCTTGGCGGCGACCTTGGCCGCCTCGAGCCGGGTGGGGGCCACGTCGGTGGCCTCCATCGACAGCGACACGTCGATCACCAGCAGCACGGTGGCCCGGTTGCGCGGGATGCGCTGCTCGGCGGTCGGCCCGGCCATGGCGATGGTCAGCAGGACCAGGGCCAGCACCAGCGCCGCGGCCGGGATGTGCCGGAGCGTGTTCTGGCGCTTGGGCGCGACCCGCTCGAGCAGCTCCAGGTTGGTGAACCGCAGCGTGCGGCGCCTGCGCGTCTTCTGGACCAGCACGTACCCCGCGACCAGCGCGGCGACGGCGAGCAGCAGCAGGAACCACCACGGCGCGGTGAAGTCGGTCAGGCTCAGCGTCACGCGGCACCCCCGGACCACCGGCGCTTGCGGGAGACGACGAAGCGCACCGTGTCGGCGATCCAGTCCGAGTCGGTGCGCAGCACGAGGTGGCCGCTGCCCGCGCGGCGGATGCCGGTGGCCACGGCGTCGCGGTGCTCGGCGGCGGCCGCGGCGAACTCCTTGCGCAGCAGCGCCGAGGCGGTGACCTCGCGCTGGCGACCGGTCTCGGGGTCGGCGAGCACGACGGTGCCGACGTCGGGCAGCTCCACGTCACGCGGGTCGACGATCTCGACCGAGACCAGCTCGTGGCGCAGCGACAGCGCGCGCAGCGGCCGCTGCCAGCCGGTGTCGCCGAGGAAGTCGGAGACGACCACGGCCAGGCCGCGGCGGCGCGGGGGCCTGCGCAGCTGCTCGATGGCCGAGGCCAGGTCGCCGCGCACCCCCTCGGTGGCGCGCGGGGTCTGGGCGACCTTGCGGACCAGACCGCGGGCGTGCGCGAGACCGCCGCGGGCGGGGACGCGGATCAGGTCCGCGCCGGTGGAGATGAGCGCGCCGATCCGGTTGCCGCCGCCGCGGGTCAGGTGCGCGATGGCGGCGACGGTGGCCACGGCCAGGTCGCGCTTCTCGCAGGCGGCGGTGCCGAAGTCCAGGCTGGCCGACAGGTCGACGACCAGCCAGGTCTCCAGCTCGCGGTCGGCCACGGTCTCGCGGATGTGCGGGGTCGTGGTGCGCGCGGTGACGGCCCAGTCCATCCGGCGCACGTCGTCGCCGGGCGCGTACGGGCGGGCCTCGCCCGGCTCGGAGCCGGGGCCGGGGACCAGGCCGAGGTGGTTGCCCTGCAACAGGCCGTCGAGCCTGCGCCGGACGTCGATCTCCAGCAGCCGCAGGCCCGCCTCCATCCGGTCGCCCCGCAGCACCGGGGGCGCCCAGTCAGGACGCTTGCCCTCCGGACCGGTGTCCTGCGGGTTGGTCACGACCTGCCCGCCACCCCTGCGGGGGCGCCGTTCGACGGCCGGGCGGACACCTGCGGCAGCGGCACGGTCTGCAGCACGCGCGACACCATGTGCTCGACGGGCACGCCGTCGGCCAGGGCGTCGTAGGACAGCACGAGGCGGTGGCGCAGCACGTCGGGGACCACGTCGACGACGTCCTGGGGCAGCACGTAGTCGCGGCCGCGGACCAGCGCCAGCGCGCGCGAGGCGGCGACGATGCCCAGGCTGGCGCGCGGGGACGCGCCGTAGGCGATCCACCCGGCGACGTCGGACAGGCCGTGCTCGGCCGGGCTGCGGGTGGCCAGCACGAGCCGGACGGTGTAGTCGACCAGCGCGTGGTGCACGAACACCGTGGAGGCGACGCCCTGCAGCCTGCTGAGCTCCTCGGGGCTGAGCACCTGCTGCGGCTGCGGCGGCGTGACGCCCATCCGGTAGACGATCTCGCGCTCCTCCTCGACCGTCGGGTACTCGACGAGGATCTTGAACAGGAAGCGGTCGCGCTGCGCCTCGGGCAGCGGGTAGACGCCCTCGTTCTCGATGGGGTTCTGGGTGGCCAGCACCAGGAACGGGTCGGGCATCGGGAAGGTCTGCCCGCCGATGGACACGTGCCGCTCGGCCATGACCTCCAGCATCGCGGACTGGACCTTGGCCGGGGCGCGGTTGATCTCGTCGGCGAGGACGAAGTTGGCCACCACCGGGCCCAGTTCGACGTCGAAGCGCTCCTGGCCCTGCCGGTAGATGCGGGTGCCGAGGATGTCGGCGGGCACCAGGTCGGGGGTGAACTGCACGCGCGAGAACGAGCCGCCCACGACGCGGGCGAAGGTCTCCACCGCGAGGGTCTTGGCCACGCCGGGCACGCCCTCGAGCAGCAGGTGGCCCTTGGCCAGGAGGCCGACGAGCATCCGCTCGACCAGCCGGTCCTGGCCGACGATGACGCGCTTGACCTCGAACACGGTCCGCTCGAGCAACTGGGCGTCCCGAGCAGGCGTCGCCGCCTCGTTCTGGACCTCGGCCTGACCGGGCTCGGTCACCGGCATCCTCCTTGCAACAGGGTCATTCCACCGGGGCCCAGCAAACCCGATGGCCGGTGAGAAGCCTGTGAACTACCCATCGAGGCGGGTCAGGTCGTCCGGCGTGTCGATGTCCCCGGCGGCCCCGTCCACGTCGTCCACAGCGACCGGCGCGAGCCCGGCGAGCACCCGCCGGAGCGCCAGGCCTGCCGCTTCGACCGGCACCGCCCGGCGCAGCGCGCCCAGCCGCCACGCGCTGAGGAGCCACTGCTCCCGACCTGCCGCGTCGACCAGCACCGCCCCGGACTCCCCCACCGCGTCGGCCACCCGGCGCACCACGGTGGGCGTGACGGCGGGCAGGTCCGCGGCCAGGAGCACCACAACGGCCTCATCGGACAGATCGGACAACCGTTCGACCCCGGCGCGCACCGCGGCCACCGGCCCCGTCCCGGCGGGGTCCTCCCGCGTCCACTCCACCGGCCTGCTGGTCGCCCGCTCGGGTCCGACGACGACAGTCCGCACCTCACCCAGCGCGTCCAGCGCGCGGTCGAGCAGGGTCCGCCCGCCGACGACGAGCGCGGGTTTGTCGACCCCGCCGAGCCTGCGCCCCGCTCCCCCGGCGACGACGATCCCGGCCCTCACCCGAGCACCGTCACGGTCCCGGCCGCGCCGTCGACGCGCACCCTGGTCCCGGTGCGCAGCCGGGCGACGGCGTCCCCGCAGCCGACCACGGCGGGGACGCCCAGCTCACGGGCGACGATGGCGGCGTGCGACAGCGGGGCGCCGATGTCGGTGACCACGGCGGCCGCGCGCGGGAACAGCGGCGTCCAGCCGATGTTGGTCACCGTCGTCACCAACACCTCCCCCGCTTGCAACGCCACCCCCTCCTCCACAGTGGATAACACCCGCACGGCCCCCTCGACCACCCCGGCCGCGCCGGGGAAACCGGTGATGCCGGCCGCCCCGCCTGCCGGCGCGCCCCTCCCCGCCGCCCAGGACACCGGGTCGAACCGGCCGCGGATCACCGGCGGGTACGGCGGCAGCGCCCGGTAGCGCTCGTAGGCGACCCGTCTGCCGGGGACGGCGGCCACCGGGCCCTGGTCCCCGTCGAGGACGCGCAGCAACTCGGCCTCGGGCAGGAAGAACACGTCGTCGCCGTGCCCGGTCAACTCACCCGCGCGCAGCCAGAAGGCGCGCAGGACCGCGAAGCAGCGCACCACCTCCGAACGCGCCCGTTCCCGTTCCCTGGCCGCGGCGGCGGCCCTGGCCAGGGGCGCGCGCAGCTTGGCGCGCAGGTGCGGGTGGCGGGCCCACGCCCGCTCGCGGGCCTGGCGCTGGGCGCGCAGCAGCTCGTCGGGGTCGCCGTCGGCGTGCGCCAGTTCCCGGTCGAGCCAGGCGGGGTCCTCGGCCGGGCGCGGCGCGGACAGCTCGAACTCGTCGGCGCAGCGGTGGCCCCAGACGCGGGCGTACTCGGCCCGGTCCAGCTCGCCCCGCCGGACCCGGGCCAGGCCGAGCACCGGCCCGAGGCTGTCCAGCCGCGCGCTGTCGTCGTGCAGTCCGGTGACCAGCGTGGCGGCGTCGCGCTCGCCGACGAGCGCGCGGACCCTGGCGTGCAGCCTGCCCGGCCCGCCCTGGCGCGCGCCGGTGTCGAAGGTGCGGCAGTCGGTGTGCAGCAGGTCGTGCAGGTCAGAGCGCCAGAGGGCGGCCAGCGCGGCGGGCGTGGCGGCCGAGGTGATCGCTTCCCGCAGGTCAGCGCAGCGACGGGCGTTGCCCGCCACCAACCGGGAGATCGTGCGCCGGTACCGCGTCGCCGCACCGAGCATCTTCCGGGCGACCCGCAGTGCACCCTTGACCGCCTCGAACCGGGACAGCGGCAACCGCGGGATGTCGTCGGGCAGCTCGCCCATCGTCTGCCGCATCCCCTTGCGCACCAGGGCCCCCAGGCCGAGGGCCCGCCCGACGGCGATCGCGGCGCTGACGTTGAGGTAGAAGCGCCCGCCGACGATCCCGGTCATCCGGTGCCCGGCCAGCGGCGGCGGCGCGAGCGCGGACACCGCCGACCAGGTCGCGGGCGTCATCACGCTGGGCACCGCCTCGCCGAGGTTGACGCAGGTCCACAGGTAGTCGCCCCGCACGGTGTCGTTCCACTCCCGCGCCTCGGCCGCCTGCCCGGTGACCGGCCGCACCTGGACGACAGCGAACTCCGACCCGTCCCACACCCATTCCACATCGGACGGTCCGAACACCCGGTGCGCTCTGTCCCCCAACGCCGCCAGCCGTTGGATCTGCCCCTCGTCGAGGACCTGCTCCCGCCGCATCGCCTCTGGCACCGGCTGCACAGCCGTACCGGTAGCGGTCAACACCGTCCGGACAGCCTTGTCCCCGACCTCCCGCCGCGCCTGCGGCCCCAGGACATAGGTGTCCGGCGTGACCGTCCCGTCGACCACCGTTTCACCCAGCCCCCACCCCGCGTTGATCACCATCGCCTCGACCCCGGTGACCGGGTCGACGGTGAACAGCACACCCGCGGCCTCGGCGGGTACCAGGCGCTGGACGACCACGGCCATCTCGGCGTGCGCGATCCCCGTTCGCTCCCGATAAGCGCGGGCTCGTTCCGAGTCGAGCGAATCCCAGCACTTCCGGACCGCCGCGAGGATCGCCTCCGGCCCCTCGACGCCGAGGACCGTGTCGTGCTGACCCGCGAAGGACAGGCCGGGGAGGTCCTCGGCGGTGGCCGACGAGCGGACGGCCACCGGCCCGGTCAGCCCCCGGGCGGCCTGTGCGATCGCGGCGGCGGTCTCCGGGTCGCCGCGGCGGCGATAGGCGGAGGTGGTGACGACGAACCCGTCCGGGACGGGGAAGCCGTGCCGGAGCAGAGCGGCGAGCGAACGGGCTTTGCCGCCCGCTTCGGCGTGGTCGGTGGCGTGCGAGAGCGGCGTGGTGAGTGGTGTTTCCCCCATGCCAACAGTGTGCCCGTGGATCGGTGCGAAGTGGTGGGGTTACCCCGGATCGGGTGTCACATCCGCTTCGGGTTCCCGCTTTCCCTTTCTGTGGATGAATTCCGGGGGTTGTGGACAACTCGGGCGCAACAACGAATGGCATCGTCGTCTCCCGGCCGGGAGCCCTTCGACACGACCGGGGGAGGAAGATCAGCCCGCCGTCGAGATGTTGACCATCCACGGGGTGCCGAACCGGTCGGTGAGCTGGCCGAACTCGTCGCCCCAGACCTGGCGCTCCAGCGGCACGGCCACGGTCCCGCCCTCGGCGAGCCGCTCCCAGTAGCCGCGCAGGTCCTCGGCGTCGTCGCCGCTGAGGCTGATGGTGATGTTGGTGCCCGGCGTGAACTCCATCCCCGGCGGGGTGTCCGAGGCCATCAGGGTGTAGCCGGCCTCGGTGGTGAGCATGTTGTGCATGATCAGGTCGGCGAACGGCTCGTCGGCCGCGCCGTTGTCGGCGAAGGTGTTGAGCACCAGGTCGCCGCCGAACACTTCCTGGTAGAACGTCAGCGTCCCGGAGGTGCCCGCGACCATCGTGTCGGGAATGCCTGGGACAGGCAAGACCGACACCTGCGCGGCGTCACCTACCACTGAACTTCCTTGCCCACGCGGCGGGTTGAGGCGAACACACCGCGTGTGAGACCGATGTGGAGCGTGTGAACAGACGGCGGCGGCCGCGTCGACGCAGGTTGCCGGAAGCCCCGTTCACGCCAGTGCGCGTTATGCGTTGGGCACATCGGTCACCTGGTCGGAGACGATGTGCACGCCGTAGGCGGACACCGCGCACCGCCGCGAACGCTTCCACGTCGAAGCCCGCTCCCGCACCACCCGCGGCGACGAGTAGCGATCGGCGCGGGATCACCACACCCGAGCCCGCCGAGGCCACGACGCGTCAGGTGCCCCAGGCCGCCGCTGTGGCACTAAGGTCCGTTCACATGATCAGCCCCGCGCTCGTGGCCATCGGCGACTTCAACGGCACCGAAGTGCTCTTCGCCATCACCGCGAAGCCGTGGGACCTCGACGTCGACGCCCTCGTTGTCCCAGTCGGCGACACGCTCGGCACCCTCGCGCGAGCGCTGCTCCGCCACCTCCCCGAGCTCGACGGCCCGCTGCACGGGCTCCCCTTCGACCAGATCACCCCGACCAGCACGACCGGCGTCGAACTCCCCCGGCACCTCGACGCCCGCGTGCGGCACGTCATCCTCACCTCCCCGCACGGCGAGGACAGGGAGGCCTCCTTGTCCTCGGTCTGGACCGCGACCGCCTCAGCCCTCGAAGCAGCGGCGACGCGGTGCGACACCGTGGCCCTCCCGCTGATCGGCGGCGGTTCCCTGGGGATGTCGAAGCACGAGATCGCGGTCCACCTCGGCGCCCGGCTCCGGGCCCTGGACACGTCCGAGCTGCGGCGCGTGATCGTCTTCGACGACAGCGCCGACGTGTCCACCGAGCTGCGGGCGGGTGCCCCGCCGGCGGAGCTGTCCGGCGGCGCGCTGACCGACCTGGTGGACGTGACCCAGCCGATCCCCGCCGAGCGGGACAAGCTCGGGGTCTCCCCCTTCGCGCGGATGCTGGCCGGTGTCATCGTCGACCGCGAGACGACGACCCCGCTGTCCATCGGCGTGTTCGGGCAGTGGGGGTCGGGCAAGTCGTTCTTCCTCGGGCTGCTGCGCAAGCACATCGAGGACCTCGCCGCCTCCGGGGCGCCGCGGCTGTGCGGCCAGGTGCGGCACATCTCGTTCAACGCCTGGCACTACGCCGACACCGACCTGTGGGCCAGCATCGCCGACGTCGTGTTCCGCGGTCTCGCCGTCGAGGAGCCGGGGCCCGCCCGGCAGCGGGAGCGGTTGCGCGAGCTGATCGAGCGGCACGGCGATGACGTGAGCACCCTGGAGCAGGAGCGCGCGGAGGCGGGCAAGGAGCTGGACCGGCTGCGCTCCGAGGTGCGGCGCGCCCGCGCCTCGACCAGGACGGGTGTGCGGGACCTGGTGCGGGCCGTCCGCGACTCCGAGCGGGCCAAGGCGGAGGTCCCGGACCTGGCGGACAAGCTGGGCGTGCCCGAGGACGCGACGATCATCGTCCGGGAGCTCAGCGGCCTGGCGGGCGAGACGGCCAAGCTGCGCGAGCTGCCCAGGACGCGGCACGGGGCCATGGCGCTGGCGGCGGCGGCGCTCGTCCTGGTGGTCTCGGTTGCGTTGACGGCGGCTTGGAGCTGGACGGCGGCGGTCGGCGGACCCGTGGCGCTCGTGCTGGGGGCGGTCGGCGCGGCATGGATGGAGCGCGCGCACCGCGGGGCGGTCCGGTTGCGCGAACTGGGCGAGGAGATCCGCGGCAGCCTGGACGCGCAGGCCGACGTGCTCGTGGGCGAGGCGTTGCACCGGCTGCGCGAGGCCGAGGACCGCGAGGCCGCCGCGGTGGCGGGTGCGGACGCGGCCGTGACGCGGCTCGCCGGTCTGCGCGCGGAGCTGGAAGGCCTGGCCCCCTCCCGGCGCTGGGGCGAGTTCGTCGGCACGCGGGCGCGCGGCGACCTGTACACGCGTCGGCTCGGCACGGTCACGCAGCTCCGCGAGGACTTCGAGGACCTCGTGTCCCTGCTGCGCGACTGGCGGGACGACGCCGGGCCCGACGACAAGCCGGTGGAGCGGATCGTCCTCTACATCGACGACCTGGACCGCTGCGACGCCCACCAGGTGGTCGAGGTGCTGGAGGCCGTGCACCTGCTGCTGGCCATGGACCTGTTCGTCGTCGTCCTGGGCGTCGACCCCGGATGGCTGCAACGCTCAGTCGACGCCCGCCACCGCGACTCGGTCCGCGACGGCTCGGCGGAGAGGTACCTGGAGAAGGTCATCACCATCCCCTTCGCCCTGCCCGCCATGCCCAGGGCCCAGGTCGGCGAAATGCTCCGATCCCTGGTCGACATCGCCCCCACGGCCGCGCACCCCGTCCCCGCCACCACGGCCGAGGCCACGACGGTCGAACGCGGCTCACCCCTGGACACCGCCGTCCACCGCCCCGCCGACCCCGCGCCCCACCACGGCCTGACAACCCGCGAACTACGAGCCCTCGACCGCGTCAGCGGCCTGGTCGACACCCCACGCGCGGCCAAGCGCCTGGTCAACATCTACCGCATGATCCGCGCCACCCGCGAGCTGAGCACGGCCTCGGAGTTCCTCGACCGCGACCACGAGCTCGTCATCATCCTGATCGGCCTCGTGGTCGCGGCCCCGAACCCGGCCGCCGTCTTCCACGACCTCACCCAGGAGCCGCTGCGCACCTGGAACGCCCTGCTCGCCGACAACAGCATCATCCCGGAGTCGACCCCGACCCCGGAGAAGATCGCCACCTGGGCGCAGGCGATCGGCCGCTTCCGCTACTCGACCGGCTGACGGGTGAACCGGCGGTCACGCTCACTGAGCCCAGCGACCGGCCGGGCCGCCCGCAGAACGACATCGAGGGCGGTGTCCGGATCGGCGACGTAGATCCCACTCGCCCACGCCGCGTTCGCCTCGATGACCGCCCACCCGCCGTCGACCACGCCGATGTCGACCACGACAGCGCTGGGCAGCGTGCTCCCGACGGCGGAGAGCAGATCGGCGGCGAACGCCAGGGCGTCGGTGGGAGCGGGCCCCAGATCGCGGCGGCCGTCTCGGGCGTACCGACTGGCGGCGACCACGGCGTTGTCCAGGACGTGCAACCGCACCTCGGCGTCGAACCGCGTCACGTCGGACACCAGCACCGGCGTGTCGGGGTCGACGGCGTCCGCCCCGGGGAGCCTGGACCCATCGCTGTAGATCATCGCCCGAATGCCCTTGTCGTTGGGCGACTTGGCGAACACCGGGTACCGCAGCGCCCACGCCTCCCGGATCGGCATGAACCGCACTGCGCGCCGGGTGAACTCCCCCGGCAATCGAGCCAGCCAGTCCGCCGGGGCCTCCAGCAGGGCGATGCCCAACGGCGCACCCACCGCGTCCGCGAAGCTCGGCCCCGCGTGCAGGTGCTGCGCGGTCAGCCCCGCGGGCAGCTCGAACGACGGCAAGCGCACCGTCCGCAGCCCCCGGCGCGCGGCGGCGGCCAGGATGGCCTCGGCACTCGCTGTCAGCCGGGGCGGGAAGAGGACGGTCACACCACGACGTTAGCGGTCACGATCCTGGTGTCGACCGCCTCGCGGTCCGTGTGTCACCAGCCACTTCCATGCCCTAGAGCAGGCGGGTGGCGTAGGGGACGATGCCGCCGTACCGGACCGGGGCGATCCGCACCCGCGACCCCGAGTACGGGGCCTCGACCATCTGCCCGTTCCCCATGTACAGCGCCACGTGGTGGATACGCCCACCGCCACTGGCCCAGAACAGCATGTCCCCCGGCGCCTTCTGGCTCAACGGGACCCGGCGCCCGGCCGTGGCCTGGTACCCGCTGTAGTGCGGCAGGCTGATCCCCACCCCGGCGAACGCGTAGATCATCAGGCCCGAGCAGTCGAAGCCGACCTTCTGGAAATCACCGTAGGAGTCGGCCACACCGCCGTCGCGGATGCCGCGCGTGGGCCCATTGGCGTTGCCGCCGCCCCAGGCGTACGGGACGCCCAGTTGTGAGAGGGCCCGGTCGATCACGCGCCGGGCCGAGCCCACCGGGGCGGGGCCTGCCGAGTCACCGCCGCCACCGCCCGGCTGAGGGGCGGTGGCGCCCTGCTGAGCGGCGGCGGCAGCGGCGGCGGCGGCCTTGACGGCGTCCTCGCGTTCCTTGGCCGCCAGCCACTGCTGGTACTTCTCGCGCTGGCCCTCCAACCCGCCGACGCGGGCTTGGGCGGCGGTGAGCTGCTGCTCGTAGTCGGCCTTGGCCGCCTGCAGCTCCTGGGACCGCGAGGCCTGCGACGAGCGGGCCTGGCGTGCGGTCTCGGTGGCGGTGTCGGCGGCGGCCCTGGCCTGGCGGGCCTGCTGCTCCTTCGCGTTGGCCAGCTCGAGCGCGGCGCGCGCCTGGGAGTCCTTGTTGGCCTTGACCGTGCGGGCGCGCTCCATGCCGTCGAGGGCGTCGAGCCTGCTGCCGGACACGGCGTTGAGGAGCTGGGCGCGGGCGAGCAGGTCCTCGGGGCTCGAGGCGCCCAGGTAGGCGGAGATCGACCCGACCGTGCTGCCCTGCTTGTAGCTGCCCGCGGCGAACTGGTCGAGCTGGCCGCGCGCGGTCTCGATGGCCTTGCCCGCCGCCGCCGCCTCGCGGTCGGCGGCCCGGGCCGCCGACTCCGCCTCGGCCGCGGCCCGCTCGGCCGTCTCCTGGTCGACGCGGGCCTTGTTGGCGTCCTCCATCTTCGCCTCGACCTCGGCCTGCAGCCGGGTCAGCCGGGCCTCCGCCTGGGCGAGCCTGCTGGTCAGCTCGCCGACCTGGCCCGCCTTGGCGTTGACCTCGGCACGGCCGCCCTCGATCTCGGAGTCGCTGGGGTTGGGCGGTGGCGGTGGCACGGCCGCCGCGGTGGTCGCGGTCGAGACGACCGCGCACAACGCCACCGAGGTGGCGAAGAAACCGATCTTCGACATCCGCCATCCCCGCACGGCGCACCACCTTCCAGCGCTCCACGAACCCGGCCCGACGGGCGGTTCGACCTGTCGGTCCACACGAGACCGCCGCCCCTGACTGTGCCAAACAGACACCAAGCACACCAGCCGCAACTTGCGAAACTTCCGTAACGGGGGCAACTTGTCGCACGCCTCTCACTCTGGGTGTGATCGGCGATCACGCGACCTCGGATCGCGCGGCATTCGGTCACCTGAACGAGGGCGACCACAACGGGCCGCACACCGACTGCGAGCATGGCCGGATGCGGTTCAGACGACCCGGAGCGGGGTGGACGGCCACCGCGGCGCTCGGCCTCGCCGCCACGGCGCTCGGCCTGTTCCTGCCCTGGCTGCGCTCGGGCTCGGTGCTGCGCGACAGCTTCGAGTTCCTCGGTGTCATCCGGACACTCGGCGCGCTAGCGGGCACCGGCTTGACCTGGTTGCCCGGCGCCTGGTTCGGCATCGTTCCGGCGGTCACGCTCTGCGTCGCCGCGTACGCGCTGGGTCTGCGCCGGACGGCCGCAACGATTTGCCTGTTCGTGACGATAATCAGCGGAACCGTCGCGGGGGTCGCCGTCGTCGAAGCGGGCAACGGGGACACCCCCGTCGGCATCGCGACGGCGGGGCCGACCACAACCGCGATCGGTGCGACGCTGGCCGCGGTGGGCGCGGTCGGCGTCCTGGTGAGCGGGCGCCGCAGTGCCCGAGAAAGAGCGAAGGGGAGACCGTGACCTATCCGCCGGGGCCTGGTGGCCAGTGGCAGCCGAATGACCCGCACCAGCAGCAGTACCCGCAGCAACACCCGGCGCAGGACCAGCAGTTCCCGCAGTCCGGCGGGTTCCCGCAGCAGCAGTACCAGGGGCAGCAGTACCCAGGCCAGCAGTACCAGGGTCAGCAGTATCAGAGCCAGCAGTACCCGGGCCAGGGCTACGGGCCGACCGGCCAGTGGGACCAGGGCGGCTACCCGCTGCCGCCCGAGCAGCCCGGGGGCCGCAAGCGCAAGGGCCTGGTCATCGGCGTGGTCGCGGCGGTGTTCGCGGTCGCCGCGGGCGCGGGCGTGACCGTCTGGGCGCTGAACCGGGGCGAGGCGCAGGCCGGGTCCGACTCGCCCACCGCGGCCGCCACCGGCCTGGTGGACGCGCTGACCAAGGGCGACGTCGCCGGGCTGCTCACCGAGCTGGCCCCGGCCGAGCGCGACCTGATGACGACGCTGAACTCGGAGACGACCAAGGAGCTGCAGCGGCTCGAGGTGTACCGCTCCGACGTCGACCCGAACAAGATCAGCGGCATGGAGCTGACCACCGAGAACCTGGTGTTCGACGAGTCGGGCGCGGAGCGGGTCAACGACCACCTGACCATCACCAAGCTGACCAGCGGCAAGATCACCCTCACCTCGGACGCGGCGAAGCTGCCGTTCACCCAGGAATTCCTCGACATCGCCTTCCCCGACGGCGTGCCCGGCGGCAAGGAGACCGAGACGATCGACATCGCCGAGGAGGTCGCCAAGAGCAACGGCGGCGAGCCGGTGCGGATCGCCACGGTCCAGGTCGACGGCGAGTGGTACCCGAGCCTGCTCTACACCTTCGCCGACTACGCGCTGGCCGAGGAGAAGCGGGACTGGCCCACCACCCCGCTGCCCAAGGTCGGCGGCTCCGACCCCGAGGGCGCGGTGCGCGGCCTGGTCGAGGCGGGCCTGGCAGGCGACCTGGCCGGGGCCATCGGCCACCTGCCCCCCGACGAGATGGGCGTGCTCTACGACGTGGGCCCGGCCATCATCGAGGAGGTCGGCGACGACGCCGCCAGCGGCGTGACCCTCCTGGACCTGTCCACCGAGACCCAGGACGTCGACAAGGCGACGAAGGTCATCCTCAAGGAGGTGACCCTCCGCGACGACGACAGCGGCGAGCGGCTGCGCGTCACCAAGGACGGCGAGTGCTACGCCGTCGAGGTCGAGGGCGACAAGGAACAGATGTGCGCCGACGACCTGGCCACCGAGCTGGGCGGCTCCGGCATGTCCCCGGAGGCCGAGCGCGCGGTGACCAACCTGGTCAAGGGCATGATGGCCAACACCGGCGTGGTCACCACCCAGGTCGACGGAAAGTGGTACGTCAGCCCCATCCGGTCGCTGACCGACATCGAGGTCACCGCCCTCAAGAGCCTCCAGCCCGAGGACATCAAGGCGCTGATCGAGCTGGCCGACGAGTAGCAGCCACCCGACCGCGGGCACGGCGGCCCGGCACCCGGCGCGGGGTGCCGGGCCGCCGTGCGTCAGCGGTCAGCCCCCACCCAACCCGCCACTCACCCTGCTCCCCAAGAACACACCCCACCTTGTGACACCCCACCCCGCGCACGTCAACACACCCCGCCACACCACTGGGGGCGTCCCGGTGCCCATTCTACCGGCCCAGCCCCCACCACCCCCCAAAGTCGATCTTGCCTGTGGATAACTCCCCCAGCCGCCCGAAGCAGGCTCCCAGGCCGCCCGACCCGCGCGAAGGCGTCACCCTCACCCGTCCAAGAACTCCACTCGGTTCCCCGACCCGTCAACGGTGTGGAATCGAGCCCGACCAGGGATCTCCGCCGGATCGGCCCAGGTCACCGGCCACCCCGCGGCCTCCAGCGCCCCCGCCAACGCGCCCACGTCGACCACGAACGCCGGATGCGCCTTGAGCGCGGGCCGGAAGTCCTGCTCGACCCCCACATGCACCTCTCCCCCACCCGGCACGGCGAACCAACACCCGCCCCGCGCGGCCAGCAGCGGCGGCTTCGGCAGCTCCGCCCACCCCAACAAACCGGCGTAGAAGGCCCGCGCGGCGGCCTCCCCGTCGACCGGGCAGGCGACCTGGACGTGATGGATCACATTCCCCTCCGGTGGCATGTCCTCTTGAACCCGAAATAGGACAAGCGTACTGTTTGCAAGCGTGAGGCACTGGGACGCACCCCGACCGGGTAGGCCAGACTCACAAGCCGAACTGACATGCGCCGCCACTGGAGTTGGACGTGACCGAGACGAGTTCCACCACCGAGGGCAACCTCGACAGCTTCGGCGCCCGCGCCACGCTCACCGTGGGCGACGCCTCTTTTGAGGTGTTCCGCCTGTCCGCGGTCGAGGGCGCGGAGCGTCTTCCCTACAGCTTGAAGATCCTGCTGGAGAACCTGCTCCGGACCGAGGACGGCACGAACATCACCGCCGACCACATCCGGGCCCTCGCGAACTGGGACGCCAAGGCCGAGCCCTCCACGGAGATCCAGTTCACCCCCGGCCGCGTCGTCATGCAGGACTTCACCGGTGTCCCCTGCATCGTCGACCTGGCCACCATGCGCGAGGCCGTCACCACGCTGGGCGGCGACCCGGACAAGGTCAACCCGCTGGCCCCGGCCGAGCTGGTCATCGACCACTCGGTCATCGCCGACATCTTCGGCCGCCCGGACGCGTTCGAGCGCAACGTGGACCTGGAGTACGAGCGCAACAAGGAGCGCTACCAGTTCCTGCGCTGGGGCCAGACCGCGTTCGACGAGTTCAAGGTCGTCCCGCCGGGCACCGGCATCGTGCACCAGGTCAACATCGAGCACCTGGCGCGGGTGGTCATGACCCGCAACGGGCAGGCCTACCCCGACACCCTGGTCGGCACCGACTCGCACACCACCATGGTCAACGGCCTGGGCGTGCTGGGCTGGGGCGTCGGCGGCATCGAGGCCGAGGCCGCCATGCTGGGCCAGCCGGTCTCCATGCTGATCCCCAAGGTCGTCGGCTTCAAGCTGCACGGCGAGCTGCCCGCGGGCGCCACCGCCACCGACCTGGTGCTCACGATCACCGAGATGCTGCGCAAGCAGGGCGTCGTCGGCAAGTTCGTCGAGTTCTACGGCCCCGGCGTCACCGCCGTGCCGCTGGCCAACCGCGCCACCATCGGCAACATGAGCCCGGAGTTCGGCTCGACCGCCGCGATCTTCCCGGTCGACGCCGAGACGATCGACTACCTCACCTTCACCGGCCGCTCCGCCGAGCAGGTCGCCCTGGTCGAGGCCTACGCCAAGGAGCAGGGCCTCTGGCACGACCCGTCGCACGAGCCGGAGTTCTCCGAGGTCCTGGAGCTGGACCTGGCCACCATCGTGCCGTCCATCGCCGGGCCCAAGCGCCCGCAGGACCGCATCGAGCTGGCGGCGGCCAAGCGGTCGTTCCGCGACGCGCTGGGCGCCTACGCCACCGACGCGCCCACCAACGGCGTGGACGAGGCCAACGACGAGAGCTTCCCGGCCAGCGACTCCCCCACCCCGGGGCCCGAGGACGACGTGGCGCCGAAGGTCACGCACTCGGCGGCCAACGGCGCGACCGGCCGCACGACCAGGCCGACCACGATCACCCTCGACGGCAACACCTTCGAGATCGACCACGGTGCGGTCGCGATCGCCGCGATCACCTCGTGCACCAACACCTCGAACCCGTCGGTCATGATCGGCGCGGCGCTGCTGGCGAAGAAGGCCGTCGAGCGCGGCCTGGAGCGCAAGCCCTGGGTGAAGACCACCCTGGCGCCGGGCTCGAAGGTCGTCTCGGACTACTTCGACCGCGCGGGCCTGACCCCGTACCTGGACAAGCTGGGCTTCAACCTGGTCGGGTACGGCTGCACCACCTGCATCGGCAACTCCGGCCCGCTGCAGGAGGAGATCTCCGCGGGCGTGCAGGAGGCCGACCTCGCCGTGGTGTCGGTGCTGTCCGGCAACCGCAACTTCGAGGGCCGGATCAACCCGGACATCAAGATGAACTACCTGGCCTCCCCGCCGCTGGTGGTGGCCTACGCGCTGGCCGGGTCGATGGACATCGACATCACCACCGAGCCGCTGGCCACGGGCTCCGACGGCAAGCCGGTCTACCTCAGCGAGATCTGGCCGACGCCGCAGGAGATCCAGGAGACGATCACCCAGGCGCTGTCCGCGGAGAGCTTCTCGGACTCCTACAAGGACGTGTTCGCGGGCGACGAGCGCTGGAAGTCGCTGCCGACCCCCACCGGCAAGACCTTCGAGTGGGACGCGCAGTCCACCTACGTGCGCAAGCCCCCGTACTTCGAGGGCATGGAGATGGAGCCCGCCCCGGTCACCGACATCGCGGGCGCGCGCGTGCTGGCGCTGCTCGGCGACTCGGTCACCACCGACCACATCTCCCCCGCGGGCGCGATCAAGGCCGACACCCCGGCGGGCCAGTACCTCAACGAGCACGGCGTCGAGCGCCGCGACTTCAACAGCTACGGCTCGCGCCGCGGCAACCACGAGGTCATGATCCGCGGCACCTTCGCCAACATCCGCCTGCGCAACCTGCTGCTGGCGGACGAGAACGGCGGCCAGGGCGTGCAGGGCGGCTACACCCGCGACTTCACCAAGGGCGGCGAGCAGGCGTTCATCTACGACGCCGCGCAGAACTACGCCGCCGCGGGCACCCCGCTGGTCGTGCTCGCGGGCAAGGAGTACGGCTCCGGCTCCTCGCGCGACTGGGCGGCCAAGGGCACCAGCCTGCTGGGCGTCCGCGCGGTCATCGCCGAGAGCTTCGAGCGCATCCACCGCTCCAACCTCATCGGCATGGGCGTGCTCCCGCTGCAGTTCCCGCAGGGCAAGACCGCGGAGTCGCTGGGCCTGACCGGCACCGAGACCTACGCCTTCGAGGGCGTCACCGCCCTCAACGACGGCTCGGTCCCCAAGACGGTCAAGGTCACCGCGACCGCCGAGGACGGCACCGCGACGTCGTTCGACGCGGTCGTGCGCATCGACACCCCGGGCGAGGCGGACTACTACCGCAACGGCGGCATCATGCAGTACGTGCTGCGCAAGATGGTCAACAGCTGACCTGCTGGGCCAAGGAGCGGGGTCGGTCCTTTGTGGACCGGCCCCGCTCTGCTCTCGAGTCGGATGGAACCCGATGAGCACCGAAGACCTCGTGCGGCGGTTGATAGCCGAGCAGTTCCCGCACTGGGCCGGGCTCCCGATGCGGCGCTTGCCCTCCGGCGGCACGGTCAACGCGATGTACCGGCTGGGCGCGGACATGGTCGTGCGGCTGCCACTGGCCGACGACGGGGATGTACCGCGTGAACGGCGCTGGTTGCCGCGGCTCGCGCCCCTGCTGCCCACCGCCATCCCGCAGGTGCTCGGGGCCGGGGAGCCCGCCGAGGGCTGGCCGTCGCGGTGGTCGGTGTACCGGTGGTTACCCGGCGAGAACCCCGAGGCGGGAACCCCGGGCGCGCCACTGGCCGAGGACTTGGCCGCGTTCGTAGCGGCGATGCGGGAGGTGACGCTGCCCGGCGCTCCCCCAGCCCACCGCGGTGGGCCACTGGCCGCACTCGACGCGGCGACCCGGTCGGCGATCGAGGAGTTGCGCACGGTCCCGGAGGAGGCTGTCGACTGCGACGCCGCGCTCGCCGTGTGGGAGGACGCGCCGGAGTGGGACGGGCCGCCGGTGTGGCTGCACGCGGACCTGATGCCCGGCAACCTCCTGGTCGAGGACGGCAGGCTGACCGGCGTGATCGATTTTGGCTGCGCGGGCATCGGTGATCCGGCCTGCGACCTGTTCCCGGCGTGGAACCTGCTGCCCGCCGACGCCCGGGAGGTGTTCCGCGAGGCGCTCGGCGTGGACGACGCGACCTGGGCCCGCGGGCGGGCACGGACACTGTCGCAGGCGATGGTGGCACTGCCGTATTACCGGACGACGAACCCGGCGATGGCGGGCAATGCCCGGCACGTAATCCGGACGGTGCTGGGTTGAGTCCTTCGTAGACCCCTTGTTGTACGGGTGTTTCAGGGTCTCCTATTCTGAGGGGGATGTGAAGTCTGCGGTGTGCGTGGGTCCCACACTGTAGATTCCCCGTGTTGAGGGCGCGTGTTCCTTGCCGGGGTGGAAAGGAATCCCGTGTCCGGTCAGAGGAAGAGCCCTCAAGCGCGCGACAGGACTATCGGCGCGCAGCTCAAAGCCGTTCGGGTGGAGCAGACCACGCTGAGCCTGGAAGCCGCCGCCCGCGCGATCGGCTGGTCGGCGGCGACGCTGAGCCGGACGGAGAACGGCAAACGGCACATCACCAGCGAGGACGTGGCGACGGTCCTGGCCATCTACGGCGTGCCGACCGCCCAGCGCGAGGAGTTGATCGCCAGCGCACGGGTCGGCGCCCTGGCCGGGTGGTGGTCGCGTCCGCTGCCCGGGGTGCTGCCCGACGTGGGCACCCTCGCCAGCTACGAAGCCTCGGCGAGCGGGATCACAGACTGGTCCCTCACCGTCGTCCCAGGTCTGCTGCAAACCGAGCAGTACGCCGCGGGCATCATGGCGGATGACGGCGTCGAGCCGCAGGACATCGAGATGCGGTGGCTCGCTCGACTCCGACGGCAACAGGTCGTGCCCACGGTCGACTATGTGGCCTTCATCCACGAGAGCGCCCTCCGCAGGCCCTTCGGTGGCGTCGACGCCCTCAAAGAGCAACTGAGTCACTTGGAGGCAGCCACCAACCGAGGCCTCGGCATCAGGATCGTGCGAGAACACGTGCCACACCGGGTGCTGCTGCACTCCTGGATGCTGCTGGACTTCCCCGACACGACCCCGGTGCTCTACGTGGAGCTGTACGGAAGCGGTGTGTATCTGCACGATTCCGAGGTGCACGGCTATGAGAAAATGCGCTCGATGCTCGATCAGCGAGCGCTTTCCAGCGCGGAAAGCCGCAGCATGGTCAAGCGACTACGAGAGAGGTTGTGATCATGGAGTGGCGCAAGTCGTCCCGTTCCGGCAGCACCGGCAACTGCGTCGAGCTGCGGCAGGACCTCGCGGCCGTGCGGGACAGCAAGCAGCCGATCGTCACGCTGCCCCTGCCCCGCGCCGCCGTGCGAGAGCTGATCACCAAGCTCAGCCGCTGACCTTTCGGGCGACCACGTCGAGTGTGAAGGCCAGCTTGCGGCCGGTCATGCCGGGCATGGCCTTGACCCCGAAGTCGTAGCGGTCGATCTCGGTGGTGGCGTTCAGGGTCAGGTTCTCCCCATCGGTCACGGCGGACTCGACCGTCAGCGTCACCGAGGCGCTGGAGCCGCGGACCGCGAGGTCGCCCTGCACCGCGGGCGGGCTCACGGAATCGGCGACGAAGGTGATCGTCGGGTGGTTGGCGGCGTCCAGGTAGGTCTTGGAGACCACCATCTTGTCGCGGGTCGGGTTCGCCGTGTTGATGCTGTCGGCGACGATGACCACTCGAACGGTTGATGCGGTCGGCGGGTCGGCGACGGTGATGTCACCCTCGGCGATGGTGAAGGTGCCCTTGACCGCTCCGAGGCCGAAGAAGTGCTTGGTGCGGAACGCCACCGTGCTGGCGGCCGGGTCGATGCGGTACTCGCCCGGGGGCGGGATCTGGATGGTCATGGCCTGGACCATAGCCCCCGGGCGCGCGGCCGGGCGGGTCAGGCGTAGGGGTTGAAGGCGATGCCGCTGGGCTTGGCCTTGTTCAGGTTGTCGTTGAACGCGGAGTCCTTGATCCCCAGGCTCGCGCTGCCGAAGTCGGCGTTGACCAGGGTGTCGCGGATGCCGCCGGGGAAGTGGTCCCAGCTCACCAGGTCCGGGTACTGCCAGGCGCCGTAGTGGTTCTCCGGGGCCTCACTGGCGCTGGCCAGGCGGAAGCAGTGCGTGCCCACGCCGTCCTTGTGGTAGACGATCTTGGGGTGCTCGCCCTCCCAGGAGACCGAGTCGCGGCCGCGGGTGGAGTAGTTGCCGTGCGCCGAGGTGGAGACGAACTTCGCCTGGTTGTCCTGCACCCACACGACCACGTGCTCGATGTCGTGCCGGTGCCCGCAGCAGTCGAGGCCGGGCACGGCCTGGTCCTTCTCGAAGTACAGGTCGTAGAGGTACGCGCACCAGCCGTTGTTGCACTTGGAGCGCGAGTACGAGTTGGTGTTGTCCAAGTCGGACTGGTCGCGGCAGTTGCCGTTGAGCGCGCCCGAGTTGTTCAGCCCCGGCGCCACCACGCCGTTCGGCCCGATGGCCGGGGTGGGGTAGCACCCGTCCCCGTCGTAGTCGAACGCGGGCTGCCACCGGGCGTCCTCGGCCGCCGCGCTCCCCGGCAGCGCCGTGGGCGGGTCGGCCCACGCCACACCGGGCACCGCGATCCCGACCACCGCGGCCACCGCCACGACGAATCCCGCCTTGCGCTTCCCGAACCCCATCCCGCGCCTCCGCTCCCCGGCCGAACAGTGCGGACAAGATTTACCAACCGCTCACTGAACAGCACAACCACCAACGGGGAACGGGGGCGAAAGGGCAGTCATCACGCGCGAGACGTCAGCACCCAAGCGCGGGCCACCTTGGGCGCCCGGCATGTTGTCCGGCGCAACCTGATCTCGACTTGGCCCCCAGTTGGGCTCACCCGACCTCTCAGCCGGCGCGCAACACCAGCAGGGAGATCTCCGAGGGCGCGAACACGCGGAACGGCGGCCCCCAGAAGCCCGCGCCCCGGGTCGTGTAGAGCGCCGTGCGGTCGTTGAGCCGGGTCAGCCCCTGCAACCACGGTTGGTCGGTGCGCACCAGCCAGTGGAACGGCCAGATCTGGCCGCCGTGGGTGTGGCCGGAGACCTGGAGGTCCACCCCCGCGGCCACGGCCTCGCCGACCTGCTTGGGCTGGTGGGCCAGCAGGAGCACCGGCAGGTCGGGGTCGGCGCCCGCGAGGGCCTGGGGGACGTCCGCGGCGTGGCCGGGCAGACCCGAGCCGTGCGCGGTGCGGTCGTCAGTGCCCGCCACGACCATGCGGGAGCCGTCGCGCTCGATGACGACGTGCCGGTTGTGCAGTGCCTCCCAGCCGAGGTCGGCCATGTGGTCGAGCCACTCCTGGGCCTGGCTGTAGTACTCGTGGTTGCCCGTCACATACACGCGGGCCAGCGTGGCGCGGACGTCGCCGAGGTGGCGCGACTGCGGTTCGCGTTCGGCCACCCGACCGTCGGCGATGTCGCCCGCGTGGGCGACCACATCCGGTTCGAGGGCGTTCACGGCGGCCACGGTCTTCTCCGACCACCGCGCCCGGTCGATGGGGCCGTAGTGCGTGTCAGCGAGGAGCACGAGCCGCAGACCGTCCAAACCGGCCCCGAGCCGGGGGACGCGCACTTCCGTGCGCCGCACCCTGGGCACGCGCATCGCCTCGAAGTGCCCGTACGCCAACAGGGTCGCCGACACGACGAGGATCGCGAGCGTCACCCACCTGGCCCGACCGGGGTTGTCCACACCGGCCAACGCGAGCGCCAGGCTCACCAGCGAGCCGATGATGCTCCAGGTGAACACGACCCAGATCACGCCGAGGGTCGTGTCCGCGATCAGGGACGCGCGGTCGCTGCCGCGGGTGTGGCCGCGCACCATGAGCACCGGGAAGGCAACCGCCATCCCCGCCAGCACCACCGTCGCCGCGGCGACCAGCCACCCGGGCCACGCCTGGCCGTTGACGACCAGCAGCCACCAGGGCACGCCGAACAGCAGCGCCACCGCGATCACGCCGATGACGGCGAACGACACCCGCCGCGGACCCGAAGGCGGGGCGGGGACGTCGGCGAGCTCCGCGCTGAGCGCGGCTGTGGGTTCTGTGTGGTGAACCGGACCGGACATCGGACCGCTCCTTCCTCGATATCCGCACGATACCCGCGCGGAACGGGGCCTACCGTACGGTGACGGTGTGACGGAAAGCGGATTCTTCGCCTCGGTCGACGACGTCGTCGACCGGTTGGCCGCGCGGGGTTACCTGGCCTCGGCGGCCGTGGCCACCACGGTGTTCCTGGCCGACCGGCTGGGCAGGCCGCTGCTGGTGGAGGGCCCGGCCGGGGTCGGCAAGACGGAGCTGGCGCGGGCGGTGTCGGCGGCCACGGGGTCGCGGCTGGTGCGGTTGCAGTGCTACGAGGGCGTCGACGAGGCGCGGGCGCTCTACGAGTGGAACCACGCCAAGCAGCTACTGCGCATCACCGCGGGCCGCGACGAGGGCTGGGAGGCCGCGCGCGCGGACATATTCACCGAGGAGTTCCTGCTCGCCCGCCCGCTGCTGACCGCGATCACCGGCGACGAGCCGACGGTGCTGCTGGTGGACGAGGTGGACAAGGCCGACGTCGAGGTGGAGGGCCTGTTGCTGGAGGTCCTCGGCGACTTCCAGGTCACCGTCCCGGAGCTGGGCACGATCGTGGCCAAGCGCAAGCCGTTCACCGTGCTGACCTCCAACGCCACGCGCGACCTGTCCGACGCGCTGCGGCGGCGCTGCCTGTTCCTGCACATCGACTTCCCCGACGCCGAGCTGGAACAGCGGATCGTGCGGACGAAGGTGCCCGGGGTCGACGAGGCGCTGGCCGCGTCACTCGTGCGGGTGGTCGGCGCGCTGCGGGCGATGGAGCTGCGCAAGGCCCCGTCGGTCGCCGAGACCGTCGACTGGGCGCGCACCCTGCTGGCGCTGGGCGCGGACACCCTCGACGACGACCTGGTGCGGCAGAGCCTCGGCGTGATCGTCAAGCACCAGGACGACGTGACCCGTGTTCGCGACCGGCTGAACCTGTCCGAGGCGGGCCGGTGAGCCTGCCCTCGCGGCTGGTGGAGCTGGTCTCCGCGCTGCGCGGGCACGGCGTGGCCGTCGGGTCGAGCGAGACGGTCGACGCCGCCGCGGTGGCCGGGGTGCTCGGCCTGGCCGACCGGGAGCGGCTGCGCGCCGGTCTGGCGGCGGCGCTGCTGCGCGGCGAGGGCCAGCGCCCGGTGTTCGACGCGGTCTTCGACGTGTGCTTCCCGCTGGGTGTGGGATCCCCGGAGCTGGCCCGCGACCAGGACTGGGACCTCGACCGCCTGCGCGACGAACTGGTGGCCGCCCTCGCTGACGACGACGGGGACGCGGTGGGCAGGCTCGCGGGCATCGCCGTCGAGGCCTTCGGCCGGTACGGCGGCGGGTTCTCGGCGTACGAGGCGCTGGAGCGGGTCCGCCCGCAGACCCTGGTCGCGCGCGTGCTGGCCGAGTCCGGTGGCGGGGGCGGCGGTTTCACCGACCGGCTGGAACGCGACGAGGTGCGCCGCCGGGTCGAGTCGTTCCGGGAGGCGGTGCGCACCGAGGCCCGCAGGCGCACGGCCGAGGCGCGCGGCAGGCAACGGGTGCTCGAACACGCCGTGGCCCCCTCGGCGGACCGGGTGGACTTCCTGGTCGCCAACCGCAAGCAGCTCGCCGAACTGCGCAGGGCCGTGCAGCCCCTCGCGCGCAAGCTCGCGACCCGCCTGGCCGCCCGCAGGCGCCGCGCCAACCGGGGCCACATCGACATCCGCCGCACCCTGCGCCGATCCCTGTCGACCGGCGGCGTGCCCATCCACCTCGCCCACCGCAGGCGCAGCCCGGCCCGCCCGGAGATCGTCCTGGTCTGCGACCTGTCCGGCTCGGTGGCGGGCTTCGCCAACTTCACCATGCTGCTCGTGCAGGCCCTGCGCGACCAGTTCAGCAAGATCCGCGTCTTCGGCTTCATCGACACGGTCGACGAGATCACCCACTTGGTGCACACCGGCGCCGCGAACCCGGACAGCCTCGGTGCCCGCGTCCACAGCGAGGCCACCCTGTCCACCTGGGACGGCCACAGCGATTACGGCCGCGCCTTCCGCCACTTCGCCGCGCACCACGCCGACGCCATCGGCCCGCGCACCTCGGTCCTGATCCTGGGCGACGCGCGCACCAACGGCGCCGACCCCGAGCTGGCGGTGCTGCGGGACTTGCTGGCCCCGGCCCGGCACGCCCACTGGCTCAACCCGGAGCGCACCGCCCTGTGGTCCACAGGGGATTCCGAGGCGGACCGGTACGCGACCGTGGTCCCCATGCACGAATGCCGCAACACCCGCCAGCTCACCACCCTGGTGGGCAAGCTCCTTCCCACTTGACGCGCGAGAGAACCCCGCGCGGTGAGGTGGGCGCCGCCGAGTTGTCCACAAGCGCCGGATTCATCCACAGATCCGACGCGGGTCTGGATCCCCTGTCGCGCCGGGACGATGCTGGACCGAGCCAACCCGACTTGAGGAGAAGTCAGATGAACTCGGTCCAGCACTCGCCCGTGGCGGTCCTACTCCGCGTGGGAGAGCGACAGCGCGTAGCGACCCTCCGGGTCCGTCCACCACTGCGACAGCGTGAACCCGGCGGCCTCCAACTCCCGCTCCACGCCGGCACGCCGGAACTTCGCCGAGATCTCCGTGCGCATCTGCTCGCCCTCGGCGAACTCCACGGTCAGGTCCAGCGCGGGCACCCGCACCGTCTGTGCCGACAGCGCCCGCAGGCGCATCTCGACCCACTCGTGCTCATCGTCCCAGTGCGATACGTGGGCGAAGGCGTCAATGTCGAAGGAGGCGCCCAGTTCCCTGTTCAGGACGTGCAGGACGTTGCGGTTGAACTCGGCGGTGACACCCCGGGCGTCGTCGTAGGCGGCCTCCAGAGTCGCGCGGTCCTTGACCAGGTCGGTGCCGAGCAGCAACCACTCCCCCGGCTTGAGCATGTCGCGGACGGCGCGGAGGAACAGGTCCCGTTCGGCGGGCAGGAAGTTGCCGATGGTGCCGCCGAGGAACGCCACCAGGCGGGTGGGATCGCCGGGGAGCAGCGGCAGGTGTTCGGTGAAGTCGCCGACCGCGCCCTCGACGCGGGCGGCCGGGTACTCAGCCGCCAGGTCCGCCGCGGCGGCGCGCAAGGCCGTCTCGGAGACGTCGAGGGTGACGATCTGCTCCAGGGTGCCCGCGTCGCGCAGGGCGTCGAGCAGCAGGCGGGTCTTCTCCGACGAGCCGGACCCGAGCTCCACCAACGTGTTCGCGCCGGTGGCGGCGGCGATGTCGGCGGCGCGCGCCTGGAGGATGGCCCGCTCGGAGCGGGTCGGGTAGTACTCGTCAAGGGCGGTGATCTCGTCGAACAGCTCGCTGCCCCGGGCGTCGTAGAACCACTTGGGGGGCAGGGTCTTCGGGGTGGAGGTGAGCCCGGTGCGGGCATCGGTGGCTAGGGCGGTGGCGGCGTGGTCGGGCGGGAGGTGGACGTCGATCCTGGGATCTGGCAAGGGTTCTCCTCGGTCATCCCAGCGCGGTGGCGCTGGGGGTCGTCCCGGCCGTGGCGACCACGAGCCGCCGGTCGTCCACGGGGGTCCACAGGGGGTCGTCGTCCCACGGCTCGGAGGCCAGGACGACGCTGTCCGGTCCGGCGAGCACCGACAGCGAGTGCCACCAGGTGGTGGCCGCCAGCGTGGTGCCGTCGGTGAGCATCAGGTTGAGCCGGGAGTCGGGCGCCCGGTCGGCGACCGCGAGCACGACCTCGGCGAGGGCGTCACCCGGCGCCGCCCCCGTGCGCAGTCGGTGGCGCACCAGGGCCCACAGCACGGCGCTGTCGGTGGGGGCGTCGAGGGTCATCAGGTCGGTGGTGGGCAGTGTCGAGGCCAGGTCGGCGACGCTGTCCGGCCAGCCGCGCACGACGCCGTTGTGGCTGAACAGCCAGCGCCCCTCCGCGAACGGCGCGCACGCGGTCTCCACGACCGGCATGCCCACCGTCGCGGAGCGGGCGGCGACCAGCACCGCCGTGCTGGTCACCGCCCCGGCGAGGGAGGCGAACGAGGCGTCGGCCCACATCGGGACCGCGCGCCGGTACCGGACCGGGTCGGCGCCCGGGGCGGGGTACCAGCCGACGCCGAACCCGTCGGCGTTGACCGTGCCCCCGCCGCGCATGTCGGCGGGGGCCCAGGTCTGGGTCAGCAGCCCGCGCGGGCCGCCGACGAGCCCGGCGACGGGCACGGCGGGGCCCAGGTACCCCAGGTGGCGGCACACCCCTCAGCGCGTCTCGTGCGGCGCGGCGTCGCGGGCCAGCCGCAGGCCGGAGAAGATCTGCCTGCGGACCGGGTGGTCCCAGTTGCGGAAGGTGGCGCGCACGGCCGAGGCGTCGGTGCCGAACGACCCGCCGCGCAGCATCTTGTAGTCGCCGCGGAAGAAGACCTCCGAGTACTCCTTGTACGGGAAGGACGCGAAACCCGGGTAGGGCACGAAGTCCGAGTCGCACCACTCCCACACGTCGCCCAGGAGCTGCGCGACGCCCAGGGCCGACTCCCCCGCCGGGTACGCGCCGACCGGGGCGGGGCGCAGGTGGCGCTGCCCGAGGTTGGCGTGTTCGGGACCGGGGTCGTTGTCGCCCCAGGGGTAGCGGCGGGAGCGGTCACCGTCCGGGTCGTGGCGGGCGGCCTTCTCCCACTCGGCCTCGGTCGGCAGGCGCTTGCCCGCCCAGGCCGCGTAGGCCTTGGCCTCGTGGAAGCACACGTGCACCACCGGCTCGTCGAGCGCGACCGGCTCCACGACGCCGAAGCGCGTGCGCTGCCAGCCCTCGGGGCCGCGCTCCCAGAACTGGGGCGCGACCAGGCGGGCGGCCTGGCGGTGCGCCCAGCCCTCGTCGGTCCACCAGCGGGGGTCGTCGTAGCCGCCCGCGTCGACGAAGGCCAGGTACTCGCCGTTGGTGACCGGGGCGGTCTCGATGAAGAAGGCGTCCACGTGGGTGCGGAACGCGGGCCGCTCGTTGTCCAGCGCCCAGGGCTCGGCCGAGGTGCCCATGGTGAACTCCCCGCCGGGGACCAGGACCTCCTTGGCCCGGGGCGGGGCGGTGGCGGGCGGCGGCGCGGGGGCGTGCAGCACCGGGGCGCCCACGCGGAGCTGGTGGGTGGCCAGCATGGTCTCGGCGTGCTGCTGCTCGTGCTGGACGATCATGCCGAAGGCGAACCCGTCGGCGACCAGCCGGTCGCCCTCCAGCGGGGTGGTGTCCAGGACGTCGAGCACCTTGTCGCGCACCTCGCGCACGTAGCCGCGGGCCTCGGCGGGGGTGAGCAGCGGCAGTCCCGGCCGGGAGGCGCGGGAGTGCTGGAAGGCGTCGTAGATGTTGTCGATGTCGTCGCGGACCGGCTCGCGGCCGCCCACGTCGCGCACCAGCCAGAGCTCCTCCTGGTTGCCGATGTGGGCGTAGTCCCACACCAGCGGCGACATCAGCGGGGAGTGCTGGCGGGTGAGGTCGTGTTCGTCGACGGCGTCGGCCAGCGCGGTGCTGCGCTCGCGGGAGCGGCGCAACTGCTCGGCCACGTGGTCGCGGAGTCGGTCGGTGGAGCGGTTGTCGGTGCTGGTCACTGCTGCCTCCCGGGCAGTGCGGTGCGGTCAGCGAGTCGGGTGAGGGCGGTGGTGACCGCCTCGGCGGTCGGTGGGGGCAGGTCCAGGCCCGCGACGGCGGGCAGACCCAGGTCCAGCACCCGGTGGGCCGCCGCCCTGGTGGCCGGGTCGGCCAGGCCGAGGCGCGCGGCCCGCACCCAGCGGTCGGCGGCGGGCGCGCACAGCTCCACGACCCGGTCGACGGTGGCCGGGTCGGCCATGAGCGCGGTGAGCAGTGCGGCGGGCACGGCCCAGTCGGCCCCGTGCTGGGCGTCGAGGTAGCGCACCTCGAGGTAGCCGTGTGGGCGCACCGGGGGGAACATGCTGGTCAGGTGGTAGTCGAGGTCGTCGTGGGTGGGTGGCTCGGGCAACGCGCCCGCGATCCAGTCGGCGAAGGTCACCCCGCCCGGGGCGCTCCAGTCGTCGCTGTCGCGCCGTACGAACAGCAGCGGCGTGTCCAGCACCCGGCGCGCCCAGTCCGCGGCGGGGTCGTCGGTGATCGGCAGCGGCTTGGACCGGCAGGGGTCCACCGCCTGCACCGCCTTGGTGCGGGCGGAGTGCCAGCCGGGGGCCGGGGAGTTGCCGAACAGCGCGACGAACACCGGCCCGAGCGAGGTGACCGCGGCGAACCGGGTCGCCACGTCCGCCCGCTCGCCCGAGTCGAGGCAGACCTGCAGTCCCGCCGTGGCGCACATCATCGTGATCCCGGCGTCGCCGACGCGGGCGAAGGCCCGCTCCATCGCGGTGTAGCGGGGGGTGTCGAGGACCCGGCGCGGGCTGCGGTGCGGGTCCAGCCCCCCGGGGCCCAGCGCCAGCCCGGCCTCGGCGAGCAGGGTGGTGAGGTGCTCGGTGTCCGTGGTGACGGAGTCGACCAGCGAACCGAGCGAGGGGGAGGGGAGGGAGGAGATCTCGACCTGGCCACCGGGCTCGACGGTCAACGACGAGCCGGATGGGAGAGGGAGATGGGGGCTGTCCGCGGCCAGTGTCGGCGGCGCGTGGGGCCCGAGGGCGTCGGCGAGGTGGTGGCGGTCGAGGCGTCGCCGGGGGTCGTCGTGGTGGTGGACGGTCCATTCGAGTTCGACTCCGACGAGTCTCGGGGGCCCGTGCTTGAAGCAGACCGAGGCGACGTACGCCTCGGCCTCGACGCGGGCCCGGAACCGGCGTTGGTCCGGTTCCACCGCGCCTGGGCGCTGGACGGCAGTCAGGTTGATCATCCCCTTTCGCCGCAACGGAAGAGAGGTCGCGACACGCCCGTTCGACGCTACACGCGGGCACAGACACACGCAGGTGGCCGATTGCGCCGCCTGGGTGGCGCGTCTCCCAAAACGTACGTACGGATTGCCAGCGTCCGGCGATGCTGAGACCATGCCCGGGTGCCCAGGGTGAGCCAGGACCATCTCGACGCGCGCAAGCGCCAGATCCTCGACGGCGCGCGCTCGTGCTTCGCGCGCCACGGATACGAGGGCGCCACCGTGCGCAGGTTGGAGGAGGCTACCGGACTGTCCCGGGGGGCGATCTTCCATCACTTCCGCGACAAGGAGTCGCTGTTCCTCGCCCTGGCCGAGGACGACGTGCTGCGGATGACCGACATCGTCGCCGAACAGGGCCTGGTGCAGGTGATGCGGGAGCTGATCGCCCCGCCCGCCGAGGGCGACCACCCCGCGGACTGGCTGGGTACCCGCCTGGAGGTCTCCCGCCGCCTGCGCACCGACCCGGAGTTCCGCGCCCGCTGGGCCGCGCGCTCCGAACAGCTCACCAAGGCGACCAGGGAACGCCTCCTGCGCCAGCGCGAGGCGGGCAACCTGCGCGACGACATCGACGTGGACGTCCTGACCTCCTTCCTGGAGCTGGTCCTGGAGGGCTTGGTCTCGCACCTGGCGATGGGCCTGCCCGCCGACGACATGGACCCGGTCCTGGACCTTGTCGAGGAAACGGTCAGGCGCCACCGCCGCGGCTTCTGAGGGACACGGCCAGGCGCCTGGTCGCCGCGACGACCGCGCGAGCGGCCGACGAGAGGGCCGGTGTCGCATTCGTCCTGCTTGTCATGCACCGCACCGGAAACCGCGCGCTGCCGCTGACCAGCGGCGACCACTCCAGCCTGGTCGCCGTGGGCGCGCTGAGTGGCAGGTCCCGGCCCCGGGTGCTGGACTGGGAACGGTGACACAGCCCAGCAAGCACATGGACTCCGCACGCGCCTTCTTCGACCGCGTCGTCCACACCGCCACCGACTGGTCCGCGCCCACTCCGTGCGCCAGGTGGACGGCCCGCGACCTGCTCAACCACCTGGTCTCCGAGCAGCTCTGGGTCCCGCACCTGCTCAACGGCGAGACGACCGACGACGTGGGCAACCGCTACGACGGCGACGTGCTCGGCGACGACCCGATAGCCGCCTGGGAGCGGGCCAACACCGCCGCGGCGGCGGCTTGGGCCGCCACCTCGGACGACATGCCGGTCCACCTGTCCTCCGGCGAGGCCCCCGCCCGCGACTACCGGTGGCAGATGACCCTCGACCTGGCCGTGCACGGCTGGGACATGGCCAAGGCCACCGGCGCCGACCCCGCGGTCGACGCAGCCGTCGCCGAGGCGTTGATCACCGAGTTCACCGAGCAGATCGAGGCGTGGCGGGGCTGGATCTTCGCCGACGCCGTCGCCACCGACCGCGACGCCAGCCCCACCGACCGGCTGGTGGCGCTCATGGGCCGCGATCCGCACTGGCGGCCGTGACCCGGCGGGGCCACAAGGGGTCGATCTCCGCCGAACAGGGCTTAAACTGGGTGGGTCACAGCCCTGTCCCCACGAACAGCACCTCATCACACCGAGAGGCACACCTCCCGTGCGCAAGTCCTCCCAGTCCCCAGGTCGCGGCAGCGGGCCGGGAGACGACCCCGGCGACCATACCGGCGCGATCACCGCGCGAGCGGCCCGGTGATCGAGACTCTGCTGAGCGTGGCGGGGCTGCTGGCCGTCGGCGCGCTCACCCTGGGCACGGCGCTGTTCGTGGCAGCCGAGTTCTCCCTCACCACCCTGGAGCGCACGCAGGTCGACAGCCACGTCGAGCAGGTGGGCGACCGGCGCGCGGTGGCGATCGCCAAGGCGCACCGGACGTTGAGCTTCCAGCTCTCCGGCGCACAACTGGGCATCACGATCACCACCCTGGTCACCGGCTACATCGCCGAGCCTGCCATCGCCGCGCTCATCGAGGGGCCGCTGACCCTGGTCGGCCTGCCCGAGGCGGGCGCGGAGCCGGTGGCGATCGTGATCGCGCTGCTGGTGGCCACGGCGCTGTCGGTGGTGTTCGGCGAGCTGGTGCCCAAGAACCTGGCCATCGCCAAGCCGCTGCCGACCGCGCGGGCGGTGGCCGGGGCGCAGGCGGTGTTCTCGTCGGTGTTCCGGTGGCTGATCAACGGGCTCAACGGGTCGGCGAACTGGGTCGTGCGGCGGATGGGCGTCGAGCCGCAGGAGGAGCTGCGGTCGGCCCGCTCGGTGCAGGAGCTGGGCGGCCTGGTCCGCTCCAGCGAGGCCTCGGGCACCCTGGACACCGGCACGGCGGCGCTGCTGAGCCGGTCGCTGCGCTTCGGCGACCGCACCGCCGGCGAGCTGATGACCCCGCGGGTGCGGGTGCGCGCGCTGCGCGCCGACGCCACCGTGGCCGACCTGGTCTCGTTGGCCAGGGCCACCGGCCACTCGCGCTTCCCGGTGCACGGCGGCGACCTCGACGAGATCCGCGGCGTGGTGCACGTCAAGCAGGTGTTCAGCGTGCCCGCGGCGGTCCGGCAGACCACGCGCGTGGGCTCGCTGGCCCGGCCGGTGCCCACCGTCCCGGAGACCCTCGACGGCGACGTGCTGCTGGAGCGGCTGCGCGGCTCCGGCCTGCAGGTGGCCGTGGTCGTCGACGAGTACGGCGGCACCGCGGGCCTGGTCACCCTGGAGGACCTGGTCGAGGAGATCGTCGGCGACGTGCGCGACGAGCACGACCGCGGCGAGGTCAGCCCGGTGCGCCCGCTGGGCCGCGAGAGCTGGATGGTCTCCGGCCTGCTGCGCGACGACGAACTCGCCGACGCGACCGGTCTCCGCATGCCGCGGGGCGAGTACGAGACCGTCGCCGGACTCGTGCTCAGCGAGCTGGGCCGCATCCCGGAGGTCAACGACGAGATCCGCCTCGACGGCTGGCGCATCACGGTGATGCGGATGGACCGCCACCGCATCGCCGAACTGCGCGTGGCCCGCCTGCCCCGCCAGGAGGCGACCGCGTGAGCGACGCCCTCGCCCTCCTGGCCACACTGCTCCTGCTGTTGGGGAATGCCTTTTTTGTAGGTTCTGAATTCGCCATCATCACCGCCCGTCGCGACCGGTTGGAGGCGCTGGCCCGCGAGGGCGCGGCCCGCGCGCAGTTGGTCATCGACGCGTCGCGGGAGCTGCCGTTGCTGATCGCGGGGGCGCAGTTGGGCATCACCGTGTGCTCGCTGGGTCTGGGCGCGCTGGCGGAGCCGACGATCGCGCACCTGATCGAGGTCCCGTTCGCCGCCCTCGGGCTGCCCGCCGCGGTCGTGCACGGGGTGGCGTTCGCGATCGCCCTGGGGATGGTGACCGCCCTGCACACGGTGATCGGCGAGATGGTGCCGAAGAACCTGGCCATCGCGGGCCCGGAGCGCACCGCGATGGCGCTGGTGCCGCTGCACTTCGCCTACTGCAAACTCGTCCGGCCGCTGCTGGCGCTGTTCACCAGGGCGTCCACCGCTGTCCTGCGCCGGTTCGGGGTCGTGCCCAAGGATGAGCTGGACACCGCCTACACCTCCGACGAGCTGGCCACGATGATCGCCGAGTCGCGGGCCGAGGGCCTGCTCGACGACTCCGAGCACCGCCGCCTGACCAACACCCTGAGCTCGGCCGAGCGCACCGTCGCCGAGGTGCTGGTGCCGATGGACGAGCTCAAGACCATCCCGCACCCGCCCACCGTGGGCGCGGTGGAGGCGGCGGTGGCCGAGACCGGGTTCTCCCGCTTCCCGGTCCGCATGGCCGACGGCACCCTCAACGGGTACGTGCACGTCAAGGACGTCCTCGACCTGGTCGACGCCGACCCCGGCACGCGGATGCCGTGGTCCCGGGTGCGCGGCCTGCCGGAGCTGCCCGCCGACTCGCGCGTGGACGAGGCGCTGACCGCCCTGCGCCGCGCGCACAGCCACCTCGCCAAGGCCGTGTCGGCGGACCGTACGGTGCTGGGTGTAGTGGCGTTGGAGGACCTGTTGGAGGAGTACGTCGGTGTCGTCCGAGACGGAACGCACGTCGGCGGCAGTGGCTGAGCCGCTCGCCGAACCGCATTGGCACGAGCGCCGCGCGGCGCACGAGCGGCGGGTCCGCCAGTGGACCGGGCCGCACGTGCGCCGCCGCGCGCTGGGCGAGAAGCACCCCGTGCTGGACTTCCTGTTCACCTACTACAGCCACCGCCCGGCCCACCTGGAGCGCTGGCACCCCGGCGTCGGCGTCGCGCTACAGGGCCCGTCGGCCGCCGAATACCTGCGCTGGAAGCACTACACCACCACCGACGCGGGCGTCACCGTCGACCCGGTGCTGCCGGACAACCGCCGCCGCACCGCCGTCTTCGTCCGCGACCTCCTGCAGGCCACGGCGTCGCGGCCGCCCCGCCTGTCCTGCTTCGGCCTGCACGAGTGGGCCATGGTCTACCGCCAGCCCGCCGAGCAGATCCGCCACGTCGCCTGGCCCCTGCGCCTGGGACAGGCGGGGACGGACGCGGTCGTGGAGTCCCAGCGCATCGCCTGCGGCCACTACGACGCGTTCCGCTTCTTCACGCCCCCCGCCCGCCCGCTGAACACCCTGTCGCCGTCCCGCGAGGGCCAGACCGGCATGGAGCAGCCGGGCTGCCTGCACGCGGGCATGGACTTGTTCAAGTGGGCCTACAAACTCGACCCGTACACCCCGTCGGAGCTGGTGGCGGACTGCTTCGAGTTGGCCATGGACATCCGCGCCCTCGACATGCGCGCCAGCCCGTACGACCTGTCCGAGCTGGGGTACGACCCGGTGCCCATCGAGACCCCCGAAGGCCGCGCCGAGTACGCCCGCCGCCAGGCGGCCTTCGCCGAGCGCGGCGCTCCCCTGCGCGCCCGGTTGATCGATCTCTGCCGGAGGCTGCTGGGCTAGGCCGTGTTTCGGGAGTCCGTTCGATGAGAGACGTGATCGGTGTGGTCCCTGGCGCGGCTATCGCGGACAGCGGCTTTCGAAATACGGCCTAGGCCTGCTTCGGCAAGGTGAGGATCTCGGCTCCGTCGCCGGTGATGGCGATCGTGTGCTCGCTGTGCGCGGTCCGGCAGCCCGTCGCGCTGCGCAGCGTCCACCCGTCCTCGTCGGTGACGAGCTCGGCGGTGTCCGCCATGACCCACGGCTCCAGTGCCAGCAGCAGCCCGGGGCGCAGTTTGTACCCGCGACCGGGCCGTCCGGTGTTGGAGATGTGCGGGTCCTGGTGCATCGTCGACCCGACGCCGTGGCCGCCGAACTCGGTGTTGATCGCGTACCCCGCCTCGGACAGGACCGAGCCGATGGCGTGCGAGATGTCGCCGACGCGGGCCCCGGGCCCGGCAGCGGCGATCCCCGCGCGCAGCGCGCGTTCGGTCGCGCTGATCATCGCGACGCTCTCCGGGGGCTCGGAGTCGCCCACGATGAAGCTGATGGCGGAGTCCGCGACGACCCCGCCGAGGGAGACCGCGAGGTCGAGGGACACCAGGTCGCCGTCGGCGAGCGCGTAGTCGTGGGGCAGCCCGTGGAGCACGGCGTCGTTGACCGACGTGCAGATGTAGTGGCCGAACGGCCCGCGCCCGAAGGAGGGCGCGTAGTCGACGTAGCAGGACAGCGCCCCGGCCTCGACGATCATCGACTCGGCCCACTTGTCGATGTCCAGGAGGTTGGTGCCCACCGCGCTGCGGCTCTTGAGCGCCTGCAGGATGTCGGCGACCAGGGCTCCCGCCTGCCTCGCTCGGGGCAGGTCGGTGGGGTTCAGGATCTCGATCATGCGGGCCTTCCTCGAAATGACCAATAACTATACCGGCCATATCATACCGGTACCGGTGTCGCGGCCGTCCTCGGCGGGGGCCTGTGGATGGTTTCCCCGCCGAACGGCGCCGCCCGGGTAGCGTGCTGCGGCGTGAGCTTGGTGGAGATCTACACCGACGGGGCGTGCGTGCCCAATCCCGGCCCGGGCGGCTGGGGCGCTGTGCTGCGCTACAACGGACACGAGCGGGAGCTGTGCGGTGGCGAGGCGAGTGAGACGACCAACAACCGGATGGAGCTGACCGCGCCCATCCGGGCGCTGGAGTCGTTGACGCGGCAGGTGCCGGTGGCGATCTACACCGACAGCACCTACGTGCGCAACGGGATCACGCAGTGGGTGGCGGGGTGGCGCAAGCGGGGGTGGATGACCTCGACCAACACACCGGTGAAGAACGTCGACCTGTGGAAGCGGCTCGACGAGCTGGTGCGGGTCGCCGAGGTGGAGTGGCACTGGGTCAAGGGGCACAGTGGACACCCGGAGAACGAGCGGGCCGACCGGCTGGCGCTGCGGGGTCTCCAGCAGTCCTTGCGGGCGGCCGGGGTGCCGGTGGTCGGGAAACCCGCCAAGCCCGAGCGCGAACGGGTGCCGGGACCGATCGGCGAGGGCTCGTGCAAGGCGGTCACGAAGAAGGGCACGCCCTGTCCGGTGACACCGCGCCCTTCGGGGCTGTGCCACGTGCACGACCCCGCCGTCCAGTGCGGTGTGACCAAGCGCGACGGCCGGCCGTGCGCCATCGCGACCGGGGGCGGGCGGTGCGACTACCACCGCTGACAGCACGAACCCCGCCCTGGGTCGCAGGACGGGGCCCGAGATCGGGGGGACCGGGCGCTCAGTCTTCGTACTCGTCCGGGTTGGGGCCGGTGCGCTCGCCGTTCTCCAGGCCCGCGATGGCCTTGAGGTCGTCCGCGTCCAGTTCGAAGTCGAAGACGTCGATGTTGGCGCGGATGCGCTCGGGGGTGACCGACTTGGGGATGGCGATGGTGCCCAGTTGCAGGTGCCAGCGCAGGATCACCTGGGCGGGCGACTTGCCGTGCTTGTCGGCCAGCGCGCCCAGCGTCTCGTCGCCGAGCAGGCCGCCGGAGGCCAGTGGGCTCCAGGCCTCGGTCGCGATGCCGTGCTCGGCGTGGAAGGCGCGCAGCTCGGCCTGCGGCAGGTTCGGGTGCAGCTCGATCTGGTTCACCGCGGGCACCACATCGGTCTCGTCGAGCAGGCGCTCGAGGTGCGGGATGTGGAAGTTGGACACGCCGATGGCGCGCACCCGGCCATCGGCCCGCAGCTTCTCGAAGGCCTTGAACGTCTCGACGTACTTGTCCCGCCGGGGCGAGGCCCAGTGGATCAGGTACAGGTCGAGCTGGTCGAGGCCGAGTTTGGCCATGCTCTCGTCGAACGCGCGCAGGGTCGAGTCGTAGCCCTGCGCGGAGTTCCACAGCTTGGTGGTGACGAAGAGTTCGTCGCGCGGAATGCCCGAGGCGGCGATGGCCTCGCCGGTGCCCTTCTCGTTGCCGTAGATGGCAGCGGTGTCGATCGACCGGTAACCGGCCGCCAGGGCGGTGGCGACGGCCGCGGTGACCTCGTCCTCCGGGACCTGCCACACCCCGAAGCCGAGCTGCGGGATGACGGAGCCGTCGTTGAGGGCCACCGTAGGAACTGTCGCGCGGGGTGCGGCTGCCATGGACTGTGCATCCTCCGATTGTTCGCTGCTCTTCCGGTACTACCAACAATCACAACCGGCTCAAACCTTCCACGTGTGACCCATCCCCCGCTAGGCTCTCCTCATGACTGCCGGGTCGGCCACGTGCCGCGCACAGAACGGTTGCCCGGCCCGGACCTGATCCGGGCCCCTCCGCCCCCGCTGGACGTCCTGACGGACTCGCGGGAGGAAGGAGGTGAAACCACACATGCTTCCCAAAAAGGACAGCACTTTCACGGGCACGGTCGTCAGCAACGCGCCCTTCGGCTCGTTCGTCGAGCACCCCGGAGGCGCCCACGGCCTGCTGTACGGGCAGACCGTCGAGGTCGGCTCAGTCGTCGAGGTCCGGGTGATCAACGTCGACGCCGGCGGCGAGAAGTTCAGCCTGGAGCTGGTCTAGGACGTCGAACGGCGCCGACCGCGGGGGTCGGCGCCGTTCGGTCGGGACAGTCCCAGGTGGACCTCAGCCGCTGAACGCCTCGATCGGCGGGCAGGAGCAGACCAGGTTGCGGTCACCCTTCGCGCCGTCGATGCGGCGCACCGGCGGCCAGATCTTCGGCGCCGCGGTGCCCGCCGGGTACACCGCCTCCTCGCGGGTGTAGGGGTGGTCCCACTTGGCCGCGATCGACATTGCCGTGTGGGGGGCGTTGACCAGAGGGTTGTCGTTCTTGGGCCACTCCCCCGCCGCGACCCGGTCGACCTCGCGGCGGATGGCGATCATGGCGTCGCAGAACCGGTCGATCTCGGCCAGGTCCTCGGACTCGGTCGGCTCGACCATCAGCGTGCCCGCGACCGGGAACGACATCGTCGGCGCGTGCAGGCCGTAGTCGGCGAGGCGCTTGGCCACGTCGTCCACGGTCACGCCGGTGGCCTTGGTCAGCGGCCGCAGGTCGAGGATGCACTCGTGGGCGACGTGCCCGCCCGCGCCGGTGTAGAGCACCGGGTAGTGCTCGTCGAGCACGCGGGCGATGTAGTTCGCCGACGCCACGGCGGTCAGGGTCGCCCGGCGCAGGCCGTCGACGCCCATCATCCGCACGTACGCCCACGAGATCGGCAGGATCGACGCCGAGCCCCACGGCGCGGCGCTGATCGGGCCGACCCCGGTCTCCGGACCGGCCGCGGGCTGCAACGGGTGGTTGGGCAGGAACGGCGCCAGGTGCGACCGCACGCCGATCGGGCCGACGCCGGGGCCGCCGCCGCCGTGCGGGATGCAGAACGTCTTGTGCAGGTTCAGGTGGGACACGTCCGAGCCGAACTTGCCGTAGCGGGCCAGGCCGATGAGCGCGTTGAGGTTCGCGCCGTCGACGTAGACCTGGCCGCCCGCGTCGTGGACCAGCCCGCAGACCTCGCGCACGGTGTCCTCGTACACCCCGTGCGTGGACGGGTAGGTGATCATGATGGCGGCGAGGTCGTCGCGGTGCGCGTCGATCTTGGCCTTGAGGTCGTCGAGGTCGACGTTGCCCGAGTCGTCGCACGTGACCACGGCCACCCGCATCCCGGCCATGACCGCGCTGGCGGCGTTCGTGCCGTGCGCGCTCGACGGGATCAGGCAGACGTCGCGCTCGCCGTGCCCCTGCGAGCGGTGGTAGGCGCGGATGGCCAGCAGGCCCGCGAACTCGCCCTGGCTGCCCGCGTTGGGCTGCAGGCTGACCGCGTCGTACCCGGTCAACTGGGCCAGCCAGTCCTCCAGGTCCCTGACGACCCGCAGGATGCCCTCGGCCTGGTCGACCGGCGCGAACGGGTGCAGGTTCGCGAACCCGGGCCAGGTGATGGGCTCCATCTCGGCGGTGGCGTTGAGCTTCATCGTGCACGAGCCCAACGGGATCATGCTGCGGTCGAGCGCGACGTCCTTGTCCGACAGCGCGCGCAGGTAGCGCAGCAGGGCGGTCTCGGAGCGGTGCGCGGAGAAGACCGGGTGGGTCAGGTAGTCCGAAGTGCGCACCAGGGCGGCGGGCAGCGCGTCCGGGGTGTCCAGGTCGAGCTCGTCGGCCTCGGCGTCGACGCCGAACGCCCGCCACACCCGCTCCAGGTCGGCCCGGGTGGTGGTCTCGTCGGTGCTGACCCCGACCGTGTCGGCGTCGGTGAGCCGCAGGTTCACCCCCTCGGCCCGCGCGGCCTCGACGACCTCGGCGGCGCGGCCGGGGACGCGGGCGGTGACGGTGTCGAAGAAGCCGCCGTGGACGACCTCGACCCCGCCCGAGCGCAACCCGGCGGCCAGCACGGCGGCCATGCGGTGGGTCCGGGTCGCGATGCCGCGCAGCCCCTCCGGGCCGTGGTAGACCGCGTACATCGAGGCGACGACGGCCAGCAGCACCTGGGCCGTGCAGATGTTCGAGGTGGCCTTCTCCCGGCGGATGTGCTGCTCGCGGGTCTGCAGCGCCAGCCGGTAGGCCAGGTTCCCGTCGGCGTCGGTGCTCACCCCGACCAGGCGGCCGGGCAGTTGCCGCTCCAGGCCCTTGCCGACGGCCATGTACCCGGCGTGCGGTCCACCGAAGCCCATCGGCACACCGAAGCGCTGGGTGGTGCCGACGACGACGTCCGCTCCGATCTCGCCGGGCGCGCGCAGCAACGTCAGCGCCAGCAGGTCCGCGGTCACGGCCACCTTCGCGCCGCGCTCGTGCGCCTCGGCGATGAGGTCGGCGTGGTCGGCCACCGCGCCGGACGCGCCGGGGTAGCTCAGCAGCAGGCCGTAGAAGTCGCCGTCGGGCAGCCCCTCGGCCAGGTCGGCGACGACGACCTCGATGCCCAGCGGCTCGGCCCGGGTCTCGATGACGGCGAGGGTCTGCGGGTAGGTGTCGGCGTCGACCACGAACCGCGGCGACTTCGACCGGCCCGCGCGGCGCAGCAGGGTCATGGCCTCGGCGGCGGCGGTGGACTCGTCGAGCATGGAGGCGTTGGCCACCGGCAGCCCGGACAGGTCGGCGACCATCGTCTGGAAGTTGAGCAGCGCCTCGAGGCGGCCCTGGGAGATCTCCGGCTGGTACGGGGTGTAGGCGGTGTACCAGGCCGGGCTCTCCAGGACGTTGCGCAGGATGACCGGCGGGGTCAGCGTGCCGTGGTAGCCCAGGCCGATCATCGAGACCAGGTTCTGGTTGCGGCCCGCGAGCTCGCGCAACTCGGCCAGCGCCGCCGCCTCGGTGGCCGCCTCGGGCAGCGACAGCGCCAGGTCGGCGTCGCGGATGGAGTCCGGGACCACCGCGTCGGCCAACTCCTCCAGCGAGCCGACCCCGACCACGTCGAGGATGCGGGCCAGCTCGGCGGGCCGCGGGCCGACGTGCCGGTCGGCGAACGGGGTGCCGTGCTCGAGGGCGGCGAGGGGGATGCGGTCAGCGGTCATGCGGGCTACCTCCGGATTTCGGGGTCGGGCCGGTGCGGGCGGCGATGCCCTGGCCCTCCCCCTCTGTCCGTGCCCGGCGATCCGGGCGCCTGAGAGCTTCACCCGCTCGGCGCGGGCTTGCACCTTCGGCGGGGCCACCCGGTGGTCGCCGGGGAGCCCGCTTTCCAGAGGCGCCTCACCCACGCGGTCCGTTGGCCTGAGAGGTTCCGGGGAGGATTTGCTCCTTCGGCGCCGACCCGGCCTGTCGGCCGTCCGGACTCTCCCGCGCGGGTTCTGCGACGTCCCGCCGAGTCTAACCCGCGAACCCCTGGAGTAATCGCGTCGCGCACCCTGGCCCGGCCATGGTCGACTGGGTCCATGGACCGGCCCATGGACCACAGCGCCGTGCTAGCCGCACTAGACCGCGACCTGCGCCGCGACATGCCCGCCCTCGACGACCACGCCACCGTCGTCCAGACCCCGTACGTGACCAGGCACGTAGACCCCCGCGACCGCGGCTGGTCCGGCGTGGTCTGGTGCCAGGTCGACGAGCACACGGCCGAGTCCGTCGTCACCGAGGAGGTGGCCCTCTTCAAAACCCTGCCGGGCGACTGTGAGTGGAAGCACTACCACCACGACGCCTTCTTGGCGCTCCCCGAGTACCTGGTGGCCGCGGGCCTGCGCCCCGGCGAGGTCGAATGGGTCATGGTCGCCGAAACCGCCGCCATCGCCCCCGTCCCCCCGCCCCCCGGCATCACCCTGACCCCGGTCACGGACGAGGCGGGGATCGCCAAGGTGGTGGCCGTCCACGAGGCCGCCTTCCACGCCCCCTTCACCTGGCTCGGCGACCGCCTCCTGGACGCCCTGGAAACGGCCCCCGACCGCTTGGACGTGCTGGTGGCCGAAGCGGATGGCACCCCGGTCAGCGCCGCCCGCAGCGAGTACTACCCCGGCAGGCCGTGGGCGAGCCTGTGGGGAGGGGGGACGGTGCCGGAATGGCGCTCCCGGGGGATCTACCGAGCCCTGGTCTCCCACCGCGCCGCCCTGGCCCTGGACCGGGGAGTCCGCTGGCTCCACGTGGACGCCATGCCGCCCAGCCGCCCCATCCTGACCAGGATGGGCTTCCAGAAGATCACGTCCACCACCCCCTACACCCTCCCCAACGCCTGAGCCGCCTTCCACCCAGCCCCGTTCGCACAGGGAAGACTTCGCACCGATGCTCACCGGGGGAACAGCCTCGCTTGCGCGGGGAAGACTGGTCGTTGGCCTTGAGAGGCGTTTCCTCGCCCGGAACAGCCCCGCTTGCGCGGGGAGGACCGGAAATCAAGGTCGATGCTGGATAGCCAGCGGGGAACAGCCCCGCCTGCGCGGGGAGGACCTCGTGACGCTCGTAGCGCTGTGTTTCGAGCGGGGAACAGCCCCGCCTGCGCGGGGAGGACACTTACTGACCTGCACCTTTACAGCAAGCCACGCCATTTCAGCATCACTTTTGGAGCCTCACGCCGCGCCAGCCCAGCTCATCCCAAAAACCACCCGAACGAGCGAACCCTCTCAGCCCGCGTTCCGAGCGTTCCGCCGTTGAGTCAGCTCGTCATCCGAGGCGTGGTCCACCTCAAGTCCATCCGCCCGCTCGGCCGGGAACTCGTGGATCGTCCCGCTGATCTCCCGGATGGCCCCCGCCACCGCGATCCCGAAGACGCCCTGCCCGCCCTGCAGCAGGTCCACGACCTCCTCCGGCGACGTGCACTCGTAGACCGTCGTGCCATCGCTGAACAGAGTGATCCGGGCGAGGTCCCGAACCCCGCGTTTGCGCAGGTGGTCCACCGCGACCCGGATGTTCTGCAGTGACACGCCCGTGTCCAGGAGGCGCTTGACCACCTTGAGGACCAGCACGTCCTTGAACGAGTACAACCGCTGCGAGCCCGACCCCGCGGCGCTGCGGACCGTGGGCACGACCAGGCTGGTCCGCGCCCAGTAGTCCAACTGCCGGTAGGTGATTCCCGCGATCTGGCACGCGGCTGGGCCGCGGTAGCCGACGAGCTCATCCGGGAGGGAGGAGTCCGGGAACAGCTCTCCCTGCTCAGCGGAGTCCTGACCCTGCTCGAACACGCCTGCCTCCCCTCCGTCCGGCCGTCGTCGGCCGGCGAACGAGACCGCCCGTTCCACCTTGGGGACCGTCGGTCGAGCACCGGTCACGGCGGTGGGGCACCTGGTCCCACCGCTGGATGTCGGGCTCGTCAATGACGGTAAGTCGGGCGCGTGGGGAGGTCAACGCGACGCGCGGGGGAAGGGCGGTCTAGGTGTCGGCTCCGCGGAAGTCCTCCGGGGAGATCGAGTCGAGGAACTCGCGGAACTTCTCGACCTCGTCCTCCTGCTCGTCGGGGATGATCAGCCCCGCCTCTTGCAGGACGGAGTCCTCGGCGTGGATGGGCACCCCGATCCGCAGGGCCAGTGCCACCGAGTCGCTGGGTCGGGCGGAGACCCGGATGTCGCCGTCGAAGACCAGCTCGGCGAAGAACGTCCCCTCCCGCAGGTCGGTGATGCGGACCTGCTCCAGCTCGCGGCCGAGCGCCCCGATCACGTCCTTGAGCAGGTCGTGGGTCAGCGGCCGCGCGGGCCGCACCCCCTGCTGCTCCAGGGCTATCGCCGTGGCCTCGACCGAGCCGATCCAGATGGGGAGGTATCGCTCCCCCTCGGCCTCACGCAGCAACAGGATGGGCTGGTTCTGGGGCAACTCCACCCGCACACCCACGACGCGCATCTCGCTCATCGGGTTCGCCTCCCTCCGCTCGCTGGGGCATCGGCGTCCCGCATCCGTCGAGGATTGCCGATCCCCGGCTTCGACGCTACCCGCCATCCGGACCCAGTGCCGATCCATTCCACAAGTCTGCCCACTTTCTTCCCGCCGGTCAGCCGCGCAGACCCGTCCGCACGAGCAGCGCGTGCAGGCCCACGGACAGCTCCGCGAGCTCGTCGGCCACCTCGGCGGCGCGCTTGCCCGCGGCGGGGTCGCGCTGCTTGCGCATCGGGGCCACGACCTGCTCGACCAAGCCGACGGCGCGATCGGCCGCGGCCCGGTGGGCGCGCAGGTGGCGGGGTTCGATGCCGTGCCCGGCCAGCGCGGACACGGTCTGGGCGATGGCCACCGCCGCGGCGTCGAACCGGCCGTCGGAGCCGGGTCGCAGCAGGGCGTACTCCTCGAGTTCGCGCATGAACTCCGCGGACACCTCCGCCCGTTCGGCGACCTCGGCCCTGGTCAGGAGGCCGTTGGTGGGCGCGGGCTCGACCAGGGCCACGACCGCGGGCCGCCGCGGGGCGCCCCGGTCGAGGCGTTCGCGGATGACCTTGAGCGGCAGGTACTGGTCGCGCTGCGCCGACAGGACGTACCGCAGGCGGTCGACGTCGGAGTCAGTGAAGCGGCGATAGCCGGACGGGGTGCGCTCGGGGGTGACCAACCCCTCCGATTCCAGGAACCGGATCTTGGAGATGGTCACGTCCGGGAAGTCGGGGCGCAGCGCCTCGAGCACCGCTCCGATGCTCGCCCCGTCCCGGTCCGGCCGTCCGCCCCCGGCCATCGCTTCCCCAGCCGTGGCGACTACGCCCCGGCGCCGGGGCCGGTCAGGAACACCAGCCGGAACTTGCCGATCTGCACCTCGTCGCCCCCGGCCAGCACGGCCTGGTCGACCGGCTCGCGGTTGACGTAGGTGCCGTTGAGGCTGCCCACGTCGATCACCACGAACTCGCCCCCCTCGCGGCGGAACTCCGCGTGGCGGCGCGACACGGTCACGTCGTCGAGGAAGATGTCGCTGTCGGGGTGCCTGCCCGCGCTGGTGGTGTCGCGGTCGAGCAGGAACCTCGAGCCCGCGTTGGGGCCGCGCTTGACCACCAGCAGGGCGGACCCGGCAGGCAGCGCGTCGACGCCCGCGACAGCGGGCTCGGGGGCAGGCGCCTGGGCCGGAGCCTCAGGGTCGGCCAGGAAGTCGGCCCGGAAGACCGAAGTCCGCTCCGGAGACTGCTCCGGCGGGACGCCGGGCCCGTCGTTCGTGCTCACCTGAGCTCTCCCTTGCTGGTCACTTCGCTTAACTGGTTCCAACGTACCGTGCGCGACTAGCGCCCCGGACGGTGGTCCCCCGCTGCCCGGGGGGATCGGGTCCCGCGACCGGCCGAGTGCGCGCCGGGTGTACTCAAGATCGTCCCACGGAAACCTCAACCGCGTGTGAGCGGTCCGTACGCCTCGGCGTCGAGCAGCGCGTCGACGGAGTCGGGGTCGTCCACGGCGATCTCGAGCAGCCAGCCCTCGCCGTAGGGGTCGGAGTTGACCAGCTCGGGCTGCTGGACCACCTCGTCGTTGACGGCCACGACCTCGCCGGTCAGCGGCGCGAACAGCTCGGCGACGCCCGTGGTCGACTCGACCTCGCCGACCGGCGCGCCCTGGTCGACCTGGTCGCCGACCTCGGGCAACTGGACGCGCACGACGTCGCCCAACTGCTGCTGGGCGTGCTCGGTGACGCCGACCCGCACCAGCGTCTCGGTCCGCGCCTGCACCCACTCGTGCTCTTCTGTGTAGTGGAGCTCTTCGGGAATCACCGTCGGTCGCCTCTCGCAAACGAGCCCGCCAAGCCGGGCGCGCGGAAGCTTAGCCGGCGGCGCGAACGGGCCCGCGCAGTGCCATCCGGGTCTGGATCACGTAGAGCAGGCCCGAGTACACGAACAGGCCGCCGCCCCAGATGGCCATCGCGTACGCGATCGGACGGGCGATGGTGGCCAGGTCCGAGGAACCCTGGGCGAGCAGGAGCAGCGGGAAGGCGTACATCAGGTTGAACGTGGCGGCCTTGCCGATGTAGGTGACCTCCGGCGGGGCGAACCCGCCGCGGCGCAGCAGCGCGATGCACAGGGCGACCACGAGGTCCCGGGCGATCAGCACCGCCGCCACCCACCAGGGGACGATGTCGCGGACGACGAACGCGAGGATCGTGGCCAGGGTGTAGAGCCGGTCGGCGGCGGGGTCGAGCAGCATGCCGAGCCTGCTGGTCTGGTTGAGCCAGCGGGCGATCTTGCCGTCGAGCCAGTCGGACAGGCCCGCGAACATCAGGACCGCGATGGCCCAACCGTCCGCCCGCGGGCCGAGCAGGAGCCAGAGGAACAGGGGCACGCCGAGCAGCCGCAGGATGCTGAGCACGTTGGGGATGGTCAACACCCGGTCGGTGGGTTGCCCCTCCCCCGGGTCGGCCGGGGTGGGGGGCGCCGCGTCGGACATGCCCGCAGCGTATTCGCGGGGTCCAGGGCCACCACGCCGCCCCTGGCGTCCCCGGGGTGGCCTTCAGGGGCCTGGGGCCGCTCTCAGCGGTGCCGCGACCAGCCCTGGCGTTGCAAGTCGGCAGGAGCCAGGCGGCAGGCGCGTCCGAAGCTGTCGAGACCGACCCACACGGGCGGTTCCAGGACGTAGGCGCGGCCGCGGCTCCACACGACGCTGCAGGGGTCGGTGGGCAGTTCGGTCTGGGTACTCGGGGGTTCGGTCTGGGTGGTGCTGCGCATCGCGATGTCCTTCTCCACGCGGGGGTCGGCT
>NZ_WHOL01000091.1:0-56164 GCF_009745975.1 Actinokineospora pegani | reverse complement strand
GTGTTGTCGGAAGCCGACCACCACGCGTTAACAACTGTCCGCATATCGGATGTAACTGATTGTTAAGGCCGTGCATGCTCCTGGTTAAGCGGAGGCCTTCTCACGTGAGAACACCTCGACGAGCTTCTCGCAGAAGCGCGGCAGGTCGCCGGGGTTGCGGCTGGTCACCAGCGCGGACGGGCCGGACTCGTCGACCACGACCTCCTCGTCGACCCACTCGGCCCCCGCGTTGCGCAGGTCGGTCTGCAGGCTGGGCCACGAGGTGAGCCGCCTGCCGCGCACGACGTCGGCCTCGATCAGCGTCCACGGCGCGTGGCAGATCGCGGCGACGGGCTTGCCCATGGCGAAGAACCTGGCGATGAACCGCACCGCGTCGGGGTCGGTGCGCAGGAAGTCGGGGTTGGCGACCCCGCCGGGCAGCACGAGCGCGTCGAAGCCGGACACGTCGGCGCCGTCGACCACCTGGTCCACGGTGAAGGTGTCGGCCTTGTCCAGGTGGTTGAACGCCTGCACCTCGCCACTGTCGGTGGAGACCAGCACCGGGGTCGCGCCTTGCTGCTCGACCGCCTTCCAGGGCTCGGTGAGCTCCACCTGCTCGATGCCCTCCGGGGCGACGAGGAAGGCGATCTTGCGGTCAGCGAGCTGGGCCATCAGGCCCTCCTTCCGATCGGGACGTGCTGTCCAGGCGGGGTTCCCGATCGGCGCTGTCCTAATCAGCCCTTGAGGTCCGGGAAGTCGTCCTCGGTGAACTCGCCCGCCACGGTGGCGCCCGGGTCGCCGTGCGCCTCGGCCTCGCGGCCGCGCAGCTCGACGCGGCGGATCTTGCCGGAGATGGTCTTGGGCAGCTCGGCGAACTCCAGGCGGCGGATCCGCTTGTAGGGGGCCAGGTTCTCGCGGGCGAACGCGAGGATGGAACGCGCGGTCTCGGCCGTGGGCTCGTGGCCCGCGGCCAGCACGACGTAGGCCTTGGGCACCGCCAGCCGGATCGGGTCCGGCGAGGGCACGACGGCGGCCTCGGCGACGGCGGGGTGCTCGATGAGCGCGCTCTCCAGCTCGAACGGGGAGATCCGGTAGTCCGACGCCTTGAACACGTCGTCGGCGCGGCCGACGTAGGTGATGTAGCCGTCGGCGTCGCGGGAGCCGACGTCGCCGGTATGGTAGACGCCCTCGCGCATGGCCTCGGCGGTGCGCTCGTCGTCGTCGGCGTAGCCGGTCATCAGCCCGACCGGGCGCGGGTCGAGCACGACGCAGATCTCGCCCTCGTCGGCGCGCTCGCCGGTGGCCGGGTCGACCAGCGCGATGTCGAAGCCGGGCAGCGGGCGGCCCATGGAGCCCGGCTTGACCGGCTGGCCGGGCGTGTTGGCGATGAGCACGCTGGTCTCGGTCTGGCCGAAGCCGTCGCGGATGGTCACGCCCCAGGCCCGCGAGACCTGCTCGATGACCTCGGGGTTGAGCGGCTCGCCCGCGCCGACGACTTTGCTCGGCGGGGTCTTGAGCTGGGTCAGGTCGGCCTGGATGAGCATGCGCCACACGGTGGGCGGGGCGCAGAAGCTGGTGACGCCGCAGCGGTCCATCTGGGACAGGAGCGCGGCGGCGTCGAAGCGGGTGTAGTTGTAGAGGAACACCGTCGCCTCGGCGTTGAGCGGGGCGAACAGGTTGCTCCAGGCGTGCTTGGCCCAGCCGGGCGAGGAGATGTTGAGGTGCACGTCGCCGGGGCGCAGGCCGATCCAGTACATCGTGGACAGGTGGCCGACGGGGTAGGACACGTGCGTGTGCCGCACCAGCTTCGGGCGCGCGGTGGTGCCGGAGGTGAAGTAGAGCAGCAGGGTGTCGTCGGCCCTGGTGGGCGCGTCGGGGGCGAAGGCGACGTCGGTGGCCGCCGAGTCCGAGTAGTGGTGCCAGCCCAGGACCGGCTCGCCGACGGCGACGCGGGTGTAGTCGCCGGGGACGTCGTCGAACTTGGCCGCGTCGGCGGAGCGGGCGACGACGTGCCCGGCCGCGCCCCGCTCCACCCGGTCGCGCAGGTCGGCCGGGCCGAGCAGGGTGGTGGCGGGGATGACGACGGCGCCGAGCTTCATCGCGGCGAGGATGGTCTCCCACAGCTCGCCCTGGTTGCCGAGCATGAGGACCAGCCGGTCGCCGCGCGCGACGCCGAGGCCGCGCAGCCAGTTGGCGACCTGGTTGGACCGGTGGGACAGCTCGGAGTAGGTCCAGGACGTCTCCGAGCCGTCCTCCTCGACGATCCACAGCGCCCTGCGGCTCGCGGTCGGCTCCTGCGCGGCGACCGCGTCGAACCAGTCCAGCGCCCAGTTGAACTCCTCGGGCCGAGGCCAGGCGAACCCGGACCTGGCCGCGTCGTAGTCCTCGCCGTGGGAGACCAGCAGGTCACGGGCGGCGCGAAAGTCCTGGGACACGGTGGCACGCTCCTCGTTGAACCGACGACCAGGATCGAGCCTAACCCGGCGGGCTCACTCCCCCGTGAACTCGGGCTCGCGCCGTTCGAGGAACGCCTGCACCGCCTCGCCCAGGTCCTTGCTGGGCAGGAAGGCGGAGTTCCAGGCGGCGACGTAGCGCAGGCCGTCGGCGACGCGGCGCTCCCGCTCGAGGCCGAGGACGTCCTTGGTGCCCTGCACGACCAGCGGCGGGTTGGCGGCGATCTCGGTGGCCAGCGCGCGGGCGGCGGCGAGCACGGCGTCCTGGTCGGGGAAGACCTCGTTGACCAGGCCGATGCGCTCGGCGCGGGCGGAGTCGATGTCCTTGCCGGTGAGCGCGAGCTCGCGCAGGTGGCCCTCGCCGATGACGCCGGACAGCCGTTGCAGGCTGCCCAGGTCGGCGACGATGGCGACCTTGACCTCGCGGACGCTGAACTTGGCCTCCGCGCTGGCGAGCCGGATGTCGGCCGCGGCGATGACGTCCACGCCGCCGCCGATGCACCAGCCGGACACCGCGGCGACGACCGGCTTGCGGCAGGCGGCGATGGAGGTGACCGCGTCCTGCAGGCCGCGGATCTCGTCGAGGAACCTCGTGCGCGGCCCGGCGAGCGACTCGCCGCCGAGCATCCCGCCCCAGGCGGGCATCATCGCGGGCAGGTCGAGGCCGTAGGAGAAGTGCTTGCCACTGCCGGTGAGCACGACGGCGCGCACCTCGGGGTCGCGGTCCAGCGCGCCGAACACCTGGGGCAGCTCCCGCCAGAAGTCGGGCCCCATGGCGTTGCCCTTGCCGGGCCCGAGCAGTGTGACTTCCGCGACGTGGTCGGCGACGTCGACAGCGAGGGAGACCAGGTTTTCCGTCATGCCAAAGACATTACTCATGGGTAACTTCCCTGTCACCCCGGCTTCCACTCGATCGTGTCCGCCGAATGGCCGGGCGTCGTGGGTCCGAACGGGTAGGTTGCCCATCGCCGACCAAGCGAGGGGAGCCCGGATGGCAGGCCAGCCCGTGATGTCCACACCGATCTTCGACGAATTGCTGCGCGAGATGCGCGGGAGCGCCGTCGAGGAGAAGGTCGAGGAGAGCGCGGAGGACAAGGCCGAGCAGCCCGCCCCCGCGGCGACGCAGGCCGTGGGCACACCCGCCCCGAAGGCCAAACCGGGATCGGGTGGGCGCAGGCGCAAGGACTGACTGATCACGTCGGCCTTCTCGCTACCGACCAGTAGCCTGGGGGGATGACCGGGATCGCCGCCACCGCAGCCCCGCACCAGAGCCCCGTCGAGCGCACGGGCTCGTTCCAGGTCGACGGGCAGACACTGCGCTTCACGGAGTTCGGCTCCGGCCCGCGCGTGGTCGTGCTCACGCACGGCCAGTTGATGACCCGCACCATGCACGCCCCGCTCGCCAGGTCGCTGGCCGCCGCCGGGTTCCGGGTGCTGACCCTGGACCTGCTGGGGCACGGCGGCTCCGACCGGCCGACCGAGTCCTGGCGCTACTCGATGACCACCTGGGCCACCCAGGTGGTGGCGCTGCTCGACCACCTGGGCGTGGAGCGGGCCGTGATCGGCGGGACCTCCCTCGGCGCGAACGTCACCCTCGAGGTGGCGGTGGCCGCGCCGGACCGCGCCGCCGGGCTCGTGGTGGAGATGCCGGTGCTGGACAACGCGATCGTCGCGGGTCTGCTGGCGTTCGCGCCGCTGCTGTTCAGCGCCCGCTTCATCCCGCCCGCCGTGCGTGGTCTCGCCGCGCTGGCCCGCCGGGTGCCGCGCGGGCGGCAGTGGGTCGACACCGTCACCGAGACGCTGTCGCAGGAGCCCGCGGCGATGGCCGCCGTGGTGCACGGCATCTTCTTCGGCCGCATCGCCCCGCCGACCACCCTGCGCACCGCGATCCAGGTGCCCGCCCTGGTCATCGGCCACCAGCGGGACCCGATCCACCCGTTCGGCGACGCGCACATGCTCGCGGGCGAGCTGCCGCGCGCGGAGTTCGTCGAGGCGAGCAGCCCGGTGGAGCTGCGGTTCTCCCCGGCCCGGCTGACCGCGACGATCGTGCGGTTCCTGGACGAGCGCTTCGCCGCCGCGGGCATCACCGGCTGAGCCAGGGGTTCGACGTCGAGTCCGGGCCCCGGACGCCGAGTGGTCGACAGACGCCCGGGATGTCGGGGGCTGGGGGCATGATGGGCGTGTGGACAGCTACCAACACGTCTCCCAGGCCCCGACCCTGCCGGGCGGGGCCCACGCGGGCGCGGCCGAGCCCGCGGAGTTCGACGTGGCCGCGCTCTACTCCGGACCGGTCTCCGGGGGCGAGGCGGACGGGCGCGCGCTGCCACTGGACGAGAAGCTGCGCCAGGCGTACTTCTGGATCGTCAACCACGCGATCATCAGCCCGCACTACGACGTCGAGTTCGCCGAGGGGCCCAGCCCGTCGGTCTCGCTCGGGGACTCCAAGGCTCGGCTGACCCTGCCGAGTGGACAGAGCTACTCCAGCTTCGTGCTCATCCCGCTGCTGACCTTCGCGGTGCGGCGGCGGTGCCTGCTCGTCGGCGGGCCCGGCCGGGGCAAGACGGCCAGCGCGGTGCTGATGGGTGTGCTGGCCGGGTACCCGCTGCGCGAGGTGCGGCGGGCGATGCAGCACGGGCACCCGCAGCTGACCATCGCCGACCTGCTGGGCACCCCGCTCCCGGCCGACCTGATCAAGGCGGAGCGGATCGGCGACATCGACATCGCCTGGCGGTCCTGGCTGTCCATGCGGGTCAAGATCATCGACGAGTACAACCGCATCCCGACCCGCACCCAGTCGGCGCTGCTGACGCTGATGTCCGACGGGTACGCCGAGGTGTTCGACCAGGTCTACGAGGCCGCCGACTCCGCCTGGTACCTCACGGCGAACGACGACGCGGGCGGTGGCACCTACCAGGTGATCGAGGCGCTGCGCGACCGGATCGACGTGGTGGTGCACGCGCTGCAGTTCAACAGCCGGTTCCTCGGCGAACTGGTCACCAGGATCGAGCAGCGGCTGCGCCCGGAGGAGGTGGTGCCGCCGGAGATCGTGTTCAGCGAGGCCGAGCACGAGCGGGTCTCCGCGGAGATCCTGCGGGTCCCGCTGCCCGCCCCGGTGCTGCGGCGGCTGGAGTTCTTTTCCGCGCAGTTCGAGCTGCTCGAGCAGGCGGGCGAGCAGTTCGAGTACCGCACCAAGGACACCGCCAAGCTCGCCGGGGTCGACCCGCACCTGCTCGCGGCCACCGAGACCGGCCGCGACCGGCTGGCCGACCTGGGCTCGCAGACGCTCAACGGCCTGTCGGTGCGCGCGCTGCAGAGCACGATCGCCTACGCCAAGGCGCTGGCCTACTTCCGCGACCGCGAGGAGGTCGGCCTCGACGACCTGCGCGCGGTGCTGCCGTTCGTGCTGCACGACAAGCTCGTGCCCGACGACAACTCCCCCGCCTTCGAGGACCCGTCGCACCGCCCGTACCGCACCGACCGGGTGAGCTGGATCAGGCACCTGTTCGACCGCGCGTGCGCCGAGTACGACCGGATCGACCTGGACGCCGACGACCCGGTGGGCGCCATGCTCGCCGAGTTCGACCGGGGCCTGGACGGGGTCGGCGAGTCGGAGGTGACCGCCCGGCTGTCGCGGATCGAGGGGCTGCTGACCGACTCGTCGCGCTCGCGCAAGCTCTACGGGCACACCTACGACGACGCGCTCGCGTTGAAGTACCTGCACCAGCGGTACGTCAACTACCGCTCCTGGCTGCGGTGGCGCCCGTGAGCTCCCCGTTCCACCAAGCGCTCGAACGCAACCGCGACCGCTACAACGCCCAGTTCGCCCTGGCCCGGCACCGCACCCGGTCGCTGTCGGCGACCGAGTTCCTCGACCACCTGCGCGCCCATGTCGGCCCGGTCGTGGACGCGTCCGGTGTGGACGACCCGGTCCCGCTGACCGACGCGCTGGTCAGCCTGTCGCTGCGGCTGGCCGAGCGGGGCTGGCTGACCGAGGGCACGCCGACGGCGCGGGCGTTCGCCGCCCTTCCGATGCTGGCGTGGTTCGTGGGCCACGCGCCCACCCGGGTGCCCGCCGCGGTCCTCAACGCCGCCCGGACCATCGACGCGGCCCCGAGGGGGCAGCTCGGGCGGTGGTTGGGCGCGATGGTCCGGATGGCGGGGGTGATCCCGCCGGACCGGACCGACCTGCTGCTCGACGCGGGGGCGGTCGCGGCCTGGCGGTGCGGCGTCGCCCTGCTGCGCCGGTCCGCCCTGGCGGCGCTGCGCGGGCTGCCCGCCGACGTGGCCGCCGTCGCCCTGGGCGACCCGGTCGACGGGCCCACGCTCCAGCGGCTGGCCGCCGACCCGTGGGCGGCGCCTGCAGGCGGGGAACCCGGACTGCTGGTGCGCGAGCGGGTCGGGGCGTTCACCGGCTTCGGCGGGCCGTTCCCGCGCCCGCCGGTCGTGCGCGCGGTGGACGGGCGCTGGTACGCCGAGGTGAGCGAGCGGGCGTGGGAGGTCGCCGTCGACCGGTTCGGGTGGGACCTGCGGCGGGTGCCCGCGGTGCCCGCGGGCGCGGCGGCGGGCTCGTCGCTGCGGTTCGACGGGGTCGGGGAGGTCAGCGACGGCCGGGGCGGGGTGCTGCGGCTGCCGGAGTTGGCGGCCACCACGAGCGTGGCCGGGATCGGCGACACGCTGGCGGTCACCACCCGGTACTCGCACCGCATCGTGTTCGTGGGGCGGTCAGCGTGAAGACCTCGGCGATGGCCCGCCAGTGGACCCGGGCGTGGCCGGACGCGCTCAAGGCGTGGGGCCGGTTCGTCACGGTGCACCCGCCGGTGCTGTGCGAGTCCACCAAGCTGGCCAGGGCGGAGGGCCTGACGGGCAGCTTCGCGATGTTCCGGCTCACCGACCGCACGGTGGTGCTCGACCTGCAGGCCGCCAACGACCTGAACCTGGGCCAGCACGGCGTCGAGGTGCTCGCGCACGAGATCGGCCACCACGTGCTGTGCCCGGCCGACCTCGCCGACGGGGCGCGGCTGCTGGCCAGGGTCCGCCGCTGCCTGCCCGACCTGGAGCAGCACGCCCCGCTGGTGGCCAACCTCTACGCCGACGCGCTGATCAACGACCGGTTGCAGCGCAGCCGGGGCCTGGACATGGCCGGGGTCTACCAGCGGATGCCGCGCGGGTCGGCCAGCGGGCTGTGGTCGTTCTACCTGCGCGTGTTCGAGCGGCTGTGGGCGCTGGAGACGGGCACCCTGGTCGACCGGGTGCACACCGACACCGACACCGACGCGGGCCTGGCCGCGCGGCTGGTCCGGGTCTACGCGACCGACTGGCTCGCGGGCGCGGGCGGCTTCGCGATGCTGTGCTACCGCTACCTGGCCGAGGCGGGCGAGAAGGAGGCGAGCGCGCTGCTGGCCCGCACCTGCCGCGCCGGGCTCAGCGCGGGCGACCAGGTCCCGGGGTTGACCGCCGACGACGACGGGCCGCTGGTGCACCCGGTGCACGACCCGAGGGTCAACGACTTCGCCCCCGCGGACGTGGAACTCGACGAGTCCGGGGAGCAGCGGGAGAAGACGACCGACGCCCAGTTCCGGGAGCCGTTCGAGTACGGGGAGATCCTGCGCCAACTGGGCTTGGCGGTCTCCGACGAGGACATGGCCGCCCGCTACTACCGCGAGCGCGCCGCCCCGCACCTGGTGCCGTTCCCCGTGCGGCGCACCCCGGCCCTGCTCGAACCCCTGCCCGAGGGCCTGGAGAACTGGGACGTCGGCGAGCCGCTGGAGCGGGTCGACTGGCTCAGCACGGCACTGCGCTCGCCGGTGGTCGTGCCGGGCGTCACCACCGTCCAGCGCCACGACGGCACGATGGAGGGCCGGGAGTCCGACCCGGAACCGGTCGACCTGGATCTGTACATCGATTCCTCCGGGTCGATGCCCAACCCGCGCGAGGCGGTGTCGTACCTGGCGCTGGCCGGGGCGATCCTGGCGCTGTCGGCGCTGCGAATGGGCGCGCGGGTGCAGGCGACCCTGTGGAGCGGCAAGAAGCAGGTGCTGGTGACCGACGGCTTCGTCCGCGACGAGACGGCGGTCCTGCGCGTGCTGACCGGCTACTTCGGCGGTGCGACGGCGTTCCCGCTGCCCACGATGCGCGAGACCTACGCCCGACCGCGCCGCGCCACCCACATCGTGGTCATCTCCGACGAGGGCGTGGACACCCTGTTCCGCGGCACCGACGAGCAGGGCAGACCGGGCTCGGACATCGCCGCCTCGGCCCTGGCCGGGGCGGGCGCGGGCGGCACCCTGCTGCTGCACCTGTTCCGCCCCGACCGACTCGCCACGATCGCCGAGATGGCCCCGGGCTGGGACGCGCACGCGGTGGGCGACTGGGCCGACCTGGTGGCCTTCGCCGCCGCGTTCAGCCGCCGCACCTACGACAGGAGCAAGGCATGACCAGCCCCCCGGCGCCCTCCGTGGCCGACCTGACCCGCAGGCTCGCCGACACCCCGCCCGCCTTCCTGGACGAGACCACCGCCTACCCGCCCGCCGTCGTCTCCGACGTCCTCACCACCCTCGGCGGCGCACCCCTGACCCCGGGCCAGGCCACTGTGTTCGAGCAGGGCACCCCCAACTGGCAACGCCTGGTCCTGGTCACCTGCTGGCTGGCCGCCGCTCTCCCGTCGAACCCCGAGGTGCCCGCCAGCCTGCACTCCCTCCTGGTGGCGCACCTGGCAGAACTGGCAGACCTCATCGACGCCACCCGCTTCACCGACGACCCAGACCGCCGCGAAGAACTCGCCCGCCTCCTGCTCCACGCGGTCGAGGCGCTCCCCGCGGGCGAGACCCGAGCCCAAGCCGAGGACCGCTTCTCCACAGTGGACAGCGTCCGCCGCAGGCGCCTCGTCGCCGAGGCGGAGGCCGCCGAGGCCAGGGCGGCCGCCATCCGCAAGGCGATGGCCGACAAACGGGCCAAGGAAGCCGCCGCCCGCTACAGCCAGGTGTGACCCCGTGCCCGACACCGATCCGGCGCCTCCCGACGGCGCAGCGGGCCCCGCCGCCCGCCCCTACCCCGTCCCCGACTACGTGCCGATGGAGGCCGTCGCCCTCACCGACGCCGAGCGCTGGCCCCTGCTCACCGAGGCGGGCGCGGCCAACCTCGCCCGGCTGCGCACCCACCCGCACGCCCCGCCGTTCAACCACGCCTGCGGCGACCGCCTCACCGCCCCCGCCCTGGCCCGCCTGCGCGCCCACCCGCCCGGCCACCACGGCTGGAACCCGGACACCGAGCCGCCCTGGCTGATGGACTTGGTCGACCGCGTCTACGCGACCGTCCCCGCCTACCGCCGCCGCCCGCGCCCCACGCGGCTCACGGACGTCCCACCGCTCACCCGCCACGACCTGCTGACGGCAGCCGAACTCCACGTCCCGGACGACGCCGACCTCTCCGAGATGATCGTCTACCGCACGTCCGGCTCCCGGGGCCCAGCGGCGACGGTGCCGATGACCCCGGAGTTCTGCGCACTCGACCTGCCCATGATCGAGCACGTCCTCGCCACCGCGGGCATCACCGTCGCGGGTGGACCCGACCGGGTCTCGCTGGTGAACGTCTACCACCAGCCCGTGGCGTACCAGTTCGCCTCCGTGTCGTCCTATTGGAACGGCGCAGGCGTGGTGAAGGTCAACACCCACCCCACGGCCTGGCGCACCCCCGCCGACCGCCGGGCCTTCCTCGACGACCTGGCCCCGGAGCTCTACACCGGCAACCCCGTCTCCCTGGCCGCCCTGGCCGAGATCGGCCTCACCACCCGCCCCAGAGCCGTCCTCTCCGGCGCCATGGCCCTGGACCGCTCGGCGGCCACCACCCTCGCCCACCGCCTGGGCGCCCCCGTCTTCGACCTCTACGGCATCACCGAGGCAGGCCTCATAGCCCACCGCACCGGCGCCGTCCACACAGTCCTCCCCCGCCAGATGTACATCGAGATCCTCGACCCCACCGGCGCCCCCTGCCCACCCGGCACAACCGGCGAGATAGCCGTCACCTGCGGAGAGAACGCCCTGCTCCCCCTCCTCCGCTACCGCACCGGCGACCACGCGACCCTGACCTGGCACGACGGCCACCCAGCCCTCACCGCCCTGCACGGCCGCGACCCCGTCATGTTCCGCTCAGCCACCGGCGCGGTCATCAACTCCATCGAACTGACCCACGTCCTCTCCCCCCTGGCCATCCTCGCCTACCACCTGCACCAACACACCGACAGCGCCGTCGAGATCGCCGTCCACGCCCCCGGCCCACCAACCACCGCAGTGGCCGACGCCGTCCGCTCCCTACTCGGCGACGTGCCGATCACAGTCACCGAAAGCGACCTGTCCGGCGAGAGCAAACCCCAGCGCTACACCGCCGACGCTCCCACACCTTGAGCCGTCGAGCGTTCCCTCAACCACCTCGAGCAATGGCGCGGCCCGGACGAGTAGTGCGTGAGTCGGGGCGGTGGCCGCGGGTGGCGAAGGGTGTCCGAGATCCGTTGTGACGACCGAATCGACGACCACCTGGCCGACAGGCCCAGGGTGGGCAGACCACCGAGGCTGGCGGTTCCTGCCCGCCCGCAACCCCCGCGCCGTCCGGTGCCAATCCGGCCACAACCGCCGCCCGCGGACGGCATCGCCCCGCACCAAACAGATCACGCGCTGGACGGCCACCGACATTGACCCGTGGACCGACACCACCTGGACCATGGACCCACCCCAGTGCAACACGGCCGAACCCGCCCCACCGTGAGACACCTGAAACCGGCAGGACGGGCCAGACACGGCCACCGCCACTCACACCCCCGCCAGCCTCCCCGTCACCCGGGCCCTGACCGCCTACGACCACTGAACCGAGATACGCATCACTCGTCCAGGCGTCGCCCTGCCAGCGGATCGCGGCCACGACCAGCACCGGCGTCGCACTGGTCGGTGAGACGCCGGTGCAGCGGTTACTTGATACCCGCGGCGTCCATGCCTCGGAGTTCGCGCTTGAGGTCGTGGATCTCGTCGCGGAGGCGGCCCGCCAGTTCGAACTGGAGGTCGCGGGCGGCGGTCATCATCTGGTCGGTGAGCTGGTGGACCAGGTCGGCCAGTTCGGCTCGGGGCATGGACTTGACGTCGCGGTCCGCGGCGACGAGGCCCGCGGATTTGGCGTTGCCCTTCTCGCCCGCGGCGCGCTTGCCCCGGGAGGCGTTGCGGCCGGAACCGCCGATGGGGACGGTGTCGTCGTCCTCGGCCTCGGTGAAGACGCGGTCGAGGATGTCGGCGATCTTCTTGCGGAGGGGCTGGGGGTCCAGGCCGCGTTCGGCGTTGTAGGCCTGCTGCTTGGCGCGGCGGCGGTTGGTCTCGTCGATGGCGTGGCGCATCGAGTCGGTGATCTTGTCGGCGTACATGTGGACCTGGCCGGAGACGTTGCGGGCGGCGCGGCCGATCGTCTGGACCAGGGAGGTGCCGCTGCGCAGGAAGCCCTCCTTGTCGGCGTCGAGGATCGCGACCAGGGAGACCTCGGGGAGGTCGAGGCCCTCGCGCAGCAGGTTGATGCCGATCAGCACGTCGTAGTCGCCCATGCGCAACTGGCGCAGCAGCTCGACGCGGCGCAGGGTGTCGACCTCGGAGTGCAGGTAGCGGACCCGGATGCCCAGCTCCAGCAGGTAGTCGGTGAGGTCCTCGGACATCTTCTTGGTCAGCGTGGTGACCAGGACCCGTTCGTCGCGCTCGGCGCGCTCGCGGATCTCGTGCACCAGGTCGTCGATCTGGCCCTCGGTGGGCTTGACGATGACCTCCGGGTCGAGCAGGCCGGTCGGGCGGATGACCTGCTCGACGAACTCGCCGCCGGTCTGCCCCATCTCGTACGGGCCGGGGGTCGCCGACAGGTACACCGTCTGCCCGATGCGCTCGGCGAACTCCTCCCAGGTCAGCGGCCGGTTGTCGACGGCGCTGGGCAGCCGGAAGCCGAAGTCGACCAGGTTGCGCTTGCGGGACATGTCGCCCTCGTACATGCCGCCGATCTGCGGCACGGTCACGTGCGACTCGTCGATGACCAGCAGGAAGTCGTCCGGGAAGTAGTCGATCAGGGTTGCCGGGGCGGTGCCCGCGGCGCGGCCGTCGATGTGCCGGGAGTAGTTCTCGATGCCCGAGCAGAACCCGACCTGGCGCATCATCTCGATGTCGTAGCTGGTGCGCATGCGCAGCCGCTGGGCCTCCAGCAGCTTGCCGTGGCCCTCCAGCTCGGCCAGCCGCGCCTCCAGCTCGGCCTCGATGCCCTTGATCGCCCGCTCCATGCGCTCCGGGCCCGCGACGTAGTGGGTGGCCGGGAAGATGCGCAGTTCGTCGCACTCCCTGACCACGTCGCCGGTGAGCGGGTGCAGGTAGTAGAGCTTGTCGATCTCGTCGCCGAAGAACTCGACGCGGATCGCGAGCTCCTCGTAGGCGGGGATGATCTCCACGGTGTCGCCGCGCACCCGGAAGGAGCCGCGGGTGAAGGACACGTCGTTGCGCGCGTACTGCACGTCGACCAGGGCGCGCAGGAACGTGTCGCGCTCGACCTGGTCGCCTGCCTTGAGCCCGATCGACCGGTCGAGGTAGGACTGCGGGGTGCCCAGGCCGTAGATGCACGACACCGAGGCGACCACGATGACGTCGCGCCGGGAGAGCAGGCTCATCGTCGCCGAGTGCCGCAGCCGCTCGACGTCGTCGTTGATCGACGAGTCCTTCTCGATGTAGGTGTCGGTCTGGGCGATGTAGGCCTCGGGCTGGTAGTAGTCGTAGTACGAGACGAAGTACTCGACCGCGTTGTCGGGGAAGAACTCCCGCAGCTCGTTGGCGAGCTGGGCGGCGAGGGTCTTGTTCGGGGCCATCACCAGCGTCGGCCGCTGCACCCGCTCGATCAGCCAGGCCGTCGTCGCCGACTTGCCGGTTCCGGTCGCGCCGAGCAGCACGACGTCCTGCTCCCCCGCCGCGATGCGCTTCTCCAGCGCCTCGATGGCGGCGGGCTGGTCGCCCGCGGGCTGGTAGTCCGCGACCATGCGGAACTTCCCGTCGGCGCGGGGGATGTCGCCGACGGGACGGTGCTCGGAGTGCGCGAGGACGGGGTGCTCGGTCGGGAAAGCCACGTCGCAAAGGCTACGCCCGACCACCGACAAAAGCCGCGCCCGCGTCATTTGCCCAGGTCAGAGGGTTAACAGTCGCAGCAGTTGCAGCAGCCACAGTCACAGCAGTCACCGCAGCCGTCGCACCCGCTGCAGCAGTCGCAGTCGCAGTTGTGGCACCAGCCCTGCTTGGGCTCGCCGGTCCACGGGTCGTGGTACGGGTCGGCGCAGCAGTACTGGCAGGTGCAGCACATGAACGCCGCGACACCGCAGCCCGCCGCGGCGCCCCGCTTCTTGCCCCAGTCCCAGACCGGGACGTGGCCTTTCTTGTCCTTCTTCCCCTTCTTCGGGCCGCGCGGGTCCGCGGGCTGCTGCCACCCGGGCGGGGGCTGGTCCGGGGCGGGCGCCCGCCAGCCCGGCGGCGGCTGGCTGGACGCCAGCGGCAGCTCATGGGGGTGGGCGGCGAGCAGCGGCCCGTGGCCGGCCGCCTGGTGGCCGAAGGTGCGGGTGACCGCCCGGCTCAGCTCGTGCACCAGCAGGGCGTGCACCAGCTTGCCGTCGTCGAAAGCCACCTCCTTGAGCGCGAGCCGCACGCCCAGCACGGCGTCGTCGCACAGCCGCCTGGCCTCCGCGACGGTCGCGCCGGTGGCGGTCAGCGGGTTCCACGCGCCCGCGGCCGCGTCCTGCTCGATGTCCTCCACGGCGTCGAGCAGGTGCGCGACCCGGCCGAACATCCGGCCCGCCTCGCGCAGCGGGGCCTCGTTCCCGGGACGGCCGGTGAGCACGGCGGTGTGCGCGAACGCGGCGGCCGTGGCGGTCTCGGTGGGCTCGGTGGCCAGCAGCAGCGACGACCCGGCGCCCAGCGAGGACTCCACCTCGCCCTGGCGGCCCACGGCGTCGAGCAGGACGGCGGTGGCGAACCCGAGCCGCTCGCCGGTGCGCTCGCCCTGCTCGGCCCAGCGGCCCGCGACGCGCTTGGCGACCCCCGCGACCGGGCGCCGGGCGAACGCGCCGTCACCGTCGGCGACGTGGTCGCGCACCTTCGCCGAGGCCAGCACGAGCGACACGGCGGCGGCCAGGTGCGCGCCGTCGCCGTCGGCGACCGGGGCGGGCCGCATGCCGCGCAGCGCGCACGGGCCCGCGAGGCGGCGCCCGCCCACCGCGGTCGACTGCGCCTCGACCAGCGCTGAGATGACCAGGCCGTCGTAGTTGGTCGCGGTCCGCGCGAGGTGGCCGTGGTCGTCGCGCAGGGCGAGGCAGAGACCGCACAGGTGCGCCATCCAGGACACGCGGAGGGTGTCCGACAGGCGGTGCCTGCAGGGTCGGAGAATGCCGAACACGGGCGCGCGCCTCTCGCCGTTGGAAGCCTGATCGGCGCCGGAGCATAGCCGCGTTCACCCGATCGGCGGTCCAAAACCCGCCAAAAACACTGGGCGGACACCGCACGAGTCGGCACGATGGCCTCATGGCAGCCGAACGAGCGATCGCACACCGGGCGGGGCGCCCCCTGCCGGGCGCCGGACTCCCCGTGCCGCCCGCGCGCCGCGACGACACCGAGCACGAGGTGCACCCGCCCAAGGTCGAGGTGTTCGACCCGGCGGCGATGACCAACACCGACCCCAAGGGCTTCGTGCGCGCGGTGGACGTCTACCGCGCGCTGCCCGGGGGCCTGTTCATGGCGCGCCCGGTCGACGGGCACCGGCGCATCGCCTACTTCCAGTCGCTGCTGCTGCCCGAGCACGGCCTGCGGGTGTCGCGGTGGCGGCCCCGGCCGGGGGTCGACCTGGGGCACGACTTCTACCTCGACGTCGTGGACATCAGCAGCCCGGAGTCGACGGGGGATTCCGTCTGGCGCACGCTCGACCTCTATTTGGACGTGCTGGTGCGCGAGGGTCGCGATCTCCGGGTGGAGGACAGCGACGAACTCGTCGCCGCGGCGCGGGCCGGGTTGCTGGATTCGTCCACGGTGCGACGAGCGATGGAGCGCACATACCGGGCCGTCGAGGGTATCGCCCGTTCGGGTTATGATGTAGACGCGTGGCTGGTCACGCTGGGTGTCGAGCCGCCCTGGATCAAATTCTGCCACTAAGTGACAATTCCGGAAAAAGTCAACGCAAAGTACGTCATGATCGCGAAAATTAGCCCGAAAGAGATCTCTTCGCCGGGCTTTCGTGACATAACGAAATGATTCCGGAAATCGCCCGGGCGAAGTGTCCGACTACGCTCGCCCAGGTGGGGACGGCCATCACACCGCAGCTTGTCGACATCGTCGACATCGCCACCGCGGTACGCAGCTTCTCGTCGGGGACATCGCACGCCCTGCGCGTCTGCCAGGTGGAGCGCTGGGGCTTGCGTATGGAGTACACGACCCCGGACGACCCCTTCTCCGACACGGAGATCACCTGGCTGCTGCCGGAGCACAACCTGCGGCTCACCCAGCAGAAGCCCCGGTCCCGGCACGCCAAGGGCGGACCGAGCGTGCTGTCAGCGGTGCGGGTGCTGCGCGAGGGCCGCTACTGGCGCTGCACCGACCTGCTGCTTGGCCTCGCCGCCCCTGGTGGGACCGCGGCGCGGATCGTCAACTCCGAGGAGTTCGCCGCCGCCGTCGCGGGCCGCATCCTGCGCGTCGGCGACGCCGACCTGGCGATGTGCACGGTGCACCGGACGCTCGAGGAGTTGAGCCGGGTCCGCCACGACCTGTCGTCGTGGCTCGCCCACAAGCACATCTTCGAGGTCTGGCCGCCGTACTAGGGCAGTGTCAACGGTCGGGTTGGCTTGTCGGTTCGCCCATGCCGCAACGGTTCCGGGCGGGCGGCCTGGTCGTTCGCTGGGCGGGTCTCGGCGAAGAGGCGCTAGACGGGCTTCCGTTGAGTTGTCCACAGGCAAGATCGACTTCGGGGCTCTGGCGCGGTTCGGCCGGTAGAATGGACCGAGGGTGGCCCCCAGTGGTGGGTGGGGTTTGTGTGTGCAGGCGGGGTTTGTGTGTGCAGGCGGGGTTTGTGTGTGCAGGCGGGGTTTGTGCGCGCAGGCGGGGTTTGTGCGCGCGGGTGGGGTTTGTGCGCGCGGGTGGGGTTTGAGTGCCGTGCGAGTGAGGGCGCCGCGCGGGGAGGTCAGGCTTGGGGTTGCCAGCCGACCTGGGCCGCCCAGGCCTCGGCTCGGGTGGCGGCCGCGGTGAACCAGTCGTCCTTGAGGCGGCCGTACTCCGGGATGCTGGTGGCCTTGGCCGCGAGGTCGCGCTTGAGCGCCTCGTACTCGGCGGCGGCCTCCGGGTCGCGGCGCAGCCACTCCGGCATGAGCAGCGCGTAGCGCTGGTTCGCCGCGCCCGCGGGCCGGAGGTGCACGTTGACCCAGGTGGCCGGGTCGGCGCTGACGTGGGTGCGCTTGGGCAGGTCGGGGCCGCCCGCGTGGTCGACGTCGTGGTCGAAGCCGGGCAGGCGGGGGAAGCCGGCGGCGGCGAGGGGCTCGTCGAGGGCGTCGGCGGTGGCCAGGTCGGGCACGGTGACCTGCACGTCGATGACGTCCTTGGCGGCCAGGCCGGGCACCGCCGTCGACCCGATGTGGTCGACCGAGAGCGCTTTCTCGGCAGCGGCCAGCCGCAGCCGGGACACGACCCGGGCGGCGCGGTCGGCCCACGCCGGGTCGGCCTCGACGATCACCGGGGCGCCCCGGTCGTCGGCGCGGCGCAGCCGGATGTTGCTCTCGAAGCGCACCAGGCGGTCGGCCCACAGGGCGTCGACGGCGCGCTGCACGACGTCGGGCGCGCCACCGTTGTCCAGCCAGATGTCGGCGGCGGCGCGGCGGTCGGCCGCGGTGGCCTGCGCGGCGATGCGGTTGCGGGCGTCCTGCTCGGCCAGGCCCCTGGACCGCACGAGCCTGCGCACGCGCTCCTCGACCGGGGCGTCGACGACGATCACCAGGTGGTAGAGCGAGCCCATCCGGTTCTCCACCAGCAGCGGCACGTCGTGCACGACCACGGCCTCGGCGGGCGCGGCGCTGACCAGTTCGGCGGTGCGGGCGGCGATCTTGGGGTGGAGGATGCCGTTGAGCCGCTGGCGGGTCGCCTCGTCGGTGAAGGCGATGGCGGCCAGGGCGGGGCGGTCGAGGGTGCCGTCGGCGGCGAGGATGCCGTCGCCGAAGGCCTCGGCCAGCTCGCGCAGGCCGTCGGTGCCCGGCTCCACCACCTCGCGGGCGATCTTGTCGGAGTCGACCACGAACGCCCCGTGCTCGGCGAGCCTGGTCGCGACCGTCGACTTGCCCGACCCGATGCCCCCGGTGAGTCCTACGCGCAGCATGGCACCGATTGTGTCAGGGGACGCCCGCGGGCTCAGGGCCCGGTCGGCGATGCGGGACAGCACCGCAACCGCCTCGGCCGCGGTGACCAGCGACGGCAGCGCGGCAACCACGACGGTGAGCATGTCGTGCGCGGCGACAAGGGTGCGGGAGACGTCGAGCAGCACACCGGCTCCCTGGTGGTCCCATGGCGACTTCGGTCGAGGACGCCGTGGGCGCCAGCCTGGTCGGGCCACTGGTGGGCGCGCGGGAGCAAGGGACCGCACGGGTCTGGCGCGGGCTCGCTGCGTGGCCGAGCCGAACACTCGGATCTTCGGCCGCTGCCGGGACCGGGAGGGCAGCGGCGCAGGAGGACGGCGTGTCCTAGCGAAAATGGGGAAACCCCCGAGACCGCGTGGTCTCGGGGGTTTCCGCTGAAGAGCTCAGGCTCACATGCCGCCGGAGAGCTTCTCCCGCAGAGCGGCGAGCTGCTCGTCGCTGGCCAGAGTGCCACCCGACTGGGCGGCCTTCTCCGAACCCGCGGAGGAGTAGCTCTGCTCGCCACCACTGGTGCTGCCACCGGTGGCGGCCGCGATGACGCCCTCGGCCTCGGCGGCGGCGTCCGCCTCCGCGGCCTTGACGATCTGCTTCATGTGCTGCTCGTAGCGGGTGTGCGCCTCGGCGTACTGGCGCTCCCACTCCTCGCGCTGCTTGTCGAAGCCTTCCTGCCAGTCCTGGGTCTCCGGGTCGAAGCCCTCGGGGTAGATGTAGTTGCCCTCGTTGTCGTACTCGGCGGCCATGCCGTACTGGGTCGGGTCGAACTCGGTCTCCGTGGTGAAGCCCTCGTTCGCCTGCTTCAGCGACAGCGAGATGCGACGGCGCTCGAGGTCGATGTCGATGACCTTGACCATGACGTCGTTGCCGACCTGCACGACCTGCTCCGGGATCTCCACGTGGCGCTCGGCCAGCTCGGAGATGTGGACCAGGCCCTCGATGCCCTCGTCCACCCGGACGAACGCGCCGAACGGAACCAGCTTGGTGACCTTGCCCGGCACGATCTGACCGATCGCGTGGGTGCGGGCGAACTGGCGCCACGGGTCTTCCTGCGTCGCCTTGAGCGACAGCGACACGCGCTCGCGCTCCATGTCGACGTCGAGGACCTCGACGGTGACCTCCTGGCCGACCTCGACGACCTCGGAGGGGTGGTCGATGTGCTTCCAGGACAGCTCCGAGACGTGCACCAGGCCGTCGACGCCACCGAGGTCCACGAAGGCACCGAAGTTGACGATCGAGGACACGACGCCCTTGCGGACCTGGCCCTTCTGGAGCTGGTTGAGGAACTCGCTGCGGACCTCGGACTGGGTCTGCTCGAGCCACGCGCGGCGGGACAGGACCACGTTGTTGCGGTTCTTGTCCAGCTCGATGATCTTGGCCTCGAGCTCGCGGCCCACGTACGGCTGCAGGTCGCGCACGCGGCGCATCTCGACCAGCGACGCGGGGAGGAAGCCCCGGAGGCCGATGTCGAGGATGAGGCCACCCTTGACGACCTCGATGACCGTGCCCTTGACCGGCTCGTCCGACTCCTTGAGCGCCTCGATCGTGCCCCAGGCCCGCTCGTACTGAGCGCGCTTCTTGGACAGGATCAGGCGGCCCTCCTTGTCCTCCTTCTGGAGAACGAGGGCCTCGACCTCGTCACCGACACTGACCACGTCGGCGGGATCGACATCGTGCTTGATCGACAGCTCGCGCGAGGGGATGACGCCCTCGGTCTTGTAGCCGATGTCGAGCAGGACCTCGTCCCGGTCGACCTTGACGATCGTGCCTTCAACGATGTCGCCGTCGTTGAAGTACTTGATCGTCGCATCGATCGCGGCGAGGAACTCCTCCTCCGACGCGAAGTCGTTGATGGCGACCTGCGGCCTCGTCGAGGAGGCGTCGGGGACAATGGTGGTGTCGGTGGACATTGGGTAGGTGGCTCCGGTACGGATTGGGGGTCGCTGGGCGTGGTTCTGCGTCGTGAAGTTCGTCTGCCGCAGTGGATCACGGCGGCCGACTTACACCCCACGTGCAGGACATACTCCGGACAACACCCGCCGCCGCAGGTCGATTCCCGACTGCGGGGAAACCCCTGGGGAAACCTGCTGAAGGCGCGATACCACTGCGTGGATGTATCCTACGCGGCCGGTCACCAGGCGGGCAAACCCGGGTACCTCGAACGGCCGTGGTCAGCGGCCTGCTGCCACCATGGTCCGGTGACGAGCGAGACCAGCGCCGAGGCCGTCCTGGGCGCCACCGGGGTCGCGCGGGTGGCGGTCGACTCGGCCGCCTCCGTCGCGGCGAACATCGCCTGGTGGGACGCCGACGCCGACGACTACCACGCCGAGCACGGCGAGTTCCTCGGCGTCACCGACTTCATGTGGTGCCCGGAGTCACTGCGCGAGGAGGACGCCAACCTGCTCGGCGAGGTCTCCGGCCGCGACGTGCTGGAGGTCGGCTGCGGCTCGGCGTCCTGCGCGCGGTGGCTGCGCGAGCGCGGGGCGAACGTCGTCGGCATCGATCTGTCGGCCGGGATGCTGCGCTACGGCCGGGCGGCGAACACCGCGACCGGCATCGACGTGCCGCTGGTCCGGGGCAACGCGGAGCGGCTGCCGTTCCGCACCGGCTCGTTCGACCTGGCCTGCTCGGCGTTCGGCGCGGTGCCGTTCGTCGCCGACGTGGCGGGGACGTTCGCCGAGGTCGCCAGGGTGCTGCGGCCGGGCGGGAGCTGGACGTTCGCCGTGACCCACCCGATGCGGTGGATCTTCCCGGACGACCCCGGCCCGGACGGGCTCGTCGTCACCGGCTCCTACTTCGACCGCACCCCGTACGTCGAGGTCGACGCCGACGGCACCCCGACCTACGTCGAGCACCACCGCACCCTCGGCGACTACGTGCGCGCGCTGCACGCCGCCGGGTTCACCCTGTTCGACCTGGTCGAGCCGGAGTGGCCGGAGGGGCACGCGCAGGAGTGGGGCCAGTGGAGCCCGCTGCGCGGGGAGCGGTTCCCCGGGACGGCCATCTTCCGCTGCCGCCGGTGACCGGTCCGCTGCTGGCGGCGCAGTCGGCCCGGTTCGCCCGGGTCGACCCGCTGCTGCCGCCCGCGGTGGCGCCGCCGAACGGGGAGGTCCTGGTCGCGGCGCTGCCGGACGGGGAGCGCGCGGCCGGGGTGGTGACCAGGACCGAGCACCCGCCGGGCAGCGCGCCGACGCTGTGGTCGGCGCTGGAGGTGTGGGAGCTGCACCCGCTGCTGGGCGGGTTGGACGGCGGGGCGCTGGACGTGCTGCTGCGCCGCTGGGCGGCGGTGCTGGCGCGGGCGGCCCCCGGGTCGGACTCGGCGTGCGTGGTGTCCTGGCCGACGCGGGACGTGGCGGCCACCGGCGCGCTGCTGGCGCACGGGTTCGTGCCGCTGTCGGTGCTGGCCGTGCGGACCGGCCCGCCCGCGCCGCGGCGGGAGGCCGGGCTGGTGGTGCGCCAGGGCACCCGGGCGGACATGGACTTCCTGGTCGACTCGGCGATGGCGGAGCTGGCTTACTCGGCCAAGGTGGGCGGGGCGGTGGTGCGCCCGGAGGCGCGGGCGATCAAGCACGCCGCGCTGTCGGTGCACCTGGCCCAGGGCGACCCGGTGTGGCTGGCCGAGCGCGACGGGGTGCCGGTGGGCCACGCCGAGGGCTGGCACACCGTGTCCGCGCCCGCGACCTGGGCCGAGACCCGGGTGCCGCACGGCAGGTGGGGCTACCTGAACTGCGTGTCGGTCGCGCCCACCGCGCGCGGCACGGGGGTCGGCTCGGCGCTGGTCGACGCGGCGCACGCGGACCTGGCGGGCGAGGACGTGGCCGGGGTGTTCCTCTACTACAACCCGCCCAACCCCATCTCACCCGTGTTCTGGTCCCGGCGCGGCTACCGCCCGCTGTGGACTGTGTGGGAGCTGCGTCCCGCCGACGCGTTGCGCTGACCGCGCGTAGCCGAGATCACCCTGTGCCTGTTTGACGTTGTCCACCGCGCGGCGCATTCTTTGTACTGACTGGTCAGTTCAAAGGAGGCGGTATGCGGGTTCGCGCGGACGGGGTGGCGGTCGACGGGGCGCACGGTCCGCTGCTGGCGGCGACGTCGCTGGCGGTCGGACCCGGGCAGCTCGCCCTGGTGGCGGGCCCGCCCGGCGCCGGGCACACCGCGTTCGGGCTGGCGTTGACCGGGCGGATGGCGCTGTCGGCCGGGTCGGTCGAGCCGGGGGCCGCCGCGCTGCGGGCCGGGTCGGCACTGGTGGACGCGCCGGGGGTGAGCGAGCCGGAGGGTGCGCTGCGCGCCGCCGACGTGGTGGCCGAGGAGATGGCGCTCGGCGGTGGTCGGGCCCGGCGCCGGGACGTGGCCGCGCTGCTGGACGAGCACGGGGTCGACGGGGCGGCGCGGTTCGAGAACGTCTCCCCCGCCGCCAGGACCGCCCTGCTGACCGCGCTCGCCGCACGCCGCCGCGGGGTGCGGCTGCTCGTGCTCCACACCCCCGACCGGCACGCCGCAGACCACGGCGACTGGTGGCCCACAGCGCTGAGGCACGCCCGCGCGGGCCTGGCCGTCGTCGTCCTGTGCGGCGCCACCGCGGCCCGCGCCCTGCCCTTGGAACCCGCACGGCTGGGCAGCGTCGAGCAGCCCGGCCCCCTCGACCTCGCCCAGGAGGCGATCGCGTGAGCACCCCGCGCCTGGCCGCGTCGGAGTTCCGGCGGCTGACCTCGGGCACCCTGCCCAAGCTGGCCGTCCTCGCCCTGGTGCTGGTCCCCCTGCTCTACGGCTCGCTGTACCTCTACGCCAACGCCGACCCCTACGAGCGGCTCGACCGCATCCCCGCCGCCCTCGTCGTCGACGACACCGGGACGACCGATCCCGACGGGACCACCCGGAACGCGGGCCGCCAGGTCGCCGACGAGCTGCACGGCTCCGGCGCCTTCGACTGGCACGAGGTCGCCGCCGACGACGCCGAGTCCGGCGTCCGCGAGGGCCGCTACACCTTCTCCCTCACCCTGCCCGCCGACTTCTCCGCCGCCCTGGCCTCCGGCGCGGGCGAGCGGCCCCGGCCGGGGCTCATCACCGTGACCACCAACGACGCCAACAACTACCTCGTCGGCACGATCGCCGACCGGGTCGTGTCCGAGGTGCGCGCGTCGGTGGCCAGCGAGGTCGGGACCGAGGCCGCCGAGCGGTTCCTGGTCGGCTTCGGCACGATCCACCAGCGCACCCAGGAGGCGGCGACCGGGGCGGCGCGGCTCGCCGACGGTTCCAGCCAGGCCGCGACGGGCGCGGCGGCCCTGGCCACCGGGCAGCGGGAGCTGCTCGACGGCGCGACCAGGCTCGCGAACGGCTCGACCACCGCCGCGGACGGGGCCAAGACCCTCGCCGACGGCCTGGGCGCGCTCGACGACAAGACGGCGGACCTGCCCGCCCAGGCCGCGCGGTTGGCCGACGGGGCGCGCCAGGTCGCCGACGGGACGCGGCGCGTCGCCGACAGCGGCGCCCAAGTGGCGGGAGCCGCGCAAGAGGTCGTCGGGCAGTTCGACGCGATGGAGGTCGACGCCGCCGCCCGGCTGCGCGCGCTGGGCCTCCCGGAAGGGCAAGTCCGCCAAGCGGTCGAGGCGCTGCACGGGCTGCGCGGTCCGGTCGAGGACGCCAACGACCGCTTGCAACAAGCGAACACCAGCGTTCATGAATTGGCGGGCGGGGCTCGGCGGGTCGCCGACGGCAGCGCCGCGCTGGCCGCGGCGACCCCGGCGCTGGCGGACGGGATCTCGCGCGCCGCCAACGGAAGCCGGGAGCTGGCGACCGGCACCGCCGCCCTGCGCGACGGATCGGGGGAATTGGTATCCGGGGAGCGTTCCGCCGCCGAGGGCGCCACAAACTTGGCCGCGGGCACACGATCCGTCGCGGACGGCGCGGTCACGCTCCACGACGGACTGACCGCCGGGCTGGGCCAGATCCCCGATCCCGACGACGCCACCCGCGACCAGACCGCCCGCGCCATCGGCGACCCGGTGGCGGTGCGGCAGGTCGGCGAGAACAGCGCGGGCAGCTACGGCGCGGGCCTCGCCCCGTTCTTCCTCGGCCTGGCCACGTGGATCGGCGCGTTCGTCCTGTTCCTGGTGGTGCGCCCGCTGTCGACGCGCGCACTGGCCGCGGGCCACCCCGCGGTCCGCACCGCGCTCGCCGGGTGGCTCACCCCCGCGCTGCTCGGTGTCGCGCAGGTTGTCGTGATGTACGCGGTCGTGACCGGTGTGGTCGGCATCCACCCGGCGAACCCGTTGGCGACACTGGGTTTCCTCGTGTTGACGAGCCTGGCGTTCGTGTCGGTCGTGCACGCGCTCAACGCGCTGCTCGGCCCGGTGGGCAAGTTCGTGGCACTGGTCGTGCTGATCCTGCAACTGATCAGCGCCGGAGGCACATTTCCGTGGCAGACGCTCCCGGATTTGTTGCTCCCGCTGCACAAAGCGCTGCCGATGGGTTACGTCGTCGACGGTTTGCGCCATCTGCTCTACGGTGGACCCTTGTCCCAGCTCGGCGTTGACGCGGGGGTCCTCGCGGCGTACCTGATCGGAGGTCTGGTGGTCTCGACCATCGCGGCGCGCAGGCAACGCACCTGGACGGCGTCCCGGCTGCGCCCGGAGCTGGTGCTGTGAGCCCGAAACCGGAACGCACCAGCGCCACCAAGCAGAAGCTGTTCGACGCCACGCTGCGGCTGGCGGGCAGCCGGGGCATGGTCGGCCTCACCGTCGACGAGATCGCCGCCGAGGCGGGGGTCGCCAAGGGCACCGTCTACTACAACTTCGGCAGCAAGGACGGCCTCATCGACGCCCTCCTGCGCTACGGCGTCGACCTGCTCGCCGCCCGCCTGCGCACCGCCGAGGCCGCCGTGGGCCCGTGGGACACCGTCAGCGGCCTGGTCGACGGCATGCTGGCCTTCTTCGCCGAGTACCCGACGTTCGCCCAGTTGCTCGTCAGCGAGCTCTGGCGCACCCCCGGCCAGTGGCAGCAGACCCTGTCGCTGCTGCGCGAGCAGGTCACCGCCATCATCCGCACCCAGCTCCAGCACTTGGCGGACGCGGGCGACCTCCCCGAGGGCGTCCGCGTCCGCACCGCGGCGGCGTCGCTGTTCGGCACGGTGCTCGTCGTCGCGCTGGACTGGCAGGTGTTCGACCCGGAGCAGACCCGCGATGAGGTCCGCGACTCGGTGCTGCTGCTGGTGCGCGGGCTGCGCGGCAAGGTCTGACCGGTCCCGGCCGCGCCTGGTGGCCCGGTTCAGGACGCGAGCAGCTTGGGCATTCCGACCTGGTGGGTGCTGGGCAGCTTGCCGTCGGTGGCGCGGTCGACGGCGGCGAGGGTGGCCTCGGTCGTCTCGGCGGGGCTCAGGCGGCGGGTGCGGCCCGCGTAGTCGACCAGGCCGAGGAGGACGCGGTGCTTGGGGTGGCCGGGGTGCTCCGCGACGGGGCAGGAGACGCCGCTGTGCAGTTCGACGATGGGGGCGTCGTCGGCCAGGAGCGGGAGGATGTTGTCGGCCATGGGACCGTGCAGCCCGCCGTGGGCCCAGACGACCACGAGGTCGGCCGGGCCGCCGAGGGCTGTCGCGAGCCGGGCGGGCAGGCGCGGGTCGGGGGCGGACCAGCCCGCGCTGACCCAGCGCACGCCCGAGGCGACACCGGGGTCGGGGCGCCTGCTGGGGAGCACCACCCGCCAGCCGCGCCCGGCCAGTTCCACGGCCACCCCGCTCAGCAACCCGGTGCCCCCGATGACCAGCGCGCGCATGCCCCGCTCCCTTCACCGACAGTGGTGAAGGCAAATTACCCAGCGTGGCTGATCTCAACCCTTCCGCGTGTACCGCTCCTCGTGCAGGACGTCGGCCAGCGGCAGCCTGGAACGCCACCCGTGCCGCTCCAGGTCGGGCACCTCCTGCATGCCCGCGACCGGGCCCAGGCACAGCCAGGCCACCGGCCGCACGTGCCCGGGCATGCCGAGCAGGTCGCGCAGGAACTCCTCGCGGTAGAAGCTGACCCAGCCCACCCCCAGCCCCTCGGCGGTCGCGGCCAGCCACAGGTTCTCGATCGCCAGGCACACCGAGTACAGCCCGGCGTCGGCGATCGCGTGCCGCCCCAGCACCGAGGGCGACCCGCGCGAGGGGTCGTACCCGACGACGACCGACAGCGTCGACTCCAGGATGCCGTCGATCTTGATCCGCTCGAACGTCTCCGCCCGCTCCCCCGCCAGCGTCGCGGCGAAGGCGGCCCGCTCCTCGTGCACGTGCCCGTGGAACGCCCGCTTGGTGGCAGGGTCGCGGACGAGCACGAAGTCCCACGGCTGCGACATCCCCACGCTGGGCGCCGCGTGCGCCGCCTGGAGCACCCGCCGCAGCGTCTCGTCGTCGAGCGGGGCGCCGGTGAACTCCGCGCGCACGTCCCTGCGTCTGCCGATGACCTCGTACACATCCACAGAGGTGAGCTTATTTCACTCCCCCATCGCGGGGCCGACCGCTCCGCCAGGCTGGCCTCGTCATGGCCACGGGCGCGACCACGCCAGCCTCGTTCGCGCGCTCCACGCGCCGCCGGGTCGGTCAGTGGGCGGCCTCGTTCCAGGAGCGGCCGAAGCCGACCGAGACGTCCAGCGGCACCCGGAGGGTGAACGCGGCGGCCATCTGGGCGCGGACGAGGTCCTCGGCGGCCTGCTTCTCGCCCGCGGCCACGTCCAGCACCAGCTCGTCGTGGACCTGGAGCAGGACCTTGCTGGCCAGGCCCTGGGCCTTGAGCTCCCGCTGGACGTTGAGCATGGCCACCTTGATGATGTCGGCGGCGCTGCCCTGGATGGGGGCGTTGAGCGCCATCCGCTCGGCCATCTCCCGGCGCTGGCGGTTGTCGCTTGTCAGGTCGGGCAGCAGCCTGCGGCGGCCGAAGATGGTCTCGGTGTAGCCCTCCTTGCGGGCGCGCTCGACGACCTGCTGCAGGTAGTCGCGCACGCCGCCGAAGCCCTGGAAGTAGTCGTCCATCAGGCCGCGCGCCTCCTCGGTGGAGATGCGCAACTGCTGCGAGAGCCCGTACGCCGACAGGCCGTAGGCCAGGCCGTAGTTCATCGCCTTGATCTTGGCCCGCTGCTCGCCGGTGACCGCGGTCGGCGCCACGGCGAAGACCCGGGCGGCGGTGGCGGCGTGGAAGTCGAACCCGGAGTTGAACGCCTCGATCAGCGCCGCGTCCTCCGACAGGTGGGCCATGATCCGCATCTCGATCTGGCTGTAGTCGGCGGTGAGCAGCGACTCGAACCCGGGGCCGACCACGAACGCCTCGCGGATCGTGCGCCCGGCCTCGGTGCGGATCGGGATGTTCTGCAGGTTGGGCTCGGTGGAGGAGAGCCTGCCGGTGGCGGCGATGGTCTGGTTGAACGTGGTGTGGATGCGCCCGTCGTCGGCGGTGGACTTGATCAGGCCCTCGACGGTCACCTTGAGCCGGGTGGCGTCGCGGTGCTCGAGCATGTGCCGCAGGAACGGGTGCTCGGTCTGCTCGAACAGGGTCGTGAGCGCCTCGGCGTCGGTGGTGTAGCCGGTCTTGGTCCGCTTGGTCTTGGGCATCTGCAACTCGTCGAACAGCACCACCTGGAGCTGCTTGGGCGAGCCGAGGTTGATCTCCTTGCCGATGACGTCGAACGCGGCCCGCTCGGCGTCGCGCACCCGCGCGGCGAAGTCGGACTCCAGCTCGGCCAGCCGGTCGGTGTCGACGGCGATGCCGACCTCCTCCAGCTCGGCCAGCACCCGCAGCAGCGGCAGCTCCATGTCGGTCAGCAGCGCCTCCTGCCCGGTCTCGCGCAGCGCCTCGTCGAGCGACTCGGCCAACTCCGCGATGGCGCGGGCGCGCAGGATCTCGCCCGAGGCGAGCTTGCGCTCGTCGTCGCCCTCGTCGTCGAGCAGGGAGAGCTGCTGCTCGCCGTCGGCCTGCTCCACCCGCAGCTCGCGCTTGAGGTAGCGCAGCACCAGGTCGTCGAGGGCGAACGTGCGCTGCCCGGGCCGGGCCAGGTAGGCCGCGAGCGCGGTGTCGGTGGCCAGGCCGTGCAGCTCCCAGCCGCGGTGGCGCAGGGCGTGCAGCGACCGCTTGACGTCGTGGCCGAGCTTGACCCGCCCCGGGTCGGCCAGCCACGCGCGGAAAGCGGTCTCGTCCTCCTCGCTCAGCGTGGTGACGTCGACGAACACGCCCTCGCCGCCGGTGGTCGCCAGCGCGACCGACCGCAGCTCCACGGCCTGCCCGGACACCCCGGTCGACTCGTCGCGGAACGACAGCCCGATCCTGGTCCCGGCGGGGGCGTGCTCGGCCAGCCACCCGGCGAGCTGCCCCGGCTCCAGCGCGCCGCCGCTGACCTCGAAGCCCTCCTCGGCCTCCGGCTCGGCGGTGGACAGCGTCTGGAACAGCCGGTCGCGCAGGACCCGGAACTCCAGCTCGTCGAAGAGCCGGTGCACCGCGTCGCGGTCCCAGTCGCGCACGGCCAGGTCGGTCGGGGCCAGCTCCAGCGGCACGTCCCGGACCAGCTCGGTGAGCTGGCGGTTGAGCTGCACGTTGGACAGGTTGGCCCGCAGCGCGTCGCCGACCTTGCCCTTGACCTCGTCGACCCGGTCGATCAGGTCGGCCAGCGAGCCGAACTGCTGCATCCACTTGGTGATCGTCTTCTCGCCGACCCCGGGGATCTTGGGCAGGTTGTCGCTGGGGTCGCCGCGCAGGGCGGCGAAGTCGGGGTACTGGGTCGCGCTGACGCCGTACTTCTCCAGCACCGCGTCCGGGGTGTAGCGGGCCAGCTCGGACACGCCCTTGACCGGGTAGAGCACGGTGACCTGGTCGGTGACCAGTTGCAGGGCGTCGCGGTCGCCGGTGCAGATGGCCACGTGCATGCCCTCGGCGGCGGCCGAGGTGGTCAGGGTGGCGATGAGGTCGTCGGCCTCGAAGCCGTCCTTGGCCAGGGTGGGGATGTTCAGCGCGGCGAGCACGTCCTGGATCAGGCTGACCTGGCCCTTGAACTCGTCCGGGCTCGAGGACCGGTTGGCCTTGTAGTCGGCGAACTGCTCGCTGCGGAAGGTCTTGCGCGAGACGTCGAAGCACACCGCCAGGTGGGTGGGCGCCTCGTCGCGCAGCAGGTTGATCAGCATCGAGGTGAAGCCGTAGACGGCGTTGGTGTGCTGGCCGGTCGCGGTGGCGAAGTTCTCCTTCGGCAGGGCGAAGAAGGCCCGGTACGCCATCGAGTGCCCATCGATGAGCAGCAGGCGTGGGCCTGACTTGGCGGTGGGCTTCGCGGCGGGCTTGGTGGCGCGGGTCTGGGTCTTGGCTGGCACGCGGGCGAGTCTAGGGTGGGGCACCGACAGTCCCGGCCAGGGCCGGGCTCCGATCACCCGTCAGGAGGGCCCGTGAGCGCCGACCCGGGCAAGTTCCCCGGCATGGACCCCGCCGCCGCCGACCAGTTGCTCGCCGACAAGCTCGGCATCGAGGTCGTCGACTGGACCCCGGCCCGCCTGGTGGCCACGATGCCGGTCGAGGGCAACCTGCAGCCCTACGGCCTGCTGCACGGCGGCGCCAACGCGGTCCTGGCCGAGACGGTGGGCTCGATCGCCGCCGCGCTCAACGCCCCGGAGGGCAAGCTCGTCGTCGGCCTGGAGCTGTCCTGCACCCACCACCGCGCCGCCCGCTCCGGCGTCGTGACGGCGGTGTGCGAGCCCCTGCACCTGGGTCGCAGCACTTCGACCTTCGAGATCGTGATAACCGAGGAGAGCGGCAAGCGCACCTGCACCGCCCGCCTCACCTGCGTCGCGGTCGACCGCGCGCCGGGCGGGGCGAAGTAGCTCCCCCAAAGCCGTTCGCGCCCGCAGGCGGTCCTCGGGAACACTGCGGCCCCGTGGATGTCGAACTCATGACCGTCGACGAGGCGGACAGGTCCGTGCTGGCGAACCTGATCCAGTTCTACCTCTACGACTTCTCCGACATCCGCGACCTCGCGCTGACCTGGCACGGCACGTTCACCTACCGCCACCTCGACGGCTACTTCACCGAGGCTGACCGAGAGGCGCACTTCATCACCGTCGACGGCCGACTTGCCGGCTTCGCGTTGATCCGGGGGGATGTCGACGGCGACGGTTCGTGGAACGTCGCCGAGTTCTTCGTGGCTCGCGGTCACCGGCGCCAGGGGGTGGCTCGAGAAGCTGCCCGGCGCCTGTTCGCCCGGCACCCCGGTGTGTGGACGCTGTCCTTCGACCACAGCAACGCGCCTGCCGCGGCCTTGTGGCGGTCCGTCGTCAGCACGCTCGCCGTGGGACCGGTCGGGGAGATCGATCGGCACCCGCCGGAAGCCGCGGTCGCGAGCACGCGGCTCCGATTCCGCGTGGCCGGGGAGCCCGCGCCGCGCCCCCGCTGAAGTCGTGCGCCCACCGAGGACCCCAGGACGACGAGAAGCGGGGCCGCGCCCGCCGGACGCGACCCCGCTTCACCCGATCCGGTGCTCGCGCCCCGGAGATCAGTCCTCGCCGAGGTAGGCCGAGCGCACGCGCTCGTCGGCCAGGAGTTCCTTGCCGGGGCCGTCCAGGGTGGTGGCGCCCAGGTCGATGACGTAGCCGTGGTCGGACAGGGCCAGGGCGGCGAGCGCGTTCTGCTCCACCAGCAGGATCGTGGTGCCCTGCGACTGGAGCTCGGAGATGGTCTGGAAGATCAGGTTGGTCATGATCGGCGACAGGCCCATGGAGGGCTCGTCGAGCATGAGCAGCCGTGGTCGCGACATCATCGCCCGGCCGATGGCGAGCATCTGCTGCTCGCCGCCGGAGAACAGGCCCGCCTTCTGGTTCTTGCGCTGGCCCAGGACGGGGAACAGCTCGTACACGCGGCGGATGTCGGACTGGATGCCCGGCTCGTCGTCGCGGGTGTAGGCGCCGAGCAGCAGGTTCTCCTCGACCGTCATCCGGCCGAAGGTCCGCCTGCCCTCCGGGCAGTGCGCGATCCCCAGGTTGAGGATCGAGTGCGCGGGCAGCCCGGAGATGTCCCTGCCGTCGAACCGGACGGTGCCCGCCCGGGGCCGCAGCAGGCCCGAGACGGTGCGCAGGGTGGTGGTCTTGCCCGCCCCGTTGGCGCCGATGAGGGAGACGATCTGCCCCTCGTCGACGCTGAACGTCACGTCGCGGACCGCCTCGATGGCGCCGTAGGCGACGCTGAGGTCGCCGACTTCCAGCAGCGGGCTCATGCCTGCTCCCCCTTGTCGTGCTCCTCGGCCGCGGTGCGGGCGTCGGCCTCGATCTCCTCCGGGGGCTTGCCCAGGTAGGCCTCGATGACCCGCGGGTCGGCGCGGACCACCTCGGGCGTGCCCTCCACCAGCAGCTCGCCCTGCACCAGGACGCTGACCTTGTCGCACAGGCCGAAGATGAACTTGATGTCGTGCTCGATGACGACCACGGACACCCCGGTCTCCCGGATGCGCAGGATGAGCTGCCGGGTCGCCTCGGTCTCCTGCGGGTTCATGCCCGCGGTGGGCTCGTCGAGCAGCAGCACGCTGGGGTCGGTGGCCAGCGCGCGGGCGATCTCGAGCCTGCGCTGGTCGCCGTAGGGCAGGTTGCGCGCCACCTCGTCCTCGGCCCGGGTGAGGCCGACGAACGCCAGCAGCTCGCGCGCCCGCTCCTTGGCCGCCCGCTCGCCGCGGTGGAAGGCGGGCAGCCGCAGCAGCGTGGACACCGGGTCCTGCTTCATCCGGCTGTGCCGCCCGACCAGCACGTTCTCCAGCACCGTCATGTTCGGGAACAGGCGGATGTTCTGGAAGGTGCGCGCCACCCCGGCGATGGTGACCTTGGCGGGGTCGCCTGCCAGCCGGGCGCCGTTGAGCAGCACCCGCCCGGAGGTCGGGGTGTAGAGGCCGGTGAGGCAGTTGAAGAAGGTGGTCTTGCCCGCGCCGTTGGGGCCGATCAGCCCGGCGACCTGGCCCTGCTCCAGGGTCAGCGAGACCTTGTTGAGCGCGACCAGGCCACCGAAGACCATCGTGACGTCCTGGGCGTGCAGCACGGGCGCGCCCGCGGCGATCGGGTCGGCGGTCACGCCGTGCCCCCCTTCTTGCCAGTGGGCCCGTCGTGCTCCTGTTCGACCACGAGCGCTTCCTCTTCGTCGATGGACTTCCCGGTCGCCGTCTCACCGGCCAACTCGGCTCTGCGCACCCGGTCGGGCACCAGGCCCTGCGGCCGGAACCGCATGATCAGGATGAGCGCGAGGCCGAACAGCAGCAGCCGGTAGTCGTCGAACTCGCGCAGCTTCTCCGGCAGCACGAACAGCAGCGACGCGCCGAGCACGGCCCCGGGGATGGTGCCCATGCCGCCGAGGATCACCGCGGCGAGCAGCGTCACCGACTCCAGGAACTTGAAGCTGTCGAACGAGGCGATGGTCAGCTTGTGCGCGAAGATCGCCCCCGCCAGCCCGGCCAGGGTGGCGCCGACCAGGAACGCCATGATCTTGGCCTTGCCGGTCCTGATGCCCATCGCCCGCGCGGCGTCCTCGTCCTCGCGGATGGCGATCCAGGCGCGGCCCGCGCGGCTGTTCTTGAGGTTGGCGAACACCGCCATGACCGCGCCGACGACCAGCACGATCATGAAGTAGTACAGCACGCCGCCGGGCAGCTCGAGACCGCCGACCTGGATCTCCTCGTTGAACGCGGTGCCGCCCAGTTCCACGTCCGGGATGCGCGGGATGGCGTTGGAGCCGCCGGTCAGCCCGCCGATGTCGTTCTGCGCGGAGCGGGTGAAGATCTCGCCGAAGGCCAGTGTGACGATGGCCAGGTAGTCGCCGCGCACGCGCAGCGTCGGGGAGCCGACGATGGCGCCGACGATGCCCGCCAGGATCGCCGCGATCAGCGCGGCGACCGGGAACGGCAGCTCGATGCCCAGCTTGGAGGTCGCCGCGCCGGACAGGTTGGCCGCGACGAACGCGCCGACGCCCATGAACGCCACGTACCCCAGGTCGAGCAGGCCCGCGAGGCCGACGACGACGTTGAGGCCGATGGCGGTGGCGGCGTAGACGCCGATGGTCGTGGCGACCGTCATCCAGTAGGCGTTGCCCGCCGAGGTCAGCGGCAGCGAAAGCGCGCACAGCACCAGGATGATGATCGAGAACGCCCGGTGCCGCTCGGACAGCGCCGAGATCCAGCGGACCACGCCCACACCGCTGAGCGCGCCGAGCACGCCGCCCGCCATGCCGAGGAAGGCGAGGAAGGTCGGGCCCGCGTAGGGGTTGCTCACGCCGCTGCGGCCACCGGCGGTCAGCGTCTCGGCCACCAGGAACAGGATGGCGGCGAAGGCGAGGACCAGGGCGCCGTAGGCGGCGAGCCTGGGCAGCCTGGTGGGGAAGTCGGGGATGTCGGTGATCCCGGCCGCGATCGCCGACAGCACGACCAGCACACCCGCGACCAGCGCGACGACCGCGCCGAACGCGGCGTCGCCGTCGGCGGCGGTCACGGTGCCGACGCCGCCGCCGTTGTAGCTGAGGAAGATCAGGCTGATCAAGCCGATGGCCGCGATGCCGAAGCCCAGCGCGCGCTGCGCCCTGGCCCGGCCCGGGATCCTCGGCACGAACGCCACGACGAGCACCGCCAGGCCCAGCAGCATGGTGTGCAGCCGGTACCCGGACAGGGCGAACGGGGCGTCGAAGTACTGCAGGGAGGGGTTGACCTCGTCGTTGTCGAACAGGACGAACGTCGTCCAGGGCAGCAGCGCGGCGATGACCGCCAGGACGCCGCCCGCGGCCGCCAGCGGCTTGGCCAGCGTGGGCGCGAGGGTGATCCGGGGGCGCGACCGCACGGTCGCGGTTGTCGTCGTCATCAGGCACGCACCCTCTCGGCCTCGCCGAACAGACCCTGGGGTCGGAACACCAGGACGAAGATCAACACGACGAAGATCCAGACGTAGTCGTACTGGGTGCCGCCCGGCATGTACTGGCCGCCCAGGGTCTTGATCAGGCCGATGATGAAGGCGCCGATGACCGCGCCGCGCAGGCTGCCGATGCCGCCGAGCACGGCCGCGGTGAAGGCGAAGATGCCGTTCTGGAAGCCGATGGCGTTGTCGACGTTGGTGATGTCGACGCCGTAGAGCACCCCGGCCACGCCCGCGAGCGCGGCGCCGATGAGGAAGGTGAGCACGATGACCCGGTCGGGGTTGACCCCCATGAGCCGGGCGGTGTCGCGGTCCTGGGCGGTGGCGCGCATGGCCCGGCCCATCCTGGACTTGGTGACGTAGAGCTGCAGCCCGACCGACAGCGCCACCGACACGACGATGATCAGCAGCTTCGAGGCCGAGATCGACACCGGGCCGAGGTCGACCTGGGCGTCGATGAACGCCTTCGGGTAGGCCTGCGCGGACTCGGCGTTCGGGAACCAGATCCGGATGGCCTCCTGCAGCACGATCGACACGCCGAGGGCGGTGATCAGCGGCGCGAGTCTGGGCGCGTTGCGCAGTGGCCGGTAGGCGAAGCGCTCCATGATCAGCGCGATCGTCACCGCGACCACCACGCCGCCGACGATCATCAGCGGCAGGCTGATGTACCAGTCGCCCTGCCAGGCCTCGGGCAGCAGCCAGCGGTGCACCGCCAGTCCGCCGAAGGCGCCGACCATGAACACCTCGCCGTGGGCGAAGTTGATGAGCTGGATGATGCCGTACACCATCGTGTAGCCAAGGGCGATCAGCCCGATCGTGGCTCCCAACGCGATGCCGTTGGCGATTTGTTGCAACAGCGTCGTCACATCTACCTCCGTGCGCGGCGGGGGTGGGCTGTCAGCCCACCCCCGCCGTGTGTCAGTCCGGTCCGCCTGAGCCGGTTATGCGGTCGTCAGGTCAGCCCTCGTAGGTGCCGGTCTTGGCCGGGACCCACTCGCCGCCCGACACGCTGTAGACCGTCAGCACCTTGTTCGTGCTGTCGCCGAACTCGTCGAAGGTGATGGCGCCGGTCGCGCCCTGGGCGTTGTACTTGGCCACCGAGGCGACCAGGTCCTCGCGCTTGTCGGTGCTCCACTCGCCGCCGTTGATGGTGGTGACGGCCGCGCCGATGATGGCGTTCGTCGCGTCGTAGGAGAACGCGCCGTACGCGCTGTACCCGTCCTGGAAACCGGCCTTGTTGTAGGCCTCGATGAAGGTCTTGGCGCTCTCGAGCGAGTCGGTCGGCGCGCCGACGGAGGTCGCGTAGTCGCCGTCCTTGCCGCCCAGGCTCATGAACTTGTCGTCGAAGATGCCGTCGCCGCCCATGACCGGGATGTCCAGACCGGCGTCCTTGAGCTGCTTGGACATCGGGCCGGCCTGCGGGTACTGGCCGCCGAAGTACAGCGCGTCGGGGGCCGAGGGCTTGATGGCCGCGATGACGCTGGAGAAGTCGGTGTCCTTCTCACCGATCTTCTGGCGGGTGACGATCTGGGCGCCGAGCGCCTCGGCCTTCTTGGCGAACTCGGCCGCGAGGCCCTCACCGTAGGTCAGGCCGTCGGTGACGATCGCGATCTTCTTCTTGGACTGCTCGCCGACCAGGAAATCCGCCGCGAACGGGCCCTGCAGCGAGTCGACGGTGCAGGTGCGGAAATAGGTCGGGAACTGGCGCTTGGGCGCGTTGAGGTCCTCACCCTTGGTCAGCGAGTCGCTCGTGTTGGCCGGGGAGACCTGCACGATCTTGTTCTGCGACAGGATCGGCGCCACCGCCAGGGAGACCGAGGAGTTCAGCGTGCCGACGACACCGAGCAGGTTGTCGTCCTGCGACAGCTTGGTCGCGGCCTGCGCGCCCTGCTGCGGGTTCTTCTGGTCGTCCTGGGCGTCCAGGGCGATCTTGTAGCCCGGGACCGCGCACTTGTCGTTGGCCTCCCTGACCGCCAGGTCAGCGGAGTTCTTGATGCCGAGGCCGAGGGCGGACAGCTCGCCGCTGAGCGGAGCGATGACGCCGACGACCAGCGTGCCCTTGCTCGTGTCGCAGTTCGCGTTGCCGCCGCCCGCGGTGCCACCCGACTCGGTCTTGTTCGTGCCGCACGCCGTGAGCAGCAGCGCGCCCGCGGCCACGAGCGCCGAGGCCTTCATCGTCTGGTTCCGCACGTTGCGTCCCTTCTCCGAACCGCCCGGTCGAGGCGAGTGCCGAACCGGGCGAAGCCCATATCTGTTGTAGGGCTGGGGCGGAAGGTAGTGACCAAAAGCATCCGAGTCACGCGCGCTGGAAGCTCGTGATCAGACTGCAACAGAAAGACCGCCATCTGTACGTCGCCAGGTGAAACGGTAAATTCACATCTCCCGCGGACCGGAAAGCGTCATTAGTCCCGCACGCAGCGTGACCGCCCGCAGGTCCCGCCACTTGACGTTCTCCCGCAGGCCAGGCACGGGTCCACATGGGGTGGTGGAGCCGTTGTCTGGACCGCGGACGCGATCTTGCCGGTCGGCGCGGACCTCGTCCTACGCGGCGGCGATGGCGGAAACAGTCAGCCGAATCCGCTTGAACGGGCGACGTCTCGCTATCACTGGGAATTCGTCGCATTGCCTGAACCTGACCAGCGCCCGCGGGCCTTTCCGCCATTCCCGAACCCGACGTGCTCCGATTGGCCCGAGCCAATACGCCGACAGGCGCAGGGCACGGGGTTCACCTGGCGGTGGTCACAGACCCGGAGGCGGGGTTCGCTGAGCACGACGGCATCGGGCCGGTTTCGCGGAGCCGCCGACCGTGAGCGGCGGGCTCGACCCGGGCACGCTGGATGTGCGACTCGGGCAGGAACTCATCTGCGCTGCCCAGCCCGCCCGTACCCGCACTGGTCGATGGTGCGGTTGTGACCGACCTCCCCGTCCCCACCCAGATGGGACACACCTTCTACCCCGTGTTTCACCCCACCGCCGCCCAGGGCAAAGCCGTGATCACCGCCCAGCTCGAACTACCCACCAGGGCGATCCCGCCCCCAGACAGGCACGAGGCCCACCGCACCGTGTCCGGAGTAGACGACGGAGCGACCGACTCCGAACTCAGGTGATGTTCTCCACGACAGCCTCGGCGACCGCCTTCATGGTCGTCCGCCGGTCCATCGCCGTGCGCTGGATCCAGCGGAACGCCTCCGGCTCGGACAGCGCCTGCTTGGTCATCAGCAGCCCCTTGGCCCGCTCGATGACCTTGCGCGTCTCCAGCCGCTCGTTGAGCCCCGCCACCTCGTTCTCCAGGGCCTGCAGCTCCGAGAACCGGCTCACCGCCAACTCGATCGCAGGCACCAGGTCGTGCTTGGCGAACGGCTTCACCAGGTACGCCATCGCCCCCGCGTCCCGAGCCCGCTCCACCAGGTCCCGCTGCGAGAAGGCGGTGAGCATCACCACCGGCGCGATCCGCTCCTTGGCGATCGAGGTCGCCGCCTCGATCCCATCCATCTTCGGCATCTTCACGTCGAGGATCACCAGATCGGGCCGCAACTCCCCAGCCAACTTCACCGCCTGCTCCCCGTCCCCGGCCTCCCCCGCGACCTCATATCCCTCTTCCCGCAGCATCTCCACCAGGTCGAGGCGGATCAACGCCTCGTCCTCGGCGACGAGAACACGGCGGGGTGCGGGGCCGGACTGGGCCTCGGCAGCCAGGTCGCTCACCCGGGTCCTCCTGGGGGTTGGTGCCTGCGAAATCGGAGCTTGCAGCTTACAGCCAGCCCCCTCACCGCCACCGCCTCGAAGACGTGATCGCGCCTACACCGCTCCCCCGCGCGACCCAAGATCGCCCCATCCCGTATCCTGGTCCGCCTAGGCCCCCGTAGCCCAATCGGCAGAGGCAGCGGACTCAAAATCCGTCCAGTGTGCGTTCGAGTCGCACCGGGGGCACCGGCTATGATCAAGCGTTTCCCCAGGTCGGTCCTGTTCCTCCTGCGCGGTCAGCGTGGAGGCGCGACCGCCAATCCCCAGGTCGGAGCCATTCCCGTTGGTCTCGTACCGGGGTTACGGCCTCGCGTTGGCCGCTTCGGTGGCCCGGCCGCCCGCGCTAAATGGGCACGTGTCGAACTTGACGTCCGCTCGGTGGGACGGGTGGGTGTCCACAGGTGCCCGCGATCTCCGATTCGAGCGCCTCGCGGCATGAGCGCGCGTTCTGGGAGCGGTCGGCTCACGCTTGGGGATCGAGGTCGGCGTCGTGGACGAGCAGTGCGATGTGGACGCGGTTGTCGAGGTCCAGCTTGGTGAGGATGGCCGAGACGTGCGTTTTGACGGTGGCCAGGCCCAGGTGGTGGCGGGCGGCGATCTCGGCGTTGGAGCGCCCGGCGCCGACATCGATGGCCACGGTGCGTTCCCGCGGGGCGAGAGAGTCCAGGCGCTTGCGCGCGGCTTCGGCGCGAGCGTCGCGTCCGGGGCCCGCGCCTGCGACGCGGTCGATGAGACGGCGGGTGACCTCGGGTGAGAGCACGGGCCGTCCCTCTGCGGCCTGGCGGATGGCGACGACGAGTTCCTCCGGCGGGGTTTCCTTGAGCAGGAACCCTGCCGCGCCCGCGCGCAGAGCGCGCAGTACGTGGGCGTCGGAGTCGAAAGTGGTGAGCACGACCACCTTGGGCGCGTCGTCGCGGGCGAGGAGGGTCTCGGTGGCAGTGATGCCGTCGGTGCCGGGCATGCGGATGTCCATCAGGACCACGTCGGGGGCGTGGCGGCAGGCCAGCTCGATCGCCTCCGCGCCGTCGGTCGCCTCGGCGACCACCCGCAGATCGGGGGCGCCACCCAGCATCATGGTCAGCCCGAAGCGCACGACCGGGTCGTCGTCGGCGATGAGCACGTCGATGGTGCGGTCGCCGCCAGGCGCCTCGTTAGTCACGTCGGCCACGGTAGCCGGACTTCCAGCCGCCAGCCGCCGGTGCGGGTGGGGCCGTGCTGGAGGTCGCCGCCGAGGAGCGTGACCCGTTCGGCCAGGCCGCGCAGGCCCGCCCCGGAGCCGGGCGGCGCTGCCACGGGATGCCCGGGTGGCGCCTCGTTGACGACCTCCGCGCTCAGGTGCGCGCCGGGTTCGGCGGTGATCGTGACGGCGACCGGGGCGGCAGGGGCGTGCTTGCGCGCGTTGGTCAGGCCTTCTTGCACGAATCGGTACAGGGTGCGGCTCACCGCTGCGGGCACCGCGAGGGCGCCCGTGCTCACGCCCGGTTCGTCGCGCAACCGCACGTCGGCGCCGGAGCGGGTGGTCTCCTCGACGAGTTCGGCGATGTCGGTGACGCCGGGCAGCGGCACATCACCGTCTGGCGCGCGCAGCACCGAGATGACCTCGCGCAGGTCCTGGAGCGCGCGGTGGGCGCTCTCCCGGATCAGTTCCGCGGCCCGCCGGGCGTCCTCGGCCGTGGCGGCGCGGTGGTAGGCCAGGGCGCCCGCGTTGATGGCGAGCAGGGACAGCCGGTGGCCGAGCACGTCGTGCATCTCCCTGGCCAGTGCCTCACGGGCTTCGAGCCTGGCGTGCTCGGTGCGCAGCCGAGCTTCGACCTCGGCGGCCACGGCCCGTTCGCGCAGCGACGCGACAAGCTGGCGGCGGCCGCGCCGCAGCAGACCCCCCGCGACGACAGCGACGTGCACCAGCAGGATCCACGAGACGAACATCCACGTCGACAGCATGGGTTCCGGCCGCACCACCTGATAAACCGTGTGGGTGAGCACGCTGCCCACGGCGAGCAGCACGACCGCCCACGTCGAGCGGCGGAGCGCCACGGTGAACAACAGAACCAGCGCCGCGACTGAGGCAGTCTCGGAGAAGGTGGTCAGCAGCACCAGCACGATGGCCAGCACCACCGGGTAACGGCGTCGCCACCAGAGCGCGAGGCAGCCGAGCGCCCCGGCGACGATGTCGGCGGTCATGATCCAGCCGGGCACCATCGGCCCGATCTCCCGCCGGAAGAGCACCAGTGCGATCCCGGCCAGGACCGCGAACACGAACAACCCACCGTCGGCGACCCGGTCCCGGCGCCCGCTATCCGCTGTGTCGTTCACAGTGTCGAGCCTAGACAGGCCTCCGCCCCGCCGCCTCCCACCGAAGACGGAGGTGCGGCTCCGACTTCGGTTGGGCGGTCCGAGCCCGGCGACGGATCCGCCGGCGCGACCGGCGGTCCTAGCGTCAATGCGGCAAATGCACCTCTACCAAGGAGTTCCTGTGTTCCGTACGCGCTCAAGATTGCTGGTCGTGGGAGCCGCGTCGCTGGCCTTCACGGGCGCCTGCACCACACCACCCCCGCCCGGCGCGCCACCACCGGACCTGACCAAATTTCACAACCAGCAGGTGACGTTCGAACCGTGCGGTCCTTTCGCGACGACGCCCGTCGACGAGAAGCTGTTCGCGAACGAGCGCCTGGACTGCGCGCGGGTGCAGGTCCCCGTGGACTACGACAACCCGGGCGGGGCTCGCGGTGAGGTCGCCCTGCTGCGGGTCCCAGCCAGTGGCGAGAAGATCGGGTCGCTGCTGGTCAACCCGGGTGGCCCCGGCGGCTCGGGGATGAACTTCGTCGCCACCATGGCCTCGACGAATCCGCTGTGGACCGAAGGAGCGCTCGGGCAGCGGTTCGACATCATCGGGTTCGACCCCCGCGGTGTTGGCGCCTCGTGGCCCCAGTTGGACTGCTTCTCCGATGCCGACAACGAAGCTCGCGCCGCGGGCATCGACAACCCGATGGACGTCGACAGCGCCACCAGCGGACAGCATGCCAGGGAAATCATGCGGCGGTGCGCGGAGAGCGCGGGCGGCGAGGGCGCGCTCACCAGTGTCAGCACCAGGGAGATCGCGCGGGACATGGACGTGCTGCGGGCCGCCCTCGGCGACGAGAAGCTGACTTACTTCGGCTTGAGCTACGGGACCGAACTGGGCGGAGTCTACGCGGAGACGTTCCCGGAGAACGTGCGGGCACTGGTCCTCGACGGTGCGGTCGCCCCCGACACAACCCGCGACGAGCTGCACACCGCGCAGGCCGCGGCAAGCCAGAAGGGCTTCGACCGACTGGCCGAGGAATGCGCACAGGACGCCAACTGTCCACTGGGGACCGATCCGGCTCGCGCGACCGAGAGGTTCCAGGCGTTGGCGCGGCCATTGATCGACCGGCCCGCGCGGACCGCCGACGGCCGCGGCCTCGGCCACAACGACGCCGTCCTCGCTGTGCTGGCCGGGATGCGCGCCAAGGCTCTGGTTCCCCGACTCATCGACGGGCTCACCGAGCTGGCCGCGGGCAGGGGCGACACCCTGCTCGCGCTGCGCGACCAGATGGCAGGCCGCCAACCGGACGGCACCTACAACGGTACCGGCGACAGCTACCTCGCGACTCGGTGCATGGACTGGCCCCGCCGCACACCGGCCGAGCAGACCGAGGCGAACCGCCGGATGCGCGAAGCGGCACCGTTCATGGACAACGGCAGGCCGGTGCGGCAGGCCCACCACCTGTGCGCGGCATGGCCGAAGCCGCCGTCCAGGACCCGCCCCTGGCTCTCCGACGACGTCGCAGGCGTGCCTCCGACGCTGACGGTGTCGACCACCGGGGATGTCGCCACTCCGTACCAGGCAGGGGTCGACCTGGCCGAAGCGCTCGGCGGCAGCCTGCTGACCGTGGACGGCGCGCAGCACGGCGTCTCACTGACCGGTGAAAACGCCTGCATCAACGACATCGCGCTCGGCTACCTGGTCGATCTGAAGACACCGCCCGGGGGCGCCCGCTGCGTCCTGTGACCCACTTGCCGGTCTTCCGTGCCGCAGCGCGGAGAACGCAGTGTGACCAATAGAGCGCTCAGCGCGCGGCCTCGACGGGCTGAACGCGCCCGTCCGGGCGTTTCAGTTTCGTCGAGGCCCCGTGCTGGTCCGCTCTTCTCACTGCCATTCCGCTTGCCGGGTGGCGTGTGTCCTTGAGCGGGTGGTTCGACCGGCGAAAGGGACGCGGCGGTGAACTGGGCGTTGTTCGATCGGCTGGTCGGAGAAGCGCTGTCGCGGTGGTGCTGCACGCTCCGCTCAAGAGGTCGCGGGCGTAGTCAGCATTGTCGTGTGCATCAGACCGGGGGTGTACGGGGTGTGAGAGTTCTGGTGACGGGTAGCTGCTCGATCGGGATGCCGGGATTGGGCTGATCATCACGCGCCACCACAAGCCGATGCCACCCTGTCGGCCAGCGGTGGCGGGCCGCGCATCCGAGGGAGGCGCAAGCGCCCGCCACTTCTCCCGGGTCGGGAACTCGCATGAGGGCGCCGGCCCAGGAGGAGCTGGCCCGGTTCGAGGCGGCGATGGCTGTGGACGGCTCTCTGCTCAACGCCTGTTGCTGACAGGGTCTTCTTGTCCGGATCGTGTCATTAGGCACCGCCGGGGGCGTCAGACGGGATCCGACGCCGGCTGGAGCACGGCCGAGGCGGCGGTCGCGAGCGTGTGCGCCTCCAACTCGAGCCGTGCCTGGTCGCCGGGAAGTGCACGTTCGGTCAGCAGGCCGGTGACGACGGTGAGAAGGAAGCGGGCCTGGTGTTCGAGCGCGCCGGGGGCGAGCGCGCCCTCCTCGTGGAGGACGGCCAACCACTTCTCGATGCGGTGCACGGCAAGGCGTTCGAGGGCCAGGAAAGCATGGGTGGCGCCCTCGGAGGGGGGTGATGCGATGTAGGCGTCGTGCTGCGCGCGCCAGTATTCGCGTGCCTGATCGCCCGTCCCCACCTGCGACATCAGCAGCCGCAGGCACGCCACGAGCCGTTTGTCAGGAGTGCGCGCGGTGTCCTGCATCGGGTCGTCGGGCAGGTCGACGTCGTAGATGCCTGCGACCACGGTGTCGAGCAGCTCCCGCTGCGTCGGGAAGAAGTGTCGCAGCGACCCAGTGCTCACATCGGCGCGTGCGGCGACCGCGCGCACGCTCAGCCTGGCCGTCGGATCCTCGCCGAGCATGGTCGCCGCGGCAATCAGGATCTTGTCTCGCGTGTTGTGTGGCATCGGTTCGCTCACTTCATCCGGCGGTCGCTCCGACCCTTATTAGCACACTGTGCTACTGTGAAGAAACTAGCACAGTGTGATAGCCCTAGACGGTCACACATCAGGACGACGAGGAGTAGACAATGACGGTCACCGACCACAGTCCCTGGCTCTTACGAGGTGACCGCCCCGTGTGGATGCCCGCGGTGCCCGCGGGCCTCGAGTACCACCGGGTCTACGCGACCGAGAAGCGACGCGTCCTGCGCGGGATTGTCGCGATCGTGCTGCTGGTGGCCGGGTTCGTCGGGTTCGCGGTCCTGTTCCAACGTCTCTCGGAGGTCGTCGACGCCGAACTGTTCGCACGTTCCGGGCCCTCGACGCCGCTACGTCAGGCCGCGGGTGCGCTGGCGCTGGCCGCGTTGATCCCGTACAGCATGCTGGTGCAGCGTGTGCTCTACGGCGTGCCCGCGAGGTCGCTGCACTCGGTGGCGGGGCGGTTCCGGTTCGGCGTCCTCGGCCGCGCGCTGCTGGTGTTCGGCCCGCCCCTCCTGCTCGTGATCGCGGTTGGGTCGCTGGGTGGCAGCGACCCCGCTCCGTGGACGACCGCTGACCTGGTCTGGTTCTTCGCTATCGGAATGCTGCTGACCCCTCTCGGCGCGGCGGGAGAGGAGTACGGGTTCCGTGGCCTGATGTTTCGTGTGCTCGGGGGCTGGACCCGCGGGGCCCGGTCCGGCGCGGTCCTCGGCATCGTCGTGACGACCGTGCTGTTCTCGCTCGCGCACGGAACGCTCGACCCGTTCCTGTTCGCCTCCTACCTCGTGCTGTTCTCGTCGATGGCGGTCGTCACCTGGCGCACGGGCGGACTGGAAGTCGCGGTCGTCCTGCACGGCGTCTACAACGTGTCGTTCCTCGTGCTCGGCACGACCCTGCACGTCGACGTGGGCGCCGAGCTCGCGGCCCGGTCGGAGGCGGTCGGTTCGTGGGCGAACCTCGTCCCCAGCACGACGCTGGTCGTCATCACCGCCATCGTCTGGTGGATGACCCGCAGGACCCACCCCGCGCGCACACCCGGGAACGGGGGGCCGACACGCGGTACGCGCGCAGGCGGGCCGAAGGTTGGCACGCTCGCCAGCACGACATCGGACGAGCGGTGACACCCCGTCGGAATCGGCGGCAGCGAGCCACTCGACACAGCGCGGCCGACCGCGGAGAGGATCAGGGGCAATGAGCGCGAGCTGGAACGAACGCAGGCTGGCCAAGCGTGCGAAGCCGGGCGACGGGCGGGCGCTCAAGCCCTTCCGCTGGTGGCAGATGGTGCGGCGCTCGGTGTTGTCGATCACCCTCCCGGTCCACGGACGTCCGGTCGTGCACACGGTCGAGGTCAAGCATGGCGGGGACGCCCAGTCGGGCGTGGTGCGAGCCGGGCTCTACCTCGACGGCCGCCTCCGGCTGGAGTCGAAGCTGCCCGCGCGCTTCCCGGTCGCGGGCGGTCACATCGAGGTCCACAAGAGCGAGGCAGGCATGCGCCGCTGCCACTTCGTCGGCGACGACGGCACGGTGCAGCGTCTCGTGCCCGACCCGCGATCCGCCGAGGGACGACGCATGCGCTTTGCGCGCGAGCATCCCGCCGCGAGCGGGCTCATCGGCGCCGTCTCGATCCTGATGCTGCTCGTCGGCGTCGGATTGAACCTGCTGCAGATCGCAGAACCGATCTCCCAGATCCCGTCGATCGCCGCCACGCTGGGCACGTTCGAGTCGCCGTTGCGGCTGCCGCCGTGGCTCAACCTGACACTCGGTGTCGGCGCCGCGGTCGCCGCCGTCGAGCGCGCGATGCGCATGCGCTACCACTGGCTCCTCGACAGCGGCGCTGGCACCTAGATCGTTGACCGGAAACTTTGTGGCTGGTCACTGGGCGTTGAGGCGCTGAGCGATCGCGTCGAACCCAAGCCCCTCGTGATGACGCCACTGGGCCATCAAGGCCACCGCCTCACCGCAACCACCATCCGGCTTCGTCAAACCCTTCTCGGCCTTCGCCGCGTTCGGATGCCTCAGCACCTTCGCCCGGTAGCCGTACGGCCATCATGATCGGCTCATTCGACGCCAAAACCGGAACCTCGGCCCGCTCCAACTGGCGCATCAACGACTGCCACGGGTCCTGATGCTCCTCCGTCGAGGTCCGACTCACCCCACGCAACCCGCACCTCTTTGCCCTGCAACGCCAACGGCATCCCGAACGGAAACCCCGAGCCAGGGACATCACCTTCGCTCCCGGGATACGCCAGAGCAACGATCCGTGGACGCCCAATCCTCGACACTGAATCCCGTCCAACCGCCATCCTTAACCCACCCTTCCCGATCAAACGTGCACGCACACAATTGACGCTCGGTTCCGCCAAATCAGCCCAACTCGGCGTCGTTGTCGGCGGCCCAATTGCGGGTCGATGCGGGGAGAAGTTGTCCATGACCGGGTAGAGCTTTTGACCGGGCCAGCGGGCGCGGAGGGCTTTGAGCAGGTCGAGGGACTCGCGGTGCCGTTTGCGGCGGCGGATCCGGTAGAGGATCTTCCCGGTGGCCAGGTCCAGCGCGGCGAGCATGTGCATCACGCCGTGCCGACGGTTGTAGGTGGCCCGTAATCGGCGCGGCGGGTCGCCAGGCCTTTGCCTTGCGTGGCACCAGGTTCAGGGGACCGAACTCGTCCAGGCAGATTACGCGTCCGTTGTGGGGAGGGTGGTCGTAGAGGTCGAGGATCCGGTGCATCTTCGCGAGAAAGTCCGGGTCGGTGGACGCTTTCCAGGTGGTGGTGGCCTGCCAGGAAACGCTGGCGTCGCGCAGGACGCGCCGCAGCGTTTCCCGGCTGACCGTGGCGACGGTGCCGCGATCGAGCAGGTGCTCGCGCAGCCTCGCCAGCGACCAGGTGGAAAACGCGGTGATGCCCCAGTCGGCGGGCGAGGTCCGGGCGATCAGGCAGATCCGTTCACGGATCGCCTCACCGATCGTCCGACTCCGCCCGCCGCTCCATTCTGGGTCCAGCGCCGCGAACCCCCGCTCGTTGAACGCGTGGATCACATCCCGCACGCAATCCTCACTGACCTGCATCAACGAGGTGATGTCCCGGACCGCCTGGCCCTGGCCGGACATCAGCACCACGGCGGCCCGCCGCAACCGCACCGGGTACTTCGCGGTCCTGGTGACCCGCTGAAGCTTCCGGCCCTCCTCCATCGACAAGTGCCTCACGAACACGCTCGGTCGACGAGCCACGACCACCTCCCGCACTCGACATGCGGGACCAGCCTGACCGATCACCCCACAGGACCGATTACCGGATCAACCCTCCGAGACGCGCCACTAGCTGACGCTCGTGCGCCGGGGCAGTCGCACCAGCCCGCCGATGGCGACCAGGAACACCAGCGGTGCGCCGAAGAAGATCAGCGTGGAGACCGTGTCGTTGATCGGCCCGTCGTGCACGGCGTGCACGAGCCGGGCGAGCAACGCGGTCGCGACCGGCGTCGAGAGCACCAGCGCGGCCCGCCATCCGGTGGCGGACCTGATGCCGGCGGCCAGCACCGCACCGGCGAACAGGACGGCGAGCGCCGCGTACTCGGCGATCTCGTCCCGGTGGCCGAATACCCCGAGCCCCACGATCACCAGGACCGTCGCGGCCATGGTGCCGATCGCGGGCCAGCCCCGGGCCTTGCGCCCGTCCGACATGGAGAGCGCGAAAGCCGTGACCGCGCTGAGCAGCACCCAGCCCGCCTTGTCCGTGAACCACTGCCAGCCCGCGAACGGCAGCTGGAGGACCACGATCAGCCCAGCGGTGGCCACCCAGGCGCCAATCGCGGCCGCCCTGCGTTTCCCGGCCATGGCAAGGATCGCGACCCCGAGCCAGACGAACCACACCGGCGCGTCGGGGAGCTGCTCGAACCGCGGCACCGAGCCCGCCTGAACCCACCAGGCCAGCTCGTGCAGGCTCGTGGCCGCACCCGCCAGGACCGCGATCGGGCCGAGCAGGCTGACGATCGCCAGCACGTCGGCCGCGAGCAGACGCCGTACGTGCAACCGGAACGCGCCCCACAGCAGGTCGGCGGTGTCCCGCCAGCCTGGGGCTGTCCGGTCACCCGCGTCGGCGATCAGCACGCCGAGCATCTCGTCGCCGTGCTGTTCGCGGTGGTCCCGCGGGTAGAGGCTCAGCAGCCGCTGGTACCGCTTCTCGAGTTCGCTCACGCCGTTCCTCCGATGAGCCGTGCACGCAGACGTGTTTCCGCGACACGGGTAGTGGCTCGCACCCGTTTGATCTCCTCCGCCAGCCTGGCCGCCCCCGAGTCGGTCAGGCGGTAGTACCGCCTGAGCCTGCTGTCGACCACCTCTTCCCGATCGACGGCCACCCACTCGTCCGAGGTCAACCGGTCAAGCGCGGTGTAGAGGGTGCCCGCCCGCAGCCGCACCCGCCCCCCGGAGATCTGCTCGACATCACGCAGGATCCCGTAGCCATGCCGGGGCTCCTCGGCAAGCGCGGTGAGTATCAGGAACGTGGGTTCCCGCAAAGCGTTGGTCACAGGAACGGTATATACCGATCATCGGCCCATCCGCAAGCCACCCTTCGCGAGTCGCGCCGCGCCACCACCCAGGACATGCACCATGCCCAACGCGGCACAACACCGCTCCGCCCGCCCGACCACCCCGACACCCCACACCGCCTTGAACCGTCGCCAAGCGAGGCACCAAGGCCAACGATCAACCACACCGGAAAGAAGCACTACCAGCAGTGGTCAACTATCACGGAAGCCGCAGTTTCCGCGCACACTTGACCCGGTGGCCGAGTCGGGCCGCCCCCAGTTCGACGCCGTCGACGTCGACTGGAGGCCCGCGCCCAGGTCCGCCTTGGGCAGGTCCCCGAACCAGAACCGTCCGCCCAGGCTGGACCGCATCAGCCATCCAGCGACTCGTCACGCCTCCGGAACGGGCTTGGCCTACTGTTCTGACGACCCACCCGGCAGGTCCGCCCGTATCCTGGCGGTCCCCCGAGCAGATCCCGGCGAACCGCCCGTGCGTCACGCAGCGAACCAGTACACTCACCCGCCGTGGCGAACAACGAGTCTCAGCGCGGCGGCCGGTTCAAGGACAGCGCCGGCATGATTAGTGCGATCGCCGCGCTGATCACGGCGCTGGTCGGCCTGGCCGTGTTTCTGGTGGACAAGGGGACGGGCGCCGAGACGACGCCAACGGCGGTCACCACCGCGACCGCCGTGTCCACGACCAGCGGCACAAGCACAGCTCAAGCCGCGCAGCAGACGACCCAGGCAAAACCGCTGCCAGCGGGCGTCCAGCTCGACGAGGAAATCATCTTCGGCGAGTGGAACCTGGACTCCGTCCCACCGCGCAAGGTCGAGTCGGAGAAGATCCAGGCGCTCGCTGGCGAGATGCTTTACGTGACCGGGAAACACGTCTTGGCAGAGTGGCCGGGGTCGGGTTCGCCGGACAAGGAGCAGTGCGCCGCGCAGGTGTCGGAGGCTGGCTTCAACCAGGTGGACGACCTGGTCAAGGGCAGTATCGTCTGTGGCCGCACGCCCGAAGGCCGGATCTTCCGGCTCGAAGTGCTCACCTCGGGCAGCGAAATCCGGGCCCACGCCACAGTTTGGACCAAGAAGTAGCCGGTCCGGAAGCGGCTGGCCAGGCACGGCGATACGACCGTTGTCGAGGGTCGAAGTTTCCGAGACCTGTACGAACGTACTTCTGCTCCGAGAGGGCGACCGCAGAGAGGACACCCTCCGGGCCCGACGACATGCAGCGTTTTCGCAGGTCACACCTCGCCCCCTACGAGGTCGGCATAGTTTGCGCGACGCAATCCCCAGGTCAGTCCTGTTCGGTTGGTGTCTTGCGGGGCACAGAGGCACTGGTTCGCCCGTGCGGTTCGCTCTTGTGCGTGAGCAGCGGCGGATGTTCGGCTGCCGCCATATCGTCGACGAGCTATCTTTGCCCATGATCGAAGGGAGCTGACGGAGTGGCGCGTCTTCGTGTCGGTTGCGCGATGTGGACCCACAAGGCGTGGGCCGGGCGGTTCCTGCCGCAGTCGCTGCCTGCCAAGGAGCGTCTGCGGGCCTATGCCGGTTGGTGCGACGCGGTTGAGGGCAACACCACCTTCTACGCGACCCCCGCCCGGAAGACCGTCGAGACTTGGGCTCAGCAGACCGGTCCCGGCTTCCGGTTCGTGGTCAAGCTGCCCAAGGTCGTCACGCACGAGCGCCGGTTGGTCGGTGTCGAGGCCGAGATGCGGGCGTTCCTGGACGCGATCGAGCCCCTCGGGGAGCGGGCGGTCCTGTGGACCCAACTGCCCGGCTCATTCGGCCCCTCGGACGTCGACGTCCTCGGCCGGTTTCTGCGCAGGCTCCCCGCTGACCGCAGGCGTGCGGTGGAGGTGCGCCATCCCGGGTACTTCACCGACGCCCGCTCGACGTCGCTGCTGGAGGGGGCGCTCGCTGGCGCGGGTGCCGAGTGGGTGCCGTTCGACACCACGGTCTTCTTCCAGAGCCCGCCGACCAGCGAGGCCGCGCAGGACGCCTGGGCCAAGAAGCCGCGGCTGCCACGGCGGACGCGGGCGCTGACCGATCAGCCGATCGTCCGGTACCTGGGGCGGGACTCGGTTGAAGAGACGGTCGAGGGGTGGCGGCCGTGGACCGCGGTGGTCGCCGGATGGTTGCGCGAGGGCCGGTCGCCGACGGTTTTCTTGCACACCCCCGACAACGACGACGCGCCCGCGCTCGCCCGCCGGTTCCACGACGATGTGCGGGCGCTCGTGCCCGGCCTCGACGCACTGCCCGAGCCCGAGCCGGTTGAGCCCGCGACCCTGTTCTGAGCGGTATCGCGATCACTGCGGCAGGCAATCACTGAAAGCCTGGCAGTAATGCATCGAGCGTTTACGGCATTCCGGCGGGGTGGTCTGCCTGGTGCGCTCGACCGGATTATCGACGCGGTCTCAGGTATGGCCGGACGCGGCCAACGGCGGTTGGGCGACCGGCGTTCGGCACTAGGGTCGCGGGACACCACCAGGGAAAATGAGGACAACGCACATGAGACGCACAGCATCGCTCGTCGCAACGGCAGTGGTCGTGCTGGCAGGGGTCAGCGCACCTGCCGCGCAGGCGGAGACCACCCTGCCCACGCTCACAAGCGGTCAGGGGCTGACCGTGATCGACGGTCCGACGTGGGTGCAGGGCAGTGAGCGGTCGTTCACCTTCACGGTGACGACCCCCGAGGTCCCGACCTACCAGGTGCTGCCGGGTCAGGTGTCCGGCGAGCACGTCGTCCTGGTCACCCTGCCCGTCGACTACGACCCGGCCGTCAACTACCCGGTGCACTACACGCTGCACGGCGGCGGTGACCAGCCCCAGGCTTCGCGGAACTGGACGCTGGCCGAGAACTCCACCGAGGACATCCCGGTCATCACCGTCACCCCGAACGGCGGCGGCCGGAGCTGGTACACCAACTGGAAGTTCCCCGGGTCGCTGGCCCCGCAGAACTGGCAGAACTTCCACCTCGACCAGATGATCCCGTTCATCGACGCGAACCTGTCGACCGTGGCCACGCGCCAGGGCCGGGTCATCTCCGGGCACTCGATGGGCGGCTTCGGCGCGTTCCACTACGCCGAGCAGCGCCCCGAGCTGTTCAGCTACGTCGGCAGCTTCTCCGGCGGCCTGGACCTGCTCAACCAGGAGATGCGCGCCGCCGTGGTCAGCACCACCCAACTGGCCGCGTACGGCACCCCGACGGTGGCCCCGGACGCCATCTTCGGCGCGCCCGTCTGGCCGCTCGACGTCACGTGGAACGCCAAGAGCCCGGCTCAGAACGTCGAGCCGCTGCGCGGCATGGGGGTGGCCATGTACTCCGGTGACGGTGCGGACCTGACCGTCAACCCGGTCCAGGCCGTCATCGAGAACCGCGCCCTCGCGACCGCCGCGGTGACCTCGTCGTTCCTCACCAACGCCGGTATCCCCCACACCTTCGTCAACTACGGCGACGGGTCGGCGTGGGCGCCGGGCTGCACGGGCAAGCACAGCTCGACCCCGTGCCTGCAGGCGGACATGGACCACTTCATGGCCCTGGTGGCCCCGGGCCTGGCCACGAGCTAGTCACAACCCGACCCGGGGTTCGCGGAGCGGGCTCGTTGCTCCGCGAACCCCAGGACGTCGTGATCGTGCACCCAGTGGTGTTGCGATGGCGTTCGTGGACCCGCCGCTGACGAGGTGATGCGCGCCGAGTCCGATCCCTGACCACTCCCGGTAACGAAGATCAGCAACGCGGCGACTGGCCCTGTGAACCACAACAGGGAGAATCACCTTGCGCGCTCACCACGGTGACCGCGCCCCCGGGCCCGGTCGACGCGCCGACGACGTGCACTGTCCCGAACGTGGTGGGCATGGTCCACCAGAACGCCCAGGACGCCATGCAGGCCGCAGGTCTCTACATCCTGCTTGAGGAGGACGCGACCGGGCAGGGCCGCATCCTGGCCCTGGACCGCAACTGGCGCACAACCGCCCAGAGCGTCGCAGCGGGTCAAGTCGTCGACTGCACCACGACCATCACGCTCAGCGCCAAGAAGCTCAACGAGTAACCCTGCCTGGGACCGGCTGAACACAGTGGAAAGGCTCGGTGGACAGCGGGCCCGACCGTCAGCACCACCGAGGTGGCCGCGCCAGCCCGCCAGACCCACCTCACCCGCCTGCGGGCCTGCGTTTCACTCCCTCACGCTGCGATGGTCCCGCTCACTGCCCCCATAGCCGCGCCAGCCGCCTCAGCGACGGACGACCTCACCAGGGCCCCTCGCCGTTCCAAAACCTCCGCTAGCTCACCCCGCGCCGCCACCACAAGGGCGATTCCCCGCTTAGCCAACACCTCAGCCGCGTCGAGCACATCCCTCGCCGTCCGCGCGCCAACGGGCCCTCTGACCAGGTTCACCACCAGCACGTCGCCGGGGTCGAGCACCGCGGCCGCGTCGACCAGGTCCACCCCGGTTCCCACCACCCGCACGACCGCCGCGCCTGAGTCCTGCCGCTCCATTGCGATCACGATGACTCCTCCCGTGCCGATACAGGAGGAGTGCCTCGGAAACCGCCTCGCGAAACCTGCCGTTCGTCGCGCCGCCGACGACGTTCGTGTCGACCGGCTCGGCTACGCGGTGAGCGTCACGATCGACGGGTGGGCGCCGAACAGGCTCAGCGGGCGCAGGTCGTGGACCCGCAGACCAGCGGACGCCGCTGAGGCGAGCTGGGCCTCGGCCTCGTGCAGCAGCAACACCACCGGTCCCGTACCGGCCAGCACCCGCCGAATCTCCCGGAAGAGCCGGTCCGGACGCGCCGCCAGCGCGGCCTGGGCGGGCACCTGGCGGTCCCAGGGCGGGTTGCTGACAACCCGGTCGACCGTCCCCAGGCCGAGGGGCAACCTTGCCGCGTCGGACCGCACCCAGGTGGCCGTGGTGGCGGTCAGGGCGGCGTTGGCCGTGGCCGCGGACAGGGGGCGGGGGTCGTGGTCGGCGCCGAGCAGGCGGGCGTCGGGGGTCAGGGCCGCGATCTCGATGATGATCGTGCCGGTGCCACAGCAGGGGTCGAGCACGGTGTCGGTGGGGGTGATGCCTGCCAGCAGTGCCATGGCGGCGGCCAGCGGGGGGTGCAGGGTGCCCGGTGTGGAGGTCTGCTTGTAGCTCCTGCGGTGCAGTGGCTGGTCGCCGATGCGGAGGGCCAGTGTGGCGCGGTCGCCTTCGATGGTGACGCGGAACGACAGTGTGCGCGGTGGTGGTGCCTGGCCACCGCGTCGGGAGTGATAGGGCAGGCCGATCGCGGTCGCGATCTCGGGGCCGATGGCGTCTTCGACGTCGTAGCGGTTGTAGTTGCGTTTGCCCAGGAAGGACGCGGCGACGTCCACGCCGGTCGCGCCGGGTGGGCCGCCGCACCCGAGTCGTCGTCGCAGCAGGGCGTCCAGGTCGAGGGATCGGGCTGCCTCGGTGAACTTGCCCAGCTCCGCCTTGGTGTGCCCGACGTCCTCCAGCACGCGGGCCAGCAGGAACAGGTCGTCGACCGTGCGCAGGTCCAGCAGGCGGGGGTCCGGGCGGGCGGCGGTGAACCACACCTCGCGGTGGCGGCTGCTCTGGACCTCGCCGAGGCCGCGCTCGGCCAGTTCCCCGGCGGCGACGTCCTCCAGCCCGCGCAGGGTCCTCGCCAGCAGACGCACAGCCACTGCCCCTTGTCCCTTCCGTCGGCGGAGATGCCAAGCGCGGAACCGCACGATATCGACGTGGCGGGCGGGGACGCGGAGGGGGCCGGGGTGAAGTCGGAGCCCATCAGCTTGATCTCGGGGCCCCACGTGTGAGCGATCAGGTCGGCGGTGACGCGCAGGTCCCCCGATTGGGCCGTGACGGAGACTGGCTCCACGGGCGCGATGCGGGGGTGGGCGAGAGCTGGTAGCGAAGCCAGGGCTGTCGCAGGGCGATCGCCTGGCCCGTCTGTCACCGACCGAACGAGAACCACGCGCACCTCGATGAGGGGCCTCATCGCCACGATCGCCGAGGCCGGGGCGGCGGCCACCGAAAAGGGGCCGGACCTACTGGTGCTCGGCGCCGACGGGGTGTTGAGCAGGCACGACGGCGACCGACTCGGCAAGGTCGAGCGCCGGGTCCGGGTCACCGGGCTCGCGGCGGGCGACAGGCTGGTGGGAATGGACGTGCGGCCTGCCACCGGCGGCGTCTACGCCATCTGCGTGAAGGGCCAGCTGTACACAGTGGATGCCAGCAGCGGCAAGCCTTGGCCGTGGGCGCGCCTGTCGCGCCCTCCGGCGAGGCCGTGGGCCTGGACTTAGTCCCTCGGTGGACCGTATCCGCCTAGTGACCGACCGCGGCCGCAACCTGCGGCTGAACCCGGACAACGGCGCCATTGGGGGCACCGTCGGCAAAATCGACCTGCTCAGCGCCCGGTGTCCTCGACCGCGTCGACCTGGTTACGCAGGCTCTCGGTGGTCTCCCACCTGCGCACCACGCCGATAGGCGTCGCGGTCGTCAAATGACCCGAGGACGACGCCGGGGCCAGGTCGGGCCCCGGCGTCCTCCGGTGCTCAGCCCTGTCGCTCGAGCCGCCGTCTGGCGTGTCGCTCGATGAGGATCGGGACGAACGCGGTCACCCTCGCCCCGTCGAACCGGTCGCGCTCCGCCGAGAGCGCCGAGCGGACGTCGTCGGCGCGCTCCGGGCCGAACCGCTCGACGAGTCTGCCCTCCACCTGGTGGAGCTGCTTGTCGACGTTCGCGGACATGTTCTCCATCGTGTGCGACGAGTCCATGCCTAGTTCGTACCCGTGATCCAGCACACCCCAAACAGGCCCGCGCGGTGTGGCCCCCTTGTGCCACCAGCCAAGCCTGGCGCTGTCGATCCGCGCTGCCGGGTGGCGGCCTTCGGCCGGGCTGTCGTTGCCGTGGTGCGCGACTCCGTCAGCGACCGCGCCCACGACGGCGAACATGAGGTCGCGCTGCGGCTCCTTGCCGCGCAGCGCCCTCGGAACGAACCAGTGCGGCGGCTCACGCCAGCGTGGCGTCGCTCGCCGCCTCGACCGCGAATCGGGCAGCCAGAATCCGCTCATCGGCTGCTCTCGCAGGGGTTGTGGACAACCGCGCCCACCTGTCCGGCGGTCGCGGTATGGTTCTCGAGCTCGGCCAAGGGGGAGTCTTAGGGGGACTGAATGGCGGAGGAAGACCTCGACCGTTTGCGTGCGCGCAACACGGCCGCGAAGGAGCAGGTGGACGGGCTGCTGGACACGTTCCGGCGGCAGACGGAGGCGTTGCGGGAGGCACAGGAGGCGGCTTCCCGGGCCAGCGCGTCGCTGACGTCCAAGGACGGGTTGGTGCGCGTGAGCGTGGACTCGTCGGGGGCGCTGAGCGCGCTGGACCTCGCGCCGTCGGCGTTCGACCGGTCGACGCCGGAGGCGCTGGCCAGGACGGTGCTGGAGCTGGCCAGGCAGGGGGCCGCGCAGGTGCGCCAGCAGGTGTCCGACCTGATGACGCCGGTCAGCGGTGGGCTGCCCGACTTCGGCGACCTGTTCGACGACGCGCCGTCGCTGCGGGGGCTCATGGCCGACATCCCGGTGCCCACCGCGACCGCCGCGGCCGAGCCGCGGGTTGACGACGACGAGGCCCCCGACAGCTGGCTGCGGCGGCGGTAGCGGTGGTCGCGCCTGGGGGCAGGATCGACATCCAGCCGGATGTCGCGACGCGGGCGGCGGCGCGCTTCTCCGCCGCGGCCGAGCAGTTGGCGGGCGTCGCCTCGGCGCTGGAGAACGCGCTGTCGGCGGTGGGCGAGTGCTGGGGCGGCGACGAGTCCGGGCAGGAGTTCGCCAAGGACTACGTGCCCGGCGCCGACGGCACCCAGCGGGGGCTGGGCGCTGTCGCCGAGGGGCTGCGCAACGTCCACCAGGGTCTCCTGGACACCGCCCGGGCCTACGAGGACACCGAGCACACGGCGACATCGAGTTTCGGGGGCGGGGACTAGCACCGTGGGGATGGAGGTTCCCGACGAGGTCAAGTGGCTGCTGCCCATCGTCGTCGGGGAGAGCTGGCCGGAGGGCGACGAGGACAAGCTGCGGCACCTGCGCGACGCGTGGCACGCCGCGGCCAAGGCGATCCCGGGGGTGTCGCAGACGGCGGACCAGGGCGCCCAGGAGGCGCTGGGGTCGTGGGCCGGGGAGGCCGCGCACAACTTCGAGGAGCTGTGGAAGAAGTTCGTCGAGGGCGACGACGCCTACTTCACCGCGTTGGCCAAGGCCTGCCAGGCCCTCGGTGACTCGGCCGACGCCACCGCGCTGGACGTCGAGTACACGAAGTACATGATCATCGCGTCCCTGGTCATGCTGGCGATCTCGATCGCCGCCATGCTGGCGACCGCGTGGTGCACCTTCGGCGCGTCCACCGCGGGCATCGTGCCCGCGCAGTTGGCCACCCGCGTCGTCGTGCAGCAGCTCTTCCGCCAGCTACTGCAGAAGCTCATGCAGCAGGGCTTCAAGAAGGTCGCCCAAGAGGTCGTCAAGCGCGTCCTGGCCGAGGTGCTGCAGAGCATCGCCCTCGACGTGGGCATCCAGGGCCTCCAGGTGCTCTCCGGCGACCGCAAGAGCTGGGACTGGGACAAGACCAAGGACGCCACCATCAGCGGCGCGGTCGACGGCGCCATCGGCGTGGTCTCCGACGCCATCCCCAGGAACGTCACCCGAGGCGCCTCAGACACCCTCGGCCGCCATATCGCCGACGATGCCGCCCGCGGCGCCGTCCGGGGCGCCACCGAAGGCGTCGCCTCCACCGTCGCCCAAGCAGCCGTCACCGGCGACCTGGACAAACTCACCATCCGCGACGTCCTCACCGGAGCGACCAGCGGCGCTGTGGACGGCGGCGCAGGCCGAGTGCGAGACGGCCTGACCCCAGCGCCCCCAGACCCCACCTCCTCCC
>NZ_WHOL01000090.1 GCF_009745975.1 Actinokineospora pegani | reverse complement strand
GGTGGCCAGCAACGCCTGCGCCTCGATCGGGTCGCCCAGCGCCGTGCCCGTGCCGTGCCCCTCGACAGCGTCCACATCGGACGCGGTGAGCCCGGCGTTCGCCAGCGCGCTGCGGATGACCCGCTGCTGCGACGGCCCGTTCGGGGCGGTCAGGCCGTTGGAGGCCCCGTCCTGGTTCACCGCGCTGCCGCGCAGCACCGCCAGGACCGGGTGCCCGCGCTCCTGGGCGACCGACAGCCGTTCCAGCAGGACGACACCCACGCCCTCGGCCCACCCGGTGCCGTCCGCGCCTTCCCCGTAGGCCTTGCAGCGCCCGTCGGCCGACAGGCCGCGCTGGCGCGAGAACTCCAGGAAGGCGTCCGGGCTGGACATCACCGTCGCGCCGCCCGCGAGCGCCATCGAGCACTCACCGGACCGCAGCGCCTGCGCGGCCAAGTGCATCGCCACCAACGACGACGAGCACGCCGTGTCCACCGTGACCGCCGGACCCTCGAAGCCGAACGTGTAGGCCACCCGGCCGGAGGCCACGCTCGAGGCGGTGCCGGTCATGAGGTAGCCCTGGACGTCCTCGGGCACCCGGTCCAGCCGGGTCACGTAGTCGTGGTGGACGATCCCGGTGAAGACGCCGATGTCGCGGCCCTTGGCCGACAGCGGGTCGATGCCCGCCCGCTCCAGCGCCTCCCACGAGGTCTCCAGCAGCAGCCGCTGCTGCGGGTCCATCGCCAGCGCCTCACGTGGCGAGATCCCGAACAGCCCGGCGTCGAACTGGGCGGCGTCGTGGAGGAACCCGCCCGAGCGGGTGTAGCTGGTGCCCGCGTGGGCAGGGTCCGGGTGGTAAAGGCCCTCGACGTCCCAGCCCCGGTCGACCGGGAAGCCGGAGATCGCGTCCCGCCGCTGCGCCACCAGCTCCCACAGCGCCTCGGGGCTGTCCACCCCGCCCGGCAGCCGGACGCTCATCGCCACGATCGCGATCGGCTCGTTCGAGAACGCCCCAGCGGCGGCCACCGGCGCGGCCGGGCGCTCGCCCAGCAGCTCGGCCCGCAGGTAGGCCGCGAGCAGGGCCGGTGTCGGGTAGTCGAAGGCCAGCGTGTTGGGCAGGTCGACACCCGTGTGGTCGCGCAAGCGGTTGCGGAGCTTGACCGCACTCAGGGAGTCGAAGCCGAGGCCCTGGAAGGACTGGTCGGTGTCGAACCCGTCCGACTCGCGGTGGCCGAGGACGACGGCGGTGCTCTCGCGCACCAGGTCCAGCACCACGCGGTGCTGCTCGGCGGCCGACAGCCCGGCCAGCCGGTCAGCGAACGCGCCCGTCTCCCCCGGCACGACGACCCGCCGGGCCAGCGGCGCCTGCCGCGGCTCGACCCGCGCGGTCTCGACGCGCGCCGCGCCCAGGGTCACCGGCCCGAGCAGGGCGACCGGCTCGCCGGTCGAGTCCGCGAGTTCCACCAGGCGCCTGCCGTCCGGCGTCGAGGTGACGCGGAGTCGCAGCGCCGCGGCGCCTTCGGCGTAGACCGCCACGGCGTCGAAACCCGTCGCCTCGCCGGGCAGGGTGTCCAGCACGGCGTCGAGGAGCACCGGGTGCAGGGCGTAGGCCGCGGCGTGGTCGGCGAGGTCGTCCGGGAGCGCGATCTGCTTGTCATGCCCCGACCGGAGGTCGAACGCGGGCTCCGGCAGGCCGGGGACCAGCACCGCGCGGGCGTGGCACGTCCACGCACCCGCGTCGACAAGTCGACTGTGGACGGTGACCGGGCGGCGGCCGTCCTGGCCGGGCGCGTCGACGGTCACCCGGACCTGGCTCTCCCCGGGCAGCGGCGACTCGACGACGACCTGTTCCAGGCTGCCGCACCCGACCTCGGCCCCCGCGTTGACGATCATCTCCACGAGCGCGCCCGTGCCGTTCGCCCGGCTCCCGCCGGACCCGACCCAGTAGCGCTGGTGCTGGAACGCGTAGGTGGGCAGCTCGGTCCCGGTGGCCCCGCCCCGCCCGCCGAGCACGGCCGACCAGTCGACCTCGACGCCGCGCACGTGCAGCTCCGCCAGCGCGGTCAGGACGTCAGCGACCTCGGCGCCGTCCTTGCGCAGGGTGGCCACGCAGCTCTGCTCCGGTCCGCCGAGCGTGCCCAGCGCCATCGCGGCGAGGACCCCGCCCGGACCGATCTCCAGGAACGTCGTCGCCCCCTGGTCGCGCAGCGCGGTGACGGCGTCGCCGAAGCGCACGGTGTTCCGCGCCTGGTCGACCCAGTAGTCAGCGGTGGCCAATCGCCCGTCCGCGATGAGGTCGCCGGTCAGCGTGGAGACGACGGGCAGCGAGCCGGGCCGGTAGGACAAGCTCTCGGCGACCGCGCGGAAGTCGTCGAGCATCGGCGCCATGAGCGGCGAGTGGAAGGCGTGGCTGACCGCCAGCCGCCGGGTCTTGCGGCCGCGACCGGCCAGACCGGCGGCGATGGCGAGAACGGCTGCCTCGGCGCCGGAGAGCACGACCGAGTCCGGGCCGTTGACCGCCGCGACACACACCGTGCTGTCGAGCAGCGGCGCGACCTCGGCCTCGGTCGCCTGGACGGCGACCATCGCGCCGCCCTCGGGCAACGTCTGCATCAGCAGGCCGCGCGCGGCGATCAGCGTGCCCGCCTCGTCCAGGTCCAGCACGCCGGAGACGTGCGCGGCGGTGATCTCGCCGATCGAGTGGCCCGCGAGCAGGTCGGGCCGCACGCCCCAGGACTCGAAGAGCCGGAACAGCGCCGTCTCCACGGCGAACAGCGCGCCCTGGGTGTACATGGTCTGGTCGAGCAGGTCGCTGCCGGACGCGAACACGACCTCGCTCAGCGGGCGGGCCAGATGGCCGCGCAAGTGCTGCTCGACGGCGGCGCACGCGGCGGTGAACGCGTCGCGGAAGACCGGGTAGGTCTCGGCGAGTGCGCGACCCATGCCCGCCCACTGGCTGCCCTGGCCGGTGAAGAGGACGGCCAGCTTGCCCGCGACCGGGGTGCCGGAGACGACCGCGGGGCTCGCCGCACCCCGCCCGAGGGCGTCCAGGTCCGCGCTGAGCCGCCCGCGGTCGGACGCCAGGACGACCGCGCGGTGGTCGAGGTGGGCGCGCGTGGTGGCGAGCGCCTGGGCGGCGTCGACCAGGCGCACGTCGGGCCGGTCGTCGAGGAAGCGGGCGAGCCGGTCGGCCTGGCCGCGCAGCCCGGCGGCGGTCCGCGCGGACACGGGGACCAGCACGCGGGCGGGTTCCGGGGTGGCGGGCCGGTCGGTGACTTCTTCGGTGACTTCTTCGACGACGACGTGGGCGTTGGTGCCGCCGATGCCGAACGAGGACACCCCGGCCCGGCGCGGGTGACCGGCTCGCGTCCACTCGCGGTTCTCGGTCACCAGCTCCACCGCACCCGCGGACCAGTCCACATTGGACGAAGGGCGGTCCACGTGCAGGGTCCTGGGCAGGACGCCGTGCCGCATGGCCATGACCACCTTGATCACGCCCGCCACGCCCGCCGCCGCCTGCGTGTGCCCGAGGTTCGACTTCACCGACCCCAGCCACAGCGGCCGGTCCGCCCGCCGGTCCTGGCCGTAGGTCGCCAGCAGGGCCTGGGCCTCGATCGGGTCGCCCAGGGTGGTGCCCGTGCCGTGCGCCTCGACGGCGTCCACGTCGGCGGCGCGCAGACCGGCCCGGGCCAGGGCCTTGCGGATCACGCGCTGCTGCGAAGGGCCGTTCGGGGCGGTCAGGCCGTTGGACGCGCCGTCGGAGTTGACCGCCGACCCGCGCACGACCGCTAGCACCCGGTGCCCCCGGCGGCGGGCGTCGGACAGCTTCTCCACCAGCAGCAGGCCCGCGCCCTCGGACCAGCCGGTGCCGTCCGCGCCGTCCGCGAACGCCTTGCACCGGCCGTCGGGCGCCAGGCCGCGCTGGCGGGAGAACTCGACGAAGGTCTCCTCGGTGCCCATCACCATCACACCGCCCGCCAGCGCCATCGAGCACTCGCCGCGGTTGAGCGCCTGCGCCGCCAGGTGCAGCGCGACCAGCGAGGACGAGCAGGCGGTGTCCACCGTGATGGCCGGGCCCTCCAGGCCGAGGTGGTAGGCGACGCGGCCGGAGACGACGCTGCCCGAGCCGCCGGTGAGCCGGTAGCCCTCGACGCCGGGGGCCCGGTGCATCCGCGTGCTGTAGTCGTGGCTGTTGACGCCGACGAAGACGCCCACGTCCTGCCCGGCGAGCGTGGTCGGGTCGATCGCGGCCCGTTCGAAGGCCTCCCAGGACGTCTCCAGCAGCAGCCGCTGCTGCGGGTCCATCGCCAGCGCCTCGTTCGGCGAGATGCCGAAGAACGCGGCGTCGAACCCGGCGGCGTCGTCGAGGAACGCGCCGTGGCGCACGTAGCTGGTGCCCGCGTGGTCGGGGTCGGCGTCGAACAGCCGGTCGAGGTCCCAGCCCCGGTCGTCGGGGAACTCGGTGACGGCGTCGACCCCGTCGACGACCACCCGCCACAGGTCCTCGGGGCTGTGCACGCCCGCCGGGAAGCGGCAGGACATCGCCACGATCGCGATGGGCTCCTCGGTGGTGGCCGGGCCGCTGGGCTCGGCCTGCCCCGGCGACTCGCCGACGAGCTTGGCGCGCAGGTGTTCGGCGAGCGCGGCGGGCCTGGGGTAGTCGAAGATCATCGTCGGCGACAGGGTGAGCCCGGTGGCGGAGGCCAGCCGGTTGCGCAGCTCGACGGCGGTCAGCGAGTCGAACCCGGACGCCTTGAAGGTCCGGCCCGCGGGGACGGCGTCGGCGCCGGTGTGCCCGAGCACCTCGGCGGCGTGCCGCCGGACCAGCTCGACCAGCTCGGCGACGCCCAGCCCGGCGAGTGATCCGCCACTCGCGCGGGCGGCCGGGCGCGGTGCGGGGGCGAGGCCACGCAGCAGCGGCGGGACGGGGCCCTGGGCCGCCGACGCGCGCAGGGCGGGGACGTCGAACCTCGCCGCGACGAGGCAGGCGTCGTCGACGCCCAGCGCGGCGTCCAGCAGGGCCAGGCCCTCGGCGGCGGTGAGGCCGACCATGCCGGTGCGCTCGGTGCGCCGCAGGTCGGCGGCGCCGAGGTGCTCGGTCATGCCGCTGATCTCGGCCCAGTAGCCCCAGGCCACGGACACGGCGGGCAGGCCGAGGCCGTGGCGGTGCTGGGCGATGGCGTCCAGGCAGGCGTTGGCGGCGGCGTAGTTGCCCTGGCCGGGGTTGCCCAGCACGCCCGCCGCCGAGGAGAACAGCACGAACGCGGCCAGGTCCAGGTCGCGGGTGAGCTCGTGCAGGTGCAGCGCGGCGTCGACCTTGGGGCGCAGCACGGTGTCGACCCGCTCCGGGGTCAGCTCGGTGAGCACGCCGTCGTCGAGGACCCCGGCGGTGTGCACCACGGCGGTGAGCGGGTGCTCGGCCGGGATGGCGCGCAGGACGGCCTCGACCTGGTCCCGGTCGGCGGTGTCGCAGGCGGTGACGGTGACCGACGCGCCCAGGGCGGTCAGCTCGTCGCGCAGGTCGGGCGCGTGGCCGCGGCGGCTGACCAGGACCAGGTGCCGGACACCGTGTTCGGTGACCAGGTGCCGGGCGGTCAGCGCGCCGAGCGTCCCGGTGCCACCGGTGATCAGCACGGTGCCGTCGGGGGCGAGCGGGCGCTGCCGGGTCTCGGGGAACGGCGCCCGCGCCAGGCGCGGCACCTGCGCGACGCCGTTGCGGACCCGGACCTGCGGCTCACCACTGGCCAGCACGGCGGGCAGCGCGGCGGGGTCGTCCAGGTCGGCCAGCACGATCCGGCCGGGGTGCTCCGACTGGGCCGAGCGCACCAGACCCCACACGGCCGCCGCGCCGAGGTCGGCGCTGTCCCCCGTGACCACGGCCAACCGGGTCCCGGCCGTGGTCGGGTCGGCCAGCCACGCCTGGATCACGGCCAGCGCCTCGCCGACCGCCGCGCGGGGGTCGGCGGCGGTGACGTCGTGCCGGAGGGCGTTCGGCGACTCGTCCACAGTGGGCAGTGACAGCCCGGTCCACTCGACGCGGAACAGGGAGTCGGCGGGCGGCGCGTCGGTGACCCCGGCGAACGGCGTGCCGACGAGCCCGCCGATGGCCATGACGGGCTGCCCGGTGGGATCGGCCAGCACCAGACCGGTCCCACTCGGTCGCACGGTCAGCGCGGCGGCTCCGGAGGCCAGCAGGGACACGCCGGTCCACACGGCCGGGAGCGTGCCTGCGGGGACGGCCGTGCGGACGGCGGCGTCGAGCAGCAGGGGGTGGATGCCGTAGCGGTCCGCGTCGATCTCGTCCAGGGTGACCTCGGTGGCGGGCCCGGTGGCCGCGGGCACCTCGACCGCGGCGGGGGCCAGGACGCCGTGCGCGTGCCGCTTCCAGTGGGTGTCCAGCTCGGCGCCCACGGGGCGGGAGTAGACCTCGACCGCGCGCCGCCGGGTGCCGTCGGGCGCGCCGACGACGACCTGGAGGTCGCGGGGCAGGACCACGGGCTCGTCGACGGTCAGGACGTCGAGGGCCGGGGTCCCGGCCAGGTCGCCGAGCCGCAACGCCACCTCGACCAGGGCCGAGTTCGGCACCAGGCCGTCCGCCAGCCAGGGCAGCGTCCGGGGCGTCCAGCGCGCCGTGGCGGTGAGCCCCGCCGAGTTCGGGCTGCTGACGACCGCGCCGAGCAGCGGGTGCCCGGTGCCTGCCTGCCCGAGCGTGGCGGCGTCGGTGGTCGAGCCGGTGCTCTCCAGCCAGTAGTGCGTGCGGTCGAAGGCGTAGGTCGGCAGGTCCACCCAGCCGGTCGACGCGGGCACCACCGGCGCCCAGTCGACGCGGACGCCGCGCGCGAACAGCTCGCCCATCGAGGTCAGCAGCCGCCGCAGGCCGCCGTCGTCGCGGCGCAGCGACCCGATCGCCACCGCGCCGTCGACCTCGGCGACCGGCTGGACCAGCACCGGGTGCGCGCTGACCTCCACGAAGACCTTGTGCCCCTGCCCGAGCAGGTCGGCCACGGCCGGGCCGAACCCGACCCGGTCGCGCAGGTTGCGATACCAGTACCCGCCGTCGACGACCCCCGCGCCCTGGACCCAGCCGCCGGTGACGGTGGAGTAGAACGGGGTCGTCGGCGCCTGGGCGTCGACGCCCGCCAGCGCCAAGGCCAGCGTGTCGCGCAGGTCCTCGACGTGGCGGGTGTGCGAGGCGTAGTCCACGGCCACCCGCCGCACCCGGACACCCTCGCCCGCCAACGCCGCCACGACCTCGTCCAGCGCCGCGGCGTCGCCCGCGACCACGACGGAGGCGGGGCCGTTCACCGCCGCGACCTCGACCCGACCGGCCCACGGCGCCAACCGCGCGGCCACCTCGTCGACGGCCAACGCCACCGACGCCATGCCACCGCGCCCGGACAACTCGGCGGCGATGGCCCGACTGCGCAACGCCACCACCCGCGCCGCGTCCTCCAACGACAACGCACCAGCCACACACGCCGCCGCGATCTCACCCTGCGAGTGCCCCACCACCGCGTCCGGCACCACACCGACCGACGACCACACCGCCGCCAAACCCACCATCACCGCGAAACAAGCGGGCTGCAACACATCCACCCGGTCCGACAGCCCCGGCTCGACGTCACCACGCAGAACGTCCACAAGGGACCAGTCGACCCACCGCCCAAGCGCGACAGCGCACTCAGCGACCCGCTGCGCGAACACCGGCGAGGCGTCCAACAGCTCACGCCCCATCCCGACCCACTGCGAACCCTGCCCCGGGAACACCCACACGACCTTGCC
>NZ_WHOL01000089.1 GCF_009745975.1 Actinokineospora pegani | reverse complement strand
GGAACGGTGAGCACGACCTTGCCGGTGTGCCTGGCCTGGGACATGAACCGGGTGGCGTCCGCGCCGCGCCGGATGTCCCAGGCGCGGACCGGCAGCGGGGTGATGATCCCGGCCAGCTCGCCGAACATCTCCCGGATGCGGTCGGGCCCGGCCTCGATCAAGTCGAACGCCCGGTAAGCCACGCCCGGGAAGCCCTCGCGGAGATCGGTCTTGCCCATCTCGATGAACCGGCCACCCTCAACCATGGTCCGCACCGAGGCATCGATCAACTCACCCGCGAGCGAGTTCAACACCACGTGGATGCCGGAGAACTTCTCCCCGAACTCCGCCGTCCGCGAGGAAGCAATGTGATCATCGTCCAAGCCCATATCGCGCAGCAGGTGTTGCTTGGTCGGGTGCGCGGTGGCGAACACCTCCGCGCCCAAGTGCTGGGCAATCTGGATCGCGGCCATGCCGACCCCACCGGTGCCAGCGTGGATCAGCACCCGCTCCCCCGCCTGAAGCCCGCCCAAGTCACGCAAGCCGTACCAAGCCGTGAGGAAGACAATCGGCGTCGCCGCGCCCTGCGCCCACGACCACGCGGCCGGGATGGGCGCGACCATCCGGGCGTCCACGCAGACCTCGCCCGCGGCGTGCATCAGGCCCATGACCCGGTCGCCGACACCGAAGCGGTCGTCCGCGGACTCCACGACCACGCCCGCGCCCTCGATGCCGACGAAGGCCGACGGGTCCGGGTACATGCCCAGCACGGTCAGCACGTCGCGGAAGTTCCACCCGATCGCGCGCGTCCGAACCCGCACCTGCCCCGGGGCCAGCTCGGTCTCCGCGTCAGGCACGACGACCAGCGCGTCCGCGCGGCCCGGGGTCGGCACAGCCAGCCGCCAGCGGCCCGAGAGCACCAGGTCGGACTCGGCGGCGGCCCGGCCCATCCGCGGCGCGAACCACACACCGCCGCGCCGGGCCAGCTTCGGCTCACCCGCGGGCAAATCGCCCACCTCGGCCTCGTCGTCAACATCGACCAGCACGAACCGGCCGGGGTTCTCGGTCTCGGCCGAGGCGACCAAGCCCCAGATCCCAGCCGCGTCCTGCCCCGGCACCGGCTCGTCGCCCACGGCCACAGCCCGGGAGGTCAGCACGACCAGCGGCTCATCGCCACGCTTTTGTAGAACCGGCAGGACGTCGACAGCGGTCAGGCCGCGCGCGTCGAGCACCTCCGGGCACGGGCCGTCGCCCGCCACCGGGGCCCAGTCGAGCGCGAACAGCGCGTCCCGCACACCCGCGTCCGCCACCGGCCCGGTGATCGGGCGCAGCACCAATGAGTCCACAGTGGCCACGACCGAACCGGCCGGGTCCGCCACGACCACGGCGAAGCCGGAGCCGTTCGGGGTCAGCCGCGCCCGCACGGTCAGCGCCTCGCGGGCGTGCAGCGACACCCCCGACCACGCGAACGGCACACTCGGCCCCGCGTCGCCGCCGACGACGGCCAGGGCGTGCAGGACCGAGTCGAGCACCCCCGGGTGCAGGCCGAAGCCCTCGGCGCGGGCGGTCCCGACCAGGTCGACCTCGGCGAGCAGGTCGCCGCCGTCGCGCCAGACGCGGCGCAGGCCCTGGAACGCGGGCCCGTAGTCCAACCCGGCCGCGGCCAGCGCCGGGTACAGGTCGGACACGTCGACCGGCTCGCCCGCGCGCCACGCCCACTCGGGGACGGCGGCGGTGTCCTCGTCGAGGGTGCCGGAGGCGTGTCGGGTCCACTCGTCGCCGGTGCGGCCGTAGACGGTCACCGGACGGCCGTCAGCAGGGGCGCCGACGACGACCCGCAGGTCGACGGAGCCCTGGTCGGGCAGCACGAGCGGGGTGTGCAGCATGAGCTCGCGGACCCGGCCGCAGCCGATCTCGCGGCCCGCGCGGGTGGCGAGGTCGAGCAGCGCGGTCCCGGCCACGACGACCTGCCCGGAGACCCGGTGGTCGGCCAGCCAGGGGTGGGTGCGCAGCGACAGTCGACCGGTCAGCACGGCCCCGCCGCCGTCGGGCAGCACGACGGCCGCGCCGAGCAGGGCGTGATCGCCCGCGTCGACCCCGGCCCCGGCCAGGTCGGGGGCGGTGTCGCCGGGTTCGAGCCAGAACCGCCGCCGCTGGAACGGGTAGGTGGGCACGGCGACGCGGCGGCCCGGCGCGCCGAACACGGCGGCCCAGTCCACGTCGACGCCCCGGGTGAACAGGGTGGCGACCGCCCCGAGCAGGGCGGCGTCCTCGGCCCGGTCGCGGCGCAGCAGCGGCACCGCGTCGTCGAGCACGGGGGTCAGCGCGGCGTCCGGCCCGACCTCGACGGCGTGCGCGACGCCCAGGTCGGCCAGCGCGGCGGCGCCGTCGGCGAACCGGACGGTGCCGCGCACGTGCTCGACCCAGTACGCCGGGTCGGTCAGCCGGTCGGCCACGGCGCCGGTCAGGTTCGACACCACGGGGGTGGTCGGCTCGTGGAAAACCACGGAGTCCAGCACCCGCCGGAACGGCGCCAGCATCGGGTCCATCAGGCCCGAGTGGAACGCGTGCGACACCGTCAGCCGCTTGGTCTTGTCGAACCCCGCCGCGATGGCCAGCACCTCGGACTCGACCCCGGAGACCACCACGGAGTCGGCGGCGTTGACCGCCGCGACGCTGACACCGCTCGTCAGCTCGATGTCGGATTCGGCGGCTCGCAGGGCGACCATCGCCCCGCCCATGGGCAGCGCACCCATCAGCTTCCCGCGCGCGGCGACGACCTGGCACGCGTCCGCGAGCGACCAGACGCCGGCGACGTGCGCGGCGACCAGCTCGCCGATCGAGTGCCCGATCAGCACGTCGGCGGTGATGCCCCACGATTCCAGCAGCCGCACCAGCGCGACCTCGACCGCGAACAGCCCGGCCTGGGTGTAGGCGGTGCGGTGGACGTCC
>NZ_WHOL01000088.1 GCF_009745975.1 Actinokineospora pegani | reverse complement strand
TCTAGATGAGTGATTCCGTAAAAGTGGTGTAAGGCGGGCCCGTGTCACCGCGTGGGTGGAGGGTGTTCAAGATCAATGTGTGACGAAAGACCTGAACACCCTCCTGACCGCACTTTACGTGCTGATCGATGACCATGTCGTGCCGCCCCGCACCGGGCGTGGCCGCCGACCCGAGTTGACCGACAGCGAGCTGATCACGCTGGCCGTGGCCCAGGTGCTGCAGCGTCACCGCAGTGAACGCCGCTGGATCCGCCACATCCATGCCGACCCCGAATGGCGTGCGATGTTCCCCGTCATGCTCACCCAGTCCGGTTACCATAAGCGCCTGAAAACAGCGCAACCGTTGCTGTGCCAAGCAATCCTGACCCTGGCCGCGTGCTGTCCGTCATGGTTCGACGACCTGTGGATCACCGATGCCACCCCCGTGCCCTGCGGCATGTCCAGGGAGACAGTGAAGCGCTCCGACCTGGCCGGGCACGCCGGCTACGGCTACTGCGCGTCACATTCCCGGTGGTACTGGGGGCTCAAGCTCTACCTCGTCTGCGCCGGGGACGGGATGCCGGTCATGTGGTGCCTCGCCACTCCGAAGATCGGGGAACGCGAGGTCCTCGCCGCCTTGCTCGAACGCAACCACCACCTCATCCGCGAAGGCCAGGTCTTGCTGGCGGACAAAGGGTTCGCCGGGAAAGCCTTCAAGGAACTCACCGAGACGCTGGGACTGAACCTGCTGCGCCCGGACCGCAAAGACGAGACCTACCGCAACGGGAACCTCGGCGGCATCCGGCAACGGATCGAGTCGGTCAACCAGACCCTCAAAGGCCAACTCGACCTCGAAGCACACGGTGGACGCACCCCTGCGGGAGTGTTCACCCGGGTCGCCCAACGCCTGCTCGCCATGGCCGCAGCCATCTGGCACAACTGGAACACCGGCCTGACCAGCAAACGATCACTGACCACCTACGACCACTAACACCAACTTCACGGAATCATTCATCTAGACGCCGGTGTGCTGCCAGCGGAGGGTGCGGGCGTGCTGGCGGATGCGGCGGGCGGGGGCCGTGAGGACCAGTGGCGACAGGACCCGGGCGCGCTTGGGGCCGAGGCGTTCGCGGAGGCGGTAGGTGTGCCACTCCGGCAGGCTGGTGACGTCGCCGGAGGTTTCCTGGGCGAAGGCGACCAGTTCGTCGACCGGGTCGCGGTCCAGGGTGCCCTTGTCGTAGGCGCGGCCCGCTCGGCGCAGGGCGTCGCGGGACAGGACGCGGCGGACCCGGTGGTCGAGGGCGTGCTTGTCGGGCAGGGGGTTGTCGTCGCGGGTGGTGATGGCGGTGTAGGCGGCGAGGCGCTGGCTGAGGTCCGCGACGACGGAGGCGTAGTAGGCGGCTGACATGTTCTGGCCGTGGACGCGGTAGTAGGCCTGGTCGACGCCGCGGAGGTAGCCGACGTCGGCGTGCAGGGCGAAGCGCATCCACATCTCGATGTCGCCGGTGTGGCGCAGTTCGGGGTCGTAGCCGCCGAGTTCCTGTTGCAGGGTCGTCCTGACCACCACCTCCGGGGAGGTGATGCAGCCGTCGCCGAGGGCGAAGCGGCGGCGCACCCAGGAGTCTCCCTTGTAGACGGTCCAGCCCTTGTCCTGGGTGCGGGCCGGGGGCAGCGGGTCGGAGCCGTCCCAGTGCAGCGGGCGGCCGTAGACGAAGCCGACCTCCGGGTGCGCGTCCATCAGGCGGGTCGCCCGGCGCAGCGCACCCGGGGTCAGGGCGTCGTCGGCGGAGAGCAGGGCGCAGTAGTCAGCCGAGGCCCAGTCCAGCAGGCCCTCGTTGTACGTGGCGATGTGGCCCTTGTTCACCGCGTGCTCCAGCACCGTCACCCGGCTGTCCACATCGGACAACGCTCGGGCGACGTCGGCGCTGCCGTCGTCCGAGGCGTCGTCGATGACGAGCACCCGGACGTCGACGTCCGGCTGGTCGAGCACGCTGCGCACGGCGGTCGGCAGGACCGACCCGTACTTGTAGCACGGGATGACCACATCGACACTGGCCACTGCTCTTACTCCCTGCGTGGGTCGAGGCGGGGACTAGTTCCCCATGAACACGACGTCGACCCAGTAGTTGGTTCCGTTACTGCCGCCGGAGGGGAAGACCCCGCCCGCGCCGTACTCGAAGAGGCCGTTGCCCGCGTTCTCCGTGGCCGCCGGGCTGCTCAGCGGGCCGTTGACCCGGTCGGTCGTGAAGTACTGCGGGGTGTAGCCGTACTTGCCCGCCGAGGTGTAGGCCGACACGACGTAGGTCGTGCCCGCCGTGACGTCCACCGGCGCGGGGAACAGCACGGTCTGCCAGCCGGAGGCGGTCTCGTTGACGAACGTGCCGGTGGCCAGCGGCACGCCCGCCGAGCTCCACAGCGTCGCGGTGTGCGAGCCGATGTCGCCCGCCACCTTGTAGAACCGGGCGCCGTAGATCTTGCCGTCGATGGACGGCGTGACCCGCATGCCCAGCTCGACCGGGCTGTCGCTGGCCGAGACGGCCGGGGTGTCGCTGATCCGGAACACGGTGCACGGGCAGGCGTTCGACGACGTCGTGGTGAACGACCAGGTGTGCGCGGCGGTCATCAGGTTGCCGAACGGGTCAGCGGCCCGCACCGAGGCGGTGAACTGCGTGGTGCCCGCCAGCGCGGCGGTGGGCACGAACTTCACCGTGCGGCCGTCGGCCGAGACCGTGGTGGTGCCGCTGACGGCGCCCGCCCCGTTCTGGTTCAGCGTGAACTGCACCGACGAGGGGTTGATGGACTCGTTGAACACCGTGGTCACGGCGGAGCCGGTGGAGACCGCGACGGCGTTCGTGGCGGGCGTCGTGGAGGTCACCGTCGGCGGGGTGCTGTCCGCGCCGTCGGTGTCGACCGTGACGTCGACCCAGTAGTTGTTGCCGTTGAAGGACTGGTCCGGGAAGCCGCCGCCGTAGACGAAGACGCCCTGGCCGCCCGCCGCCGCCGAGGTCGGCGCGGTGAGCACGCCGCGCCCGGCGCCCTTGTCGTTGAAGTAGCCCGCGCTCACCGAGTAGTGCCCGTTGGGCGCGAGGTAGGAGGCGACGTAGGTCTCACCGGGGTTGACCTGGACCGGCGTGCCGAAGGTCAGCGTCTGCCAGCCGGTCGCGGTCTCGTTGGCGAACGTGCCGGTGGCCATCCGCTTGCCGGTGGAGTCCCACAGCGAGCCGGTGTGCGAGCCGGTGTTGGCCGCGGACTTGTAGAAGCGCACGCCGGTGACCACCGCGGAGGCGCCGACGGTGAACTTCACGCCCAGCTCGACCGCGCTCACGTCGCCCGCGTCCAGGGTGTCCGGCTGGCGCGACTTGAACAGGGTGCACGGGCAGGGCGCCAGGCTGGTTCCGGTGGCGAACGACCACGCCCTCGGTTGGGCCAGCGCGTTGCCGAACCCGTCGGTGGCGTTGATCGTGGCGTTCACGGTGGCGCTGGGCGGCAGCAGGTCGGTCGCGGTGAAGGTGACCTTGTTCTCGTCGACCGCGACCGCGCCGGGGATGGCCTGGCCGCCGGACTGGACGGTGAACTGGACGCTGCCCGGGTCGACGGCCTCGTTGAAGGTCGCCGTGATCGGGCCGTCGAGGTGCGCGCCGGTGGCGCCCGCCGCCGGGGAGACCGAGGTGATCAACGGCCGGGTGTTGTCCGCGGCGTCGGTCGTGACGATCGGGTCGACCCAGTAGTTGTTCCCGTTGAAGGACTGGCTCGGGAAGCCCTCGCCGTAGGTGAACACGCCGTTGCCGCCCGGGGTGTTGCCCGCGGCCGGGGCGGTCAGCGGGACGATGCCCGCGCCCTTGCCGTTGAAGTACCCGGCCTCGACCGCGTAGTGGCCGTTGGGCGCGAAGTACGAGGCGATGTAGGTCTGGCCCGCGCGGATCTGCACGGGGGTGTTGAAGGTCAGCGTCTGCCAGCCGGTGGCCGACTCGCCGCTGAAGGTGCCGGTGGCGAGCCTGCCGCCCGCGGCGTTCCAGATCGAGCCGGTGTGCGAGCCGGTGTTGGCCGCGGACTTGTAGAAGCGCACGCCGGTGACCGTGGCGTTGACCGAGGCCGTGAACTTCGTGCCGACCTCGATCGCCGCGGCGTCACCGCTGTCCGGGGTCGCCGGGACGGTGTTGCCGAAGACGGTGCAGGGGCACTGCTGGGCGCCCACGGTCAGGTTGACCGTGGTGACCGCGCTGAGGTTGCCCATGTCGTCGGAGGCGCGGACCTTGATGCTGGCCGCGCCGAGCGCGGACGGGGTCCAGTTGTAGGTCCAGCTATCCAGGCCGGTCGCCCGGTGGTAGGTGGCGCCGCCGTCGGTGGAGACCTCGACCGAGCCGACCTTGCCGCCGCCGACGTCGACCGCGGTGCCCTTGATCTGCTGGGTGGAGCCCGCCGGGACGGTGCCGCCGGAGGACGGCGAGGTCACGGTCAGGTTCGGGCCGGTCACGTCGGAGACCTTCGTGGCCGCGGTCAGGCCCGCCATCAGCGTCCCGGGCTGCGCGCCCATGTCGGCGAGCAGGTTGACCGTGGCCTGCTGCATCGCCGGGCTGGTCGGCGCGGTGGCCGGGGCGCCCGCGGGGAAGGTGTGCTCGGAGTCCAGGCCCCACGACCACTGCACGGTGGCGGCGCTGAACACCAGCGCCTTGCTCACCGGGTCGCGGTACAGGGTCAGCTTGTGGTTGGCCGGGCCGCCGGAGTAGGTGTTGCCGTAGTCGGTCAGCAGTTGGCCGTCGTCCACGGTGACCGTGGTGTCCGACAGCGGGACCAGGCCCGCGGGGCGGTGGCCGTTGTCCGGGTCGCCGTCCCACTCGTAGCCCAGGGTGCCCTGCGGCAGCGTGGTCGTGGTGGTGGCGTTGGCGATCGGGGTGTTGCGCCAGAAGCGGTTGCGGCCGAACGAGGCCGGGACCTGGATGGAGTCGGCGCGGTAGCCGTTGACGTTGAACAGGGTGCCGACGAGCGCGTTCTCCGGGCGACCGCCGTCGGAGGGCGGCGAGGAGCGCGGGTCGCGCCAGGTGCCGGTCCACTCCGGCGACGGGTCGATCTTGGTGCCGCCCGCGGCCTTGGTCTCCTTGTAGGACACCATCGTGCGGTACGGGGTGTTCGAGCCGTCGATCGAGTTCTCGAACCTGGTCTTCCAGAACATGGTGTTGCCGGTGAAGAAGATCAGGTTGACGCCCGCGGCCCTGGCCTGCTCGTAGCCCGCGCGCTGGGCGGCGTTGTGGTACTCGTCGTGCCCGGAGGAGATGAACACCCGGTGGTTCTTGATCAGCGCCGGGTTGCGGGTGACGTCCACACCGGACAGGTAGCTGACGTCGTAGCCGTTGCGCTCCATGAACCGGATGAGCGGGTACTCGGCGTTGAGGAAGTTCGCGGTGCCGCCGTTGCGGTACGGGCGGTTGTAGCTGACCTTGTACGAGCGGCCGTCCGACGAGCCGGGGAAGCCGCCCTCGTACAGGTTGTACTCGTTGAGGCCCGGGCGGTCGCCGTACTTGTTGTAGGCCTGCCAGGTCTGGTCCGAGGTCTGGATGACGACGTCCGAGGTGGACGAGTCGTTGCGGACCACGAACGGGAACTGGCTGGCGGCGGAGGCGCCGTCGGTGCGCACGAAGTTGGCGATGTAGAAGCCGGGCACGGAGGTCGTCGGCACGTTCCAGGTGGCCGAGACGCCCCAGTTGCCGCAGTCGACCAGGCCGGTGGCGGCCTGGGTGGCGCAGTCGGGCTGGCTCTGCGGCAGCACGGCGGTGGGCGTCAGCGTCGTCTGGCGGCGCGCGCCCGCGCCGCCGTAGTAGCCCAGGCGCAGGATGTCGATGGTGTACGACGTCGCGGGCGTCTTGACCTTGAAGTGCAGCGACTCGCCCGGCTGCACGCTCGTCGCGGTGCCGAAGCCCTCGATGTCGCCGTAGGGCGACTCGAGGAACCAGTCGCCCTTGGGCGTGCCGCCCTTGGAGTTCTCGCAGACGACGGCGCGGACCGGGGGATCGCACGGCCCGGCCAGCGCGGGCGATGCGGTCAGCACCGGGATGCCCACCGAGGCGACGACCACGGCCAGCAGACCGCGCACGGCGCGGCCCGTCAACACCCGACCGCGTGTCCGCTTCGACATCGCACGGTCCATCCCGAGCCTCCAGGGCTGACGCGAAAAGCAACGAAAGTTGAGGTCCAGTCGAATAGACAGTCCCGACTGGTCATCTACTCATCGTCACGACAAACCCCGTTGTTACCCCTATCGGGTGAAACAGTTAGTCCGTGATTTAGCGGCGAGATGACGCTGAGCTGCTGGTATTCACCGTCGGGGCGAAAGGCCTTGGTCACCCGATGACAGCGTGTAACCAGAACCGCAGTCCCCGCAGGTCAGCGTCTCATTGAGACGATCACCGCAGGTGCACACCCACCCCTTGGCCACGGCCGGGTTTCCCGCGACGAAGGCGTGCGCGGGCACGTTCTTGGTGATTACCGAACCGGCGGCGGCGAACGCGTGGGCCCCGATTTCCACCCCGCAGACCACCACGGTCCCCGCCCCGAGGGAAGCGCCGCGCCGGACGACGGTCGTCGCCAGCGCCTCCGGGCCCTTCTTGATGGCCGCGCGCGGGCGGAGGTCATTGGTGAACAGCACGTTGGGACCGAGGAACACCTCGTCCTCGCAGGTGACCCCGGCGAAGACCAGCGTCCCGTTCTTCACCGTGCACCGGTCGCCGAGCACGGCCCCGGTCTCGACGAACGCGCCGTCGCAGATGTTGCAGTCGCGGCCGACGCGGGCGCCGGGCAGCACGTGCGCGAACGCCCACACCCGCGTCCCGGCACCGACCTCATCGGACTCGCACAGCCCGCGGGGGTGCACGAACACCCCGGCCCCGGTGGTGCTCACGCGTGCACCGACTCCCCGACCAGCGAGTCGGCCAGCACGGACACGACGCGCTCCTGCTGCTCGACGGTGATCTCCGGGAACAGCGGCAGCGACAGGATCTCGCCCGCGGCCCGCTCCGCGTGCGGGAACGCGCCCTCGCCCAGGCCCAGGTCGGCGAACGCGCCGGTCAGGTGCACCGGGGTGGGGTAGTGGATGCCCGCGCCGATCCCGGCCGCGTGCAGCTTCGCCAGCACGGCGTCGCGCTGGGCTACCCGGACGACGTAGAGGTGCCACACCGGGGTGTTGCCCTCGGCCACGACGGGGGTGACGACGCCGTCGACGCCCGCGAGCATCTCCGCGTAGCGGTCGGCGGCGGTGCGGCGGTCGGCGTTCCAGCCCGCGAGGCGGCGCAGCTTGGCCGACAGGACCACGGCCTGCAGGGTGTCCAGGCGGGAGTTGAAGCCCAGCACCGGGTGCTCGTACTTGCGCGGCGAGCCGTGCGCGCCCAGCAGCCGGACCCGCTCGGCCAGGTCGGCGCGGTCGGTGGTCACCGCGCCGCCGTCGCCGTAGGCGCCGAGGTTCTTGCCCGGGTAGAAGCTGGTGGCGGCGATGTCGCCGAACGACCCCGCGGTCCGGCCGCCCCGCTGGGCGCCCTGCGACTGCGCGCCGTCCTCGACGATGGCGACGTTGGCGGGCAGCAGCGAGCGCAGCCGCTCGATCGGGGCGACCTGGCCGTAGAGGTCGACCGGCAGCACCGCGCGGGTGCGGGTGGTGACGGCGGCCGCGGCGGCGGTCGGGTCGATCAGCAGCGTGTCGGGGTCGCAGTCGACCGGCACGACGGTCGCGCCGGTGCGGGCGACGGCCTCGGCGGTGGCGATGAAGGTGTTGGCCGGGACGACGCACTCGTCGCCCGCGCCGATGGCCAGCGCGCGCAGGGCGAACTCCAGCGCGTCGGTGCCGTTGCCCACGCCGACGCAGTGGGCCGCGCCGGAGAACGCGGCGTACTCCTGCTCGAAGGCGGTGACCTGCGGGCCGCCGACGAACGCGGTCTTCTCCAGCACCCGCGCCCACCCGGCGGCGACCTCGTCGGCGACGGCGCGGTGCTGGGCGGCGAGGTCCACCAGGGGGATATTCACAGCTACTCCAGGAGACAGAGGTTCAGTACAGCCTGCGGGCGGGGACCCCGGCCCAGGTCTGGCCGTCCGGCACGTCGGACAGCACGACGGCGCCCATGCCGAGCACCGCCCCGGCCCCGACGCGGACACCCTCACGAACGAGGCACCCGGCGCCCAGGTACGCCGCCTCGCCGACCTCGACCGACCCGGCCAGGGTGGCCCGGCCCGCGCAGGTGACGAAGTCGCCCACGGCGTCGTCGTGGGTGAACAGCGCGTGCGGCATCGCCACGACGTGCGCGCCGACCCGCTGCGGCGCGGTGATCACGGCCCCGGCCAGCAGGATCGCGCCCTCGCCCAGCTCCACCCCCGGCGCGACCGAGGCCATCGGGTGCACCAGCGTGGCGTAGCGATCGGCGGGCAGGCCGAGCCTGCGCACCAGGTCGGCGCGGCCGCGCGGGCGGGCCGAGGAGGCGACGCAGACCAGCACCAGCGCGTCCGCGCGCTCGTGCACCAGCTCCGAGGGCCCGAGGACGGGCAGACCGTCCAATTCGGACCCGTGCGTGGCCGGGTCGTCGTCGAGGAAGCCCAGCGGCGCGAACCGGCCCGGCAGCGCGCGGGCCGCGGCGAGCGCCTCCCTGGCCAGGCCGCCCGCACCGACGAACAGCAGCGGCGTGCTCACGAGCCCACCCCCGCCCCGCGCACGCACGCGCGAGCCGCGGGCAGCGCACAGGCGGCGCCAGGCGCCCCACCGACACCGCGCACGCCCACCGAGCCCGAACCGGGGATGACCACCCCGCCTGCCCCAGACCCACGCTCCACGGCCCCGCCACCGGGCGAGCCCAGCGAGGAGAACCGCCCCGGCGCCTGCCCGTTGGCGGGTGCCCAGCCCAACCCCGCAGCCGGCTCGACGTCCAGCAGCGGCGTGCTCACGAGCCGACCTGCGCGGTGCGGGCGAACTCGCGGTGCCAGACCTCCAGCGACAGCAGCGTCCACAGCCGGGGCTGCTCGTTGCGCGCCCCGGAGGAGTGCTCGTCGAGCAGCGTGCGGACCGCGGTCCGGTCGAGGGTGTCGGCGACGAACGACGACGGGCCGGTCAGCAGGTCGTGGGCCATCTCGCGCAGGCCCTCGCGGAACCAGGCGTCGAGCGGGACCTTGAAGCCGGACTTGGGCCGGTCGACCACCTCGGCGGGCAGGTGCCTGCGGGCGACCTCCTTGACCACCCACTTGGTCACCCTGCCGCGCACCTTCACCGAGCTGGGCAGCCGGAACGCCAGCTCGACGAGCCGGTGGTCGAGGAAGGGCGGGCGCAGCTCCAGCGAGGCGGCCATCGACATCCGGTCGCCGCGCTCGAGCAGGTTGTCGGCCAGCCAGGCGTGCGAGTCGGCGTAGAGCATCCGGCGCAGGGCGTCGCCGCGGCCGCGGCGGTACGGGTCCAGCGCCCGGGAGGCGCCGCCGCCGAGCAGGGTCGCGCGCTCGCGCTCGGTGAACGGGGCGAACCAGCCGCGCATCCGCTCGGCCGCGCTGGCCTCGGCCATCGCCCGCACCGCCACGCCGAGGCGCTGGCGGGACGCGGGCAGCCGCCGCTCCAACCGGGGCAGCACGGCCCCGCGCAACCCCGCCGGGACCAGCCCGGCCCAGCGGGTGGCCTGGGCGAAGCGGTACTTGGGGTAGCCGCCGAACAGCTCGTCGCTGCCCTCGCCGGACAGCACCACCTTGACCTGGGTGCGGGCCAGCTCGGCGAGCCGGAACACGGCGACGTCGGCGGGCTCGGACAGCGGCGCGTCGCGGTGCCAGCTCAGCCTGGCCCAGGAGTCGCGGAAGTCCTCGGCGGTGACGATGACCTCGTGGTGCTCGCTGCCCACGACCCCGGCGACCTGCCTGGCCCAGTGCAGCTCGTCCACCCGGGGGTCGCCGAACCCGGCGGCGAAGGTGTGCAGGCCGGACCCACCGCGCGCCTTGGCGGTCAGCGCGCAGATCAGGCTGGAGTCGATGCCGCCGGACAGGTACGCGCCCACCGGCACGTCCGCGACCAGGGCGTCGGCGATGGAGGCGTCGAGGGCCTCGGTCACCAGCCGGACCGCGTCGTCGGGCGTGCAGTCGAGGACCTCGTCGGCTCCGGGCAGCTCCCAGTACGCGCGCAGCCGCACCTGCCCGTCGCGGCTCAGGGTCAGCCGGTGGCCCTGCGGCAGCTTGTGCACGCCGTCGACCAGGGTGTGCGGCGCCGGGACCGACCGGTGCGCGAGGTAGTCGTGCAGGCTGGCCAGGTCGACCCCGCGGGCGCCGATCGCCGGGAACAGCGCCTTGATCTCCGAGGCGAACGCGAAGACCTCGTCGTCGACGTAGTAGTACAGCGGAAGCACGCCGAGCCGGTCGCGCACCAGGTGCAGCTCGCCGGTGTCGGCGTCGTCGAGCGCGTAGGCGAACTGCCCGCGCAGCCGGGTGACACCGTCGACGCCCCAGCGGTCGTGCACGGCCAAGATCGTCTCGGTGTCGCCGCCGGTGCGGAACGGGTAGTGCAGTTCCGTCCGCAGCTCCTTGTAGTTCAGGATCTCACCGTTGAAGGCGATGGTCTTGCGCCCGGACTTGTCCGTCATCGGCTGCGCGGAGGCGCCGAGGTCGATGATGGACAGCCGGGTGTGGGCGAAGCCGGTGCTGCCCCCGACCCAGTGGCCGGAGTCGTCCGGGCCCCGGTGGTGCAGCCGCTTGGCCATCTCGGCCAGGACGGCCGGGTCGACCGGCGCCCCGTCGAGCCGCCGCACCCCCGCGATGCCGCACACGTCTACTCACCGCCTTCTGCGAGGTCGACCAGCGCCTGGGCCCGCGCGTCCCAGGACGCCGGGAGCACCGACTCGCGTCGACCGTCCGGGGTGGACACCCCGCCGTCGGCGAGCGTCTCGCGCACGGCCGCGACGAACCCGTCGTGGCCCTTGGCCGCGACCCGGACGCGGTCGGCGTAGTGCTGGATCTCCGGGAAGTCGGTGCTGACCACGGCCAGGCCCAGGGCCAGGTACTCCTTGAGCTTGATCGGGTTGGCGTGCTGGATCCACTCGTTGTCCAGCCACGGCATGATCGCCACGTCGAACCCGGTGCCGTAGGCGGGGATCTCGGCATAGGGCCGGAAGCCGAGCCAGTGCACGTTGGGGTACTTCTCGAACCGCTCCATCGACAGCGTCGCGTCGCCGATGAGCACCAGCGAGCACCCGGGGAACTCCTGCGCGAGCCGCTCGAGCAGGTCGAAGTCGACCAGGTAGTCGTCCAGCGAGCCGAAGAACCCGATCCGCGGGCCGGGGATCGCCGCCAGGTCGGCGGGCAGCGGCTTGCGGGTGAAGTGCTCGAGGTCCACGCCGTGGTCGAGGAAGAAGGCCCGGTCGCCGATCGTCTTCTCGTCCTCGGCCTGCAACTCGCGGCTGACGTAGAGGACGTGGTCGGAGTTGGCCAGGAGTTTGTCCTCCAGCGCCTCGATCGTCGAGGTGTCCGCCTCGGGGAACGCCGAGTGCCGGTCGGACCGGTTGAACACCAGGCCGCGGCGGCGCATCGGCTCGACGACGTCCCACGCGGTGGGGATGGTCGCCACGATCACCGGCTCGCGCATCCGCAGCGCCAGACACACGGCCTTGACCTGCGCGCGGACCAGCACCGAGTTGAGGCGGCGCAGCGTCGGCGAGCCGTAGAACGGCAGCGGCAGCGGCGTCATCACGTGGTAGCCGGGCACCTCGGGCAGCGGACGGCGCACCAGCTTGGCCACGCTCGCCGCCTTGCGCAGGATGCGCCGGGTGACCTGGGTGGACTTGCCGGGGGTCGGCATCCGCATGCCGATGGAGTTCACCAGCAGCACCCTGCGGTGCTCGGCGACCCGGCGCATGAGCTGGAAGTCCGAGTGCGCCTGGTTGTGGTACCACCAGTCCTGCGCGGAGAAGCAGACGTACGGCGGGGCGTCGGCGCGCGCGGAGCGGTCCAGCGGCTCCGGCCAGCGGCGCATCCGCAGCAGCCCGCGCAGCGCGGCCCGGTGCGTGACCTGCCCGGCGATCGCGCGCGGCAGGGCGTTGACGACCTGCGCCGCCCACATCCCCGCGGCGGCGGCCCTGCCGTACCGCTCGCGGTGCAGCCGGACCTTGTTCGCGACCACCAGCGACCACAGCCGCGGCGAGGTGCCCGACTCACCGCCCAGGTGCACGGCCCGCGCGGCGGGCGCGAAGCGCACCGGGAACCCGGCGGCGCCCGCGCGCAGCATGAAGTCGGTCTCCTCGGAGTAGAGCAGGAAGCGCTCCTCCAGCGGGCCGACCGCGTCGAGGCAGTCGCGGGTGGCCAGCCACGCCGCGCCCGTCGCCCACTCCACGTCGTGCGCGCGCTCGTAGGCCGACGGGCTGGTGACCACCTCGCCCAGCGCCCGGAACCGGCCCGCGCGGGTGCCGCCCAGCACGGCCTCGCCGAGGGTGCGCAGCACGGTCGGCGTCCGGCGCAGCGAGTGCTGCACCCCGCCGTCCGGGCCGGTCAGCCGCGGTGCGGCCACCCCGGAGACCACGGCCGCGCGCAGCTCGGCCACGCTGCCGGGGGCCAGCCGGATGTCGGCGTTGAGCACCAGCACGTCGCACCCGGCGGCGTGCTGGACACCGGCGTTGACCCCGGCGGCGAAGCCGTCGTTGCCCGTCCGGTGCACAACCTTCACCGAGGAGTCGGTCGCCACCACGACGTCGGCGGTGCCGTCGGTCGAGGCGTTGTCGACCACGACCACCCGGCTCTCGCCCGCCCCGGCCAGCGCGGCGGGCAGCGCGCGCAGGCACTCGGCGATGACGTCGGCGCTGTTGTAGGTGACGATGACGACGGCGACCGGCCTGGTGGGCGTGCTCATGGCGAGACCAGCTCCAGCGCCCGGACCAGGGAGTCGACCACGGTGCGCTGGTCGGCCTCGGTCAGCTCGTGGTGCAGGGGCAGGATCAGCGAGCGGGTGGCCAGCTCCTCGGTCACCGGCAGCGGCGGGTGCGGGTGACCCGCGTAGGCGGGCTCGAGGTGCGCGGCCATGATCCCGCGCCGGGCGGACACGCCGTCGGCGGCGAGCGCGGCCAGCACGTCGGCCTGAGCGGGCGCGCCCTCGGGCAGCGCGACCCAGAACGACTGGTAGTTCGTGGTGCCGTGCGCGGGGTCGGTGACCGCGCGCAGCCCGGCCGGGGCCAGCAGCTCGTGGTAGCGGGCCGCCAGCTCGCGGCGCTGGGCCACCATGCCGTCGAGGCGGCGCAACTGCACCAGGCCCATGGCGGCCTGGATGTCGGTCATCCGGTAGTTGAACGCGGTCTCGACGTAGCTCTCGATGACCGCGCCGCCCGCGGCGTGCCGGTCGGCGGCCGAGACGTTCATGCCGTGCTCGCGCAGCCTGCGCAGCCGGGCCGCCCACTCGGCGTCGTCGGTGGTGACCATCCCGCCCTCGCCGGTGGTCAGCAGCTTGCGCGGGTGGAACGACCAGGCGGCCAGCAGCGCGCCGGAGCCGACCGGGGCCCCGTCCAGCGTGGACCCGGCCGCGCACGCGGCGTCCTCGACCACCGGCACCGCGCCCGCGACGGCCCGGATGGCCGCGACGTCGGCGGGCACGCCGCCCTGGTGCACGACCATGACCGCCTTGGTGGCGGGGGTCAGCGCGGCGGCGACCGACTCGGCCGTCAGGTTCCCGGTCAGCGGGTCGACCTCGGCGAACACCGGGGTCCCGCCGCAGTGCCGCACGGAGTTGGCGGTCGCGATGAACGACAGCGACGGGACCACCACCTCATCGCCGGGGCCGATCCCGAGCAGGTGCAGGCACAGGTGCAGCGCGGTGGTGCAGTTGGACACGGCCACGCCGTGCGCGGCGCCGACCCGCGCGGCGAACGCCTCCTCGAACGCGGCCACGCGGGGCCCCTGCGCCACCCAGCCGGAGCGGACGGCCTCGGCGACGGCCTGTGCCTCCTCCTCGCCCAGCAGCGGCTTCATCACGGGAATGGCCATCAGAGCGCCGCCCCGCGCTCGGCCAGCCACCACTGGACCAGGCCGCGCAGGCCCTCGTCCATGCCGATCTCCGGGCGCCAGCCCAGCTCGCGCTCGGCGGCGGAGATGTCGGCCAGCCGCCGGGTGACGCCGTTGACCTTGCGCTCCGGGCCGTGCTCGACGCCCAGGTCGGAGTCCATCGCGGCGAGCAGGCCCTTGGCCAGGCCCAGCAGGCTGGTCTCGGACGCGCTGGCGATGTTGTAGACGGTGTCGGTCACGTCCGCGCGGGCGGCCAGGACGTTGGCGCGGGCGATGTCGTGCACGTGCACGAAGTCCATCGTCTGCGCGCCGTCGCCGAAGATCAGCGGCTCCTTGCCGTCGACGATGCGCTCCATCCAGCGGATGAGGACCTCGGTGTAGAGGCCGTGCACGTCCATCCGCGGGCCGTAGACGTTGAAGTAGCGCAGGGCCACGTAGTCCAGGTCCTTCATGGCCTTGAAGCTGCGCAGCATGCCCTCGTTGAACGCCTTGGCCGCGCCGTAGAACGTGTCGTTGTTGTACGGGTGGTGGCGCTCGGTGGTCGGGAACTGCTCAGCCAGGCCGTAGACGCTGGCCGACGAGCTCGCGACGAGCTTCTTGACACCCGCCTCCGCCGCCGCCTCGATGACGGTGAAGGTGCCGTCGACCAGGCTCTCCAGCGCCAGCCGGGGCTCCTCGGCGCACTGGGTGATGCGGATGGCGGCGAGGTGGAAGACCAGGTCCTTGCCCCGGGTCAGCTCGCCGACCAGGCCGCGGTCGTTGATGTCGCCGTCCACGACGGACAGCCGGTCCCCCGCGGCCGTGGCGGCGGCGGCCAGGTTCTCGCGGCGGCCGCGCACGAAGTTGTCCAGGACGACGACCTCGGCCGCGCCCGCTGCGACCAACTGGTCGACGACGGCGGACCCGATGGTGCCCGCACCCCCGGTGACCAGGGCGCGCTGCCCCTCGATCGGCTGGGCGTGGCTCATGCGGGGATCCCCTCGGTGGTGGCGGTGCTGGTGGAGTCGGCGCGGGTGTCGATCTCGTCGCCGAGGACGGGCATGAAGGTCCCGCCCTGGGCCAGGCTGGCGGAGGCGGCCTCGAGGATCGCCAGCACGCGCAGGCCGGAGCGGCCGTCGGTCAGCGGGGCGCGGCCCTCGGCGATCGAGCCGTGGAACTCGGCCATGACCGCGCGCAGCGCCTCGCGCTCGGGCAGCGCGGGGGCGACCATGTCACCGCTGCGGTAGGAGATGACGGCCTGCCTGCGCTCGTCGGCGCCGAGGTCACCCGGCTCGGCGCGGTCGACGCCGCGGTCGTAGATGGACAGCCGCTGGCTGGGGTTCAGGTCGTCCCAGACCACCGTGCGGGTGCTGCCGCCGATGACCATTGTGCGGATCTTGGTGGGCGAGAGCCAGTTCACGTGCACGTGCGCCATGGCGCCGCCGGTGAGCTCGATGGTCAGGTGCGCGACGCACGCGCGGCCCGCGTTGATCGGGTCCGAGCCGTGCGCGGCCACCGACAGCGGGCGCACGCCGTCGGGCAGGATCGACAGGAAGATCGACAGGTCGTGCGGGGCCAGGTCCCACAGCACGTCGACGTCCGGCTGGACCAGGCCCAGGTTGATCCGGACCGAGTCGAGGTACTGCACCGCGCCGATGCCGCCGCCCTGCACCAGCTCGCGCAGGTGCGCCACGGCCGGGGTGTAGCAGTAGGTGTGGTCGAGCATCAGGGTCAGGCCCCGGTCCTCGGCCGCCTTGACCAGCGCGGCGCCCTCGGCGTAAGTCGCCGCGAGGGGCTTCTCGACCAGGACGTGCTTGCCCGCCGCCAGCGCGGCCATCGCGACCGGCAGGTGCGTCTTGGCCGGGGTGGCGATGGCCACCGCGTCGACGCCCGGGTCGGCGAGGACGGCCTCGAGGCTGTCGCTGACCTTGACGGTGGAGTACTCGCCCAGGACCTTGCGCGCCCGGTCGGCGTCGAGGTCGCAGAGGTACTCCAGCCGCAGCCCGGGGGTGGCCTGGGCGTTGCGCACCAGGTTCGGGCCCCAGTACCCGGCGCCGATCACGGCGAGTCCGATGTTGCGCACGCTTGGTTCCCCTTCGTCCGGGCAGTGCCGTCCGGCGATGCTCCCCGCTCCTGGATCGGCGTCGCCGCCGTTGTCGTTACACAGTGGAACGACAGTCCGTTTTTCTTCTCCCGCAAGGGAAATCAGTATGCCCCGGCCCCGCTGAACACGGCGCGGAACGTCTTCCACAGGATCACGCAGTCCAGGGCGAGTGACCAGTCCTCGACATAGCGCAGGTCCAGCCGCACGGCCTCCTCCCACGGCAGGTCGGACCGGCCGCTGACCTGCCACAGCCCGGTCAGCCCCGGCTTGACCAGCAGCCGCCTGCGCACGTCCGGGGCGTACTTGGCGGTCTCCTCCGGCAGCGGCGGCCTGGGGCCCACGAGCGACATCGGACCGGCGAGCACGTTGAACAACTGCGGCAGCTCATCGATGGAGTAGCGGCGCAGCACGGCGCCTACGCGCGTGACCCGGGGGTCCTTGCGCATCTTGAACAGCAGGCCGTGGCCGTCGTTCCGCTCGGTGAGCTGGGTGACCATCTGGTGGGCGTTGGTGACCATCGTGCGGAACTTGACGATGGTGAACTCGCGGCCGTCCTTGCCGACCCGGCGCTGCTTGTAGAACACCGGTCCCCGGGTGTCGACCGCGATCGCGACCGCGACCGCGACCATCAGCGGCGAGAGCAGCGCCAGCAGCGCGAAGGCGCCCACCTTGTCCACGACGTCCTTGACCACGCGGCGCGCGCCGGTGAACGACGGCGCGCTCACCCGCAGCAGCGGCATGCCCAGCACGCCGTCCATGTGCAGGCGCGGGCCGGCGACCTCCATCAGCACCGGGGCGACGACCATGTCCGCGCCGCTGCCCTCGAGCCCCCAGGCGAGTTGCTGCAACCGCTTGGGGGTCCAGTGCTGGTCGGGGGTGACCGCGACGATCCGGTAGCCGCCGCGGCGGGCGTGGGTGGCCAGGTCGGACAGGCGGCCCACGACCGGCACGCCGTCGATCTCGGTGTACTCGTCGCCGAGGCCGTCGGCGGTGCACACGGCGTCGACGCGCCAGCCCAGGTGGGCGCTGCCGCGGGTGCGGTTGATCAGGTCGCGGCAGCCCTCGACGTTGCCCGCGGCCATGACCGGCAGCAGGCAGCGCCCCTCGCGGCGCTTGCTGTGCAGGACCTGGCGCTGGACGTAGCGGGTGGGGATGACCAGCAGGGCGGTGGCGGGCACGACGATGAACACCCACGGCCGCATCCAGCCGATGTCGAACAGCAGCCCACCCAGCGCCAGCAGCACGGCGGCGGCGACGAACGCGCGGCCGAGCCTGCGGAACTCCTCGGCGCCCTGCCCCAGGGCGGCGGTGTTCCACGCGCGGTTGACCATCAGCGACCCGACGATGACGGCGAACGTGGTCAGCCCGACCAGGCCGATCCACGGGCCGTCCGGGTAAGCGCGGTGCTGCACGTAGCCGCCGACCCCGACGACGCCGACGAACACGGCCACCAGGTCCCAGGCGATGACCCCCGCCCGGTACCGGGGCTCCCACTTGGCCACCGGCGGGAACGAGGGCTCGCCGGACGGGAGGCCGAGCGCCCGGGCCGGCCTGCCCCCGCCCGCACTGCGGCGCGAGAACCCCACTTGGTCACTCATCGTCATCCCTTGGTCGGGCTGTCGGTGCGGCCAGCGCGTCAGCGGGGTCCCCGGGTATCGCCAACACACTGGAATCGAAGAAGCAGCCGCCGTCCAGACCGGACTGTGGCCGCGTTCCCTCTTTCGCTCACTTACACGACACCGTTACACGCAGGGTTAGTTATCCGCGTACTCAGAAGCGCTTCAAGACCAGATTTCAAGGCGAGTTACACGGTGAGTAGTCATTGCCTAAACCTCGCCTTAACCCGCCGACCACTCCGGTCGATCATTGCCACCAACAACCGGTCCACTCCCACCCACCGCAAGACCGCTCTAGAAGTTGTAACTCTGCGTGCAACCACCCCGCCAAACTTCGACCAGCCCCACGAAGTCCCCCATCCTCACCACGCATTGCTCACCACCCGAACACACCCCGCCCACTGAACCCGCCCCGCCGCCCGAAACCCCATCCACCCCACAGATCATGCCCCCCACCAGCACACCTCACCCCCTACCTCCACCCCCAGTCAGAAACCAACACCCCCACCCCCCATCCCCACACCCCTCCACCACACACCCACCGTCACAACCCAACCACCCCCAGTGTGTCTCACCTCACACTCGCACCCCCCAACCCTCCGCACCCACACAACCCCCACAAGTAACCCTTTAGCGACCACCCAAACCCTATAAGCCCCCCCGCCCACCCACCTCCCAGTGCCCCACACCCCCCACCACACCCCCACCCCCACCCACAACCCCATCCCCCACACACCCATACCCACACACACCAAAAAGGGACCGCCCGGCACAATCACCAGACGGTCCCTAACTGTGGCCAGGGGCGGGGTCGAACCGCCGACCTACCGCTTTTCAGGCGGTCGCTCGTACCAACTGAGCTACCTGGCCAAACCAAAACGGCGCAACAACCCCAAAACCCCGCAGTCACACTCAACCACGCTGGTTCCGAACGCCGCCGCACCGTGGGGGCCTGGGGGGTCGCCCCCCAGATACTCCGGCAAGCGCCCCCGCCTGCGCTCTCCGCAGGCAGAGGTATGCCAAAGCTTGCGACCCTGACGGGACTCGAACCCGCGACCTTCGCCGTGACAGGGCGACGCGCTAACCAACTGCGCCACAGGGCCTTGCTTGTCTTGCCGGTCTTACCTTACTGCATCGTGCTGTCTAGCTTTGCATAGCCTACCTCAGCGCCCTTGCGTGCTCCCAACGGGATTCGAACCCGCGCTGCCGCCTTGAAAGGGCGGAGTCCTAGGCCGCTAGACGATGGGAGCCCAGGTTGTGCTTGCTCGTTCTCGCTGGAAGCAACGATAGCTTAGGACACACCGGATCTGACCCCGAACCCGGGGGTGCGAACCGGTCTCCACCTGCGAGAACCCGGTCAGCCCAGGGCCAACAGGGCCATGTGCAGCTCGGTCAGCCCGTCCTCGTCGAGGGCGGCGGCGAGGACCTCGTCGGTGCGCAGGTTCGTGGCGTCCTCGGCGGCGGCCCAGCGGACGGCGAGGTTGGGGATGGCCTCGGCCGCGGTGACGAGGGCGGCCGCGTCCGCTTCCCGCCAGCCGATCAGGGGCAGGCGGGCGGGGCCCGCGCCGGGGTCGGCGACGACGGCGGCGGGGAGTGGGACGCCGCAGGCGCGCAGGGCGGCGAAGTGCAGGCCGCCGCGCAGTTCGCGCAGGAGCATCAGGGCGTGGCCGAGGCGTTCGGGACCGTCGTCGGGGCGGGCGGCGGCGCGCAGGCCCGCGAAGAGCGGCAGGCCGCTGGCGTCGGCGGCGTCGATGGCGGTGCACAGGAGGTCTGCGGTGCGGTCGGCGGTGGTGGCGTCGGCGAGCGAGGTGCGGGACCACTGCCACAGCGCCTCGAGGTAGGCGGCCAGCGCGGCCTCGGGCAGCAGGGTCGCGCGACCGAGCAGCAGTTCGACCATCTTCGGCGGGAAGATGCCGAAGGTCTCGGCGACCACGAGCGCGGTGGGGGCGCCGAGGGCGGCGGCGCGGCCGCTGAAGTAGAGGGTGCCCGCGGGCTGGCCCGCGGCCGCCTCCTGCTCGGCGAGTTCGGGTGAGGTCATGAACGCGCCACCGAGGCGCTGGACGACGGCGCGGGTCTCGGCGGCGACGGAGGCGTCAGGCACAGCGGTCACCCTGGCACGCGGCGCACAATCCGGCAATGACCGCCGCCGCGAAGTCGAGGCACTGGGAATTAATCGGATTCGGCCTGCGAAATCACCGTTGAATCACGCGATGAATGGGCAGGCAGCGACGCTGCTGCCTGCTCTTCCCGGACGATCAGCGGCGGACCGCGGGCACGCCGTCTTCGTCGTCGACGAGGCCGAGCATCTCCAGCAGTTCGCGGCAGTCCCCGGCGTCGGTGGCGCCGCGCGCCACGGCCAGCCTGGCCCTGCGGACCTGCTCATCGCTGACGCGGGCGGTCTCGCCCGAGCGCGGCGCGGGCACCCCTGCGGTGAACTGCCCGCCCGAGCCGACGCTGTCCTGCTGGAGAAGGAAGCTGCGCACTTCGAGTGATCCGCTCATTGTTGCCTCCCCGGCTTTTTGTTTGGCGTGAGGCTATGAGAGAGGCCGGGATGTGGGCAGCCCCCCGGCGAGTGAACCGCGAGACACGTTGGGTAGCCGAAGGTGATCGATATTCACGGCTTTTTGTGCGAGCGCGCCCACTTTTCCGCCTTGTCCGTTCACCCATTCGGCTCATGCCCACACCTGCGGCGACAACCATTTGCGAAACCCCTACCCCCTAGGGGTATGGTGAAGCCATGGAGCACCAGCACCCCCCGGGCTACAGCAGCAAGAAGGACGCCCACCTGCGCCGCCTCCGGCGGATCGAGGGGCAGGTGCGCGGCCTGCAGCGGATGGTCGACGAGGACAGCTACTGCATCGATGTGCTCACCCAGGTCTCCGCGGCCACCAAGGCGTTGCAGTCTTTCGCGCTCGAACTGCTCGAGGAGCACATGGCGGGCTGCGTCGTCGACGCGGCGCGGCAGGGCGACGAGGCAGCCGCGGCCAAGGTCCGCGAGGCGGCCGAGGCCATCGCCCGGCTGGTCCGCTCCTGAACCACCGACCCCGAACCAGAGGAGAGGCGATCCCGTGCCCCAGCAGAGCGTTTACACCGTCACCGGCATGACCTGCGGCCACTGCGCCAACTCGGTCACCGAGGAGATCTCGGAGCTCGACGGCGTGACCGACGTGCAGGTCGACCTGCCCACCGGCGCGGTCACCGTGACCAGCGAGGCCGACCTGGACCGCGAGCGCGTCGCCGCCGCGGTGACCGAGGCCGGCTACCAGTTGACAGGCTGAGCAACCACGCGCACCCGAAGGGGAGCCATGACCACCACCGAACCCGTGCCCGACACCGTTGAACTCGACATCGGCGGGATGACCTGCGCGTCCTGCGCGAACCGGGTCGAGCGCAAGCTGAACAAGCTCGACGGCGTGCGCGCCACGGTCAACTTCGCCACCGAGCGCGCCACCGTGACCACGCCGACCGGGCTCGCGCTCGACACCCTGGTCGGCGCGGTCGAGGCGGCGGGCTACACCGCCGCCCCGGTCGCCGGGGCGCGGCCGGACGCGGACGAGGACCAGGAGGACACCGAGTCCGGGGAGCTGCGCGAGCGCTTCCTGATCTCGGCCGTGCTCGGGGCGCCGGTGGTGGCGGTCTCGATGGTCCCGGCCTGGCAGTTCCCGACCTGGCAGTGGGTGGCGCTGGCGCTGTCGGCCGTGGTGGTCGCGGTCTGCGCGTGGCCGTTCCACCGGGCGGCCGCGGTCAACCTGCGCCACGGCGCGGCGACCATGGACACGCTGGTGTCGATGGGTGTCGCGGTCGCGTTCGCCTGGTCGGTCTACGCGCTGCTCTGGGGCGGTGCGGGCGCGGTGGGCATGACCCACGAGTTCAGCCTGCTGCCGCGCGGGGGCGGGGGCGGCGCCGACGTCTACTTCGAGGTGGCCGTCGGGGTCACCACGTTCCTGCTGCTCGGGCGCTGGCTGGAGGCCAGGTCCAAGCGGCGGGCGGGCGCGGCGCTGCGCGCGCTGCTGGCGATGGGGGCCAAGGACGTCGCCGTGCTGCGCGACGGCGTCGAGGTCCGGGTGCCGGTGTCGCGGCTGCGGGTGGACGAGCGGTTCGTGGTCCGCCCCGGCGAGAAGATCGCCACCGACGGGGTGGTCGTCGAGGGCGCGTCGGCGGTCGACCGGTCGCTGGTCACCGGTGAGTCGGTGCCCGAGGAGGTCGCCGCGGGCTCGGCGGTGGTGGGCGGGACGCTCAACACCAGCGGCCGCCTGGTCGTGCGGGCCACCCGGGTCGGCGCGGACACCCAGCTCGCGCAGATGGCGCGGCTGGTCGAGCAGGCGCAGACCGGCAAGGCGCAGGTGCAGCGGCTGGCCGACCGGGTCTCGTCGGTGTTCGTGCCGGTCGTGCTGGTGATCGCGCTGGTCACGCTGCTGGCGTGGCTGGCGTCCGGCGCGCAGGCCGACGCCGCCATCACCGCGGCGGTCGCCGTGCTGGTCATCGCCTGCCCGTGCGCGCTGGGCCTGGCCACGCCGACGGCGCTGCTGGTCGGCACCGGCCGGGGCGCGCAGCTCGGCATCCTGGTCAAGGGCCCGGAGGTGCTGGAGTCGACCCGCCGGGTGACCGCGGTCGTGCTGGACAAGACCGGCACGGTGACCACGGGCCGGATGTCGGTCGCCGAGGTCATCCCGGCCGAGGGCGTCGACCCGGCGCGGCTGCTGCGGCTGGCGGGCGCGGTCGAGGCCGGGTCCGAGCACCCGATCGCGCGGGCCATCGCCGCGCACGCGGCCGAGGCGGGCGCGCTGCCGCCGGTCGAGGGCTTCGGCAACACCGAGGGCATGGGCGTCACCGGCGTGGTCGAGGGCGAGGACGTCGTCGTCGGGCGGCCGCGGCTGCTCGCCGAGCACGGTGTGAGCGGCGTGGCCGAGCTGGCGGCGGCGATGGCCGAGGCGGAGGAGCGCGGGCACACCGTGATCGCCGCCGCGGCGGGCGGGACCGCGCTCGGCCTGGTCGCGGTGGCCGACACGGTCAAGGAGTCCAGCGCCGACGCGATCGCCGCGCTGCGCGCTCTCGGCCTGCGCCCGGTGCTGCTGACCGGGGACAACGCCAGGGTGGCCAAGGCGGTCGCGGCCAGGGTCGGCATCACCGACGAGGCCGACGTGATCGCCGGGGTGCTGCCCGCGGAGAAGGTGGCGGCGGTCCGGCGGTTGCAGGACTCCGGCGAGGTCGTGGCGATGGTCGGCGACGGCGTCAACGACGCCCCGGCGCTGGCCGCGGCCGACCTGGGCCTGTCGATGGGCACCGGGGCCGACGCGGCGATCGAGGCGGGCGACCTGACCCTGGTCCGGGGCGACCTGCGGCTGGCCGCGGACGCCATCCGGCTGTCCCGCAGGACGCTGGGGACGATCAAGAGCAACCTGTTCTGGGCGTTCGCCTACAACGTCGCGGGCATCCCGCTGGCCGCCCTCGGACTCCTGAACCCGATGCTGGCGGGCGCGGCCATGGCGGCGTCGAGCGTGTTCGTGGTGTCCAACAGCCTGCGGCTGCGCGGGTTCCGGACGGCGAGCGACCGTGCGCCCGCCGTGACTTCCCCACCAGACCAGGCGAACACCAGGTGAACATTATCTGAGAAAAACCCTCGTCGATGCCCTCGCCCGAGACGCGTGCGCGTGCAACAATCGACGTGCTGACTCCCCCCGGTCAGCACCTGTGGAGATCCCCCCGGCCCCCGCGTTCCTCCCCCTGGCGCGGGGGCCTCTCCCTGTTCAGGGCAGGTTTTGTCACCCACAGGCGTGGGTTCGGGCACAGTGCAGGGGACAAGCGGTGCGACAACTCGCTGGAACGTGCGCGCTTGGTTACTGTGTCCTGGTGCCTTTTCCCTCTTTCGGACGCGGCCGTGCTGACGACAGGTCAGACGCTGACAGCCCGGTGCGCCACCGAACCTCGCAGCGCGAGCAGGAGCAGGAGCAGCTCCCCGACAACGAGCTCGAGGACTACCTCGCCGCCCTCGCTCCCGACAGCGACACCGACACCACCGGCTCCGGCCGCCGCTTCGGCGGCGCGGAGGTCCACCAACTGCGCCTGCCGCTGATGGCGAACGAGCAGCTCCGCGAGATCGCCGCCTACCGCAACACCTCCCCCATGGCGCTGGCCCAGGAGTGGGTCATGCAGCGCCTGGAGTGGGAAGCCCAGCAGCTCAAGCAGTCCTGACAGCTCATCGACCGAGGCACGGCCCCCGCAACCCGCCGGTTGCGGGGGCCGTCTCGATCACCGGTCCCAGGCCGGGGCCTACTGCGGGATGACGTTCGTGGCCTGCGGGCCCTTGGTGCCCTGGCCGACCTCGAACTCAACGCGCTGGTTCTCCTCCAGCGTGCGGAAGCCCTTGGTCTGGATCTCGGAGTAGTGCACGAAGACGTCGGCGCCGCCGTCGTCCTGCGCGATGAAGCCGTAGCCCTTCTCCGAGTTGAACCACTTCACAATGCCCTGTGCCATAAACCTGCCTCCATCGCAGGAGCATTGGGATTGCACCGTGCAACCCCGGGCCGCCCCCGGGCGATACCCCCGCCCACTGCGGCGAGGTGCAGCGCGCCCGCGTTCATCGTTCCGCGAGCGTGTGAGCACGAACACAGAAACCACGGCCTGCACTGGAAATCGTAACGACTGCACCCCCCGGGCTCTACTGCCTGATGGGCACTGTGCTAGGCCGGGCGGGTGAAGTAGATCAACACGTAGCGCAATCGCCACTGCCCTGGAAAAAGTGGTGCGCATCATAGTTTGATCAGCCAACGTCGCACGCCTGAGTGACGTCGATAAGGGGGTGAGGCTCGGGGGCATCTGGGGGAAGGGGAACACGGAGATGGACACACGGAGGCGGTGGCTGCCGTCGGCTCTGGCCGGGGCGGGCCTGGTCGCGGCGCTGGCACTGGGGGGTTGTTCGACCGAGGCGCCCGATCAGGCCGGGCAGGCCGCGGGCGGGGAGCGGACCGCGCAACAGGCGAACGCCCAGGCGGTCAGGGTGACGGTGACGCCCGCGGTGGGCACCGTGGGCGTCAGCCCCGGCGAGGCCGCCACGGTGTCGGTCGAGCACGGCAGGCTCGAGTCGGTCACGCTGACCAACCCGGACGGCAAGCAGGTGCGGGGGGCGCTGGCCGCAGACGGGCGCTCGTGGGGCACCGCCGAGCACCTCGGCTACGGCAAGACCTACACCTGGTCGGGCAGCGCGGTCGGCGACGACGGCCGGGCCGCGCCGCTGGCGGGCGCGTTCACCACGGCCAAGCCCAAGCGCCAGGTGGGGGCCTCGCTCAACACCGGCGACGGGCAGACCTACGGCGTCGCGATCCCGGTCGCGGTCACCTTCGACCGCGCGGTCACCGACAAGGCCGCCGCCGAGCGCGCGCTGAGCGTCGAGACCTCGGTCCCGACCGAGGGCGCGTGGGCCTGGCTGGACGACCGCCGCGTGCACTGGCGGCCCAAGGAGTACTGGAAGCCGGGCACCGAGGTGAAGGTCAGCGTGGACATCTACGGCCGCGACCTCGGCGGCGGCTCGTTCGGCGAGGACGACCTGACCTCGGAGTTCACCATCGGCCGCGCGCAGGTCGTCAAGGGCGACACCCAGTCGCACCGGATGGTCGTCGTCCGCGACGGCGTGCGGACCGCGGACTTCCCGGCCTCCTACGGCCTGGAGTCCGACCCGGGCCGGGTCACCAAGAGCGGCACGCACGTGGTCATGAGCAAGCACGCGACCTACGGCATGACCAACCCCAAGTACGACTACGAGAACGTCGTCGTGCCCTGGGCGGTCCGCGTCTCCAACAACGGCGAGCTCATCCACGGCTACGCCCCGTCCATCCCGGACCAGGGCAAGCGCAACGTCAGCCACGGCTGCATCAACCTGGCCCCGGCCAACGCCAAGGTCTACTTCGACTCGGTCCTGGTCGGCGACCCGGTCGAGATCACCGGGAGCACCGAGCAGCTCTCCGCCGCCGACGGCGACTACTACGACTGGACCCTCACCTGGGACCAGTGGAGGGGCATGTCGGCGCTCGCGAGCTAGACCGTGTCGCGGAAGGGCCCTCCCCACCCGGACAGGGCCCTTTCGCTCGTCCCCGGCCGCCCGCCCCGGGGCTACCCTCAGCCCGGTGAGCAGCTTCACGGCCCTGTCCCGGCTCCGCACGCCGAACCCCGCCCAGGACCAAGCGCCGACGTCGGGCTACCTCGTCGTCCGGTCCTCCGGGGCCTCGGCGGCCAGGCAGGCGCTCGACGCCGCCCGCGGCGGGCACACCAGGGCCGACCCGGCGCACCTGCAACTGCTCACGCGCGCCACCGCCAAGGTCCCCAGCGCGAGCGCCGCCTTCGGCGACTGCTCGCTGCGCGCCCACCAGGGGATGCTGCTGCTGACCATCGCCACGCACCGCCTGTCGCTGGACTTCGGGGAGCTCAAACCGCTGCTGTTCCGCCAGGTCCCGCTCGACCGGGGCTTGCAGGCGCTGTTCGTCAGCTCCGCCGCGCACACCCTGGCCGTCGCCGAGTCGCTCGACCAGCTCGGCGCCAGGACCCACCTGGTCGGCCTGGCCGAACTGGTCCTGCGCACGGCCCTGCGCGCCGAGCTGGACCGGGCGGACGCGCTGGCCACCCGGCGCCGGGCCGCCGTCGAGCACATCCGGGAGCACCTCGCCGACCCCGGGCTGACCGCGGAACGGATCGCCGAAGCGCTGTTCATCTCGCGCAGGCGCCTCTACCAGCTCTTCGACGACGGCGACGGGGTGTCCGGGCGGATCAGGGCGCTGCGGGTCGAGCGGGCCAAGGAGCTGCTGTCGGACCCGGCGCTGGGCGCGCGACCGATCGGGGAGATCTCCAAGCAGTGCGGGTTCGCCAACGCCGCGCACTTCTCGCGGACGTTCCGCAAGACCGTCGGCCGAACCCCGCGCGACTACCGCGAGAGCGTGCTCTCAGCCTAGGTCGTGTTTCGGGAGTCCGTTCGATGAGAGTCGTGATCGGGGTGGTTTCTGGCGGTGCGGGGTGGAGGTGCCGGTACCGGTGCCTCCGCCCCGTGCCGCCAGGGACCGCATCCGGCGCGGCTATCGCGAACACGGACTTCCGGAACACGACCTAAAAGTCCACTGAGGACACCAGACGGCCGAGCAGCGCCGCCAGGTCCAGCCACCCGCGCCCGGAGACCGAGTGCAGGGTGAACACGGCGAGCCTGCGGCCCCCCGGCTCGACCACCACGGCTTGCAGTTGGCAGCCCGGCTCGCCCGCGGGGATGCGGTCGGCGATCACCACGGGGTGCCCGCGCTCGGTCGCCGACTCGGTCACGTCCTGGATGTCCGGACCGGCCGAGGCCTCCAGGTGCTCGCGCAGCTCCGCGGCCGCGTCCGGGCCGTGCGGCGCGTCGACCACCACGACCAGGGCGACCAGGACGGCGGGGTCGGCGTTGGCGTGCTCCACGAGCGCGACGAGTCCGGCGCCGTTGGCGTGCGCGAGCGCGGCGGCCTCCTCCGCCGACTGCGCCACCCCCGGGTCGTGCGCGGACTCCGGTCCCCTGGCGCGCACCATCAGCGCGGCCAGCTCCTCGGCGGTGCGCTCGGGCGAGGCGAGGGAC
>NZ_WHOL01000087.1 GCF_009745975.1 Actinokineospora pegani | reverse complement strand
GGCGCTGGGGATGGACCCGCAGCAGCGGTTGGTGCTGGAGACCGCGTGGGAGGCGCTGGAGCGGGCGGGCCTGCGCCCGGCCGACCTCGCGGGCACCCGCACCGGGGTCTACCTCGGCGCCATGGCCTCGGACTACGGCCACGGGCTCCAAGACCTGGACGCGCTCGACGGGTACGTGGGCACCGGCAAGGCGGGCAGCATCCTGTCCGGCCGCCTGTCCTACACCCTGGGCTTGCAGGGTCCGGCGGTCACGGTCGACACCGCGTGCTCGTCGTCGCTGGTCGCGGTGCACCTGGCGGCGGCGGGCCTGCGCTCGCGCGAATGCGATGTCGCCCTCGTCGGCGGCGTCACCGTGATGAGCTCGCCGTACCTGTTCGTCGAGTTCTCCCGGCTGCGCGCGATGTCGCCGCACGGCCGGTGCAAGAGCTTCTCCGCCGACGCGGACGGCGCCGGGTGGTCGGAGGGCTGCGGTGTCGTGGTGCTCAAGCGCCTGTCCGACGCCCAGCGCGACGGCGACGACATCCTCGCGGTGGTGCGCGGCTCCGCCGTGAACCAGGACGGCCGCTCTCAGGGCCTCACCGCGCCCAACGGCCCCGCGCAGCAGCGGGTCGTGCGCGACGCGCTGTCCTCCGCCGGGCTGACGCCGTCCGATGTGGACGCCATCGAGGCGCACGGCACGGGGACGTCGCTGGGCGACCCGATCGAGGCGGGCGCGCTCGCCGAGGTCTTCGCCGAGCGGACCGAGCCGGTGTGGCTGGGCAGCGCCAAGTCGAACCTGGGGCACACCCAGGCGGCCGCGGGCGTCGTCGGCCTGATCAAGATGATCCTGGCCCTGCGCAACGGCACCCTGCCGCGCACCCTGCACGCGGACACCCCCACCCCGCACGTCGACTGGGACACCGCCAAGCTGGCCCTGCTCACCGAGGCCCAGCCGTGGACCAGGGGCGAGCGGGCGCGCCGCGCGGGCGTGTCGTCGTTCGGACTGTCGGGCACCAACGCCCACGTGGTCATCGAGGAGGCCCCGGCGGCCGAGCCCGCCGAGCTGTCCACCGCGTCGCTTCCGTTGCCGCTGCTGGTCTCCGGGCGTGACCGGGACGCCCTGCGCGCCCAGGCCGCGCGCTGGGCCGACTGGCTCGACGCCAACCCGGTCGACCCGCTGGACGTCGTCCGCACCGCCGCCCTGCGCACCCACCACGCCAGCCGCGCGGCCATCTCGCCCGCCGACATCCCGGCCGCGCTGCGCGCGCTGGCCGACGGTGCGCCCCACCCCGGCCTGCGCACCGGCGACAAGCGCGACGGCACCACCGCGCTGCTGTTCACCGGCCAGGGCAGCCAGCGGCCCGGCATGGGCGCCGGGCTGCGGGCGTTCGCGGTGTTCGCCGCCGCGCACGACGAGGTCGCCGCCGCGCTCGACCCGCACCTGTCCCGCCCGCTCGCCCAGGTGCTCGGCACCGACGCGGTGCACCGCACCGAGTTCACCCAGCCCGCCCTGTTCGCCTTCGAGGTCGCGCTGCACCGGCTCCTGGAGTCCTGGGGCGTGCGCGCCGACGTGCTGCTGGGCCACTCCATCGGCGAGGTCGCCGCCGCGCACGTCGCGGGAATCCTGACCCTGGGCGACGCCGCCCGCCTGGTCGCCGCCCGCGGCGCGCTGATGCAGGCCTGCCCCGAGGGCGGGGCGATGGTCTCGCTGGAGGCCACCGAGGCCGAGGTCCTCGCCGAGATCGAGGGCGAGACCGGGGTCGCCGTCGCCGGGCTCAACGGTCCTCGGCAGACGGTGCTCAGCGGCGACGCCGAGACCGTCTCCGCCGTCGCGGACCGGTTCGCCGGCCAGGGCAGGCGGGTCAAGCGGCTCACCGTGTCGCACGCCTTCCACAGCCCCCACATGGACCCGATGCTGGAGCGCTACGCCGCGGTCGCGGCAAGCTGCGCCTTCACCGCGCCCCGCATCCCCGTCGTCAGCACCGCCACCGGCGAGACCACCGGCCCGGACACCGCGCCGGGCGAGGGCATGCTCGACCCCGCGCACTGGGTGCGCCAGGTCCGCGAGCCGGTGCGCTTCCTCGACGCCGTCCGCGCCGCCCGGGCCGATCGGCACGTCGAGGTCGGCCCCGGCGCGGTGCTCTCCGCCATGGCCGCCGCCTGCCTGCCCGCCACCGCCAAGGTCGCCGCCGCGCTGGCGGGCGACACCGTCGACGAGGTCGCCGCCGTCGCGGCCGGGTTCGCCGAGGCGCACACCGCCGGGGTCGACGTCGACTGGTCCGCGGTCGCCGGCTCCGGCCCCGTCGTCGCGCTCCCCACCTACGCCTTCCAGCGCACCCGCCACTGGGTCGAGCCCACCCGCGGCGCCGACCCGGGCGCGCTCGGCCTGACCCCGGCGGGCCACCCCTGGCTCGGCGCGGTCACCGCCGTCGCGGGCGAGGGCGACCGGCACCTGTTCACCGGCTCGGTCCCGCGCGCCGCGCACACCTGGCTGCGCGACCACACCGTGCTCGGCACGGCCCTGGTGCCCGGCTCCGGCCTGCTCGACCTGGCCGCCTCGGCGGCCCGGCACGTCGGCGCCCCCGGCGTCGGCGAGCTGACCCTGCTCGACCCGCTGACCCTGCCCGCCGACGGCGCCCCGCTGGTGCTCCAGGTCGCCGTCGAGGCGCCCCGCCCGGACGGCGCCCGCCCGGTCACCGTGCACAGCCGGGTCGAGGACGGCTCCGGCCTCGCCGTCTGGCGCAGGCACGCCGAGGGCCACACCGCGACGTCCACGGAGGAATCGGCTGCGGGCTTCGCGGACCTGGCCACCTGGCCGCCCGCCAACACGGAGGAGGTGGACGTCGAGCAGGGCTACACCGACCTCGCCGACTCCGGCGTCGCCTACGGGCCCGCCTTCCGCGGCGTCACCGAGGCGCACCTCGCAGGCACCACCGTCTACGCCGCCGTCCGGCTGCCGGAGGGCCTGTCCGCCGAGGGCTTCGGCGTCCACCCCGCCCTGCTCGACGCCGCCCTGCACGCCGCCGCCGTCGCCGACCCCGGCGGCCCGGTGCGGCTGCCGTTCTCGCTGCGCGGCGTCGTCCCGGGCGCGACCGGCGCGACCGCGCTGCGGGTGCGCCTGGACCGCCACGGCGACGACGTGCGGCTCTGGGCCGTCGACGAGGCCGGGGCCCCGGTGCTGCACGTCGCCGCCCTCGCCACCCGCGCGGTCGACCCGGCCGCGCTGCGCGCGACCACCCACCTCTACGCCCTGCGCGAGACCGAGCCCGCCTCCCCGGTGCACGAGGACCGCCCGCTGTGGGAGTTCACCGGCCTGGACGCGCTGACCGAGCGCCTGGACGCGGGGCAGACCCCGGGCAGGCTGCTCGTCCCCGCCGGGCCCGGCGCCCTGGGCGAGCTGCGCGCCCTGCTGGCAGAGACCCGGCTGGCGGGCGCCGAGCTGGTGTGGCGCACCACCGACGCCACCACCGACCCCGACCAGGCCGCCGTGTGGGGCCTGGTCCGCGCCGCCCGCGCCGAGCACCCGGACCGGGGCCTGCGCCTGGTCGACGCCCCGGCCGGGGCCGACACCGCCGCCGCGCTGTCCCTCGTCGGCGAACCCGAGGTCCTGGTGCGCCCCGACGGGGTGCGCGTTCCCCGGCTCGTCCCCGCCGAGACCGCGGGCCGCCCGCCCGCCCTGTCCACCGGCGTCGTCCTCATCACCGGCGGCACCGGCGACCTGGGCGCCGCGCTGGCCGAGCACCTGGTGCGCGCGCACGGCGCCCGGTCGCTGCGCCTGGTGTCGCGGCGCGGCCCGGCCGCCCCCGGCGCCGAGGAGCTGGCCGCCCGGCTGCGCGCCGAGGGCGCCGCGGTCGAGCTGCGCGCCTGCGACGTCACCGACGCCGCCGCCGTGGCCGAGGCCGTCACCGCGGACGTCACCGCCGTGTTCCACCTGGCGGGCGTGCTCGACGACGCCCTGCTCGGCGCGCAGGACCCGGAGCGGGTCGCCGCCGTCGCCGCGCCCAAGGTCGAGGGCGCGCGCAACCTGCACGCGGCCGTCGCCGGGCTCGACCTCGCCGCGTTCGTGCTGTTCTCCTCGGCCTCCGGCGTCCTCGGTGGCGCGGGCCAGGCGGGCTACGCCGCCGCCAACGCCGCGCTGGACGCCCTGGCCGCCCGCCGCCGCGCCGACGGCCTGCCCGCGCTGAGCCTGGCCTGGGGCATGTGGGACCAGACCGGCGGCATGACCGCCGGGCTGGGGGAGGCCGAGCGCGCCGCGCTGCGCGCCGGTGGCATCGCCCCGCTGACCCGGGAGCAGGGCCTCGACGCCCTGGACACCGCGCTCGGCGGCGGCGCGGACGCCGTGCTCGTCCCCGTCCGGCTCGACCTCGCCGCCCTGCGCGCGGCCGACGACGTCCCGCCGCCGCTGCGCGGCCTGGTGCGCACCCGCGCGCCCCGCCCCGCCGCCGCGACCGGCCTGCGCGACCGGCTGGCCGCGCTGCCCGCCGAGCGCCGGACGGCCGAGCTGACCGCGCTGGTCGCCGCCGAGGCGGGGGCCGCCCTGGGCGGCCGCGCGCTCGCCGCCGACCGGGTGTTCGCCGACGCCGGGCTGGACTCGGTGATGGCGATGGAGCTGCGCGGCAGGCTCGCCGAGGCCACCGGCCTGGCGCTGCCCGCCACGCTGGCCTTCGACCACCCCAGCCCGGCCGCCGTCGCCGAGCACCTGCTCGGCAGGCTCGACCTGGGCCACCGCGCCCGGCCGACCCACGTCGCGGCCCGCGGCGCGGCCGACGAGCCGATCGCGGTCGTCGGCTTGGCGGTCCGGCTGCCCGGCGGGGTCGCCGACCCCGAGGGCTTCTGGGAGCTGCTGGCCGAGGGGCGCGACGCCATCGGGCCGTTCCCGGCGCGGTGGGCGCACCTGGACCTGTTCGACCCGGACCCGGACGTGCCCGGCCGCTGCACCGTGCGCGAGGGCGGGTTCCTCGACGACGTCGCGGGCTTCGACCACGACTTCTTCGGTGTCTCCCCGCGCGAGGCCGTCGCGATGGACCCGCAGCAGCGGTTGGTGCTGGAGGCCTCCTGGGAGGCGCTGGAGCGCGCCGGGGTGCGCCCCGGCGACCTGACCGGCAGCCGCACCGGTGTCTACCTGGGCACCATGGGCTCGGACTACGGCAACGGCCGCACCCTCGCCGAGCTGGACGGCTACTACGGCACCGGCAACGCCACCGCCGTGCTGTCCGGTCGCGTCTCCTACACCTTGGGCTTGCAGGGCCCGGCGGTCAGCGTCGACACCGCGTGCTCGTCGTCGCTGGTCGCGCTGCACCTCGCGGCGCAGGCGCTGCGAGCGGGGGAGTGCGAGCTGGCGCTGGCGGGCGGGGTCACCGTCATGAGCACGCCGACGCCGTTCGTGGAGTTCAGCAGGCTCAAGGGCCTGTCCTCCGACGGCCGCTGCCGCAGCTTCGGCGCGGGCGCCGACGGCACCGGCTGGGCCGAGGGCGCGGGCGTGCTCGTGCTCAAGCCGCTCTCGGCCGCCCAGCGCGACGGCGACCGGGTGCTGGCCGTCCTGCGCGGCTCGGCGATCAACTCCGACGGCCGCTCGCAGGGCCTGACCGCCCCCAACGGCCCGTCGCAGCAGCGGGTGATCCGCGACGCGCTCGCCGCCTCCGGCATCGAGCCGTCCGATGTGGACGCCATCGAGGCGCACGGCACCGGGACGCCGCTGGGCGACCCGATCGAGGCGGGCGCCCTGGCGGAGGTGTTCGGCCCCGGCCGCGCCGCGCCGCTGGCGCTGGGCTCGGTCAAGTCCAACCTGGGCCACACCCAGGCCGCCGCCGGGGTCGTCGGCGTCATCAAGGTGGTGCTGGCGCTGGACAACGAGACGCTGCCCGCCACCCTGGGCGCCGCCGAGCCCAGCCCGCTCGTGGACTGGGCGGGCGGGCGGCTGGCGCTGCTCACCGAGGCCACGCCGTGGCCGCGCGGGCAGCGGGTGCGCCGGGCCGGGGTGTCCTCCTTCGGGCTCTCCGGCACCAACGCGCACGTCGTCGTCGAGGAGGCGCCCGAGCAGGCCGCCACCCCGACCGCCGAGGCCGGTCGGGCGCTGCCCGTCGTCGTCTCCGGCCAGACCGAGGACGCGGTGCGGGAGCAGGCCGCGCGCTGGGCCGACTGGATCGAGCGGACCGGCGCCCCGCTGGCCGACGTCGCCCACACCGCCGCCCGGCTGCGCACCGCGTTCCCGCACCGGGCAGCGGTTGTCGCCGCTGACAGTGCCGAAGCCGTTGCCGCGCTGCGGTCGGTGACCGACGCGCCCGCCGCCCCCGGGGGCGCGCTGGCCGTGCTGTTCACCGGCCAGGGCAGCCAGCGGGCGGGCATGGGCGCCCGGCTGCGCGCGGAGTCCCCGGTGTTCGCCGCCGCGTTCGACGCCGCCGCCGCCGCGCTCGACCCGCACCTGTCCCGGCCGCTGGCCGAGGTGCTCGACAACGCGGACCTGCTGGTGCGCACCGAGTTCGCCCAGCCCGCGCTGTTCGCCGTGGAGGTGGCGGGCTTCCGGCTCGCCGAGGCGCTCGGCGCGCGCCCGACCGCCGTCGCGGGCCACTCGGTCGGCGAGCTGGCGGCCGCGCACGTGGCCGGGGTGCTGTCGCTGGACGACGCCGCCCGGCTGGTCGCCGCGCGCGGCAGGCTGATGCAGGCCTGCCGCCCGGACGGGGCGATGGCCTCGATCCAGGCCGCCGAGGCCGACGTGCTCGCCGCCCTGCCGGGGGGCGCGGCGATCGCCGGGCTCAACGGCCCGCGCCAGACCGTCGTCAGCGGCGACGGCGACGCGGTCGCCGCCGTCGTCGCCGAGTTCGCCGGGCGCGGCGTCCGGACCAAGGCGCTGGAGGTCTCGCACGCCTTCCACAGCCCGCACATGGACGAGATGCTGGACGCCTACGCCGAGGTCGCCCGGTCCTGCGCGTTCGCCGAGCCCGCGCTGACCGTGGTCAGCGCGGTGACCGGCGCCGTGGCTGGCCCCGAGCTGCTCGACCCCGCGCACTGGGTGCGCCAGGTCCGCGAGCCCGTTCGCTTCCTCGACGCCGTCACGGCGCTGGAGGCGCTGGGCGTGCGCCGCTACCTGGAGTCCGGGCCCGCCCCGGTGCTGGCCCCGATGGCCGCCGGGTGCGTCGCCGACGACTCGCCCAGCGCCTTCGCCCCGCTGCTGGGCGCCGACGGCCGCGACGGCCTCGCGCACGCCGCCGCCGCGGTCTTCGGCCTGGGCGTCGACGTCGACTGGGACGCCGCGCTCCCCGAGAGCGCCGCGGCCGCGCTGCCCACCTACGCGTTCCAGCGGGTGCACCACTGGTCCGTCGCCGGCGCGGGCAAGGGCGACCTGGGCGCCTGCGGCCTCGCCGAGGGCGCGCACCCGTGGCTGCCCGCGGTGACCGCCCTCGCCGACGGCGGGCACCTGCTCACCGGCCGGGTGTCCACAATAGACACCCCGTGGCTGGCCGAGCACCGCGTCTTCGGCTCCGCCCTGGTGCCCGGCACCGGCCTGCTCGACCTGGCCATGGCCGCTGCGGCCGCCACCGGGTCCACCGGCGTGGCCGAGCTGGACCTGGCCGCCCCGCTGTCCCTGCCCGAGAACGGCGCGCGGGCGCTGCAAGTCCGCGTCAGCGCCCCCGGGCCCGACGGCCGCCGCGACGTCGAGGTGCACTCGCGCCCCGACGGCGGCGGCGCCTGGACCCGGCACGCCACCGGCGCCATCGCCGACGCGGCCACCGAGCCGCTGCCCGCCCCGGACACCGCCGACCTGCGGGTGTGGCCGGTGCCCGGCGCCGAGCCGGTCGACCTGACCGGCCTGCACGACCGGCTCGCCGAGCGCGGTCTGGACTACGGCCCGGCCTTCCGCGGCCTGGTCGAGGCCGCCAAGCGCGGGCGCACCGCGTTCGGCCGGGTCGTGCTGCCCGCCGAGGCGGGCGCCCCGGACGGGTTCGGCGTGCACCCGGCCCTGCTCGACGCCGCGCTGCACGCGCTCGCCGCCGTCACCCCCGACGGCGGCGAGCACGGCACCGTCCTGCTGCCCGTCGGCTGGACCGGGGTGGCGCTGACCGCCACCGGGGCCACCGAGCTGCGGGTCCGGCTGGAGCTGGCCGACGGTGGCGACGACCCCGTCGCCACCGTGGCCGTCGCCGACGGCACCGGCGCCCCGGTCGCCGCCGCGGCCGGGCTGGCGCTGCGCCGGGTCCGCCCGGAGCAGCTGCGCCCGGCCCCCGAGGTCGCCGAGGACCTCTACCGGGTCGACTTCCGCCCGGTGGCCGACCTCGCGGGCCCGTCCGGCCCGCTCGACGGCGTCGCCGTCGTCGGCGCGGGCCCGCTGGCCGCCGCGCTGGACCTGTCCGCCGACCCGGCCACGGCCCGCGTCCTGCTCGTCGACGCCACCGCGGCCGACGACCCGGTCGGGGCGACCCTCGCCGCGGTGCGCCAGCTCGGGGAGCTGACCGCCACCGCGGCCGAGGAGATCGTCTGGGTCACCCGCGACGCCGTCGCCGCCCGCCCCGGCGACCCGGTCTCGCACCTGGCCGCCGCCCCGCTGTGGGGCCTGGTGCGCGCCGCCCGCGCCGAGCACCCCGACCGCGCGCTGCGCCTGGTCGACCTCCAGCCCGGCACCGGCGCCGAGGGCATCGCCGCCGCGCTGGCGGTCACCGGCGAGCCCGAGCTCGCGGTGCGCGGCGACCAGGTGCTGGCCCCCCGGCTGGTCCCGGTCGACACCGGCACCGCGCTGGCCGCCCCGGCGGGCCCGTGGCGGGTCGACACCGCCGAGCGGGGCAGCTTCGACGCCCTGCGCGCCGTGCCGATCACCCGCGCCGAGCTGCCCGCGGGCCACGTGCGGGTCCGGATCACCGCCGCGGGGGTCAACTTCCGCGACGTGCTCAACGCGCTCGACGTCGTGCACGCCCCGGCCCTGGGCCTGGAGTGCGCGGGCGTGGTCGCCGAGACCGGGCCGGGGGTCAGCGGCCTGGCGGTCGGCGACCGGGTGCTCGGCCTGGGCGTGGGCACCTTCGGCACCGAGGTCGACGTCGACACCCGGCTGCTGCTGCCCACCCCCGCCCACCTGTCCGACACCGAGGCGGCCACCGTCCCGCTGGCCTACCTCACCGCCCACCACGCCCTGGTCACCCTCGCCGGGCTGCGCCAGGGGCAGCGGCTGCTCGTGCACGCCGCCGCCGGTGGCGTCGGCATGGCCGCGGTGCACCTGGCCCGCCACCTGGGCCTGGAGGTGTACGCGACCGCCAGCCCCGGCAAGTGGGCCACGCTGCGCGCCATGGGCGTCCCGGACGAGCGCATCGCCTCGTCCCGGGACACCGGCTTCGCCGAGGCCTTCCTCGCCGAGACCGGCGGCGCGGGCGTGGACGCCGTGCTCAACGCGCTGGCAGGCGAGTTCGTCGACGCCTCGCTGCGGCTGCTGCCCGGCGGCGGGCACTTCCTGGAGATGGGCAAGACCGACGTCCGCGACGCCGAGGAGGTCGCCGCGGTCCACCCCGGCGTCGTCTACCGCGCGTTCGACCTGATGGCGGGCGGCAACGACCGCGTCGCCGCCGAGTTCGCCGCGTTGTCCGCGCTGCCGCCGCGGGTGGTCACCCCGCTGGCGCACACCGCCTACGACGTGCGCGAGGCCCCCGAGGCGTTCCGCTTCATGGCCCAGGGCAGGCACATCGGCAAGCTGGTGCTCACCACGCCCCGCCCGCTCGACCCGGCGGGCACCGCCCTGGTGACCGGCGGCGTCGGCGGCCTGGGCAGGCTGGTGTGCGAGCACCTGGCCCGCGAGCACGGCGTGCGCGAGCTGGTCGTGGCCTCGCGGCGCGGCCCGGACGGGCCCGGCGCCGCCGAGCTGGTGGCCGACCTGGCCGCCCACGGCGCCAGGGTCCGGGTCGTGGCCTGCGACATCGCCGACCGCGACCAGGTCGCCGACCTGGTCGCGGCCGTGCACCCGGCGCACCCGCTCACCGCGGTGGTGCACCTGGCCGCCGTGCTCGACGACGGCGTGCTGGCCAACCTCACCCCGGAGCGCGTGCGCGCCGTCCTGGGCCCCAAGGTGGTCGGCGCCGGGCACCTGCACGAGCTGACCCGCGGCGCCGACCTGGCCGCGTTCGTGCTGTTCTCGTCGCTGGCGGGCACCCTCGGCGCGGCGGGCCAGTCCGCCTACGCCGCGGCCAACGCCCACCTGGACGCCCTGGCCGCGCACCGCCGCGCGCTCGGCCTGGCCGCCACCAGCCTCGCCTGGGGCCCGTGGGCGCCGACCGCCTCCGGCATGACCGCCGGGCTCGGCGCCGCCGACCTGGCCAGGGTGCGCAGGCAGGGCGCGGAGCCGATCGAGGTCGAGCGCGGCCTGCGCCTGCTCGACCAGGCGCTGGCCCGCCCGCACGCCCACCAGGTCCCGGTCCGGCTGCGCCCGGTGGGCGACGACGTGCCCGCGCTGCTGCGGGCGCTCGTCGCGCCCCGGCTGCGGCAGGCCGCGGCGAGCGAGCAGGCGGGCGGCGTCGCCGCCCGGCTGGCCGGGCTCACCGCCGAGCAGCGGGTCGCCGAGCTGACCAAGGTCGTGCGGGCCGAGGCGGGCGGGGTCCTCGGCCACGACGGCGGCGGCCAGGTCGGCGCCGACCGCGCCCTGCGCGACCTGGGCTGGGACTCGCTGATGGCCGTGGAGCTGCGCAACCGCCTGGCCAAGGCCACCGCCCTGGCCCTGCCGACATCGCTGACCTACGACTACCCGACCGCGCACGACATCGCGGGCTACCTCGCCGAGCGCCTCGACGCGCAGGCGCCCGCCGCGGGCTCGACCGACACCGCCCCGGAGGACCCGGTGGCGGCCGCGCACTGGGCCATCACCCGCCTGGGCCCCGACGCCCTGCGCGACAGCGGCCTGCTCGCCCGGCTGCTCGACCTCACCGGCCCGGGCGCGCCCGAGCCCGCCGAGCGCCCGGTCGAGGAGCTCTCCGACGAGGAGATCGACCTCGAGTTGGACGCCGTGCTCGGCTTTGACTAGTGGCTCGGCTCAGGACGTTCGCCGTGTGTCGGCGGGTCCACGGCGTGTCTGGGCGGGGCGCCGGAACGATCGCGTACTGGATGTACTCGGTCGTTCCGGCAACCCGGTCAGGCGCGTCGTGGGCGGGTCGAGACGTGGTGAACGTCCTGGGCTGGGCCGCTAGTTAACGTCTACCCAGCGCCGTTCCCGTTCTGTGAAGGAGTTTCCCGTGTCAGACAACCCCGCCCCCGACCGCAGCCGCTGGGCCGCGCTGGCGGTGGTCGTGCTCGCCGCGCTGCTCGACGGCCTCGACGCCACCGTGGTCACCGTCGTGCTGCCGGTCGTGCAGGCCGACGTCGGCGCCTCCTTCGCCACCGCCCAGTGGACGCTGGCCGGGTACGTGCTGGCGTTCGCGCTGCTGCTGATCACCGGCGGCCGCCTGGGCGACATCTACGGCAGGCGCAAGGTGTTCCTGTCCGGCGTCGCCGGGTTCACGGTGGCGTCGCTGGTCTGCGGCCTGGCCTGGAACGCGGAGCTGCTCGTCGCGGGCCGGGTCGCCCAGGGCGCGGCGGCGGCGCTGATGGTGCCGCAGGTCGTCTCGGTGATCATGACCATGTTCCCGCGCGAGCAGTGGCCGGTCGCCTTCGGCGTGCTCGGCGGCGTGCTCAGCATCGGCACCGTCGGCGGCCCGCTGCTCGGCGGCCTGCTCACCGAGGCCGACCTGTTCGGCCTGGGCTGGCGGGCGATCTTCCTGATCAACCTGCCGCTGTGCCTGCTGGCCTTCGGCGCGGCGGTCAAGCTGCTGCCCGAGCGCAGGTCCGACCAGCCGCTGCGGGTCGACGGCACCGGGGTGGCGCTGCTCGGCCTGGCCGTGCTGGCGCTGATGGTCCCGCTGGTGCAGGGCCGGGAGCTGGGCTGGCCGTGGTGGTCGATCGCGCTGCTGGTCGCCTCGGTCGGGCTGTTCGTCCTGTTCGGACGCAGCCAGGTGCGCAGGCACGCCAAGGACGCCTCGGCGCTGGTGCCGCCCACGCTGTTCCGCAGCCGCTCGTTCACCCTGGGCCTGGCGGTGACGTTCCTGGCGTTCACCGGCATCGGGTCGCTGTTCCTGGTCCTGACCTACCACCTGCAGAGCGCGCTGGGCTGGTCGGCGCTGCGCACCGCGCTGGCCACGGCGGCGTGGCCGCTGGGCATCGCCGCCACCTTCCAGATCGCCTGGCGGGCGGGCGCGGGTCGCGAGCGGCGGTTCGTCGGCATCGGCTCGTCGCTGATGGGCGTCGGCGCGCTGAGCCTGCTGGTCCTGGTGGACACCGCGGGCGCGTCGGTGACGGTGTGGCAGATCAGCCTCGCCGAGTTCGTCATCGGCTGCGGCATGGGCCTGACCTCCCCGGTGCTCACCGCGCTCGTGCTCGGCGAGGTCCCGCAGACCGACGCCGGGTCCGGCTCCGGGGTGGTCAACGCCGTCATCCAGTTCGGCTCGGCGGCGGGCATCGCCGTGCTCGGCACCATCTACTTCGGACTCCTGACGAGCGTGGCCGCGCCGGACGCGGCCCCGCTCGCGCTCTGGTACAACGTCGCGGCCTTCGCCGTGACCGCCGTGGCCAGCCGCTTCCTGCCCGGCGCCCCCAAGACCGAGACCGCCCCCACCGCGAATGGAGAAGAGAATGGCGAACAAGTCCCCGCGCACGCCTGACACCGACGAGATCAAGCGCCGCTTCGCCTCGACGCTCGCCCGCAAGCGCGACGCGGCGAACCACGGCCCCGACCACACCGACGGCGGCTCCAAGGTCGGCCGGTCGCAGACCACGACCCCCGCCCAACAGGCCTTCCGCCGCAAGACAGGCTGACCCGAGGAGCCCCGCCAACGCTGCCGTTGGCGGGGCTTCTCGTCATGTCAGCGGGTGACGGCGCAGGAAGTCGACGACCTCGGCGCTCGCCCGCTCCCGGAACTCCTCGAAGTAGGCGTGCCGGGCCCCCTCGATCAGCACCAGCTCGGCCCCGGGCACCAGGTCGGCGAGGAACCGCGCGTTGCCCACCGGGCTGAACCTGTCCTCGGTGCCGTGCAGCACGAGCGTCGGCGCGGCGACCCCGCCGAGCCAATCCCACGCGTCGTGCGCCTCGCTGGCCCGGCGGTGCCCCACCCTGGCCGCGTTCGACATCCAGGTGTCGCCCAGCACGTGCCACGGCCCCCGGTGCCGGTCGACGAACGCGCGCGTGAACATCAGGTCCAGCAGCACCACCCCGCCCTTGGGCCCGCGCAGCGACCGCAGCACCTCCGGCTCGGCGACCAGCCCACCCGCCCCACCCGGCGAGGTGCACCCCAGCACGAGCGCCCCCAGCCGCTCCGCGTGGTCGACCGCCAACCACTGCGCGACCTTCCCACCCATCGACGTCCCGTAGACGTGCGCGCGCTCGACCCCCAACGCGTCCAGCACCGCCACGACGTCCCGGGCGAACCGCCGGGTGCTGTACCCGCCCCCGCCCGGCTCGCCGCTCTGCCCGGTCCCCACGGTGTCCACCGCGATGGTCCGGAACGACCCGGAGAAGTCCGCCCGGACCGGGTCCCACCACCGCCGCGCGTTCGCCTGCCCCGCCAGCAGCACCAACGGCTCCCCGTCCCCGACGACGTCGAAGGCGATCGCGGCGCCGTCCTCGGCGCGGGCCGTGTCAGTGGTCACCTGTTCTTCCGTTTCGTTCGTTCAAGCACCACCGATGGTCCTTCGGCGATCCTACGCCTCGAAGCCGCCCCTGATGGCCGGTCGCGCCCCATGGCGAATGGTGGGAAGGTCACCGTCGCGGTGTGGTCGAGGCGTCGGAGTGCCCAAGCGATGCTGGGGCGTGCGGTGGCGGGGTCGAGTCGGGCGGAGGTGACGGGCGGTGGGCTTGCTCGCCGAGGGCCAGCACACCCTGACCGCGGTCGGGTCCGCAGTCCGGCAGGTGCGCGCCACCTCAGTGAAGTGGCCGCTGACACCGAAGTCCCCATCGACGTCGTCCGTCGCGGCCCGCACGAATTCCTCGCCACCGGCACCCGCCCCTCAGTCGTACACGAGGACGCTTGATCGCCCATCGCAACACCACGGCACCAACTACCTCAGATCCTCGCCCTCGCGCAGCATTACCTCGCGCGTCTCGCCCAAGCCAAGGAGGTGGCGTTCACGCCTGGCGAATCCCTTGCTCTTGTTCGCCGGGCGCTCGTCCCGGCCGCTCCTCGCGCCGCGCCTGCTGGACCAGCTCGGCCAAGTTCTGCCGGATGCGACCCAGGACGTCCTGCTGGGCGGTGTTGTAGAGGTCGGTGATGGCCATGTCGATGGTGTTCGAGGTGAACCGCTGGCTGTGCGGGGCGTCCGGGCCCACCTCGCTCAAGGCCGGGTACTCCCGGAGGACCTCGAGCACGCGCGGCAGCATGCGCTCGGCCAGGTCCCCCCTGGCCTGCTCGTCGGCGTCGGCGGGCAGTTCGTCGAACTCCGCGTCGAGCGGGTCGGTCCCCTCCGCGCGCAGCAGCGACCCGTAGGCCTCGAGCGAGCGCGGGCCGAGCACCCGGGTCATGGCGAGGACGAACGACCGGTCGGCCTCGGACAGGTCGGCGTTGGCGGTGGCCTCGGCCAGTTCGGCGGGCAGGTCGGTCGGGGCGCCCCCGTCCAGGATCACGCCCAGCTCCGCGCGCACCCGTCGCAGCCGCTCGATGGTCGCGGCCAGCTCGGCGTCCAGCGCGCGCAGCTCCTCCTCGGGCCGCTGGTCGGCGTCGTCCATGGTCGCGATCTGCGCCAGCGAGAACCCCAGCTCCGACAGGCGCTTGATCCGCAGCACCCGCACCAGGTGCGTGACGCTGTAGCTCTTGTAGCCGTTGGCGCGGCGCTCGGGCTCGGCCAGCAGGCCGACCTCGTGGTAGTGCCGCACCGCCCGCAGGGTCGTGCCCGCCAGGTCGGCCAACTGCTTGGTGCTCCACGCCACGACCGCTCCCCGACCAGGTGGTGCCCGCCACATCGCTTTGAGTGTGCCGCACCGGCCGAGCGTGTGCTGGACCCACCACAGCGGAGGGAGCGCCATTGCCGTCAGGAGCTCACCGCCTGGGTGCGCGACCTCTACTCCGACAACGGCCCGCGACGGGCCGAGCCCGGGTCCTCAGCTCCCGAGGTACTTGACCACGGCGACGACGCGCCTGCTCAGACCGGTGGACCCGGTGAGCCCCAGCTTGTCGAAGATCGCGTTGATGTGCTTCTCCACCGCGCTCTGGGAGATGTGCAGCGACCCCGAGATGCTGGCGTTGGTCAGACCCTCGGCCATCAGGCGCAGCACCTGCTGCTCCCGCTGGCTCAGGGTCTCCACCGGATTCGCGTGGGATGTCCTGGTCAGCAGTCGCCGGACGACCTCGGGGTCGAACGCCGTGCCGCCCGCCGCGACCCGGTCCAGCGCGTCGAGGAACTCGTCGACCTGGGCGACCCGGTCCTTGAGCAGGTAGCCGACACCGCCGGAGACGTTGGTGATCAATTCGGTGGCGTAGCGGTTCTCCACGTACTGGGACAGCACCAGCACCGCTGTGCCCGGGAACTCGTCGCGGATCCGCAACGCGGCGCGCAGGCCGTCGTCGTCGAAGTCCGGTGGCATCCGCACGTCGGTGACGACGATGTCGGGGCGGTGGCGGGCGGTGGCGGCCAGCAGTTCGACGGCGTTGCCCACGGCCGCGACGACGTCGTGGCCCTCCTCGGCCAGCAGTCGGACCAGGCCCTCGCGCAGCAGGGTCGAGTCCTCGGCCAGGATCACCCGCACGGCAGCTCCGCCCGGACGACGGTGGGACCGCCCGCAGGACTGTCCACTGTGAACCTCCCATCCACGGCGGCGACCCGCCGGGCCAGGCCGGACAACCCGGTGCCCGAGGGATCGGCGCCCCCTCGGCCGTCATCGGTGATCGTCACCGTCACGTGGTCCCCCGTCGCGGCCACCGACACGACCACGACGGAGGGGGCGGCGTGCTTGGTGGCGTTGTTCACCGCCTCCGACGCCACGAAGTAGACCACTGTCTCCACAGTCGAGGGCAACCGGCCGGCCAGCGCGACTTCCAGTCTGACCGGGACGCTGGACCGCTCGGCCAGCGCCTCGAGGGCGGCGGGCACCCCGCCACCGTCCAACGTGCTCGGGTAGACGCGCAGCGCGACCTCCCGCAGTTCGCTGATGGTCTCCTGCGCGACGGCCTGGGCCTGCTCGAGGAGGTCGTGAGACGCGGTGCCGCCCGGCGAGGCCCGGCGGGCCCGGCCGATGAGCAGTCCCAGGGCCACCACCCGCTGCTGCACGCCGTCGTGCAGGTCGCGCTCGATGCGCCTGCGCTCGTCGTCGATGGCCTCGATCACGTCCGCCCGCGTCGTCGTCAGGTCGACGACGCGCCTGCGCAACAGCGCCTGGTCGGAGTAGCCGAGCACCTCGATGGCCAACCAGCGGTCCAGACTGCCCACGGCGAGCACGCCCACCGCGGTCACGAAGGTCAACATCAGGCCCGGCGGCGCGGCGATCGCCAGGAGCGACAGGTCGACTCGGCCCTCCGCGTTCTCGATCAGCCCCCACCCGCCGTCGAGCGCCCACGCGGAGAGCATCGAGCCCGCCACCACCAAGAACACCGTCAGCAGCATCAGGACACCCGCGCCCAGCCCGCCGACCAGCCAGCGCAACCCCAGGTAGCGCTTGCACCGCTCGGCCGTCAGCGCCCGCGCGTGGACGGGTCCGTGGAATCGGCGGACGCGGCGCAGGTGCAAGCCGGTGAGAGAGCGCGCTCGGTTGTCAACGACTCGCGCGCGTTCAGCCGATCCCGGCAGCCACGACAACGCCCAGAGCAGCGTCCGCGCGCACAGGAACGCGACCTCGAGAAAGCTCAGGACCCCGCCTGCGACCAGGCTGACCACGGCCCGCAGCCAGCGCGACGCGACCGCACGCGCGCTCAACTCCTCGGTGGGCACGCGACCATTCGGCGAGCCAGCGTCGTCCAGGTGCACCAGACGAAACTAGCCGAGCCCACGCAGGCGCGGACTGCGGTTTACCGCAGTGCGCGCGCTGCGGTTCGCCACACCCGAGCTGGGTGGGAAGCCGCATTGGCTGTGTTGTCGGTTCTTCATAACGTTGGCGGCACAGCAAACGGTTGACATTCAAGGGGATCGCACCATGTACGGATTGCCGCCCATAGCCGAGAACGCCCCGCCGAGGCTCGACGGTATCGCCGGATGGGCTGTTGGGCTGATGGAGGCGCTTGGTGGCCCGGGAGCGGCGCTGGTGGTGGGAGCCGACAACCTGTTCCCGCCGATCCCCAGCGAACTCGTGCTCCCCCTGGCGGGCTTCTCCGCCAATCAGGGGTCGTTCTCCTTGGCTGAGGCATTGATCTGGACCACGGTCGGCTCTGTCGTCGGCGCGGTGATCGTCTACCTGCTCGGGGCGCTGCTCGGTCGGGAGCGGACCAGGGCGCTGGTGACCAAGATCCCGCTGATGAAGGCGACGGACTTCGACCGGGCGGAGGCGTGGTTCGCCAAGCACGGCGACAAGGCCGTGTTCCTCGGCCGCATGGTGCCGCTGTTCCGCAGCGTCATCTCACTGCCCGCGGGCGTCGAACGCATGGGCTGGGTCAAGTTCGTCACCCTGACCACCTTGGGCAGCCTGATCTGGAACACGGTCTTCGTCATGGGCGGCTGGTACCTCGGCGCCAACTGGCACCTGGTCGACGACTACGCGGGCGTCTTCCAGAAGATCGTCATCGTGGCCGTGCTGGTGGCTGTCGGGCTGTTCGTGGTCGTGCGGCTGCGCGGCCGCGAGCGCGACACGGCCTGACAGGACCCGGTCGGCGCCCCGGGCGTGGTGAGCCGGTGAGCCACGACGATCTTGGTGCGCCGGCAGGGACCGCCGTCATCGAGCACGCCACCGTGACCGTCGCCGACCGGCGGGTGCTGCTCGCGGGAGTCCCCGACCTCCCACGGAACCGCCTGGACGGCCCTGGGCCGCGTCCTGCCCACGACCGCTCCCGCCGTCTTCTCCCGGCTGCGCGACCTCGCCCCCGTCGCCGTCGCCCGCTCCGACGGGCGGACCGCGACCTTCACCGGCGACGGCGTGCGCCGCTACCCGGAGGCCGAGTTCCCCACCGACCCCGCCTACGGGCCCACCCCGGGCGCGACGCCGCGGCTGACCACCTGCGGAGGCGATTACAACGGTGGCCAGCGCCCGCGCGAGGACAAGATCGTCGTCTACGCCACAGAGTCGTCCGGCTGACGCCCCCGCCCAGCGGATAGGCTCGCGATTCGATCGCCGGGGCGCGGCGGACGCGGACTCGTGAGGTGTGCCGGATGAGCGTTGGCGGGCACGAGCCGGGCACGGCCGGACTCGCCGACGCCCGGCGGCTGGCCGCCCTGGCCGAGACCGGGCTGGGGCCGACCGCGGACCCGGCGATGGACGAGGTCGCCGAGCAGGTGCGGCGGCTGCTGCGGGCGCCGGTCGCGCTGGTGTCGCTGGTCAGCGCGGACGGGCAGGCGCTGCCCGGCCTGGCCGGGTTGGGCGAGCCGTGGGCGAGCTGCCGGTCCACCCCGCCGAGCCACTCGTTCTGCCAGCACGTCGTCACCGGCGCCAGGCCGCTGGCGGTGGCCGACGCCCGGCTGGACCCGCGGCTGGAGCGCAACCGCGCCATCCCCGACCTCGGGGTCGTGGCCTACGCCGGGGTCCCGCTCCTCGACGCGGCGGGCCTGGTGCTGGGCTCGCTGTGCGCGATCGACATCGAGCCCAGGCGGTGGACCGAGGCCGAGTTGGACCTGCTCGCGGTGCTGGGGCAGGGCTGCTCGGCGCGGTTGCAGGTGCTCATCGCCGAGCGCGACGCGAACCGGGAGCGGGTGCGCACCGACGCCGCGGGCAAGTCGCTGCGCCAGGCCTTCCAGCGCTCGCAACTGCTCCTCGCCGCCTCGCAGGCGCTGGCCCGCACCAACGACGTCGACGAGATCCGGTCCGTGGTCACCGACCTGGTCTCCGGCGACATCGCCCCCGCCTACGTCGGGCTCAGCCTCACCCAGGGCGGCAAGCGGCTGGTCCGCGTGGACGACCCCGACCAGAGCGTCGGCCCCGAGCCCGTCGACGCGGTGACCACCCTCGACGCCCAGCTCCCCACCGCGCTGGCCATCCGGGAGCGCGCGTTGCAGGTGTTCGGCGACGAGGACGAGCTGGCGGCCGCGTTCCCCGAGGACATCCAGCGGGCCTACCGCGCGGTGGGCCTGCGGTCGCTGGCCTGCGCGCCGCTGTCCGGGGCGGAGGGGGTGATCGGCGCGCTCATGTTCGGCTGGGCGGGCAGGCGCGCCCTCGACCCCATCGAGCGGGTCGTGCTGACCACGCTGGCCGACTACGTGGCGCACGCGGTCGAGCGCACCCGGTTCCTGCAGCGGCGCATCACCGTCGCCCACCAGTTGCAGGACGCCATGCTCACGGACCTGCCCACCGTCCCCGGTCTGCGCCTCGCCGCCCGCTACTGGCCCGCCTCCGACGACGACAAGGTCGGCGGCGACTGGTTCGACGCGATCCCGCTGCTGGACCTGCGCACCCCCAGCGCGACCTGCGGCGACGCCCTCGCGGTCAGCGTCGGCGACATCACCGGCCACGACACGCACGCCGCCGCCGTGATGGGCCAGGTCCGCAGCATGGCCCGCCAGGCGACCTGGGAACGCCCGGACGGCCCGCCGTCGACGATCGTCGCCGCCGTCGAGCGAGCGTGCGCGGCCGTGGGCACCGGGGCCTCCGGCACGCTCATCCACGCCCACCTGCGCCCCCTGCCCACCGGGAGCTGGGCGATGCGCTGGACCAACACCGGCCACCCACCGCTGATCGTCGCCCGCGCGACCGGCGCCGTCGAGGTCATCCACAGCCGGGACCTGATGTTCGGCTACCCCGAGTTCCGCAAGGCCCCCCTGCGCGACCACCACGCCGAACTGGCCCCCGGCGACACCCTGCTGCTCTACACCGACGGCCTGGTGGAACGCAGGCGCCTGGACATCGACGACGAGATCGCCACCGCCGCCCGCGCCGTGGCCGCCGCCCCCAAGACCGACCTGCACACCCTCCTGGACGACCTCCACGAGCACCTCGTCGGCGAGGTCCGCGACGACGACGTGGTCCTGCTGATCGTCCATATCGACCCGTGACCCCGCGACCGCGTCCTGATCCCGCCCCTCGCCCGCCGGGGCGGGGGCGTACGGGACCGGTCCGGCTCAGGTGAGGGCCAGCTCCGCCCACACGGTCTTCCCGGTCGCCTCCGTCCGGACCCCCCAACTGTCCGGCGCGAGCGCCCCGACCAGCACCAGACCCCGGCCCCGCGCCTCATCCGTCCGCGAGCGCCTCGGCGCCAGCCGCCGGTCCGGGCTGCCGTCGCGGACCTCGACCAGGACCGCCGTCCGGTGGCGCACGCAGTGCACCGCGATGCGGCGCGGGCCCTCCGCGTGCTCGTAGGCGTTGGTGACGAGCTCGTTGCAGATGAGGAGGAGGTCGTCGAGCTTCTGGTCCTCCAGGGCGTTCATCTCGGCGCTCAGCCGTTCCCTGACCGTGGCCAGCGGGGGCGTCGGGTCCTTCAGGTCCAGGTCGAACCCGTCATCAGGGGGGTCTTCGGACGTGCACATGGCTGCCTCTCTCGGTGGGGAGTCGAGCGGTGTCGCCGCGCGGTGGGGATCAGCGGGGTACCCGGCGGATCGGGGGTGAATCCAGTCCTCTCGATTGCGGGCACAACAGTCGCTGCGGCGGCTCGGCGGATTGATCACGCACGATCGAGTGATGGGTTTGGACACGCGGTCCGCCCGCTGCCAAAGTCGGCCATCGATTTCCACTCACCTTGATCAAGGAGATAGACATGTCGTTTCGCGCCCGCGCCCTGATCGCCCTCGCCCTGGCCGTGCCGCTGTCCGCGGCAGCCGCCGGGACCGCCTCGGCCGACGACTTCAGCGAGCAGGGCTTGCACGTGGGACACGGCGGGGTGGCGCACGACATCGTCTCGTCCTCCGTGTCCGATGACGGCGTCAGCACCTACTTCAAGCGGAAGATGATTTTGGGCCCGGCCGGGATCATGTTCTCGGGCACCTCGGCGAATGCGGGCTGACCAGCACATGCGGCCTCGGTGAATTGTGATCGCATTGATCACGGTGTTCCCGAATCCGATGGGCTGAGCCCGCTGGGAAAGCGGGCAAACATATTCCGCCGGTCAGCACTCCTTCGTATGAAGAGGGTGCGGAGACGCGGCAAGCATGCCGGGGGCGCTGTTAGCTTTGCTGTAGATCGAAGTTCCGATCGCCGAAGTCAAGATCGCCGAAACAACGGAAAGACGGGTACAGCAATGCGCACCATCACTCGTGTGATCGCGGGTAGCCTCCTCGCCCTTCCCATGACGCTCGGCATGGCGGGCGTGGCCATGGCGGACGGTTACAGCAATTCGTCGACCGCGGCGGGCCCAAACGGCACGGCCAGCGAGCGGACCATTTCCGGCGTCGACCACAACGGCAACGCCTTCTACCTGAAGCAGAGCGCCGTGACCGGTCCGAACGGCGCCAGCAGCACGACGGTCGGGTCCGTCGCGGGTGCCGACCGCAGCTACCCCGGCGGTCACGTCGGCGGCTCGGCATTCGGCCAGCAGGCCACCGCGGCCGGCCCGGGCGGTGCCGCCTCCTCCAGCACCTTCGCCCAGGCGGGTGGCCGTGACTACGGCCACGGCTGGGGCCACGGCCAGGGCCACGGCCACGGCTGGGGCCACGGGCACGGCTGGGGCCACGGCCACGGCCACGACCACGGCTACGGCAGCGGCAACGACAACAACGACAACAACGACAACAACGACAACAACAGCAACAACGTCAACGGCGTCGGCAACACCTACAACGCTGACGACGACGACTAAGTCGCGCAGGGGCCTTGCGGTCCACTGATCGATTCGTGTGACCAACTCCGGGGTGGTCGGCTTCATCAAGCCGGCCACCCCGGAGTTCTGTCTGCGGGACGTCGAGAAAAGAACGCCATTTCTCGACCTGGTCGTCCGTCGAAGTCGGCAGATTTCCGGCGAATTGCCGCATTACCTTGTGATAGTCAGTTGACTAGTATATACCGGTTATATGACCGATGGGACGCTGAGAGAGCCGACCTTCCTGATCCTGACGGCGTTGGCCGATCGGGCGCAGCACGGATACGGCATCCTGCTCGACATCGAGAAGATCTCCGACGGGCGGGTCACGCTGCGCGCGGGCACGCTCTACGCCGCGCTCGACCGGTTGTCGACCGCCGGGTGGGTGGCCGTCGACCGGGAAGAAGTGGTGGACGGCAGGCTTCGGCGCTACTACCGGCTGACCGACGCGGGGGCGGCCAGGTTGGCGGCCGAGGTGAACAGGGTGCGGGCGCACACGCGCGCGGCGGAGACGCGCCTGCGCGGACGGCTCGCGGGGGGAACGGCATGAGTGAGTTGGAGCGGCGCTACCGGCGCCTGTTGGGCCTCTACCCGCGCGATCACCGCGAGGACAACGGCGAGGAGATGCTCGGGGTCCTGCTGGAGAGCGCGGGCGACCGGCGCAAGCCGGGCTGGCGCGACTCCGCCGACCTGGTGCGCGGCGCCGTGCAGTTGCACCTGCGGCGGGTGGTGGCCGTCGACGGCGGCGTCGACGTGCGTGAGGTGTTCGCGGTCGTGGCGCTCCTGGGGCCGATCGCGATGCTGGCCGGCGCCACGACCGCGCTGCACGAGCTGGCGTGGTGGGTGCGGGCAGGCGCGCTGGGGCAGATGCCGTGGACCCAGCAGGTCCCGGACGCGCCGGTGTGGGGCGTCTGGGCCGTCGTGGCCGCGCTCAGCGTGTGCCGGCTGCGGCGGGCCGCCGCCGTGGCGGCGTGGGTCGGCGCGGCCGGGCTCGTGGTGTTGGCGTTCGTCGGCCCGGTGTGGTGGTGGGGTCCGCGGGCGGGGTGGGTGCTGACCGGCGTGCTGACCGCGGTCGCGCTCACGTGGGCGGCCGGGGCTGAGCGGGGTCGGGAGCAGGTGGGCACGCGCGCCGTCCTCGTCCTGGCCGTGACCGTCCTCGCCACCACCTCCCTGGGGGTCTTGGGCTTCGGTGACACCGTGGCCGAGTGGCTGGCGCCCGCGGTGGCGGTCGTCGGCGCCCTGGCGGCCTGCGGCCCCCGCTCGCGCACCGGCCGCCGCGCCGCGCTGGTGCTGCTGCTCCCCGTCATGACCGCGCTCCTGGCCACCGCGCTCACGGGTTCGATCAGGATTCCCACCGCGCTGGAGGCGGTGGTCTTCCTCGCGCTGCCCGTGGTCGTCCTCTTGGCCCTAGGCGCGATGCCCCGCCGCATCAGGCTGTGAGACCGCCCCCGGCACGACCGGGTTCGCACGACCCCCAGCGGGTGGCCTGCGCCCATCGACCCGGTCAGGCCCTCATGGACATCCGACTGGTCAGCTCCTTGACGCGGCGGATGACGTCGAGCTGGGCGGGGTTGTAGCGGTCGCGCGGGCCCGGGCCCTCGCCCAGCACCGCCAGCGCGAACGGCGCGAGGCGTTCGGCGAGGCCCGCGCGCGTGGACTCGTCGACGTCGGCGGCGAGGGCGTCGAACCCGGTGCCCGCCGGGTCCCCGGAGCCCTCGCGGAGCAGGTCGGCGCAGGCCTGGCGGCCCCGCGGCCCGAGCAGCCCGGCCAGGACGACGATGTACGACCGGTCGGCGCCGGACAGCCCCGCCTCGTCGGCGGGGGCGAGCTCGGCGGGCAGGTCCGTCGGCGCGCCATCGCGCAGGACCGCCCCGAGCTCCCCCCGCACCCGCCGCAGGCGCTCGATGGTGGAGCCCAGCTCGGCGTCGAGCGTGCGCAGCGCCTGCTCCGGCTGCTCGTCGTCGCGGTCCATGTCGGCGATCTGGCCCAGTGAGAACCCCAGCTCGCTCAGCCGCTTGATCCGGAGCACGCGGACCAGGTGCGCGACGCCGTACTGCTTGTAGCCGTTCGCCCGCCGTTCGGGAACCGCCAAGAGCCCGATGTCGTGGTAGTGCCGCACCGCGCGCAGGCTGGTGCCCGCGAGCTCGGCGATCTCACGCGTGCTCCACGCCATGGTCGTCACCTCGTCCCGTCGACAGCCGACGCGGTCGCGCCGCCGTGCGCCAGTCGAAACCGTGCCGTCGCGGCAGGCGCAAGCCGAACCTGCGATCTTGTGGCCCACGTCACGGCACGCTTGAGTGTGCCGCGGCGGCATGCCTTCTGCTGATCATCGAGCACGCACCGACCAAAGAGGACGCACAGCCATGGCGCGGCAGGAATCCACCGAGCGCGAGCCCACCGTGCTCGACCAGATGGGCGGGCCCATGGGGTTCGTCTACACCACGGTCCCGGTCGTCGTCTTCGTCAGCGCCAACGCCTTCCTGCCGCCGGCGGTGACCATCTGGGCCTCGCTCGCCGTCGGCCTGGCGCTGACCGGCTTCCGGCTGCTGCGCGGGGAGCGCCTCACCTCGGCGGTCGGGGGACTGCTCGGCATCGGCGCCGCCGTGGGGGTCGTCGCCGTGACGGGGTCGGCCAAGGACTTCTTCGTCATCGGCATCTGGGCGGCCCTCGCCGGGTTCGTCGTCACCCTCGCCTCGGTGCTGGCCCGGCGCCCGCTGACCGGCGTCGTGTGGAACCTGGCGCACGGCGGCGAGCACGACTGGCGCGCCGACCCCGTCGCCCTGCGCGCCCACGACGTCGCGACGCTGCTCGCCGCGCTCGTCTTCGGCGCCCGGTTCGCGGTCAAGCAGTGGCTCTACGTCGCGGACTCCACCACCTGGCTGGCCGTCGCCAAGGTCGCCATGGGCACCCCGCTGACCGCGCTCGCCGCCCTGGTCGTCCTCTGGGCGTTCCGCCGGACCGCCAAGCGCCTGGTCCCGCGGCCCTGACCGTCCACTCACGACTAATCGGTGCGGTTGTCCGGTCCCCCGCGCGAGGGTTGTGCGGCCACCTCCGGGCGTTGTTACGTTGACGAGACGGGAAATCAAGTGGGGGGCTGACAGTGGTCGCTGACAAGAGGTCCAAGTGGCGCAGACGCATCTTGCTGTCGCTCTGGTACCTGGTCTCGTACACGGCCTGGTGGTTCCTGATGCGACTGCTGTTTCCCAGCGGTGAGGCGGCGGGCATCGTGCTTCTCGTCTTGCTATCGCTAGGTATCTTGGCCGCGCCGGTTGTCGTTGCGCTACAACGCCGGAGGCGCTGCCGCGGTCGTCGGGGGAGTCGACGTTGACGCCGTCGAGGCCGAGGGAGCGGGCGAAGGCGGCGGTAGTGGGCGATGGTGATCAGCTCGGCCATGCCGTTCATCTGCATCGCGCCGTCGCCCACGAGTGCCAAGACGGGCCGGTCCGGGTGGTCGAACTTGGCGCCGATGGCGTAGGGGACGGCCGGGCACATAAAGGCCAGGGTGCCCGACAGCGAGCCGGTCGACGGTCTCCCACCAGTCGGCGACGTTGCGGCCATCCACGTCGATCCGCACGGCGCGCGCTTGGCCGAACTCGGGCAGGAACCGCGAGTACGGGAAGTTCGAGCCGACGATGAGCCAGGGTGTCGCAGTCGCGCATCAACTCGTAGCCGGCAGGCCGATCGACCCGGTGACGTAGGGCAGCACATCCTTGCCCAGCAGCGCCTTGACGCCCCCGGCCCCGGTCGCCTCGGCCAGCGCCCGCACCTGCGGCGCGGCCGACCGCGCGCCCTGCCCGACCAGCACGGCCACCTTCGACCCGGCGTTGATGACCTCGGCCCCCCGCGCCAGTTCCGACCCGGGCGGGCTGGACGGCACCATCGTGAAGTCGTGGGTCGGCGCGCTGTGGGGCAGCTCCCGCACCTCGGCCGGGATGATCAGCGCGATCGGCGAGCCGGTGGCCTGCGCCACGCGGATGGCCCGGTCGAGCGCGTTGGGCAACTGCTCCGGCACGTTGACCTTCCGGAGGCGACGTTCTTGAACAGCGCCTGCAGGTCGACCTCCTGCTGGTACGACCCGCCCATGGCGCTGCGCTCGGTCTGCCCGACGATGGCCACCACGGGCACGTGGGCGAGCTTGGCGTCGTAGAGGCCGTTGAGCAGGTGGATGGCCTCGGCCCGGAGGTGGCCAGGCAGACGGCGACCTCACCACCGACCTTGGCCTGGCCGGCCGCGGCTAACGCGCCCATCTCCTCGCGGCGCACCTGCACGAACCTGGGCCGGTCGTCCGCGTGGCCGAACGCCGCGACGATCCCGTTGACCCCGTCGTCGGGGTAGCCGAACACCTGGGTCACACCCCAGTCCCGCAGCCGGCTGAGCAGGCGGTCGCTGGCGGTCTCCGCCGTGTCTCCTCCTCGTCGTCTGCACCGGCTAACCGCCCCACGTCCGATGAACCCCGTGCGCGCCTCAGCGGACGACGCGGTACCGCAGGTGGGTCACCGCAGGGGTGGCGACGGCCGCGGTGCGCTCGAGGTGGACCGCGTTCGGGAGCAGGTCGAACAACCGGCACCCACCGCCGATCAGGAGCGGGACCACGTGCACCACGATCTCGTCGACCAGCCCGAGCGGGAGGGCCTGCTGCATGATGGTCGCACCGTGCAGCCCCACGTTCTTCTCGCCCGCCGCCTGCTTGGCCTGCTCGATGGCGCTGGCGACCCCGCCGGTGACAAAGCGGTAGACGTCCGGGTACCTCTCGGCAGGTTCGTGGTGGGTGACGACGTAGACCGGCAGCCCGGGCACCGGACCCTCGTCGCCCCAACCGCCATCGCCCTCGTTCTTGGCGAACGACTTGCGCCCCATCACGACCGCGCCGCAGGTCTCGAGCGCTTCCCGCATGATCGCGCGGTCCTCGTCCGATGGGTCCTTCCACAGCCAGTCGTGGAGGGAGCGGGCACCGTCGCCGAACGGGTTCTCGCGGCTGTCGTTGGGGCCGGTGACATATCCGTCGAGCGACATGGACATGTCGGAGATGACGAGTGCCATGGAAGTCTCCTCTGGTGAACCGCTGGACCAACAAACCCTGCTGATGAAGCAGAGCACATGACCTGCGCCGCCGACCCCGCGCACCAGGACGGGCAGGCGGTCGAGGTGGCGGCCGTGCTCGGCGAGTCGGCGGCGCTGTTCGCCAGCAAACCGAGTCGGTCTCGTCATGGTAAGGTTGGTGGCGGTTGCCATCTGGGGGATGGGGCAAGATGTCACACGGGGAAATTGTCGATGGTCCGACCTTCCTGCCGCGAAAGCGCGCAGCACCGCTCATCGTTTTCGAGGCTCTGCTCCGCGTGGTCACACGCCGTGTCGCAGTGCCTGTCTGCGCCCCGATACCGCATTCGGCAGGACCGCAGCGGACGGTGTTCGTGTTCGCGGGCGTGGAGGTCCTCACCGCGGTGGTGATCGCCAGCGTCATCCCGCCAGCCTGGTCGCTTCCGCACCTCCTCTTGGAGGTTATCGCCCTCGGGACGTACGTCGGCCTGGGCTTGGTCTGGCGGACCACACCGCACGAACTCCGTGATGACGCGCTGGTGATCCGCACCGGTGTCCTGGGAGATCTCGTGGTCCCGTTGACCGCGGTGGCCACAGTCCGCCCCGAGCCTCGGACAAGTGCTGGATTCGGCACGCGGTTCGTCGATGACAGCACTATCGCCTGCTCGGTGACGTCTGACACCAACGTCACCATCACTCTCGAATCCGCGCACGGGTTCACCCTCAAGAAGGGCGGGACAAGGCAGGTCAAACACATCCGCCTCAACGCGGAAGACCCTAGGCGGGCGGCCAGGGAGATCAGCGCGCAGGGGAGCGGTCGGGCCTGCGACTCAGGCGCCGCGTAGCCGACGAACCCCGTGCAGGCCGGCGCATGGCCAAGACGCGATGCGCCACCAGTGCCCGGCACGGTTCAAACGCACAGCCTGCTCCGTGGAGTTCAGCAGTCGTCATCGTCCGGCACGACATCAGCGGTGCGCCAAAGGTGGATGGTGTAGTGCTCAGCGGCGCTGGAGCGGTCCTCGCGAGGGTTGTCGCGGCGTTGTGTGGCGGCGGCCCGCCCCTGGTGCTCAATGGCGGTGGTGTACACGCCGGGGCCGGTGACAAGGGTGAACTCGGTCCAGTCACCGGTGGGCGAGGAAAGGGTGAGCAGTCCGGTAAGGCTTTCCAGGTCTCCCGGGTGCAACAGGCCCTGGTCGTCGTCGGTCGGCGGGGAGAGTCGCGGGGCGCTGTCCCAGAGGACGAGGTCGGCGGTCACCTGGAGTTCGCTGTGCACGGTGGACACGCACAGGTGGTGCCACCTGGTGGCTGCGATGTTCGCGATAGCCTCGCCCACCATCTCGCCGGGATCGTCGAGAACGTCGCTGTCGGCGTCGCGCAGCTCGAGCAGGCCGTAGGTGGGGAACGTCTGGAAGTGGTGCTGGGCCAGGATCTCCGACATGTGCGGACCAATCGTAGGTGGGGTCGGAGCATAGCGATCCCACAACCGTTGGCTGGCGCGGATCTCGCGTCGTCGCGTGTCCCATTGCCGGGGCTAAGCTGGTCGACGTCGGCATTCACGCCAACTACGGGGGGTTCGCGATATGGCCGAAATCGACTTGGCGGTGGTGTTCTCGCGCGGGTGGTGCACGTTCGCCCTCGCGTTCGACGGCCGCTCGGTGAGCATCAAGAACCACTGGGCGAGTGACCGGTTCCCGGAGCTGCTCAGATGCGTCAACACCCTGCTCGACGGCGCCGAGTCGGTCAGTTGCCGGTGGCAGGGCCCGGTGCACGAGGGGCACTTCATCGATCTGGTCGCAGACCCCGCCGGCGGGGTCAGCGTGGCCGTCCACGACTTCCGCCATCCCGATGGGAGCGAGTTCTCCGAGATCTGGAGCGCCGAACGCGGCGACTCACTGTTCTGCGTCCACGTGAAGCTGGCCGATTTCACGATCGCCCTCGCGTCGGCCCTGCGCCGCGTTCGGGTCACGGCCGTCGACGCCAGCGGAATGATCGAGGACTACCCGCGCCCGTTCCCGCAGTCGGAGTTCGAGCGGATCGAGACGAGGGCGGCGCGGTACGGGTACCACCCGAAGCCGCTCTCCGAGTTCGCGGACTTGTAGACCCACACCCGTGGAGCGGCCCCGGCTCAATCGGACATCTTCGAGCGCGTGGAGCGTGATCTCGAGGGGTACGCGGCGAGACCACCGGCGGACCCACGCGGTGATAGCGCCGTACCTGTCCCAGCAGGCCGCTGAGCGGCGCGAGCCGGAGATCCGGCGGCGGACGCGGGAAATCGTCGAGCGGCTGCGCCGCCCCGGTGGCTGCCATCACCACCTGCTGGGGCGGCGCCCGCGATCGCGTCGTGAGGCGCTGTTTTCAGACATAGGCCCGTAACGGCCGAAATCTTTGCGATTGATTCCAAGATCCCGGCTTGTTGAGACTGATAAAGTTCCGTCATGGGGAAACTCCCTCTACTGGGATCGTTGTTGGCTGCCGCGCTGGTGCTCGGCGGGTGTTCGAGCGGTCCGCCGGACCAGGCCGCGGAGAACCCCCCGGTGCCCGAGCCGTCCCTCCCGGCGTCGGTGCCACCCGCGCCGGTCTCGGCCGCCGACGTGGAGCTGCCGCTCGCCCCGTACGTCCAGCTCGCCGCGGGCAACGAGGGGGTGCTCACCAAGGCGTCCGCGCTGCTGGTCACCAAGTGCATGCGGGACAAGGGGTTCTCCCACACCCCGGGCGGTGGCGGCGGGCAGGCCGGGTCTTCGGCGCCGCTGCCCGACTACGGGCTCAACGACTCCGACCAGGCCAGGAAGTCCGGGTACTCCCGACCCGGGGTGGTGAGCGGGGACGAGCTCGCCCGGGCGGGCGCGATGCCCGACTTCGACCAGCAGGTGCGCGAGCACGGGGAGGCGTGGATGAAGGCGCTCTACGGGTTCACCTCGGTCGGCACCCCATCCGACGGCACCGGCTGCTTCGACACGGCGTTCGTGCGCGTGCCCGAGTACGACAAGCTCGACAAGGAGCTGCCGGGCAAGCTCCTCCACCAGTCCGACCAGCTCACCCGGGCCGACAGCCGCGTCGTCGGGGTCACCGGTGACTGGAGCGCCTGCATGGCCGAGTCCGGCTTCCGGTACCGCTCGCCCGCCGAGCCCGCCAGGCAGCAGTGGCCGAAACCGGTCGGCTCCCAGGAGATCACCACCGCTGTGACGGACGTGGCGTGCAAGCAGCGGACCAATCTGCCGGGCACCTGGCTGGCCGTGCAGGCCGGCTACCAGCAGACCCTCCTCGACCGCAACGCGCCCGCCCTGGAGGAGCTGAAGAACGCGTGGCGGCTGGTGGTCGAGGAGGCCGAGCGGGTCGTCGCCAACGGCGGGTGAGCGGCATGGGACCGGACAGCAAGCGCAAGCGCCTCCTGCTCGGCGTGCTCGGCGCACTGGTGCTCGTCACCGCGGGCGGGGTCGTCGGCGCGCGGTTCGTGAAATCGCCCGCGCAGGTGGCGGCCGAGCAAGGTCCGGTCGCGCCGAGCACGCTCACCGCGGCGGTGGAGCGCAGGGTCGTCGGCTCCGTGCTCGTGGTCCGCGGCACCGTGTCCGGGGCCGAGGATGTGCGGGTGACGCCCGCGCCCACCGCGACCGAGACCGCCGCCAAGCCGCTGGTGTCCGGGATTCGCAAGCGGACCGGGGACACCGTGGCGGCCGAGGAGGTGGTCGTCGAGGTGGCGGGCCGCCCGCTGGTGGCGCTGCGCGGCGACGTCCCCGCCTACCGCGACATGCGGCCGGGGGCCACCGGCGACGACATCGCAGCGCTGCGGGCCGCGCTCGACGACCTCGGCTACCCCTCGACGGGCGACCCGGCGGGCGAGTTCGGCGCCGCCACCAAGGAGGCCGTGCGGGACTTCTACGACGACCTCGGCTTCAGCTCGCTGACCACCGGCGACGACACGGCGGTCAAGGCCGCGCAGCAGGCCCGCACCCAGGCCGAGCGCACCCTGCGCGACGCCAGGGAGGCCGCCCCACAGCCCAACCGGCACGCGGTCGCCGACGCCGCGGCCGACCTGGCCACCGCGCGGCGGGCGCTGGCCGAGGCGCAGGCCAGGTCCGGGCCGGTGGTGCCCGCGGCGGAGGTGGCGTTCCTGCCCACCTTCCCGGCCCGGGTCACCGCGTCCACGGCCGAGGTCGGCGCCCCGGTGGAGGCGCCGCTGGTGACGCTGTCCTCCGGCAGGCTCCAAGTGGTCGCCGGGCTTGACCCGGCCGACCGCGACCAGGTCAAGCCCGGCGGCACCGCCGAGATCGACTCCGAGGTCACCGGTTTCCACGGCACCGGCACCGTCGGCGCGGTGGGCGAGCAACCCGCGGGCGACACGTCCACGGCCGAAGGCCAACAGCGGCAGGCGACCGCCACGATCGTGCCGGACGCCCCGCTCGACCCCGGGCTCATCGGCCAGGACGTGCGCCTCACCCTCCGCTCCGGTGCGACGGCGGGCCCGGTCCTCGCGGTCCCGTCGGCTGCCGTCACCTCCTCGGCGGACGGCCGCACCCACGTCGTCGTGGTCGACGCGTCGGGCGCGCAGCACGCCGTGGAAGTGCGCGCGGGCCGCTCCGGCGGCGGCTTCGTCGAGGTCGACCCGGTCTCCGGCGCGCTCGCCGAGGGCGACAAGGTGGTGGTCGGCCGGTGAGCCCGGTCATCGCCCTGCGCGGCGTGCACCGCACCTATCCCGGCACCCCACCAGTGCACGCCCTGCGCGAGACCGATCTACGCGTGCACCCCCGGGACTACGTCGCGGTCGTCGGCCCGTCCGGCTCCGGCAAGTCCACCCTCCTGCACCTCCTGGGTCTCCTCGACACCCCGACCGGCGGCGTCTACGAGCTCAACGGCGCTGACGTCAGCACCCTCTCCGACGCCGACCGCACCGCCGTTCGAGGCACCGACATCGGTTTCGCCTTCCAGTCCTTCCACCTCCTCCCGCACAGAACGGCCACGGAGAACGTGGAACTGGCCATGCTCTACAACCGGGACCTGCGCCGAGACCGGCGCCTTCGCGCCCAAGCCGCCCTGGACCGGGTGGGCCTGCCCCACCGCGCCGACGCCCTCCCCACCACGATGTCCGGCGGCGAGCGACAACGCGTGGCCATCGCGCGGGCGGTGGTGACCCGCCCCTCGCTGCTGCTGTGCGACGAGCCGACGGGAAACCTCGACACCGCGACATCGGCCTCGGTGCTGGACCTGTTCGACACCCTCAACGCCGACGGCCACACCATCATCATGATCACCCACGACCCGGAGGTGGCCGCCCGCGCCACCCGAGTGGTGTCGATCCGCGACGGCAGGCTCGCCTGCCATGCCTGACCGGCGCTCGCACCTGGCCCTCAAAGACCTGACCGCGGAGGCGCTGACCGGCCTGCTGCAACGCCCCGCGCGCTCCCTGCTCACGATGCTGGGCACGGTGATCGGCACGGCGTCGCTGGTGGCGATCCTCGGGTTCACCGCCACCTCGGCGGGACAGATCAGCGCGCGCTTCTCGGTCCTGGGCGCCACCGAGGTCACCGTCGAGGACGCGGCGGCCAGGACGCGGACCACCGACCCGGTCCTGAGCTTCCCGGCGGACGCGGACGCACGGGTCGAGGCGCTCAACGGGGTCGTGGCCGCCGGCCGGTACTGGAAAGTCCCCTTGCCGCAGGGGACCTCGGTCAGCGCGCGAGCGCTTCCCACGCCACGGGACACGCGGCCGCTGGACGTTTACGCGGCCTCGCCCGGGGCGTTGCGGGCCGCGCACGCGTCCGTGGTCACGGGAACGCTGCTCGACCCGTTCCACGAGCGGGGCGAGCAGGTCGCGCTGCTCGGGTCGGCGGCGGCCGCGCAACTGGGCATCACCCGGTTGGACGCGCAGCCCGCTGTGTTCGTGGGGAACCAGGCGTACACGGTGATCGGGATTGTCGGGACGCCCGAACGCCTGCCGCAGTTGGCGTTGGGGGTGGTGATCCCCACCGAGACGGCCAAAGCCCGCTACGGGCTGCCCTCGCCGGACGACCCGGCGCGGATGCTGGTCGAGACGGCGCTCGGCAGTGCCCCGCTGATCGCCTCGCAGCTCCCGCTCGCCCTGCGACCGGACAACCCGTCGGCGCTGTCGGCGACCGCGCCCCCGGACCCGAGGTCGTTGCGGGACTCGGTCACCGGGGACGTCGACAGCCTGCTGGTCCTGCTGGCGGGGCTGTCGTTGGTGATCGGCGCGGTGGGGATCGCGAACACGACGCTGGTCTCGGTGATGGAACGGCGCCCGGAGATCGGGCTGCGGCGGGCGCTGGGCGCGCGTCGACACCACATCGCCGCGCAGTTCATTCGCCGAGTCCGGGGCGCTGGGCCTGGTGGGCGGTCTGGTGGGGGCGAGCCTGGGCGTGCTCACGGTGCTGGCGGTGGCACTGATCAAGGACTGGACGGCCGTCCTGCCACTCGGGGCGGTCTACCCGGCCCCGCTGATCGGCGCCGCTGTCGGGTTGCTCGCGGGCGCTTACCCGGCCCTGCGCGCGGCCTCCACCGAGCGGGTGACCGCGCTGCGGGGCTGACGGCCCCACCACGGGGGCATCAGGGGCGGAGCAGGTAGCCGATCAGCTTGCGGCGCTGGGCGGCGTTCTCCGGTCGAGGGTTGAACACCGCGTCGAGCAGCGGCAGCACCTGGGCGCGTGCCTCGCGGGTCCGCATGATCCGCTTCCAGAGGAACAGGTTGAGGTCGTAGCGCCACTTCGGCGTGGTCGCCAGCCGGATCACGTTGCCGACGTTGCCGCGGGCCTTGTCCGGCAGCGCGCGGACGTCCTCGGGCGTGGTGAGCAGCGTCTCGGGCAGCACGTCGAGGCCGTGCGCGGTCATGAAGGCGAAATCGGTCGGCCAGGCCGCCGCCCACAGGTAGTCGACCATCCGGCACCAGCCGCGCAGGAACGTGACCTCCTGCTCGGGCCACGGCGTGGTGTCGACCTCGGCGAGCGCGTCGACCACCACGTCCAAGCACGTCTTGTGCGCCTTCCACAGCGCCAGCCGCGCCGGTTCCGGGTCCGCCGACCCGCTCCCGCTCACCAGGGCGAAGTAGGCGCGCCAGTCGGCCACCCCGGCGACGAGCTCCTCCGGCACGACCCCGCCCGTGACGTACCGGAACCGCGAGCGGCGCGGCGGGTCGGCGACCGGCAGGTCGGGCACCACCCCGGCGGCCACGGCCCCCAGCCACGGCACGACGCTGAGCGTGTAGTTCCCGTAGCCCCACGGCGAGTCCGGGTCGATCCGCCCGTCCCGCACGGTGTCCAAGCCGAGCCTGCCAGTGCGGAACTGCCACTGGTGCTGGAACATCAGGCCCCACAGCGGGTTGTGCCGGTTGTCGGCGCCGAACCCCTCCGCCTGGTTGGTGTTCTCGATCATCAGCCGGTAGGCGGCCATCCGCTGCTCGAAGCGGAACGGGTCGAACGCCGCCGTCAGCTCGTCGGCCGTCGTCCAGACCGAGTGCAGGTCCAGGGTCGCCAGTTCCTCGGGGTGGGCCATGACCAAAATTCTCCGCACGACTACGGACGCTGTCCATCACCACGCGGTTGGGCGAGCACGCGATCACCCTTTGGGGTCCATTTTCTCGCATCCGAGGTCCGCTGTGCGGGGTTCAGGCACAGTCGGTAAACAGTCGGCCGCGACGCTTCATCGGATCGTGGTCCGGTGAAGCCGCGTGTCACCGCGGATCGGTGGCGCGCACGACGAGGAGCGGGCAGGTCGCGTGGTAGATCAAAGCCTGGCTGGTGGAACCCAGCAGCACGCCTGCGACACCACCGTGCCCGCGACTGCCCACCACCAGCAGTCGCGCGTCCACCGAGTTCTCCAGCAGGCCGCGCACGGGCCGGTGGCGGCTGACGACACGGCGCACGGCCACCTCCGGGTACTTCTCCGACCAGCCCGCCACCCGTGCGTCCAGCGACTCGCGCTCACGGTCCTCCATCGCGGACCAGTCCTTTGTGTACTGGTGGGCGTGCGCGTGGACGGCGATCGAGGAGACCTGCCAGGCCCGCACGGCCACGAGGTCGGCACCGCGCGAGGACGCCTGGTCGAACGCCGCCGCCAACGCCACCTCACCGGTGGGCGTGTCGTCGACACCGACCACCACGGGCCCGGCCGGTGCCGGCCCCGCGTCGTCGGCCCCGCCGCGGATCACCGCCACCGGGCAGCGGCCGCGCGCAGCCAGGGCGACCGCGGTCGACCCGACCAGGATGCCGCTGAAGCCGCCGAGACCCCGAGAGCCCAACACGACCAGGCAGGCCGTGGCGGACTCGCCGACCAGCGCGGGCACGGCGTCGCAGTCCCGCAGTTCGGTCTCGACCACCAGCGCGGGGTGCGCGCCGCCGATCGAGTCGCGCAGCTCGTCGAGCACCCGGTGCCCATCGGCCTTGATCACCTCGAGGAAGTCGCGCGGCACGCCGAAACCACGCGCCTGGGCGTAGATGGCGAGGTTGAGCGCGAACAGCAGCCGCAGCGGCACCTTCCTGCGTTCCGCCTCCACCGCCGCCCACTTGGCCGCGTGCTCCGCCGAGGCGGAACCGTCGACGCCCACGAGAACAGGTGACGGGGGCAGGATCGGACGCATGGGGACTCCTCGTGGTGGTGGGGTTCGGCGGTGCGCGGAGAAACCGCGATGACGCCCAGGAAAGCCGAGCCGGTCCACGGCGACCGCGCACAGTGGGAGTGTTCTCGCCGGTGCCGCCGGTGGACATCGGCAAGTCCAGGTTGCCGCCTCAACCGCGAGCATCGCCCACAAGGCGCACAGTGCAGGGCGAGTCGCTCTCGACATCACAACCTTACTCCGCCACGGGCGATCCGACACGGCGAGACGGGGACCGCCCCGCACGTGCCGGCCGCCCGGCGAAAGCTGTGTGGGCGCGTATCGTCGGGAATGCGGTTGGAGCCAGTGCACACCGTCGGCGCCACCACGTCCACCGAACGGTGACCAGGGAGGTTCGACCATGTCGGAGAAGATGTCGCTGACCGCCATCGCCCGCGAGCAGTTGGAACTGGCCCGGCAGGCGTCCAGCGGACGCAGCGCGCGAACCGTGTTCGGCGGACACGAACACGTGCTGCGGCAAACCCTGATCGCGCTGGCAGCGGGCAACGGGCTCGACGAGCATGACGGCCCGGGGGAGGCCACTGTGCACGTGTTGCACGGGCGGGTGCGCCTGAGCGCGGGGAGCGAACACTGGGACGGGTCGCCGGGCGACGTGATCGTCGTGCCCAGCGCCCGGCACACGCTCGACGCGCTCGAGGACTCCGCCGTGCTGCTCAGCGTGGGGAAGAGGATATGACCGGCTGGTGGTCCCGTTGGTGACACCCGCCAGCGGTCCGCCGGTGCTCGCCGCCGTCGACGGCTCGGAGTCCTCGACCGCCGCCCTGCGCTGGGCTGCCCGCGCGGCCGATCGCCGCCACTGCGCGTTGCGAATCGTCTCCGTCCACCAGTGGCCGGTCAGCGGCTACCCCGACAGCCCGGCGGTCGGCCGGCAGTTGCGGGCGGACATGGACGCCCAGAGCCGTGCGGTGCTCGACGCCGCCGAGGTGGTCGTGGCCGACACCGCGCCCGGTGTGGCGGTGACGACCGAGGTCCTGGAGGGCGAGGTCGTCCCGACCCTGCGCGCGGCGGGCGAGGGCGCGGCGCTCACCGTGCTCGGCTCCCGGGGCGTCGGTGGGTTCTCCGGACTGCTGCTGGGGTCCGTCAGCGCCGGTCTCACCGCGCGGGGTTCGACCCCGGTCGTGGTGGTGCGCGGCGACGGGCACGGTGGTGCCGGGGTCCTGGCCGGGGTGGACGGTGGCGACGGCGACGAGGCGGTGCTGCGCTTCGCCTTCGCCCAGGCCGCCGTTGAGGACACCGCCGTCACCGTCGCCCATGCCTGGGGTGGGTTCGCCATGGACGGACTGAGCCCCGGCGGGTACCCGGGCATCGACTGGACACCGGTCGCCGCGAACGCCGAGGACGTGGTCAGCCGGGCCCTGCGGCCCTGGCGGGACGAGCACCCCGGGATCACCGTCGAGCGGGTGGTGTCCCGGGCCTCGCCCGCCTCGCTGCTGGTCGACCTGTCCCAGCGCGCCTGCCTCGTCGTCGTCGGCTCCCGCGGCAGGGGCCGCCTGGCCGGGCTGCTCCTCGGCTCGACCAGCCAGGCCCTGGTCCGGCACGCGGGCTGCCCGGTCGCAGTCGTGCGCCCGGACGTCAACGACTGACACCGCCCGAACCGGTGGCCGACGGCGGCGCCTCGACGACGAAGAACAGGAAGGTGGGTGTGGTCGAGAGGCCGTGGGAGTCGGCGGGGAACAGCTCATGGGCGGCCGGGTGGGGTTGCGGCTCGCTGATGGTGGTGAGGCGGAAGCCCGCCGTGGTGAAGGCGTCGGTCATCGCGTGCAGCGGTCTGCGCCAGAACCTCATCGGGACGGGTCTCCCGGTGAACGTCCAGTCGAAGGTGTGGCTGGTGGTCGCGAAGTAGTCGGGCCGGGGGTCCTGGATCGTGTAGGCGACGAAAGGGTGGTCCACCGACGCGATCAGCCGCCCACCGGGCTTGAGCACCCGCCGCAACTCGGCCAGCGCGGGCCCCCAGTCGCGCAGGTAGTGCAGCACCAGCGACGCGACCACGTCGTCGAACGCGCCGTCGGCGAAGGGCAGGCGCCCGTTCAGGTCGCCCACGTGCAGGGCCGCGTCGACACCGAGGCGCCGCCTCGCCAACGCCAGCATCGCGGCGCTGGCGTCGATGCCGGTGACGACCGCGCCGCGGTCGCGCAGCGCGGCGGACAGGGAGCCCGAGCCGCAACCGGCGTCCAGGACCCGACGACCCGTCACCTCGCCCGCGAGGGCCAACATCGCGGGCCGCTCGTAGTACGCGTTCACGAGGTTGTTCTCGTTCTCCGCCGAGTACGCCTCAGCGAAGCTGTCGTAGTCGTTCACCTGTGCCCGGTGCGCGGTCTCGGCGGAGCTCCCGGGCTCGTCGGTTGGGCGGTCCATCGCCGTAGCCTATTCGCGCGGTCTCGTGGCGGAGCAGACCACGGAGACCGGTGGCGCTCACCTGGGCGCGGGGCGCGGCGGCCGAGCAGGCTAGGTTGACCGGGTGACTCTCCTCGACGATGTGGCCGAGCGCGACGGCTGGCGGTGCTGGGTGTGCGACGAGCCGGTCGACCCCGACAGGTCGGTGAACGACGCGCGGGGCCCCAGCGTCGACAGCCGGACCGCCGATCGGAAGGCCAAGGTCGTCGAGCGGCTCGCGCACCGCGGGTGCAACTCGCGCAAGGGCGCGGTCAAGGTGGTCATCGCCTGGCCGGAGCGCCTGCACGTGGCCGAGCCCGCGCCGCTGATCACCGTCGCCGGGCGGTTGGAGCGCAAGGGCGGCCGTGAGATGGTGGCCCGCTGCCCGACCGAGCAGGACGCCCGGGAGGCCGCGGACTGGTTGGTGGACCGGTTCTCCCGGCTGGTGCCTGGGCTGCCGGTGACCGCGAACGTCGAGGCGGGTGGCGGCCAGTTCCTCGTCATCCTGGCCACCGGCCGCCGCTGACCGGGGGACCGCCGCCCTCGTCCGATCGGGCGCGGCGCGCGGTCAGGACACCTCGATCGCCGTTGTCCGCTCCGCGCGCGATCGGCGGGAGCGTGGCCGCGGCACGGAGGTGTCGCAGTCGGTGGGGCAGCGGGGGAGTCGCGAGCACAGCACGATCGGGCCCACCGTCGACTCGACGAGCAGGGTGCCGTCCGCGCGGGTGGTGATGACGACCGCGGCTGTCCGCGGTTCGGCGGCCGTGCTGTGGTCGGCGTGGTTCTTGGTGCGCCAGTGGAAGGCGGTGGCGCCCACCAGGCCGAAGACCAGCAGCCACAGCGATCCGAGCAGGGCGTGGCCGAACGCGCCGCCGTCGGTGAACCCGGCGACGGCGGCGGCCCGTAGGTGGGCAGGAGGCGGACCATGCCCAGGCCGCCGTAGGTCAGCGCGCTGGTGGACAGGTTGAAGGCGATGAGCGGGGGCGGGCGCGGTTCCCAGAACAGGTCCATGACGATGGTCGCGTAGACCGCGGTCAGCACGGAGATGAGGACGAGCCCGGCCAGCTTGGCCCCCAGCAAGCTCAGCTTGGGGTGTCCGCTGCGAGGGACCGGTCGACCCGCCCCCGGCGCTGGAACTCCCGGGACGCCCCCGCGGCGCCCGACGACCTCTGCGCGGCGTTCCACCGGATCGGCCTGGACACCGGCCCGGCCTTCCACTCGATCACCGCCACCACCGCCGACGCCGGTCGGGCACCCGGTGCTGCTCGACGGGTGCGTGCTGTCGGTCGCGGCCTGTCAGCCTGGTCGAGGTGATGTCCAGAACCCCAATCACCAACCCATCACCCGACCAGGGCGTCGTGCGCTTCGCCCCCACCTACGGCCCCATGCAGTCAGGCGCCACCGCGGGCTTCACCACCGAGGCGTCCTGGGGCTACTCCCTCCTGGGCCTGCTGTGGTCGGCGGCCTTGTGCGCCATCGCCGCGACCGCGTTCCGCCGACGCACCAAGGACCACGCCCACCGCGACACCGGGGCCACGGTGACCACGATTAGCCCGATCGTGGTCACCGTGGCCCCGCGCGCCGACGGGTCGTTCGAGGTACGCTCCAACTCCGGGCCGGTGGTGCTCTGCTCACAGCTCCCGCGGTGCCCGGCGGGGTGCGGGGAGGACGAGGTCGTCAGACCCCGGCAGCCCGCGCAGCACCCCGCGCAGCACCCCGCACCACGGCGGCGGAACCGCCATGCGACGGCTCCGAACGCGCCCCCCGCGCACTCCGATCCGCCGAGTCACCCACCGGTTCCTGGGCTGACCGAGGCCAGGTAGCGGTCGGCCAGGTTCGGGTCGAAGAACCAGTGCTGCAGGTCCGAGGGGTCGGCGAAGGCGTTGACGAACCGCTTGGCCACCGCCGGGACCTCGGTCGCGGTGTCGAAGATGCGCATGATGTGCTCGGGCGGCGGCTGGAGCATGGCGTTGGTCCACAGCGTGGCGTGCTGGGCGTGCTCCCAGTACGACTCGAACGCGCCCGACATCCACTCCTCGTCGAACGGCTGGTCGCCGCGCGCCCGGATGCTGTCTAAATAGGACGCCGCGCACTTGGCGGCGTTGTTCGAGCCCTGGCCGGTGAGCGGGTCGTTGGCGACCACCACGTCCGCCATGCCGAGCACCCGGCCGCCCGAGGGCAGCCTGCCCACCGGCTTGCGCACCACCGGCGGGTAGGCGCCGGTCAGCGTGGCCCGCGCGTCGGTCAGCTCGACCGAACCGCAGCGCTCGTACTCCCACGGCATGAACTCGCGCATCAGGCGCAACATCCGGTCGAGGTGCTCGGCCGAGTCCGGCCGGTCGTGCCAGCAGTCCAGCGGCCCGCCGGGGACGCCCTCGAAGAACAGGATGTCGCACGGCCCGCTGAAGGTGGAACCGGGGATGGCGAACAGCTCGCCGACGCCCGGCACGGCGTTGAACCGCACCGCGCGCACGTCCGGGTGCTCGGGGCGGGGCGCCATGCCGTGCACGTAGGCCACCGACAGGATGCGCTGGGCCGTCCGGTACGGGGACCGCTCGGCGTCCCGGTCGAACAACTGGACCAGCTCGCCCTTGCCCGCCGCCACCACGACCAGGTCGTACAGGCCGGTCAGGGAGTCCAGGTCGGCGGTGGTCACGCCGTGGTAGAGGACCCTGCCGCCGCGGTCCTCCAGCAGCTCCAGCCAGCCCGCCATCTTCACGCGCTGGTCCACCGACTGCGCGATCTCGTCGAGCAGCCCCATCCAGTTGAGCACGCGCTGGACACCGCCGCCCTCGGTCGGGACGCCCAGCGACAGGCCGATGCCGTGCACGTCCGGCGTCTGCTCCTCCCACAGGTTCAGGCCGAGGTCGCGTTCGTGCTGGAGCGCGGGGCCGAACATGCACTGCGTGGACAGCACGCGCCCGCCCCGGATCTCCTCCGGGGTCCGCGCGGACATCACCGTGACGTCGTACCCCCCGTCCACCAACCCGAGCGCCAGTTGCAGGCCCGCCTGGCCCGCGCCGACGATCAACACCTTCCGCATTGCTGCCACCTCTTCCACCGCAGGGCGTCCACTCACACCGGTCCGAAGGACAGGCTCAGGTCCATCGCGTAGGAGACCAGTGCTCTCAGCGCGCCGCCCACCGAGGCGCGGTCCCGCGCGTCGCAGGTGACCAGCGGGACGTCCGGCGAGATCGCGAGCGCGTCGCGCACCTCGTCCAGGTCGTGCGCGAGCACGTTGTCGAACATGTTCACCACGACGACGAACGGCAGGTCCGAGTCGTTCTCGAAGTAGTTGATGGCCGCGAACGACTCGGCGATGCGGCGGGTGTCGACCAGCACGACCGCGCCCAGCGCGCCGCGCGACAGGTCGTCCCACATGAACCAGAAGCGCGGCTGGCCCGGCGTGCCGAACAGGTACAGCACCAGGTCTTCGCTCAGCGTCAGCCTGCCGAAGTCCATCGCGACCGTCGTCGTGGTCTTGTCGCCCTCCGGGTCGACGGGGTCCACTCCCTCGGCGGCCTCGGTCATCCACGCCTCGGTGTTGATCGGCGGCACCTCGGACACCGAACCCACGAACGTCGTCTTGCCGACCCCGAACCCACCGGCGACCACGATCTTCGCCGAGATCGTCAACGGCACGGCGTCACACGCCCTTGAGCCCATCCAGAATCCTCTCCAGGAGGTGCGCGTCGTACTCGTACTCGAAACCAGTCGGGTGGATGAACACCATCTCCTGGGCCGCGAGGTCGCTGAGCAGCACGCGGATGACGCCCAGCGGGATGTCCAGGTGCGCCGAGAGCTCGGCGACCGACGTGCGCTGCCGCGCCCGCTCGTAGAGCGCCTGCGTCTCGGGCATGAGCTGGGAGCTGGCCTGCGGGTCGTAGTGGGGCACCGACACCAGGGTCTCCACCAGCAGCAGGTGCCTCGGCCGGGTGCGGCCGCGGGTGATGGCGTACGGGCGGACCCTGGTGCTGCGCATGGCGCCGGGCGGCACGGCACTGGGCGAAGGGGGCGTGGGTGTCACAGCGCTGGGTGTCACTGCGGGTCTTTCTCCTTCAGCGGTCACGTGCCCGGACGCCGCGCGGTGACGGTGCGGCGCATGTCGGCCCGCAACTGCGGTGTGAGCGCGTGCCCGGCGTTGTCGACGAACTTGGTCATCTCGTAGCCGATGACCTTCATGTCGCACGCAGGCGAGGTCAGCACGCCGAGGCCCGCGCCCTCACCGATGTCCATGAACAGGAAGTACCCGCCGCTGAGGCGGACGACGATCTGTTCGCACGTGCCCTTGTCGAACACGGCGGCGGCGTTGCGGGCCAGGCTGAGCATGCCGCTGGAGATCGCCGCGAGCTGCTCGGCGGCGTCCACCCCGACGGTGTCGGAGGCCACCAGCGGCAGCCCGTCGGAGGACAGGATCAGCGCGTGCGTGACGCCGTGCACCCGTCGGGTGAAGTCGTTGATCAGCCAGCCGAAGTCCGGCCGAGTGGACTGGTCAGTCATTGCTCGGGTGGTCCTCGCGCTCGGCTGCGGGGAGGGTGCCGCGGGCGGCCTGCTCGCCCGCGTCGAAGTCCGCCAGGTCGGCGAAGAACCGCTCGCCGCCCTCCGGTTCCCGGCGCTCGGGCTGCGGCACCGCGCGCGCCGCAGCGCCGCGCAGGCTCGACGGCACGCGGCGGGGCAGGCCGCTCAGCGTCACGCCGCCGTCGTCCCCCGGCGCCACCTCCCGGCGCGCCCTGACCACGTGCGGACGGGACGGGGCGGCTGTCCGCGGCGCGGGGGCGGGAGCGCGCGGTGTGGGACTCGAGGTGCGCGGCGCTGGGGCCGTGCGGGCGAACGACACCTGCGGCGCCTCGCGCACCAGCTCGGCGGGCAGCAGCACCGACGCGGTCGTGCCGTGCGGCGACCGGCGGCCCAGCCACACGCGCACGCCGTGCTTCTCCGCCAGCCGCCGCACCACCGCGAGCCCCATGTGCTCGATGGCGGCGCTGTCGAGGGCGGGCGCGGCGTTCAGCTCGGTGTTCAGCTCGGCCATCCGCTCGGTCGGCAGGCCGATGCCCGCGTCCTCCACGCGCAGCAGGATGCTGCCGTTCTCGGTGATGTGGGCGCTCACCGTGACCGTGGAGCTGGGCGGCGACTGCGCGGTGGCGTTGTCGAGCAGTTCGGTGAGCAGCCTGCTGACGTCGTCGGAGGCCAAGCCGACCACCGCCAACTGGGCCACCCGGCCCACCTCCACGCGCTGGTACTGCTCGATCGCGGAGATCGCGGCGCGGATGACGTCGACCAGCGAGGCCGTCTCGTCCCCGGCGGCGCCCGCGTCCTGCCCGGCCAGGACTCGCAGGTTCTCCGCGTTGCGGCGCAGCCGGGTGGCCAGGTGGTCGAGGCGGTAGAGCTGGGCCAGCGCGTCGGGGTCGGACTCCTCGGCCTCCATCTGCTCCAGCTCCGCGAGCAGCGAGTCCACGAGGTTCAAGTCCCGCAACGCGATCCCGGCGCACACGGCCGCGAGCACGTCGTCACGCGGCCGGTCGGCCTGCGCGGGCGCGTCGATGGGCACCAGGGGCCCGGCAGCCGCGGCACGGGGTTCGAGCATCTCGGCGACGGTGCTCCGCGCCTGGCCCAGCAGCGATGCGGCGCCCTGCCTGCGGTACTGGTCGAGCAGCGACCGCATTCGGCTCACCATGCGCGCTCCAGTCGGACGTCGTCGTCGGTCAATACCGCGCAACCTTAGTCACGTACAGGTCACGGTCAAGACGGAAGGTAGCCGAACGGCTCCGCTCGGCGACCTGCCGTCACCTGTTTCCAACGCAAGACCGCTGGTCGGAACGCGTGTCGTGACCGACAGAAGGCGTCCCGAACTCCTGAAACACGATCGTGGCCACCACCGCTCGACCCCCGTCCGTGCCATCGGCCGCTCCGCCCGGTGGCCGTCGTCCCGGTGGGGAGCCTGACGATCGCTTTGCGGTCGTGTGACAGGGGATTGGCCGCCGACCACGCCGGGAAGGCCCGCATCGATGACCGCAGAACGCGGTCGACGCCGTGGCCGGGGCCCGCGGTCGTGCTGCTGCCCGTCGCCCGCCTCGACAACAGCCGCGCCGGGTCGGTTTGGTCCGCGCCGGGACGGGCAGCCAGGGAAGACGACCAGAGAAGGAGGCGGTGTCCGGTGGACTTCGCGGGTTTGAGCAGGCACGAGGAGCGCCGGTTGAGCGCGATCGAGCGGGAACTGGACCGCGAGGCCCCGGACTTCGTGGCCGCGTTCCGCGCCGCCTCGCCAGCGCACCCCGGCGCCCGGACGGCGCTCGTCGCGGGCGCGGCACTGGCGGCCGCCAGCGGGTTGGTGGGCTCCGTCCCACTGCTGACCGTGTGCGCGATGGCGGGGGCGGTCGCCGCGCTCGTGCTGCCCGCGCCCACCGCCCGTCCCGAACGGGGCAGACCGCGGGACGAGCACGGGCCCGGCCCCGAGGACGGGACGCCGCCAGGTCCAGTCCTCTCCGGTTAGGCCGTGGTCCAGGAGTCCGCTCGACGAGAGTCGGACCGTGCCCGCACCAGGTTTGAGCGCCCGACCGCCGGGTATCGCAACGTGATGTCCAACAATGGAGGAACAATGTCGACAGGCACCGAGACGGGCAACGTCACCGGGACCCAGGACAAGGACTACAACATCATCTGGTTCGTGGAGGCGTGCCTGAGCAACGCCTTGCGCTTGGAGACCTACATCGCCGACGCCGAGACCGAAGGCGACAGCGAGTTGGCCGACTTCTTCCGGCGCGCCCAGGGCGAGAGCCGGAAGGGGGCGGAGCAGGGCAAGAAGTTGCTCGCCCGCAGGCTCGCGGGCTGACAGCCGCTACCCGAGCACGCTAACCGGGCACGAGGAGACTTCATGGCCGAGACTGTCGGCGACTACCTGTTGCGGCGGCTGCGCGAGTGGGGCGTCGAGCAGGTTTTCGCCTATCCCGGCGACGGGATCAACGGCATCGTCAGCGCGTTCGGCCGGGCTGACGACCACCCGCGGTTCGTCCAGTCCCGGCACGAGGAGATGTCGGCGTTCGCCGCGGTCGGGTACGCCAAGCTCAGCGGCAACGTGGGCGTGTGCATGGCGACCTCGGGGCCGGGGGCGATCCACCTGCTCAACGGGCTCTACGACGCCAAACTCGACCACGTGCCGGTGGTGGCGATCGTGGGGCAGACCGAGCGCAGCGCGATGGGCGGGTCCTATCAGCAGGAAGTGGACCTCCAAGCGCTGTACAAGGACGTGGCCTCGGAGTTCCTGGTCGAGGTCAACGTGCCCGAGCAGTTGCCCAACGCGCTGGACCGGGCGATCCGGACCGCGCAGGCGACCCGCTCCCCGACCGCGCTGATCATCCCCTCCGACCTGCAGGAGGAGCGGTACAGCCCGCCGGAGCACGCGTTCAAACAGGTCCCGTCGAGCCCGCCGAGCGGGGTGTGGTCGACGAGCGTGCCACCCGCGGGCGAGATCGAGCGCGCCGCGGAGGTCGTCAACGCCGGGCAGAAGGTGGCCGTCCTGATCGGACAGGGCGCGCGCGGCGCGGCCGAGCAGGTGCGTCAACTGGCGCGGACCACGGGCGCCGGGGTGGCGAAGGCGTTGTTGGGCAAGGACGTGCTGCCCGACGACCTGCCGTACGTCACCGGCGCGATCGGGCTGCTGGGCACCCGGCCGAGCTATGAGCTGATGCGCGACTGCGACACGCTGCTCATCGTCGGGTCCAACTTCCCCTACACCCAGTTCCTGCCGGAGCTCGACCAGGCGCGGGCGGTGCAGATCGACACCGACGGGCGCATGATCGGGTTGCGCTACCCCACGGAGGTCAACCTCGTCGGCGACGCCGCCGCCACGCTCGACGCGCTGCTGCCGCTGTTGCGCCACAAGGACGACCGGTCGTGGCCGGACAAGATCGAGAAGGACGTCGCCGACTGGTGGCAGACCGTGGACCAGCAGGCCCGGTTGACCGCCGACCCGGTGAACCCCATGCGGGTGGTGTCGGAGCTGTCCGCGCGCATCCCCGGCAACGCCATCGTCACCGGCGACTCGGGGTCGTCGACCAACTGGTACGCCCGCAACCTGCGTGTCCGCGACGAGATCCGGTGCACGCTGTCGGGGACGCTGGCCACGATGGGCCCTGGTGTGCCCTACGCGATCGGGGCGAAGTTCGCCCACCCGGACCGGCCGGTGATCGCCCTGGTCGGCGACGGTGCGATGCAGATGAACGGCATGGCCGAGCTGATCACCATCGCCCACTACCGCCACCTGTGGTCCGACCCGCGGCTGGTGGTGTGCGTGTTCCACAACAACGACCTCAACCAGGTGACGTGGGAGCTGCGCGCGATGGGCGGGTCCCCGAAGTTCGAGCAGTCGCAGTCGCTGCCCGACGTGGACTACGCCGGATTCGCCCGCTCGCTGGGCCTCGACGCCGTCACCGTCGACGACCCCGACCAGCTCGGCCCCGCGTGGGACCGGGCGTTGGCGGCGGACGGGCCCGTGGTGCTCGACGTGCGCTGCGACCCCGAGGTCCCGCCGATCCCGCCGCACGCGACCCTCGAGCAGGTCAAGTCGGTCACGCAGGCCGTGCTCAAGGGTGACCCGTCGGCGCTGCACCTGATCGCGCAGGGGGCCAAGACCAAGCTCCGGGAGCTGCTCCCGGGCTCGGGCCGGTGACGTGGCCTCCCGCCTGCCCGGCGGTGCGGGAGGCGTGAGCCGAGGCTTTCGCGTCCCCGCACCGGACCGGGAGGGCGATGGCACGCCGGAGCGGGGCTCGATCGGTGCTCCGGCCTGCGCAGGCTCGCCACCCGGGCGTCCGGACTCGACGCGGTCCTGCTGCTCGACCACGCGGGGTCGCGGGTGACCGCCCCCGACGAGGTCGTCTGCTGTGGACCCACCCAGATCTCCACCGGCCCACTCAAGACCGCCGAACGGGTGCTGGCGCGCACCGCCAAGCACCTCGACCCCGGCTGCCGCGGCCTCCGCCGGGGACCTCGGCTTCCAATCAGCGAAGCCCGCGCCGAACGGGTCCCGCTCCCCGGCGGCCGCGAGGCCGTCCACCTGGCCCACCCCCTCGCCGCGGCCCTGCCCGACAGGGCCGGACAACCAGCCCCACGCTCCCGAGACTCCCGGAGGTAGTGACATGCGGGTCGATGAACGAGCACCACAGGTGGTCGTCGGTCACGACGGCTCGGACGGCGCCCGGCACGCCGTGGACTGGGCCGCCCTGGAGGCGGCCCAGCGCGGGGTCGGACTGGCCATCGTCGAGTGCGTCGACCGGACGCCGGTCGACCAACCGCCCCTGATGACGTGGCCGATGCCGCCCACCGGCACCGTGCTGGACGAGCGCGCGGTCCGCGACGAGGCCGAGGACCGGCTCGCGACCGTCGCGGCCAGGGTCCGGCAGGACCACCCGGGGATCGAGGTCACGACCGCGGTGGCGTCCGGCCCGGCCGCTGAGACCCTGCCCGAGGTCGCGGGCGGCGACGACGTGGTGGTGGTCGGCTCGTCCGGGCGCGGGGCCGTGTCCCGGGCGCTGCTGGGCTCCACCGCTTCGGAGCTGCTGCGCACGTGCGACCGCCCCCTGGTCGTGGTGCGCGGGACCGAGGACCCGGCGCCAGGAGGAGGCCGGGTCGTGGTGGGAACGGACGGCGCCTGCGCAGGCGCGACCGAGTTCGCCTTCGACTTCGCCGCGCGGCACGGGCTCGAACTGGTGGCCGTGCACACCCGGACCAGTCCGCCCGGCGACAGGCTGGACCTCGTGCACCAGGAGGACGACGACCCGGGGGGAGAGCACCACGCCGGTGAGCGGCTCCTCGACGAGGCGCTGGCCGAACCGGGTCGACGGCACCCCGGGGTCCCGGTCCACCGCGTGCTCCGCTTCGACGCCCCGGCCGACGCCTTGGCCGACGAAGCCCGGCACGCGGCGCTGCTGGTGGTCGGCAGCCATGGCGTCGGGCCCCTGCGCAGCTTGCTCACCCGCTCGGTCAGCCACGCGGTCGTCCACCACGCCCCGTGCCCTGTGGCGGTGGTCCGCACAGGAGCGCAGGAGGAACGGGGCGCCCCCTGACACCGCGCGGGTTGGCGGCGTCGGCGAGCCGGGTGCCCTGCTCGAGCTGGTGGTCACCGGCTGCTGCCTCGGCGTCAGCGCCGGGTTAGTGTGGGGCCCACGGGACAGCACCCCGCGGTCCGTCATGCGATCGCAAACCCGCCGATCGCCCGCTGAAGTCGAAGACGGCGACCATGGCGGACGTGCCCGTCCCACTCGACGCCCGTCCACCCGCTGTCGGACCGCGGTCCGCGGCGCGCGCCAGGCGCTGGGCGGCCGGTGCGGGCGCGGCAGTCTTCGCAACGGGGATCTGTCTGCTCGTCGCGCCCCTGGCGGTCGACGACCTGAGCATGGCGACGGAAGACCTCGCCCTGGCGGGGCTGGGCTGCGTGGTCCTGATCCTGGGGCTGGTCCGGGCCATGGCTCCGACCGAACTGCCCGCGCTCGACCTCGTGGTGGCCGCGGCGGGCGCGTGGCTGGTGTTCGGCGGGGCAGGCGGGGCGCTGTCCGCGCCGGGCGCGATCGCGGTCGGGGCCGTGCTCCTGCTCGGTTCCGCCGTCAGCGGTGTGTGCGCTCGTCGGGCTACCCGCACCTGAGCGGCCGGTCGGACAGTTCAGGTCCCCACTGCGCCTCCGTTTGACGGTCTGCGAAGCAACACTCCTGATCGAACGCCTGCTCCCGACAGCCCGTGGGCGGCGCACCCGCTCCGGCATACCGGCGTGGGTCACACCGGACGGCGGACAGTTGCGCCGCAGGTTTGAGTCTTCTAGACTCAAACCATGTTCACCAGGGAAGAGGCGCTAGACCGGGTGGAGCGGGCCGGATCAGCCGCCGGGCTCTTCGGGCCTCCCACCACCGATCCGGCGCGGCGCGCGCAGGCGCGGCGGCTGTACCGGGCGCTGGCCTCCGTCCTGCACCCGGACGTGACCGGCGAGGGGGACGCCCGGGCGCACGCGGCGTCCGCGGAGCTGACCCGGATGCACCACGAGTGGACGCGGGGCGCGACGGTTGAGCTGCGCACGGCGACCGGGGTCTACCGGATCGGCGAACCGTTCGCCGTCGGCAGCGTCGCCAACGTGTACGAGACCGATGGCCCGCACGTGGTCAAGGTGGTGCGCGACCCAGTGCTGAACCCGTTGCTGCACGGCGAGTGGGACGCGTTGCGGACTTTTGAGCGGTTCACCGATCGACACCGCTGGCTGCGCCCCTACTACCCGCGCCTGCTCGACTCCTCCGGCGGGCTCGACCGGGGCGAGCGGGCGTTCACGGTGCTCGACCCGCTGGTGGACGGGTTCGTGACGCTCGCCGACGTGCGGCGCGCGTTCCCCCGCGGGTTGGACGGCCGCGACTACGCGTGGATGCACCGCAGGCTGCTCAAGGCGCTGGCCGGAGCGCACGGGCTCGGGCTGGTGCACGGCGCGGTCACCGCCGAGAACGTGCTGGTGCACCCCGAGGAGCACGGGATCGTGCTGGCCGGGTGGTCGTTCGCCGTCGAGACCGGGCAGCGGTTGCTCGCGACCAGCAAGTCCATCAGCTACCCGCCGGAAGTCCTCGGGGGAGAACCGGTCACCGCCGCCACGGACGTCCACATGGCGCACACGCTGATGCTGGACCTGCTGGCAGCCGGTGAGAAGAGGCAGGCCATGTTCGCCCGCGGGTGCACGCAGGACCGGCCGTCCCGGCGCCCGGACGCCGTCGACCTGCTGGGCGAGTACGACGAACTGCTCGAAGACCTCTACGGCGCACGGGTTTTCCGCCCGTTCGCCCTTCCCGCGACGACAGGAGCATGACCATGGGACACGGCAAGTGGGACGACAACGCCTACGCGGCGGCCAAGACCTTCCGCGCGGCCAGGGGGATCGCCGACTTCGGCTACACCGCGGCGATGAAGGGGAAGCGGTCGTCGAGCTGGAAGGCCGCTCCCTCGCTGGACCCACTGGGCGTGGCGGCGCGCGAGTGCCGCGACTCGCCCGACCACGCCGACTCGACGCCGATCGCGGTGCTGTTCGACGTGACCGGTTCGATGGGCAGCGTGCCGAAGATCATGCAGGGCAAGCTCGGCAAGCTGCACGGACTGTTGCAACGCAAGGGTTATCTCACCGACCCGCAACTGATGTTCGGCGGGATCGGTGACGCCGACAGCGACCGCGTGCCGCTGCAGGTCGGCCAGTTCGAGTCGGACAACCGGATGGACGAGCAGCTGCGCGACATCTTCCTGGAGGGCAACGGCGGCGGGCAGAAGAGCGAGTCCTACGAGCTGGCCGCGTACTTCGTGGCGCGGCACGTGGTCACCGACGCGTGGCGCAAGCGCGGCCGCAAGGGCTACCTGTTCCTCATCGGCGACGAGCTGAACAAGCCCCGGCTGGAGGCGCGGCACATCCGCCGGGTCATCGGCGACGACGTCGCCCAGGACATCGACCCCGTGTCGGTGTACCGCGAACTGGCCCGCAAGTGGCACGTGTACTTCATCCTGCCCAACCAGTCCTCGTACTACGACGACGAGGCCATCGGCGAGCACTGGCGCCAGATCCTGGGCCAGAACTTCCTCAAGCTCGACGACCCCGGCGCGGTGTGCGAGCTGATCGCCGCCACCATCGGCCTGGAGGAGCGGGTGGTCGACCTGGACCAGGCGCTGGTGGACCTGGCCGAGATCGGCTCGGTCACCGAGAGCAGGGCCGTCGGCAAGGCGCTGGTCTCGGTCGGCGCGGGCGCGAGGTCGCTGACGAAGTCGGCCACCCCGCTGGGCATCGACGGTCCCGACGACGTGGCGCTGAGCTGACGTGGACGAGCACGTGGTCGTCGTCGGGCTGGGGTTCGGCGACGAGGGCAAGGGAGCGGTGGTCGACGCGCTGTGCGCCGACGGCTCGGTGTCGACCGTGGTGCGGTTCAACGGGGGCGCGCAGGCCGCGCACAACGTGGTCGTGGACGGCGGGCACCACACGTTCAGCCAGTTCGGGTCCGGCACGCTCGCGGGCGTGCCGACCTGGCTGTCCCGCCACGTGCTGGTGGAGCCGATCGCGCTGGCGACCGAGTCGCGGGAACTGGCGGCGCTCGGCGTCGCCGACCCGCTGCGGTTGGTGTCGATCGACGCCGACGCGCTGCTGACGACCCCGTTCCACGTCGCCGCGAACCGGGCGCGGGAGGACGCCAGGGGCCGCGACCGGCACGGGTCGTGCGGCAAGGGCATCGGCGAGACCGCGTGGTACGCGCTGCTGGCCGAGCGGGGGGCCCAGCCGGGTGACGTGGTGGAGGGCCAGGAGGCGAGGGGTGTTCCTGGCCCTCCACCAACGGTGGGCGATTGCGCGAACCCGGTCGCGCTGCGGCGCAAGCTCGACGCTCTCGCCCGGTTCTACGAGCCGCTGATCGGCGCAGGCCCCGGGGTCGACGACCTCGTGGCGCTCTACCGGGCGTTCGCGGACACCGTGCGAACCACGACCGGTGACGAGGCGGGCAGGCTCGCCGATGCCGGGCGGCTGGTCTTCGAGGGCGCGCAAGGCGTCCTCCTCGACGAGACGCACGGCTTCCACCCGCACACCACGTGGTCCACCGTCACACCGCGCAACGCCAGGGCGCTGCTCGCGGGTCGGGACGCGCGGGTGCTGGGGGTGACGCGGACCTACCAGACGCGCCACGGCGCGGGCCCGCTGCCGACCGAGGACCGCGGTGTCCTCGACCGGTTCCCCGAGCGCCACAACGGCACGGGCGAGTACCAGGGCGCGTGGCGGGCCGGTCACCTGGACACCGTGCTGCTGCGGTACGCCGTGGCCGCCTGCGGCGGCGTCGACGGCCTCGCCGTGACGCACCTGGACGCGCGGGACCTCGAGGTCGCCACGGCCTACCGGACCGGCACGGGCCACCGCGCCGACCTGGGGCCCCGGCCGGACCTGGGGGAGTTCGTGGCGGGCTGCACCCCCGTCCTGGAGCCCCTGCCCGATCCGGTGGGATTCCTCGAGGACCTGCTCGACGTCCCGGTGCTCGTCACCGGAGCGGGCCCCGCCCGGACGGACTACACCGTGCGGACACCGGCGCGCCGCTGACGTGCGGCAGAATCGCACCATGATCGAGTCGACGCTGGTCTCGGTGGACGTCCTCGTGCTGCGCTTCGACCCGGACGTTCACGCGGTGCTGCTGGGGGTGGCGCCGCGCGCGATGGCCCCGTTCGCGGGCGACCTGGCGCTCCCGGGCGTGCTGCTGGGCAAGGGCGAGCGCTTGCGCGACGCCACCCGGCGCGCCGTCACCGGCAAGCTGGGCGTCCCCGCCGCGGCCATCACCGCGACCGGCCAGCTCGCCATGTTCGACGAGCCCTCCCGCGACCCCCGCGGCCCGACCCTGTCGATCGCGCTGTGGGCCACGGTCACCCCCGCCCGCCCGGACGACGGCACCACCACGTGGACACCGCTGGACGCCGTGCCACCACTGGCGTTCGACCACGACCGCATCATCGCCGACTGCCGCCCCCTGCTGGCCGACAAGCTGTGGCGGGACACCCAGTTCACCGCGGGCCTGCTCAGCGGCGAGTTCACCACCGCGCAAGCGCTTGACGTCACCGAGTCCCTCACCGGCGACCGCCCCTACCCGGCCAACCTGGGCCGCACGATGGACCGAGTCCCCGGCCTCGAACGCACCGCCCAGCACGCCGCGGCCCTGCCCAAGGGCGGCCGCCCGCCTCTGGTGTGGAGGTGGAGCTCCTAGGTAGCTGCCAGGCGGCTGCGCCGCTGGCTCTTCGACGTTCCCCGGCAGAGGTCCACATAGGCCCCATCCGTCAAGGCGCGGGCGCCCCACCACAACATCAACTGGTCGGCGGGGGACCACCCGGGGGCGGTACCCCGTCGGGCCTGCCGTCGCTCCCAGCCGGGGCCCCGCCGCCGGTCGGGGTGGTGCCGGTGTCGACGCCCGCGGTGAGGGAGACGGTGAAGCCGGAGGCGACATCGCCGGTCACGGTGGCCAGTTGCCTGGCGGCGCCGTCGTCGCCGAAGACGTTGTCGCCGTCCAGGGACACCTGCGACAGGTGCGTGGTCGAACTCTCGTAACCGGTCTGCTGGTAGACCTCGTCGCACGCGTCCTGGGGGAGAGCGACCTGCGAGGTGGCGATCGCGTTGGCGGAGTCGGTGATGGACGCCTGGTCGGGGTAGACCTCGAAGTGGATGTGCGGCCACCGACCCGAGTAGCAGGCCGGGAAGACGCTGGTGAACCGCACCTTCCCCGACGCGTCAGCGATCTGGACCCCGCGCAGGTAGTTCTCGTCCTCCAGCCCCGAGCTGTACAGCGAGTACCCGCCTTCCCGCGTGCAGTGCCACACATACACCGCCACCCCCGCGAACGCCCCGCCGCCCGCCAGGTCGGTGATCGTCAGCTCCAGCGCCATCGGCACCCCCTGCGCCGTCGCCGACGCGGTACCGAAACTGGACCGGATGTCGCTGCGGACGACCCCGCTCTGCTCCAACACATCCGGCCCGTTCGACCCGTCACCGGGATAGGGCCCAGCGGTCTCATCGGGGATCTCCCCGTTGTCCGCCGCCGTCGAGGACGAGGTCGGCGTGCTCGCGGTGTCGGAGCCGTCCGAACACGCCGCCAACCCCACCGCCGCCGCCGCCCCCAGCCCCAACACCCGCAGCGACCGCCGCCTGCTCATCAGCGTGCCGATGTCGAACCCCAACCCCTGGTCGACGACCTCCCCGGCCGGCCGGGGCAACGCCCGCCCCTGGTAGGTCGGCGGCTCGCGGACCATGAGACCCCCGTGGCTCGGCAGCGTGAGCCCACGACGCTACCGGCCGCCCCACCGCCCCCGCAGCCAGCGGCGCTCGTTCGTGTGACCCCCGGTGGGCGATCCCGGGCCGCGTCCGGAGGTTGCGCCCGAGCACCACATCACCGGCAGGATGGCGGTCCACGGCGCCGAGCGCTTGTTCCGCAACGCCCGCGTCCCCCGTCACCGGACCTATGCACGCCGACAGCGACTGCCGCCGCTCGGCCGACACCCGGGTTCAGTGCGCGCCGCCGCTGTTGACGGCGCGGCACCCGCAGCGGAAACCGCTTGAGCGGCATGGTCAACCCCGTGTACCCGACCGCGACGACGGCGCGCACCCGGCCGGGGCGGTCCACCACCACTCGCCACCCCTTGTGGGTGAACCCCGTGACCGATCCGGCACTGCCCGCCCATCATCCGGGGGGCAGGAGACAGCCGAGCGCCGACCCTGGCCACGCTGCGTTCCCGCCTGGCTGAGCGAACCGCGCGGCCAGTAGGTGCGACTCGTCACGGCAGCGCGGGGACGTGGACCGCTTGAACAGCAAGGAACTGCGTTGGCCAACTACCTCGCCCGCCACCGAGGTGCCCGCGATGGCGACCGCTCGTCGATCAAGCACCAGCCCCGGCCTGCCGAAGTGGGCGCCCGCGGCCATGCGGCTCACCGGGTCGACGTCGATCAGCCCGGCCATCAGGTCGAACAGCGGCACCACTCGGCGCGTGTCACCGCTCCCCGGACTTGGTCTCCGGCCGCCGGTGGCCGTTATGCGCCGCCCTCGTAACGGTCGCTTCCCGGGAGCCGATCTCCCTCCGAGGGAAGCGAACCCGATCGGATCGGAGTGAGCACGTGCAGATTTCACGGGTGAGCTGGAAGGCCGCCATCGGGGACGCCAAGTCCCCCCGGTTCCTGGAGATCCTGTCCACCGGGTTCCAGGAGTACGACGAGCGGACCAAGCAGTACATCCCCCAGTACAAGGGGTGGACCAGCGAGCTGAGCCTCCCCGAGCTGCTCGAGGTGTGGGACATGCTCAAGGACGTCGAGACCTTCCACTTCACCTCCGAGCAGAAGGCTGAGCTGCGCAAGGACGTCGAAGACCGGCAGGACCCGGTCAAGGTCGCCGAGCGGGAGCGGGTGGCGCGGGAGCGCGCCGACGCGCAGCGGGCCGTCGAACAGCGGCTGCTCCAGCAGGGCATGGCAGCCCTGGGCGGAGCCGGGGCCACCTGGGAGGCCCGCGAGGCGCAGATCGCGAAGTGGTGGGCCGACCTGAAGGCCGCCGAGGCCAGGGAGACCTGGGCCAGCGCTTACGCCGCCAACCGCCTCTCCGCCCGGCAGATCGGCGCGGACGGGCGCGGCGGCGAGTTCTCCATCGTCAACAAGGCCGCCCGCCGCGACCCCACCAAGCAGGTGAAGATCACCCTCGACCGGTCGGTCAAGGGCCTGCTGGCGCGGATGGACCCGGCGAACTTCAACGACCCGAAGACCGGCGCGAACCACAAGGACGCACTGGGCCTGCACGACCTCAGCGCCTCCCTGCTGGACGGTTCCAAGCCCACCGTCTTCGAACAGCTCAAGCACTACGGCGACGCCGTCGTGGTGTTCATGCCGGTACCCAGCGAGACCAACGCGCAGGTCTTCAACGCCATCTCCTCCCTACAGGAGCCGGACGCGCCGACGCTGCGCGGCTACCGCAACGCCCTCACCCGCATCCGCCTGGCACAGGGCAGCGACATGCACACGATCTTCGTCGACGACGGCGCGGGCCCACCCGCCCCAGTGCGCGCCCGCTATGGCGTCACCGGCCGCGTCCAGCGGGCCAAGGGCGCCGCGGAGACCATCGCCGACGAGGTCGACATCGACGGCCGCCGCACGAACGCGTTGCAGCACAACGTGATCCTCGGCGCGGGTGCGACGCAGACGGTCAACGAGATCGTCCTGGCCTACCGCAAGCACGAGTCGCCGACGTTCCCCTGCTTCGCCAAGTGGGACGACGCCACCAAGCAGTTCAACGTCCTCGAGGCAGGCGACCCAACCAAGCCCACCGGCGCCTACATCACCAACGCGGGCGCCTGGCACGACGCCTGACCCAGCCGTGGGTCCACGCCGACGGCGTGGACCCACTCAGCGGCGATCGAGCGCGACGGCAACGGTGCCCTTCCCGGACGCCCGCTGCCGCTGGTCCACGCGCGTGGCCTGCTGTTCGCCCCCGCCCCACCCTGGACGCGGCGCCACCAGCGGCCCGGCGACCGCCGACACCACCGCCCCCTCGACCCCGCCGCCGCACAGCCCCGACGCGGTCTCGACCTCGATCCCGGACAGAACGCGTATCCAGACCGGCTTCAAGCACAAGGCCCACCTCAACAAGCTGACCGCCGTCGGCATCCCGGTCGTTCGCACCGACGCCGCCGTGGTCCTCGTGGGCGAGGGGTGAGGAATCCGAGGTCGGCGGGCGGAACGTTGTGCCCGCCCGGTGTGCGCACGCGGGGTGTGGCCCCGCCGAGGACGGGCAGGCCGAAGTGGTCGTTGCCGTTGGCTGCGGATGCCCCGACGACCAAAGGCAGTTCGGCGCGGTTGGCCAGGACGTGGCTCCTCAACCCGTTGCACGAAAGCGGTGCACATCACCCGGTCATCCAACGGCGCCGTTCCGTCACCCCGCGAACGGACGTCGAACCTCGAAACCAACAGCTCCGCGGAAACAGATCACGCCACACCGCCATCGATCACGTGAGAACGAGTCTTGCCCCCGCTTGGAACTCAGTCCACAAGCTGCCAAGTCCACGAACCTTGGCCAACTCCGCGGAACGGGCTTCTGGACATGGTCAGGCGGAGATCACCCACTCGGAAGGCGTGGTACTTCCCGTCCAGCCTCCCGACCGCCGCCTCGAGCTGGCCGACGCAGAAGGCACTGACGACGCGAAGGAGGTCTGTCACGTCCCCATCGTCTTCGGCGGCGAATTCCAGGGCTTGAGATCCGTCCACGTCCAAGAGGGCACCACCTTCCTGGACGCGCACGGAGAGCACGTGCCTCCGAGTGGAACCCGCGCTGACGGTGAGAAGTACGTCGTCTCCGAGTCGGTTCTCCGTGGCCGTGATCGATCGCTGTCGACCGGCACGCTCGATCACCTCCCGCGCTCGGCGGACAAGGGTGTCTGGCCGACTTGTCATCTCGGCCCCCAAGGCCAGATATCACTGTGGCCGTGAATGGGCTTGCCTTGCCCTTCCACGCCCACCCGATTCGGAGGTAGCTTCTGCGGTTCAAGATGCCGATCTTGTGTTGTCCGAACAGCTTACCCGTGACCCCGAAGAGATTTTCTTCTCCTGAGACGGTGGCCTCGCCGCAGAGGTTGACGACCAACCACGTAACTTGCACCTGAGCCGTGCTGGCGGAGATCGAGCCCCTGCTGTTGACGATGAATCACGACCACCCCCGGGTTCGACAGATGCGGGAGTTTGATGGAGCGAATGGCCTGTCCGCGGAACTGTTGAGCCTGTTGAAGCACCGCTCGACCACGTGGCGCCGCTTGTAGGCGTCCGCATCGCGTCCACCGGATGAACCTTGCGCCTGGCGGTCTGGTCGACGCGTTAGGGGCGGACGAACCGGATCCGACGCCCACCTGGCGACATCCAGCGCGACGAACTCCGCGGGCGCACGCCCACCGGGCTTGCAAGGCGCGTAGGTGTCGTGGCCTTCCGCGCCCTCCACCGCCGTGTGCAGCACCCCCACATTCGCCAAGCCGTCGATCCGGCCGGGGTAGGCGACGACCAGGTTCCCGGTCACCGCGCGCGTGGCGAAGCTCTGTCCGTGCACCGCGAGACCGTGGTCTTCCAGGCGCACCGTCTCGGCCTGATCGGCGTCCAAGACCGTGACGTTGTCCGGAAGCCGGACACTCCTGCGGATCACGCTCTCCGCGTCGTGGTTGCCCGCGGCCATGACCACCGGGATGTCCTCGTCGTAGATGCCCCCCGCGAGCCCGACGGCGTCCGCCTCGCGTACGACGGCCAGGGACACGAGGTTCTCCAGGGCCCGGCAGAAGGCGGCGACCAGTCGCGTGGTCGTCTCCCGGTCCGCGTACCCGGGCTGTCGAGATGGATGTCGCCAGCATGGACGGTTCGAGGCACCTCAGTCCGCCGCGCGGCGATTGATCATAGCAGTCATGATGATCGAATCGCGCTACGCCCACCGTGCGCTACACCGGCGCGAACACGATCGAGTGATCTTCGTGGTCGGGTCGGACCTGGTGGGGCCCGCGCGCGAACTCGGCTGTATCACCCTGGCCGCCACCGCCGATGTGCAGCGTGATCGGTACTGGTGCAGAAGGGCGTGGGCAGTGATGAACACAGGTGCGGCTGGGGCGGGTTCACGCGGTGGGGCGGTCGACCGGGCAGTCCGGCTGTTCGACCGCCCCGCGGTCTTGGCGCGCCTCTGGGAGGCGCTGCACCGGTTGGACATCCACCCTTCGGGCTGGACCTCCGCGATCGATGTCCCGGCTCCGTCGAGGTCGGAACCCCCCACGCCGCAACAAGTGCTGGTCGAACCAGACGCGGTGACGCCGGCTGAGCCCGCGGCAGTCGAACAAGGAGAGCCGGAGGTCGTCGACCCCGAACTCCTCGTCCCCGAGGACGTGGCCCCTGCCGTCGAGGTGCGGACTGACTCCCTGCTCCAGGCGTACTCCCAGTTCGAGGGCACCGTCGTCACGATCGCCACAGCCTCGCGACGAGAGCTCGTCGACGGCCTGGTGCGGGTCGTCGAAGCCGAGGGGCCCGTCCTCGGGAGCAGGCTGCACACCGCTTATGTGCGGGCCTCCGGCGCCCACAGGGTCACCAAGCTCGCGGCGAGCGAGCTGAACAAGGCCATTGCCCAGGCCGTGCGGGAGCGGCTCCTGGTCGAGGACAACCCTCTGGACGAGAACGGGATCAAGCCACGCGTCTACCGCTTGCCCGACCACCCCGAGGTGCGCTCGCGGAACCTGGGCCCCCGCGCCTTCGAGGAGGTCCCACCCAGCGAACTGGCCGCGCTGCTCACCCACGTCGCCACCACCGGGGCAGCCGTCGGCGAGGAGGCCGAACACCGAGCCGCGCTGGAACTGCTGAACCTCAAGCGCCTCACAGACAACGTCAGAACCCACTTCGCCAAAGCCCGCAGGCTCCGACCGTGATGGACCTCCCCGAGGCTCTGGTCGCCTCATACCATCGCAGCGGCGAGGCGGGCAGCGCTTGGATCGCAGGCCTGCCGCACCTGGTCACCGAGGCGCTCGAGCGGTGGGGCGTCGCACCCGATGGGCCGGTGGCCTCCGGTGAGGCGTCGCTGGTGTTGCCCGTGCGCGACGCGGACGGACGGCAGGCGGTTCTGAAGCTCCAGATGCCCAAGGAGGAGTCCGAGGCCGCGATCGCCGGGTTGACGGCCTGGAACGGCCAGGGAATCGTGCGACTGCTCGACCACGACCCGACCACCACCACGATGCTGCTGGAACGCCTGGACGCCTCCCGCACCCTCAACCAGGCCAAGGACGACGACGCGGCCATGGGCGTCCTCGCAGGCATCCTCGCCAGGTTGCACGCGGCACCCGCACCCTGCGCGCCACCGAGTAGTGCGTGGCCGCGGCTCCGGCTCGGTCACGATCCGCGCCCCCGACTCCCGGGCGACCGCGGCCGTGGTGAAGGTCGTGCCGAGATCAATGCCGAGCCCGTAGCCCACCGCCGCATTCCCCCAACGCCTTCGGCGAGGCCCACGCGTCCCGCTCGAATCGGATGCAGGCCGGATCGTGATTCTGTCGCCGGGGGAGCGGAGAACGCGCGGCCGGTGAGATCGATGGCACCGGGGGTCTTGTCCCAGGTCGAGGTGGCAGGCCACGCCGGAGCGCAGCCGCCCTACACCACCGTCCGACCGCGCTCGCGGTGCGGTGCCCGCCGTCGGCGGAGCAGAAGTTCGACCACGACGAGGTTGGGGACCCAGGCCAGGAACGGCACGATCCGGTACGCGGTGAGGAACTCGCCGGTCAGCGGCACCAGCACGACCAGCCAGAGCCGCAGGGTCACCGCGGCGTAGGTGAGCGCGAACGCCCGGATCATCCACCGCCGGTGGGCGGTGACCGCGCCGCGGCGGATCGCCCGGAACCCCAGGGTCGCGAAGGTCAGCCACAGCGCGGCCAGCAGCCCGAACCCGGCCACGCCGATCGGACCCGCCACGTTGTGCGGTGCGAGCACGAGGCCCGCGACGGCGCCGACCGCGATGCCCGCCAGTGCCGTCCGCCCGGTCCACTGGTGCAGGCGCGGGGCGCGGGCCCGGACGCGGGCGGAGAGCTGGACCGGTGACAGCAGCAGCGCGAGCCCGCCGCCGGTCATGTGGGCGTAGAGGACTCCCCGGAGCCACCCGGGCCGGTCGGCGTAGTTGGCGGCGAGCTCGTTTTCGGCCGCGGCGAGGTCGCTCAACGGCTGCGTCGCGTAGGGCAGCAGGGCGAACACCGCGATCGCCGCGGCCGTCAGCGCGAGCCACCATAACCCCATCGACCGCCACCGGGTCGGGCCGGTCGTTGCCGCCGTCATCGCCATTCGCCACTCCCTCTCGTCGGTGCCGCAACGCTAGGAGTCCGGCGGCCCCGGCTCGCCCCTCGCGCTGGGGCAGTTGCCTCCCTCTTCCGAGGGAGGCGCGGAGGGCGACCGCGGCTGGTCGTGGCAGCCGCTGTCGGTGCAGGATGGACCGTGCGGAAATTCCAGCTTTGGCAGACCGGTGGTCTCGTGGTCGTCGCGGCCGTGGCGAGCGTGCTCACCTCCGCCGGGCCGCCCCACCGGGCGGTGGACGCGCTCGGGGTGGGTTTCGCGGTCGTGGCCGCGGGGTGCCTGCTGTGGCGGTGGGTCGCGCCGATCCCCGTGCTGGTCGCGACGGCGCTGCTGGTGGTGGCCAACGCGGCGGCCGGGTACCCGCCGACGGTGGTGCCGTGGGCGACGTGGGTCGCGTTGTTCACCTGCTTCTGCGCGTGCGCCCGGCGGTACCGCGCGGTGGCGGTGGCTGTCACCCTGGCCGCCGTGGTCGGCTACCTGGTGTTCGACCGCGGGGCGGTCCAGGCGGAGACGGTGTTCGGCGTGACCATGACCTTCCTGATCGCCGTGGTCGCGGGCGACGCCGTGCGCAGCCGTGGCGCGGCCGCCGCCGCCGAGCAGGCCCGGCAACGCGCGGAGGAGCGCACCGAGCTGGCGCGCGAACTGCACGACTCCCTCGGCCACGCGGTGAACGTGGTGGTCATGCAGGCTGGGGTCGCGCGCCGGGTCTTCGACGAGAACCCGGGGTTCGCGCGGGAGGCGCTGGGGCACATCGAGACCGTCGGCCGGGACGCGCTCGGCGAGCTGGACCACCTGGTCCGGGCCGTGCGGACCGAGCAGCCGCCACCCGGGCTGGCCGCGCTGGCCGAGCGCGTCCGGGCCGCGGGCCGGGAGCCTCGGCTGCGGGCGGAGCGGGTCGAGCTGGGCGCGGGTCCCGCCCGCGCGCTGCACCGGATCGCGCAGGAGGCGATCACCAACGCCCTGCGGCACAGCGATTCCGGCCGGATCGACATCCACCTGCGGCGGGTCGCGGACACCGCCGTGCTGGAAGTCGTCAACGAAGGCGGGCACCTCCCCCCGGGCAGGCCCGGTCACGGCCTGGCCAACATGCGCGAGCGCGCCCGGCTGGCGGGCGGCGAGCTGGAGGCGGGTCCGTTCGAGGGCGGCTTCCGGGTGCGGGCGACCCTCCCGGCGGAGGCCCGGCGGTGATCCGGGTCCTGCTCGCCGACGACGACGCGCTGGTGCGCAAGGGCTTGCGGGCCCTGCTCGACACCGAGGAGGGCATCACCGTCGTCGGCGAGGCCGCCGACGGCCGGGAGGCGGTGCGCGCGGCCGCCGCGCACCGGCCCGACGTCGTGGTGATGGACGTGCGGATGCCGGTCCGCGACGGCGTGTCCGCCACCCGCGAACTCGTCGCCACCCGACCGCGCCCCCGCGTCCTGGTGCTCACCACGTTCGACCTGGACGAGGTGGTGGACGACGCGATCGCCGCGGGCGCCGACGGGTTCCTGCTCAAACGGGCCACCCCCGAGGAACTCGTCGCGGGCATCCGCGCGGTGGCCGCGGGCGACGCGGTCGTGGCACCCTCGGTGACCCGCAGGCTGTTCGACTCGCACACCGCCCGCGCCGGCCCCGACCTCCCGCGCGCCGCCCGGCTCACCGACCGCGAAGCCGACGTGCTCCGCGCCATGGCCGCCGGGCAGTCCAACACCGAGATCGCCCGAACGCTGCAACTCTCGGTGGAGACGGTCAAGACCCACGTCAAACACGTACTGGCCAAACTGGAGGTCCGCGACCGCACCCAAGCCGTCGTGTGGGCCTACCGGACGGGCTTCGCCTACCGGGCAAGCGGTCCGTGACCCTGTTCGACGCCACCGACGCGCGCGGGATGGATCGGACACCGGGTCGGTGCGCACGTTCCCCTGCCGACCGCGACCAAGGAGGCCGGTCCGCCGACGGGAGTGGTGGTCAACGGGCGTGTTCCACGGCCCAGGCCAGGACGTCGTCGGCGATCCGCTCCCAACCCTCCTGGGCGGGCAGCAGGTGGGCGTAGCCGGGGTACTCGCGGATCTCGGTGATCGTGTCGGACCTGTAGTGCTCCTTGTTGGACCGCTGGACGGCCGGGGGCATGATGTGGTCCTCGCCGCCGGAGACGAACAGCAGCGGCGCCCGGTCGTCATTGCGGTAGTCGACCCAGGTCTCCTGCGGTCCCGGCCGGAAGTTGGCGAGCACGCTGCCCCACAGGATGCCGCCGTTGGCCGGAATGTGGTAGCGCTCGTAGAGGGCCCGCGACTCCTCCTCGCCGAAGGTGTTGGTGAACGCGTAGCGCCACTGCTCCGGGGTCAGCTCGACGGCCCGGTGCCGGTTGGCGGGGTTCCGCAACACCGGGAACGTCGACCTCACCTGTGACAGCGGCACCACCCGCACGCCCTCGGTGGGCGCCGAGTTGAGGGCGACCCCGACGGCGCCGTGGCCGCGGTCGAGCAGGATCTGGGTGAACGCGCCGCCCGCGGAGTGGCCCATGATGATCGGCGGGCGGTCGAGCTCGCGGACGATCCCCTCCAGCCTGTCGATGATCGCGGGAACGGTGACGTCGACGATGATCCGCGGATCGGCGCGCAGAGCTTCGACCTCGACCTCGAAGCCCGGGTAGCCGGGGGCGATGACCCGGTAGCCCTTCGCCTCGTAGTGGGTGATCCAGTGCTCCCAGCTGCGCGGGGTGACCCAGAAGCCGTGCACGAGCACGATGGTGTCGGGTTTCATGCGCCGATCATCGTGGGGGCGCGGGCAGGCCCGCACCGCGCTGGACGCCATACTTCGAGCGAATCCGGTCAAGGAGGTGGGGAGTTGGGGCGCCATCGGGTCGCGATGGTCGTGCTCGGCGGGACGTTCGTCCTCGACCTCGCCGTGGCCGTCCAGGTGTTCGGCCGCCGCCCCTCGGTGTTCGCCAAGATCCGCCACGAACCGAGGCGCCCTACGAGGTCGGCGTGTGCGGGCGGGCGAGCACGCCCACGTCCCTCGGTTTCACGATCGCCGACCTCAAGCCGGTCGACTGGATCAGCGGCGCCGACACCGTCGTCGTGCCGGGGCTCGAATCGCCCTGGGAGCCGCAGGACCCGGCGGTGCTGGCCGCGGTCGCGAAGGCGGCCGACGACGGCGCGCGGCTGGTGTCGCTGTGCGCGGGCGCCTTCGTGCTCGGCCAGGCGGGCGTGCTCGACGGCAGGCGGGTCACCACCCACTGGGCCCTCGCCGACGAGTTCCGCGCCGCCTTCCCCCGCGCGCACCTGCTGGAACACGCCATGTACGTCGACGACGGGCAGGTCCTGTCCTCCGGCGGCATGCTCGCCTCCGCCGACCTGTGCCTGCACGTCCTCGGCCGGGACCACGGCCAGTCGTACGCCAACGACGTCTCCCGGATGCTCATCAGCCCGCCGCATCGCACCGGCGGCCAGGCCCAGTACGCCAAGGCGCCCCTCCGGCCGACGTCCGGCCCGCTCGCGCCCGTGCTGGAGTGGCTCGCCGAGCACATCACCGAGCCGCTGACCCTGCCCGGGGTCGCCGCGCGGGCCCACATGAGCCCCCGGACCCTGGAGCGGCGGTTCCGCGCCGAGACCGGCGACAGCCTCGCGGGCTGGATCGCCCGCAGGCGGGTCGAGCGGGCGCGGGCCCTGCTGGAGGACTCCGACCTGTCCGTGACCCAGGTCGCCCACGCGGCGGGCTTCACCTCGACCGGCTCGCTGCGCAGGCACTTCCTCGCCCACACCGGCACCAGCCCGCGGTCCTACCGCGACGCGTTCCGCGGCTCGACCCCGAAGACCCCGCCGCCGGACCTGCCTACCAGGTGACCGGCAGTTCGGTGATCACCTGGAAGCCCGCGATGGGGTTGAACGGGACCTGTTCCGCCGGGACCGCGAGGCGCAGGTCGGGCAGCCGATCAAGCAGTGTGCTGAGAGCGATCTCCATGGTGACGCGGGTGAGGTTCTGCCCGCGGCGTTGGTGGGCGCCGAAGCCGAACGAGACGTGGTCGCGGACCGAGGAGCGGTGCCAGCCGAGGGAGTCCGGTCTGGATCTTCGGGCGCAGGGTGTTGATCCGCCGGAGTGTGAAGCTGGGGGTCAGCATCTTGCGCCGGGCGTTGTGCACCGGGCCGTCCACGCCCACCAGCGCGGTGATGATCTTCATGACCTTCTGCTGGGTATCGCTGACGGTGGCGGCGATGCTCGCGAACATCATGGGCCACGCGGGGTTGGTGCGGTCGCTGGAGATGCGGGGGTCGGCCAGGAGCTTGCGGGCCACGTCGCGGCCGATGACCGCCCAGACGCGCCTGCCGTCGTAGAGGGCGACCTGGGCCAGTGGCCGCTACCCGGCCAGCGGCAGGTAACCCGGCGCGGGTTGGTAGGGGCAGGTGCGGTCCTGCGGGAACACAACGGTGTCAGTCATGCGGGGCCCTCCGGGCGTTCAGTGCGGTGACGTGCGTGTGACCGATGCGGTGCGAGGCTCGTCGGGGGAGGGGGCCTCCGGGATCGCCGGGAGGCCCCTTCCTCCGTGTGGGGAAAGGTGTGGACCGCGTGGCGTGGATCGGGTGTACTGCGACTAGACTTGAACGATAGCCACGGAAAAGTTGGCGAGCATTCCTCATCTTGGTAGTGCTCGGCGTCGCGGCAGTATCGGGCCAGGTTGTCGAGGATCTCGTCGGCGGTCTTTGTCCAGACGAATGGTTTCGGGTTTTCGTTCCGGGCTGCGATTCACGCGTTGCGTCGGCTTCGAGTTCGGTGACGCTGCGGCGGAGTTTGCGGTTGGTCAACTCGGCGAACCACCGCTCGACCAGATTGAGCCAGGATGAACCGGTCGGGGTGAAGTGCAGGTGGAAACGGGGATGCCGGATCAGCCAGGTCTTGATCTCCGGAGTCTTGTGGGTGGCGTAGTTCTCGCACACCAGGTGCAGATCCGACTCCGGCGGGGTGTTGGCGTCGATGGTCTTGAGGAACTTCAGGAATTCCTGGTGGCGATGGCGGCGCTGGTGGCGGCCGATGACTGTGCCGGTGGCGATGTCGAGTGCCGCGAACAGGCTCGTGGTGCCATGTCGGACGTAGTCGTGGGTGCGACGTGCCGGTGACATGCCCGTGGCCGCGGCCATCGACCGAGTGGACCAGTGCGAGTCATTGTTCGGTGGCGCCTGTTCCAGCGTGGTCACCACGACGTGTTCGACCTGCGCGTCGGTGATCGTGCGCGCGGCACCCGGTCGGGGTTCGTCGGACAAGCCGTCCAGGCGGTTCTCGATCAACCTGCGGCGCCACTTGTTCACCGTGGGCGGTGAGACACCCAACCGCCGTACGACGTCCATGTTGGACAGACCTTCGGCGCGGGTCAGCACGATCCGTGACCGCAACGCCAACGCCTGCGCGGTCGAACGACGACGTCCCCCGCCTTGCGAAGTCAACCGCTCGAGATCGGTCAACACCAACTCGGGCAACGCGGGTCCACGACGAGCCAGCACAACAACCTACAACGAATCAACGACTCAAGACGATAGTCACCGGCACACCGGAGGTCCATTGACGTTACGACGCAAACCGAGCGTACCTCAACTGTTGACCGAGCAACTATCTCCCCCTCCGATCCGGGGCGATGCTCTGCCTGGCCTTCCTGGCGCGGCCTGCTGACAGCGACGTGGTACCTCAAGGCGCAGATACGGTGATCCGTGACCGCTGGGCTGCCAGAGGATGCCGTTCTGCCTCGTCTGTCGAGTTATGCGGAGTCGTGCCGTCAGACGCCGATGCTGACCCATTCGTGTGAATGCCCGTGTCTTCTCCGAACCATGATCGTTGGACGGTTCGGTCATGGTCGGTCCGGATGTAGGGAAGTGAGCGTGGAGGTCAGGGGTGTGCGGCATGCCTATCGTCGGCGTGTGGTGTTGCGGGGCATCGATTTGCGGCTCCGGCCGGGCACGCTGTGCGGGATCGTCGGGGAGAACGGTGCCGGGAAGTCGACTCTGCTGAAGATCCTTTCCGGTGAGCTGCGGCCCACTCGTGGCACAGTCCGTCACAGCGGCCCGTTCGGCTACTGCCCGCAGCACGTGGTCCTCAACGACACCCTGACCGTCCGGCAGCACCTGGAGTTCTTCCAGAGGGCTTACCGCCTCGCCGAACTGCGATGTGCCGAAGAGGTCATGGCCGTGCTCGGCTTCACCGGATACGCCGACGAGCGCGTCGGGGTGCTCAGCGGCGGGACGCGACAGAAGCTGAACGTGACGCTGGCGCTGATGCACGATCCCCGAGTGCTGTTGCTGGACGAGCCGTATCAGGGGTTTGACTGGGACACCTACCAGCGGTTCTGGGATCTCGCCGCACGGCTGCGCGACGCGGGGCGTTCGGTGCTGATCGTCTCGCACCTGGCTTACGACACCGAGCGCCTGGACGAGCTGTGGCGGCTGGACGGCGGGCTGCTCCGCCTGGACGAGGCGGTATCCGCGTGAGGGGCCACCTGAACTGGTTCACCACGGCCACGCGGTTCGCGCTGATCGAGCACAGTCGCAACCGGTTCGCCTTGGTTCTCGTAGCGCTGTTCATCCCCTTGTGGACTTCTCTGGCCTACTTGGCGATGCCCGACACTCCGGCGCACATGCGGCTTCGCGCCACGGGGGAGACGCTGGCGGTGCGCGGGAACGAACTGACGGAGATCAGCGGCGCGCTCAACGCGGTCACCCTGATCACCGGTTTCATGATGTTCGCCGCCACGTTCTCCGGCAGCCGTTTCGACCACCGGCTGGCGATGGCCGGTTATCCCCGGACCCACCTCGTGCTGGCCAAGGTCACCGCGCTGGCCCTGGTCTCGGCGGTGGTCGCCGCCTACGCCACCGCGGTCACCTGCCTGGCGTGGACGCCCCGGCAGCCGCTGCTGCTCGCCGCCGCGCTGTTCTGCGCCGGGCTCACCTACGGCGCTCTGGGCGTGGGCTTCGGGTCGGTGCTGCGCCGGGAGGTCGAGGGGATGTTCGCCATCGTGATGACCAGCATCATCGACCTGGCGCTGCAGAACCCGATCCTGAGCTCCGGGGCCGACAACCCGATCATCAGCTATCTGCCCACCTACGGGGCCATGCAGGCCGCCACAGCGGCGGGATTCTCCGCCAGCCCGGTACCGGCCTACCTGGGCATCCAGCTCACTTGGTTCGCGGTAGCGGCCCTGATCGCGCTGGTGAGCTTCCACCGCAGCACCCGCAGCACCCTGCTCGTCACCGCGCCAAACCCCAAGCGTGAGCCGGGCAGCGGCGGCTCCTCTCTTCTCTCGCCGCGCCGAGCCGACGTTTCACCGGCTTCGGCCACCGACACGACAGCACCCTGAGGTCCAGGTTCTCCAGATGCGCACAAACCCGCAATCCACCGCCGCACCCCTCGAGACGGCCACACCCGCACGGCACGGCCGAGTCACCGCTAGCGCACTGACAAGCGAGGATCCCGTCCTGCGGGCGGCGTACCGACTGTGCCGCCGCACCACCCGAGTACACGATCCCGCCATCCACGCCATCATCCAGCTTGCGCCGGCCGTGCTGCGTCCGGCGTGCTGGGCTTTGTGGGCGGCGGCCAGCGTCTTGGACGACCTGGCGGACCAGCCAGATGTGGAACCGGCCCTGCGCGCGGCTCGTGTCGAGGCCTGGACCAAGGCCCTCGCGCACGACCTGGCGGTGGGCGCGAGCACCGATCCCGTCCGGAACGCCTTGGTGGACACGGCGGCGCGGTGGCGACTGGACCTGTCCAGCCTGCACGGCGCGATGGCCACGACGCGGGAGGACGCCCGCGGTCTGCGCTTCACCGACTGGGCCCAGTGGCGGACCTGGTGCAACCAGGGACTGGTGCCCTGGGTCGAGCAGGTGCGGCACCTGTTCGACCAGGCCGGAGCGCCGATGCCCCTGCGGTTGGACCGGCAGGCCGACTACCGGCGTTTCATCGATGGTGCCCAGCTCACCGACACCCTCACCGACCTGAGCATCGACCTCGCCCAGGGCCACCTGCTTGTGCCACGGGAAGCCATGGAGTCCTTCCCCGGCGCGGAGGCGGACCTGACCCGGCGCCGCTGGACTCCGGCCGTGGCGGCCCTGACCGCCGACCTGACCGCCCTGGCCCGCCGATGGCTGACCGGGCCCGCCATGACCAGGGGAATGCACCCCGGAGCCGCCATCGTGCTCGACACGGCGGCCGCGTTGATGCGCCTGCAACTCGACGCCGTCGACGCGGCCGGCCCCACCCTGCTCGCCCGCCCGCCCCGCCCGTCCGCCGCTGCCCGCCTCCGTGTGCTGCTCCCCGCCCGCCTCCGCACTGCCCTGGCCTGGAACCTGACCCCGCTGACCGTGCCCGCGGCCCGACCTGCCGCGGCGGTGGTGAAGGCGAGCGATCCGGGCCCAACGGCCGACGACACCGCGCTGCGGCCCCCGCCCCCGCACCGCGACGGCGCCCGGCCCCCGCACATCGCTGCCGCCAAGATGCCCGACCACGTGGCGATCATCATGGACGGCAACGGCCGCTGGGCCCAGCAGCGCGGCCTGGTCCGCCAGGACGGCCACCGCGTCGGCGCCGCCGCCGCACACGAGGTGATCCACGGCGCCCTGGAGATCGGTCTGCGCCACCTGACCCTTTACGCGTTCTCCACCGAGAACTGGAAACGCGACCCGGAGGAGGTCGCAACGATCCTGGAGATGATCCACCACGAACTCGTCGAAGGCCCCCTGCGTGATCTAGACATCCGCAAGCGCTGGTCCGGCCGCCCGGACAGGCTGCCGCAGGATCTCGTCGACGCCCTCGTGCGCGAAGAGCGCCGCACCCGCAACCGCACCGGACTGACCCTCACCATGTGCATCGACTACAGCGGCCGCGACGAGATCACCCGCACCGCCGCCGCACTCGCCCAAGCCGCCAGCGACGGCGATGTGGTGCCCTTCCTCGTCGGCCGGGACGACGTCGCCCGCCATCTTCCCCACCCCGACATGCCGGACGTGGACCTGCTGTGGCGCACCGGAAACGAACAGCGCACATCCGATTTCCTGCCCTGGCACGCCGCCTACGCGGAGCTGTACTTCACCCCTGACTTCTGGCCCGACGTCGACCGACGCGACCTGTGGCAAGCCATCACCAAGTACAGCCGACGCCAACGCCGCTACGGCGCCGCCACGCCAACGCAGAACACCACCGACTGAGGTTGTCCCCGGGGACCGGACACTGGATTTCATGCCACGAGGGCGAGGCCTTGACGATAGGCGACGCGGACTTCGTGCGGCGTGCGGTAGCCGAGTGTCGAATGTAGACGGTTGTGGTTGTGGTAGCCGAGGTAGGCGAAAACGTCCCGTCGGGCGTCGTCACGGGTGTCCCAGACGGTGGTGCCGATCTCGGTCTTGAGGGTGGCGAAGAACGATTCCGCGACGGCGTTGTCGAAGCACGACCCGGTCCGCCCCACCGACGGCCGGATGCCGTGGCCAGGTGCAGCCACCCCTCCCGCGTGGGCAGGTAGGTGATGTCTCCGACCAGGCGACGGCCCGGGGCCGGGGAGGTGAAGTCCCGACCGATCGGGTCCGGCACCGGTGCCGCGACGATATCGGGCCTGGTCAGTGACCGTCGCCGTCTGCGGGTGAGACCGATGATCCCGCGTTCGCGCATGACCTGGCCGACCCGTTTGTGGTTCACCCGGCGGCCGCGGCGGCGCAGCGCGACGACGATCCGCGGACGCCCGTACGCGCCCCGGTGACCGGCGTGGACCTCGCCGATCTCGGCGGCCAGGCGCTCGTCGTCCTCGGCCCGCCCCGTTCTGGTCGGGGTGGCGGCGAGCCATTCGTAGAAGCCCGGACGTCGCACGCCCAGGACCCTGCACAGCCGGGTGACGCCGAAAGCGGCGCGGTGTTCGCCAGATGAACCGGTGGCTGCGGGTCAACGACCCATCTCCTTGGCAAAATACGCGGCGGCCTTGCGCAGGATGTCCTTCTCGAGCTCCAGTTCGGCCACCCGCTCGCGCAGTTCCCGCAGCTCCTGGCGCTCCTCGGCCGACACGCCACCCACCGGCGCAGTGGCCTGGGCCTGTTCGGCGGTGCGGACCCAGTTACGCAGGGTCTCGTGGTTCACACCCAACTCACGGGCGACCTGCCGCAACGGCCGCCCCGACGAACGGACCAACACAACGGCGTCCCTGCGGAACTGCTCGGGATACTTCGACTTGCCTGACACGGGGACACCCTGATCCCAGACCTCTGTCTGGAATCAGGGTGTCCGGTTCAAGGGGACAACCTCACATCAACGAGATCCGCCGACTATGGAACCGGCTCGTCATTCGCATCACTCACACCGTCGACCATGTCCTGCGCTGGTCGACATGGCGACGAACAAGCAAACCCGTGCCCGGATCAACCATCACAGAAGACGCGGGCATCACGAACTGTCGTTGTCGTACTAAGCCGAGTTCTATTGCTGGATGTGGAGACCTCGACGTCGTGCGGTTGCGACCTCAGCCGCTTCGGGCACGGTTGGAGGCCTTGTTGGCTGCTGCCAACGAGGTCCGCCACGGTGTCGGTCGATGCCTGGGCCATACGTGCGACCACGCACAAGCGCGCGGCTGCCTTCGGCCGTCGCCGGAAGACAGCCATCCCACGTGGACGGAAATCTGACACCCGCCGGTGCCGAGGACGTCGATCACGGGCCGGTCCCCGCTTGGTCGAGGATGCGCCGGGCGCAGGTGTGGCCGCGGTACGGGCGGAGCTGTCGCAGGAAGCCACGGTGGGCGGAATCCATGCGGGCCGAGTGGATGTAGGGGTATTCGTCGACGAAACCCTGCCAGATGGCGCATGCCTGCTCGACGCGGTCTCGGCGCAGGTGCAGTTCGGCGAGCCGGTGCGTGGTGATCATGCGAGAACGGCGTTGGTCGGCGGGGCGGTGACGCAGTGAGGCCCGCCAGGCGCCTTGGGCCGCGGAGCGGTCACCGAGGAGGGCGAGCACCTGGCCCGCGTGGTGCGCCAGGTTCGCTCGGGCGGTGGGATCGTCGGACTGCCGCGCGCCGTCGAGGTGCTCCTCGGCCTCGGTGAGCCGGGCCAGGGCTTCGTCGCGATTGGACAGCGCCGCGTGGGCGACGGCGGCTTGGCCGAGCAGTTCCGCCCGCGTGCTGGGCGGGGCGTGCGCGCCCGCGCGGGCGAGCGCCGCCTCCGCCGTCTGGACCGCCTGCCTGTGGTGGCCCAGGAACCACGCTTGCGCGCTCATGCTGCGCAGGGCGACGGCGTGGCCGAGGGGGTCGCTCGCTTGCGCGGTCAACTCCAGCGCCATCCGGAAGTAGCGCTGGGCGAGGTGGTGGTGCAGGTCGTCGAAGCACATGAAGCCCGCCAGGTGGACGAGGGTGGCCGCCGCGCTCAGCAGTGCTCCTCCGCTGCACTCCATCCGGTGGGCCCGCAGCCACACCGCGACGTCGGTGGCCAGGTAGGCGGTGAGTGCGAACCGGGCGTGACCACCACCGAAGGATCGGTCGGCGGTGATGAACGCGGAGGTCATCGCACCGATCCCGGCCAGGATCCCGCGTTCGGCCAGTCCGAGCGCGCCCCGGGGCAGGTCCGGGGAACTCGACCATTCGGGGGCGACCGCCCAGTCGAGGCGGAACGGCTGCTCCCGCAGCAGCGCCCGGCGCACCGGGTCGAGGTCGGCCAGCACGAGCCCGCGCAGCTCCCGCACCCCCACCCCCTCGGGTGGCAGGCCCGCGCGGTCCGTCCGCGGACCCACCATCCCGGTCTCGACCTCGGACACAGGACGCCCCAGGCGACGGGAGAACGCCTCGGCCACGAACGACGGGACCGGCGTGCGCGGACGACTTCCCGACAACCAGTGCGACACGGTGGTCCGGTCGTAGCTCAGCAACACGCCCGCCTCGCCCGCGACGCGGTTGACCGCGATGGAGAAATTGTGGCTCGTCCACCGCGCCTCCTTGAGCAGAGCACGGAGCACCTCGTTGTTCCCGCGTTTCCGCGCGGCCATACCCTCCCCAACCTCACGTGTGATGTGGAGCCACAAGGTGCAGATTGCAATTTGACCACCGCTTTCCAGTCAAGTGTCAGGACGACTGCCTGACAACCCGTCAACAGGGTGACGTCCTCACCGGCCGCGTGGTGGATCTCACCCCGGCAAGGGGTTCCCGATCAACGGCCACCGGTTCCGACCAATTCGTGCCGCAATCTTTTGGCCGCATAGTCTCCCGTTTTGTCATACGGATAAGGAATTCAACATGTTCAACCGAAACGGCCGCCGAGGGGGATGGCGGGTGCAGTCGCGGAGACGTCTACTGGGTTTGAGATCCGCCCTGACCCTGCGGCCTCGCCGTCACTTTTTCCGTGATGGGGAAGCCCGGCAGCAGGATCTCGTGCGGCTCGAAGGACCTCCCATCGAAGGCGAACTCCTGTCGGAGTGCTGAGGAGCGGCGAGTTGACAACCAGAGAATCCGAACGCGTGGAATCCGAGCGGCGGGTGTCCGTCCAGGGTGTTTCCACCCTCTACCGCGAAGCGGGTGAGGGACCGGTGCTCCTGTTGGTGCACGGGAACGCCAGCAACGGGCGGGATTGGCAGGGCGTCATGCGCGCCCTGGCGTCGACCCACCGCGTGGTGGTGGTGTCACTGCCGGGATTCGGCGAAACCGATCCCGTGGGGGACGTCGCCCCACCCCGGATGGTGTCCTTCATCGCCGCCTTCCTCGACGTGATCGGCGTGGACGAGGTCATCGCGGTCGGCCACTCCTACGGTGGGCTGCTCGCGGCCGAGTTCGCGCTGGCGCACCCGGGGCGCGTCACGCGCCTGGTGCTGGTCGACGCCAACGGCCTCGGGCGGACGATCACCCCGCTGGTGGTCGCGCAATCACTGATCCCGGGCCCGCTCGCCGAACTGGTGATCACCGCCCTGCTACTGCCGGGACCGGCACTGCTGAGAGTGGCCTTGGGCGCCGTGCAGTTCCGGCAGCCGTGGCGGGTGCCGTGGCAGGTCTGGCGCGACCAGCTGCGACTGTCGTTCTCGCGGACCTTCCTGCGCACGTCGTTCGATGTCGTCCGCCGGGGCGTCGACCTGCGGGGACAGCGCTTCGTCGTGCTCGACCGCCTCCGGGACATCGCCGTCCCCACCCTGGTGCTCTGGGGCATGACGGACGACGTGGTGCCGGTCTGGCAGGCGCTGTTCGCGGCCTGGCGGCTCCCCGAGGGGAAGTTGGCGGTCATCGGGGGCGCCGGGCACATCCCCCACCTGGACACCCCGGAGGAATTCCTCGACCACCTCGGCCCCTTCGTCCGCGACGACACGAGCGGGACCGACCCCGTCCCCGCCGTCCCCCAGGGAGAACCCCGTGCCGCAGACCAGTCCTGACCCCGGCGCCCGCGCGCACCGGGTCCCGACGCCGTGGACGACCGCGCTGGGCCTCGCCCACGCCCACCGGCGCTTCGCGACCGACCTCGCCCGGGCCACCGCGGGCACCTTGCGGCGGGCCCCGGGAGCCACCCGCGTCGAGCCCGCCGCGGGCGACCGGCGCTTCGACGATCCCGTCTGGGACACCAACCCCTACTTCCACCTGGTACGGCAGACCTACCTGCTGGGCTCCCGGTTGGTGCAGGAATCCGTGGACGCCCTGCCACTGGGCGAGCACGATCGGACCACTGCCCGTTTCCTGGCACAGCTGGCCGTCGACGCCGCCGCGCCGACGAACTTCCTGCCGGGCAACCCCGCCGCCATCCGCACGGCGCGGGAGACCCGCGGGCGCAGCCTGCTGCAGGGCACAGCCAATTTCCACTCCGACCTGGCGAGCAACCGCGGCCTGCCCGCGGCGGTCGACGCCGCCCCCTACGTGAAGGGGCGGGACCTGGCCGCGACACCGGGGAAGGTGGTGTTCCGCAACGAGGTCATGGAGCTGATCCAGTACGAGCCGCGCACCGAGACCGTGCACGCCGTCCCCATGCTGGTCAGCCCGCCGTGGGTCAACAAGTACTACGTCCTGGACCTCGCGCCGCAGCGCAGCGTCATCGAGTGGCTCGTCGAGCACGGGCACACCGTCTTCACGGTCAGCTACCGGAACCCGGACGCGACCTCCCGGGACGTTGGCCCGGACCACTACGTGCGCGACGGCCTCGTACCGGCGCTGAAGGTGATCGCGGACATCACCGGCACGGAGGAGGTCAACCTCGCCGGGGCGTGCCTGGGCGGCCTCTTGGCGCTCATGCTGGCCGCCTGGGTCGCCGAGGACGAGCGACCCCGCATCGGGTGCATCTCGCTGCTCAACACCATCGCCGACTTCACCGACTCGGCCGACTTCGCCGACAACAGCGTCAGCGGGAAGGTGATCAGGCGGTTCGTCGTCCCCGCCATCGGACGCGCTGCAGACCGGCGCGGCTACGTCGACGGTCGCGGCATCGATGCCTTCTTCCGGTTCCTGCGGGCCAACGACCTGGTGTGGCGGTACGTGGGGGCGAACTGGCTCCGGGGCGAGAAGCCGCCCGCGTTCGACATCCTGGCCTGGAACAGCGACTCGATGAACGTCACCCCCCGCGCCCAGGACTTCTTCATGCGGCAGTCCTGCCTGGACAACGACTTCGCCGGCGGTCGCCTCGAACTCGCGGGCAGGCGGCTGCGGCCGGAGCGGGTTGAGCAGGACGTGTTCGTCACCTCCGCGCGCGACGACCACATCATCCCGTGGGAGTTCGCCTACCGCACCACCTCCCTGCTGCCGGGGGACGTGCGGTTCCACCTCGTCTCCGGCGGTCACATCGCGGGCGCCATCGCACCGCCGAACCGCAAAGCCCGGTACTGGACGGGCGACCGGCAACCCGCTCAGGACCCGGGGACCTGGCTGGCCGGTGCCACCGAGCACAAGGACACCTGGTGGCACCCCTGGGTGGAGTGGCTGCGCGAGCGGTCCGGCGAGCAGCGCACGCCGCCGCCGACCGGGAGCGCCCGGCACCCCGCCGGAGAACCCGCTCCCGGTGCCTACATCCACAGCTGAGCGCGGTTCCGCGGCGGGCCACCACAACCCCACAGGAGGACCACAGTGAAAAGCACCTCGCCGGCCGGTCGCGGTGGCGTGGACCGCGAGGAGAGCCACCGCGTCGTCATCATCGGCTCCGGGGTGGGCGGCAGCATCACCGCCTTCCGCCTCGCCCAGGCGGGCATCGACAACCTCGTGCTGGAGCGGGGGCGCCGGTGGCCGATCACCCCGGACGGCGGCACCTTCCCCTGGTTCCCGTCACTGGACAAGCGACTGCTCTGGCTGGACCGCACGTCACCGGCGCCGCTGCTCGGCCGCCTGCCCTGGCCCGCGTCGGTCCTCGGTTCCGTCGCCGCCTCCACCCTCCCGCGCTCCACCGGGCTGTTGGACGTCTCGGTGCACCGGAACATGACCACCGTGTGCGGGGCCGGGGTCGGTGGCGGAACCCTGGTCTACGGCGCGATCCTGCCGCAGCCGAGCCCCGGCGCCTTCCACCGCGTCTTCCCGTCCGGAATCGATCACGAGGAACTCGACCGCACCCACTACCCCCGCGCCCGGCGCCGCCTGCGCGCGGCCCCGTTCCCCGACGACCTGCTCTTCCACCCCCGCTACCGCACCAACAAGACCTGGCACGCCGCCCTGGTCGAGGCGGGGCTGCCCGCCGAGAAGATTGTCAGCAGCATCGACTTCGACGTCATCCGCGCCGAACTCGACGGCACCAAACGGCCCTCGGCCACGATCGGGCAGTACCTGTTCACCGGTTGCGACAGCGGCGCCAAGCTCAGCGTGGACCGCACCTACCTGGCCGAGGCGGAGGCCACCGGCCGGACGGTGGTGCGACCACTGCACAAGGTCACCGGCATCGGCCAGCACCGCGACGGCCGCTACCACGTCACCGTCGACCGCCTCGACGTCCACGGCGAGGTGCTCGAGCGCATCCGCGTGGTGTGTGAACGCCTCGTGCTGGCCGCCGGGGGCACCCACACCCCGAGGCTGCTGGTCACCGCCCGCGCCACCGGGGCACTCCCCCGGCTCAACGAGTTCGTGGGCGCCCAGTGGGGAACCAACGGCGACCAGATGCCCGTCCTCGTCGACAACTCCCACCCCGAGAGTGCCCACCAGGGCGGACCGCCCTCCCACTTCGCCCGCAACCACGACGGCACCGCCATGATCACCCACGGCGGGCTCTCCCGCCCGGTGGGCACCCGGGTGCTGGTCTGCCCGGGCATCGGCATCCCGGACCGCTTCGGCCAGTGGAGCCACTGCGCCCACATCGGCCAGGCACGACTGGAATGGAGCTGCGGCAGCGACACCACCACCCACCGGAACGTCCTGGACCTCATGCGCCGCACAGCCCCGCACACCGGACCCGACGGTGCCACCCTCCTCGACCCGTTCGCCGCACACCCCCTCGTCCTGCACCCCCTCGGCGGCGCGGCCATCGGTAAGGCCACCGACCTGCACGGCCGATTGCACGGCCACCCCGGCCTCTACTGCCTCGACTCAGCCCTCATGCCCGGCTCCACCGCCGCCGTCAACCCCGTCCTGACCATCGCCGCCATCGTGGAACGCTGCCTGGACCACATCATGGGCGACTTCACCGACTGACGATCATCGAGCCACGGCAGGCACGACCTCCACCCGCAACCCGATGCCGACGAACAAAACAACACCGACATCAGTGACCAATGCTCCGAATAATCACCTGATCAATTCGCAACACCCTGAGAACGAACTTCACCGCTCCATGAACATCGACGCCCGAACTACGATGACCAACGGCTTCTCAGCGGTGACACGACCGGGCAGGTTCAGACGGTCGTAGCATGTGATCTTGGTGTTCGGTGGGGAAGGATTCCCTGTCGTGCGGGAGATGTTGACGTTGGCTGATCGGGAGGAGATCTCCCGGGGCCTGGTGGAGTTGTTGGAGTTCAAGGACATCGCTGTTCGGATCGGTCGGGATGCCTCTGTGGTGTCGCGTGAGGTGGGTCGTCATGGTGGCCGGGACGGGTATCGGGCGGTGGCGGCCGATGCCGCGGCGACGGTGGCCCGTTCCCGGCCGAAGGCGATGGCGGTCGACCGGTGTGCCCGGACGCGGTCGCGGGTGTGGTCGTTGTTGCGTCGTGGCTGGTCACCGGGATCTATCGCGGGCCGGTTGGCACGCGATGACGCGTCCGGGGACCCTTGCCGGGTGAGTCACGAGGCGATCTACCAGTGGGTCTACGCCCAACCCGTCGCGACGTTGCGCCGGGAGTTGATCGCTTTGCGCACCGGTCGCACCCGGCGGACCGGGCCTCGCCCGGCCCCGGCCCCGCGGATCCGCGAGCCCCACTACATCGACGAGCGCCCCGACGAGGTCGCCGGGCGTGCTGTGCCTGGTCATTGGGAGGGGGATCTGGTGATCGGGAAGGGCGGGAAGTCGGCGGTGGCGACCCTGGTGGAGCGCACCAGCAGGTTCCTCATCCTGGTCCCGCTGACCGGGCGGGACTCGCTGACGGTGACCCAGGCGATCATCGCCGCCGTCGGCGATCTCCCGGCCACGATCCGCCGGTCGTTGACGTGGGACTGCGGGTCGGAAATGGCTCTGCACAAGGATGTCACGGCGACCGGG
>NZ_WHOL01000086.1 GCF_009745975.1 Actinokineospora pegani | reverse complement strand
TCTAGATGAGTGATTCCGTAAAAGTGGTGTAAGGCGGGCCCGTGTCACCGCGTGGGTGGAGGGTGTTCAAGATCAATGTGTGACGAAAGACCTGAACACCCTCCTGACCGCACTTTACGTGCTGATCGATGACCATGTCGTGCCGCCCCGCACCGGGCGTGGCCGCCGACCCGAGTTGACCGACAGCGAGCTGATCACGCTGGCCGTGGCCCAGGTGCTGCAGCGTCACCGCAGTGAACGCCGCTGGATCCGCCACATCCATGCCGACCCCGAATGGCGTGCGATGTTCCCCGTCATGCTCACCCAGTCCGGTTACCATAAGCGCCTGAAAACAGCGCAACCGTTGCTGTGCCAAGCAATCCTGACCCTGGCCGCGTGCTGTCCGTCATGGTTCGACGACCTGTGGATCACCGATGCCACCCCCGTGCCCTGCGGCATGTCCAGGGAGACAGTGAAGCGCTCCGACCTGGCCGGGCACGCCGGCTACGGCTACTGCGCGTCACATTCCCGGTGGTACTGGGGGCTCAAGCTCTACCTCGTCTGCGCCGGGGACGGGATGCCGGTCATGTGGTGCCTCGCCACTCCGAAGATCGGGGAACGCGAGGTCCTCGCCGCCTTGCTCGAACGCAACCACCACCTCATCCGCGAAGGCCAGGTCTTGCTGGCGGACAAAGGGTTCGCCGGGAAAGCCTTCAAGGAACTCACCGAGACGCTGGGACTGAACCTGCTGCGCCCGGACCGCAAAGACGAGACCTACCGCAACGGGAACCTCGGCGGCATCCGGCAACGGATCGAGTCGGTCAACCAGACCCTCAAAGGCCAACTCGACCTCGAAGCACACGGTGGACGCACCCCTGCGGGAGTGTTCACCCGGGTCGCCCAACGCCTGCTCGCCATGGCCGCAGCCATCTGGCACAACTGGAACACCGGCCTGACCAGCAAACGATCACTGACCACCTACGACCACTAACACCAACTTCACGGAATCATTCATCTAGAGGTTGTTCGCGATCCCGGTGAGCGTCCGGCCGCCACGACCTCCAGCCCGGGTTGCCCGCTTTTCCCGACCATTGCTGGGAAGCGGGCAACCCGTCTATCGATTCGGTGTGGTGAGCGGCCATATGGGTGACGGTGGGTCGCGGAGAATGTGATCTTGAAATCGTTCGGGTGAACGGGCTACCGGTGTGCTGAGCCGCGCCGCTACCGTCTGGCCTGCTTTGCCACGGGACGATGAGGAGTGGGCTGATGGTGCGGTGGGGTCGACGGGTCGGGGCGGTGCTGGCCACGTGGCTGGTGGCGGCGGTTCTGGTCACTCCGGTGGCGGCCCAGGCGGCGCCCGTCGGGACGCCCGCGTCCCTGCGGGAGTGCTCGGCGGAGCTGTACCAGGGTGATCGGCGGCTGGGGCCGGAGAAGCTGCCGAAGCTGGGGTCGGTCGGGTTCCAGCTCTTCGGCTACAGCCGCACGGGTCCGCAGTCGCAGGAGAAGTTCCTCGACACCTACTACGACAGCGCGGCCAACAGTTGGCGCTACCCGCCGCAGGACGGGTACCTGCTCAAGCGCGACGGCACGCCCATCAAGTGGGAGCAGACGCTCGCGCGGGGGCAGCGCATCGACCGGTACGGCAGTGAGTACGGCGGCTTCCTCGCGCCGGAGGGCCTGCCCTACACCACGCGGTCCATCCCGCCGTCCAACCTGGTCGGCGACCCGGCGGCCGGGTGCAACTACCACATCTACAAGGTGCTGCGGCCCTTCGACGTGACCGCCGGCCCCATCGCACCGTGGTTCGCCCAGCTCGGCGGCGGCCTGCAGTACCAGCTCAGCGGGTCGCTGATCCCGAACGCGCCCGCGCAGGTCAACGTGCTGTGGCTGCTGGGCAACGGGTACCTGGAGCGCATCGTCTGACCAGGCTGACCAGGCTGACCCAGCACGACCCGGCGACTGCCCGGCCCACCCCCGACGTGGGCCGGGCAGTCGTCGTCTCAGGCGGAGGAACGGGCGCGCAGGACCTCGAGCGCCCGGTCCGCGTGCACGGCCATGCGCAGCTCGCTCTTGACGCTCTCGATGACCTTGGAGTCGGTGTCGATGACGAAGGTCTTGCGCTTGGTCAGCAGCGGGCCGAACTTGCGGCGCACCCCGAACTGGGTGGCGACCTTCCCCTCCGGGTCCGACAGCAGCGGGAAGTCGAACGAGTGCTTGCCCGCGAACTGGGCCTGCCTGTCCACCGAGTCCGGGCTGATGCCGATTCGGTGCGCGCCCACCTCGGCGAACTCCGCGGCCAGGTCGCGGAAGTGGCAGCTCTGCGCGGTGCAGCCGCTGGTCATCGCGGCCGGGTAGAAGAACAGCACGACCGGGCCGGTGGCCAGGAACTCGCTGAGCGCTCGGTCCGCGCCGGTCTCGTCCTTGAGGGTGAACTCGGCGACGGTGTCCCCAACGTTCATCAGGAGGCTCCTTGCTTGCGCTTGGGCGGAAGGGGGAAGAACCCGCTGGTGCGGGCCACGTACTCGGCGTACCCGGGGCGGCTGGACGTCAGGTGCTCCTCGGTGAGCGGCTTGCCGGTGCCCCTGGCCAGCGTGTACGTCATGGCGATCGGCGAGAGCACCATCGCCGCGCCCGCCCACGTGGCGCAGGCGAGCAGGTAGAGACCCCACCACACGGCGGCGTCGCCGAAGTAGTCGGGGTGGCGGGTGTAGCGCCACAGCCCGGTGTCGAGCACCTCGCCCCTGGTGGACCGGTCGCGGGCGAACACCGTGAGCTGGTGGTCGCCGACGGCCTCGAAGCCGAACCCGACGGCCCACACCGCGACGCCCACCCAGGCCAGCACCCCGAACGAGTCGGCGTACTGCGCGGCCTGGACCGGCAGGGACACGAACCACATCACCCCGGCCTGCACCAGGAACACGCGCACGAACATGTGCGGCCGGGGGTTCCCGCCTGCCCGCTCCATGATCGCGGCGTAGCGGTGGTCCTCCGGCTTGTCCCGGTTGCGCAGGTGCAGGTGCACGGCGAGCCGCACGCCCCACACCACCGTGAGCGCTGTCGTCACCAGGCGCGGCGCCAGGTCGCCGTCGGCGAGCACGCAGGTGACCACCGCGACGACGGCGAAACCCAGGCCCCACACCGTGTCCACGGTGTCGAACCGGCCCCGGCGAGGCTGACGGCGAACGCGGCGACCAGCACAACCAGCACCACCCCGGCGCTGACGAGCAGGTTGAGACCCAGGCTCACGCGGCTCCGGACTCCTCGGTGCCGGCCTTGTGCGACAGCAGCTCGGCCCGGGTGCGCGGCACGCCCGCGGAGCCGGTGGCCGTCGGGCGGACCGCGAGGACCTGGTCGACGCCCATCCGGTTCTCCGCGAACGCCAGCCCGCCGCCCGCCAGGTACAGCCGCCAGACGCGCGCCTGCTCCTCGCCGACGATGGCCACCAGCTCGTCCCACTTCTCCTCGAGCGTCTCCGCCCAGGCCCGCACCGTCCACAGGTAGTGCTCGCGGATCGCCTCCACGTCGCGGATCTCCAGACCCGCGTCGGTGAGGAAGTCGATGGTCTGGCCGATCGGGCGCATGTTCATGTCGGGGGCGATGTAGGTCTCGATGAACGCCCCGCCGCCCTGCGCGGTCGCGCCCCGGGACATCTGCTGCAGCAGCAGGCGGCCCTCGGGCTTGAGCATCCGGAACAGGGTCGAGGCGTAGACGGGGTAGTTGCCCGCGCCGACGTGCTCGCCCATCTCCAGCGTGCCGATGGCGTCGAAGTGGCCGTCGACCGCGGGGTCGAGCTCGCGGTAGTCCTGCAGCCGCACCTCGACCCGGTCCGCCAGGCCCTCGGCGGCCAGGCGGTCCAGGATGAACTGGCGCTGCTCCGCGGACAGGGTGATGCCCAGGACGGTCACGCCGTAGTGCTTCGCCGCGTGCACCGACAGCGAGCCCCAGCCGCAGCCGACGTCGAGCAGCCGCATCCCGGGCTCGAGGCCGAGCTTGACGCAGACGAGGTCGAGCTTGTCGCGCTGGGCGTCCTCGACGGTGTACCCGGGCTCCCGCGAGGTCCAGTAGGCGCACGAGTACGCCATCTGCGGGTCGAGGACGCGGCGGTAGAACTCGTTCGACAGGTCGTAGTGGTGGGCGATGGCGTCCTTGTCCCGGGCCTTGCTGTGCTCGGCGCCGGTCAGCACCGCCTCGGACGCGGGGATCGGCGGCCGCGTGCCCAGCACGCCCAGCCGCACGCCGGTGGCGAACAGCCGCGCCTTCTCGGCCAGGCCCAGCCGCGGCTTGCTGATCTCCGCCTCGCGCCGCATCGCCCAGAACAGCGACAACGCGTCGTGGAGGTCGCCGTCGACGTCCAGGTCGCCGGTGACGTAGGCGCGGGCCAGGCCCAGTTCGTCCGGGTCCCACAGCAGCCTGCGCAGCGCGCGCCGGGTGCGCACGACCCCGACCGGGCCGCCGGGGGGACCGGCCTCGCTGCCGTCCCACGCCCGCAGCCGGATGGGCAGCGGTGCCCCGAGCACCCGCTCGGCGACCTGGGCCAACGTGGTCGCGACTGGTGTGGATCCGGCCACCGCGGCACTCCATCCCCTGAGTTCGGTGTTCCCTGGACTCGGTTCTCTCGACTCGGCACTGTCGCGCCGAAGGGGATTCGGCGACCGCGGCTCGCCGGATGGGTCGTCCGGCACACGGGACGCGGTGGCATCATCACCCCGTGACGAGCACGGCGGCACTCAGCGGGAACGCGGCGCGGCTCGCCCGCGCGGTCAGCGAGGTCTTCGCCCCGGCGGTGGTCGTGCTGGTCCTGCCGCTGGCCGTGGCCTGGTCGGCGACCGGCGGGTCGCCGCTGTGGACGCTGGTGTGGGGCCTGGAGGTCGCGCTGTTCTCCAGCGTCCTGCCGATGGCCTTCATCGTGCGCGGCGCCCGCCGGGGCCGCTGGGACACCCACCACGTCCGCGACCGGGAACACCGGACGGTGCCGCTGCTGTTCGGCCTCGCCTCCACGCTGATCGGCCTGCTGGTCCTGGTGGTCGGCGGCGCGCCGAGGCAGGTGCCCGCGCTGTCGCTGGCCATGCTCGCGACGCTGGTCGTGTGCATCGCGATCACCCGCCGCTGGAAGGTCTCGCTGCACGCGGCCGTGGCCGGGGGAGCGGTGGCGATGACCACCCTGCTGTACGGGCCGTGGTCGCTGCTGCTGCTCGCGCCGCTGGTGGCGGTGGGGTGGTCGCGGGTCGTCCTGGGCGAGCACACGGTGGCCCAGGTCGTCGTCGGGACGCTGCTGGGGCCGGTGTTCGGCGGCGCGGTGTTCCTGCTCGTGGCCTGAGCCGCGCCGAGGGCTTTGTGGAGCTTCAGTAGCCGGTGCGGTCGGGCTTGGCGGTCCACGCCTGGAAGGGGGCTGCCTCCGCGCCGGTGCGGTGCTGGGCGACGGTCAGCGGCCACTCGGCCCGGGGGAGGCTGAACACGTCGTAGAAGACGCGGTCGTCGAAGCCCGCAGCCTCGGCGTCGTGGCGGTCGGCGGCGTAGAGGACGGTGTCCAGGCGGGCCCAGAGGGCGGCCGACAGGCACAGGGGGCAGGGTTCGCAACTGGCGACCAGGACGCAGCCGGTGAGGGTGAAGTCGTCGAGGACCTGGCACGCGGCGCGGATGGCGACGACCTCGGCGTGCGCGGTGGGGTCGCGGTCGGGGGTGACGCGGTTGACGCCGGTGGCCAAGACCTCGGCGCCCTTGACGACGAGGGCGCCGAACGGGCCGCCGCCCTCGGCGACGTTGCGCTCGGCGAGGCGGACGGCCTCGGCCAGCCAGCGCTGCTCGGGGGAGGGCTGCTCGGTCATGGTGGGCTCCCGGGGACGGCAGTGGACACTCGGCGACCACCGGCCACCCGCACGGTGAATTGGCCCGGTAGTGGCCAAAAGGGCCGTGACGTGCCCGGTCCGCGGTCGATACGGTCGACGCGTGAGCAGCTTACCGGCCGGTAGCCATTGCGGCGAGACGGCTGTCACTTGCACTTCCAACAGTAGGACATCAAACTATTCCGGTGTCGACGCCGACGGTGCCGCCCGCCATGCCCACGGAGGTCCCCTTGTCCGCTGACCTGCATCGACCGGTCCACCCGGTGCGGTTCGTGACCGCGGCCAGCCTGTTCGACGGGCACGACGCCGCGATCAACATCATGCGCCGCATCCTGCAGTCGCAGGGCGCGGAGGTGGTGCACCTGGGCCACAACCGCTCGGTGCGCGAGGTGGTCGCCGCGGCGATCCAGGAGGACGCGCACGGGGTGGCGATCAGCGCCTACCAGGGTGGCCACGTCGAGTACTTCACCTACCTCGTCGAACTGCTCAACGAGCGGGGCGCGGGCCACATCAAGGTCTACGGCGGCGGTGGCGGCGTCATCGTCCCGCGCGAGATCGCCCTGCTGCACCAGCGCGGCGTCGCCCGCGTCTTCTCCCCGGAGGACGGTCAGACCCTCGGTCTCACCCGGATGATCAACTCCATGGTCGCCGCCTGCGACACCGACCCGGCGACCCTGCCCCCGGCCGACCCGGCGGCGCTGCTCGCGGGCGACCACGCCGCGTTGGCGCGCGCCATCAGCGCCATCGAGGCGGGCGCGCTCCCCGACAGCCTCGCCGCGGCCATCGCCTCGGCCGACCGGTCCGTCCCGGTCCTGGGCATCACCGGCACCGGCGGCTCCGGCAAGTCCTCGCTCACCGACGAGCTGGTCCGGCGGCTGCGCCTGGACCAGCAGGACAAGCTGCGGGTCGCGGTCATCGCGATCGACCCCACCCGGCGCAAGGGCGGCGGCGCGCTGCTCGGCGACCGCATCCGGATGAACTCCCTCGACGGGGACCGGGTCTTCTTCCGCTCGCTGGCCACCCGCGCCGCCGCCTCCGAGGTGCCGGACGGGCTCGCGGGCGCCATCGCCGCGTGCAAGGCGGCGGGCAACGACCTGGTGGTCGTCGAGACCCCCGGCATCGGCCAGGGAGACGCGGCGATCGTGCCGTTCGTCGACGTCTCGCTGTACGTGATGACGCCCGAGTTCGGCGCGGCCTCGCAGCTCGAGAAGATCGACATGCTCGACTTCGCCGACGTCGTGGCCATCAACAAGTTCGAGCGCCGCGGCGCCGAGGACGCCCGCCGCGACGTCGCCCGCCAGCTCGTCCGCAACCGGGAGGCCTTCGGCCAGTCCTGGGAGGACATGCCCGTCTACGGCACCTCGGCCGCCACCTTCAACGACGACGGCGTCACCGCCCTCTACCAGCGGCTCCGCACCCTGCTCGCCGAGCGCGGCGTCCCGTTCGCCGAGGGCGCCCTGCCCGCGGTGACCGGCCGGACCTCCACCTCGGCCGCCACCGTCGTCCCCGCCCAGCGCGCCCGCTACCTGTCCGACATCGCCGACACCGTGCGCGCCTACCACCGCCACACCGACGCCCAGGTCGAGGCGGTCCGCGAGCACTCGGCGCTGACCCGCGCGGCCAAGGCCCTGCACCGCGCGGGCGCGCCCACCGACGACATCGACAAGCTGGCCGCCGAGGCCGCCCGCCGCGTCGACCGCGCCACCGAGGACCTGCTCGCGGACTGGACCACCACGGCCGAGCAGTACCGGGCCGAGGAGCTGGTGGTGAAGGTCCGGGACAAGGAGCTGCGCACCCGGCTCTGGCGGGAGACGTTGTCCGGCAACAAGGTCCCGCGCGTGGCGCTGCCCCGCTTCGACGACGAGGCGTCGCTGGTCCGCTTCCTGCGCTCGGACAACCTGCCCGGCCGCTACCCGTTCGCCGCCGGGGTGTTCCCGTTCAAGCGCGAGGGCGAGGACCCCGCGCGCATGTTCGCGGGCGAGGGCGACGCGTTCCGCACCAACCGCCGGTTCAAGCTGCTGTCCGAGGGCAACCCGGCCACCCGGCTGTCGACCGCGTTCGACTCGGTGACCCTCTACGGCCGCGACCCCGACACCCCGCCCGACGTCTACGGCAAGATCGGCACCTCCGGGGTCTCGATCGCCTCGCTCGAGGACATGAAGGCCCTCTACGACGGCTTCGACCTCACCTCGCCGACCACGTCGGTGTCCATGACGATCAACGGCCCGGCGCCGACGATCCTGGCCTACTTCCTCAACACCGCGATCGACCAGCGGGTCGACGCGTTCGTGGCCGAGCACGACCGGCAGCCCTGCGACGAGGAGCGCCGCGAGCTGACCGCGTGGGCGCTGGCCAACGTGCGCGGCACGGTGCAGGCCGACATCCTCAAGGAGGACCAGGGGCAGAACACCTGCATCTTCTCCACCGAGTTCAGCCTGCGGATGATGGCCGACATCCAGGAGTGGTTCATCCGCAACAAGGTCCGCAACTTCTACTCGGTGTCGATCTCGGGCTACCACATCGCCGAGGCCGGGGCGAACCCGATCAGCCAGCTCGCCTTCACCCTGGCCAACGGGTTCACCTACGTCGAGTCGTACCTGGCGCGCGGCATGGACATCGACGACTTCGCGCCCAACCTGTCGTTCTTCTTCTCCAACGGCATGGACGCGGAGTACTCGGTCATCGGCCGCGTCGCCCGCCGCGTCTGGGCGGTGGCGATGCGGGAGCGCTACGGGGCCTCGGAGCGGTCGCAGAAGCTCAAGTACCACGTGCAGACCTCCGGCCGGTCGCTGCACGCGCAGGAGATGAACTTCAACGACATCCGAACCACCCTGCAGGCGCTCTGCGCGCTCTACGACAACGCGAACTCCTTGCACACCAACGCCTTCGATGAGGCGATCACCACCCCCACCGAGTCGTCGGTGCGCCGGGCCATGGCGATCCAGCTCATCATCAACAAGGAGTGGGGGCTGTCGATGAACGAGAACCCGCTGCAGGGCTCCTTCGTCATCGACGAGCTGACCGACCTGGTCGAGGAGGCCGTGCTCACCGAGTTCGACCGCATCTCCGACCGCGGCGGCGTGCTGGGCGCGATGGAGACCGGCTACCAGCGCGGCCGCATCCAGGACGAGTCGATGCGCTACGAGCACCGCAAGCACGACGGCTCGCTGCCCCTGGTCGGCGTCAACACCTTCCTGCCGACCAAGGGCGAGGAGGACGAGGTCGTCGAGATCGAGCTGGCCCGCGCCACCGAGCACGAGAAGCAGTCCCAGGTCGACCGCGTCCGCGCCTTCCAGGCCGACCACCGCGCCGACGCCGAGACCGCCCTGGCCCGCCTGCGCGCGGTCGCCGCCACCGACGGCAACGTCTTCGACGTGCTCATGGAGGCCGCCCGGCACTGCACCCTCGGCCAGATCACCACGGCGTTCTTCGAGGTCGGCGGCCAGTACCGGCGCAACGTCTGAGACCCGGTCGGGACCGCGCCCGCGCCGGGCGCGGTCCCGACCGGTGCGCACGCCGCACCGCGACTGTGGTTGGGTCTCGGGCCAGGGTGCGGTGTCGCGTCGACTGGAGCTCGGGGGCAGCATGGTGTGGATCGATCGGCTGGGCGGGGGTGGCTCGGGATGACGGTGCCGACCGCCTACCTGCTGGCCAGTGCGGCGACCCTGGCCACGCGGCAGGCCGATGCGCGGTTGCGGCCGTACGAGATCACCCTCCGGCAGTTGGGGTTGCTGATCCAGGTGCGGGCCGAGCCCGAGCTGACGGCGTCGGAGCTGGCGCGGCAGTTGGGGGTGTCGCGGCAGTCGGTGCACCAGTTGGTCGAGGAGCTGGTGGCCGCGGGACACCTGGAACGGCGGCCGGGGGCGTCGGGGCGGTCGCGGCGGTTGGAGCCCACCGAGACCGCCGGGTACCTGGTCCGGCGGGCAGGCGAGGTGCTGGACGGGGTGGACGACGAGGTGGTGGGCGGGTTGTCCGCGGCGGAGGTCGAGGTCCTGCGCGGGCTGCTCCGGCGCCTGCTCGCCCACGGCACCGACGACGAGTCCTGGCTCGACGAGTAGTCAGCCCGCCAGCGGCGGCCCCGTGACCGAGTGGAAGCCGGGCACCCCGGTCACCAGGACCAGGCCGTCCCACAGCCTGCCCGCTTCCTCGCCGCGGGGGACGCGGGACAGGACGGGGCCGAAGACGGCGCGGCGCGGGGCGCCCGGGCCGGTGATCGCGACGACGGGGGTGCCCGTCTGGCCGCCGAGGAGGCCCACGCCCTCGGTGTGGGACGCGCGCAGGACGTCGTCGTAGTCGTCGGTGTGGCCCACGGCGGCGAGGGCGCGGGGGAGGCCCGCCCGGGTGAGGGCCGCCTCGAGGTCGCCGATCCAGTCGTCAGTGGACTCGGCCCGGGCCCACAGGGCGGCGTGGAAGCGCCCCAGCGCCTCGTGGCCGTGGTGCTCGGCGACGGCGGCGCAGATGCGGGCGGGTATCCACAGGTAGCCGTCGGGGTCGCCCTCCGGGTCGTCGTCCCGGTCCTCGTTGAGGATGGACAGGCTCATCGCGTGCCAGCGCACGGCGCCCGGGCGGACCTGGGCGACCTCGGTCAGCCAGTCGGACGTGGTCCACGTGTAGGGGCAGGACGGGTCGATCCAGATGTCCGCGGTCCACACGGGGGGCACCCCTTTCACGCTGTCGTGTTCCGGATGGTGCGGGTCCCGACGGTCAGCCCGATGGCCGCCAGGCCCGCGCAGACCAGCACGCCCCACAGGGTCGTCCACTCGAGGACCCGGCCCGCGAACAGCGAGCGCTCGGCCTCCACGACGTAGCTGACCGGGTTGAACCGGCTGACGGTGTAGAGCCAGCCGGGCGCCTGGTCCATGGGCAGCAGGACACCGGAGAGCAGCAGCAGCGGGAAGAACAACGTCTGCTGCACGCCGTAGAACACGTTCTCGTTGCGCTTGGACACCAGCGCGAGGGTGAACGACAGCACGCCGACGCCCAACCCGAAGAACGCCAGCAGGAGCAAGCCCGCCAGGGCGCCGACCGGGTGCACGGTGAAGTCGGTCGGCAGGAGCAGCGCGATGAGCAGGACACCTTGCGCGACAAGCGTCACGACCTCCTTCAGCGTCCGGCCGATCAGGATGGCCTGGCGGTTCATCGGGGTCACGAGCATCCGCTCGAACGCCCCCGACTTCGCTTCTCCCACCAGGGTGGCGCCGGAACCCGCCGTCCCCGACAGCGCCAGGAGCACGAGGATGCCGGGTAGGAACCACTGCCACGAGGAGGCCGTGCCCATCCCCGAGGACACGAGCAACGGGCCGAACAGGCCGATGAACAGCAGGGGGGTCATGGCGTTGAAGAGCAGGACGACCGGCGCCCGCACCTCCGGGACGAACTCGCGGGCGAAGGCGGTCCCGCTGTCGCGCACGAGGTTCACGCCGCGTCCTCGCGCATGCTCTTGCCGGTGAGGCCCAGGAACACGTCGTCGAGGGAGGGGCGGCGCAGGTCGGCGGAGCGGGGTGCGGCACCGGCCGCGTCCAGCGCGCGGATGAGGTCCGGCAGGGCGGTGTCGCCCTGGGAGGCGTGCACGGTGACCCGCTTCCCCTCCACAGTCGCGTTCCGCACGCCCGGGAGCTGTCGGGCGATGGCCGCCGCGGTGACGGCGGTGGTGGTGTCGCGGGTGGTGAGCAGGACGCGATCGCCCGCCTGGTCGGCCTTGAGCCGGGCCGGGGTGTCGTCGGCGATCACCCGGCCGCCGTCGATGACCAGCACCCGGTCGGCGAACCTGTCGGCTTCCTCCAGGTGGTGCGTGCAGAAGAAGATGGTCGTGCCCAGGTCCGCGCGGAGTCCCCGGAGGAGCTCCCAGAGCGCGGCCCGGCCCTGCGGGTCGAGCCCGGCCGACGGCTCGTCCAGGAACAGCAGCCCCGGCCGGTGGACCAGCGCCATCGCGACGTCCACCCGGCGCCGCTGGCCACCGGAGAGCGTGCCGACCCGGCGCTTGGCCAGCCCGGTCAGGTCGAACGCCTCGGCGACCTCCCCGGCCCGGCGCTTGGCCTCCCCGCGGCTCATGCCGTGGAACCGGCCCTGGGTGTAGAGCTCGTCGCGGACCAGGTGGTTGTGGCCGCCGCTGGTGCCCTGGCCGAGGTAGCCGATGCGCAGGCGGACCTCCTGCGGCGCGGCGACGACGTCGTGCCCGGCCACCTCCGCGGTGCCGGAGGACGGCGGCAGCAGGGTGCTCAGCATCCGCATGCTCGTGGTCTTCCCGGCGCCGTTCGGGCCGAGGAACGCCACGACCTCGCCCGCCGCCACCTCGACGTCCAGCCCGCGCACCGCGTCGACCTGGCCCTTCTTCACCTTGAAGCGCCTGGTCAAGCCCTGCGCGCGAATGATCGGGGGTGCCGTCATCGCAAATCCTCTCCACGTGCTGGGGGATTCCTCGGGCGCCTTCGAGGATTGACACGGGCACGGTAGTGCCGTTTACTACATCACCGTCAGGAGTCTTGACAAAGCTCCCCGGGGGCGTGGGGCGACCCCCGTGACCGGTGACCACGGCCTAGCCGATGATCGACTTGTACCAGTGGTAGGAGTCCTTCGGCGTACGCCGTTGCGTGGCGTAATCGACGTGGACCAAGCCGAACCGCTCCCGGTACCCCGCAGCCCACTCGAAATTGTCGGTCGCCGACCAAGCGAAATAACCTCGAACATCAGCCCCGTCGGCCATGGCCTGGTGCAGAGCCCGCAGGTGCGCGTCGTGGTAGGCGATGCGGTCGGGGTCGGGGACCCGACCGTCCACAGGGTCCGGATCGTGGTACGAGCACCCGGACTCGGTGATGTAGAGCGGGGGAAGGGCATCGCCGTACCGTTCGGTGAACAACGCGACTGTCTCGCGCAGACCGTCGGGGACAACGGGCCAGTCGAAGTCGGTGCGGGGGTAGCCGGTGATCTCGCGGGGCTCGAAGGGCAGCCCGGGCGGGAGCATCGCCCCCTCGACGTGCCCCTCGCCGCCGTCGGTGAGCGCACCGATCAGCGTGGGGCGGTAGTAGTTGATCCCGAACCAGTCCAGCGGCTCCGAGATGGTCTTGAGGTCTTCGACCACCGGCCCGGGCACCATCGCCGCCAGCTCGGGGGCGGGGTACTCGCCGCGCAGGACCGGGTCGGCGAACAGCCAGTTGACCAGGGTGCTGTAGGCCGACGCGGCCTGGGTGTCCTCCTCGGAGCCGGACGCGGCCCAGACGGGGGCGTGGTTGCTGGCGATGCCGATCGACGAGCACCCGGCCGCGCGCAGCGCCCGCACCGCCAGGCCGTGGCCGAGGAGCTGGTGGTGGGCGGCGGGCAGCGCCTCGAAGCCCAGCGCCCTGCCCGGCGCGTGGTTGCCCAGGGCGTAGCCGAACATGGTGACGACGACGGGCTCGTTGAGCGGCATCCACATCCTGACCCGGTCGCCGAGCCGCTCGCCGACGATCGAGGCGTAGTCGGCGAAGCGCTCAGCGGTGTCGCGCGAGAGCCAGCCGCCCGCGTCCTCGATGGCCTGCGGGGTGTCCCAGTGGAACAGCGTGGCCGCCGGGGCGATGCCCGCCGCGCACAGCTCGTCGACCAGCCGGTCGTAGAAGCCCAGGCCCGCCTCGTTCACCGGGCCGGAGCCGTCGGGTTGCACGCGCGGCCAGGCGATGGAGAACCGGTATGCGCCGACACCCAGGTCGCGCAGCAGGGCGACGTCCTCGGCGTAGCGGTGGTAGTGGTCGGCCGCCACCGCGCCGGTGTCACCGTCGACGACCCGGCCGGGCTCGGCGCTGAAGGTGTCCCAGACCGACCTGCCGCGCCCGTCCTCGTCGACCGCGCCCTCCACCTGGTAGGACGCCGAGGCGGCACCCCACAGGAAGTCGGCGGGGAAGGTGGGGAAGGGGTCGGTCATGGCGGGGCTCCCGGCATCAGGCGGTCAGCGGACCCCCTTGATCCTGTAGACCAGGACCGCGCCCAGCAACCCGATCGCGGCCGACACCAGGTAGAGGGCGGTGTAGCCGCCCAGGTTGGCCACGATGGGCGCGGCGACCACGGGGGAGAGCACCTGCGGCAGCGTGTTCGCGATGTTGATCACGCCCAGGTCCTTGCCCCGGTCGGTCGCGGCGGGCAGCACCTGGGTGACCAGGGCGAAGTCGACCGAGGTGTAGGTGCCGAAGCCCAGTCCCAGCACCGCCGCGGCCACCACCGCCCCCGCCCAGGTCGGCCAGGCCACCATGAGCACCGAGGACACCGCCATCACCACGCCGGAGCCCAGGACGAACACCCGCCGCCTGCCCAGCCGGTCCGACCACACGCCCGCGACCACCACGGTGGACAGCAGGGTGGTCGCGTAGATGGCGGTCAGCACCAGCACCCCGCCCTCGGGGTCGGCGACCTGGATGCCGTCCTTGAGGTAGTAGAGCAGGTACAGCAGGGCGATGGCGTTGCCCAGGTTCATCAGGAACCGGGTCAGCCACGCCCAGCCGAAGTCGGAGCCGAACCCGCGCGGCCAGAAGCCCCTGGCGAACTCCTTGGCGTCCCACGGCGCGCGCCGCTCGCTCGGCAGCCGCACGTCCCGGCGCAGCACCACGAACGGGATCGTGGCCAGCACGACGAACACCGCGCAGGCGGCGTACCCGCCGAACACCGACCCGCCGGTGGCGTCGCCGCCCCCGACGGCCAGGCCGGTGCCGATCAGCACGCCGACGGTCTGGGCCAGGCCGAACCAGCCGCCCGCCGCACCCCGGCCCGCCACCGGCACCTGGTCGGGGATGGCCGCGGCCAGTGCCGCGAACTCGGCGTTGAGCGCGATCTGCACGACCGACCAGCCCAGCACCATCCCGGCCAGCGAGTCGGCGGTGGCCAGCAGCAGCAGACCGCCCGCGCCCGTCAGCGCGCCGCCGAGCACCCACGGCAGGCGCATGCCCCAGCGGCCGGTGGTGCGGTCGGACAGGGCGCCCCACAGCGGGTTGGCCAGCATCGAGCACAGCGCGCCGACACCCGCGACCAGCGCCAGCACCGACTCCTTGGACCCGGCGGAGACGATCTCGGCCTGCCGGGCGAGCAGGATCTGGATGGGCCCGAAGAAGCCGACGTTGACCGCGAGCGCGGCCAGCGCCATCGACGCCATCCAGCGCTTCGGCGGGTTCGCGGTCGGGGCGTCGGCGGTCGCCGGGCGGGTGTCCGCGCTCATCCGGCCTCCGTCGGGGGACTGGGCGACCTGGACGGCCGCGGGCAGGGGCAGCGCGGGCCTGCTGGTCGGATCGGGGACTGGCGGTTCTGCGGTGGGGGACGAACCAGCATGTGTCGGCATCGGGAATCCAGTCAAGGGGGAGGGGAGGGGGTGAACTCACCCGGCCGCGAGCGCAGGCCGAGCAGCCACTGCACGGCCTGCTCGCACCGCTGGGCCGCGCGGCCGTCCCCGAAGGGGTTGTCGAAAGGGTATTGCGGTGCGGCCCCGGTGGCGCGGGTCGCGGCGTCCCGGTCGTCGGAAACCAGCTTCTCGGCCACCCTGACCAGCACCGACCGGTCCGCGCCCGCGGTCCAGGGGTGGCCGGGGCGGTCCGGCTCGGCCCACGTCCCGCCCGGCCCGCCGACGACCAGCGCGGGGACGCCGAAGCTGGGCGCCTGCTCGGCCACGGTGGGCGAGTCGGTGAGCACGGCGCAGGCCCGGGCCATCAGGTCCACGGCGTCGTGGGCGGGCAGCGGGTCGGTGATGGTGACCCGCACGAGGCGGCCGAGCAGGTCCTCGGCCAGCGCGCGCAGCCGCCCGCCCGGCGCGGCGGGCAGCACGACCTCCAGGTCGGGGGTGCCCAGCACCAGGTCGCCGACGCCGAGCAGCACCGCCTCCAGCTCGTCCGCCGGGTGCGGCTCGTGCAGGACCAGCAGCGCCATCCGGGTCTCCCCGGCGGCAACGGCCCCGGTGACGGCGGCGACCTCGGGGTCGGGCTGCCCGCCCGCCCGGTCGAACGCGCGCAGCCCGGCGTCGACGGCCGTGCTGCCGACGGTGAGCACCTTGGGGCCGGTGTGCGACTCCTCGGCCAGGTTGGCCGTCGCGTCCGGGGTGGCGGCCAGGTGCAGGGAGGACACCTGGGCTATCAGCCGCCGGTGGCCCTCCTGCGGGAAGGGGGCGGTCAGGTCGAACGACCGCACGCCCGCGTCGAGGTGGACGACCGGCACCTTGCGGTAGAAGGCGGCCATCGCCGCGCTGAACGCCGTGGCCGAGTCGCCCTGCACCAGCACCGCGTGCGGGGCGGTCTCGGCGAACAGGCCGTCGAAGCCCGCCAGCAGGGCGGGCACGCCCCCCGGCGCGTCCAGCACGAGGTCGGCGGGCACGCCCAGGTCGCACAGCAGCGCGACGGGCGCCCGCGGGCCGCAGGCCACCACCACCGGCCGCACGGCCGCGTGCTCGCGCATCGCGGCGGCCACCGGGGCCAGGCGCAGTGCCGAGGTCGGGTCGCCCGCCACCAGGCACACCTCGGGGACGAGGCCGGGCGAGCACTGCGCGGGCACTGGCACCAGGGTGTTCACCACCCGCACCCCCCTTCCGGCCGACGGTCCCTGCCACCGGTATAGCGCGGAACGAGGCCGACGTTACCTCTGGCGGAACACCGGCTCAGCGTGAAACACCTCGCCTGATCGGGTGAGTCCGCCCGGGTGTCACCGAACGGGTGTCATCCGGGTGGTTTTCACGCGTGAACTGCTATGGGAAATGCTTCCCTTTGTCAGCACGCGGTTAAATTCTGGGATCCGCCCCGCCGGTCCGCGCGGATCGTCCGTGTGGTCCAGGCCGTACGGCGTTGGGCTCAGCGGGGGAGGGCAAGTGGTTGAACGAGCCGGTCAGTCGCTGCGCCATCAGGGTGTAGCGGGGAACTTTTCCAACTTCGGGCTTTGCTCCCGGCGTGCACATCGGAAGCGGGCTGTTTCGTCGGACCGGACACATTGACAAATATGGAAGTGATCCGGACCACATCGCATTCGGAAGGGCTCGGCGGCGTGGTCAGAATCGAACGAGAAATAGCGGCCAATTCGCCAGGGGATGTCGGGAACATGTGCGTGCACCTGATCGACCTGACCGTGGGTTACGCCGACCGGGTGGTGCTCAGCGGGGTCACCGCGCACGCCCGGCGCGGTGGGCTGACGGTCCTGCTGGGGCCCGCGGGGGTGGGCAAGTCGACCCTGCTGCGCACGCTGGCCGACGCGCAGCCCGCGCTGGCCGGGTCGGTGTGCGTGGACGGGGCCTACCTCGAGCGGCTGGGGCCGGGGGAGCGCTCCCGCCGGGTCGCGCTGGGCGCGGACGGGATGACCGCGGGCGCGGGCCTGCTGCTCGTCGACGGACAGGACGCGCCGGTGGAGCGGTTGCGCAGCCTCGCCGTCGAGCGCGACATCGCCGTGGTCGTGGCCAGCAGCACCCCGCCGGGGGAGCTGCGCGCGGGAGACACGGTCTGGCTGCTCGGCCGCGACGGCGTGCTGCGCACCGGCAGCCCGCGCACCCTGGCCGACCGCATCCGCGACACCTTCGACCTCGCCCCCGCCCACCCGGCCGACCGGACCCTGGTCGCCGCCGCCCTCGCCGCCCAGGACCGCTACACCTTCGACCCCGACGCGGACGGCGTGCCGCTGCCTGCGCTCTACCGCTCCCGCGACCTGCTGGCCCGCGCCGTCGACACCGTCGCCGACCGCCTCCAGGTCACCGAGAAGCGGGTCGCCGCCTCGGCCATCCACTTCGGACTCACCGCCCGCCTGTGGACCGCCGCCCTGGGCGGCCTTTCCACCCACGGCGTCCTCCCCGACCTCGACCGCCTCCGCTTCTCCTTGACCGACAAGGGTTTCGTCCAACTCGGCACCGCTGACCCAGCGGGCTGGACCACCACCGACCCGCTGGCGCTGCTCACCACCCACCTCGTCGACGGGCACCTGCGGCCACTGCACGCGGCGTTGTGCGAGTTGACGAAGGTCAAGGAGCGCATCCTCTGGGGCAACGCCGCTTCGGCTCTGGTCGCCCGGCCACTGCACCCCGACCTGGTCGCCCGCCTGCGGCTGCTGCCCGAGTTCGCGGCAGCGCTGGGCGACGACGGCAAACGCCGTAGCTGCTGCCTCTACTACCGCTCCCCGGTCGGCGGAGTCTGCGCGGACTGCCCCCTGGAAGGCTCCAAGGCGACCGAGGGCAAGTGCGTGCACTGCGGTTGACCTCACCCACGACCGGGCACCCCACGGAGGCGACTGTCATCTGGGGACGGGGACGACTGTGGGATTCAAGACGTGGGTCCGCGCCAAACCGCGCTGGCCGAAGCTCGTCGGGGCGGCTGTCCTGCTGTACGCGGTGTACTTCGGCATCGGCCTGCTGGTCCGCTCGGCGCTGCGCGGCTTCGACTGGCACCCCGACATCCTCATCGGCTCGTTGATCTATGGCCTCACGGGCCCGGCTGTCATGGTCGGGGTGTACTGGGTCCTGAAACGCAGGTGTGAGCGGAAGGCGGGGCAGGACCGGTGAGCCCTCAGCCCTGGGTCCGGCGGCTGTTCTGCAGGCGGGTCGCGTAGACGGCGGCTTCGGTGCGGCGGTCGAAGCCGAGTTTGTGCAGGAGGGTGGAGACGTAGTTCTTGACGGTCTTCTCGGCCAGGTAGAGGGCTCCGGCGATCTGGCGGTTGGTCATGCCCTCGGCGATCAGGTCGAGGATCTTGCGCTCCTGGGGGCTCAGCGAGGTGTACCGGGGGTCCTCGGTCCGCCCGCCGCGCAGGCGTTCGAGGACTGTGGCGGTGACCTCGGCGTCGAGGAGCGAGCCGCCCGCGGCCAGGGTCCGCACGGCGGACACGAGGTCGTTGCCGGTGACCTGCTTGAGCATGTAGCCCGCCGCGCCCGCCATGATGGCGCCGAAGAGGGCCTCGTCGTCGGAGAACGAGGTCAGCATCAGGCAGGCGGGGGGCGGCTGCACCGCCGAGCGGATCTCCCGGCAGACGGTGACGCCCTCGCCGTCGGGGAGGCGGACGTCCAGGATGGCCACCTGGGGGCGGACCGCCGGGACGCGGGCGAGCGCCTGCGCCGCCGACGCGGCCTCGCCCACCACCTCGATGTCGGGTTCGGCCTCGAGCAGGCCGCGCAGGCCCGCCCGCACCACCTCGTGGTCGTCCAGCACGAACACCGAGATACTCATGCGCGCCCCTCCTGCCCCCGCGCCGCCGGCGGCGCCGCCGTCCAGCCCAGGGGGACCGACCAGTCCACCCGGGTCCCCCCGGCCCCGGCGGGCTCGACCACGCAGTCCCCCGACCACCGCCGCGCCCGCTGGGCCATGTTCGTCAAGCCGCTGCGCCGGGGCAGGCCGTCGGGCAGGCCCCGGCCGTCGTCCTGCACGAGCAGGTCCAGCCTGCTGCCCCGGCGGTCCACCGCCACGGTCACCTGCACCCCGGACGCGCCCGCGTGGCGCACCACGTTCGACAGTGCCTCGCGCAGGGTCGCGATCAGGTCCAGCGCGATGTCCGCGGGCACCACCGAGTCCAGCGGCCCCTCCAGCCGGACCGTGGGCTCGTAGCCCAGCGACACCGTCGCCTCGGAGATCACCCGCAGCACGTCGCCGCGCAGGCTGTGCGGGCCGTTGGCGGGCTGCTGCAGGGAGAAGATGCTGCGCCGCAGCTCGCGGATGGTCTGGTCGATCTCGGCGATGAACCCGCCGATCCGCTCCGGCGCGTTCTCGGCGGCCGGGTCGCGGCGCAGGCCCTGCAGGTTGAGCCCGAGCGCGAACAACCGCTGGATCACCAGGTCGTGCAGGTCGCGGGCGATGCGGTCGCGCTCCTCGAACAGGGCCAGCCGCTGCTTGTCGCGCTGCGCGTCGGCGAACCCCATCGCCAGCGCCGCGTGCGCGCCGATGTCGCGAACCATCCGCAGGTCCCACTCGTCGAACGCGGCGGCGCCCCGCGCCCGGCACACGATCAGCACGCCGACCGGGGTGCGCCCGCCGGTCAGCGGCGCGAACACGGCCGGGCCCAGCCCCTCTACCCCGCGGGGCAGCGCCTGGAACGTCCGCGCCGAGCGGGTCAGCGCCGCGTCGGCCACCTCGCCGACCAGCCTGGCCCGGCCGGTGCTGAACACGTCACCGGTGAGGCTGTCGACCACGGCGATCCTGGACCCGGTCAGCTCCGCGGCCAACTGCCCGTCCGCGCGGCGGATGACCAGGTGCTCCGGGCCGTCGGGCACGGCCACCATCGCCACGACCGCGCCGGTGATGCCGCGCGCGCGCCGCGCCAGCAGCGCCAGGCCCTCGTCGTCGCCCGCGCGCAGCATGGCCGTGACCTCGGTGGTGGCCACCAGCCACTGCTCGCGGCGCTGGCTGAGCTCGTAGTGCCGGGCGTTGGCGACGGCCATGCCCGCCGTGGCGGCCAGCGCCACCACGATGTCCTCGTCCTGGGCGGTGAACGCCCGGCCCGTGACCTTGTCGCCCAGGTAGAGGTTGCCGTAGGCCTCGCCGCGCACCCGGATCGGCACGCCCAGGAACGACTCCACCACCGGGTGCCCCGGTGGGAAGCCCGCCGCGTCGGGGTGCTCGGACACGGCGTCCACCCGCACCGGGCCCCCGCCCTGGCCGACGACGCCGAGCAGGCCCTTGCCGCGCGGCAGGGACGTGATGCGGTCGCGGGTCTCGTCGTCGACGCCGTGGTGCAGGAACTCGGTCAGCTCCCCGTCGGCGCCCAGCACGCCCAGCGCGCCGTATCGGGCGCCCACCAGCTCGCAGCCCACGGTCACGATGCGGCGCAGCACGTCGGGCAGGGACAGGTCGCTGGCCACCGACAGCAGCGCGTCGAGCAGGTGGCGCACGCGCTCGTTCGAGACCTCCGCCGCGGCCGCCCGGTCGAGCAGGCCCAGGAACAGCGCCTGGCGCGCGGGGACGGCCGGGGCCACGGCGCCAAGGGCGCCCGCGTCCGCGACGGCATCGCCCGGTGTCTCCGCGTTCGTCGCGCCGGTCTCCAGCACGGCCTCCCACCGTCGTGGCGGTCCCGACCCGGGGCGGACGCCGTCGGGCGTGATCGGTGGGACGAGGGTCCCGGACTTGCCCCGCCCGCGCAAGCTCGCGCGTGAAATGTCACCGAAATGCCCAACAACGTTGCCGGGCAACGACTTCACGCCCTTCTTGGTTACCTGGTCTCACGCCTGCGCGGCGGGGGTGAGCCAGCGCAGCGACCACCGGCCGGGGCCCCCGCGCAGCACGACCCGCGCCAGCGGCACGACGTCGACGCGCCAGTACGCCGCCGGGGGCGCGCCCAGCGCCGCGACGACCGCCGCCCGCACCACCGACGGGTGGGTCACCGCCACCACCGGGGCCGGGTCGGCGGCCCGGTCGTCCAGCCACGCCCCGACCCGGTCCACCAGAGCGGCCACCGACTCGCCGCCGTGCGGGGCGCTGTCCGGGTCGGTCAGCCAGTGGGTCACCGCCCCCGGGTCCACCGCCGCCACCGCGTCCAGCCGCCTGCCCCGCCACGCGCCGAAGTCCAGGTCGCGCAGCGCCGGGTCCACCCGGGCCGCCAGCCCGAACGCGGTGGCCGTCTGCGCGCAGCGGACCTCCGGCCCGCGCAGCGCCACCGCCACCCGGCCCAGTCCGGCCCGCGGGAGCGGGGCGGGGTCGGCGAGCGGTTCGTCGACCGGGAAGGCCGCGGCCCGGGTCGCCGCCGTGGCCCCGTGCGAGACCAGGGTGAGGCGGTTACCCACCGACCCGCCCTGGACCGGCCGAGCGCGGCCCGGCGTGGTGGCGCTCGCGTTGACACCGCATACGTGCTCCCATAAATTGGCCGATCGACCGTGATGGTAGGCGGAAGCCGGTGTGACTCCGGCACGGCCGCGCCACTGTGATGGACCGGGGAACCGGTCCGCAGTCAGACCCCCACCATCATCCCCACCTATCCCTCGGGCCGCGTGCAGCCCGTCGAGGAGGCCTTGATGACGACGCAAGCCGTCGCGTTCCCCGCCCCGATCCCGGTCAGCATCCCCGTGCGGCAGATCCTGCCGTGGGCGCTGTTCGGCGGGCTCATCTCGTTGATCGTGCTCTACTTCGTCGGCGCCGAGCAGGGCGCGTTCGCCGTGTTCGAGGGCACCGCCGTGCACGAGCTCGTCCACGACGCCCGCCACCTGCTGGGTTTCCCGTGCCACTGACCGAGGAGAGGGCGGCCGCGACGGCCGCGCCCGCTGTCCGGTCGCTGCTGGTGTGGGGCCTGCTCGCGGGCCTGGTCGGCGGCGTCCTCGCGTTCGGCTTCGCCAGCGCGTTCGGCGAGCCGTCCGTGGCCGCCGCGATCGGCATCGAAGAGGCCGGGGCCGAGGGGCACAGCCACGACGCGGGTCACTCGCACGGCGAGGAGGAGGTCGTCTCCCGGTCCTTCCAGGCCACCGGCGGCCTCGCCATCGGCACGCTGGCCTACGGCGTGGGACTGGGCGGCTTGTTCGGACTCGCCATGGCCTTCGCCTACGGCCGGATCGGGTCGGCGAGCCCGCGCGGCACGGTCGCGGCGGTGCTGGGCATCGGCTACCTGGCCGTCGTGCTCGTGCCGTTCCTGACCTACCCGGCCAACCCGCCCGCGGTCGGCAGCGGGGACACGATCGGCGAGCGCACCGGGCTGTTCTTCGGGGTGCTCGGGATCTCCCTCGTGCTCGCCGTGGCGGCGGTCGCGGTGGCCCGCGCACTGGCCGACCGCGTGGGCGGCTGGACGGCGACGCTGGTCGCCGGTGTCGGCTACCTGCTCCTGGTGACGGTGGTGGCCAAGCTGCTGCCGACCATCCAGGAGGTGCCCGCGGGCTTCCCCGGCGCGGTGCTGTGGGAGTTCAGGATCGCCTCGCTCGGCACTTCCGCGGTGCTGTGGGGCGGGATCGCGGTCGTGTTCGCCACCCTGTTGCAGCGGGGGCTCACCCGAACCAGGTAGAGCGCGCCTCGGCCCCGGCCCGGCCGGGNNCGAGCAGCTCGGCGAGGTGGACCGGCTGGGCGTCGCTGAGGTCGGTGATCTGGGTGCGGCAGGAGAACCCGTCGGCGAGGGTCGTCCGCGGGTTCTGCCGCAGGGCGGGCAGCAGCGCTGTCTCGGCCACCGCCGTGGAGACCTCGTAGTGCCCCCGCTCGACGCCGAAGTTGCCCGCGAGGCCGCAGCAGCCGCCGAGCTGGGTGAGCTTCGCGCCCGCCCGGCGCAGGAGCGCGGCGTCGGTGTGCCAGCCCAGGACCGCGCGGTGGTGGCAGTGCGGCTGCGCGGTGACCTCCACACCGGACAGGTCGGGCGGCCGCCAGCCGGGGGTGCGGGTCAGCAGCTCGGCCAGGGTGGTGGTCAGCTCGGCGAGCCGCCGGGCCCTGGGGTCGTCGGGGAGCAGCTCGGCCGCGTCGGAGCGCAGGGCGGCGGTGCACGACGGTTCGAGGCCGACGATCGGGACGCCGTTGTCCAGCCAGGGTTCCAGCGCGTCCAGCGTGCGGCGGAGTTGGCGCCGGGCGCCGTCGAGCTGGCCGGTGGAGACCCAGGTGAGTCCGCAGCAGACCTGGCTGCCGGTGACCTCGACGCGGTGGCCCGCGCGTTCGAGCACCCGCACGGCGGCGAGGCCGATGCCCGGGTCGAAGGACTCAGTGAAGGTGTCGACCCACAGCAGCACGCGGTCGCCGCTTGCCTTGGGGCGCTTGGCGAACAGGCGGCGGAACCGCTCGCGGGCGAACCGGGGCGCGGTCCGGCGGGCATCGATGCCCGCGAGGCGCTTGACCGCTCCGAGGGACAGCAAGGCGTTCGCCAGCACGGGAATCCGGGAGGCGACCTTCGCGAGCCGGGGGAGCTGTCCGAGGGTGTAGTGCGTGACCGGGCGCAGCCTGCCCTTGTACCGCTGGTGCAGCACCTCGGCCTTGTAGGTGGCCATGTCCACGCCCGCCGGGCAGTCGGTGGCGCAGGCCTTGCACGACAGGCACAGGTCGAGGGCCTCGTGCACCGCGGGGTCGGCGAAGCCGCCGCGGACGAGGTCGCCGCGCACCATCTCCTGCAGCATCCGCGCGCGGCCCCGGGTGGAGTGCTGCTCCTCGCCGGTGGCCAGGAACGACGGGCACATGGCGCCACCGGTCGGGGTCAGGTCCGCGCGGCAGCGGCCCACGCCGACGCAGCGGTGCGCCGCGCGGGTCAGGTCGCCGGAGTCGGCGGGCAGCGCGAAGCCGGTGGTGGCCACGACCGGCAGCGCCGGGCCCACCCGCAGGTCCGCCTCCACCGGGGCCGGGTCGACGAGCACGCCCGGGTTGAGCCGGTGGTCCGGGTCCCACACGCGCTTGACCCGCGCGGCCAGCTCCAGCGCCTCCGGCGAGTACATCCGGCCCAGCAGCGCGCCCCGGGCGCGGCCGTCGCCGTGCTCGCCGGACAGCGACCCGCCGTGCGCGGCGACCAGGTCGGCGGCCTCGGTGAGGAAGGCCAGCGTGCGCGCCGCGCCGCCGGGGGCGCGCAGGTCGAAGTCGAAGCGGCCGTGCACGCACCCGTCGCCGAAGTGGCCGTAGAGCAGGCCGTCGTACCCGTGCTGGTCGAGCAGCGCCCCCAGGTCGCGCAGGTAGGGGCCCAGCCGCTCGGGCGGGACCGCGGCGTCCTCCCAGCCGGGCCACGCGTCCGCGCCCGCCGGGGTGCGCCCGGCCAGGCCGACGCCGTCAGCGCGGATCCGCCACAGGGCCGAGACCTCGGCGGCGTCGGTGAGCACCCGGCCGTCGAGCGCGCCCGCGGCGGCCAGCACCGCGGCGGCGGCGTGCTCGGCCTCGGCGCGGGTGGCGCCGCCGGTCTCCACGAGCAGCCAGCCCGCGCCGCGCGGCAGGGCTGGGACCGCGGCGCTGCCCCTGCGCGCGGCGACGACGTCGACCAGCCGCCGGTCCATGCCCTCGACCGCGAGCGGCCCCAGCGCGACCACGGCCGGGGTGGCGTCGGCCGCCGAGGCCATGTCGGGGTAGCCCAGCACGGCCAGCGCGCGGGCCGCGGGCGCGGGCGCCAGGCGGACCGTGGCGTCCAGGACGATGGCGAGCGTCCCCTCCGAGCCGACCAGGGAGCGGATGACGTCGAAGCCCCGTTCGGGTGAGAGGGCGTCGAGCGCGTACCCGGACGCCTGCCGGGGGAACCTGCCGTACTGGGTCCGCACCACGGCCAGCCCGGCGTTGACGACCGCGCGCAGCCGCGCGTCCAGGTCGGGGTCCGAGGTGCCGCCGCCGTGCGCCTCGAGGTAGGTCCCGTCGACGCGCAGCAGGCGCGCCGACAGCGTGTTGTCGCGGGTGTTGCCCCAGGCGACGGCGTGCGCGCCGCAGGCGTTGTTGCCGATCATCCCGCCGAGCGTGCACCGGTCGGCGGTCGAGGGGTCGGGGCCGAAGAGCAGCCCGTGCCTGCGGGCGGCGCGTTGCAGGTCGGCCTGCACCACCCCGGCCTGGACGGTCGCCGTGCGCGTGTCGGGGTCCACCTCGGCGATGGCGGTCAGCCGGGTCAGGTCCAGCAGGACGGCCGGGCCGATCGCGTTGCCCGCCACCGACGTCCCCGCGCCCCGGGGGGTGACCGGCAGGCCCAGCTCGTGGCAGCGGCCCACGACCTCGGCGGCGTGCGCGGCCGAGTCCGCGGTGACCACGGCGGCGGGCGGGACCCGGTAGTTCGAGGCGTCCGACGAGTGCAGCGCGCGGGTCGCCGCGTCGGTCCGGACACAGGGGCCCAGCAGCTCGCGCAGCCGGTCGAGCGGGGTCACGGCGTCCTCCACGGGCGGTCGGGCGGTCCCGACCACGATCGCACCGCCCCGGGGGGTGCGCCGCGCTGGGTGCTCCGCAGCACTTCCCGGCCATTTCGCGACACCGGCTCAAGCGGGTCTCAATTCTTTTTCAAGTGCCGCTCGACCGTTCCTGTCTTCGTTTCTGCCGGTTTTGCCGCTAGATCCCAGGTAAACGCGACAACGCTCGGTGATGTCTGCCTTTTGCCAGTTGTCAGCGGTTTATCTGCCTGCGAAGATGTCTTTCCATCACGTGCGTTACCGCTTGTGTAGGGGAGTCATGAGCGCAAGACCGAAAACCGGGTGGGTGCGCGCCAGCGGTTGTGGCGCGCAGTTCGACTGCGTGGAACTGCGCGTGCCGGACGGCGGGCGGGTGTGGTTTCGCGACTCGAAATCCCCGACCCCGAGAACGCTCGCGCTGCCGGTGAGCGCGCTCGCCGAGCTGGTCGGGTTCGTCGGTGCGCGGGGCGCCGATTAGTCGGGCCGGGGTGAGGTTGGGGAGGGGGTGCAGCGAAGTGATCGCAGAGTTACTACCCTCGGCGTCCTATCCATAGTTCGGGTGGAATTGGGAGACACGCTCGTGGATCCGGTGACCGATGGCGAGCTTGGTGCGTACCTGCGCACCCTGCGCAGGAGCGCGGGGCTGACCCAGATCGAGCTGGCGGGCCGGATGAGCTGCTCGCAGAGCAAGATCCAGAAGATCGAGACCGGGCAGAACCGGCTCACCGCGCGCGACCTGCGCACCGCGGCCGGGGTGCTCGGCGTCGCGGGCGCGGAGCTGGACGCCATGATCGACTGGGCGGCCCGGGTGGACGCGGGTTACCAGCGCAGGCCGCGGGCCGCCGACGAGATCTCCACCGCGTTCCGCGAGTTCCGCCGCGGCGAGCAGCACGCCGTCGAGATCTACGCGCTGCACGGCGAGCGGTTCCCGGGTTTGCTGCAGTGCGAGGAGTTCATGCGCGCGCTGTTCGCCGGGGGCCCCGCCGACGAGGTCGAGCGGCGGGTGGCCGAGCGCCGGGGCCGGGCCAGGCTGCTGGCCGGGCCGCTGCGCTACTCGGTGGTCCTGGGGGAGGCGGCGATCACCCGCCTCACCCGGGCGCACCCCCGCGGGGTGGCGGCGGCGCAGCTCGCGCACCTGGTCGAGGTGGCCACCACCACCGAGGGGGTGTCGCTGCGCATCCTCGACTTCGACGCCGACCTCCCGTTCGTGCCCACCGACGCGACCGTGCTGCGGTTCGGCGGGGCGCGCAAGGACTTCGGCTACCAGGAGTCGGCGGTCGACGCGCGGGTCATCGACCGCGCCGTCGACGTCGAGGCGCTGGTGCGGGTCTGGCGGGACGTGGCGGGGCGGTCGCTGGACGAGCAGGAGTCGGTGGTGTTCCTCAAGGACGCGCTCGGACGGCTGCGCTGACCAGCCCCGCCACGGCGGCGGGGTTGCCCGCCGGATGGGTGTGCAGGTAGGACGCGTGCACACCGCGCCAGGCGAAGCCCTCGCGCCGCACCGCCCCGCCGTGGTCCCGCCACACCCAGACGGGGGTGGCGCCGTGCTCGGGCAGGGTGCGGGTGCGGTGGAACTCGTGCCCGGCTACCCGCTCGCCCTCGGCGTGCAGCGCCGTCGTCGAGGCGGCGACGGCGTCGCGGTAGCCCAGGCGCAGCCGCGGGGTCATCTCCGCCTCGGCGGGCAGCACCCCGGCCATCGGGTGCCCGTCCAGCTTGGCCACCAGGTAGAGCAGCCCGCCGCACTCGGCGTGCACCGGCGCGCCCGAGGCGGCGAACGCGGCCACCGCGTGCCGCAGCGGCTCGTTGGCCGACAGCGCCTCGGCGTGCGCCTCCGGGAACCCGCCGGGCAGCACCAGCCCGGCGGTGCCCTCGGGCAGGGTCTCGTCGCGCAGCGGGTCGACGACGGCGACGACCGCCCCGGCCGCGCGCAGCAGCTCCGCGTGCTCGGCGTAGCCGAAGGTGAACGCCGGACCGCCCGCCACGGCGACGACCGGGCCGCCCGCGACCCTGGCCACCTCCGCCTCCGGGGCCCAGCGCTCGCCGGGCAGCTCGGGTGCGGAGCGGGCCAGCCGGACCACCGCGTCGAGGTCCACCGACGCCGCCACCAGCTCCGCCATGGCCTCGACCGCGCGCAGCGCCGCCGCGCCGCGCTCGGCGGCCGGGACCAGACCCAGGTGCCGGGAGGGCACGTCGACGGCGGGGGCGCGGCGCAGCGAGCCCAGGACGGGCAGGCCCACGTCCAGGCACGCCTCGCGCAGCACCTCGTCGTGGCGGTCGGAGCCGACCTGGTTGAGGATGACGCCCGCGATCCGCACCCCGGGCCGGTAGGAGCGGAACCCGTGCAGCAGGGCGGCCACGCTGGTGCTCTGCCCTCGGCAGTCGACGACCAGCACGACCGGGGCGTCCACCAGGCCCGCCACGTGCGCGGTCGAGCCGAAGCCGCCCGCGGCGACCTGGTGGCCGATGCGCCCGTCGAACAGGCCCATGACGCCCTCGATGACGGCGAGGTCGGCGCCCGCGCAGCCGTGGCGCAGCAGCGGGGCGAGGCGGTGCTCGCCGACCAGGACCGCGTCGAGGTTGCGGCCGGGGCGGCCCGCGGCCACGCAGTGGTAGCCGGGGTCGATGTAGTCCGGGCCGACCTTGAACGGCGCGACCCGGTGCCCGCGCCGCGACAGCGCGGCCATCAGCCCGGTGGCCACCGTCGTCTTGCCGCTGCCCGAGCCGGGGGCGGCGATGACCAGCCTGGGCACGGCTACCACGCTGTCATCCAAGACGTCACCACGCGGTCACCACTCGATGCCCCGCTGGCCCTTGGTGCCCGCGTCCATCGGGTGCTTGACCTTCGTCATGTGGGTGACCAGGTCCGCGGCGTCGACCAGCGCCCGCGGGGCGTCCCGGCCGGTGATCACCACGTGCTGGTGGCCCGGCCGGTCGCGCAGCGCGGACACGACCTCGTCGACGTCGACCCAGCCCCACTTGAGCGGGTAGGTGAACTCGTCGAGGACGTACATGTCGTGCTGCTCGGCGGCGATCCGGCGGGCGATCTCGGCCCAGCCCTCGCGCGCGGCGTCGGCGTGGTCGGCCTCCTCGCCCCGCTTGCGCGACCAGGACCAGCCCGCGCCCATCTTGTGCCACTCGACCGGGCCGCCCTCGCCGGTCTGCTCGTGCACCCGGCCCAGGGCGACCAGCGCGTTCTCCTCGCCGACCTTCCACTTGGCCGACTTGACGAACTGGAACACCCCGATCGACCAGCCCTGGTTCCACCCGCGCAGCGCCAGGCCGAACGCGGCGGTCGACTTGCCCTTCATCTCACCGGTGTGCACCACGACCAGCGGCCGGTTGCGGCGCTGGCGGGTGGTGAGCCCGTCCTGCGGGACGACGAGCGGTTTGCCCTGTGGCATCTCAGACCCCTTACGCGGCGCGTGCGGCGCGGACGACCCCGGCCACCGCGTCTGCGGACAACTCCTCCAGGCGCAGCGGCGTCGCGCCGAGCGCGGTGGTGACCCGACCGGCGAGCCCCAGCCGCACCGGGCCGGACTCGCAGTCGACCACGACCCCGGCGACACCGTCGGCGGCCAGCACCCCGGCCGCGCGCACCGCGTCGCGCACGGCGTCGCCGCCGGGGCGGGCGGGGACGGTGGCGCGGCCGTCGGTCACCACGACCAGCAGGGCGCGGCGGCGCGGGTCGCGCAGCCGCTCCACGCGCAGCACGTCGCGGGCGCGCAGCAGGCCGTCGGCCAGCGGGGTGCGCCCGCCGGTGCGCAGGTCGCGCAGCCGCGCCACGGCCGCCTCCACCGACGACGTCGGCGGCAGCGCCACCGTGGCGCCCGCGCCGCGGAAGGTCACCAGGCCCACCTTGTCGCGGCGCTGGTAGGCGTCGCGCAGCAGCGAGACGACCGCCCCGGTGACCGCCGACATCCGCTTGCGCGCGGCCATCGAGCCGGACGCGTCGACCACGAACAGCACCAGGTTCGACTCCCGGCCCTCGCGCACGGCCTTGCGCACGTCACCGGCCTTGACCACCAGCCCGGCGCCGTCCCGGCCGCGCGCCCGCTGGAACGGCGCGGCGGCGGTGAGGGTGCCGATGAGGTGCAGGCCGCTGCCCTGCGAGGTGGACGAGCGCAGCGCCCGGCCGGAGCCCGCCCGCGACCGCGACCGGCGGCCGGGCGCGCCCTCGCCGACGCCGTCGACCTGCAGCAGCCGGGCGCGGAAGGCGGGGTCGGGGGTGGCCGGGGGCTGGCCAGGGCCCTGCGCGCCCGCACCGGGGTCGGCCGTGGGCTGACCGGGGGCGGGATCGGCCTGGTCGACCGGGGCGGGCTGCTCGGCGGTGTCCGGGGCTGACCCGTTCTGCTCGGGCGGGGCTTGCCCGTTGTCGGGCGCGGGGGACTGGTCGGGGCTGTCCCCGGGCTCGGGGGCGCCACCGCCCGGGGGCTCGGGGTCGGGCTCGCGGTCGGCCTCCTCGGCGGCGTCGCGCAGCGCCTGGTCGAGCTGGTCCTGCTCGATGCCGGGCTCGTCGAAGGGGTCGCGCCTGCGCCGGTGCGGCAGGGCGAGCCGGGCGGCGGTGGCCACGTCCTCCTCGGCGACCTCGGCGGCCCCGCGCCAGGCGGCGTGCGCGGTCGCGGCCCGGGCCAGCACCAGGTCGGCGCGCATCCCGTCGACGTCGAAGGCGGCGCACACGGCGGCGACGCGGCGCAGCTCCCGGTCCGGCAGCGCGACGGACGGCAGCGCGGCGCGCGCGGCGGCGATCCGAGCGGCCAGCCCCGCGTCGGCCTCGGCCCAGCCCGCGGCGAACCCGGCCGGGTCCGCCTCGAAGCGCAGCCTGCGGCGCACGACCTCGGTGCGGGTGTCGATGTCGCGCGAGGCGCGCACCTCCACGGTCAGGCCGAACCGGTCGAGAAGCTGCGGGCGCAGCTCGCCCTCCTCCGGGTTCATCGTCCCGACCAGCAGGAACGACGCCGCGTGCGCCACCGAGACACCCTCGCGCTCGACGTGCGCGCGGCCCATGGCGGCGGCGTCGAGCAGCAGGTCGACAAGGTGGTCGTGCAGCAGGTTGACCTCGTCGACGTAGAGCACGCCGCGGTGCGCGGCGGCCAGCAGGCCGGGCTGGTAGGCGCGCACGCCCTCGGTTAGCGCCCGCTCCAGGTCCAGCGAGCCGATCAGCCGGTCCTCGGTCGCGCCGACCGGCAGCTCCACCAGCCTGGCGGGCCGGGCGGCGGCGGGGGTCTCGTGCGGGCCGTCCGGGCAGCCCGGGTCCGGGTCCGCCGGGTCGCAGCTGAACCGGCAGCCGTCGACCACGGCGACCGCGGGCAGCAGGGCGGCGAGCGCGCGCACCACCGTGGACTTGGCGGTGCCCTTCTCGCCGCGCACGAGCACCCCGCCGATGCCCGGGTGCACCGCGTTCAGCAGAAGGGAGAGCCGGAGGTCGTCATGTCCGACGACAGCCGAGAAGGGAAAGCCGACAGCAGAGGGCACGCCGTTGATCCTCACTCCGGGTCCGCGCCCGGGTCGGTCGTCACAGGGGGCCAGTTCCTGGCTCCCGGGCGGGGACTGGCCCAACCCGGTCACAGTGGCGGGACCGCACCGGACTCACACCGGTTTCCTCGCGCACCCTGTCTTCGGTCCACCGGGGATCGTCGCACCCCGCCGCCCGGGCTACAAGCCACGTGGCGTGGGTCTCCACGGGCCCTGGGTTAGCGTTGGCGCTCGTGGTCGAGAAGGTGACTGTCGTCGGAGTCGGCGCGGACGGGTGGACCGGGCTCGTCCCGGCCGCCAGGGCGGCGCTGCTCGCCGCGCGGGTCGTGGTCGGCTCGCCCCGCCAGCTCGGCCTGCTGCCCCCCGAGGTCGCCGCCGAGCGGGTCGCCTGGCCGACCCCGCTGCTGCCCGCGGTGGAACCCCTGGTCGCCGCGCACGAAGGCACAGTGATGTGCGTGCTGGCCAGCGGTGACCCGATGTTCTTCGGGATCGGCACGACGCTGGCGCGCCACACGGCCGTCCACGTCATCCCGCACCCGTCGTCAGCGTCGCTGGCCTGCGCCAGGCTGGGGTGGGCGCTCGACCGCACGACGGTCGTGAGCTGTGTGGCGCGACCTGTGGAAAGGCTGCACTCGGCACTGCACCCGGGGGTCCGCCTGCTGATCTTGAGCGAGGGTGCGCAGACGCCTGCCGCGGTCGCCGCGCTGCTCACCGACCGCGGCTTCGGCCCGAGCCGGATGACCGTCCTGTCCGACCTCGGCGCGCCCGCGGAGACCGTCGTCGAGGGGACCGCCTCGACGTGGTCGGGCGCGGTGGGCCCGCTGAACGTCGTCGCCGTCGAGTGCGCCGCCGAGCCGGGGGCGCGCAGGCTGCCGCGGGTGCCGGGGCTGCCCGACGACGTGTTCGAGCACGACGGGCAGATCACCAAGCGCGAGGTCCGCGCGCTCACCGTCTCCGCGCTCGCCCCCGAGCCCGGCGAGCTGCTCTGGGACGTCGGCGCGGGCTCCGGCAGCGTCGGCATCGAGTGGTCGCGGACCGACCCGACCTGCCGCGCGGTCGCCGTCGAGCCCCGCGCCGACCGGGCCGACCGGGTCGAGCGCAACGCCCTGGCGCTGGGCGTACCGGAGTTGCGGCTGGTCCGGGGGTCCGCGCCGGCCGCGCTGGACGGGCTGCCCGAGCCGGACGCGGTGTTCGTCGGTGGGGGAGTCACGGCCGAGGGCGTGCTGGACGCGTGCTGGTCGGCGCTCGAGCCGGGCGGCCGGATCGTGGTCAACGCGGTGACGGTGGAGTCCGAGGCGCTGGTCGTGCGCTGGCGCGGCGTGGTCGGCGGGACGCTGACCAGGCTGTCGGTGGCGCGGGCGGCCCCGATCGGTGGGTTCACCGGCTGGCGGCAGGCCATGCCGATCACCCAGTGGGTAGCGAGCAAGGAGCGAGTGTGACCGTCCACTTCATCGGCGCGGGCCCGGGCGCGGCCGACCTGATCACCGTGCGCGGCCAGCGGGTCGTCTCGGCCGCGCCGGTCTGCCTGTACGCGGGCGCGCTGGTCCCGGTTGAGCTGCTGGACCTGTGCCCGCCGGGCGCGCGCAAGGTCGACACGGCGGAGCTGACGCTGGACGAGATCATCGGCCTGCTGGTCCAGGCGCACCAGGAGGGCCACGACGTCGCGCGGCTGCACTCGGGCGACCCCTCGGTGTTCAGCGCCATGCACGAACAGATGCGCAGGCTCGACACGGCGGGGGTGCCCTACGAGGTCGTGCCCGGCGTGCCCGCCTTCGCCGCCGCCGCCGCGACCCTCAAGGCGGAGCTGACCGTCCCGGCCGTCGGCCAGACCGTCGTGCTCACCCGCACCTCCGCCCGGGCCACGCCGATGCCCGAGGGCGAGGACCTGGCCGCGCTGGGCCGGTCCCGCTCGACGATGGTCCTGCACCTGGCCGTGCAGCGGATCGACGAGGTCGTGGCCGACCTGGTCCCCAACTACGGCTCCGGCTGCCCCGTCGCCGTCGTCGCCTACGCCTCCCGCGCCGACGAGGTGGTCCTGCGCGGCACGCTGGCCGACATCGCCGAGCAGGTGCGGGCGGCGGGCATCAAGCGCACGGCCGTGATCATCGTCGGTCGCGTGCTCAACCCCGGCGCCTACTGCGAGAGCCACCTCTACTCGGTCGAGCGCGAGCGCCCGTGAGGCGCTACCTCATCCTCGGCGGGACCGCGGAGGCCCGTGCGCTCGCCGAGCGGCTGCACGCCCTGCCGGACACGCTGGTCGTGTCGTCCCTGGCGGGGCGGGTGCGGCGGCCCCGGCTGCCGGTGGGACAGGTGCGGGTCGGCGGGTTCGGTGGTCCGGCGATGCTCGCGGCCTACCTGGCGGCCGAGCGGTTCGACGCCGTCGTGGACGCCACCCACCCGTTCGCCGAGCGGATCAGCGCCTCCGCGGCCCAGGCCGCCGAGCTGTCCGGGACCCCGCTGCTGGTGCTGCGCCGCCCCGGGTGGACCGAGCGCGAGGGCGACGCCTGGCACTGGGTGGACGACCTGGTGGGCGCCGCCGCGCTGCTGCCCGAGCTGGGGGAGCGGGTCTTCCTGACGACCGGCAGGCAGGGGCTGCCCGCGTTCGCCGAGTGCCCCCAGTGGTTCCTGGTGCGCTGCGTCGACCCGCCGGAGCCGCCGCTGCCCGCCCGGCACGAGCTGCTGCTCGACCGCGGCCCGTACACGCTGCCGGGTGAGCTCGGGCTGCTGCGCGGGCACCGGATCGACGTCCTGGTCACCAAGGACAGCGGTGGGCCGCTCACCGCCGCGAAGCTCGACGCGGCCCGCGAGCTGGGAATTCCGGTGGTCGTGGTCCGCCGCCCGGCCACGGGTGCCGCGCCCGTCCTGTCCGATGTCGCCCAGGCGCTCCGCGCGCTGACCGAGGGTGACGACTGAAGACCCGACCACCGTGTCGACGGCTTCGGTGAGCGGTCACCCGAGGCCCCCGATCTGTCTCACCTGGTGCAGCGGCTTGCCGAGCAGGCCATCGCCGGTCCCCGGTCTCGCTGTGGGACCAGACGCCCCCGCCCCACCCAGCCACGGGCAGGGCACACCACCACCTAGATGATCGAACTGGTGTTGATCTTCCACACCCCGTTCTCGGAAACCAGCCCGAACCGGGTCCGCTCAGTGGAACGACTGCCATTGGTGCGGACATAGGTGATCGTGGCATCCACCTGGTTGTTCCCGCTGGAGGAGATGTCGCTCACGCTGACCGCGGAGAAGCCCGCCCAGAAGCGCTGATAGCTCTCGAAGCTCTTCGACGTCGCGCTCTGGTAACTGGCCGTGAGCCGGTTCCAGTTCTGCTCGGTCCCACCAGGCATCGCCGCGTAGTAGGCGGAAACAGCCGAAACCTGCGCTTCGGGCGAGTTGTCGGCAGGCGGCGGGGGTGGGGGTGACGGGGGAGGGGTCGACGTGGGCGTGCTGGTGGTCGTGCGCGACGAGGTGGTGGGAGCGGGTTCCTCGACCGGCGGCTGCTCCGGCTCGGGTGTGCTCGGCTGCTCCGTCACCGTCTCGTAGGTCGTGGCGGGCGGCGCGGCGGTGGGCTCGTCCTGCCCCGCCTGGTTCAGCGCGACCACGATGACCGCGACCGCCAGCAGGACCACCACGGCGACCGCGCCGACCAGGACACCCTTCTTGCGGCGCTCATCGTCCTCTGCGACCGGCGGCTCCGGCGCGACAGGGTGCTGGACGGCCGTGGGGAGTGGCGCGGCGGCCGCCGCCGGGGTGCTCATGCGCGTGGTCCGCAGCGACGGCGCGACCTGGGTGGGCACGTCGGCGGCCGACCAGTCGCGCGTGGTGAGGATGGCGCTGACCTTGGTCATCGTCGGCCGCTGCTCGGGGTCGACCGCGAGCATCGACATCAGCAGGTCGGACATCGGGCCCGCGTGCTGCGGCGGGTCGACCTGCCCGGAGGCCGCCCGGTGCAGCAGGGCCATCGCGTTCTCCTGCCGACCGAACGGCGAGTGCCCCTCGATCGCGGCGTAGAGGGTCGCGCCCAGGGAGAACACGTCGGAGGCGAAGGTGGCCGAGTGGCCCTGCGCCACCTCCGGGGCCAGGTAGGCCGGGGTGCCCGCGATGTTGTCGGTGGTGGTGCCGGTGACGTCCTCGACCAGCCGGGAGATGCCGAAGTCGGTGATCTTGACCGTGTCGTCGTGGCCGAGCAGCACGTTGCCCGGCTTGACGTCGCGGTGCACCACGCCGACCTCGTGCGCGGCGGCCAGCGCGGCGGCCACCTGCGCGCCGATCTCGGCCACCTCGTCCAGCGGCAGCGTCCGCTGCTCCTGGAGCACCACCGACAGGTTCGTCGACGGCACGTGCTCCATCACCAGGTACGGCTCCCCGTCGTCCTCCACCACGTCGAACACGGTGATCGACGACGTGTGCGACAGCTTGGCCGCGATCCGGCCCTCCCGGATCGCCCGCCGGTTCACCTCGGCGACCTCGGGCGCGCTCAGCGACGTGGGCACGCGCAACTGCTTGACGGCCACCGTCCGGTGCAGCCGCTCGTCGTAGGCCTGCCAGACGACCCCCATGCCACCCGCGCCAAGCTGCTTGGACAGCCGGTACCGCCCGGCCACCAGCCGGTCGTCCTGCTCGCTCATCTCGATCTCCACCCCGCGCGCGTCACCCCATCAGAGTGACACGAACAGGTGACAACCAAACAGCTTGGTGTCCCACCCGGCGTGGCGGCGGCCCGGGTTGTCGCGCCGGGACGAAAGGCGCTCAGACCTCTCCCGGCCGGAACCGCACCGTGTGGCCCACCCGCAGGTCGAGTTCGGCGGCGGTGAGGAGCGAGTCCGCCGCCACCAGGATGTTGTAGTGGTTGGGGAAGTGGCACTCGTCGAACCCGGCGACCGTCCCCACGCGCCGCCCGGACCCGGTCCACACCTCGTCGCCGCGCTGCACGACCGTCGCCGCGGTGAACTCGGCGAAGCCGAGGAACCCCACCCGGTCCACCCGGTCGCCCTCGCCGCGCGGCTGGTCCACGGTGGTGACCAGCTCGTGCACCTGCCCGGCCTGCACGCACCGCGACTCCCACGGCGACAGCACCATGCCCCGGTCGTCCCGGCTGTGGAACATCAGCGCCACCATGCGCGCCTCCGCGTCGTCCTTGACGCACATCCGCGGCCTGCTCTCCTTCGCCCGCGCCACCCGGTAGGCCGCCGCGACCAGCGCCACCAGGTCCGGGCCGGGGTCGGGCGTGCCGGGACCGGCCTGCACGGCGTCGTGGAACGCCGACAGGATGCCCCGGTACTCGTGCGCCAGCGACGCCTTGAACCCGGAGTGCCCGGCCAGCAGGTCGGCGGTGCGGCTGGTGCCGTCGCGCAGGTCCACGGTGACGTCCTTGACCTCGCCGGTCGGCAGCGCCCAGTCCAGCTCCACCCGCACCGGGATGCCGCCCGCGTCCAGGTCCAGGTCGGCGCAGTGCTCCGCGCCGCCGCGCACGTCGCCGATGGTCGCGTCGACCAGGGCCAGGTCGCCGACCAGCAGCCGCACCGCGTCCAGGGCGTTGGGGCCGTTGTCGATCAGGCAGCCGCCGCCGCAGCGGGCCGGGTCGAGGTACCAGCCCTCGCCGCCGGTGTGCTCGGCGATGTTCTCCAGGTACCGCGCGGTCACCCCGGCGATCTCCGAGCGCGGCGGCAGGGAGGCGGCCAGGGCGCGCAGCGTGCTGTTGTACCGCCGGTGGAAGGCGGTGAACAGCACCGTCTCGTGCGCTGCGGCGGTCTCGGCCAGCGACCGCGCGTCGTCGGGGTCGATGGCCAGCGGCTTCTCGCAGCACACCGCGATGCCCCTGGTCAGCGCCGCGCGCGCCACCTCGGCGTGCAGGTCGTTGGGCAGGGTGATCACCACCGCGGCGACCAGGCCGGAGTCGAGCAGCGCGTGCGTGTCGGTGAAGCAGGCGACCTCGGGGAACTCGGCCAGCTTGTCCTGGTCCAGGTCGCACACCGCGACCAGGGTCAGCCGGGGGTCCTCGGCGAGGGCGTCGAGGAAGTAGCGGGAGATCGTGCCGAGTCCGATGACGCCGAGCTTCATCCCTGGCTCCTTGGGTGGTCGGTGGCCGCCGGGTCCCGGACGTGGGCGCCGAAGGCGTGCACCAGGGCGCGCACCCGGTCGGCGTAGGTGTCGAGGTCGTCGAGGCGGACGTGCTCGTCGGGGGTGTGCGCGCCGTCGCGGTCGAGGAGGCCGGGGCCGCAGGCGACCACGTACCGGTCGCGGTCGGGGGCCCAGATGGCGTCGCAGGTGAACGCGGTCCCGTCGGCCACCCCGTCGTGCCGGGGCAGCCCCGCCGCGCCGAGCACCGCCTCCATCGCCGCGTCGCGGTTGGCCAGCGGCGGCAGCCCGCGCTTGACCCAGTCCAGGCGGACCACCCGGGACCAGTCGGCCAGCAGGGTCCTGGTCAGCGGGTTGCCCGCGAAGCGCTCGGCGAACTCCGCGCCCGACTCGGCCACCGCCCGCTCGACCGCCACCGCGAGCTCCTCGGCGGCGGCCGTGTCGTGGTAGGCGATGTTCAGCTTCAGCTCGCCCGTCCCGTGCACGCGGTTGTGCGACTCCCCGGTCCGCAGCCCGGACACGCACACCCGCGCGCCGAGCCGCTCGGCCAGCGGTCCCAGGCGCTCGGTCAGCCGCGCCGCGAGGAAGCCCAGCGCGGTGGTCGCGTTGTGGCCCTCGGTCGGCCGGTCGTCGGTGCTGTCGTGCCCCCGCACGGACACCACCGGGGTCATCGTGGCGCTGCACGCGTCCAGCGCCCGGCAGCCGGTGGGCTCGGCGAAGACCATCAGCCTGCCCACGCACCCGGACTCCACCAGCCAGCGGGTGCCGTGCACGCCCATCGCGCCGCCCTCCTCGCCGGGCACGCTGGCCACCAGCACCTCGATGTCGCGGGCCAGCGACGGGTCCTCGGCCAGGGCCCGGGACACGCCGACCACCGCGGCCACCCCCGGGCCCTTGTCGTCCACCGTGCCGCGCCCGCGCACCACCCCGTGGCCGAGGGCAGGCGGGATGTGCGGGCCGACCGTGTCCAGGTGGAAGTTGAGGACCATCCGCCGCGCGGTCGGCTGCGGGTCGCCCACGCCGACCACCACGGACGGCTGCGCCGCCAGCCACCCGGCCCGGTCCCGCCCGGCCGCGGCCCGCACCGGCGCGGGCACGTCCGGCCGGTCCAGCTCGTCGGGCGGCGGGCTGTCCCAGCGGCGCAGCGCCAGCCCGCGCTCGGCGGCCCCGCCCGCGAACAGGCCCTGCGCCCGGGAGAAGCCCGCGAGGTCGCCGCCCTCCAGCGGGGACACGGTCGGCACGGACAGCAGCGCCAGCAGCCAGTCCCGGTCCTCGGCGCGCAGCCCGCTCACCTGGCCGCCACGGGCGCGCCCGCGACCAGTTCCCGGAAGGCGTGCACGCAGTCGGCGTAGGCCTGGACCCGCCGCGCCGGGTCGGCCTCGGCCAGGCCGAGGTGGGGGAACAGCGCGACGTGCGGCTCCAGGCTGAACCACCCGGTGTACCCGGCCTCGACCAGCAGGCCGACGCACTCGGCCAGCCGCGCCTGCCCGGACCCGGGCAGGCCGAACACCGCCCGCCCGCACACCCGGTGGCCGTCCTTGACGTGCACGTGGTCCACGTGCGGCAGCACCGCCTCGAGGAACGGCAGCGCCGCGTAGCCGTGCTCCAGGCCGTTGCCGGTGTCGAACAGCAGCCGCAGCGCGGGGTTGTCCACCTCGGCGAGCAGGTCCAGCGCGCGCCGCGGGTCCGCGCCCGCCCAGCCCACGCAGTTCTCCACCAGCAGCGTCATCCCCAGTTGCTCGGCGACCGCGGTCAGCTCGACCATCCGCGCGATCACCGCGGCGCGCCACTCGGGCCCCGGCCTGCCGTCGGACGGGTAGGACATGACCCGCAGCCGCGAGCAGCCCACCTCGCCCGCCGCGCGCGCCGAGGCCCGCAGCACCCGCAGGTCGTCGGCCAGGTCGGCGGCGATGGTGGTCGACCAGTCGCCCAGCGGCGTGTCGATCACCGGCACGCTCAGCCGGGCGGCGGCCACCGCCTCGGCCACCTCAGCCAGCCCCCGCTCGTCCAGCTCGTGCAGCCGCTTACCGCCGACGCTCCGCAGCTCGATCGCCCGCAGCCCCAGCGCCCGGTGCGCGGCGACCTGGTCCGCGACCTCCTCCGCCGCCTCGTCGCCGATGCCGCACACCCGAACCGCCATGGCACTCCCCGTCCTGATCGGCTCCCAGAGCTACCACCGGCCGGGGCCCGGGGCGCGCGCACCCACCCGATGGTGGAGAAACTTCCTCGTCTGGGTCGGAGAGATCACGGCCACCGGCGCGTCCACCGCCAAGCTGCCGACCTCCAGCGCCACCGCCGTCCAGCGAACCCTGGTCACGGCCGGGGCGTGGTGCACGCCCGACAGCAGCACCGGCACGCGGCTATCGGGCGCGGTAGGTCAGATGGGTGACCTTGGGCGACTGCACCGCCCGGATCGGGGTGAGCGCCAGGTCGAGCCCCGCGAACGGCGACTCGCCCGCGCCGAGGGTGACGGGGGACTGGTGCAGCAACAGCTCGTCGATCTCGCCCGCCGCGAGGTAGTGGCGCACCGTGGCCGCCCCGCCCGCGATCGCCACCCGGTTCGAGCCCGCTGCCTCGCGGGCCAGCTCCATGGCCCGGTCGGGGCCGTCGGTGACGAAGTGGAACGTGGTGCCGCCCCGCATCTCCAGGGGGTCGCGGGCGTGATGGGTCAGCACGAACACCGGGCAGTGGTACGGCGGCTCCTCGCCCCACCAGCCCCGCCAGGACAGGTTCCACGGGCCGCGGTCGCCGTCGAACATGTTCCGCCCCATCAGGTAGGCGCCGATGCCCGCGTCGGCCTCGGCGACGACCCTGGCGTCGACCGGGTGGACGTCGCCGAACGACCAGGTGTGCACCTTCTCCCCGCCGACGCCGAGCGGGTGGTCGGGGCTCTGGTCCGGTCCGGCGGTGAAGCCGTCGAGCGAGATCGCCATGCGCGCGATGGTGGTCACTGGGTGCTCTCCTCGAACAGGTTGGTCAGGGTGGTGGCGAACGCGGCCGGGTGCTCACCGAAGCCGCCGTGGCCGCCGGGGACCGTGACGGCGCCCACGCCGAGGCGGGTGGCGAGGGCGAGCGTGGCCTCGTGCGGCGGCTCGCCCGCCGAGTCGGCGCCGACCAGCGGCACGACCGGGACGGCGAGGTCGAGCGGCGGGGTGTGGGTGGCGAAGCCGGGGACCTCGTAGCCGATGAAGAAGTCGGCGTTGACGCCCATCCGCAGCGCGGCCGCCACCGCGTCGGGGGTGTCGGGCCCCTCCGCGCCGCCCGCGGTCATGCCCATCGCCGCGCCGAAGACGCCCAGAGCCGGGATGTAGCCGCCCTGGGCGTAGGCGGCGCCGATCTCGGAGACCATCCGGCGCCAGCGGTCGGGGTCGGGGAGCAGTGTCAGCAGGGGGGCCTCGTGCGCGGCCAGCAGCCGGACGTCCCCGGGGTGGCGGGCGGCCAACTCCAGGCCGATCAGCGCGCCGCTGCTGTTGCCGAACACGAACGCCGGGCCGCCGCCGACCTCGGTGATCAGCCGGTGGGCGTCGTCGGCGTGCTCCTCCACCCGCTGGACCGCCCGCTCGCCCGCGAGCGGGCTGCGGGAGTTGCCGCGCCGGTCGTAGCTGAGCACCGTGAACCGCTCGGCCAACGCGTCGGCCAGGTCGCGCAGGCCCCAGGCGTCGTAGACCCCGCCGCCGATCAGCAGCACGAGCGGGCCGCAGCCGCGCACCTCGTGGTGTAGCCGCGCGCCTGCCACGGCCAGCGTTCGTGTCCTCACATCGTCCTCCGTCTTCGTGGCCCGGGGCCATCTTCACTCCGAGGTCGAAGCCGGGGTCGGGAGACCGACGGAGGTCAGGTCACGGTCGAGTAACGGCGCTCGGGTCCGTGGCGGAGTGCTCGGGGACCAGGGCGTTGCGGGCGGCGCGACCACACCGGACGGTGCCGCCCGTTGACCGGTTCAAGTGGACGTACCCCCCGTTACCGTGGGGTCCACCGTGTATCGCGGCAGACACAGTTGGTTGAACTCGGTCCGCACGGGGCATGTCACTGAACACGACAATTCGTCAGGTCCGTCGGAAGGGTCACCCTCATGAACACCACGGTCCCCACCACCGAGAACATCTCCGCCGCCTTCAGCACCCCCGAGGACGAGGCGTTCGGCGCCTGCTTCTGCCCCGAGTTCGCCCCGGGCCGCCGCGAACTGCACATCGCGGGCCAGCCGGGCTGCGCCTACGACGTCCACGCCGACGTCGCCTGACCCCTTCTGCTTGGCTGTCCCCGGCAGCGAGGTCGGGGAGGGCGCATGCGCGGGCACGACGGCAATCACGCTGGCGATGAGACCGAGCCAGAAGAGGGCGCGCGGGGGTGGGCGACAACGCTCACCGGCGCGGCCGCCCTTTTCGTGTTGCTGCGCTTGCTCGCGGTGGCGCACTACGACTGGCACACGGCCTTCGCCCTGCTGCACACGCTGGACTTCGAGGACGCGCCCGCGATCTTCCTCGGCACCTTCATGGCCAACCGCGTGGTCAGCACCGTCCTGCTGGTCGGCCTGACCTCCTTCACCCTCTTGGCCTGGACCGCCCGCGGTCGTGCGGGCCGCCGCGGCCGGGCCGCCCACCTGGCCGACCCGCGCCGCTGGCTGGGACCCGCCCTGCTGACGGCCGTGCTGATCGCCATGGTCGTCGCGCACATCCGCAGCTACCGCAGTTGGGGCTTGCTGGTCGCCGTCGTGCTGCTGGCGCTGGTCGTCCCGCTGCTGGGCCGGGTCCGCGAGCACCCCCGGTTGGGCCGCGTGGTCTCCGCCGTGCTGCGCCAGTCCAAGGTGCTGGTGATCGTCGCCGCCCTGGTGTGCGCCGCCGTCGTCAGCACCCCGTGGGTTCCGCTGGAACGCGTCGAAGTCGAGGACGGGACCCGCGAGGTCCACGTCTTCGACGTCAGCCCCGGCTTCGTCAAGGTCTTGGACGCGGACACCCGCGAGTTCCACATCTACCGCGAGGACGAGATCCGCACCCGCGTCGAACTAGCCGACCACTAGTACGCCAGGCCCGCCCCCGCGCCCAGCAGCGAGACGCCGCCGGTGCCCAGCCAGCCCTCGGCCGAGCCCGCGTGCTGGCTCATGGTGTGCGCGTCGCGGAAGCGGCGCTGCAACGAGGACGAGTCGCGGGCCGCGCCGCCGCCGCCCGCCCGGTAGCAGGTGTCCACGGCGGCCACGCAGGTCTCGGTGATCCAGGACAGGGTGGCGCTGGCCTTCGGGCTCGACGGGTGCCACGCGGCCGGGTCCGCCCAGAACTCGTCGGCGACCTGGGCCAAGAGGGCGCGGGCCGCGCGGACCGATGCCTCGGCGCGGCCGAGGTGGACCTGGAAGACGGGCGAGTCCACGAGGGAGGCCTTGGCGTAGAGGCGCTGCTTGCCCCCGGTCGCCAGGGCCACCACGTCGTCGATCGCGCCCTGCGCGGTGCCGACGGCCACGGCGGCCATGTGCAGGACGCAGTGGACCAGCGGGGCGTTGTAGAGGCCGCCGGGGACGCAGGCGGTGCCGGTGAAGATGTCGAAGGTGTCGGGGCAGCGGGCCTCGGTGACGGCGATGTCGTCGCTGCCGGTGCCGCGCAGGCCCAGGACCCGCCAGGTGTCGATCACCTCGGCACCGGGCAGCAGGGCGGCGCGCATGACCGGGACGCCGTTGTCGCCGATGACCGGCGTGCCGCCGTCGGTGACCACGCAGTTGCCGAACAGCAGGTCGGCGTGGCGGGCGCCGCTGCAGAAGTTCCACCGGCCGGACACGCGGTGGCCGTCGTCGACCGGCTCGGCGGTGCCCTGGGCGTTGAAGCCGCCCGCGACGACGACGTCGGGGGAGTCGGCGTAGAGCGCGTCGAACCGCTCGCGGGGCAGCAGGGCCAGCAGCATCGGCGACTCCGAACCGATCATCACCGTCCACCCGGTCGCGGCGTCGGCCCGCGCCAGCCGCTCCAGCACGGCGATCCCGTCGCGGGGGCCGGTCTCGGCGCCGCCGTGCGAGCGCGGGACGAACATCCGGAAGAACCCGGCCGCCTTGAGCTCCTTGACCAGGTCGACGGGCAACTCCCGGCCCGCGTCGATCTCGTCGGCGCGGGCGGTCAGGGTGGGGGCGAGGTCGTGGGCGGCGTCGAGCAGGGAGGTCATGGCAGGTCCTTCCGGGCGGTGTCCGTTCTGAGGGGTTCTCGTGTCGTCGCCCACTCCCGTTAGGGGTCCGCCAGATAATTGGTACGCTAACGATTGGTGTACCAAAGGAGTGACCGTTGGCTGAACCGGAGATCGACCTCGGCGAGGACCCGTTGGCCCTGGAGCGACAGGTCTGCTTCGCGCTGTCCATCGCCGCCCGCGGCGTGGTGGCCATCTACCGGCCGCTGCTCGAGCCGATGGGCCTGACCCACCCGCAGTACCTGGTGATGCTGGCGCTGTGGGGGCGCTCCCCGCTGACCGGCAAGGAGTTGTGCGGGCTGCTCGCGCTCGACCCCGGCACGCTCACCCCGCTGCTCAAGCGCCTGGAGGCCGCGGGCTACCTGCGCCGCGACCGCCACCGCGACGACGAGCGCGCGCTCGCGGTCACCCTGACCGACGAGGGCCGCGCGCTGCGCGAGCAGGCGTTGACGATCCCCCCGCGGGTCGTCGCCGCCCTCGGCATGCCGGTGCCCGAGTTGGAGAGCCTGCACGCCGCCCTCACCCGCGTCATCGCCGCCGCGAGACAGGAGCAGTCATGACGACCCCCGGCCCGGGCCTGCGCCTCTGGTACGCCGTCGGCGGCAAGCTGCCGCGCCGCCACGCCGACTACGTCCTCAAGACCGCCACCGACCGCTCCTGGCTGGCCCGCTTCGCCCTGCGCGTGCTGATGCGCGCGGTGCTGCCCTCCACGGTCCTGATCACCGCCGTGCTGCTGGTCGCCCTGGACGCGCCGCTCGGCCTGGCCCTGGCCTGCGGGGCGTTGGGTCTCATCGTCGGGATGTACTACGCGCTCTCATATTCGATCGAGAGCGTCGAGGGCCTGGTCGGCCGCTACGGCTTCGAGCCCGGCATCGCCGCCCGCATCCGCGAGGAGCGCAAGGAGGCCCGTGACCCCGGCCGGGACGCCCGCTACGCCGAGCGCTACCGCCGGGACGGTTCCGCGAACTGACCCTACTCCCGGTAACTTAACGGTGGTAAGTTAGCCGGAGTCATCCGCGCGGAAGGGGATCGGCATGGCCGCCGAACACGAGACCGAACACGTCGACGTGCTGATCGTCGGGGCCGGGCTGTCCGGCATCGGCGTCGCGAGCCACCTGCGGCGACGGCTGCCGGGCAAGAGCTACGCGATCCTGGAGGGCCGGGGCGCCATCGGCGGCACGTGGGACCTGTTCCGCTACCCGGGCGTGCGGTCGGATTCGGACATGTTCACCCTCGGGTACGCGCACAAGCCCTGGACCGGGGCGAAGTCGATCGCCGACGGCGAGTCGATCCGGGAGTACATCCGGGAGGCGGCCCGCGAGAGCGGCGCGGACGAGCACATCCGCTTCCACCACCGCGTCGTCGCCGCCGAGTGGTCGAGCGCCCAGGCGCGCTGGACGGTGACCGCCGAGCGCTCCGACACCGGCGAGACCGTCGTGCTCACCTGCTCGTTCCTGTTCACCTGCACCGGTTACTACCGCTACGAGCACGGCTACACCCCGGACTTCCCCGGGGTCGACGAGTTCGAGGGCGCGCTGGTGCACCCGCAGTTGTGGCCGCAGGACCTGGACTACAGCGGCAAGAAGGTCGTCGTCATCGGGTCCGGGGCCACCGCGGTCACCCTCGTCCCGTCGATGGCGGGCACCGCCGAGCACGTGACGATGTTGCAGCGCTCGCCCAGCTACGTGCTGACCCTCGGCGCCCGCGACCCCATCGCCGACCGGCTGCGCAAGCTGCTGCCCGACCGCGCCGCCTACGCCGCCACCCGGTGGAAGAACGTGCTCACCGCGACGCTGTTCTACCAGCTCAGCAAGCGCAAGCCGAAGCTGGTCAAGGACTTCCTGCGCAAGGACGCCACCCGCAGGCTGCCCGAGGGCTTCGCCGTCGACACGCACTTCAAGCCGCGCTACGACCCGTGGGACGAGCGCGTGTGCTTCGTGCCCAACGGCGACCTGTTCCGGGCCCTGCGCAAGGGCGGGGCCTCCATCGTCACCGACCGGATCAAGACCTTCACCAGGACCGGGATCGAACTGGAGTCCGGCGAGCACCTCGACGCCGATGTCATCGTCACCGCCACCGGCCTCGACGTGCTAATGCTCGGCGGCATGACCGTGACCGTCGACGGCGAGAAGGTCGACCCGTCGAGCCGGGTGGCCTACAAGGGCGCGATGCTCGGCGGCGTGCCAAACGCGGCCCTGGCCATCGGCTACACCAACGCGTCGTGGACGCTCAAGATCGACCTCGTCGCGCAGTACGTGTGCAGGCTGCTCAAGCACATGGACGACACCGGGAACCGCGTGGTGACCCCGAAGGAGCCCGACGCCTCGATCGAGCGGGTGCCGTTCCTGGACCTGCAGTCGGGCTACGTGCGCCGCGCCGCCGACCGGATGCCGCAGCAGGCCGCCCGCGCGCCGTGGCGGCTGCGCCAGAACTACCCGGCCGACGTGCGGACCCTGCGCTACGGCCCGGTGACCGACGAGGTGGAGTTCAGCCGTTGATCCGCTGAGCCGATCCCCTTCGAACGGCGGCGGGTAAACTGAAGGCCCCGCCGCCGTTCGAAGGGGAGCATGCGCACGCTCGCACCCGCCACCGCCTCCGGTCTCGCCCGCTGCACCCCGGTCTTCGCGCCGGGCGACCCGCACCGCGCGGGCACGGTCGCCTTCCACGGCGACCTGCCAGACGACCCGACCGGTGAGCTCGACATCCTGCGTCCGCTGCCGGACGGGAGCCTGGAGCACGCCACCGTCGCGGTGCTGCGCCTGCCCGTCGGCGACGCCGTCCCCGCCCTCACCGCCGCCCGCCGCACCCCCGGGGCCGACCCGGCCGCCGCGTTCTGGGGCGCGGTCACGGTCGTGGCGCTGCAGCTCATCACCCGGGGCAGGCTCGTGCCCGGGGTCTCCCCGGGCGGCTTCGACACCTGGCGCGCGGGCCCGCTCGACGCCGCCGACGCCGCCCGGCTGCGCGAGCTGGCCGACGCCATGCCCGCCACCGCCCGCGCCGTGGCGCTGCCCGGGACGGGCGACCCGGCCGAGGCCGTGCTCGCCGAGCCGCTGGCGCTCGTGCGCGCGTTCGTCGACGCCGTGGCCGACGCCTGGCCGCGCACCGCGGCCGCCCCGCTCGCGGCGGGCAGCCCGCTGTTCGCCTCCCGCGAGCCGAACCACGTGCCGCGGCTGCGCTCGTGGTCCGACGAGCTCTCGGCGGGCCTGGACTCCGGGGTCCGGGTGTCGCTGCGGCTGGAGGTGCCCGGCGGGGACTACGCGGGCGGCGCCTTCCACGCCGTCGTGCAGGCGCACTCGCTGTCGGACCCGGCGGTCGTGGTCGACGCCGAGCGGCTCTGGGCGGGCGGGCACCCGCTCGGCGCCGACGCCCGCATCGAGCTGACCAGGGCGCTGCGCCGCGCGGCGCGCACCTGGCCCGCGCTCGAGCGGCTGCTGGCCCAAGGCGTCCCCGACCACCTCGTGCTCGACGACGGCGAGCTGGCCGAGCTGCTCGCCGTCGCGCCCCGGCTGGCCGCGGCGGGGGTGGAGGTGCACTGGCCACGCGAGCTGGTGCGGTCGCTGACCGCGCGCGCCGCCGTCGGCCGCGCCGAGCGGGCGCCGTCGGACCTGGCCTCGGTGCTCGGCGGCGACGGCCTGTTCGCCTTCGACTGGCAGCTCGCCCTGGGCGACCGCGCGCTCACCGCCGCCGAGCTGGACCGGCTCGCCGAGTCGCGCAGGCCGGTCGTGCGGCTGCGCGACGAGTGGGTCCTCGTCGACCCGGACCTGGCGCGCAAGGCCCGCGAGCGCGAGCTCAAGCCGGTCACCGCGATCGAGGCCCTCGGCGTCGCGCTCACCGGCACCGCCGAGGTCGACGGCGAGCGGGTCGAGGTCGTCGCCGACGACTGGCTGGCCGACCTGCGCGCCCGCATCGCCGACCCGGACTCCGGCGGCGAGCCGGTCGAGGCCCCGGCCGCGCTGGCCGCCACCCTGCGCGACTACCAGTTGCGCGGCCTGCGCTGGCTGGTCCGGATGACCGACCTCGGCCTCGGCGGCTGCCTGGCCGACGACATGGGCCTGGGCAAGACGGTCACCCTCATCGCCCTGCACCTGCACCGCCAGCTCGCCGAGCGCACCGCCGGGCCGACGCTGGTCGTCTGCCCCGCCTCGCTGCTGGGCAACTGGCAGCGCGAGATCACCCGCTTCGCCCCCGGCGTGCCCGTCCGCCGCTTCCACGGCGCCGCCCGCTCCCTCGACGGCGCCGACACCGGGTTCGTGCTCACCACCTACGGCACCATGCGCCTGGACGCCGAGCGGCTCGGCGCGCACCCGTGGGGGCTGCTGGTCGCCGACGAGGCCCAGCACGTGAAGAACCCGGGCTCGGGCACCGCCAAGGCGCTGCGCGCGATCCCGGCCCGCGCCCGCGTCGCGCTCACCGGCACGCCGGTCGAGAACAACCTCTCGGAGCTGTGGGCGGTCCTGGACTGGACCACCCCCGGCCTGCTCGGCGGCCTGGCCTCGTTCCGCGCCCGCTGGGCCAAGCCGATCGAGGCCGACCGGGACGCGGCCACCGCCGACCGGCTGGCCCGGCTGATCCGCCCGTTCCTGCTGCGCCGCCGCAAGTCCGACCCCGGCATCGCCCCCGAGCTGCCGCCCAAGACCGAGACCGACCGCCCGGTGTCGCTCACCCAGGAGCAGGCGGCGCTGTACCGCGCGGTGGTCACCGAGACCATGGACCGCATCCGGGCCGCCGACGGCATGCAGCGGCGCGGGCTGGTCATGCGGCTGCTCACCGGGCTCAAGCAGATCTGCAACCACCCGGCCCAGTACCTGCGCGAGCCGCAGGCCCGGCTCACCGGCCGCTCCGGGAAGCTGGAGCTGCTCGACGAGCTGCTGGACACGATCCTGGCCGACGACGGGACGGGGCAGGGCGGCGCGGTGCTGGTGTTCACCCAGTACGTGCAGATGGCCCGGCTGCTGGAACGGCACCTGCGCGACCGGGGCGTGGCCACCGGCTTCCTGCACGGCGGCACCCCGGTGCCGCGCCGCGAGGACCTGGTGCGCGGCTTCGGCGCGGGGGAGTTCCCGGTGTTCCTGCTCTCGCTCAAGGCGGCGGGCACCGGGCTCAACCTCACCCGCGCCGACCACGTCGTGCACTTCGACCGGTGGTGGAACCCGGCGGTGGAGGACCAGGCCACCGACCGCGCCTACCGGATCGGGCAGACCAGGCCGGTGCAGGTGCACCGGCTCATCGCCGAGGGCACCGTCGAGGACCGGGTCGCGGAGATGCTGCGCGGCAAGCGCGACCTCGCCGACGCCATCCTGGCCAACGGCGAGGCCGCGCTCACCGAGCTGACCGACGCGGAGCTGACCGAGCTGGTCGAGCTGCGGGGTGGCCGGTGAGCGTTCCCGCGCGCGGGTTCCCCGCGTTCCCCGCCGCCGCCCGCCGCGCCGGGCAGTTCGCCCGCTCCTGGTGGGGGCGGGCCTGGGTGAAGGCGCTGGAGGACACCGCCCTCGACGAGGGGCAGTTGCGCCAGGGCCGCCGCTATGCCCGCGCGGGCTACGTCGGCGCGATCACCGCGGCCCCCGGCAGGCTCTCGGCGACCGTGCAGGACTACGAGGACGACACGGCCTACCACACGGTCGTGCGGCTGGAACCGCTGTCCGGGGCCGAGTGGGACCGCTTCGCCCGCCAGATCGGCGCCGAGGCGGGCCACATCGCGGCGCTGCTCGACGGCGACATGCCCAGCTCGCTGGTCGACGCCGCCGCCGACGCCGGGGTGCGGCTGCTGCCCGAGATCGGCGACCTGGACCCGGACTGCCCGTGCCCCGGCTTCGAGCTGCCCTGCCGCCACGCCGCCGCGCTGGCCTACCAGACGTCCTGGCTGCTCGACGCCGACCCGTTCGTGCTGCTGCTGATCCGCGGCCGGGACCAGAGCGGCCTGCTGGACTCGCTGCGCAGCGGCCGGGCGCCCGCTCCGGCGGGCGACCCCGCGGCGGCCGCGTTCGCCCGCCCGCCGGTCGACCTGCCCGACCCGCCCCCGCTGCCCGACGCACCGCCCGCGGCGCTGTCGGTGCCACCTGCCCCCGGGGTCGACCCCGCGGTGGTGGAGATGCTCGTCGCCGACGCGGCCGCGCGCGCCCGGGCGGCGCTGCTGGGCGATGCCGTCCCGGACCACCCGCGGTGGCCCGACACCGTGCGCTGGGCCGCGGCGCACCCGGTCGCCCACGCGCGCATCGGGTCCGGTGTGGACAGGGCGGTCGCGGCGTGGCGCGCGGCGGGGGACGAGGGGCTCGACGTGCTCGAGCACCCGTGGAGCCCGGCTGCCACGACGATGGCGCACGCCAGGGACGTCCTGGTGCACCAGGAGGAAGGCGTCGCCGCGGAGCCGGGGGCGGTGTGGCGCAACCGATGGACGTCCGGGGCACACCAGTTGCGGTACTCGCGCGAGGGCCGCTGGCACCCCTACCGGGAGCGGGACGGGCAGTGGTGGCCCGCGGGCCCGGCCCAGCGCGACCCGGTCGCGGCGCTGCAACTCCTGCAGTCCTGAACCGCTCGCGCCGCAGGGTGGTCAACGCGGAACGGCCCTCCCCGGAGCACCGGGGAGGGCCGTTCGCTGTGCGCTGGCGGGGGTTACCTCTTCGGGGCCAGCTTGATGTTGACCGTGTTGCCGTCACTGGCGACGAAGGCGCCGATGATCGGGGTCAGCGGACCGCAGTTGACGGTCTCGGACAGCGAGTACTTGCCCTTGAGCGTGCCGCCCTTGGCGACGTCGAACTTGCCGGTGGACTTGAGCTCGATGGCCGCGGGCTCCGCGGTCTTGCAGGTGTCGCCCTTGTAGATCGAGAAGCCGAACAGCGAGACCTTGGTCAGCTTGATGTCCAGGCTGGTCGAGAAGGTCACCGAGGACCGGCTGATCGTGCCGCTGGACTGGCCCACCTGGTCGAAGGCGATGTTGGCGCCGACCGGCACGAAGCCGAAGATGCGGAACCGGCCGGTGGTCGACTTCAGCGCGAGGTCACCGGTGTAGGTGCCCTTGGCCAGGTCGGCGTTGGCGGCGAAGGAGCCCTGCAGCGGCACGGTGCCGTTGAGGCCCTTGAGCTTCGACGAGCCGCTGACACCGAAGTTCACGTTGGTGCCGGGGTTGGGCGGCGGGGTCGTCGAGGTCGGCGGCTCGGTGGGCTCCGAGGTCGGCGGCTCGGTCGGCTCGCTGGTCGGGGGCTCGGTGGTGGGCGGCTCGGTCGGCTCCGTGGTCGGCGGCTCGGTGGGCTCGCTGGTGGGCGGCTCAGTGGGCTCGCTGGTCGGGGGCTCGGTGGTGGGCGGCTCGGTGGGCTCCGTGGTCGGCGGCTCGGTCGGCTCGCTGGTCGGGGGCTCGGTGGGCCCCGACGTGGGGGGCTCGGTCGGCTCGCTGGTGGGCGGCTCGGTCGGCTCCGAGGTCGGCGGCTCCGAGGTCTCCTTCGGGGTGATCTGGAAGGTCGCCAGGGTGGTGTTCTGACCCGGCACCAGCTTGCACTGCGAGTCGAACACGCCCAGGCCGGTGTCGGTCCCGTCGGCGCGCTTCGGGTGCAGGTTCAGCTTCAGCTCACCGATGGTGATCTTGGCTTCGCCCGGGGTCGGGAACGACAGCGACGGGGTCTGGCCGAAGGCGGCGATGTCGAACGCGCCGCCAGCCTGCGGCACGTCCGTCTTCGGCACCGTGATCGGCACGTTGACCGGCAGCGTGAGGTCCGGGGTGGTGACGGTGGCCGAGGCGAGGGCGGTGCCCTCGACGGTGGCCGAGCCGACCAGGGTCAGGCCCTGGGTCGCGTCCGCGGGAACGGTGGTGATCGCCTCGATCTCGAACGCGCCGGTGGGCTCACCGACACCGATCTCGAGGGGCAGGTCGGTGTTGATGACCGCCTTGATCTGCTTCTCGCCGATCAGCGGGAAGGGGCACGAGTAGTTCAGGGTCAACGAGACCGGCTGCGCGTTACTGGTGCCGCTGCCGAGCAGCAGCCCGGTAGCCACCAGCCCCGCGGCGGTGGTGGCGGCAGCTCCCGCCAACACCTTCTTGGAGACCTTGCGACGCATCAGGGTTTACGACCTTCCTGGTATCAGCGGTGATACGGGAATGGAACATGAGGCCCGCCCGGCCTGTTTGCTCTATTCCGAGGGGTCCGCAGGCGAAACAAAACCACGCCCCCATCACGGAAAGCAAGGATAGATTATTCTTTTCTCGGTTCGTGTAGTTTTTGTTGCTCGGCAACGGAAGTAGCGGTTTACAGGGGCGTGCTCGGTGTCCGACTCGGATAATCGCGCCGTGCGGGAACGTGCCCGTTCCTCGTCTGCTTTTAGTCGGGTAGTGATGAAAAACGCATTGGTGACAATGGGTCACCGTGCGGCGGCCGCGTCCGGAGGCCGATTCCACCGGCGCGGCGCGCGCCTGTCAGACCCCTGGTCCACCATGTCCCCATGGAGTGGACCCTGGAAGTCATCGTCGTCCCGGTCTCCGATGTGGAGCGGGCCAAGCAGTTCTACGCCGAGAGCCTCGGCTTCACCGTGGACCACGACACCAGCCCCGGCGGCGGCGTGCGGGTCGTGCAGCTCACCCCGCCCGGCTCGGGCTGCTCGATCGTGCTCGGCATGAGCCAGATGGAGCCCGGCACGCTCAAGGGGCTGCAACTGGTCGTCGGCGACCTGCGCGCGGCGCACGCGGAGCTGACCGCCAGGGGGGTGGCGGTCTCGCCGGTGCAGGTCGCCGGAGCGGAGGGGTTCCGCGACGCCACGCCGGGGGACGAGCTGGACAACGCGGGGTTCGCGTTCTTCCAGGACCCGGACGGCAACGCCTGGGCCGTCCAGCAGATCACGTCCCGGCTGGCGAGTCCCCTGCTGGGTAGGTCCGGGGGGTGAACACCGCGGCCGAGCCGTCGCCGCGCTCGACCACCCTGGTCTGCGACGACCCGATCAGCAGCAGGCAGCGCATGTCCACGGTGCCCGGGTCCAGGTCGCCCAGCCGCAGCACGCGCACCGACTCCTCCGGCCCGCCCACGTCGCGGCCGACGACGACGGGCGTCTCGGGGGAGCGGTGGCGCAGCAGCACCCGGACCGCCTCGCCGAGCTGGTGCGGCCGGGCCTTGGAGCGCGGGTTGTAGAGGGCGATCGCCAGGTCGGCCGCCGCCACCGCCTCGAGCCGGGAGACGATGACGTCCCACGGCTTGAGGCGGTCGGACAGCGAGATGGTGGCGAAGTCGTGGCCCAGCGGCGCGCCGACCCGGCTGGCCACGGCCTGCGCCGCGGTCACCCCGGGCAGCACCCGCACCGGCACGTCCTTCCACTGCGGGTCGGCGGCCACCTCCATGACCGCCGCCGCCATCGCGAACACGCCCGGGTCCCCGGAGGACACCACGGCGACCCGGCGGCCGCGCTTGGCCAGGTCGAGGGCGAACGCCGCCCGCTCGGCCTCCACCTGGTTGTCCGAGGCGTGCCTGCGCTGGCGCGGGTTGGGCGCCACCCGCGCCAGGTACGTCGCGTACCCGACCAGGTCGTCGGCCACCGCCAGCGCCTCCTGCGCCTCCGGGGTGAGCCACGGACGCCCGGCCGGGCCGGTCCCGACGACCGTCACCGAGCCCTCCTCCGCGCCGGAGGCCACGTGCGGGGACACCCCGGCTGCCACGCCGTCGTTGACCGGGCTGGGCAGCAGCGCCAGCGAGAAGTACGGCACCGACGCCGGGTCGACCTCGGCCAGCGGCAGCGACCGCCCCTCGCCCCAGGTCGCGCGCTCCACGTACAGCGCCCGGTCGAGCTTGCCCGCGGCCTCGAACGCGCCGCGCACCTTCTCGAAGTTGCGGCCCAGCTTGAGCACCGCCGCGGAGTCGGTCGCCGCGAGCTGGGCCGCCAGCGCCTCCGCCGGGAGGGTCCCCGGCAGCACCGTCAGCACCTCCTCGCCTTCGACCAGCGGCACGCCCAGCACCGCCGACGCCCCGCTGACCGAGGTCACGCCGGGCACGACCTCGGTCCGGTAGCGGCCGCAGAGGCGCTTGTGCATGTGCATGTAGGACCCGTAGAACAACGGGTCGCCCTCGGCGAGCACGACCACGTCGCGCCCGGCGTCGAGGTGCGCGGCGAGCCTGGCCGCCGCGGACTCGTAGAAGTCGGCCATCGCGCCCGCGTACCCGCCGGGGTGGTCGGTGGTCTCGACCGTCAGCGGGTAGACGAGCTGTTCCTCGATCTGGCCCTCGCGCAGGTACGGCGCGGCGAGCCCGCGCGCGATCGACCGGCCGTGCCGGGCCGAGTGGTAGGCCACGACGCCCGCGCCCTGGATCAGCCGGGCCGCCTTGACGGTGACCAGCTCGGGGTCGCCGGGGCCCAGGCCGACGCCGTAGAGGGTGCCGCTCACTCGTCCTCGCTCGCGATCGCGTTGACCGCGGCCACGGCCATCGCCGAGCCGCCGCGCCGCCCGCGCACCACCAGGTACGGGATGCCGCCGGTGTGCTCGGCCAGGGCGTCCTTGGACTCCGCCGCGCCGATGAAACCGACCGGCAGGCCCAGGACCGCCGCCGGGCGCCCCGCGCCCGAGTCGATCAGCTCCAGCAGCCGGAACAGCGCGGTCGGCGCGTTGCCGATGGCCACCACGGCGCCGTTGAGGTGGTCGCGCCACAGCTCCAGGGCGGCGGCGCTGCGGGTGGTGCCCAGCTCCTCGGCCAGGCCCGGCACGCGCGGGTCGGACAGCGTGCAGAGCACGTCGTTCTCGGCGGGCAGCCTGCGCCGGGTGATGCCGGAGGCGACCATGTGCGCGTCGCACAGGACCGGGTGCCCGGCCAGCAGCGCGGCGCGCGCCGAGGCCACGACCTCGGGGTGGAAGTCGACGTCGCCGACCAGGTCGACCTGACCGCACGCGTGGATCATCCGGACCACCGCCCGCGCCACGTCGGTGGGCAGCCCGTCCAGGGCGGCCTCGGACCGGATCGTGGCGAACGAGCGCCGGTAGATCTCCGCCCCGTCCTTGATGTAGTCGTACTCGCTCACTGCTTCCTTCCCCGTGTGACCGCCTCGACCACACTGTGCCCACCGTCTTCGCCGACCGCCGCGCTGATCGACTCCGCGCCCACCAGGTACCCGCCCCCGGGGGTCGCCACCACGTCCAGCACCTCGCCCGCGGGTCGACCGCACCGCCGGTCGCAGCCAGACCAGTGCACCGCCCGCCCGCCGACCCGGACCAGCCGGGCCGCCGCCTGCACGTCCGCGTGCGCCTTGGCGCAGCCAGGACGTCCGGTGCACGCTGTCACGCCGAGGCCGGGGTCGTCCGGTGATGTGATGAGCCCGACGCCCGCCAGGCCCGCCCCGTCGCCGCGCACCACCGCGCCCCGCCACGGCGTCAGCACGACGTCGCCGGTCGCGGCCAGCGCCTCGGCCTGGTCCTGGGTGATCCGGCCCAGCGGCACCGCGACGCCGAAACCCGGGGCCCCGCCCGCGAACGCCACCGACCCGATCGGCCCCGCCGCCACCGGCGCGCCCCTGGGCACGCGCTGCGGTCCCGCGCCCAGCCGCTCGGCGATCACCGCCACGCCCGCGCCGAGTTCGCGCACGCGCCACTGCCCGTCGCGGACGTCGAGGAAGGCCCTGGCGGCGGCGGTGATCGACGGGACCACCTGGTCGGCGGGCACGCGGACGCCGTGGTCGGCCCCGCCCAGCAGGATGGCCACCCGGTCGCCGACCGGCAGCGCGGCCACGTCGGCCCCGGCCCAGGCGACGTCGCCGCGGCCGTCGTCGAGGGCGATGAGGAACCGGCCGGGCAGCGCGGCCAGCGCCGGGTCCGCGCACAGCGCGGCGTCGACCCCGGCCACCCAGCGCCGCCCGCCCAGCGGCGAGGCCATGATGTTGCGCACTTTCTCGTGCGTCGGCGACGGCAGCAGCCCGATCCCGGCCAGCCGCTCGCCCAGCTCGACCGCCCCGCCCGGACCCAGCCCGCGCACCTGCAGGTTGGCCCGCGAGGTCAGCTCCAGCACCGGGGTTCCCAGGTCGGCGGCTGCGGCGGCGACCGCGCGCAGTTGCGCCGGGCGCAGCAGGCCGCCCGGGACCCGCACCCTGGCCAGGCCGCCGTCGGCGGCCGGGTGCGTGTCGAGCGCGCCGGGACAGGCGTCGGCGCCCGTTCGGCGCTGGGGTTGGGACACGTCTCGAATATAGGGTGAGCGCGACACAGCGATGGCACGTGGAGGAAGCCGGTGCGAGACCGGCGCGGTCCCGCCACTGTCACCCGGCCCGTCCGGGGAGCCAGGAACTCCGGCCATCGCGAGCCGACCCCGGGGCGCGGACCCCAGGAAGGGACCCATGATCCTGCTGCTGTCCACCTCGGACACCGACCTGCTCTCCGCCCGCGCCAGCGGCGCGGACTACCGGCTGGCCAACCCGGCCCGGCTGCACGTCGACGACCTGCCCGGCCTGCTCGACGGGACCGACGTGGTCGTCGTGCGCCTGCTCGGCGGCCGCCGGGCCTGGGAGCAGGGCCTCGACGCCCTGCTCGCGGGGGACCGCCCGGTCGTCGTCCTCGGCGGCGAGCAGGCCCCGGACGCCGAGCTGATGGAGCTGTCCACCGCCCCCGGCGGCGTGGTCGCCGAGGCGCACCGCTACCTGGCCTTCGGCGGCGCGGACAACCTGCGCGAGCTCAACCGCTTCCTGTCCGACACGCTGACGCTCACCGGCCACGGCTTCCAGCCGCCGGTCGAGCTGGCCGCCTGGGGGCGCCTGGACTGGACGCCCACCCGCACCGAAGGCCCGCGCGTCGGCGTCCTCTACTACCGCGCCCACGAACTGGCCGGGAACACCGCGTTCGTCGCCGCCCTGGCCGACGCGGTCGAGGCCAAGGGCGGGCAGGCCGTCCCGGTCTACTGCGCCTCGCTGCGCACCGCCCCGGCCGAGCTGCTGGAGCTCCTCGGCTCGCTCGACGCCCTGGTCGTCACCGTGCTCGCCGCGGGCGGCACCACGCCCGCGGCCGCCTCCGCCGGGGGCGACGACGGCGCGTGGGACGTCGGCGCGCTGGCCGACCTGGACATCCCCATCCTGCAGGGGCTCGCGCTGACCTGGTCGCGGGAGTCCTGGGCGGAGTCCGACGACGGCCTGTCCCCGCTCGACACCGCCACCCAGGTGGCGGTGCCGGAGTTCGACGGCAGGCTGATCACCGTCCCGTTCTCGTTCAAGGAACTCGACGCCGACGGCCTGTCGGTCTACGTGGCCGACCCCGAGCGCGCGCTGCGCGTGGCGGGGATCGCGGTCGCGCACGCGCGCCTGCGGCACGTGCCCCCGGCGGAGAAGAAGGTCGCGCTGATGCTCTCGGCGTACCCGACCAAGCACGCCCGGATCGGCAACGCCGTCGGCCTCGACTCGCCCGCCTCCGCCATCGCCCTGCTCGAGGCCCTGCGCGGCGCGGGCTACGACGTCGGCCCGGGCGAGGGCCCGGACGCGCTGGCCGGTCTCGCCGCCCGCGACGGCGACGCGCTCATCCACGCCCTGATCGAGGCCGGTGGCCAGGACGAGGACTGGCTGACCGAGGAGAAGCTGGTCGGCAACCCGGTCCGCATCTCCGCCGCCCAGTACGGCGAGTACTTCCAGACCCTGCCCGCCGACCTGCGCGAGTCGATGGAGGAGCACTGGGGCCCCGCGCCCGGCACGCTGTTCGTCGACACCTCCGCCGACCCGGCGGGCGAGATCGTGCTGGCCGCGCTGCGGGCGGGCAACGTCGTGCTGATCGTGCAGCCCCCGCGCGGCTTCGGCGAGAAGCCGGTCGCGATCTACCACGACCCGGACCTGCCACCCAGCCACCACTACCTGGCCGCCTACCAGTGGGTGCAGCGCACCTTCGGCGCGCACGCCATGGTCCACCTGGGCAAGCACGGCAACATGGAGTGGCTGCCGGGCAAGAACCTCGGCCTGTCCGCCTCCTGCGGCCCCGACGCCGCGCTGGGCGACCTGCCGCTGGTCTACCCGTTCCTGGTCAACGACCCGGGCGAGGGCACCCAGGCCAAGCGGCGCGCGCACGCCACCCTGGTGGACCACCTGGTGCCGCCGATGGCCCGCGCGGAGAGCTACGGCGACATCGCCCGGCTGGAGCAACTGCTCGACGAGCACTCCAACATCGCCGCGATGGACCCGGCCAAGCTGCCCGCCATCCGCGCCCAGATCTGGACGCTCATCCAGGCCGCCAAGCTCGACCACGACCTGGGCCTCGACGACCGCCCGCACGACGCCGAGTTCGACGACTTCCTGCTGCACGTCGACGGCTGGCTGTGCGAGATCAAGGACGTCCAGATCCGCGACGGCCTGCACACCCTCGGCCTGGCGCCCACGGGCGCGGCCAGGGTCAACCTGGTCAACTCCATGCTGCGCGCCCGGCAGATGTGGGGCGGGCAGGCCGCGGCGCTGCCCGGTTTGCGCGAGGCGCTCGGCCTGTCCGAGGACGGCTCGGAGTCGCGGGTGCGCACCGACGAGATCGACGCCCGGGCCCTGGCGCTGGTGCAGGCCATGGAGGACCTCGACTGGGACCCGGCGCGGGTCTCCTCGGTCACCGCCGACCCGGCCGTCGCCGAGGTGCTGACCTTCGCCGCGGTCGAGATCGTGCCCCGGCTGGCGCGCACCACCGACGAGATCGACAACGTGCTGCACGCGCTGGCGGGCGGCTACGTCCCGGCTGGCCCGAGCGGGTCGCCGCTGCGCGGCCTGGTCAACGTGCTGCCCACCGGCCGCAACTTCTACTCGGTCGACCCCAAGGCCGTGCCCAGCAAGCTGGCCTGGGAGACCGGGTACGCGATGGCCGACTCGCTGGTCGAGCGCTACCGCAAGGACACTGGCGAGTGGCCGCGCTCGGTCGGGCTGTCGGTGTGGGGCACCTCGGCGATGCGCACCGCGGGCGACGACATCGCCGAGGTGCTGGCGCTGATGGGCGCCCGGCCGGTGTGGGACGAGGCCTCGCGGCGGGTCAGCTCGCTGGAGGTCATCCCGCTGGCCGAGCTGGGCAGGCCCCGGATCGACGTGACGGTGCGCATCTCCGGCTTCTTCCGCGACGCCTTCCCGCACGTGGTCTACCTGCTCGACGACGCGGTGCGGCTCATCGCCGGGCTCGACGAGTCCGAAGAGGACAACTTCGTCCGCGCCCACGTCACCGCCGAGGCGGACAAGGGGGAGCGGCGGGCCACCGCGCGCATCTTCGGCTCCAAGCCCGGCGCCTACGGCGCGGGCCTGCTCCCGCTCATCGACAGCCACAACTGGCGCGACGACTCCGACCTCGCCGAGGTCTACGCCGTCTGGGGCGGCTTCGCCTACGGCCGCGACCTCGACGGCGTGGCCGCCAGGGACGACATGGAGTCGGCCTACAAGCGCATCAACATCGCCGCCAAGAACGTCGACACCCGCGAACACGACATCGCCGACTCCGACGACTACTTCCAGTACCACGGCGGCATGATCGCCACGGTCCGCGCGCTCACCGGCAAGGCCCCCGCCGCCTACATCGGCGACAGCACCAACCCCGACGCCGTGCGCACCCGCTCCCTGTCCGAGGAGACCAACCGCGTCTTCCGCTCCCGCGTGGTCAACCCCCGCTGGATCGAGGCCATGCGCCGCCACGGCTACAAGGGCGCCTTCGAGCTCGCCGCCACCGTCGACTACCTGTTCGGCTACGACGCCACCACCGGCGTGGTGCAGGACTGGATGTACGACAAGCTGGCCCAGACCTACGCGCTGGACGAGGAGAACCGCAAGTTCCTCACCGAGTCCAACCCGTGGGCCCTGCACGGCATCGCCGAGCGCCTGCTGGAGGCGGCCGACCGCAAGATGTGGGCCGAACCCGACCCGGAGACCCTCGCCGCCCTGCAGCGGCTGTACCTGGAGGTCGAGGGCGACATCGAGGCTGGCTCGGAGTAGGGGCCGCGCCGTTCGCACGTCCGGGCGGGGTCACCCCGCCCGGGCGGGGTCACCCCGCCCGGGCGGGCCGCCGGTGAGGCGGGCCGGACAGCCAGCACCCGGGATGGCGCGCCCGGGGGTTGACCGGCGGGCGACTTGGGTACCCACAACAGGTATCCCGAGCACGGAGGCCCACCACATGCCCACCACCACGACGACGGACGTCATCGACCTCATCCTCGCCGACCACCGCCGGTTCGAGGACCTGTTCCGCGGTCTGCGCGACCGCACCAACGACCGGGCGAAGCTGCTCGGGGAACTGGCCCAGGTGCTCGTCGCGCACGCCGAGGCCGAGGAGTCCGAGGTGTATCCGGCGTTGCGCCGGTACAAGAACGTCGACGACGACGAGGTCGAGCACGGGGCGGAAGAGCACGCCGAGGGACACGTCGCGCTGCTGGAGCTGATGGAGGTCCAGGACACCAGCTCCGACAAGTGGGAGGACGCCCTCGAAGAGTTGGTGACGAACATCAACCACCACCTCGACGAGGAGGAGCGCACCATCCTCAACGACGCGCGCGACACCGTCGCGGTGGCCCGCCGCCAGGAGTTGGGCGAGCGGTTCACCAAGGTGCGCGCCGAGCGCATGGAGGCCGGGTGCGGTTCGATCGAGCACGTGCGCGAGCTCGTGGCGCAGACCAAGGACCGCATCGACTAGACCCGGTCCCGAGCACAGAACCGAGCACAGAGAACCGAGCAGAGAGAGGAGGCGGGCCGGGATGATCCTGCGCAGAATCGCGCGACCCATGCTCGCTGGCATCTTCATCGTCGGGGGCATCAACGTCCTGCGCAACCCGGAGGCCCACGTCGAGGCCAGCAAGCCGTTCCTGACCGACGCCGTGGACAAGGTCGGCCCCAGCCTGCCGCAGCAGGTCCCCACCGACCCGGTGGCGCTGGTCCGGATCGACGGCGCGGTCAAGGTGGGCGCGGGCGTGCTGCTGGCGCTGGGCAAGTTCCCCCGGCTGTCGGCGCTGCTGCTGTCCGGCAGCACGGTTCCGACCACGCTGGTCGCGCACCGGTTCTGGGAGGAGAAGGACCCCGCGGTCCGCCAGCAGCAGCAGATCCACTTCTTCAAGAATTTGAGCGTGCTCGGCGGTCTGCTCCTGGCCGCCGTCGACACCGAGGGCAAGCCCTCGCTGGGGTGGCGGGCCAAGCGGGCCGGGCGCCAGGCGTCCAAGTCCGCCCAGGACCTCAGCGCCTGGACCACCGGGACGACCGACTCGGTCGGGGCGACCCTGGGCAAGGCCCCCAAGCGCGCCCGCAAGGCCGTGACGGGTGCGGCGGACGACGCCCGCAAGGCGTTCGAGGCCGCCGTCGCCGACAGCGGCAAGCAGGCGCGCAAGGCCCGCCGGGCGGTCGAGGGGGCGCCGAAGCGCGCCCGCAAGGCCCTGGAGTCCGCGCTTCCCAGCTAGAGAAGCCATGACGGCAGCGCCCCGACCGCCCCCGGTCGGGGCGCTGCTGTCACCCGACCCGGCGGCTGTCCCCGGTGGTCATGTGCCAGATCACCGCCCGCGCTCCCTGGCGGCTCCCGCCTGCGTGACTAGCCTGGGGGCATGAGCGACGCCCGCGCCTTGGTGCCGACCGACTCCGCGCTCCGCCGAGCCCTGCGCCGGGCCCGCGACGGGGTCGCCCTCGACCGCACCGAGGCCGAGGTGCTGCTGCACGCCAGGGGCGAACACCTCGACGACCTGTTCACCACCGCCTCCCGGGTGCGCGACGCCGGTCTCGAGGCGGTGGGCCGCACGGGCGTCATCACCTACTCGCGCAAGGTCTTCATCCCGCTGACCCGGCTGTGCCGCGACCGCTGCCACTACTGCACGTTCGCCACCGTGCCGCACCGGCTGCCCGCCCCCTTCCTCAGCCCGGACGAGGTGCTCGAGATCGCCCGCCAGGGCGCGGCGATGGGCTGCAAGGAGGCCCTGTTCACCCTGGGCGACCGTCCGGAGGACCGCTGGTCGGCCGCCCGCGAGTGGCTCGAGGCCGCCGGGTACCCCGACACCCTGTCCTACGTGCGCGCCATGGCGATCCGGGTGCTGGAGGAGACCGGCCTGCTGCCGCACCTCAACCCCGGCGTGCTGTCCTGGTCGGACCTGCAGCGGCTCAAGCCGGTGGCCCCCTCGATGGGCATGATGCTGGAGACCACCTCGACCGACCTGTGGGCCAAGCCGGGCGGCCCGCACCACGGCTCCCCGGACAAGGAGCCGGCGGTGCGGCTGCGGGTGCTCGAGGACGCCGGGCGCAGCGCCGTCCCGTTCACCACCGGCGTCCTCATCGGCATCGGCGAGACACTGGCCGACCGGGTGGAGTCGCTGTTCGCCATCCGGCGGGTCGCCCGCCAGTACGGCGGCGTGCAGGAGGTCATCGTCCAGAACTTCCGGGCGAAGCCGGACACCGCGATGCGCGGGATGCCCGACGCCGAGGCCGAGGAGCTGGCCGCCACCGTCGCCGTCGCCAGGGTCGTGCTGGGGCCCAGGGTCCGCATCCAGGCCCCGCCGAACCTGATCGGCGGCGAGTTCGGGCTGCTGGTGCGCGCGGGCGTCGACGACTGGGGCGGCGTGTCGCCGCTGACACCCGACCACGTCAACCCCGAGCGGCCCTGGCCGCACATCGAGGAGCTGGCCGCGCGCACCGCCGACGCCGGTTTCCGGCTGGCCGAGCGGCTGACCATCTACCCGGAGTACGTGACCAAGGGCGAGCCGTGGCTGGACCCGAGGCTGCGCCCGCACGTCGAGGCGCTCGCCGACCCGGCGACCGGTCTGGCCGTGGAGTCCGCGCCGCTGGTCGGCCGCCCGTGGCAGGAGCCGGAGGTCGCGCTCACCGCCGCCGGGCGCACCGACCTGAACACCGCCATCGACACCGAGGGCCGCACCGCCGACCGCCGCGACGACTTCGACTCCGTCTACGGCGACTGGGACGAGCTGCGCGGCAAGGTCGCCGCGGGCGCGTCGGCGGTCGGGGCCGGGGGAGCGGCCCGCCCCGAGTTCCTGGCCGCGCTGCGCCACGCCGAGTCCGACCCGGCCGGGCTGTCGGACCCCGACGCGCTCACCCTGCTCTCGGCAGGACCCGGCGCGGAGATCGAGGCGCTGGCGGCCCTGGCCGACGGGCTGCGCCGCGACGCGGTCGGCGACGAGGTGACCTACGTGGTGACCCGCAACATCAACTTCACCAACGTCTGCTACACCGGCTGCCGGTTCTGCGCGTTCGCCCAGCGCCGCACCGACGCCGACGCCTACACGCTGTCGCTGGACCAGGTCGGCCAGCGCGCCGACCAGGCGTGGTCGGTGGGCGCGACCGAGGTCTGCATGCAGGGCGGCATCCACCCGGACCTGCCCGGCACGGCGTACTTCGACATCGCCGCCGAGGTCAAGCAGCGCGCCCCCGGCCTGCACGTGCACGCGTTCTCCCCGATGGAGGTCGTCAACGGGGCGGGCCGCACCAACCTGTCCATCCGCGACTGGCTCACCGGGGCCCGCGAGGCCGGTGTGGACTCGCTGCCCGGGACCGCGGCCGAGATCCTCGACGACGACGTGCGCTGGGTGCTCACCAAGGGCAAGCTGCCCACCTCGGCGTGGATCGAGGTCGTCACCACCGCGCACGAGCTGGGCATCCCCACCACCTCGACGATGATGTACGGCCACGTCGACACCCCGGCGCACTGGGTCGCCCACCTCAAGCTGCTCGGCCGCCTACAGGACCGGACCGGTGGCTTCTCCGAGTTCGTGCTGCTGCCGTTCGTGCACACCAACGCGCCCCTGTACCTGGCGGGCATCGCCCGTCCCGGCCCCACGCACCTGGAGAACCGCGCGGTGCACGCCCTGGCCCGGATCCTGCTGCACGGCAAGATCCCCAACATCCAGACGAGCTGGGTCAAGCTCGGCGACGAGGGCGTGGTCGACGTGCTCAACGGCGGTGTCAACGACCTCGGCGGCACCCTGATGGAGGAGACCATCAGCCGCATGGCGGGCAGCGACAACGGCAGCTACAAGACCATCGCCGACCTGGAGGCCCTCGCCGCCAAGGCGGGCCGCCCCGCCCGTCAGCGCACCACGACCTACGGGCGGGTCCCCGACGAGCGCCGCGCCGCCGCCCTGGCCCACGACGGGGTCTGGCGGCCCAACACCCTGCCCCTGGTCTGAGTGACCACTATGGACTCCTAATCCAGGCGAGGTGGGCTCGGGAAGGCCTGGCCTCGCATCAGAAGTGGCTCGGTCAGGCCCCGACGAGCGGTACGACTCGTTCTCAACCGCGCCGCAGGACCCCGGCTCCAGTTTGGTCGAGGTCGACACCCGCTCCCTGGGCACCTGCGTGGTGCTCGTCCGGACCGAGACCGAGCGGACGCTCGACCGCGCCCGGGGCTGCGCACTGGCGGGCGATGTCGCCCGCCGCAACGCCACCGCGCGCGTGCCCCTCGCGGGCGGCGCCGTGTGGGAGCCCACCCCGCAGCGCCCGACCACCGTGCCCAGCGACCCGTGCGAGGTTGTCGACGACATAGTCGCCACGTTCGCGGGCTCGGCCCACAAGGGGCACGAGGCCGAACGCGGGACCAGTGTCCTCGGCCCCACCTGCCTCCCGGAGGGCCCCGCACCGATCGGCCCCTCGCCGCCCGCAAGGAGGCCACGGCCGCCGCGTGCAGCCCGTCCCGGGCCGTCCAGTACCGCCAGGGCGAGGCGTCGGCCTGGCCCGCTCAACCAGTGAGTGAGTCCGGGGGCGCCGCCGAACACGTCCCTGGGAGCGGGTCACGACAACGTCGCGCCAGCCGGGGCCAATGTGCTCGCAAGTGCCGCGGCTCCCGGGTTCCGTGTCAGCCCTGGCCCACACCCCGCTCCCCGGTGGCCGCCCAGGCCAGCAGCGCCGCGCCGACGCGACCCGCGTCCTGGCCCAGGCGCGCGCGGACGACCTCGGGCCCGCGGTGGAAGGTGAGCCTGCCGCGCAGCGCCTCGGCGACCGGGCCGACGAGCGCGTCCCCGGCCTCGGAGAGCCCGCCGCCCAGCACGATCCGCTCGGGGCCGAACAGGCTGGTGGCGGTGTGCAGGGCGATCGCCAGGGCCTCGGTCAGGTCGGACCACACCCGGGCGGCGGCCGGGTCCCCGGACAGCCGGGCGGCGATGTCGGCGGCCGTGCGGGTGACGCCGGTCAGCGAGGTGTAGCGGCGGACCAGGGCGGGGGCGGCGGCCAAGGTCTCCAGGCAGCCGGTGGCGCCGCAGCCGCAGACCTCGCCGCCGGGGTCGACCACGACGTGCCCGACCTCCCCGGCGTAGCCACCCGCGGCGAGCATCCGCCCGTCGACCATGGCCGCGGCGGCGATGCCGGTGCCGATGGCCAGGAACAGGGCGTTGTCCAGGCCCGCCGCGGCGCCCACGGTGAACTCGGCGAGGCCGCCCGCGCGCACGTCGTGCCCGATCCGCACCGGCAGGCCGGTCGCCGCGGCCAGCCGCTCGCGCAGCGGCAGCTCGCGCCAACCCAGGTTGACCGCGTCGCGGACCACCCCGGCGGTGTCGTCGACGATGCCCGGGACCACCACACCGACCCCGGCCGTGTCCTGGCCGTCGGCCAGCTCCCGGATCAGCTCGGCGATCGGCCCCACCGCGACGGCCCCGCCCTCGCGGGTGCTGGGACGGCGCTCGGCCCGCAGCGGCTCCAGGTCCGCGCCGACGAGCGCCGCCTTCACCGACGTGCCGCCGACGTCGACGGCCACCACCGTTGGCTCGTCCATCCGGCCTCCCCGATCGCGTGACGCTGCGCGTGGACCCGCTGAATACTGCGTGATCCCGCACGTGATGCCAAGTCTGCGCGACCCGGCCCGCGGGCGACACCGCGCGGGGGAGGGCAGGTGGACCGCCTCAGCGCTCCGCTCGCGGGTCGCGGCAAGATCGACGTCAACGTCCGCGCCCGGGGCAGCGCCAAGCTCGCCACCCGGGCCTTCGACCGCGTCTGCCCACCCGCGGTCTCCGCGCACCTGGCCTGCGCGTCTTCAGACCGGGCGGCACCAGTAGTTAACAAAGCAATCAGCTTGGCGCACGATCTAGTCAAGCTCTCAATTACTTGGAGGACCCATGGCTGGCGTGGACGTGCGGCGCGCGGACGACCGGTTCAAGACCGACATCTCCTGGCTGGACTCCAAGCACTCCTTCTCGTTCGGCCGCCACCAGGACGCGGCGAACACCCACCACGGCCTGCTGCTGGTCAACAACGACGACATCGTCACCCCCGGCGCGGGTTTCGAGACACACCCCCACCGCGACATGGAGATCGTCACCTGGGTCCTGCGAGGAGCGCTGGTGCATCAGGACTCCGAGGGGCACAACGGGATCATCTACCCCGGCCTGGCCCAGCGGATGAGCGCAGGCCGGGGCATCCTCCACTCGGAGAAGAACGACTCCTGGCGCGTCTCCGGCGGCCCCGAGCACGCCGAGCCTGTCCACTTCGTCCAGATGTGGGTGGTGCCGGACCAGGCTGGGGCCAAGCCGGGGTACGAGCAGGTGGAGATCGACGGCGAACTGCTCTCCGGCGGCTTGGTCCCGGTTGCCTCCGGCATGGCCAAGCACGAGGGCGCCGCGGCTATCCGGATCGGGCAGGAGCACGCTGCCCTGCACGCGGCCCGCGTCCGTCCCGGCGGGGTGGTCACGCTGCCGGAGGCGCCGTTCGTCCACGTGTTCGTGCCGGTGGGGTCGGTCGAACTGGAGGGCTCCGGTGTGCTCGGGACCGGCGACGCCGCCCGGCTCTCCGCGACCGGGGGGCAGCGGGTGACCGCGGGTCCGGAGGGCGCGGAGATCCTGGTGTGGGAGATGCACGCCGAGTTGGAGTTGTTCTAGGGCTTGGGTGGGCAGTGGTGGGGCCGGGTCTTCCACGCGGCGGTGTGGTCCTGAGTGGAGGGTGGTTGAGTCCACTCTGGTGGGTGAAAGTACTCGGTCCGATGTGTACTGCGCCATCGGCCGAGGAACTCGGCCGATGACTCGCTTCCATCCTCGATCATGAAAAGAGCCTCGCTGTGGTCTCTCTCCGCCGATTGGCTGTCACCGCCGCCCTCGCGTTGTCCGCCACCGCGCTTCCGGTCGTGGCCGCCACCCCCGCGCACGCCGACGAGCAGGCATGTCTCGCCTACCTCGAAGGCAACCTCGTCACCGGCGCCGAAGCGGAAGAGGCATGTTCCGTGGGCGCGCAAGCGAACCTGGAGGAGTGCATGATCACGCTGTTCCGCGAGGATGTGGAACCGTCGATCGTCCTGATGGCCTGCGCGACCGCGTTGCAGGAGGCCGGGGCCATCACCGACGCCTGATCTCTTCGCGCCCGCCAGGAACACCGCGGCCTTGAGTGCTTTGGCCGCGGCGAGGGCGTTGCTCGGGTGGGGGGACGAACCCGCCGGCGCCCATGGCGACCGGCGGGTTCGTCATTCCCGTTCCGTTGAGCGGTGCGGACCTAGTTGGTCACGGGGGCGTCGAGCAGGATGACCTCCGGCGAGGGCGTCGCGCAGCTCGCCTTGGTCGGCGCGCCGCCGTCGAAGACCAGGTCGGCCTCCGCGGTGCCCAGCGAGAGCTTCACGTGCGAGGAGCCGGGGTCCGGCCTCCACGGGCCCGCCGTCAGCGTGCCCTCCGGGGGCAGCGGGATCGTGATGTCCTGGCCGGAGACCAGCGTGGTCTCGGGGATCGGGAAGCTGCTGCCCAGCACGTTGCTGACCTTCGGCGAGCCGCCCTCGGCGTTGAGGTTGAGGGCGTTGACCGTGCCGCTGATCCTCTCGAAGCCCGCGCCGATCAGTTCGTCCACCGTCGCCTTCGGGATCACCAGCGCGCCGGAGGCGTTGGTGAACACGATCTGGCCGCCCTTCTTCACCGACAGCGGCGTGTTCGCGCCCACCGCGATGCCCACGTCGAACGGGCTGCCGAGGATGGTGCACTTGTAGGGCGAGTTGATGATGCCGACCTGGTTGTTGGCCTCGACCGGCTGGTAGTGGTCCATCGGCACGCCGTGGAAGGCCAGCGGCTCGCCGCCGGGCTCGCCGCCGACGGCCATCGACAGCAGGGCGTTGCCCGCCACCGGCAGGCAGACGGCCTTCACCTTGAGCCGCAGGCCCCAGTCGGCCTTGAGCGTGATGTCGACCAGCGCGCTGTCGAACTGCAGGGTGACCACGCCGTCGCTCGGCGCGGTGTACGGGCCGATGTCGTCGAACACGCCGCCGTCCTGCGGCACCCGCACGTCGAGCTTCTTGCCCATCTCGAGCGGGATGTCGGGCAGCAGCAGGCCGCCTTCCGGGGAGATGTTGATGACCGAGGGGCTGGCGTTCTTCGCGCCGATGTTCATCTCGATCAGGTTCGCGTCGACCTTGCCGATGCCCACCAGGCCCGCCAGCGTCGGCAGGAACTCGGGGAAGATCATCCCGCCCTTGCCCTGGGTCAGGTAGAACTGCTGGCCGGGGCGCAGTTGGGTGGGCGCCACGCCCTGGATGTCCACGGTGGTGGGCAGGTCCAGCACCTTGATGTCGCCGAACTCGGGCAGGGTGATCGCACAGCTGATCGGGAGTGCGAACCGCCCCGAGTCCGCGCCGATCGGTGGCACCTCGTCAACCGGGATGGCCTGGGCCGCGGGCATGATCGCCCAGGTGCCCGCCGCCACCCCCGCCGCGACGGCGGCGGCCGCGACAGCCTTGCGCAGCCCGCTGCGGGACCGTCCTCGTATTCCGGACATTCGTTGTCCTCCGACTTGTGAGAGCCCAACAATGATGACAAGCGAATCTGGCAGGTCAGGGAAAGGGATAAGGACGATAGGAACGCTACGATACCTATCTAGTTCCGGACAAGCCGGACGTCGATTTACAGATAAACTGGCCAGCCTTTGGGCGCCGCTCGGCGCGCGTTTGCTCGGCTCGTGACAAGCCGGGTGGCGGTAGGCTGGAGCGGTGAGCTCCGCACCCACGCCGACCTTCGACGACCTGCCGGACGACGGGGGGCCCCTGCCCAGCGGCAGGCACCGCCTAGACCCGGAGCAGGTCCGCGCCTCCCAACGCGGCCGACTGCTGCGCGCGGCGCTGTGGACGGCGGCGAACAAGGGCTACCCCGAGATGACGATCGGGGACCTCGTGGAGCGGGCGAGCGTGTCCCGCCGCACCTTCTACGAGCACTTCACCGGCAAGCTGGACTGCTTCCTGGCCGCGATCGACTACGGCGTGGCCGATGTCGTCAAAGCGGTGGGCAGCGCGGAGTCCGCTGTCTCCGGCCAGGACTGGCGGGTGCGGCTGCGCTCGGGTCTGCGCGCCTACCTCAAGGTGCTGGCCTCGGCGCCGGAGGCGAGCTGGGCGGTGCACATCGAGACGCTGCGCGCGGGCTCGGAGACCCTCGACCAGGTCATCGCCAGCCGCGAGCAGTTCGTCCTGCTCTTCCGCGCCACCCACGCCGTGGCCAAGGCCCAGGGCAGCCCCGTCGCCGAGGTGTCCGACGAACTCCTGCACGTGCTCATCGGCGGCATGGGCGACAGCATCCGCGCCTGTCTGCGCGCCAAGGGCGCGGCCGCCCTGCCCGAATTGGAGGACGTCTTCGTGGAGGCCACCCTCCGCGTTTACGGCGTCCCGTCAGAGTCCGTGGGCGGTCCTGCCGAAATCTGACAAAAGCACGCGCTCAGCGGTGTGACGGAAATCCGCCGGGGGATTATTCCGCATTCTTCTGACGGTCGTCACTTTTGTCCGTTTCGGCCGCGGGCTTGGCGGGCAGGAACACCACACCGGAATCCAGGTCCAACGGCCCGCGCGGCTCGGCCAACTGCCCGCTGCCACCCTCCTCCTCGGTCACCTTGCGCAGCTTCTGCCCGGGGATCAGTTCGCCGAAGGTCGCCATGCCCCCGATGCTAAGCGCTCCGGCCTCTTGCTCCCACCCTCCGGCCCCAGTGGCAGTGGTCCGCGCGGCTGCTGCCAGCGGTCAGGTTCGAGGCAATGCCACGACCAAGGGAAGGATCGATGGGAAGAGCACACCGCAGGACTGGGTTCGCCACCGCCAGGAAGGCGGCGGGACACACGCGGGAGAGCCTGGCCGCGGCGCTGGGGGTCGACCGGACCACGGTCTCCACCTGGGAGTCGGGGGAGGCGATCCGGCGCAGTCGGGAGGAGTGGCTGCGGATGCGGTCTCCCGAGGGGGTTCGGGGGCGGGAGTTGTCGGAGTTGGCGGCGTGGTTGTACCCGGAGGAGGTCAGGGCTCCTGGGGGGCACGTGCTCGCCGGGCCCGGGTGGCTGTGGGATGAGCCGGTGCCGCTGGACGAGGTGCGATTGCGGTGGGTGGAGGCGGCGCAGCCGGGGGCGTTGGAGGTCGAGCACCTCGTCCCGTTGACCGATCTCGGGGTGCCCTACCGCGGGTACAGCCGGGCGGTGCGGGACGTGGTGCGGCCGCGGTTGATGGAGAACCGACCGAGCTACCGGTTGACCGAGGTGGGGCCGGGTGCCTCGTTCGGGTTCGGGATGACCGCGTTCTTCTCGGTGTTCGACGTGAAGCAGGCGGTGGCGCACGAGTTCAAGGCGGCGTGGGCCGCGGGTGGGCGGGAAGCGCCCGGGTGGGACGAGCTGCCGGTGCGGCGGTCGATCGGGATGCCGTTCGACCCGGCGGCCCTGTTGATGTCGCCGGGGATCTCGACGTTGACCATCCGGCGGGGGAGGCGGGGGGAACACACCTTCGTGCTGCACGAGCGCGACAGCGCCAAGGTGGCAGACGGGGGTGGGTTGGCGCATGTGCTGCCCGCGGGGGAGTTCCAGCCCGCCACCGCCGACCCCCGTGCGGACCTGTCGCTGTGGAACACGATCATGCGGGAGTTCTCCGAGGAGTTCCTCGGCGACCCGGAGCACGACGGCGTCGACCCGGTCGACTACACCCGGCCTCCCTTCACGCGGTTCGAGGCGGCCAAGCGACGTGGGCGGTTCCGGGTCTCCCACTACGGGCTCGTGATGGAGCCGCTGGAGCTCGGCGCGGGCCAGCTCACTGTCGCGGTGGTCGACGGGGACACGTTCGACGTGTTGTTCGCGGACCGGGTGGCTGTCAATGACGAGGGCGCGGTGGGGCGGGATGTCCCCTTCACCGACGAAGCCGTTCGGCGGCTCGAGCCGAGGTTGTCCGGGAGCGCGCTCACGTTGCTGCGGTTGGCGTTGCGGGATCGGCGGTCGCTCGTGTGAGAGGAACGGTGGACAGCCCGGCGGTGCGGGGGTAGCTTGCTAAGCGCTTGCTTAGTGCACAGACGTCGTCGATGATCTGGGAGGATCTTGTGGCTCAGGCCCGTACCGCCATCGTGACCGGGGCCGCGCGCGGCATCGGCGCCGCCGTGGCCAAGCGGCTCGCCAAGGACGGGTTCGCGGTCGCGGTGATCGACCTGGACGCGGCGAGCACCCAGGAGACTGTCGCGGCCATCGAGGCCGAGGGCGGCAAGGCGATCGGCGTGGGGGCCGACGTCAGCGACGCCGAGCAGGTCGCCGCGGCGGTGGCCGAGGTGGCCGAGAAGCTCGGGCCGCCGACCGTGCTGGTGAACAACGCGGGCGTGCTGCGCGACAACCTGCTGTTCAAGATGACCGACAGCGACTGGGACACGGTCATCAACGTGCACCTGCGAGGCTCGTTCCTGATGACCCGCGAGGTGCAGAAGCACCAGACCGAGCAGAAGTACGGCCGGATCGTGAACCTGTCCAGCACCTCCGCGCTGGGCAACCGCGGCCAGGCCAACTACTCCGCGGCCAAGGCGGGCCTGCAGGGCTTCACCAAGACGCTGGCGATCGAGCTGGGCAAGTTCGGTGTCACCGCCAACGCGATCGCCCCCGGGTTCATCGCCACCGACATGACCGCGGCGACCGCCGAGCGGGTCGGCGCGTCGTTCGAGGACTTCAAGAAGGGCGCCGCGGCGATGATCCCGGTCGGCCGGGTCGGCACGCCGGAGGACATCGCCGCCACCGCGTCGTTCCTGGTCTCGGAGGAGGCCGGGTTCGTCTCCGGCCAGGTCATCTACGTCGCGGGCGGGCCACGGGACTAAGCAGAGCACTGGGCCGAGGGGAACACTGTGCACATTTTCGACGGACCCGACTCCATCCCGGCCGCGGTCGGGACGCACCTGGGCCACGGCGACTGGGTGGAGATCACCCAGGAGCGGGTGGACCGGTTCGCCGACGCCACCGGCGACCACCAGTGGATCCACACCGATGTCGACAAGGCCGCGCGGGGCCCGTTCGGCGGCACCGTCGCCCACGGCTACCTGACGCTGTCGCTGCTGCCCATGCTCGGGGCCACGGTCTACCGCTTCGAGAACTTCCTCATGGGCGTCAACTACGGCCTCAACAAGGTCCGCTTCCCCCAGCCGGTGCGGGTGGGGGCGCGGGTGCGCATGGGCTCGGAGGTCGTCGAGGTCAAGCCCGGCGCCCAGGGCATCCAGGTCGTGCTGCGCAACACCATCGAGATCGAGGGCGCGGACAAGCCCGCCTGCGTCGCCGAGGCCGTGGTGCTGCTGGTGCCCAAGCCGGGGGACACCGCGTGAGCGCGCCCGCCACGCCCGAGCAGGTCCGCGGCCTCGTCGCGGACCTGCTCGCCGCGCACGACCCCGCGACCACCGACCGCCTGGCGTTCCTGCGCGCCCGCTGGGCCGCGGGTCTGGCCTGGGTCAACTTCCCGGTCGGCCTCGGCGGTCTCGGCGCGCCCCGCGCGCTGCAGCAGGTCGTCGACGCCGAGCTGGCGGCCGCGGGCGCCCCGGACAACGACCCGCGGCGCATCGGCATCGGCCTGGGCATGGCGGCGCCGACCATCCTCACCTTCGGCTCCGACGAGGTGAAGCAGCGCTTCCTGCGTCCGCTGTGGACCGGGGAGGAGGTGTGGTGCCAGCTGTTCTCCGAGCCGGGCGCGGGCTCCGACCTCGCCGCCCTGGGCACCCGCGCCCGCCGCGACGGCGACGACTGGGTGGTCACCGGGCAGAAGGTGTGGACCTCGCAGGCGCAGACCGCGCGGTGGGCCATCCTGGTCACCCGCACCGACCCGGACGTGCCCAAGCACGCGGGCATGACCTACTTCCTGTGCGACATGCACGCCCCCGGCGTCGAGGTCCGCCCGCTGCGCCAGGTCACCGGCGAGGCCGAGTTCAACGAGGTCTTCCTGACCGACGTGCGCATCCCCGACGCGCACCGGCTCGGCGCGGTCGGCGAGGGCTGGAAGGTCGCCCAGACCACCCTGATGAACGAGCGGGTCGCCATCGGCGGCCGGGCCACCCCGCGCGAGGGCGGCATGATCGGCGTCGTCGCCGACACCTGGCGCGCCCGGCCCGAGCTGCACACCCCCGAGGCGCTCGACCGGCTCACGGCGCTGTGGGTGGAGTCCGAGGCCCTGCGGCTGGCGGGCGCCCGCCAGCGCCAGCAGCTCGCCGCGGGCTCGGTGGGCCCCGAGGGCTCGGCGATGAAGCTCGCCTTCGCCCGCCTGGCCCAGGAGCTGTCCGGGTTCGAGGTGGAACTGCTCGGCGAGGACGGGCTGCGCTACAGCGACTGGACCATGGTGCGCCCGGAGATCGTCGACTTCACCGGCCGCGACGCCGGGTACCGATACCTGCGCGCCAAGGGCAACTCCATCGAGGGCGGCACCTCGGAGATCCTGCGCAACATCATCGCCGAGCGCGTCCTGGGCCTGCCCTCGGAGCCCCGGGTGGACAAGGACGTGGCGTGGAAGGACCTGCCCCGATGAGCGAGCCCGACCTGCTCTACACCGACGTCGAGGAGGAGTTGCGCGCCAGCGTGCGCTCCCTGCTCGCCGACCGCGCCGACGCCGCCGAGGTGCTCGGCCGGGTGGAGTCCGCCCAGCCGCTCGACCTGGACCTGTGGCGCACGCTGGCCGTCGAGGTCGGCGCGACGTCGCTGCCCGTGCCCGAGGCGCTGGGCGGGCAGGGCGCGAGCTGGCGGGAGACCGCCGTCGTCGCCGAGGAGCTGGGCCGGTCCGTCGCGCCGGTGCCGTTCCTGGGCAGCGCGGTGCTCGCCTCGGCGACGCTGCTGCACCTGCTCGGGCAGGGCGCCGACGCCAACGCCGAGGCGCTGCTGTCCCGGCTCGCCGAGGGCGCCGCGACCGCCGTGCTGGCCGTGCCGCTCTCCGCCTTCCCCGGCAGCCCGCTGGCCCCGGTGTCCGACCACGGCGGCGCGCTGTCCGGGTCGATCCGCTCGGTGGCCGACGCGACCGCCGCCGACGTGCTGATCGTGCCCGCGGGCACGGTCCTGCACCTGGTCGAGGCGGCCACCGCGACCGTCAAGCCGGTCGTCTCGCTCGACCTGACCCGCCCGGTGTCCGACATCGAGCTGACGGCGTCGCCGTCGGTCGCGCTGGCGGGCGACGGGGCGGCCGCCGTCCGCGCGGCGCTGCTCGTCGGCGCCGGGGTGCTGGCCTCGGAGCAGGTGGGCGTCGCCGAGTGGTGCCTGACCACGACCGTGGCCTACCTCAAGGAGCGCTACCAGTTCGGCCGCCCGGTCGGCTCGTTCCAGGCGCTCAAGCACCGCCTCGCCGACCTGTGGCAGCGCGTCGCCCTGGCCAGGGCGGCTGCCCGGGCCGCTGCGGACGCGCTCGCCACGGGCGCGCGGGACCTGGAGATCACCGTGCGGGTGGCGCAGGCGCTGTGCGCGCAGACGGCCGTGCACGCGGCCGAGGAGGCGTTGCAGCTCCACGGCGGCATCGGCATGACCTGGGAGCACCCGGTGCACCTGTACCTCAAGCGTGCCAAGGCCGACGAGATCGCCCTCGGCACGCCGGGGCGGCACCGGGCGGCGCTGGCCCCGCTGGTGGGCCTCACCGCATGACCGACCCGGTCGACCTGTGGCCCGACGTGCGGCCCGACGCCGCCAAGCGGCTGATGGCCTCGGCGGTCGACGCCTTCGCCGAGCGGGGCTTCCACGCCACGACGACCAGGGACATCGCGACGGCGGCGGGCATGTCGCCCGCAGCCCTGTACGTGCACTTCCCGTCGAAGGCCGCGGTGCTGTTCGCGATCAGCCGCAGCGGCCACGAGCGGGCGCTGGCGATGGTGAGCGCGGCCGCGGCCGGGCCCGGCGACCCGGCCGCGCGCGTGCGCGACCTGGTGGCCGGGTTCACCACCTGGCACGCCACCCGGCACCGGGTGGCCCGGATCGTGCAGTACGAGCTGCACGCCCTGCGCCCGGCCGACTTCGAGGTCGTCGCCGACCTGCGCAGGCGCACCGAGCGGACCGTGCGCGACCTGATCGCCGAGGGGGTCGCCGACGGCCTGTTCACCGTCGCCGACATCCCCACGGCCGCCCGCGCGATCCTGTCGCTGTGCGTCGACGTGGCCCGCTGGTACACCCCGGGGGCCAAGCCGGGACCCGAGGAGCTGGGCAGGCGCTACGCCGAGCTGGTCGCGGCCATGCTCGGCGCGCGCTGAGCCCCCGGCCCGGGGTCAGCCCTGGATGAGGCCGATCCGGTTGCCCTCGGCGTCGGCCACGGTGGCGACGGTGGTGTTCTCGGCGACCTGGTTGGGCTCGGACACGACCGTCCCGCCCGCCTCGACCGCCGCGGCCACGGCCTTGGCCACGTCGTCGACCCCGAAGAACGGGGTGGGGCCGGTCAGCCCGGCGGCGTGCCCGTTCGGGTCGAGGCCGATCTCCAGGCCGTTGACGGTGAAGCCCACGTAGTAGGGCGACTCGGTGTGCGGGTCGGCGCCCAGCAGCGTCCGGTGGAACGCCGTCGCCGCGGCGGCGTCGCGGACGGGGATGACGAGGGACTGGATACCTGCGGTCACTGTGCTGCTCCTGTCGTGTCAAGGTGTTCATTGGTCAGACACGGGTGGACGGGGGTTTGTGACAGTGTGCTCCGACTTTTTCGAACCGCACCGGTCGAGGCTGGTCGCGGTGGCCACGCGCGTGCTCGGCTCACCCGCCGACGCCGAGGACGCGGTGCAGGAGGCCTGGCTGCGGGCCGGGGCGGCCGACCGGTCCGAGGTGCGCAACACCGAGGCCTGGCTGACCACGATCGTGTCCCGCGTCTGCCTCAACACCCTGCGCTCCCGCGCACCGCTCGACGCCGACGAGCCGCCGGACCGCCCCGACGACGCGGACGGCCCCGAGGCCCAGGCCGTGCGCACTGACGTCGTCGGGCAGGCGCTCGACGTGGTGCTGGACGCCCTGGCCCCGGCCGAGCGGGTCGCGTTCGTCCTGCACGACCTGTTCGGCGTCCCCTTCGACGACATCGCCACCGTGCTCGACCGCACCCCGGCCGCCACCCGCCAGTTGGCCAGCCGCGGCCGCCGCCGGGCCCGCGCCGCCGACCCGGAGCCCAACCCCGACCTGGCCCGCCGCCGCGAGGTCGTCGCGGCCTTCTTCGCCGCCTCCCGCGAGGGCGACCTGTCCCGCCTGCTGTCGGTGCTCGACCCGGACGTGGTCGTCCGCCCCGACGCCGCGGCCCTGGAGATGGGCTCGCCCGCGATGGCGGGCGCGGACACCGTCGCCCGGTTCTTCGACGGCGGCGCCGCCGCTGCCCGCCAGATGCTCATCGATGGCACGCCGGGCGCGGTCTGGTCGCACCGGGGCAAGGTCATGGTCGCCTTCGAGTTCACCGTCCGCGAGGGCCGGGTGGTCGCCATCGACCTGCACGGCGACCCGGCCCTGCTCGACGCGCTCGACCTGGACCGGCACTGAGCGCCAGGAGGGGGCCCAGTCGACTCGGTGGTCTTCGCCACCGGTCTGTCCGTTCGAGTGGGTCGTGCGTCGGTGGCGGCCTCGCGGGGGCGGGAGTGGACGGTCGAGCCGGGACACGCCGGTCGCCCGCCGCCCTGCGCCTGTCCTGAGCCCCGGCAGCCCGGGCTCAGGACAGGCGCAGGGCGGCGACCGCGGCCTCCGGGCCGAGGACCTCGAGGATGCGGTGCATGGAGGCAGGCGCGTTGTCCAGCACCAGGTGACAGCCCGCGGGCAGGGTCGCGGCCGCGTTGAGCAGGGCGATCACGCCGGAGACGTCGATGAAGTCGAGGCTGGCCAGATCCAGGTGGACGTCGCCGGTGGCGTGGGCGCACAGGACGTGGAGGAGGGCCTCGAAGTCGGGTCGGGTGGAGAGGTCCGCGTGCCCGGGGAGGCGGTTGTGCACGGGCGGTCGCGCGTCCCCGGGTTCAGCGATGGCGGCCACCGCCCCGGGCTGGGGGCCACCAACAGCAGCGCACGGCGTTGCCCTCCCAGCGGCGTCGGGTCTGAGTGGGTGGGAGCCTACGCGCGCCCGACGCCGCCGGTGCAGGGGTCGAAAGTCCCCCAAGCTCAGCCCAGCGGCAGGCTCAGGTCGTAGACGGTCTCGCCGCCGATCGAGACCTGGGTGAAGGTGGCCTCCACCCACGAGGAGATCGAGCCGCCACCGCCACCCCGGCCACCGGGGACGTAGTAGCGGACCTGGCCGTCGGCGACGTGGCGCTGGAACTCGGCCAGGGTGGGGGCCGGGTCGCCGCCGTTGAAGCCGCCGATGGCGATGACCGGTCGGCCGCTGGCCAGTTGCAGGCTGCCCGCGCCCATCGAGCCGTTGCTCGCCGCCGCCCACGTGCCCGTGGTCTCCCGCAAGGCGCGCACCAGTTCCGCGTTGGCCTGGCCGCCCGCGCCGCCGCCGAACCCGCCGCCCGTCTGGGACGACACCGGCCCGGAGGCCGGGATGGACCCGCTGTGCCCGGTCGCGGCCGTGGCCACCGCGTACGCCGACATCGCGCCGAACCCGGCCAGCAGCGCCGCCAGCGCCACCGCCACCGCCGCGCGGGCGAACCGGTGCACGCCCATGGTGATCGCCGTCGCGGCGCCCACGCCGAGCGACGCCACGGTCCAGCGCAGCCACGGCAGCCACTCCGGCACCCGGTTCAGCAGGACGAAACCCCAGCCCGCCGTCACCGCGACCAGCGCGCCGAGCACGATCCGCGCGGCCAGGTTGTCCCGGCCCCGCCACAGTTCCACCGCGCCGATGCCGACCAGCCCGGCGATGCCCGGGGCCAACGCCACCGCGTAGTACGGGTGAACAGTGCCTTGCATAAAGGAGAACACCACCGCGGTCACGACCGTCCAGCCGCCCCACAGCAGCAGACCCGCGCGGGTGCGGTCGGTGCGCGGTGCTCGGCGGGTGAACCACAGGCCCGCGACCAGTGCGATCAGCGCGGCGGGCAGCAGCCACGACACCTCGGCGCCGAACGAAGTGTTGACCATGCGGCCGAGCCCCGTCTCGCCGCCGAAGCCGGTGTTCCCGCCGCCCATCCCGCCGCCGTTGCCCTGGCCGCCGAACACGCGGCCGAGTCCGTTGTAGCCCAGCGCCAGGTCCAACTCGGTGTTGTCGGTGGAACCGCCGATGTAGGGCCGCGACGACGCGGGCCACAAGTCGACCACCACGACGAACCAGCCCGCCGACACCACCAGCGCCACCACCGCGCTCAGCAGGTGCAGCACCCGTTTGCCCAGGCCTGTCGGCGCGGCCATCAGGTACACCAGCCCGAACGCGGGCAGCACCAGGAACGCCTGCAACGTCTTCGCCAGGAACGCGAACCCCACCGCCACACCCGCCAGCGCCAGCCACCGCCACGACGCCGTCTCCGTGGCGCGCACGGTGAAGTACGCGCCGAACACCATCAGGAACACCAGCAGCGCGTCGGGGTTGTTGAACTTGAACATCAGCACGGCCACCGGCGTCAGCGCCAGCGCGGCGCCCGCGAGCAGCGCGGCCACCGGGCCGGACCAGCGGCGGACAGCGCTGTGCAGCAGCCACACCGAGCCGATCCCGCACAGCGCCTGCGGCAGCAGCATGCTGAACGAGGAGAAGCCGAACAGCCTCCCGGACAACCCCATCAGCCACAGCGACGCGGGCGGCTTGTCCACTGTGATCACGTTGCCCGCGTCCAGCGAGCCGAAGAACAGCGCCTTCCACGACTGGGTGCCCGCCTGTGCGGCGGCGGCGTAGAAGTCGTTGGCCCACCCGGAAGCGGACAGGTTCCACAGGTACAGCGCGCCGGTCAGCACCAGCAGCGCGATCAGCGACGGCCGCTCCCACCGCGCCCGGCCCGCCGGGGCGGCGGTGGGCGCGGAGGGGGCCGCGGGCAAGGTCTGCGTGATAGTCACCGAACGGTCTCCACACTCGTCTCCTCGAGGACGGACCGGTCTTCGGCACGGCGGAACACCCAGCCGCGCAGCAGCAGGAAGCGCAGGATGGTCGCGCCGAGGTTGGCCGCCACCAGCACGACGACCTCGGTGCCCCGGCTGGGCGCGCCGAGCCCGTGCAGCACCGCCAGCGACCCGCTGGTCAGGCCGAGGCCCAGGGCGAACACGAGCAGCCCCTGGAACTGGTGCTTGGCCGCGCCGCCGGACCCGCGCACGCCGAAGGTGAGCCGCCGGTTGGCCGCGGTGTTGGCCACGGCGGTCACCAGCAGCGCGGCGAAGTTGGCCGCCTGCGCGCCGATCCCGCCGCGCAGCACCACGTACAGCGCCAGGTAGGCCAGGGTGCTGGCGACACCGACCGCGCCGAAGCGCGCCAGTTGGCGCAGCAGCCTGGGCGGCACCCCCGGCGGGTCCACGTTGATGGCGCCGCGGGCGAGCTGTTCGCGCAGCCGGGCGATCGGGATAGCGCCGGTGGCCAGCCCGCGCGCGACCCTGGCGATGCCGCGCAGGTCGGCCAGGGCGGTGGCGACGACCTCGACGCGGCTGTCCGGGTCGTCCACCCAGTCCACGGGCACCTCGTGGATGCGCAGGCCCGCGCGCTGGGCCAGGACGAGCAGTTCGGTGTCGAAGAACCAGCCGGTGTCGGCCACGTGCGGCAGCAGCGCGCGCGCCACGTCCGACCGGATCGCCTTGAACCCGCACTGCGCGTCGGAGAACCGCACGCGCAGGGTGCCGCGCAGGATGATGTTGTAGGAGCGGGAGATGATCTCGCGCTTGGGTCCGCGCGCCACCCGCGCGCCGCGCGCCAGCCGCGAGCCGATCGCCACGTCGGAGTGCCCCGAGATCAGCGGGGCCACCAGGGGCGAGAGCGCGGCCAGGTCGGTCGACAGGTCCACGTCCATGTAGGCCAGCACCTCGGCGTCGGAGCCGAGCCAGGTGGTGTGCAGCGCCCGGCCCCGGCCCTTCTGCTCCAGCCGCACCGACCGCACCTCCGGCAGCTCCTCGGCCAGCGCGTCGGCGACCTCGGCGGTGCGGTCGGTGGAGGCGTTGTCCGCCACCGTGATCCGGAACCGGTAGGGGAACCGCGCCTTGAGGTGGGCGTGCAGCCGCCGCACGCACGGTTCCAGGTCGACCTCCTCGTTGTGCACGGGCACGACCACATCGAGGACGGGGGCCGGTCCGGTGACCCGCACGGGAGCGCGCGGCGATACCTGCCGCGTGGGGAGAGCCGAAGTCGCTGTCATGACGATGAGCCTGCGGTCGGGCGCTGGGTGGGCGGTGTGGTCCGGCTGTGCGCGACCTGTGCGCGGCGCGGTCGTGGGGCGCGTCACGCGGACAGGTCGTAAAGGGACACGCCGTCCACCTCGATGGCGGTGAAGTTCGCCGCGACCCAGTCGGCGATGTCGTGCGCCGCGTCGCTGCCGGAGCCGCCGCGCGGGAACTGCCCATCAATGAACCAGTGCACCTGGTTGTCGGCCACCATCCGCTGGAACCCGGCCAGGGTGGGCGCGGGATCGGTGCCGTTGAAGCCGCCCAGGGCGAACACCGGCAGCTCGACGGCGAGCTGGTAGCCCGCCGCGTTGTTGGACCCGATCACCGCCGCGGCCCAGGTGTGGTTCGCCGAACCCCGTCGCAGGGCCTCGACGACCTCGGTGCTGGGTGTCGGCGCGCCCGAGCAGTCCACCGGCCGCCCCGCCTCCGCGCCCGCCGCCGAAGGACATGCCGCTCGACGGGCCGACCGACGGCAGCGCGCCAGTGTGCGACCGCGCCGCGGTGGCCACCGAGTACGCGCCCGGGGCCAGCAACACCACGATCAACGCGAACGCCGCGATGCCGCGGTCGGCGAACCGGGGCAGCGAGGGCAGCACCACGATCAGCACCGCCGCGGTCAGCCCGCCGAACAGCACCACCGGCCGCAGCCAGGGCGACCAGTCGGGTTGGCGGGCCAGCAGCAGCGAGCACTCGACGGCGGTGATCGCCGTGCCCGCCGCGAGCAGCCCGACCGCGCCGCCGCCGGGCCTCGACCGCGCCGATGCCGACCAGGGCCGCCACCGCGGGGGCCAGCGCCACGGCGCAGTAGGGGTGGATGATCCCGTTCATCAGGCTGAACACGGCCACGGCGACCAGCAGCCAGCCACCCCAGACGACCAGCGCCGCCCGGGCGCGATCGGTGCGCGGCGGGTCAGCCACAGCCCGCACAGCAGGGCCAGCAGCGCCGCGGGCAGCAACCAGGCGATCCCGCTGCCCATCTCCGTGCCGAACAGCCGGGCCAGGCCGGGGGTGCCCCAACCGCCACCGCCACCGCCGACACTGCCCACCTCGTCGCCGTTGAGCCGCCCGATCCCGTTGTAGCCCAAGGTGAGCTCGAGGATGGAGTTGTCCTGCGACCCGCCGATGAACGGCCGGCTGCCCGCCGGGACCAGTTCGGCCACGGCGATCCACCAGCCGCCCGCCACCACCACGGTGCCGAGCGCGGCGGCCAGGTGCCCGACCCGTCTTCCCAGCGTCGTCGGCGCGGCGAGCAGGTAGACCAGCGCGAACGCCGGGAGCACCAGGAACGCCTGCAACATCTTGGTCAGGAACGCGAACCCGACGGCCGCGCCCGCGAGCACCAGCCACCTCGGACTCGCCTTGTCCAGGGCCCGGACCACGCAATAGGCCGCCGCGGTCAGCAGCAGCACGAGCAGCGCGTCGGGGTTGTTGAACCGGACCATCAGAGCGGCCACCGGCGTCAGCGCCAGGGCGGCGCCCGTGATCAACCCCGCCCCCGCGCCGGAGGTCCGCCGCACCGCCGCATGGAGCACCGCGACCGACGCGACGCCCGCGAGCGCCTGCGGCACGAGCACGCTCCACGGGCTGAGCCCCGAAGACCCGCACCGACAGCCCCATCACCCACACCGACGCCGGGGTCTTGTCGACCGTGACCCCACCAGCGGCGTCCGTGGCCCCGAAGAACCACGCCGACAAACTCTCCCCACCCGCCTGCGCCGCCGCCGAGTAGTAGGCGTTCGCCCATCCCGAGGCGCTCAGGTCCCACAGGTACAGCACGGCCGTGCCCGCCAGCAGCACCCCCCAGCCCGATCGGGCGCGGCCACGACCGGCGGTCGGGTGGCGGGGGAGGGGTGCCCTCGCCGGTGGGCACGGCTCGGTCGGCGACGAGTGTCATGGGCCCACCGTGTCCGGCCGCGCTGGGCCCGCTTCGTGCGTCGCCTGTGAACTAGTGGCCCGGTCCAGAACGTGACCCGCCCACGACGCGCCTGACCGGGTTGCCGAAACGACCGAGTACATCCAGTACGCGGCCGTTCCGGCGCCCCGCCCAGACACGCCGGTACACGGCGAACGTTCTGAGCCGAACCACTAGCTGTGCCTGTCGGGAGCGGGGACCCGGGTCCGGTCGGGGACCCCGGCCGGACCCGGGCACCTCACCGCGCCGACCGCCGCAGGTGCTCGCCCGTCGCGGTGCCCGCCAGCGCCAGGTCGGCGGCGGTGCCCTCGAAGACCACCTGCCCGCCGTGCCTGCCGCCCTCCGGGCCCAGCTCGACCACCCAGTCGGCGTGCCCGATCACCTCCAGGTTGTGCTCGATGACGATGACGGTCGACCCGTAGGCGTCCACCAGCCGGTCCAGAACGCCCAGCAGCCTGCCCACGTCGGCCATGTGCAGGCCGGTCGTCGGCTCGTCGAGCACGTAGGTCGCGCCCCGGGTGTGCAGCTGCGGGGCGAGCTTGACCCGCTGGCACTCCCCGCCGGAGAACGTGGTCAACGGCTGGCCCAGGCGCAGGTAGTCCAGACCGACGTCGGCCACCGCCGTCAGCACCTTCGAGACCTTCTTGTTGGCCTTGAAGAACTCCTGCCCGTCGGCGACGGTCATCTCCAGCACGTCGCTGATGCTGCGCCCGCGCAGCCGGTACCGCAGGACCTCGTCGGTGAAGCGGCGGCCGTCGCAGGTCTGGCACACCTGGGCGACCGCGTCGAAGCTGGCCAGGTCGGTGGTGACCACGCCCAGGCCCGCGCAGTTGCCGCAGGCCCCGGTCGAGTTGGCACTGAACAGGGCGGGCGCCACCCCGTTGGCCTTGGCGAACTCGGTCCGCACGGCGTCGGCGACCCCGGTGAAGGTCAGCGTCGTCGACCGCTTGTTGGCCTTGGGCGGGGACTGGTCGACCAGCACCGCCGTCGGGTGCTGGGCCAGGAACGCCCCGCCGACCAGGCTCGACTTGCCCGACCCGGCCACCCCGGCGACCACCGTCATCACCCCGGTGGGGATCTCGACGCTGACCCCGCGCAGGTTGTGGTGGCGGGCGTTCGACACCGCCAGCGTGCCCGTCGGCTCGCGCACGGCGGACTTGATGACCGTGCGGGTGGACAGGTGCTCGCCGGTCAGGGACCCCGACGCCGCCAGGCCCGCGAGGTCGCCCGAGTAGCACAGGCGGCCACCGGCGGCCCCCGCGCCGGGGCCGATGTCGATGACGTGGTCGGCGGCGAGGATCACGTCGCGGTCGTGCTCGACGACCAGGACCGTGTTCCCCTTGTCCCGCAACGCGTGCAGCAGCCGGGTCAGCCGGTGCACGTCGCGCGGGTGCAGCCCGATGCTGGGCTCGTCGAACACGTAGAGCATGTCGTTGAGGCTGCTCGACAGGTGCCGCACGATCTTCACCCGCTGCGCCTCCCCGCCCGACAGCGAGCCCGTCGCCCGGTCCAGGCTCAGGTAGCCCAAGCCGATGTCGACCAGGTGCCCGACGAGCCCGACCACCGAGTCGATGACCGGCTGCACCTCGGGCAGGCTCCACGACTTGAGCGTGCCGAGCAGGTCGTCCGCCTCCATCGCGTTGAGGTCCGCGATGGACAACCCCTCGATCTCGCAGTCCCGGGCGGCCTGGGACAGCCGAGTCCCGCCGCACTCCTCGCACCGCACGGAGGTGGTGTACCGCGCCACCATCTGCTTGGTGCGGTCGCTCTTCTCCTCGGCGACATCGATGTAGCGTCGGCGGAACTTCACCACCGCGCCCTCGTAGGTCAGGTTGACCGTCTGGCCCTTGAACTCCACCGGCACCGGGCCGCCGCTCGCGTGCAGCAGCTCCCGGCGCTCCTCGTCGGTGAACTCGGCCACGGGCTTGTCCATGTCGAACTTGCCGGACTCGGCGAACACCACCCAGTCGTACTTGCCGATGCCGAAGATCGGCGCCAGCAGCGCCCCGCCGTTGAGCGACTTGGACTCGTCGAGGAACGCGGCCATGTCGATCCCGACCACCCTGCCCAGCCCCTCACAGGCCGGGCACATGCCCGCGGGCATGTTGAACGAGAAGGCGTCCGAGTACCCGGCGAACGGCTGCCCGCCCCGGGAGAACAGCAGCCGCAGCATGGGCGCGATGTCGGTGATCGTCCCCACCGTCGACCGCGACCCGCCCGACAGCGGCCGCTGGTCCACCGCGATGGTCGCGGGCAGGTGCTCGACCAGGTCCACCGCGGGCCGCCCCTGGCCGGGCAGGAACCCCCGCACGAACGCGGGCAGCGTCTCGTGGAACTGCCGCGTCCCCTCCGCCGCCACGGTGTCGAACACCAGCGACGACTTGCCCGACCCGGACACCCCGGTCACGGCGGTGACCCGCCGCTTCGGGATCTCGACGTCGACCCCGGTCAGGTTGTGCTCCCGCGCGCCGACGACTCGAATGCACTCGGGAATCGCGTTGTCTGAATTCACGACCTCAACCGTATCGTTGAACCGCCGATGAATAGTTGACCTGCGGATCGCCGCCAGACCGTTGGTCAACCCTCAAATCGACATGGTAGGCATGCGCCCATGACCCTGCGCCCCGTCGACCTCGCCCGCCACGTCGGCGTCTCCACCCAGCAGATCCGCAACCACGAGGCCGCGGGCGTGCTCCCACCCACCACCCGCACCCCCACCGGCCACCGCGTCTACGGCCGCGAACACCTCGACGCCCTGCTGGCCTTCCGCGCCCTCGACGCCGCCGCGGGCCGCGAGACCGCCACCGCCATCATGCGCTCGCTGCACGCCCTGGACCTGTCCACCGCCCTGCGCCGCCTGGACCGCGCCCACGCCGACCTGCACGCCGCCCGCCAAGCCACCGAGGACACCGCCGCCGCACTCGAAGCCGTCGCCGACACCCCCACCGAAGACCAGGGCCCCTTGCGAATCGGCGACGTCGCCGGCCGCCTATCGATCCGCCCCTCCGCCCTGCGCGTCTGGGAGTTCGCGGGTCTGCTCCACCCCGCCCGCGAGAAGGGGACCGGCTACCGCACCTACACCGCCCTGGACCTGCGAGACGCCCGGGTCATCGCGACCCTGCGCGCGGCGGGCTACCCGTTCGCCCGCATCGCCCAGGTCCTCGCGGGCCTCCGGGAATCGGGTGACTCGGCGGCGTTGAGGTTGGCGATCACGGAGCGGCGAGCGGCCCAGGACGCGCAGTCCAGGGGCCTGCTGCGGGCGTCCGCGCACCTGCACGCCTACATCGAGGGCGACTAGAATTCGGCCGACTCACGAGGGGGTTCGGTCTTGGTCGAGCAATCGGCGCACGGGGACGGCATCAACATCCAGGTCGGCAACGACCTTCGCGGCGATGTGTACATCAACCACGGCAGAACCCCCGTCCTGGACGGGTGGCCCCGGCTGGTCGCCCAGTCCGGGGTCTGGCGGCATGTCGCGGACCCCGAGCCCGTGCTGACCGAGGCCGTCGAGATCGCCGCCGCGCTGGAGCGGGCGCACGCCGAACTGGCCGAAGCGCTGGCCGACGACCCGTGGTTCGACGCGGATCTTCCGACTCGGTTCGTCGACAACGTGGGGTGGCTGCTGGGGAAGCGGTCGCTGGAGCTGTCCGCCGCCGAGGGCGCGCTGTTCACGCTGCTGCCGCTCGTCTACCACGTTGTCCGCGCCGAAGCCGTCGTCGAGGGCCCGGGGCAGGGGTTCGAGGAGCACGCCGACCACCACCCGCTCCTGCGCACCCGGTCGGAGGGACCGGACGGCGCGCCGATCCAGGCCTGGCTGCTGCACCGCTGGCTGACCCGCCGCGAACTGGACCCCACTGCGGCCTGCGGCGACTCACCGCTGCTGGACCCCACCCGCGTCCGCCGCCTCCTGCGCGCCGTCCACCGCGGCCCCAGCGTCGGCGGCCGCGAGTTCCTGGACTCCCTCTACACCGAGGACACCCTCCGCCACCACGGCGTCCACCCAGTCCGTGAACGCCGCCTCGCCCTGCTCCTCGCCTTGGCGCACGCGGTCTCCATCGAGCCCCACACCTTCCCCACCGTCATCGCCGAGCACCTCGCCATCCCCGACCCCGTCGACCTGGCCCAACTCCGCACCACCCTCCGCAAAGCCACCTGGTCCGGCCAACACATCCCCGTCCTCCGCGCCACCTGCCACCACGCCGCCACCATCGAAGCCCTCCGCGACCACGTGACCCGCACCGACGAACTCCTCCACGCCCTCCACCGCGCCACCCGCGACGGCCTCGGCGCCCCCATGCCCGCCCTCCCCACCCGCCTCTCCTCCGACGGCGTCGCCCCAGCCGACGCCAGCCTCGCAGGCTGGGCCAGCTTCACCCTCGACACCACCAGGGTCCGCGAACTCCTCATCGGCGAGGCCCTGTACAAGGACCGCGACCTGGCCGTCCGCGAGCTGTACCAGAACGCCCTGGACGCCTGCCGCTACCGCAAGGCCCGCACCGAACACCTCGACCGAGTGCGCACCGCGACCTACACCTACGACGGCTCGATCGAGATCGAGCAGGGCGTGGACCCCGATGGCCGCCATTACCTGGAGTGCCGCGACAACGGCATCGGCATGGGCGAGACAGAGTTGCGCGGGGTCTTCTGTCAGGCGGGCAGCCGCTTCGCCGAACACCCGGACTTCCTCGCCGAGCAGTCGGACTGGTCCCGGCTTGACCCGCCCATCCGGCTGTACCCGAACAGCCGGTTCGGGATCGGGGTGCTGAGCTACTTCATGCTCGCCGAGGAGATCGTGGTGACGACGTGCCGGATGGGCAAGGACGGGGTGGAGGGGCCTGTCCTGCGGGCAACGATCTTCGGCCCAGGCCACCTGTTCCGAATCAGCAAGGTGGCCGAACAGGGAACCGAGTCAGGAACAACAGTCCGCCTCTACCTAAAACTGGATGACCAGTTCTGGGACGGCATCGAGGCTCTTGAGAAGGTGCTGCGCATCGCGGAGTTCCGCACTGTGGCCCGGAATCGACAGGCGGTTCTGACTTGGGACGCCAGGGTCCTTCGCTTAAGGGCGGCGAGTGGGGCAGACACACACGACCTAAGCGGTCCAACAGTCGAGTGGGGCCATGCCCCACCGGGGGTGGACGTTCATTGGTGCTGGTCGGGCGGCGCATTGTTGGTCGACGGACTGGTGGTAGGCACCGGGGATTCGATCGACCTGAAAGGCGTCATCGTCAACCTGACTGGTGAGTGGTCGCCCCGCAGGCTCACCGTGGATCGCAGCGAGGTGCTCGACGACCTCGATCCCACACTGCTCTCACTGCTCGCAGAAGCTGCAGAGGCGGCGCTCGACAGCGAGTTGTACAACTATGACTGGCTTTTCAGAGTCCATGAGGAAAGCGGTGAGCTCGGAGCCATTCTCGTCGATGCCGCCGTCAAGCGTGGGCACGACCTCGTCGACGGGCCGCAGGCACGCATCGCTCGGACGGGCTTGTTCAAGGTCGACCGTGCGCTTGTGCCCAGTCTCGCCTTGGCATCCGGCTCATCCGAGCACGGGTCTCGTCATGCGCGCGAGACCTCCATGGACATCCCCGATGAGGTCTTGTTGTGGCGTCTCGCCGCACACGAGCACTCCGAGGGGATTCGCAGATTTCCAGCTGTGTTCGCCGCCTACTCGGCGGCGATGCGGGTCAGCCCGACTCGCCAGTTCGACTGGTGGCTTCTGGTTGACAACACCCAAGGCTTCAAGGGAGGAGACCGGGTCTCGTTCGGCGACATCGTGGCGCGATTGCGGGAGTGCGGTGCCGACTGCCTGGACATCCCCACCTTGCGCGCCGAGCCCGCTACGGCGCAGACGGTGGAGCTACTCTGGGGACGCTGGCGTCGCCTGTTGGCCGCAGGCTGTGAGGTCAATGCTGCAGATCTGGCAAGCGCGGCCAACGGGTCGCAGCGGTTACCGGAGGATGTCGCCACGCTATGGCGGTCCGCAGGAATCGACGTGTCCGAGATCCATATCGAGCGCGCGTGCTTCTGGCTGGAAATTCACCGGCACATCGGGTCGGGATTGCCAGGTTGGTACACAGCGGATCGAGCGCCCCTGCCCGGCCAGGTCGTTCGGATGTGCCTCGACTGGCGAATGGACGCACACAGCGTGGTGGAACGGTTGCAACCATCAGGGTTGGAGGTCGACCTGAGCCGAGTGCCATCCGTGCCGGGGGAAGAGCACGCCGTCATGCTCAGCTGCGATGGCGACGGGCGATACCCTTGGCTCGACCCCGCGCACACCGTACTGCCACAGAGCATTTTGGCCTCCGCGTCCGAGTTGGGGCGAGAAGTGCACGAGGTTGCGGACTTCTTGCGCAACTTGGGTTTCAAGGTAGCGCCCCTCCCGGCTGACGCGTCAACCGCCCACCACGTACTGCTGGAGCTCGGTAGAGACCACGAGACGATGACGCTTAGCCACAAGGTGGTCTTCTCCGATTTCCCCCGTATCGCAGACACCATAGAGAGACTGCAGAGCTATGGGTTCGCCATTCCGATGCATGTGCCTGACACCGCGTCTCCCCTTGATGACGACCTCTTCGCCAGCGAAGACGGAGTGGTCGACTGGCATCATTGGCAAGTGGGGGCGGAGATTCCGGTCGTGGTGGCGGTCCGGGCGGCGTTCCTGCTCGATGCCCCGCTGAGCCGCGTGCTCGATCGCATGAGGGCCTGGGGCGTTTCGCTATCGGCCTGGGAGTTGCCCGCCGGCATGACGTTCGAGACCGCCACCAAGGTGGCGAGGGTTCGTGCCCGCCCGGACGACACTGACTGGGGGATCACCGACGAGCCGCTGTCCCTCATCGACCTGTACGTGCGGGCGGTCCGCTTGGACATCACCGTGGTGGAGGTGGCGGAGATGCTGCGCGGGTTGGGTTACGTCGTCCCCGACGTCGAGGAGATGGTGGTGGACGCCTTGAAGCGGGTACCGGTGGTCAGCCAGCCGGGAGCCGCACCGTGAAACGGGTGTCTCCCGGTTGGCTGACCACCCGCACAGTCCCGTCGTGCGCCTGCACCACCGCCGCCACAATGGCCAACCCCAACCCCGTGCTCCCCGCCGCCCGGTTCCGCGAACTGTCCCCCCGCGCGAACCGCTCGAACACCTCCGGCAGCAACTCAGCCGGAATCCCCGGCCCATCATCAGCCACCGTCACCACAGCCCACGAACCCTGCTGGGACAACCCCACCGCCACCGTCGTCCCCGGCGGCGTGTGCGTCCGCGCATTCGCCAGCAGATTCGCCACCACCTGGTGCAACCGCGCCTGATCCCCCACCGCCAACACCGGCTCGCCAGGCAGGTCCAGGTGCCACGCGTGCTCCGGCCCAGCCACCCGCGCATCACTCAACGCGTTGATCACCAGCACCGACAGGTCAACCGTCTCACACATCAGCGGCCGACCGGAGTCCAAGCGCGCCAACAACAGCAGGTCCTCGACCAGCACCGTCATCCGCCGCGCCTCAGACCCCACCCGAGACAGCGCGTGCGCCACATCCGGTGGCAGCTCGGCACTCCGACGCCCAGCCAGCTCCGCGTACCCGCTGATGGCGGCCAATGGTGTCCGGAGCTCGTGGCTGGCATCGGCCACGAACTGCCGCACCCGTGTCTCACTGGCGTGCCGGGCGGTCAGCGCCCGCTCGATGTGCCCGAGCATCCGGTTCAGCGCCGAGCCGACCTTCCCGACCTCCGTCCGCTCGTCGGTGTCGGACCGCGCCACCCGGACCGAGAACGCCACCTCGCCCTTGTCCAGCTCCATCTCGGACACCCGCTGCGCCGTCGCGGCCATGCGGTCCAGGGGGAGCAGGGTGCGGCGGATGATCAGAGCGCCCGCGACGCCCGCGATGGTGAGGCCGATGAGTGAGACGCCACCGAGGACGAAGCCGGTGGTCCAGAGGGTGTCGTCGATGCCGCGCATGGGCAGGCCGGTGAGGAGGACCAGCCCGGGTTCCCTGGCCTGGACCGCGATGACGCGGTAGTCGCCGAGGTCGCCGAGGCGCAGGGTGTGCGGTCGGCCGTCGGTGCGGACGGCGGTGAGCAGGGTGGACAGCTCGTCGGGGATGGTCACGCTCTCGCCGCGGGGGGTCTCGCGGTGGACGTTGACGACGGTGCCGTTGTAGATGGTGGCGTTGAGGGCGTCGGGGCCCTGGCCGGGGGCGTTGGCGCCGACGACGTTGACGGGGGGCCTGGGGCCGGGGCCTTCGGCGTAGCGGAGGACACGGCCGCTGGCGTCGCCGAGTTGGTCGTCGAGGGTGTTCACCAGGTAGGTGCGCAGGCCGAGGACGGTCACCACGCCGATCACCAGGCACACCAACGACAGCAGCACCAGTTGCTCGGCCAGCAGTCGCGCGCGCAGCGACGTCGGGCGGGCCTCGCGCAGCCGCTGCCGGGCCCGCGCGCGGGGGCTGAACCCGTCGACGAGAGAGCTCTCAGGCGGCGGGCTTGAGGACATAACCGGCTCCGCGCATGGTGTGGATCATCGGCTGCCTGCCTGCGTCGATCTTCTTGCGCAGGTAGGAGATGTAGAGCTCGACGATGTTGGCCTGGCCGCCGAAGTCGTAGTCCCACACCCGGTCGAGGATCTGCGTCTTGCTCAGCACCCGGCGCGGGTTGCGCATGAGGTAGCGCAGCAGCTCGAACTCGGTGGCGGTCAACGTGATCTCCTCGCCCGCCCGGTGCACCTCGCGGGTGTCCTCGTTCAGCGACAGGTCGCCGACCACGATGCTCGCGTCACCGCCCCCATCGGACACCCCGGCGCGGCGCATCAGCGCGCGCAGCCGCAGGACGACCTCCTCGACGCTGAACGGCTTGGTCACGTAGTCGTCGCCACCCGCGGTGAGCCCGGCGATGCGGTCCTCCACGGAGTCCTTGGCGGTCAGGAACAGCACCGGCAGGCCGTCGACCTCCGCGCGCACGCGGCGCAGCACCTCGATGCCGTCGAAGTCGGGCAGCATCACGTCGAGCACCACCGCGTCCGGCTTGAACTCACGCGCCGCGCGGACCGCGGCGGCCCCGTCGAGGGCGCTGCGCACGTCCCACCCCTCGTAGCGCAACGCCAGGGTCACCAGCTCGGCGAGTGTCGGCTCGTCGTCGACCACCAGCACGCGGACGGGCCGGCCGTCCGGCCTGCGCAACTCGGATCGGGACGGGGCGTTCACGGTCATGCTCCCATCGTCGTGCGCGCGCTTGGGGCAGTGCTGTGGGAATCCTGTGTACCACCTGTGCGAGGTCGACGCCCGGCCGCACAGACACCGCAGAACCGGCGCACAGCGCAGGCACAGGGGAGCCCGCCACTGTGGGTGGCACGCCGGAGGGCACGGGGCCCGAGGCGCCACAGGAGGAGACATGTCCGACCAGTCCGGCCAGCCCGCCCAGGAGCAGCCCGCCGACGCCCAGCGAACCGCGGCGGGGTCGGAGAACATGGAGACCTGGGGCGGTCCCGTCCCGGAGCGACGTGCGCAACCCCGCTGGTCGTGGAAGAAGACCGCCGCGGCCACCGCCGTCGCTGTCGGCGTCGCCACCGCGGGCGGCTTCGCCGTTTACGCGGCAGGCAGCGCCACCGCCGAGCAGGGCCAGCGCGGCGGCCCGGGCATGATGGACCGCCGCCCGGGCTCGAACATCATGGGCGCCCTGCACGGCGAGTTCGTCGTCTCCGACGACAACGGCGGCTACCGAACCATGCTCATGCAAACGGGGGAGGTCACCGCCGTCACCGACACCTCGATCACCACCAAGAGCGCCGACGGTTACACCAAGACTTACACGATCGACGCCGAAACAGTGAAATCATCAGTCACAACCGGCGACGAGGTCACCATCCTGGCCACCCCCTCCGGCGACCAGGCCACCGCCGACACCATCAACGAACCAGGAACCAGATCCCTCGGCAACGGCGGCACACCCGACCAACGAGACGGCCTCCCACCCCGCAGGAACGGCGACTCCGACTCCACTCCAGACCGCCCAGGAAACTGACACCCCCCCGACCCCGTCGACGCTACTTGTCGACGGGGTCGACCACCTTCGCCGCCGCGGTGATGATCGACCACAACGGACTGCGCGTCCGCTCGTAGTACACCCGCCGATTGGCAGGCTCCCGATGCTCGGTCAACATCCCCAGATCCACCAACCGAGTCAGCTCGACCCCACAAGCACTCTGCGCGATAACCGTCTTGGGCGGCTCCGACTGGAAGAACCGCGGACCCGCGTGCTGGTGAATCCACAAAGCCAACCGCAACCTGCTGGGCCGACCGAACAGCAGGCGGCCGACGTCCCCGGCATCCATCTGGTTACCCCTGACTATCGCTTGTCGCTATCCGGTATCAAGATAACGGGGTCGGGGGGTGGGGGCAAGGGGTGGGGGCTGGTTGGGGATGGATCGGTCTCGCTTGTGTGGGACGGCCGTGGAGGTCGTGGTAGCGGGAGAGCCTGAAACAGCCGCTTGCGCGGGTAGACGTGCGCACGGCTCGCTCGGCGTGCGGCCAGCCGGAAGCAGCCCCGCTAGCGCGGGGAAGACGACCACCTGCTGAGGCGAGGGGCTATAGCGCCGGGGAACAGCCCCGCCAGCGCGGGGAAGGCGGCAAGACCGCCCAGACCGTGAAGGGGAACGGGGGAACAGCCCCGCTCGCGCGGAGAAGACTCAACGCGGCCGTGCGCGAGTCCCCGGCCAGCGGGAACAGCCCCGCTCGCGCGGGGAAGACCGCCGACACCCCGCCGCAACCGACGCCGAACGGGAACAGTCCCGCTCGCGTGGGGAAGACCGGTCACACCAGCCTGGAGAACGACTTCGCACCGGGAACGCCCCGCTCGCGCGGGGAAGACGTGATCGTCGTGGGCAGAGGGAACAGCCCCGCTCGCGCGGGGAAGACACGGTGACCCGGCCGCCGGGTGCGCCGGTCTGGGGAACAGCCCCGCTCGCGCGGGGAAGACTCCACGGCCCAGGGGGCAGGCGGCGGCTCTGCCGGGAACAGCCCCGCTCGCGCGGGGAAGACCGACCCCCACCAGGCGCCCACACCAGTGATCACGGAACAGCCCCGCTCGCGCGGGGAAGACGACACCGTTCGCGGCAAGCGCACGGCCGAGCAGGGAACAGCCCCGCTTGCGCGGGGAAGACGTTGGTGGCGGTGGTGACGAGCACGTGCTGCCGGGGAACAGCCCCGCTCGCGCGGGGAAGACGGGTGCACCCCGTCGGCCGAGGCGTAGGCCGGGGGAACAGCCCCGCTCGCGCGGGGAAGACCCACTGCCTCGGGTCAAGCGCCATCTCGGTCTCGGAACAGCCCCGCTCGCGCGGGGAAGACGAGGGCGGCGCGCTCGTCGTCGGTCCAGTCGCGGGAACAGCCCCGCTCGCGCGGGGAAGACACCCGGTGGGACCCCAAGCGCGCCCGTCCCGGGGGAACAGCCCCGCTCGCGCGGGGAAGACGGTCTTTTCACCCCATAAATCCGCAACAAGCTGGGAACAGCCCCGCTCGCGCGGGGAAGACATGACCCACCCCGCTGACATCGAGCGCGTTCGGGGAACAGCCCCGCTCGCGCGGGGAAGACGCCGCGGGCCTGCTGCGCTACATCGTCGATGTCGGAACAGCCCCGCTCGCGCGGGGAAGACGGCACGGCTGTACACGCCTGGTTGGCGGACGCCGGAACAGCCCCGCTCGCGCGGGGAAGACTCTTGTTGACCTGCAGGTTTGTGAGCGCCGAGGCAAGTTTAGCATCACTTCTCGCAGGATCGGCAAGTTGTGTAGCGAACCGGCTACGCTGTGTAACAGGACGCCGTGTCGCGTCCATGTGAAGCTGCACAACGCCTCCGATCAGCTTCCAAGAACCTGCCAACCAGTCAATGTGAGCCGCTGACCACACGTCAAAGCAAAAGCGCCGCATATCACGAAGGTCAGCGCACGCCCGCGGGGCGGAACTGAATGCTGATGCGGGGCCCCACCGCCTTGGAAGTCTTCGGGACCGCATGTTCCCAAGTGCGCTGACAAGAACCACCCATCACCAGCAAATCCCCATGCCCCAACGGAATCCGGTGCCCAGCGCCACCGCCCTCGCGTGGTCGAAGAGCGAGGACCCTCGGTGCCCCCACCGAGACGATGGCCACGAAAGTGTCCGTGTGGGCGCCTCGGCCCTGGGTGTCGCCATGCCAGGCGACGCTGTCGGCGCCGGTTCTGTAGAAGCACAGGCCTGCGGTGGTGAAAGGTTCCGCGTAGTGGGCGCTCAGAGCATCGCGGGCTTGTGAGAGGACGGGGTGGGGGAAGGGGGTTTGGGCACCGTAGAAAGCCAGGAGGCGGGGGACGTCTACTACTGCGTCGTACATGCGGCGGCGTTCGGCGGCCCAGGGGACGGTGTCCACCAAGTGGTCGAACAGGGCGTCCGCGCCGGTGAGCCAGCCTGGCAGGAGATCGATCCAGGCGCCGTGGGAGAGGGGGGTTCGGCGGGTGGGGTGGAGGGGGCCGATGGCTGGTTGCTCGTCGGTCGACCAGAGGGTGGTCTGGAGCGCCTGTCGCATGCTGGGAGGGTACACGGGAGTCGAACGGGTGTTCGAGTGTTCAGGTGGGGGTGATGTTCATGTTTGAATGGTTGGGACCTGTGGTACTCGGCTCTGCCGCTGACCGCCCGCCGGAGAATCGAGGCCCCGTGTGTTTACCGGTGCTCCCGTCCCCGCCACACCCACCAGTCCCAACCTCGCCGTGCAGCCGGGACGTGTGCCTCAGCGCAAGCCTGTCCTGCCCCCGCCGGAACCCGTGCGGCCCGGTGTGCGGCTGCGCGCCGCCGCCGAGACCGTCCTGACCGGACTCAAGGCGGGGGTGGTCCAGGCCGACGCGGCGACCACCCTGGTCGTCGGGTTGGCCTGGACCGCCGCGATGGGGGAGACCTGCCAGGTCGCCGCGCAGGTGCGGGGGGTGCGCTTGGTCATCGAGGCGCTCGCCAGTGGGGACCTCGACGCCGCGGTGGTCGGGTTGGAGCGGGTGGTCGAGGCGCTGCCGTTGGCCCCCGCGTTGCCGGTGCCCCGCGCGTCGGGGGAGCGGGGTTAGCAGGCGGCCCTGGTCGCCAGCTCGAACTCGGCCCGGGGTTCCCGCAGCTCGCCAAGCGCGGCGATGTGTCGGGGGAACACCGAGGCCAGCGCCCAGTCGGCGAGGATGCGGGCCTTGCGCGCGGTGGTGGGCATGGCCGCGAGGTGGTATCCCCGGTGCATCAGCCACGCGGGCAGCCCGGTCATCTTGACGCCGTAGACCTGTGCCACGCCTCGGTACAGGCCCAGGCTGGCGACGGACCCGGCGTTGCGGTGCTTGTACGGCTTCAGCGCCTCGCCGCGCACCGACGCCAGGATGTTCGCGCCCAGTCGCTTGCCTTGGCGCACCGCGTGTTGCGCTGACGGCGGGCAGGTGGCGTCCGGCTCGTCCGAGGCGAGGTCGGGGACGGCGGCGCAATCGCCCGCGGCGAAGACCTCGGGGTGGTCCACGACGCGCAGGGTGGCGTCGCAGCGGATGCGGTCGCGCTCGTCCAGTGGCAGGCCGGTCGCGCGCACCAGGGGGTTGGGGGTGACCCCGGCGGTCCACACGAACGTCTCCGCGTCGAACTCCTCGCCGTCGGAGAGCCGCACGCGGCCGTTCTCGAGCGACTTCACCTGCGTGCCCAGCCGCACGTCGACGTCGCGCTCGCGCAGCTTGGCGACGGTGTACTCACCCAGGTCGGCGCTGACCTCCGGCATGATCCGGTCCATCGCCTCGACCAGCGTCCAGCGCAGGTCCCGCGGCTCGATGCCGTCGTGGAACCGGGTGGCGTAGCGGGCGAGGTCCTGCAGCTCGGCCATCGCCTCCACCCCGGCGTACCCGCCGCCGACGAACACGTAGCTCAGCAGCGCCCGCCTGCGCGCCGGGTCCCGGCACTCCTGGGCCGCGTCCAACGTGGACAGGACCTGGTTGCGCAGGCCGATGGCCTCGCCCAGGCTCTTGAAGCCGGTCGCCCGCTCGGCCAGGCCGGGGATCGGCAGCGTCTTGGACACCGACCCGGGCGCGAGCACCAAGCGGTCGTAGTCGATCCGCTCGCTCCCGCCGTCGACGAGGTCCACCGCGACCGACCTGGCGTCCGGGTCGACCGAGGTCGCCCGCCCGGCCACGACGCGGCAGCCGCGTAGGACCTCCCGCAGCGGCACCACCACGTGGCGCGGCTCGACGTTGCCCGCGGCGGCCTCCGGCAGGAACGGCTGGTAGGTCATCGACGACTCGGGGTCGACCACCGTCACCTCGACCTGCCCCTTGCCCCTGCGGGCCAGGTGCCGGGCCGCGTAGAGGCCCACGTATCCGCCGCCGACGACAACCACGCGCATGCGTCCTCCTCGAACTCGGGAACCAACTTCTGACCTTCCCGGTGTGCGGTCGGGCAAACGTCACCCGCTTGGGTGGTCCACCCGGCGACTACTCGGTTTCGGGCGCATTACCAGGCAGGCTCACCGGAAACACCTCAGGAGTGACCCATGACACGTCAGTTGGACCGGCTCCCGCTCCCCGGAAACCCGTCGCCCGGCCTCGACCTCAGACAGGCGGTCGATGGCGCGCTGACCGCCCTCGCCGCCTCCGCCGACCCGGCCACCGTGGCCGACGCGCTGCTCGGCGCGCTGGCCCGCACGGCCGCCACCGGCGACACCTGCCTCGTGCTGCCCGCGGCGGAGGCGGTCGCCGACGCCAGGGCCCACCTCCAGGAGGGGGAGCCGGGCCCCGCGCGGACCGCGTTGCAGCGGGCCCGCCACCACCTGGGCCGCCGCCGCTTTCGCGCGGGCTGAGGATTGGCGGCGTCCTCGGTTGGCTATCACCGGGCAGTGAACACACAGCAGCAGCCTGATGAGAAGACGATCGAGGCCGTGGGCAAGGTGACCGAGGCGTTGGAGACCGTCGAACGCGCGCGCGGGCACCTGTACTCGTTCCACCAGTTGACCGGCTCCGCCGACCTGGAACTGGGCCGCGCGGTCGACCTGCTGGCCGAGGCCGGGCACCACGAGGAGGCCGAGCGGCTGCGCACGGAGCTGGTCGGCCGCAACGTCCTTCCGGGACGGTGGACGTTCCAGGTCGTCGAGGACTACGACGCCGAGTACTACGCCGCGTTCCGCGAGCTCGAGCAGGGGGTCCGCGACCGGCTCACCGGAGGTCGCCGCCACCTGGCCGAGGCGGCGATGAAGGAGGACCGGCGCACCCACGGCCGGGCGCACCACGAGGCGGCGCCCGCCGACCTGCGGGAGTGAACGGCGAAGGGGGCGCGAGCCGCTTCGGCCCGCGCCCCCGTGTCCGGTGGGTCAGCGGCGCTTGCTGCGCAGCCGGGACACCGCGGCCTTGGCCTTGGCCTGGTTGCGCGGGTCGCGGGCGGCCTGCTGCGCCTTGGCCACCAACGCCCGTCCCTTCGGGCCGCGCAGGTACGCCTTGATGCGGTTGAGCAGTCCGGCCATCGCAGAACCTCCGTTTTTGTCCGTTTCAACCAAGGTACCCCCATTCGGGGCGCCTCAACCCGGCCCGGCCGCCGCCGGGGTGTGATCATCGTCGGGTGGTGTCGCGGCGGCGGCACGCGCCCATGCCGTTACCATCGCCGGACAACACGCCCGAGGGTCCCTGGAGCAGGTGGATATGGATGCTGTCCTGGCCAACCAGGGCCTGGTACGGGTGCTCCTGGTCGAGGACGACGCGGGGGACGCGATCCTGGTCGAGGCGCTGCTGGAGGAAGCCGCCGCGCCGATCGTCCTCACCCGCGCGCAGAGCATCGCCGAGGCGATGGCGCTGCTGCCCGGTCAGCACTGCGTGCTGCTCGACCTCGGCCTCCCCGACGCGACCGGCCTGGAGGCCGTCCAGCGCGTCGAGCAGGCCAGCCGCGGCCAGGTCGCCGTGGTCGTGCTCACCGGGCTGGCCGACGAGCAGCAGGGCATCGCCGCGGTGGCCGCGGGCGCGCAGGACTACCTGGTCAAGGGCAACGTCGACGGCAACCTGCTGACCAGGGTGATCCGCTACGCCGTCGAGCGCGTGCGGGCCGAGGAGATCGCCAGGCAACTGCACGAGGAGCGCGTGTACGCCGTGGAGAAGGCCCGCCTCGAGCGCGGGCTGCTGCCCTCCCCGGTCCTCGACGACGCGCGGCTGCGGGTGCAGCCGCAGTACCGGCCGGGCAGGCAGCGCATGCAGCTCGGCGGCGACTTCTACGACGTCGTCCAGGTCGAGGACGGCACCGTGCACGTCATGATCGGCGACGTCTGCGGACACGGCCCGGACGAGGCCGCCCTCGGCGTCCACCTGCGCGTGGCCTGGCGCGCCCTGGTCCTGGCGGGCCGGCCGCTGGACGAGGTGCTCTCGACCATGCAGCGCGTCCTCGTGCACGAGCGCCACCTCGAGGGCCTGTTCGCGACCGTCTGCGTGCTCTCCATCGCCCCCGACCGGCGCTCCGCCGAACTGCGCCTGGCCGGGCACCCGCCGCCCGTGCTGCACACCCCCGCGGGCACCGGCCTGCTCTCGGCCCCCGTCGGCGTGCCGCTGGGCGTGCGGCCCAAGGCGAGCTGGGGGTCGGCGACGGTCGAGCTGGGCGAGGCCTGGCACGTGGTGCTCTACACCGACGGCCTCATCGAGGGCCGGATGGGCGACACCGCGGAGCGCCTGGGCGTCGACCGGCTGACCGACATGGTCGGCGAACTCGCCGGGGCGGGCCCGGGCTGGCCCGCCACCCTGCTCGAGGACCTGATCCAGCGGGCGCGCGCGCTCAACCAGGGCGACCTGGTCGACGACGTCGCCGCCCTGCTGGTCAGCAGGGTGGACCATGCGGGCTGACCGCCCGGACCCCCAGCAGTGGTCGCTACGACGGTGGGTCGGGCTGGCCGCCGTCGTGCTCGTCGCGGTCTTCGGCGGCGCGGTGGCGGCGGGGGCGCTGGCCATCTCCGGGCTCATCGACGCCCGCGTCGCGCTCGTCGACCGGATCGACCCCGCCGTGCAGCAGGCGCTGCGGGTCGACCTGGCCCTGGCCGACCAGGAGACGTCCGTGCGCGGCTACGCCCTGACCGGCCGGGACGACTTCCTCGAGCCCTACCGGTCCGGCGCGCTCCGAGAGGCCGCGGCGATGGGCGCGCTCACCCCGCTCATCCAGGAGATGCCCGAAGCCGCGGCCGCCGCGCGGCGCGTCGCCGCGGCGGCGGTGGCGTGGCGCACCGACTACGCGGAACCCGCCGTCGCGGCCGTTCGGGACGGGCGGCCGGTGGTCGGGGCGGAGGCCGCCGCGGGCAAGGCGCGTTTCGACGAGGTCCGCGAGGCGATGCGCGACCTGCAGGGGACCCTGGAGGCGGCGCGGATCCAGGGGCGGGACTCGCTGTCGGGCGCGGCGACGACGCTGGTCGTCGTCTGCGTGGCGATGACCCTGGTGCTGCTCGTCGTGTTCGTGCTGGTCACCCTGGCGCTGCGGGCGGCCGTGGCGGGCCCGGTGGCCCGGCTGGCCGCCGATGTGCGGCGGGTGGTGGCCGACGACGACTTCGCCCAGGAGCTGCGGGTCGGCGGGCCGCGCGAGCTCGCCGAGCTGGCGGGCGACATCGACTCCATGCGCAGGCGCATCCTGGCCGAGGTGGCGGCGCAGCGGGTGGTCAACACCGAGCTGGACGTGCGCACCGAGGACCTCAAGCGGTCCAACGCCGAGCTGGAGCAGTTCGCCTACGTCGCCTCGCACGACCTCCAGGAGCCGCTGCGCAAGGTGGCCAGCTTCTGCCAGCTCTTGCAGCGCCGCTACTCCGGGGAGCTCGATGAGCGGGCTGACCAGTACATCGGCTTCGCCGTCGACGGCGCCAAGCGGATGCAGGTGCTCATCAACGACCTGCTGGCGTTCAGCCGCGTCGGGCGGCAGAACCGCGAGCGCGGCCCGGTCGACCTCGGCGCGGCCGCCGCGCAGGCCGCGGCCAACCTGTCCGCCGCCGTCGAGGAGGCGGGCGCGGTGGTCGAGGTCGGCGAGCTGCCGGTGGTGCACGGCGAGGAGGTGCTGCTCACGGCCGTGCTGCAGAACCTCATCGGCAACGCGGTGAAGTTCCGCGGCGAGGAGCCGCCGCGCGTGTCGATCACCGCGCGGCGCGACGGCGACCAGTGGGACCTGCTGGTCGCCGACAACGGCATCGGCGTCCGGGAGGAGTACGCCGAGCGCGTCTTCGCCATCTTCCAGCGGCTGCACGGCAAGGAGGACTACCCGGGCACCGGCATCGGCCTGGCGATGTGCCGCAAGATCGTCGAACACCACGGCGGCCGGATCTGGATCGAGCCGAGTGAGCGCGGCACGCGCGTCCGGTTCACCTTGCCGGTCGCCGACCCGACTAGGCTGGCCCCAGCGCCCGGCGGGACCGGGACGACCCCAGAGACACCGGAGACCTCGTGACAGACCCCACCGGCATGAAGATCATCGACGTCCTGCTCGTCGAGGACGACGACGGCGACGTGCTCATGACCCGCGAGGCCTTCGAGCACTACAAGATCCGCAACACCCTGCACGTGGTCCGCGACGGCGAGCAGGCCGTCCGCTTCCTGCGCCGCGACGACGAGTACGCCGACGCCCCGCGCCCGGACCTGATCCTGCTCGACCTCAACCTCCCCCGCTTCGACGGCCGCCAGGTCCTCGCCGAGATCAAGGCGGACTCCACCCTGCGGTCCATCCCGGTGGTCGTCCTGACCACGTCGGAGGCCGAGGAGGACATCCTGCGCAGCTACGAGCTGCACGCCAACGCCTACGTCACCAAGCCGGTCGACTTCGACCGCTTCATCGAGGTCATCCAGAAGATCGACGAATTCTTCGTGACCGTGGTCAAGCTGCCCCGCTAGGCACTACGCCGTGGGCGGTGCCTGACCTGGGTCGAGGGCTCGGCTCGCGGTGATGGCCTCAGCCGTCGTTGCCGGGGCCGTCGTCATCGTTGTCATCTCCGTTGTCATTGCCGTTGTCATTGCCGTTGTCGTCGTTGTTGTCGTCTCCGTTGTTGCCGTTGTCGTCCTGGTCGTCGTCGCCGGGCCCCTGGTCGTCCTGGTCGTCGTTGTTGTCGTCCGAGTCGGTGGACGTCGGGGCGGGGGCCGTGCTCGCGGGGGTGTCCTGGGGGTCTTGGGTGGTCGTGCAGCCGAGGGCGCCGAAGAGGAGGGCCAGGGTCGCGGCGAGTCCGGTAATGGTGCGGGTCACGTGTCTACTCCGTCCGTTTTGTCTTTTACTGATGAGACGTGCCACCGAATAAGAGGTTGCTCTCTCAACGGTGACCGCGCTCACCAGGCGGACGGGGCGTAGTCCTTCATGAAGACGCCGCGGATGTCCTCGCCCAGTTCGCCGCGCACGATCGGGTCGTAGACGCGGGCGGCGCCGTCGACCAGGTCGAGCGGGGCGTGGAACCCCTCGTCGGCCAGGCGGACCTTGGTGGGGTGTGGGCGCTCGTCGGTGATCCAGCCGGTGTCGACGGCGGTCATGAGGATGCCGTCGGTGAGCATCTCCTCGGCGCTGGTGCGGGTCAGCATGTTCAGCGCGGCCTTGGCCATGTTGGTGTGCGGGTGGCCGGGTCCCTTGTAGGCGCGGGAGAACTGACCCTCCATCGCGGACACGTTCACCACGTACTTGCGCCGCGCGCGGGCCGCGGCCATCGCCGGGCGCAGCCGGGAGACGAGGATGAACGGCGCGGTCTGGTTGCACAGCTGCACTTCCAGCAGCTCGACCGGGTCGACCTCGTGCACGCGCTGGGTCCAGCTGTTGACCGCGTGCAGGTCCGGCACCAGCCCGCCCGCATCGATCGCCGTGCCCGCCGCGATGCGCTCCGGCGACGCCGAGCCCGCGGTCAGCGCCAGCGCCGTGGCGGCCTGCGCGTCCATGGTCAGCGTGCCCGCCAGCGCCCGGGGGTGCGCGTCCGAGGTGCGGCCCAGGCTGATCATCTCCGGCCGCGGGCCGTCCGGCGCGGGCGCCGACTCGGCCTCGGCCAGCAGGGCGTAGGCGCCGGGGGAGCGGCGCACGGTCTGCGCGGCGTTGTTGATCAGGATGTCCAGCGGGCCCGCCGCGGCGACCGTGTCGGCGAGGTCGACGACCTGGGCCGGGTCGCGCAGGTCGACGCCGACGACGCGCAGCCGGTGCAGCCAGTCGTCCGCGTCCGCCATGGCGGCGAACCGGCGCACGGCGTCCTGCGGGAACCGGGTGGTGATGGTGGTGTGCGCGCCGTCGCGCAGCAGCCGCAGCGCGATGTACATGCCGATCTTGGCGCGGCCGCCGGTGAGCAGCGCGCGGCGGCCGGTCAGGTCGGTGCGCGCGTCGCGGCGCGACCGGTTGAGCTCCGCGCACGCCGGGCACAACTGGTGGTAGAACGCGTCGACCTCGTGGTAGCGGCGCTTGCAGGTGTAGCAGGAGCGTGCGCGCAGCAGCGTGCCCGCGGTGGCGCCCGGGGTGTTCGAGACCAGCGGGATGCCCTGGGTCTCGTCGTCGATGCGCTGCGGCGAGCCGGTCGCGGTGGCCTCGGTGATCCGCCGGTCGTTCTCGGTCACCGCCGCCCGCCTGGCCGACTTGCGCCGCTGCTTGACCGACTTGAAGATCCCGGCGGTCGCCCGGCGGACCGCGACCGCGTCCGGGTGCTCGGTCGGCAGCTCGTTCACCTCGGCCAGCACGGCCAGGCACGCGGCCAGCCGGTCGGCGTCGATGCCCGGGTGCCCCTCGGTCACGTCCAGTGTGTCGGTGGTGCCCAACTCGGTCATCGCTTCCCCTGCCCCGGCGCTCCTGCGGCCTACCACTCTAGAAGGCCCGTCCGGGTGACCCGGATCGCACCGGGCGCTGCGCCGCGCGGCGGCACAATGGGCCGTTCGGAGCGAGGACGCTGGGAGTGGCGACGTGGGTGTTGAGCTGGATCGGGTCGGGCCGGTGGCCGTGGTGACGGTGGACTCGCCGCCGCTGAACCTCTACACCGCCGCCCTGCAGGAGGAGTTCGGCGACGTGCTCGCCGCCATCGAGGCCGACCTGCCCAGGGCGGTGCTGTTCCAGGCCCGGGGCAAGGTCGTCAGCGGCGGCGTGGACGTGTCCCTGTTCGACGCCCAGGGCACCAGGGGCGACGCGCAGCGGCTGTTCGACACCATGCTGGACCTGCCCGAGCGGGTGGCCGCGCTGCCGGTGCCCACCGTCTTCGCCGCGCACGCGCTCTGCCTGACCTGGGCGTTCGAGATCGCGGTCGCCTGCGACATCCTGCTCGCCGCGGAGCGGGCGGGGTTCGGGCTGGTGGAGAACGTCATCGGGCTGACCCCGACGATGGGCGGCACGCAGCGGCTCGCGGCGCGCGCGGGCGTGGGGCGAGCCAAGGAGTTCGTCTTCACCGGCGACCGGTACCCGGCGGCGACCCTGGAGCGGTGGAACGTCGTCAACGCCGTCCTGCCGGACGAGGGCTTCGCCGAGGCCGCGCTGGCCTACGCCGACCGGCTCGCGCAGGGGCCGACGCTGGCGCACGGCGCGACCAAGCAGGTCCTGCGCCACTTCGAGTCCGGCGGGGTGCCCGAGGCCAACCGGCACGTCACCGCCATCGCCGCGGGCCTGTTCGACACCGAGGACCTGCGCGGCGGCGTCGCCTCGTTCCTGGCCGACGGCCCGGGCAAGGCCACCTTCTCCGGCCGCTGAGACGGGTCAGGGGCGGCCCGGGAGACCCGGACCGCCCCTGACCCGGCGCGACTCAGACCTCGGGCTCTTCCTGCAGCTCGGACAGGGCGGCCTTCACCTTGGCCAGCTCCGCCTCGAGCTCCTCCATCCGCGCGCGGTGCTGCTCGCGGGCGGCGTCGAGGACGGTCTCGATCGCCTTGGCGATGTCCTCGTGCAGCTCGGCGGCCGCGCGGGACACCGACGTGGCGGGCACGGACACGCCCTGCAGGACGCGCTTGCCGCTCTGGGTCAGCTCGGCCTGCCACTCGCCCTCGGCGGTGCCGGTGACGGTGAGGGTCAGCTCCACCATGCGGGTCTTCTTGGCGGTGCTGGGGGTGCGGGTCGCCTTCTTCTTGGCGGGCGCCTGCTTCGGCGCCGGGGCGGGCTCCTCGGCCTCCTCGACCGGGGCGGCGGTCTGGGGGGCTGCCGCGGCGGTTGGCTCGCTGGGCTTGTCCTCCGGCTTCGCCGCCGCCTCGGCCGGGGCGGCGGGCGCCTGCGTGGCCGCAACGGCGGCCTGCGGGGCGGTGGTCACGGTCTCGACACCGGTCTCGGTGGACACGATCGACTCCCTCTCACGACACGGGGTGGACGCGAATTAGAACACTAGTTCACCTGCCGCCGATCATCGGGGCGGCCTCGGCGTGTCGCGCGGACCGCCGCCCGCCGCACTGGTGTCCCTTGTGGACATGAACGGTGACCGGCCCTGGAACGCGACCGAGGCCGGCGCTCTCCTCAGCGCCCGGCGGAGAGCACCGCGTGGGCCGTCCGCCGCCCCGAGACCAGGGCGCCCTGCAGGGACGGTGTGTCCCGGTGGTCGCCGCACACGAACAGGCCGTCGCCCAGGTCGACCGGCATCCGCAACGGCCCGCCCGAGACCGGGAGGGCGTCGGCGACGCGGTAGGACCGCACCGGCTCCCAGGCCGAGGTGTCCCGGTGGTACAGCTTCGCCAGGTGCGCCCGCACCGCCGCCTCGCCCGGGTCCTCGGTCCCGACCGAGGTCGACGAGACCAGCACCCGGCCCGGCGCGTACTCCGGGTTGGCGTTGGTCAGCACGATGCTGTTGGTCAGCGGGCCGCGCCCGGCCGCCTCCAGCACCAGCGCGGCGTGCTCGGTCGGGACGGCGTCGGCGAGGTGGTAGTGGGTCACGCAGCCGCGGGTGCGCACCGGGTCGACGCGCCCGCCGAGCAGCCGGTGCGCGGCGGGCCCACCGGTGGCCACGACGACGTGCTTGGCCGTGACCGGGCCGAAGTCCCCGCGCACCCCGCCCGGCGACACCTCCGCGATCGGGAAGCTGTACTTGACCATCCCGGCGGGCAGCGAATCGGCGAGCTGGTCGGGGATGGCGCGCATCCCCGCCGCCGGGACGCCGATGGTCCCCCGGGCGAAGCTGCGCAGCACGAACTCGGCGAACCGGGTCGGCACGGTCAGCTCCGGGTCCAGGAACACCCCGGCCAGGAAGGGGCGCAGGAACCGCTCCAGCACCGGCCCGCGGATGCCGTACTCGGCCAGCCGCCTGCGGAACGGCCGGTCGTCGCGCCCGCGCAGGGTCCTGGCCGGGGCGGCGGCCAGGGCCGCGGCGTAGGCGCCCAGCATCGCCTTGCGCGGCAGCGAGCCGATCGGGGCGCGCAGCGTCGCGGGCAGCCGCGCGGGCTCGCGCCTCGGGTCGGCCACCAGGTGCAGGCCGTCGTCGTCGCTGACCAGCGCGCCGGGCAGGAACGGGCGCACGCCCAGCGCCTCGACGTCGAGCAGGTCGCGGGCCGCGGGGTAGCCTGCGTTGAAGACCTGGAACCCGCGGTCGAGCAGGAGCGGCCCCGCCGCGGTGTCGAGCCGGTCCGTGCGGACCCGGCCGCCGGGGGCCTCGTCGGCCTCCAGCACCACCACCTCGCGCCCCGCCCGGTGCAACGTCACCGCCGCCGCCAGCCCGGCCAGCCCCGCCCCGACGACCACCACGTCCGTGTCCACGGCACCACCGTATGGCGGTCGGGATCAGCGCGCTGAAGAGCAGGCGCGCGCCAGGTCCACGTCGACCTCGGCGAGGGCTCGCCGCGCCCGCTCCCGGCCCAGGTTCCACTCCGTCAGCCGCTCGTCCGCCTCGAGCTCGGCGAGCTGCTGGGACAGCAGGCAGGACCGCTGCGGCTCCGGCAGCGCCGCCAGCGCCGGGACCGCGTCGGCCATGAGCGTGCTCAGGTGGTGGACGTCGAGGCGGCCGGTCTCGGCGAACCGGGCCACGTTGCGCTCGGCGATGAACCGCTCCGGGTCCAGCAGCCCCAGCGCGAGCAGGGCGACCAGCGCCGAGCCCACCACCGCCGAGGGCAGCCACGGCGCCCGCCGCCGCGCGCCCGCGACGAGGACCAGGACGAACAGCACCGCCATCCACAGCTCGGCCACGCTGACCAGCAGCCGCAGCAGCGTGTACCCGTAGGCGCCCTGGTAGACCCAGATCCGCACCAGCGCCGAGGCGACGATCACCAGCGCCAGCACCACCAGCACGCCCAGCACCGACCGCAGCCACAGCCGCTCCCCGGCCGTCTCGCGCGGCGCCACGCGGGCGACCACACCGATGACCGCCAACGTCAGCGCGGTGACCATGAGCAACTGCCAGAAGCCGGACCGCGCGTACTCGGCGTAGGTGAGCGACGCGGTGCGCAGCACGTGCCCCTCGCCGCCGAACAGCGAGCGCACCTGCGTGGCCACGAACGCCGCGAACAGCGCCACCAGCACCCCCACCGGCCACGCCCACTCCGCCACCCGCACGGTCCGGCGCGGCCGGTCCGGCTCAGGCGCGTCGACGGGGGAGTCGAGCAGGAAGGACCCGGCCAGCACCAGCGCCAGCAGCACGGCGAACACCCACGCCGACAGGACCAGGCTCTCCCCGTCCACCGCGGGCAGCACGACGTCGATCAGGTCGGCGAAGTCGGAGTCCGCGCCCGCCAGCAGCCCGCCGAACACCAGCAGCACCAGCAGGCTCAGCACCACCGTGCGCGTCACCCGCACCCCGCCCTGGCCGCCGCCCACGTGCTTGAGCCCCCGGCCCGCCCACGGGACGGCCCGGAAGACGGCCGCGCCGTAGAACACCGGCGCCCACACCAGGTCCCGCGCCGCCCGGCCGCGCGACACCGACGCCGCCAGCGCGACCCCCGCGCCCAGCACGGCCAGCGCCGTCAGCCACGACGCCGCCCGCAGCGTCGGCAGGGTCATCAGCGCCACGCCCAGCAGCAGCCACCACCAGTTCGCGCGCGCCGTCCGCCCGAGCGCGAGGAGGGCCGTGGCCACCCCCAGCGCGGCCACGGTCCACCCCGCCCCCGGCACTTCCAGCGGCAGCGCCCACGCGCCCAGCAGCGCCGCCCCCACCGCCCACAGCACCACCGGCCGCGACGCGCGGGGCGAGCGCGGTCGCCAGTGCCGGTCCATCCAGCCCGGCTGGGCCGGGACCCGGCCCAGGTGCACCGGTCGCGACGACCCGACACCCTCGGCGGGCTCGGTTTGGATGGTTCGCTCGTCCATGACAGGGGTCTCCAGGGGTCGCTCGTGGCGCCCGCGGGCGGGGCCCGGGGCGGTTCAGGGGTGGGTGGGGTCAGGTGGGCAGGGTGATGCGGATGCGGCAGCCCAGGTCGTCGACGACCTCGATCGTGCCGCCGTGCAGCTCGACCACCCAGCGGGCGATCGCCAGCCCCAGGCCGGTGCCGCCGCCGCTGGCCCGTTCGCCTCGGGTGAACCGGCGGAACACCAGGTCCCGCTCGGCCGGGTCGATGCCGGGGCCGTCGTCGGCCACGTCCAGCACGGTGCCGCGCGGGCCGGTGCCCGCCAGCACCCGCACCTCGCCGTCGGGCGGGCCGTGCCGCACGGCGTTGTCGCACAGGTTGACCAGCACCTGGTGCAGCCGCTCGCGGTCGGCCCGCACCACCGACGCCGAGGGCGACACCGACGTGGTGAACCGGACCGAGCGGCCCGCCGCGGCGGCGTTGACCCTGGCCTCGGCGACGACCTCGGCCAGCAGCGGCGCCACCTCGACCTCCTCCCTGGCCAGGGCGTGCACGCCCGCGTCGACCCGGGACAGGTCCAGCAGCTCGTCGACCAGCCGCCCGAGCCGCTCGGTCTGGGCGAGCGCGGTGCGCATCGTCGCCGGGTCGGCCGAGCTGACCCCGTCGACGACGTTCTCCAGCACCGCGCGCAGCGCGGCGATCGGGGTCCGCAGCTCGTGGGAGACGTTGGCGATCAGCTCCCGCCGCGACCGGTCGGCCTGCGCCAGGTCGGCGCTCATCTGGTTGAACGCCCGGCCCAGGTCGCCGACCTCGTCGCGGGCGGTCACCCGCACCCGGCGGGAGTAGTCGCCGCGGGCCATGCCCCTGGCCGCGGCCGTCATCTCGCGCAGCGGCCTGGTCATGCCGTGCGCGAGGACCTGCGAGGTCAGCACCGCCCCGACGATCGCGGTGATCGACGTGGTGGGCGGTATCCAGCCGATCGCCCACCAGAAGTACGCCAGGCCGACGCAGCCGGAGACGACCAGCAGAATGCCGATCTTGACCTTGATCGAGCGCACCGGGTCCAGCGGCCGGGGCAGCCAGTCGGCGACGGTCCGCAGCGCGGTCACGCGGGCACCTCCAGCGCGTAGCCCACACCGTGCACGGTGCGGATGAGGTCGGCGCCCAGCTTGCGCCGCAGCGCCTTGATGTGGCTGTCCACCGTCCGGGTGCCCGCCGCCTCGCCCCAGCCCCAGATCTCGGCCAGCAGCCGCTCCCTGGGCTGCACCGCGCGCGGCCGGGCGGCCAGGTAGGCCAGCAGCTCGAACTCGATCGGGGTCAGGTGCGCCTCGTCGCCGCCCCGGCGCACCCGGCGCTGCACCGGGTCGACCTCCAGGTCGCCCACGGTCAGCACGCCGTCGGTGCTCGCCCGCCGCTCCACCCGGCGCAGCAGCGCGTGCACCCTGGCGGTCAGCTCGCGCGGCGAGAACGGCTTGGTCAGGTAGTCGTCCGCGCCCACGGCCAGGCCGACCAGCAGGTCGGTCTCGTCGTCGCGGGCGGTGAGCATCAGCACCGGCACCGGCCGCGCCGCCTGCACCCGGCGGCACACCTCCAGGCCGTCGAAGCCGGGCAGCATGACGTCGAGCACCAGCAGGTCCGGCCTGCCCGACTCGGCCGCGGCCACCCCCGCCGGGCCGTCGTGGGCCAGGTCCACCTCGAAGCCCTCGGCGCGCAGCCGGACCGCGATCGACTCGGCGATGGTGGGGTCGTCCTCGACCACCAGCACCTTGCGCTTGCTGCCCATGCTCTGGACTGTATGCCGGGGTGGTGGGGGTGCTCAGTGCGGATTGTGAACATCCTGTGGAGGTAATCCGGGTGAGCGCGGTCCCGGGCATTGCCTAGGCTGGGGGCAAATGAGTGCCGAAACGACCCCCACCCTCGCCGACCTGCGCGACCGGCTGCCCGAGCTGATGGCCCGCGACGAGCGCAGGCTCGGCCGCAGGCTGGAGGGACTGCGCAAGACGCGCGACCCCGGCAAGCGGGCCCAGGCCCTGGCCGCGGTCGCCGCCGAGGTGGCCGCGGCCGAGGCCAGGCTCGCCGCCCGCCGCGACTCGCTGCCGCCGCTGAAGTACCCGGCCGAGCTGCCGGTGAGCCAGCGCCGCGAGGACATCCTGGCCGCCATCCGGGACAACCAGGTCGTGGTCATCGCGGGGGAGACCGGCTCGGGCAAGACCACCCAGATCCCGAAGATGTGCCTGGAGCTGGGCCGGGGCGTGCGCGGCATGGTCGGGCACACCCAGCCGCGGCGGATCGCCGCGCGCACCGTGGCCGAGCGGGTCGCCGAGGAGGTCGGCACGCCGCTGGGGGAGACGATCGGCTGGAAGGTGCGGTTCACCGACGAGGTGGGCGAGCGCACCCTGGTCAAGATCATGACCGACGGCATCCTGCTGGCCGAGATCCAGCACGACCGCACCCTGTCCCGCTACGACACGATCATCATCGACGAGGCGCACGAGCGCAGCCTCAACATCGACTTCCTGCTCGGCTACCTGGCCAGGCTGCTGCCCCGCCGCCCCGACCTCAAGGTCGTCATCACCTCGGCCACCATCGACCCGGAGCGCTTCTCCCGGCACTTCGGCGGCGCGCCGGTCATCGAGGTCTCCGGCCGCACCTTCCCGGTCGAGGTGCGCTACCGGCCGCTGGTCGACCCGGAGGACCCCGAGGCCGACCCGGACCGCGACCAGACCCAGGGCATCGTCGACGCCGTCCGGGAGCTGTCCGCCGAGGGGCCCGGCGACGTGCTGGTGTTCCTCTCCGGCGAGCGCGAGATCCGCGAGGCGGCCGACGCCCTCGTCGCCGCGGAGCTGCGCGGGACGGAGATCCTGCCGCTGTACGCGCGGCTGTCCTCGGCCGAGCAGCACCGGGTGTTCCAGGCCCACTCCGGGCGGCGGGTCGTGCTGGCCACCAACGTCGCCGAGACGTCGCTGACCGTGCCGGGCATCAAGTACGTCGTCGACACCGGCACCGCGCGCATCTCCCGCTACAGCAACCGCCTCAAGGTCCAGCGGCTGCCGATCGAGCCGGTCTCGCAGGCCTCGGCCAACCAGCGCAAGGGCCGGTGCGGGCGCACCTCCGACGGCATCTGCGTGCGCCTCTACAGCGAGGACGACTTCGACGCCCGCCCGGAGTTCACCGACCCGGAGATCCTGCGCACGAACCTGGCCTCGGTCATCCTGCAGATGGCCGCCGCCGACCTCGGCGAGATGGCCGACTTCCCGTTCATCGAGCCCCCCGACCGCCGCCACATCGCCGACGGCACCCAGCTGCTGGTCGAGCTGGGCGCGCTGGACGCGGACAAGAAGCTGACCGAGATGGGCCGCAGGCTCGCCGCGCTGCCCGTCGACCCGCGGCTGGCCAGGATGGTGCTCGAGGCCGACCGCAACGGCTGCCTGGCCGAGGTCATGGTCATCGCCGCCGCGCTGTCCATCCAGGACCCGCGCGAGCGCCCGCAGGACAAGCAGCAGCAGGCCCAGCAGAGCCACGCCCGCTTCGCCGACCCGGAGTCGGACTTCCTGTCCTACCTCAACCTGTGGAACCACCTGCGCGAGCGGCAGAAAGAGCTGTCCGGCAACAGGTTCCGCCGCGAGTGCAAGGCCGAGTTCATCAACTACCTGCGCGTGCGCGAGTGGCAGGACATCCACTCCCAGCTTCGCCAGGTCGCCCGCCAGCTCGGCATCACCGCCAACGACGCGCCCGCCGCCCCCGCCGACGTGCACAAGGCGCTGCTGTCGGGCCTGCTGTCGCACATCGGCTTCCGCGACCCGGGCCTGAAGTCCACCGGCCGCGACGTGGGCCGCGAGTACGTCGGCGCGCGCAACGCCAAGTTCGTGCTGTTCCCCGGGTCGGTGCTGTCGAAGAAGCCGCCGCGCTGGGTGATGGCCGCCGAACTGGTGGAGACCTCGCGGCTGTTCGGGCGGACCGCGGCGCGGGTCGAGCCGGAGTGGATCGAGCCGCTCGCCGAGCACCTGCTCAAGCGCACGTACTCCGAGCCGCACTGGGAGGCCAAGCAGGGCTCGGCGATGGCGGTCGAGCGGGTCACCCTCTACGGCCTGCCGATCGTGGTGGCGCGCAAGGTCCGCTACGGGCGCATCGACCCCGAGGTCTCGCGCGAGCTGTTCATCCGGCACGCCCTGGTCGAGGGCGACTGGCAGACCCGGCACCACTTCTTCCGGGACAACCGGGCGCTGCTGGCCGAGGTCGAGGACCTCGAGCACCGCTACCGCCGCCGCGACATCGTCGTCGACGACGAGGCGCTGTTCCAGTTCTACGACCAGCGGGTGCCCGCCGAGGTCGTCTCGGCCCGGCACTTCGACTCCTGGTGGAAGCAGGCCAGGCGGGCGACCCCGGACCTGCTGACCTTCAGCAAGGCGGACCTGGTCAACGACACCGTCGAGGTCAACGCCGAGGCGTTCCCCGACGCGCTGCGGCAGGAGGGGCTGACCCTGCCGCTGTCCTACCGCTTCGAGCCCGGCCGCGACGACGACGGGGTGACCGCCCGGGTCCCGATCTCGGTGCTCAACCAGCTCTCCGGCGACGGGCTGTCGGTGCAGGTCCCCGGGCTGCGCGAGGAGGTGGTGACCGCGCTGATCCGGTCGCTGCCCAAGGCGGTGCGCCGCAACTTCGTGCCCGTGCCCGACTTCGCCAAGGCCGTCGTGCGCGGCCTGGCCCCGGTGGAGGACTCCCTGCCGGACGCGGTCGGGCGCGAGCTGCGCGCGCTGACCGGGGTCATGATCCCCCGCGAGGCATGGCAGCTCGACGCCGTCCCCGACCACCTCAAGACCACCTTCCAGGTGGTCGACGGCGACAAGACCCTGGCCACGGGCAAGGACCTGGGCGCCCTCAAGCACCAGCTCCGCTCCCAGCTCCGCGCGTCGCTGCACGAGGCCACCGTCGACCTGCACCGCACCGGCCTGACCGCGTGGACGATCGGCGACCTGCCCAAGGTCGCCCGCACCGAGCAGAACGGCCTGGTCGTCACCGCCTACCCGGCCCTGGTCGACGAGGGCGCGACGGTCGCCGTCCGGATGCTCGACACCGAGGCCGAGCAGCGCGCCGCCATGTGGACCGGCACCCGCAAACTCGTCCTCCTCGGCGTCGCCTCCCCGACCAAGCACGTCGTCCGCTCACTGTCCAACCAGGACAAACTGGCCCTGTCGCACAACCCCCACGGCGGCGTCCCCGCCCTGCTGTCGGACTGCGTCAACGCCGCCACCGACTACCTGATCGCCCAAGCGGGCGGCGTCGCCTGGACCGAGAAGTCCTTCGACCGCCTCCGCACCTACGTCCGCACCAACCTCAACGCGACAACCCTCGACGTCCTGCGCACCGCCCGCCAGGTCATCGGCGCCTGGAACACCCTCCAGAACCGCATCGATCCCCTGCGCGGACCGATCTACAAAGAGCCCCTGGACGACATCAAGTCCCAGCTCTCCCACCTGATCCACCCCGGCTTCATCACCACCACCGGCGCCGCCCGGCTGGCGAACCTGCACCGGTACCTCCAGGCCATCGATCGCAGGCTGGACAAGCTCGCGGAGCGGCCGGACCGGGACCGGGCGTGGATGCACATCGTGCAGGACCTGGAGGACGCCCACCACGAGGCGGTCCAGCAGCGGCACCCGGCGCTGCGGGAGACGGCGGAGGTGCACGAGGCGCAGTGGATGATCGAGGAGTTGCGGGTCAGCTTCTTCGCCCAGACCCTCGGCAACCCCACCTCGGTGTCGGAGAAGAAGGTCCGCAACGCGATCGCCTCGCTGATCCCGTGAGGGAGGCGACACCCCGCTGCCCCGCCTTCTCTAGCCTGGTGGGGGTTTGCCGCTGGAGCCCGCCGGCCCCGGGAGGACAGATGGGCCTGCTGATCATCCTCGTTTCCCTCGGTGTGGCGTTCGTGCCCGTGACGAACCCCGCGGCCCGGGTCGTGGTCATGTCCGCGCACCTGGCGGTCACCGCGGGGCTGGTCGGGTGGCTGGTGTTCTCGGGTGTCTGGGGCCCGGACCTCATCCTCGCCATGACCTTCCTCCCCGGCGCCTTGGTGGCATCGATGCGGCTCGGCAGCACGGTGTCCAGGAGAGCGCGCGGACTCCCGGTGTGAGCGCGAACGCCGCACCGCACGGGTGTCAGGGGCGGACGGCCCAGGCGTTCACGGCCAGGCGACCGGTGTTGCCGAGGTCGATCCCGCCGCGCGGGGCGACGACCTGGGTCGGCTCGCCCGCGGCCGGTGCGATCTCCAGGTAGCGGCCGACGGTGGCGTTCACCGTCGAGTCGGTGACCGTGTTGCGCCACAGGACTCGCGCCGTCGCCCGCTCGCCGGGCCGCAACGTGACCGGCTGGGGCGCCGTGTCGTAGCTGTCCGGTGCGCTGACCGGCGGCGACCCATTGCCGACGACGACGTCGAGCGGTCGCCGGTCCGCGTCCAGCACCCGGACCACCGGGTAGCCGTGCACGGTGTGGTCGCGGGTACCGCAGTTGGTCAGGAAGACGCCGAGCCCCCGCAGGCCCGAGGCGCTGTCCACCTCGCCCGCCGAGATGGCGACCCCCGACCCCGGGCACGGGTCGTCGACCGCGGTGCTGGTGGGGGACGAGGTGGGCGGGGGCGGGACGGGCTGGCCTGCGCCACAGGCGGTGAGCAGCACGCTCCCGCACAGCAGCGCGCCGACGGTCATCACCGAAGTCGGGGGACGCACGGGTCAGAGCCTGCCACCCCCGGTGGCGGAACGGTCGACCGGTGGGGTCAGCGGTCGATCTGGAGCTGGACGCAGGTGCCGGTGTGGGCGTCCGAGCGGATGCGCACCAGGTCGCAGAGCTGGTTGGCCAGCCAGACGCCCCGGCCGCCCAGGGTGGCGGGGATCGGGGCGACCCGGCCCACCAGGGGGTTGCGGATGTGGCCGCTGTCGGTCACCTCGCAGACGAAGGTCGTCTCCGTGTGCCACAGGCGCAGGGTTCCCCGGTCGCCGCCGTGGACGATGCTGTTGGTGACGATCTCGTTGGTGGCGAGGGTGAGGTCCAGGGCCCGTTCGCGGGGCAGGCCGAACGCGCCCGCGCGGACGGTGACCAGGTCGCGGAGTTCGGGGAGGTCGTCGAGGGTGAAGTGGACGGCGGCGAGGGCCTCGGTGGGGGCGGTGAGGGTGGCGCCGAAGGCGTCGACGGCGGTGCCGGGGGAGAAGGCGGCGCTGGTGCGGGCCTCGTCCGCCGAGACCAGGACCGGGTGGGTGCGCTCGGCGGTGGGGGCGCGCTCGGCGGTGACGGCGCAGCGCAGGGCGAAGCCGGTGGTGTCGGCGAAGGCGAGGTTGAGCAGCGCGTCGTGCAGGGCCAGCTCGGCGGCGGCGTCGGCGTGGCGGGGGCTGGGCATGGGGTCGGCCAGGCAGCGGACGGGACCGTCCGCGCTGTCCACCAGTTCGCGCAGGACCGGGATCAGGCGGGCCGGGTTGCGGGCGAGCTTCTCGGCGTCGACCAGGCGCACGCCGGTCCCGGCCAGGCCGCCCAGCAGGTGGTGGCGGGACGAGTCGACCAGGGCGACGGCGGACTCGCCCGCGTCCACCGCGGCGCGCAGGAACGCCTCGGCGCCCGCGCGGTAATCCTCGTCGCCGTGGTGGACGAGTGCCTCGTGCACGAACCCGACCATCTGCGTCCCCTCTCGTGGCCAGGGGCAGAGTACCCGCGCGAGTGGCCACGCACCCCGCTGTCCGGGAGGGTGAACGTCATGATGATCGACGGCATGGCGCCGGTGCCCAAGCGGCACCGGGTCGACGTGGACGACTGGGTGATGCTGGCGCTGGCCGTGGTGTCGACGGCGCTGCTGGTCTACCGGGCGTTCTGGCACCCCCCGGCGGCCGTGGGCGAGCTGATCGTGCGGCTCGACTGGGCGTTCTGCGCGGTGTTCGCGGTCGAGTACCTGTGGCGCTGGGCGCGCGCGGGGTGGACCGGCCGGTTCGTGCTGCACAACTGGTTCGACCTGATCGGCATGGTGCCACTGGCGCACGTGTGGCTGCGCGCGTTCCGGCTGCTGCGCGCCGTGCGGATCGGGGTGCTGCTGTTCGGCGTGCGCAGGCCCGTCGACCGGTCGATGGCCGAGGAGCTGGCGAACCGGGCGATGGGCCGCTTCGGCGGCCTGCTCATCGACGTGGTCAAGAAGCCGCTGACCGTCGCCGTGCTGGAGGAGGTCGTCTCCGTGCTGCGGACCGGCCACTACGCGCGCAACCTGGCCGCCGCGCTCGAGGAGAACCGCGCCGACATCCGCGACATGGTCCTCGAGAAGCTCAAGGACGACCCGCAGGCGGGCCGGTTCAAGCGCGTCCCCTTCCACGACGAGATCGTCAGCACCGTCTCCGACACCGTCATCCGCGTGGTGCTGGAGATCCTGGCGGACCCCCGCACCGACGAACTGGTCGCCGACCTGCTGCGGGAGAACATCGAGCAGATCCGCCAGGCCGTGCGCACCGGCGTGCACCAGAACCTGCCCGATCCCCCGCCCGCCGACCGGTGAGCGCATCGGATTTCGCCCTCGACCCCGCCGTCCACCACCTCAACCCCGGCGCCTTCGGCATCGTCCCCGCGGTCGTCCGCGCCGCCCAGGCCCGGTACCAGCGGGCCGCCGACGCCAACCCGATGCGGTTCCACCGCGTCGACGGGCCCGCGCTCGTCGCCAGGGCCCGCGAGGCGGCGGGGGAGTTCCTCGGCGCCGAGGTCGTGCTCGTGCGCAACGCCACCGAGGCGGCGGCGACCGTGCTGGCGGCGGCCGACCTGCGCGCGGGCGAGGAGGTCCTGGTCTCCGACCACGGCTACGGCGCGATCGCCCACTCCGCCCGGTCCACCGCCGAGCGGACCGGCGCGCGGGTGCGCGTCGCGCCGATCCCGGTCGGGGCCACGTCGGAGCGGATCGTGGCGGCGTTCGCGGCCGGGCTCACCGACCGCACCAAGCTGGTGCTCGTCGACGCCATCAGCTCGGCGACCGCGCTGGTCCTCCCGGTGGCCGAGATCGCCGCCGTGTGCCGGGAGCGGGGCGCCCTCGTGCACGTCGACGCCGCGCACGCGCCGGGGCACCTGCGGCAGCGGCCCGACCAGCTCGGCGCGCACACCTGGGCGGGCAACCTGCACAAGTGGGCCTACACGCCCAACACCAGCGCCGCGCTGTGGATCGCCCCCGAGCACCGTGAGCGCGTCCGGCCGCTCGTGCCCAGTTGGGAGTTCCCGCACGGCTACCCCCGCTGGTTCGACCACGCGGGCACCAGCGACTACTCCGGTTGGATGGCCATCCCGGACGGCCTGGCGTACTGGGCGTCGATCGGCGGGTGGGACGCCGTCGACGCGGGGGCCCGGTCCTTGGACCGGGGCGTCGAGGTGGTCTCCGCTGCCCTCGGCGCCCCGGGCCAGGTCAGCCCGCTGCACGCCCCGCTGATGCGGCTCGTCCGGCTGCCCGCGGGCCGGGTGGTCGACCTCGCGTCGTCGAACGCCCTCTACGCGGAGCTGAGCGCGCGCGGGGTCGAGGCGGCCGTCGTCGAGTTCGGCGGCGAGGGCTTCGTCCGGCTGGCCGGGTCGCCCCACATCACCGAGAACGACTACCGCGCCCTGGCCGATGCCCTCACGGCCCAGTTCGCCTAGCCTTCCTCGACACCGCGTTCTGACTCCACCGCCTCGACGCCGCGCAGCGCGCGCACGGCCGCGATGTCGGGCGGGGCGATCACGCCGGTGATCACCCCCACGTGCTCGAGCACGGTGTCCACGACCAGTCCGGCCGCCCGCAGCCGCGCCACGAGCTCCGGGAGCCGGGCCACACCGTCGTCGTTGACGGTGACCAGCACCCGCACGAGGACCACCCCCTCCGGTGCTCCAGGTCCACCAACCCCGATCCCATCCTGACCCGATCGGAGGCAGTTCGTGACCGGTGTCACCGCGATCGCACTCGAATGGCCCAGGCCTCCCGCCAGGTGCGACGCCGCCGCCCCGGCCGTGCGCGCCGGTTAGGGTCGAGCCATGCAGACCTGGCCATCCCACCCGGTTCCGGACGTCGCGGGCACCCCCCGACCGCTGCGGATGTACGACACCTCCTCGGCGCAGGTCCGGCCGACGGCGCCCGGACCGACCGCCACCATGTACGTGTGCGGCATCACCCCGTACGACGCCACCCACCTGGGCCACGCGGCGACCTACCTGGCGTTCGACCTGGTGCACCGGCTCTGGCTCGACAACGGCCACGACGTCCACTACGTGCAGAACGTGACCGACATCGACGACCCGCTGCTCGAGCGCGCGATCCGCGACCAGGACGACTGGGTGGTGCTCGGCATGCGCGAGACCGCGCTGTTCCGCGAGGACATGGCCGCCCTGCGGGTGCTGCCGCCGCGCGAGTTCACCGGCGCGGTCGAGTCGATCCCGGACATCGTCGCCGCGGTCGCCAAGCTGCTGGCCGCGGGCGCGGCCTACCGGGTGGACGACCAGGAGTTCCCCGACGTCTACTTCGACCACGCCGCCACCGGCCGCTTCGGCTACGAGTCGGGCTACGACCGGGAGACCATGGACCGGTTCTTCGCCGAGCGCGGCGGCGACCCCGACCGCCCCGGCAAGCGCCACCCGCTCGACGCCCTGCTGTGGCGCTCGGCCCGCCCCGACGAGCCGAGCTGGCCCAGCGAGCTGGGCCCGGGCCGCCCCGGCTGGCACATCGAGTGCTCGGTCATCGCCCTCAACAGCCTCGGCATGGGCATCGACCTGCAGGCAGGCGGCTCAGACCTGATCTTCCCGCACCACGAGTACAGCGCGGCCCACGCCGAGTCGCTGACCGGCGAGCACCCCTTCGCCCGGCACTACGGCCACTCGGCCATGATCGGCCTCGACGGCGAGAAGATGTCCAAGTCCAAGGGCAACCTGGTCCTGGTCTCCCGCCTGCGCGCCGACGGCGTGGACCCCATGGCCATCCGCCTGGGCCTGCTGTCCGGCCACTACCGCCAGGACCGCTCCTGGACCCAGGACATCCTCGACACCGCCCAGTCCCGCCTCGAGACCTGGCGCGCCGCCGTCACCCGCCCCACCGCACCCCCGGCCACCGAGCTGATCACCCGGCTCCGCGACCACCTGTCCAACGACCTGGACACCCCCCAGGCCATCGCCGCCATGGACGCCTGGTCCCGCCAAGACGGCACCGACCCCAACGCCCCCACCGCAGTAGCCCAAGCCATAGACGCCCTACTGGGCATCAAGCTCTGACAGTGGCACACCCCCACCACAACCCACCCCACCTCGTCACCCCCGGGCCTCGACCCAGTCCTGGCCGCTCGTAGCTCCGTGGGACCGGTGTCAGGGGTGGGCGAAGCCCATCGGCGAAGCCGACGCCGAAGGCGCCCTTGACACCGGTCCCACGGAGTTACACACTCCGCGGTCCCACAGGACGAGCCCTACTCGCACCGCCCCCAGCCCCCACACAACCCAGCCCCATCACACCCCAGTAGGCCCAGGCCCCGACCCACCACGCCCCGGCCCAGGCCGCCGCCTGCGCAAATACCGCTCGAACTCCGCGGCGATCACGTCCCCGCTGGTCTCACCCAGCTCGTCAGCGTCATCACCACGCTCCTCGAGCGCACGCACGTAGTTGCGCACGTCCTCGTCCTCCTCGGCCATCTCGCTGACCGTCGCCTGCCACTCCTCAGCCTGCTCCGGCAGCGCGCCCAGCGGCACCTCCACGTCCAGGACCTCCTCGACGCGGTGCAGCAGGGCCAGCGTCGCCTTGGGCGAGGGCGGCTGGGACACGTAGTGCGGCACCGCGGCCCAGATCGAGATGGCGGGCACCCCGGCCTGCACGCACGCGTCCTGGAACACCCCCACGATGCCGGTCGGCCCCTCGTAGCGGGAGCGCTCGAGGTTGAACTTGGCCGCCGAGTCGGCGTCGTAGGCGGTGCCGGTCACCGGCACCTGGCGGGTGTGCGGGGTGTCGGCGAGCAGCGCGCCCAGCGTCACCACCGTCGTCACCCGCAGGTCCTCGATGTGCTGGAGCAGCTCGGCGCAGAACTTGCGCCAGCGCATGTTCGGCTCGATCCCGTGCACGAGCACGACGTCGCGGTTCGACCCCGGCGGCCTGCACACCGACAGCCGGGTCGTGGGCCACTCCACGCGGCGGGTCACCCCGTCCACCAGCTTCACCGTGGGCCGGGTCACCTGGAAGTCGTAGTAGTCGTCCGGGTCGACCTCCAGCAGCGGCGTCGCGTCCCAGGTCAGTTGCAAGTGCTCGATGGCGGTGCTCGCCGCGTCACCCGCGTCGTTCCAACCCTCGAAGGCCGCCACCAGAACGGGGTCGACCAGGTCGGGGTGCTGGGCGTCGGGCACGCGGTCGGCGGCCATCTGCGGGTCCTCATCGGTCACCGCGCCAGCCTACGGCCCGGGGTGGACGGGGGGTGATCGTAGGCTGGTGACATGCCGAGCAAGCCTGTCGACAGCCCGTCCGACCCCGCTCTGCCCGCCGCTGTGCTGTGGGACATGGACGGCACCCTGCTCGACTCGGAGAAGCTGTGGGACATCCCGCTCCACGAGTTCGCCGGGCGCCTCGGCTCCACCCTGTCCACCGAGACCAGGGTCGCGATGATCGGGTCCAACGTGCCCACCACCATGGCGCTGCTGTTCGCCGAGGCCGAGATCGAGCCGACCGAGGACGACATCCGCTCCGCGGTGTCCTGGGTCGACAGCCGCATGGCCGAGCTGTTCGCCGCCGACCTGCGTTTCCGCCCCGGGGCGCGGGAAGCGCTGCGCGCGGTCCGCGACACGGGCGTCCCCACCGCGCTGGTCACCTCCACCGAGCGCCCGCTGACCGAGATCGCCCTCGACACCATCGGCCGCGACCTGTTCGACACCACCGTGACCGGCGACGAGGTCGGCGGCCGCAACAAGCCGCTGCCCGACCCGTACCTGCGCGCCGCCGCCCTGCTCGGGGTCGAGGCCCGCGACTGCGTCGCCGTGGAGGACTCGCCGACCGGGACCACCGCCGCGGTGGCGGCGGGCTGCCTGACCGTCGTGGTCCCCTGCGAGGTCCCCGTCGCCGAGGGGCCCGGCCGCGTCCTGCGCGAATCCCTGGTCGGCTTCGACGCCGCCACCCTGCGCGCGCTGGCCGCGACCACCCGGTGACCGGCGGGCGCGGCCGGTGCGGCAGGATCGTCCGCCGTGAAGACCTTCGACGAACTGTTCGCCGAGCTCACCGAGCGCGCCAGGCTGCGCCCTGACGGCTCGGGCACTGTCGCGGCCCTCGACGCCGGGGTGCACGCGCAGGGCAAGAAGGTCCTCGAGGAGGCGGGCGAGGTGTGGATCGCCGCCGAGCACGAGTCCGACGACGACCTCGCCCTCGAGGTCTCCCAGCTCCTCTACCGCGTCCAGGTCCTCATGATCGGCCGCGGTCTCACCCTCGAGGACGTCTACCGCAAGCTCTGACCCCGCGGGCGAGGCCAGTCCCGCCCTCCAGCGGCCTGGGCCGTGTTTCGAAAGCCGCTGTCCGCGATAGCCGCCAGGAACCGCCTCGATCACGACTCTCATCGAACGAGGCTCCCGGAACACGACCTAGTCCGCCCTGTCCACTGCGGACTCGTCGCCCGGGTCGGGTTCGGGCCAGCCGGGGTACTCCGGGGGCGTGCCGCCGTAGACCGGGCACAGCGCCTGGTGGGCGCACCAGTCGCACAGGCGGGTCGGGTTGGGGCGGAAGTCGCCGGTCTTGGCGGCGCGGAGGATCGCCTGCCAGATGGCGTCGAGGGTGCGTTCGAAGCGGGTGAGCTCGGCCTCGTCGGGGGTGTAGGCCAGGTTCTGGCGGTCGGCGAGGTACATCAGCTGCAGGCGGCGGGGGACGACGCCGCGCAGGCGCCAGAGGGCCAGGGCGTAGAACTTCATCTGGAACATGGCCTTGGCCTCGCCGATCTCGCGCGGGGCCGCCCCGGTCTTGTAGTCGACGACGCGGATCTCGCCGGTGGGGGCGACGTCGACGCGGTCGATGAAGCCGCGCAGCAGGACACCGGAGTCGAGTTCGGTCTCGACCATCAGCTCACAGGCGTCGGGCTCCAGCCTGCGCGGGTCCTCCAACTCGAAGTAGCCGTCGATCAGCGGGGTCGCCGAGGCGAGCCACGCGTGCACCTCGGCGGCGTCGGCCGCGTCGTCGAAGATCTCGCTGAGACCGGGCTCGCGGGCCAGCAGGTCGGCCCAGGTCGGCTCCAGCATGGCGTGCGCGGTCGCGGGGACGCGCTCCGCGGTGGGCAGGCCGTAGAGGCGTTCGAGCACCGCGTGCACCACCGTGCCGCGCGCCTGGGCCTTGCTCGGGCGCTCCGGCAGCCGGTCGACCGCCCGGAACCGGTAGAGCAGCGGGCACTGCTTGAAGTCGCTGGCGCGCGACGGCGACAGCGCTGGCCGCCGTCGCCGCGGCGCCTCGGTCCGGACATCCGTGCCTACAGCCATGGCACAACCCTAGTGACGCCCACCGACGATCCGGGGACGGCGGGGGAGCCCGGCCGCCACCAGCGCGTCGCCCCCCGGTCGGATCGGCGCGGATCACCGCCGTCCCACACCGGTGGGCCTACGCTGTGGCGGGTGTCGAGCCCCGCGCACCCCGCCCCCGAGGCCCTGGGCGGGCTGCTGCTGTTCCGCTACGTCGGGGTCCCCGTCGTGCTCGCGCCGTCGTGGTGGCTCGGCGCGCTCGCCATCGTCGTCCTCTACGCCCCGCTGGTCGGCAACTTCATCCCCGGCGCGGGCCCGGCGGAGACGGTCCTGCTGGCCGCCGCGTTCGCGGTGCTGCTCGGCGTCTCCGTGCTCGCCCACGAGCTGGGGCACTGCGTCGTCGCGCTGCGGCTGGGGCTGCCGGTGCGGCGGGTGCGGCTGTTCCTGCTCGGCGGCCTGTCCGAGATCGCGCGCACCCCGCGCAGGCCCGGCCACGAGGGCGTGGTGGCCGCGGCGGGCCCGGCGGTGTCGATCGCGCTCGCCGCGGTGTGCGGGGCCGCGCTGCTGGTCATGCCGCCCGGCGGCGCGGTGTGGCTGCTGGTGGTCGAGTGCGCCTTCGCCAACGTCGCCGTCGGCGTGTTCAACCTGCTGCCCGGCCTGCCGCTCGACGGCGGCCGGATGCTGCGCGCCGGGGTCTGGGCGCTGACCGGGCGGCGCCGCACGGGCACCAGGGCGGCCGTGGTCGGCGGGTGGGTCGTGGCCGCGGTGCTGGTGCTGTGGGCGCTGGCCGGCCTGGTGCAGGAGAGCCCGGACCGCTGGCTGCGGCTGGGCGTGTGCCTGCTGACCGCGTGGTTCGTCGTCGCCGGGGCGGGGGTCGAGCTGGCCTCCGACCAGTTCCGCGAATGGCCGCCCGGCCTGCGCCTGGCCGACCTGGTGCGCCCCGTGCTGCAGCTCCCCGCGGAGAGCCCGGTCGCCGACGCGCTCGCCGCCGCGGCCGGGCGCGGGGTCGTGCTGGTGCGCGCCGACGGGGTGGCCGCCGGGCTGCTGGACGAGGAGGTGGCCAGGGACCTGGCCGCGACCGCGCCGTTCACCCCGGCCGAGCGCGCCGCCGAGCCGATCATGCCCGACTCGGTGCTGCTGTCCTCCGAGCCGGGCGAGGACGTCGCCGAGCGGGTCCGGGCCACCTCGGCCGCCCAGTTCGTCGTGGTCGACGACGAGGGCAGGCCCGCGGGCGTGCTGCACCGCGACGACCTGCTGGCCGCGCTGGACGCCCGCCACTGACCCGCGCGCCCGCCCCACCCGACCGGTCTGCGACCATCTGCGGTCGATCCAGGTTCAGCGAGAGCGAGGCAGGGCGTTGCGGAAGGTCAGTGGACCGTTCGAGGTGGGGGACCGGGTACAGCTCACCGACCCGAAGGGCAGGCACTACACGCTGGTGCTGGCAGAGGGGGAGAAGTACCACACCCACCGGGGGGCGTTGGCCCACGACGACCTCATCGGCCTGCCGGAGGGCTCGGTGGTCACCTCGGCGGCGGGCACCGCCTACCTGGCGCTGCGCCCGCTGCTGAGCGACTACGTGCTCTCGATGCCGCGCGGGGCGCAGGTGATCTACCCCAAGGACGCGGCGCAGATCGTCATGCAGGGCGACATCTTCCCCGGGGCCAGGGTGCTCGAGGCCGGGGCGGGCTCGGGCGCGCTGACGTGCTCGCTGCTGCGCGCGGTCGGTCCCACCGGGACGGTGACGTCCTACGAGATCCGCGAGGACCACGCCGAGCACGCCGAGCGCAACGTGCGCCAGTTCTACGGCGAGCACCCGGAGAACTGGACGCTGACCGTCGCCGACCTCGCCGAGCACACCGGCGACGTCGACCGGGTCATCCTCGACATGCTCGCCCCGTGGGAGCAGTTGCCCACGGTCGCGGCCAACCTCATCCCGGGCGGTGTCCTGGTGGTCTACGTGGCCACCACGACCCAGCTCTCGCGGGTGGCGGAGGCGCTGCGCGAGCAGACCTGCTGGACCGAGCCGCACGCCTGGGAGACGCTGATCCGCCCGTGGCACGCGGTCGGCCTGGCCGTGCGCCCGGAGCACCGGATGATCGCGCACACCGCCTTCCTCATTACCTGCAGGCGCCTGGCCGACGGCGTGGTGACCCCGCGCCCGCAGCGCAGGCCGAGCAAGGGCTGAGCGGCGCCGGACGCGAGCGGGGCGGGNGGGACCGAGGTCCCGCCCCGCTCGCGTCCGCGTGCTGTCTCAGATGGTGACGCACCAACCGTTCGCGCCCTTGCGGAACAGGATGGGCACCGAGCTCTGCGAGCCACCGGGCCTCAGCGCGACCTGCGTGTCCAGTTGGGCGAGGCTCGCGCTGGTCTCCTTCGGCGGGCCGGACGCGGTCATCTTGCCCTCCTTCGTGCCCGCGATGGCGCTGAACATCACGCTCGGCTCGCCGGTGCAGGACAAGGCCTTGGCCTCGGCCTCGTCGCGGTTGTTGACCGCGGCGACGAAGCGGTTCGCGGCGGAGGTCAGGTCCGGGTCGCCGCCCGCGGCGCCGCCGCCCGGCGGGTCGGACTCGTCGGTCGGCTCGTCCTCGGGGGTGCTCAGCGGCGGACGGGTGACCGACCTCGGCGGGGTCCGCGAGGTGCTGGTGGCCTCCTCGTCCTCCGACGGCGCGGCTTCGCTGCTGCTGCTCGGCGGCGGCGGGGCGGCGCTGTCGCCGCCGCGGGTCAGGAAGAAGACCCCGAAGCCCGCCCCGACGAGGACGACCACCACGACGGCGACGATCGCCGCGATCACGCCGGTGTTCTTCTTCGGCGGCTGCCCGCCGGGTCCGCCGTAGCCGTAGGGGTTGTTGGGGTCGTAGCCCTGCTGCGGGTGGCCCTGCTGCTGGGCGTACGGGTTGTTGGGGTCGTACCCGCCCTGGGGGTACTGCTGGGTCGGGGGGTAGCCCTGCTGCGCGGGGTCGTGGCCCGGCTGCGGCTGGCCGTACGGGTTGCCCTGCTGGTTGTACGGGTCCTGCCCCCAGCCCCCTGGCTGCTGCGGTGGGTAGGTCATGAAGTGCAGACTCCTCGCTGGTCACCGGGGTTCCATCGGATCGGCGCGCCTTGAGGAGCAGGTTCCCCGACCTGGTGTGCCCGGATGATACGCACGATCACCGCGTGGTCACTGGCTGGACTTCTCGCCGCAGAACTTCCACTCGCCGGACTCCCGCACGACCTTGATCTCGATCGTGTACTTCGACGCCTTGCCGGTGTCGGCCGTGGTGAGCTCCAACTGGAACTTCGCCGAGGCGACGGTGCCGGTGATCGTCGGCTCCCGCGGGTCGGTCGCGGTGATCGAGTACGGGCGCAGCCGGTCCTCGAGGCTCGTGGTGTCGGTGCCGTACTTCTTCTTGTAGGCCGCGCAGGACTCGTTGACGACCTCGCCGAACGACTTGGACTCGTAGGCGTCCATGTAGGCCCGCAGCACCGCGGCGGGGCCGGTCTCGTCCGGTTCGGGCGCCGCGCTGCCGGTGCGCGAGCGGGGGGTCGTGCTGGGGCTGTCGTCGCCGCCGTCCTCGCTCTCGCTGGTCGCGGGCGGGGCCTGCTGCTCGCCGTTCGCGTTCGTGTCGTTGTCGCGCAGCAGGAAGTACGCGCCGATCCCGCCGCCGCCGAGCAGCAGCACGACGACGGCCACGATCGACACGATCATCGCGGTGTTCTTCTTGGGCGGCCCGCCGCCGGGGAAACCGGGCGCGGGGTAGCCCTGGTACGGGGGCTGGGGGAAGCCGCCGGGCCCCGGCTGGCCCTGGTTGTGGCCGTCGAACTGACCGGTGCCCTCGTACCCCTGCTGGGGGAAGCCGCCCGACCCGGGGTAGCCGCCGCCGTGGGGCTGGTTGCCGTGCTGCGGGTTGCCCCGCTGCTGACCCTGGTCCTGCCCCCAGCCGCCCCAGCCGCCGGTCTGGTCCGGTCCGCCGCCGTGGGACCCGGGCTGCTGCGGAGGGTAGGTCATGCTCGCCCCTGACTGTCGTTCTCGCGTGCCGCCGGTGCGCGACCTCGTCCGGGTGAACGGGAGCTGGTGTGGCCCCGTTCCCACGCCCCATCGTATTTGCCCGATCCGCCACCGCCGCCGAGGGTGGACCGATTGGGGCCTCGATCGGATGACGAAACAGGAACAATGCTGCTCAGCGCCACCGACCGGTCGCGCTCAGCCGTGGCGCCGCCGTGAGCGCCGTGCCCCGTCGCTGTGCCGGTCGACCGGGGCGTACGGCCGACGGTTGACCGCCGCGGTGTTCGTCGCCGCGTTCATCACCGCCGCCGCAAGGCTTCTGGTGTGCCCGTGTCGTGTCCACCCGTCAGGATGAGAACCGGAATCATTGTGATGCCGGTCACAGTGATGCTTACTCCTGGTGGCAGCCCGGGATGAGGGGCGGAGTCGTCTGCCCGCTGCGCTGCCACCCATGTGAGTGAAGAGGGGTGGCTGCGGTGCGTGACCGGCCGTGATGGCGTCGACCGTGCTCGCCAGTGCGGCCCGCCGGTCGTCGGATCGGTCCGCGGGCACGGTGCGTCAGGCTGCCGCCCGGCCGCCCGCGACCGTCCCGGGGCGGGCGTCGCCGGGTGCCTGCCCGCTTGTGCGAGCGCGGCCTCGGAGCGCGGTCCGAACTGGTCGGATGATGGCCGCGACGGGCCCACGGGCGGCTCGTTGCCGCCCGGTGTCGGCGGGGTGGCCGCCTGCTGGCCCGCAGGTGTGCCGGGGGTGCTCGGCGCGGGCCGCGGGCCATCGGGAAGGGGTTCCGGTGGCCGCGTCGTCGGGCGCTTCCCAGGGGCCGCCACCGGCCCCCGGGATGTAGCGCTGGGTGCCGGAGCGGTCGCGCGCGGTTGGCCTAGTGCGCAGACGCACCGTAGCGGTCCGCGTTCGCCCGTTCGCACCGGGACGGCAGGCCGGGGACCGCCGGCCCGGTGCCGCCGGGGCGCGACACGAGAGTTCCGGTCTCCACAACCCCTGTCGTTGTCGGTGATCGCCGGTACCGTATGGGTACGAGTTCGGGAGGAGGTGCCGACATGCAGCACGATCATCCCGGCAGTCGGCCAGAAAACGCCGATGACGAGCACGGTGACGCGCCCGACGGCGGGGCTGAGCGCCCTGACCGCTCGGAACAAGCGCAGATCCGTTTCCTCGAAGAGGAAGTCGCTCTGCTGCGCCGGAAACTGACGGAATCCCCACGGCATTCGCGGCTCCTCGAGCAGCGACTCGCTGAAGCGTCCGAGCGGGTGAGTCAACTCACCGAGCGGAACGCCAAGCTGGTCGACACGCTGCGCGAGGCCCGTGGCCAGTTGCTCGCACTGCGGGAGGAGGTCGACCGCCTCGCCCAGCCGCCCAGCGGCTACGGCGTGTACCTCGAGCGCTTCGAGGACGGCACGGTCGACGTGTTCACCGCGGGGCGCCGGATGCGCGTGTCGGTCTCGCCCGCTGTCGAGGCGGACACGCTGCGCCGCGGTCAGTCGGTGCGTCTCAACGAAGCCCTCACCGTGGTCGAGGGCGGCGGCTTCGAGCGCACCGGCGAGGTGTCCACGCTCCGCGAGCTGCTGCCCGCGGAGGAGGAGGACGGTCCGTCGCGCGCCCTCGTCGTCGGCCACGCCGACGAGGAGCGCGTGGTGTGGCTGGCCGACCCGCTGGCGGACTCCCCGCTCAAGGCGGGCGATTCGCTGCTGGTCGACGGCAAGTCCGGGTACGCCTACGAGCGGGTTCCCAAGGCCGAGGTCGAGGACCTCGTGCTGGAGGAGGTCCCGGACGTGGACTACCACGACATCGGCGGCCTGTTCCGGCAGATCGAGCAGATCCGCGACGCGGTGGAGCTGCCCTTCCTGCACAAGGACCTGTTCGCCGAGTACGAGCTGCGCCCGCCCAAGGGCGTGCTGCTCTACGGCCCGCCCGGCTGCGGCAAGACGCTGATCGCCAAGGCGGTGGCGAACTCGCTGGCCAAGAAGGTCGCCGCGGCCAGGGGCGACAGCGCGCCCAAGGACGCGAAGTCGTACTTCCTCAACATCAAGGGCCCCGAGCTGCTGAACAAGTTCGTGGGCGAGACCGAGCGCCACATCCGGCTCATCTTCCAGCGCGCCAGGGAGAAGGCCAGCGAGGGCACCCCGGTCATCGTGTTCTTCGACGAGATGGACTCGATCTTCCGGACCCGAGGGTCCGGTGTGTCCTCCGACGTCGAGACCACGATCGTCCCCCAGCTGCTCAGCGAGATCGACGGCGTGGAGGGCCTGGAGAACGTCATCGTCATCGGCGCGTCCAACCGCGAGGACATGATCGACCCGGCGATCCTGCGACCGGGCAGGCTCGACGTGAAGATCAAGATCGAGCGGCCGGACGTGGAGGCGGCGCGCGACATCTTCTCCAAGTACCTGACCAGCACCCTGCCGATCCACGCCGACGACCTCGCCGAGTTCGGCGGGGACCGGCGGGCGTGCGTCGACGGCATGATCCAGCACACGGTCGAGCGGATGTACGAGGAGACCGACGAGAACCGGTTCCTCGAGGTCACCTACGCCAACGGTGACAAGGAGGTCCTGTACTTCCGCGACTTCAACTCCGGCGCGATGATCCAGAACATCGTGGACCGGGCGAAGAAGTCGGCCATCAAGTCCGTGCTGGAGACCCAGCAGGCCGGCCTCCGCGTGCAGCACCTGCTGGACGCCATCGTCGACGAGTTCGCCGAGAACGAGGACCTGCCCAACACCACCAACCCCGACGACTGGGCGCGCATCTCCGGCAAGAAGGGCGAGCGCATCGTCTACATCCGGACGCTGGTCACCGGCAAGAACACCGAGACCGGGCGGGCGATAGACACCGCCAACAACACCGGTCAGTACCTGTAGCGCGCAGCGCAGGCGACAGGCCCCGCACCCGGTGGTGCGGGGCCTGTCGGCGCTCCAGGGGGCACAATCGCAGCCGTGTCCGCAGTCGTGAACCCCCAGGCCGCCCGCCTCGCGCTCGGCCTCGCCGCCCTGGGCCGTCCCGCCTACATCAACCGCGGCCGCGCGGGCGCCCTGCCCCGCCGCCGCGGCGTCGAGGAGATGCGGGCCAACACCTTCGACGTCCTCGACGCCGCGCACGCCGCGGGCCTGCGCCGGGTCGACGCCGCCCGCTCCTACGGCCTGGCCGAGGAGTTCCTCGCGGGCTGGCTCGACCTGCGCGGGCACACCGACGTCGTGGTGACGTCCAAGTGGGGATACGCCTACGTCGGCGGCTGGCGCCTGGACGCGCCCGTGCACGAGTCCAAGGAGCACTCGCTGGCGCGGTTCACCGCCCAGTTCGCCGAGACCCGCGCCCTGCTCGGGGAGCAGGTCTCGCTGTACCAAGTGCACTCGCTCACCGCGGACAGCCCCCTGTTCGCCGACGAGCCGCTGCTGGACGCGCTCGCCGCCGTCGCCGCGTCCGGCAGGCGGCTGGGCTTCTCCACCTCCGGACCGGCCCAGGCCGACACCATCCGCCGCGGCCTGGACCTCGAGCGCGCGGGCGTGCGCCTGTTCACCGCCGTCCAGTCCACCTGGAACCTGCTGGAGACCTCGGCCGGGCACGCGCTCGCCGAGGCGCGCGCCGCTGGGGTCGAGGTGACCGTCAAGGAGGCGCTGGCCAACGGCCGCCTCGCCGTCGACCCGCCGCCCGCCGTCGCCGAGGCCGCCGCCCGCGCCGGGGTCGGCCCGGACGCCGTGGCGCTCGGCGCGGCGCTGGCCACCCCCTGGGCCGACGTGGTCCTGCTCGGCCCGGCGAGCCCCGCGCAGCTCGCCGAGAACCTGGCCGCGACCAGCGCGACGGCCGCCGACCTGCCCGACCTCGCCGAGACCCCCGACGAGTACTGGACCACCCGATCGGCGTTGCCCTGGGATTAGGCCGCGCCTGACCCACCCGGGTTCACAGTGGCCGCCGAGGCCGGTAAGTTGCCGGTGATCCCCACCGCCGAACCGCCCTAGGACGCCCCCGTTGCGCCGTATGCCCGCGCTGGCCGCCGTCGCCACCGCCCTGCCAGCAGCCCTGCTCGCGAGCTGCTCGAACCGGCCCAACGACCTCTACACCTACTACGACGGGCCGACCTCCGAGGTCGTCAGCAGCCCCGCCGCCCCGCCGCCCGCGCCGCCGACGAGCACCACCCCGCCGCGGCCCGCGCCCGCCGCCCTGGTGGCATCCGCCGGGCTCACGGCCGCTGACCTGGCCGAGGAGGAGGTGACCGCGCAGCAGGCCCCGACCAAGGCCGCGTCGGTCACCCTCCCCGACTGCCGCCTCGACCTGGGCGAGGACGTCGACGCGGGCAGCGAGGCCTCCTGGACCTACGCCCGCGGGTCGGTGCTGCGCCAGTACACCGTCCACACGGCCGAGACCGCGACCCTCGACGAGGCCGAGGCCACCATCGAGCAGTGCCGCAACTTCAAGATCGACGGTGTCACCCACACCATCGACGAGGGCGCGACGCTGAGCGCGATCGCCGCCGCCGACGACCAGTTGACCTGGTGCGCGACGACGAACCGTAAGGTCATCTGCACCGTGCTGCTGGCCAAGGGCAACCTGGTCACCGCGGTCTCGGTCGAATCGGGCACCGCCAGGGGCGCCCGGGAGGCGATCACCCGGATCGCCCCGGTCGCCGCGGCCGCCCTCTCCCGCGCCGACCGCCCCTAGCCCCCCGCGCCGGCGTGGCGAGCGCCACTGCGGCCACCCGGGTGACGGGGCGGCGCGGCTCACCCCGTCGCTGTCGGTCCGAACCCGTAGGGTGGCGCTCATGCGGCGGATCATGGGAACCGAGGTGGAGTACGGCATCGCGGTGCCGGGCGACCCGACGGCGAACCCGGTGTTGACATCGACCCAGGTCGTGCTGGCCTACGCCGCGGCGGCGGACATCCCGCGGGCCCGGCGGGCGCGCTGGGACTACGAGGTGGAGTCGCCGCTGCGCGACGCGCGCGGGTTCGACCTGGGCGTGCCCGGCATGCCCCCCACCGACCCCGACGTCGAGGACCTGGGCGCGGCCAACGTCATCCTGACCAACGGCGCCCGCCTCTACGTCGACCACGCGCACCCGGAGTACTCCGCGCCCGAGGTCACCAACGCCCGCGACGCGGTCATCTGGGACAAGGCGGGGGAGCGGGTCATGGAGGAGGCCGCCATCCGCGCGGCCAGCGTCCCCGGCCAGCCCCGGCTGCAGCTCTACAAGAACAACATCGACAACAAGGGCGCCAGCTACGGCACCCACGAGAACTACCTCATGGCCCGCGGCACCCCGTTCACCTCGGTGATCGGCGGGCTCACCCCGTTCTTCGCCTCCCGCCAGGTCATCTGCGGCTCCGGCCGGGTCGGCCTCGGCGCCTCCGGCGACGAGGCGGGCTTCCAGCTCTCGCAGCGCGCGGACTACATCGAGGTCGAGGTCGGCCTGGAGACCACGCTCAAGCGCGGCATCATCAACACCCGCGACGAGCCGCACGCCGACGCCGACAAGTACCGGCGGCTGCACGTCATCATCGGCGACGCCAACCTCGCCGAGACCTCGACCTACCTCAAGGTCGGCACCGCCGCGCTGGTGATCGACCTGATCGAGGCGGGCGTCCGCTTCGACCACCTCAAGCTGGCCGACCCGGTCCGCGCCGTGCACACCATCAGCCACGACCCCACGCTCAAGGCCACCGTCGAGCTGACCAACGGCCGCAAGTTCACCGGCCTCGACATCCAGGCCGCCTACCACGACCTGGCCGCCGAGCACCTCGACCGCACCGAGCCCGACCAGGTCGGGCGCGACGTGCTCGAGAGCTGGGGCCGGATCATCGACGAGTTGCGCCGCGACCCGATGGAGACCGCCGACCGCCTGGACTGGACCGCCAAGCTGCGGCTGCTCGAGGGCTTCCGCGAGCGCGACGGCCTGAGCTGGAACTCCCACCGGCTGCAACTGGTCGACCTGCAGTACTCCGACGTGCGCCTGGACAAGGGCCTCTACAACCGGCTCGTCGCCCGCGGCTCGATGAAGCGCCTGGTCACCGAGGATGAGGTGCGCGCGGCGGTCACCACACCCCCGCAGGACACCCGCGCCTACTTCCGCGGCCGCTGCCTGGAGCGCTACCCGACCGCGATCGCCGCCGCGAGCTGGGACTCGGTCATCTTCGACCTGGGCCGCGAGTCGCTGGTGCGCATCCCCACCCTCGAGCCGCTGCGCGGCACGAAGCAGCACGTCGGGGCCCTGCTCGACGCGGCGAACACCGCCGAGGAGCTGGTGGACGCGCTGACCGGCGCGGCCAAGCGCTGACCGGTCCCGCGCCCGTGGTCGGGAGTTCGCCATGAGCCGAATTCCGATCACGAGCCGGGCGCGGACCGCGACGAATGCCGGTCCGGCTCGGTAGGGTTCGGGTAGGCAGCCAACACCGGGAGGCGACATGTCCCAGGAGCAGCAGCAGAAGCAGGGCGGCGGCGACGGCGACGAGGGGACCGAGGCCACCACGGCGGCCGGTCAGGAGCGCCGGGAGAAGCTCGGCGACGACACCGACGCCATCCTCGACGAGATCGACGACGTCCTCGAGGAGAACGCCGAGGACTTCGTCCGGGCCTACGTGCAGAAGGGCGGCGAGTAGCCGCCCCGCCAGCCCGTGCCCCCACCGCACCGCGCGACCCGAAAGTAGGCCGAAAGCAGGCATGGAACACATCTCGCCCCGAGGCGGGCTCGGCACCGGGCTGCCGTCCGCTTACCTGTCGGCGGGCACGTCGTCGTTCACCGACTTCCTGCGCGTGCAGGCCCCCGAGCTCATGCCAGGGGGCACTGGCGGGAAGCCGATGACCGTCGACGCCCGGTTCGAGCCGCGCCAGGACGTCCCGCACGGCACCACGATCGTCGCGGTCGCCTTCGCGGGCGGCGTCCTGATCGCGGGCGACCGCCGGGCCACGCAGGGCCACATCATCGCCCAGCGCGACGTCGAGAAGGTCTACGTCACCGACGACTACTCCTCGGTCGGCATCGCGGGCACCGCGGGCCTGGCCATCGAGATGGTCAAGCTCTACACGGTGGAGCTGCAGCACTACGAGAAGATCGAGGGCGTGGCGCTGTCGCTGGACGGCAAGGCGAACAAGCTCTCCAGCATGGTGCGGGGCAACCTGGACGTCGCGCTGGCCGGGCTGGCGGTGCTGCCGCTGTTCGTCGGGTTCGACCTGGTCGAGAACCGCGGCCGGATCGTGTCCTACGACATCACCGGCGGCCGGTCGGAGGAGCGCGCGGGCTTCCACGCCATCGGCTCCGGCTCGCTGTACGCGCGGTCCTCGCTCAAGAAGCTCTACGAGCCCGGCGCCGACCGGGACACCGCCGTGCGCGCCGCCGTAGAGGCGCTGTGGGACGCCGCGGACGACGACTCGGCCACCGGCGGACCGGACCTGGCCAGGCGCATCTTCCCGAGCATCGTCACGATCACCGCCGAGGACGGCGCGGTCCGCGTCCCCGAGGACGAGGCCGGGGCGGTCGCCGAGGCCGTCGTCGCGGGCCGGGCGGAGCGGCCACGCGGATGAGCACCCCCACCACCACCGGCAAGACGAAGGAGCCCGCGCTGTGACGATGCCGTTGTACGCCTCTCCCGAGCAGCTCATGCGCGACCGCTCGGAGTACGCCCGCAAGGGCATCGCCCGGGGCCGCAGCGTCATCGCGCTCAAGTACGTCGACGGGGTGGTCTTCGTGGCCGAGAACCCGTCGTCGACCCTGCACAAGGTCTCCGAGATCCACGACCGGATCGGGTTCGCGGCAGCAGGCCGCTACTCCGAGTACGAGAGCCTGCGCCGCGGCGGCATCCGCCACGTCGACCTGTGGGGCTACTCCTACGACCGCCGCGACGTGTCCGCCCGCCAGTTGGCCAACGTCTACGCCCAGACCCTCGGCACCATCTTCACCGAACAGGTGAAGCCGATGGAGGTCGAGCTCTGCGTGGCCGAGGTCGGCGACACCGCCGCGACCGACCAGCTCTACCGGCTCACCTACGACGGCTCCATCGTCGACGAGCCGCAGTTCCTGGTCATGGGTGGCCACACGGACCCGATCGTCACCTTCGTCAAGGAGAGCTACGTCGAGGGCCAGACCCTGCGGGCCGCCGTCGGCTTGGCGCTGCGCGCCCTGACCTCGGCCACGTCCAACGGCGCCGCGGCCGACCCGCCGCTGGGCAGGCTCGAGGTGGCCGTCCTGGACCGCACCCGCCCCCGCCGCGCCTTCCGCCGGGTCGAGGGCGCCGCGCTCGACGCGCTGCTGCCCGTGAGCGAGACCGCGCCCGACGCCGACGAGGAGTCCCCGGCCAAGCCCGTCGAGGACGTGCAGCTCCCGCCGGACGACGCGGGCGCGTGACCAGCCCGGCCGGTGGTCGCCCCCGNCACCGGCCCTGGTCTCAAGGTCGCGGCTCGCCGATCGGGGCAGCCGACGACGTGCGGCCCGGACCGCCCGCAGAGCCCCGCAGGTCCGCCAAGCGAACCCTGCCCCACTTCCGCCCACCCAGGGTGTGCAGCACCGCTCCCTGCCCGCAGACCTCGGTCCACCCCTTCCAGCCGGTCAGCGGGAGGTCGACCACCCGCTGCTCCTCGAACCGCCCCGCCCCGCCCCGCCCCACGAGGCCATCTCCCGCCCGCGGGCCCGGACCAGCAGGGGACCACCGAAGGCGCCGACCGAAAGCCACGTCTCGGTATCGGTCACGTTCAGGGCGGTGCACTCGTTCACCGGTCTCGCCGCGGCGCCCCAGGCGACCTCCCCGCCCAGGTTGAGGCCGCGGTCCAGCCGCACCACCCAGTCGGGGAGAACGCGCCTTCCTCGGTGTAACCGACCCACACCTCGCCGGACCTCGTGGCCGCCACGAGGGACGGGCGCTCCCCAACGGCCACCCGGCGTCGGACCCGCCCGTCCGGGCCGCACAGGGCGGCGTTGAACTCGCCCATCCCGACACGGCGGACCAGCCGCGATCCAGGGGTGCTCCGACAGGTTCCCCCGCAGCTCGGTCACCTCGACAGCGCCGTGCGGGGATTGGGCCGTCACCCACACCGCCGCGCCTTCCCACACCGTGCCCAGCTCACCCGACGGGCCGATCAACGACCCTCTGCGCCGTGCGGGCACGGTCGCCGCAGCAGCACCCCCGCCGCGCCTTCCAGCGCGTCGACGAGCCCGCCCCCACCAGACTCCCGCCGGACGACGCGGGCGCGTGACCCCTGGCTTGGGCCGGTGGTCGTCACGAGAGCGACCACCGGCCCAAGCTGGGTACCCGAGTCGGCGACCTCGATCAGCCCGCCGCCGCTTGCGCCGCCGCGTGCAGGAACTCCACCATCCCCGGCACCTGCTGGTCCGGCCGCACCGCGAAGGCGAACTGCTCGGCGTCCCGCAGGTACTGCTCGGTGATCAACACCTGCATCGCGGGCGTGCACTCGAAGAACCGCCCCAGCAGCTCCCGGTGTCCCCGTGCCACCGCGGCTCCCTGCGCCGAGGCCGGTGCGACCCCCGACTCCACAGCGGCGCGCAACTCGCCCACCCACACGTCGCTGTCGGCCCTGCCCGCCAGCCAGTCCTCCTTCGACCAGCCCGCCGTGCGCTCCTTGCTCTCCTGCCACTGCGGCGTGTCCCCCCAGCGCTGCTCGGCCCGCTCCGCGTAGCCCGGCTCCGGCCGCCACTCGCCGAAGACCTCGAACCGCTCCTCCGGGTTCAGGTTGACGCCCATCTTCTCCGCCTCCAACTCGCGGTCCACCGCCGCGACCATGGCGCCCAGCCGGTCGGCCCGCTCGACCAGCAGGGCCCGCTGCTCGCGCAGCCTGCCCTCCCGGTCGACGGCCGGGTCGTCCAGCAGCGACGCGATCCGTTCGAGGGGGAACCCGAGCTGGCGGTAGAGCAACACCGCCTGCAACCGGTCCAGGTCGACCCGCCCGTAGCGCCGGTACCCCGCCGGGGTGCGCGCGCCGGGGCGCACCAGCCCGATCCGGTCGTAGTGGTGCAGCGCGCGCACAGTGACGCCGCTCAGCCGCGCCACCTCACCCACCGTCCAGCTCATGCCCACCTCCTTGACGTGAACGAGCCTGTCGCCTGACGCGACGTCAGGGTCAAGCGCTAGTCGGCGCGGTAGATGGACAGGGCCCTGGGCTCGCTGCGGAAGTGGAAGTGGTTGCCCAGCGGGCCGACCTCACCGTCGGTGGCGACGCGGCGGTGGCCGTCGAGCAGGCGGACCTCCAGGGCCACCGTGTCGTACTGGCGGTAGACGTGACTGCGGGTCAAGGTGCGGGTCAGGGTCGCCAGGACGAAGCGGGCGCGGGAGTAGGGGGAGTCGGCGCGCAGGTAGCGGACGTCGAGGAGGCCGGTGTCCAGGGCGGGGCGGCGGCTGGGGGCGAAGCCCTTGGGCTCGTAGGTGCCGTTGCCGACGAACAGCATCCAGACCCGTTCGCGCCGCCCGTCCAGGTCGACCTCTATCGGATGGGCGCCGCGCAGCGTGCGGATCAGGGCGATGGCGCCCGCGGGCCACCTCGCCCACTTGCGCGACTCCAGCAGCTCGCGCATCCGCACCATCTCGGGGTAGCCGCCGAGGCTGGCGGTGTTGACGAACCACCGGTGCTCCACGCCGCCCGCGCCGTCGCCGATCTGGACGCCCGCCAGGTCCATCCGCACGCCGGAGCCGGTCGCCGCCGCCCGCTGCGCGTCGTCCGTGGTGGCCACGCCGACGTCGCGGGCGAAGTGGTTGAGCGTGCCCGCCGGGATCAGCACCAGCGGCAGCCGGTGCTCCGCGGCCACCGCCGCGACGGCGGCCACGGTGCCGTCGCCCCCCGCCACGCCCAGGGCCCGGACCTCGCCGGGGGAGGCGGTCAGCGCCTCGGCGAGCTGCTCGACGATGCCCTTGCCCGGCTCCGGGGCCAGCACCGTCGCCCTGGGCCAGCGGCGCAGCACCTCCTCGCCGGGGTCGACGCCGCCGGGGCCGGAGTTCGGGTTCGCCAGCACGAGCAGGCCCGCCCCCGCCTCCAACGCAGGCGGGTCCGCCCGGTGCGCGGTGTGGCCGGGGCCCTCCTCATGGTCGGACTTGGGCCACCAGTGCCGGGTCGCCCACGCCGCGCCGAGGCCGATCGCCGAGCCCGCCGCGACGTCGGTCGGCCAGTGCACGCCGGTGTGGACCCTCGAGTACGCCACCGCCACCGCCAGCGGGGCCAGGGCCACCGCCGCCAGCGGGGACTCCATGGCCACCGCCGCGGTGAACGCCACCGCGGAGGCCGAGTGGCCGGAGGGGAACGAGGAGCTGGTCGGCCGCGTGGTCAACCGCCGGTGCTGGGGCAGCAGCTCGGCCGCCGGGCGCCTGCGCGGGAACAGGTTCTTGGCCACCAGGTTCGCGCTCGTGCTGGCGATGGCGATGGCGCCGACGCCGCGCAGCGCCGCCCGCCTCGTCGACCCCGGGCGCGCGGCGAGCAGCGCCGCGACGGCGAACCACAGCCTGCCCTTGTTCGCCGACGTCGACAGCGCCTTGAGCGCCGCGTCCGCCCCGGTGCGGGGCACAGCGGCGCTGCGGGTCATCAGGTCGAGGTCCAGGCGGCCGACCCGCCGCGCCGACATGCGCACTCGTCCGAACACGATGGTGCATTCAACCCGAACCAGGTGATATCCGCCGGTTGGGCGGGCCTGGTCACGGTGCGCTCGATAACAACATGTGGCGCACCCCGATCGGCGCACGGTAACCGGGCGCGTTAGGGCCTAGGCTTGCAGGATGCAGCGGCGGATCTTCGGCATCGAAACCGAGTTCGGCGTGACCTGCACGTTCCACGGACAGCGCAGGCTGTCGCCGGACGAGGTCGCGCGGTACCTGTTCCGGCGGGTGGTCTCGTGGGGGCGTTCCTCGAACGTTTTCCTGCGCAACGGATCACGCCTCTACCTCGACGTCGGGTCGCACCCGGAGTACGCGACCGCGGAGTGCGACAACCTCGTCCAGTTGGTCACCCACGACAAGGCGGGGGAGCGGATCCTGGAGGACCTGCTCGTCGACGCCGAGCGGCGGCTGGCCGACGAGGGCATCGGCGGCGACATCTTCCTGTTCAAGAACAACACCGACTCGGCGGGCAACTCCTACGGCTGCCACGAGAACTTCCTGGTCACTCGGGCGGGTGAGTTCTCCCGCATCGCCGACGTGCTGCTGCCGTTCCTGGTCACGCGGCAGTTGATCTGCGGGGCGGGCAAGGTGCTGCAGACCCCGCGCGGGGCCGTCTACTGCCTCTCGCAGCGCGCCGAGCACATCTGGGAGGGCGTCTCCAGCGCCACCACGCGCTCGCGCCCGATCATCAACACCCGCGACGAGCCGCACGCCGACGCCGAGCGCTACCGGCGCCTGCACGTCATCGTCGGCGACTCGAACATGTCCGAGTCGACCACCCTGCTCAAGGTCGGCACGGCCAACCTGGTGCTGGAGATGATCGAGGAGGGCGTGCAGTTCCGGGACTTCGCCCTGGACAACCCGATCCGCGCCATCCGCGAGATCAGCCACGACCTGACCGGCCGCCGCCTGGTGCGCCTGGCCGGGGGCCGGGAGGCCTCCGCGCTCGACATCCAGCGCGAGTACTACGCCAAGGCCGTGGAGCACGTCGCCCGCCGCTCGCCGGACCCGCTCACCGAGCGCGTGGTCGAGCTGTGGGGCCGGGTGCTCGACTCGATCGAGCAGCAGGACCTGTCCAAGATCGACCGCGAGGTCGACTGGGCGATCAAGCACAAGCTGGTCGAGCGCTACCGGGCCAAGCACGACCTGGAGCTGTCCAGCCCGCGCATCGCCCAGATCGACCTGGCCTACCACGACATCCGCCGTGGCCGGGGCATCTTCGACCTGCTCCAGCGCAAGGACCTGGTGGCGCGGGTGACCGACGACAGCGAGATCGAGCTCGCGAAGGACTCCCCGCCGCAGACCACCCGGGCCAAGCTGCGCGGCGACTTCATCGCCGCCGCCCAGCACGCGGGCCGCGACTTCACCGTCGACTGGGTGCACCTCAAGCTCAACGACCAGGCGCAGCGCACCGTGCTGTGCAAGGACCCGTTCCGGGCCGTCGACGAGCGGGTCGAGCGGCTGATCGCCTCGCTGTAGGGGCGCGCTGACGAAACGGGGAGGGGCCGCGTCCAGCAGGACGCGGCCCCTCCCGGTGTTCAGGCGGTTCAGCTGAGCGGGACGACCTTGTCCGCCTGCGGACCCTTGGGGCCCTGCACGACCTCGAACTCGACCTGCTGGTTCTCCTCCAGCGAGCGGTAGCCGCTGGACTGGATCGCGCTGAAGTGGACGAACACGTCAGGGCCGCCCTCCTGGGCGATGAAGCCGAAGCCCTTCTCCGCGTTGAACCACTTGACGGTGCCAGTCGCCATGCCTGTTCCTGTTCCAACCCGGGCGCCGCCGATCAGCACCCTCGTCCCGATCAACGATAGCGGCGTTCGGCGTCCTGCCCCAGGTGTCTTTCGCCGCGGATCGTTGCCACACAACGACTCCGTCCTCGGGACTCCTCGATGTCGTATCCGCTATCGAGATACCGGGCAACGGGTGGCCGCCCGCGGATCCCCGGCCTGTTTGCCGCTGTTCGTTGCCCGTTCGCCGCACGTCCACCGCCCGATTCTCGCTCTGCGTGACAAGACAACAATCTGTTATTAACTATCAAGATATTTGAGAACCCTCTTGCGAGGCGCTGGGAAGTTGTGGGAAAAAGAACGCTAGAAAGGGGGAGGGGCGGGCTCGAGGAAAAAGGCGTGCCCGAAACTTCGCCTGCTTGGCCCAACGTTGTTTGCTGTGGGTGATGGTGCGGTCACCCTGGGGAGGTGGCAGCTCACTCGCGCGGGTGTTCGGGCGTGGGGTGTGCGACCACCAGGCCGTTGGGCGTTATGGTGCGCGGGTGTCCGTCGCACGCGCCGAACGACTTGTGAACCTGGTGCTGTGCCTGCTCTCCACGCGGCAGTACCTCAGTGCGGAACGCATCCGGTCCATCGTGCCCGGTTATGCCGACGCGCCATCCGACGACGCCTTCTTCCGGACCTTCGAGCGGGACAAGACCGAGCTCCGCGAGCTGGGCATCCCCCTCGAGGTGGGCCGCAACAAGGTCGACGACCCCGTGGACGGCTACCGCATCGCCCGCCGCGACTACGAGCTCGGTGAGATCGACCTGGAACCGGACGAGGCGGCCGCGGTGGCACTGGCCGTGCGGCTGTGGGACTCGCCCGAGCTGACCGGGGCCGCGCACGGCGCCCTGCTCAAGCTGCGCGCGGCCGGGGTCGACGTCGACGAGAGCGCGCCCACCGCCGTCGAGTCCAAGGTGCGCACCACCGAGCCCGCTTTCGGCCCGCTGCTCGCGGCCGTGCAGGCCGGGCAGGCGGTGTCCTTCGACTACCGCAAGCACAACCCGGTCGAGGTGCGCGCGCGGGAGCTCGAACCCTGGGGCGTGGTGTCCTGGCGCGGCCGCTGGTACGTGGTCGGGCACGACCGCGAGCGGTCCGCCCCGCGCTGCTTCCGGCTCAGCCGCGTGGTCGGCGAGGTGCGCAAGGTCGGCAGGCCCGGGCAGGTGCACCGACCGGATGACGTCGACCTGCTGCGCTTCGTGGCCAGCAGCTCCGGGGAGTCGCAGCCCTCGCCCGCGGTGAAGCTGTGGGTCGCGGACGGGCGCGGCGCCGGGCTGCGCCGGTGGGCCACGGTCGTGCGGCGGCACGAGGTCGACGGGGTGCCCGGTGACGTGGTCGAGCTGGAGCTGGCCTACCCGGACACGGCGGCGGGCTGGATCGCCGGGTACGGCGCCGACGCGCTGGTGCTGGAACCGGACGTGCTGGCCAAGGCGGTGCGCGAGCGGCTGCTGGCCGCCGCCGAGGGCCCGGAGCGGCGGACCCGCCTGGAGCCCGCGATCGAGGGGAACGGGGTGGCCCGGTGAGCGGCGCGCAGGACCGGCTGTCGCGGCTGCTGGCGCTGGTGCCGTACTTCCTGGCGCGGCCGGGCATCCTGATCGACGAGGCGGCGGCCACCTTCGGCATCACCCCGAAGCAGCTCCGCAAGGACCTCGAGCTGCTGTGGATGTGCGGGCTGCCCGGCTACGGCCCCGGCGATCTGATCGATATCTCCTTCGACGAGGACACCGTCACCGTCACCTTCGACGCGGGCATGAACCGCCCGCTCCGGCTGACCGGCGCGGAGGCGACCGCCCTGCTGGTCGCGCTGCGCGCGCTGGTCGACACGCCCGGGGTGGACGACGCCGACGCCGTGCGCCGGGCGGTGGCCAAGATCGAGGCCGCCGCGGGCCAGGCCACCCCCGCCGGGGTCGCCGTCGGGTTGGGCGTGCGCGAGGGCGCGCGGTCGACCAAGCGGGCCAGGGACGCGGTGCAGGCGGCGCTCTCGGCGGGCCGGGCGCTGCGCATCACCTACTACACCGCGTCCAAGGACGAGATCACCGAGCGCGTGGTCGACCCGATGCGCATGCTCATCGTCGACGGCCGCGGCTACCTGGAGGCCTGGTGCCGCCGCGCCGAGGACGTGCGGCTGTTCCGGGTCGACCGGGTCGACGAGGCCGCGGTGCTGGACGAGGCCGCCGCGCCGCCGCCCTACGCCGAGCCGACCGACACCTCCACCGGCCTGTTCCGCTCCGCCCCCGACCAGCGGGTCGCGGTGCTGGTGCTGGGGCAGGAGGCCCGCTGGGTGTCGGAGTACTACCCGGTGGAGGACCCGGAGGAGCTGCCGGACGGGCGGTTGCGGGTGCGGATGCGCTACGCCGACACGTCCTGGGTGGTGCGGCTGCTGCTCGGCCTCGGCGGCGAGGTCGCGGTGGAGTCGCCGGTGGAGCTGGCCGAGGTCCTGCGGGCCCAGGCGGCGGCGGCGGTCGCCCGGATGGACCGCCACCTGGCGTCCACCTGACCGACAGGTCCCGCACGCACGAGGCCGCGCGGTGCGTTGCCTGCCAACGGGTAAGGTGGGCCGCGTGTCGTACCTGCCGAGTGCGGTGTTGGTCCTGCTGGGGCTGGCGCTGGTGGCCGTGTTCGTCGTGCGCCTGCTGAGGTCGGCGGGACGGACCCGGTCGGCGGCGGAGATGACGAAGGCGGCGGTCGGCGACCGGTCGGGGCTGCTGCGGGCCAGGTCCGCGGCGCTGCGGGTGGCCGTCGCCGAGCGCGTACCATCGACCAGGCGGACGAGACAGGAGGACAGCGATGCCTCTCGGAGCAACTGAGCTGATCATCATCGCGGTGGTGGTGATCCTTCTCTTCGGGGCCAAGAAGATGCCGCAGATGGCCCGCTCGCTGGGCCAGTCGATGCGCATCATCAAGGCCGAGACCAAGGGCATGCGCGAGGACGACGACGGCAAGGGCGGCGCGGTCCCCACGGCCGACACCCCTGCGGCGACCCCGGCGCAGCAGCTCCCCGCGGCTGGTCAGGCGGCGCAGGCGGAGAAGACGCCCGAGCAGCTCAAGGCCGAGGTCGACGAGCTCAAGCGCAAGCTCGCCGCCCAGGAGCAGGCGCAGAAGAACGCGAGCTGAGACCACCCCCGCCCCGGGCGGGGACCGGTCCGACCGCCCACGAGTTGAAGGGTTCGGTTCCCCACGGTGGCGCGCGATCCGCACCGCCGGGCTGAAAGCCGTCGCGAGCAGAGGAAACTCAAGAGCCGCCGGCACAACCCCGACGGCACCATGACACTCAAAGACCACCTCTACGAGCTGCGCAACCGGCTCGGCCTGGCGGTCCTGATCATCCTCGCAGGCGGGGTGTTCGGCTTCATCTGGTTCGCCACGAACCTGGGGCCGGTGCCCGCGCTGGGCGACGTCCTGCTCCAGCCCTACTGCGCGCTGCCCGCCGACATGCGCTTCTCCCCGAACGGCGTCTGCCAGATCCTGCAGACCCAGCCGTTCGAGGCCTTCATGATCAATTTCAAGGTGGGCCTGGCCGCCGGGGCGGTCGTCACCGCGCCCGGCTGGCTCTACCAGATCTGGGCGTTCGTCACCCCCGGCCTCTACGCCAACGAGCGCAAGTTCACCATGATCTTCATCGCCTGCGCCTCCGTGCTGTTCATCGCGGGCGGTGTGCTGGCGTTCTACGTCATCCCGCAGGGCCTCGAGGTCCTGGTGTCCTTCGGCGGGTCGTTCTTCATCACCGCCCTCAGCGGCAGCGACTACATCTCCTTCGTGCTGGTCATGCTGCTCATCTTCGGCGTCAGCTTCGAGCTGCCGCTGCTGGTGGTCATGCTCAACCGGATCGGCGTGCTGCCGTACGCGAACCTGGCCCGCTGGCGCCGGGGGATCGTCTTCGGGCTGTTCGTCTTCGCCGCCATCGCCACTCCGGGCACCGACCCGATCTCCATGGTGGTCCTGGCCGCGGCGATGACGGTGCTGCTCGAACTCGCCATCCAGATCACCCGCGTGCACGACCGCCGCAAGGCCCGCCGGGAGGCGGCCGAGGACCTGGCGGCGGGCCTGGCCGACGACGAGGCGACCCCGGTCGACCAGTTGCGCCCCGACGGGCCTGCCGCCGCGCCCCCGCCCCCGCCCGTCGAGAAGCCGGTCTCCGGCACGGCGGCGCCGGGCAAGGGCGACCAGGGCGAGGGCACGCCCAACCGCGGTTTCGACGACGTCACCTGACCCATCCGGGTCCCTGGGTATCGGGAGGTGCGGGTGGTGGGTCCACGGGTCGCGCTGGCGGTGCACGCGGCGTCCGGGCACGGCTCGGCCGGGCGGCTGCGGCCGCTGGTGGAGCAGCGGCTGCGCGCCGTGGCCGCCGACCTGGTGGTCGTCGAGGCCGACACGGTGCAGCGGTCGCGGGCGCTGATGGTGCGGGCCAAGGACGCCGGGCTGGACGCGCTGGTCGTGCTGGGCGGCGACGGGTCGGTCCACCAGGGTGTGCAGTTCTGCGCCGAGCACGGGGTGGCGCTGGCCGCGGTGCCCGCCGGGACCGGCAACGACCTGGTCCGCGGCCTGGGGATGCCGCTCGACCCGGTGGTGGCGGTGGACGCGGTGGCCACCGCCCTGCGCGTGGGCGCGCGCCGCCGGATCGACCTGGGGCGCGTCGGGGGCGGCGCGTGGTTCGCCAGCGTCCTGTGCGCGGGCTTCGACTCCGCGGTCAACGAGCGGGTCAACCGGATGCGCTGGCCGCACGGCAGGCGCCGCTACGACCTGGCGATCGTCGCCGAACTCGCCGCGCTGCGCCCGCGCACCCTGGTCGTCGACACCGACGCGGGCACCCAGGAGCTGACCGCGACCATGGTCGCCGTGGGCAACACCGGCTTCTACGGCGGCGGCATCCCGGTCTGCCCCGAGGCCGACCCCGCCGACGGCCTGCTCGACCTGACCGTCGTCGGCGAGGTGTCCCGGCTGGACTTGCTGCGCATGCTGCCCACGCTGCGCACCGGCGCGCACACCGGACACCCGGCCGTGCGGACCCTGCGCGCCCGCCGCGTGTCCCTCGGCGGGGACAACGCCTGGGTCGCCTACGCCGACGGCGACCGCATCGGCCCGCTGCCCATCGTCGCGGAGTGCGTCCCCGGGGCCCTCGAGCTGGTCGGCTGACCCGGGTCCTGTCGCGGTTGTGGACACTCGCCGGGCGCCGGGCGGCAAATGTCGTCTGTGGTTGTCGGTGTTGTGTGGAAGTCTTGTGGGGTGTCTGATGGTTCTCCCTTCCCCCCGGCCGAGCGGTACGCGGCGGCGCGGCGCAGGTCGGCGACTCCCCGGTTGACGGAGTTCGCCGCCGAGCTGTCCTTCGAGATGGACCCTTTTCAGGTCAGCGGCTGCGAGGCGCTCGAGAGCGGCCACGGCGTGCTGGTGTGCGCCCCGACCGGCGCGGGCAAGACCGTCGTCGGGGAGTTCGCCGTGCACCTGGCGTTGGCGGAGGGGCGCAAGTGCTTCTACACCACGCCGATCAAGGCGCTGTCGAACCAGAAGTTCGCTGACCTGACCGCCCGGTACGGGGCGAAGTCGGTCGGCCTGCTCACCGGTGACACCTCGATCAACGGCAGCGCGCCCGTGGTGGTGATGACCACCGAGGTGCTGCGCAACATGCTCTACGCCGAGTCCTCGGCCCTCGACGGCCTGGGCTACGTGGTCATGGACGAGGTGCACTACCTCGCCGACCGGTTCCGCGGTGCGGTGTGGGAGGAGGTCATCCTGCACCTGCCGGAGTGGGTGACCCTGGTGAGCCTGTCCGCGACCGTGTCCAACGCCGAGGAGTTCGGCGAGTGGCTGGTGGCGGTGCGCGGCGACACCACCGTGGTCGTCGACGAGCACCGGCCGGTGCCGCTGTGGCAGCACATGCAGGTCGGGTCGCGCATCCTGGACTTGTTCGCGGGCGAGGACACCGGCGGCGAACTCAAGATCAACCCGACCCTGGTGCGGCGCGCCGAGGAGGTCGGGCGGGTGCACTCGACCTGGCACAACCCCAGGGCGCGCGGCGGCCGGGCGGCGGGGTCCAGGGGGCCGCGGTTCAAGCCGCCGTCGCGGGTGGAGGTGGTGGAGCGGCTGGGGGCCATGGACCTGCTGCCCGCCATCGTGTTCGTCTTCTCCCGGGCCGGGTGCGAGGCGGCGGTGACCCAGCTCGCCCGGTCCGGCCTGCGGCTCAACTCCGAGGAGGAGGCCGCCGAGGTGCGCGGGATCGTGGAGTCCAAGACCCGCGACCTGCCCGACGGCGACCTGACGGTGCTGGGCTACTGGGAGTGGCGCGACGCGCTGGAGCGCGGGTTCGCGGGCCACCACGCCGGGATGCTGCCCGCCTTCAAGGAGACCGTCGAGGAGCTGTTCGTGCGCGGCCTGGTCAAGGCCGTGTTCGCCACCGAGACGCTGGCGCTGGGCATCAACATGCCCGCCCGCACCGTCGTGCTGGAGCGGCTGGTCAAGTACAACGGCGAGGCGCACGTCGACCTGACCCCGGGGGAGTACACGCAGCTCACCGGGCGCGCCGGGCGGCGCGGCATCGACGTCGAGGGGCACGCGGTCGTGCTCTGGCAGCCCGGGATCGACCCCAAGCAGGTCGCCGGGCTGGCCTCCACCCGCACCTACCCGCTCAAGTCGTCGTTCCGGCCCGGCTACAACATGGCCGTCAACCTCGTCGACCGGCTCGGCGCGCAGGCGGCGCGCGACATCCTGGAGCAGTCGTTCGCCCAGTTCCAGGCCGACCGGTCGGTGGTGGGCCTGTCGCGCAAGGTCGACCGCAACCGCGACGCGCTCGCCGGGTACGCCGAGTCGATGACCTGCCACCTCGGCGACTTCGCCGAGTACTCGTCGCTGCGCAGGCAGATCTCCGACCGGGAGAAGGCGCTCTCGCGCCAGTCCCGGTCCGCCGGGCGGGCCGAGGCCGCGCACTCGCTGGAGCAGTTGCGCAAGGGCGATGTCATCGCCGTGCCGACCGGGCGGCGTTCCGGGCTGGCCATCGTGATCGACCCCGGCCTGCACCCGACCGACGAGCCGCGGCCGCTGGTGGTCACCGAGGACCGCTGGGCCGGGCGGCTGTCGGTGGCCGACTTCCCCGGCCCGGTCTCGGCGCTGGGCCGGGTGCGGCTGCCCAAGCAGGTCGACATCCGCTCCCCGCGCTCGCGCCGCGACCTGGCCTCGACCCTGCACGCCAGCGGCATCGAGATGCCGGTGCGCGCGCGCCGGGGCCGCGGCCGCGGCGGCGCGGACGAGGAGGACGCAGACCTGGCCGCGCTGCGCCGGGCGATGCGCGCCCACCCCTGCCACGGCTGCCAGGACCGGGAGGCGCACGCCCGCTGGGCCGACCGCTACCACCGGCTGCTGACCGAGACCGAGTCCGTCGAGCGCAAGGTCGCCGCGACCACGCACACGCTGGCCAGGGCCTTCGACCGCATCCGCGGCCTGCTCGCCGCCCGGGGCTACCTGGCCCCCGGTGAGGGTGAGCGGGCGGGGGAGCAGGTGGTGACCGAGCACGGGCGGCGGCTGGCCCGGCTGTACTCCGAGTCCGACCTGCTCGCCGCCGAGTGCCTGCGCAACGGTGTCTGGGCGGGCCTGCCCGCCCCGGAGCTGGCCGCGGTCGTGTCGTGCCTGGTCTACGAGGCGCGCCGGGACGGGCCGATGGAGTCGCGGCTGCCCGGCGGCGCGGTGGCCGACGCGGTCGCCGAGACGGCCAAGCTGTGGGCGGAGCTGGAGGCCGACGAGCGCCACCACCGGCTCGAGCGCACCCGCCAGCCCGACCCCGGCTTCGCCTGGACGGTGCTGCGCTGGGCGCGCGGTGAGTCGCTGGAACGGGTGATCAACGCCGCCGAGTCGGTGGGCCTGGAGCTGTCCGCGGGCGACTTCGTGCGCTGGTGCAGGCAGGTGATCGACCTGCTCGACCAGATCGCCACCGTGGTCGGCCGGGGGGACCCGGTCGGCAAGGCCGCGGACGAGGCGGTGCGGGCGATCCGCCGCGGGGTGGTCGCGCTGGCCACCACGTGACGGCTTGGTCGTCGTCCGGTGGCGCTCACCCGGGTCGGCCCACGTCGGGGTGCGGGTGGGTGCCGTGGGCCTGCCTGTGGTTTGATCGCGGGGGAAGCGGTGGCATGGGGGAGCAGCCTGCTCGGCCACGCGACCCCGATACCTGGTGGAGGCGTACACGATGAGCAGCCCCTACGGGCCGTCCGGTGGGCAGGACCCCCAGCAGCCGTGGGGGCAGCAACCCTACGGCGGCAACCCGCCGGGGACACCGTCCGGCGGTTTCCCGCAGCAGGGCCACCCGCAGCCAGGGCAGTCCCCGTACCCGCCGGAGCAGGGGCAGTACGGGTACCAGCAGCCCCAGCCGACCCAGCAGCAGCCGCAGTACGGCCAGCAGCCGCCCCAGCAGGGCTACGGCGCGCCGCCGCCGCAGCAGCAGCAGGGGTATGGCCAGCAGCCGCAGTACGGCGGGTACAACCCGAACCAGCCGGGCCAGCACCAGCAGCCCTACCCGGGCGGCGCCCCCGCGAAGAAGTCCAACGCGGGCGTCTGGGTGGCCGTGGTGGCCGTGGTGCTGTTGGTGGGCGTCGGCGCGGTGCTGGCGTTCGTCGCGCCCGGTTTCGCCAACAAGACCGTGTTCGACCAGACCGCGGTCCAGGACGGCGTCAAGGGCATCCTCACCGGCAAGTACTCGGTGGAGAACGTCGAATCGGTGACCTGCCCGGCCGACCAGGAGGTCAAGGCGGGCGGCAAGTTCACCTGCGAGGCGACCATCGACGGCGAGAAGCGGACCGTGAGCATCACCGTCCGCACCGACGACGGTGAGTACGAGGTGGCCCCGCCGTCCGACGGCTGAGGCACGAGCAGGACAGACCGGGTGCGCGCGACGTGAAATCGAGTCGCGCGCCCCTGGTGCGTCCGGGCAGGATCGGTGCTGTGGGTGACTTGGAGATCCGGCCGCTGCTCGACGCCGAGCACCGCTCGTCGCTGAACCTGTTCTTGAGGTCGATGCACCGCCCGCCGGTGGACGACGCCGCGTGGGACGCGTACGCGGGCACCTTCGAGCCCGGCCGCACCCTGGGCGCGTTCGCGGGCGAGGAGCTGGCGGGCACGGCGCTCGCCTGGTCGTCCTCGTTGCGGGTGCCCGGTGGCGACCAGCTCGGCATGGCGGCGATCAGCCGGGTGGGCGTCCGCGCCGACCACCGCCGCCGCGGCGCGCTGACCGGCTTGATGCGCGCGCTGCTGGCCGACGCCGCCGAGCGCGGTGAGCCGCTGTGCGGCCTGCAGGTGTCGGAACCGGTCATCTACGGCCGCTTCGGCTTCGGTCTGGCCTCCCGCCTGGACCGGGTCACCGTGCGCGCCGACCTCGCCCGTTTCCACCCCGGCCTGCCCGCGGGCGGGCGGGTGCGCCTGGTCGACGGGACCCGCGAGGAGATCGTCGACGTGCTGGCCCCGCTGCACGACCGGTGCGCCGTGGGCCGGACCGGGGCCATGGTCCGGGCCCGGCCGATGTGGGACGCGCTGTTCGGCTGGATGGAGCGGCCGCTGCGCGCGATCGTCCACACCGGACCGGACGGCGACGACGGGGCCGCGCTGTTCATGAGTTCCCGCACGCCGGGCTCGTTCGGGGCGCGCTTGGACGTCGTCGACTTCGTCGCGGCCGACACGGGGGCGGCGATCGGGCTGTGGCGGTTCCTGCTGTCCATCGACCTGGTGCGGGAGGTCTTCGTGTTCGCACGGCCCACCGACGAGCTGGTCGCCGACATGTTCGTCGACCCGCGCGCGGTCACGTCCCGCGTGAGTGGCGACGACCTGTGGCTGCGGCTGGTCGACGTGGAGCGGGCGTTGCGGGCGCGGTCGTGGGCCTGCCCGCTGTCGATCGAGGTGCGGGACGCGCTCCTGCCGGGGAACTCCGGCGTCCACCGCGTCTCGGAGTCCGGTGTGGAGCGTGGCGGGGGCGCGGCGGACATCGTCGTGGACGTGGATGTGCTGTCACAGCTCTACTTGGGCGCCACCTCGGCCACGTCGCTGGCGGGGGTCGGGAGGCTGACGGCGGCGAGCCCGGAGGCGTTGGCCCGTGCCGACACCGCGTTCGCCCTCGCCGAGACCGCCTACTCCGGGACGTCGTTCTGATGGGCCCGGAGGTCCGCCCGCTCGGCGAGGACGACCTGCGCGCCTCGTACGAGCTGTTCCTGCGCTCCTTGCTGGTCAACCCGGTCAAGGACGCGGAGTGGGAGGTGCTGGTCCGCTCCTACCAGCCCGGGCGCGCGTTCGGGGCGTACCTCGACGGCACGTTGGCGGGCACGGCGATGACCTGGGGGTCGGCGCTGCGCGTGCCCGGCGGCGCCGACCTGCCCACCGCCATGCTGACCAGGGTCGGCGTGCGGGCGGACTTCCGCCGCCGCGGCCTGCTGACCGCCCTGATGCGCGCCACCCTGGCCGACTCGGTCGAGCGCGGCGAGGTGTTCTCCACCCTGCACGCCTCCGAGCCGGTCATCTACGGCCGCTTCGGCTACGGCGTCGCCACCCGCGCCCCCCGCGTCGCGGTCCGCACCGGCGTCCCGTTCGCCCCCACCGCGCCCACGGGCGGCCGGGTCCGCCTCGTCGAACAGGACGAGGCCGTCGCCGTCCTGCCCGACCTCTACGCGCGCGTCGGCCGGACCCGCCCCGGCGCCCTGGCCCGCCCCGCCCAGTGGTGGCGCACCGCCCTCGAACGCCCAACCGACGACCTGCGCTTCGTCATCCACGCGGGCCCCGACGGCGACGACGGCTTCGCCGTCTTCTCCACCGTGCGGGACAACCCCGACGGACCCCGCCTGGACGTCCCCAACCTCGTCGCCGCCGACGACAACGCCGTGGCGGGCCTGTGGCGCTTCCTGCTCTCGATCGACCTGGCCGCCGAGGTCAGCACCTGGGCCCGGCCCCCGGACGAACTGGTCCGCGCCCTGTTCACCGACCCCCGCGCCATCACCGACGAAACCCTCAACGACGACCTCTGGCTCCGCGTCGTCGACGTCCCGCGAGCCCTCGCCGAACGCACCTGGGCCGGCCCCACCGTGATCAAGGTGAACGACCCCCTCCTGCCCGCCAACGCAGGCGTCTACACCGTCTCGGAGTCCGGCGTGCACCAAGGACCCGCCGACCCCGACGTGGAAGTCGACGCCGATGTCCTGGCCCGCCTCTACCTGGGCGAGTGGTCAGCCACGGCCCTGGCCGCCGTGGGCAGGCTCCGCGCCCGCTCCCCGGAAGCCGCCGCCCGCGCGGACCGCGCCTTCCGCCTGCCCCGCCCAGCCTGGTGCGGCACCTACTTCTGAACACGCCCGGGCGTGTCCGCCGGGTCATGGTCGTGTTTGTCTGGGGTGGTTCGGATCCAGTCGATGGTCTCGACGATGTCGTTGGTGGCCTGCCAGTGCAGGGCGAGTTTGTCGTAGCGGGTCGCGGCGGCGCGATCTGCTTGCGGTGGTTGATTCCCCGTTCGACTTGGTTGCGCCGCTTGTGGGCATCGGTGTCGAAGGACGGGGGCCGCCCGCCGGTCGATCTTTGGCGCTGCCGGTTGGTGACCTGATCCCGTCGCTGGGGGCTCACAGCTTCGTGTCCGCGGCCTGGCCGGGGGTGGCATGGGTCGACGGTGATCGGCCCCGGGACCGGTCCAGCCCTGGGGCTGCCGGCGATTGGGCCGAGGTCACCCCCGGCCTCGGCGCGGCCTTGGACCTGTCGCTTGAGCCGCGCCCACGTCCCGTCGGCCACCACGGCCCTGCCCTGGTATCGGCGACAACGGGATCCGTCAGATCACCGTGCGCCACACGACGAGCTGATCAAACCCCTCGATCAACGTTCCGGCGGACACGCCTTAGCCGCGCACGGCCTTCAACAACCGATCAACGGCGCTGCCCAGGTTCCACTCGTCCCGCAGCGCCTCGACCCGGGCCGTGTCGACCTCCCGGGGCAGTGCCGGGTCACCCGTCCACTCGCACTCGACGTCGGTCGCCACGCGGACGACGCGGGGCGCGTTGGCCAGGTACTCGGCGTCGCGCTCGAAGGCGGTGCGCACCTTGGGCGGCACCTCGCTGTCCCCGGCCGCGGCGGCGTCTACGAGGGCTTGCAGGGAGCCGAACCTGGTGATCAGCTTGGCCGCCGTCTTCTCGCCGATGCCGGTGATGCCCGGCAGGCCGTCCGAGGGGTCGCCGCGCAGGACGGCCATGTCGGCGTAGGCCAGGCCCTCGGCGGGGAGGCCGTACTTGGCCGCGAGGTCGTCGGGTCCGATGACCTCGGCCTTGGACCAGCCGCGGCCGACGTACACCACGCGCACCGGCGTCGGGGTCTCGCGCACGCACTGGAACAGGTCCCGGTCGCCGGTGACGACCTCCACCGGGGCCGCGGACTCGCGGTGCGCCAGCGTCCCGATCACGTCGTCGGCCTCGTACCCCTGGGCCTGCGCGGTGGCGATGCCCAGCGCGTCGAGCAGGTCCAGGATCACCGGCACCTGCGGGGTCAGCGTGTCCGGCACCTCCTCGGCGTTGGCCGCCGGGTCGGCCACCCGCTGCGCCTTGTAGCTGGGGATCGCCGCCACCCGGAACTCAGGCCGCCAGTCCGCGTCCAGGCAGGCCACCAGCCGCGAGGGCTTCCGCTCGGTGATGACCTGGGCGATCATCCCCGCGAACCCCCGGACCGCGTTGACCGGCATCCCGTTCGGCGCGGTCATCGACTCCGGCAGGGCGAAGAACGACCGGAAGTACAAGCTGGCGGAGTCCAACAGGACCAGGGGGCTGCTCACAGGGCGCAGCTTAGGCCGCCCGCGCCCGCGCGGGCGCTACGCTCTCCCCATGGGCGGCGCATCGGTGTACTCGGAGCGGATCGCGCGTGCGCGGGATGCGGCGCGGGCCGCCGGGACCGGGGCTCTGGTGATCGCGCCGGGCGCGGACCTGCGCTACCTCGTCGGCGGCGCCGTGGGCAGCCACGAGCGGTTCACCGGTCTGGTCCTGCCGGTCGACGGCGACCCGGTGCTGGTGGTGCCCAAGCTCGAGGCCCCCGGCTACGACCGGCTCGACCTGCCCGGGCTCGGTGTCCGGACCGCGACCTGGGTCGACGGCGAGGACCCGCACGCCCTGGTCGCCCGCCACGTCGGCGCGGTCGAGGCCGTCGCGCTGGGTGACATGCTGCCCGCCGTGCACGTGCTCGGCCTGCGCGCCGCGCTGCCCGGGGTCGAGCAGCGCCTTGCCGGACCGGTGCTGCGCGAGCTGCGGATGCGCAAGGACGCCCACGAGGTCGAGCAGTTGCGCGCCGCCGGGGCGGCCATCGACCGGGTGCACGCCAGGATGGGCGAGTGGCTGCGGGTCGGGCGGACCGAGGCCGAGGTCGCGGCCGACATCCGGGTGGCCATCGTGGCGGAGGGGCACGCCGAGGTCGGGTTCGCCATCGTCGGCTCCGGGCCGAACGGGGCCAGCCCGCACCACGACGTCTCCGACCGGGTGATCGCGGCGGGCGACGTGGTCGTGGTCGACATCGGCGGCGCGCTGCCGTCGGGCTACTGCTCCGACAGCACCCGCACCTACTCCCTCGGCGCCCCCGCGGACGACGACGTCCCCGCCACCTACGAGACGCTGCGCGCCGCCCAGGCGGCCGCCGTCGCCGCCGTCCGCCCGGGGGCCACCGCGGAGTCCATCGACGCCGCCGCCCGCGACGTGCTGGTCGCCGCCAAGCTGGGGGAATTGTTCATCCACCGCACGGGCCACGGCATCGGCATCGAGGGCCACGAGCACCCCTACATCGTCGCGGGCAACGACCTGCGCGTGGCGGAGGGCATGGCGTTCAGCATCGAGCCGGGCGTGTACCTGCCCGGCCGCTGGGGCGCGCGGATCGAGGACATCGTGGTGGTCACCGACAACGGCGTCGAGTCGGTCAACCTGCGCCCGCACGAGCTGGTGGAGCTGCCCGCGTGAGAGAGCTGGAACCGTTGGACAAGGCCATCGCGCGGGAACTGGCCGCGGACGGGCGGTGCTCGTTCACCGACCTGGCCGAGCGGGTGGGCCTGAGCGTGTCGGCGGTGCACCAGCGGGTGCGCAGGCTCGAGCAGCGCGACGTCATCCGCGGCTACAAGGCCCGCCTCGACGCGCACGCCATCGGCCTGCCGCTGACGGCGCTGATCTCGCTGACCCCGATCGACCCGGCCGCGCCGGACGACTACCCGCAGCGGCTGGAGCACCTGCCGGAGATCGAGTCGTGCTACTCGGTCGCGGGCGAGGAGTCCTACGTCCTGCTCGTCCGGGTGGCCACCCCGGCCGACCTGGAGGAGCTGCTGCGCAAGATCCGCGAGGCGGCGAAGGTCTCCACCCGCACCACCGTCGTCCTGTCGACCCCGTACGAGGGCCGCTCACCCGCGCTCTAGGCGGAGCCGCGCGAGCTGGGTCCCCGGCACGTCGATTGTCGCCGTCCGCACGAACCCCGCGCTCTCGTACAGCGCGATCGCAGGCGTGTTGGCCGCGCCCGTGTGCACCTCCACCGGGCCCGATGTCGCCGCCAAGACCGCCGTCAGCAGCGCGCGGGCCAGTCCGCGGCGGAACCAGTCCGGGTCGACGCACAGCCGGTCGACGTCCACGCCCCCGGCCGACTCGGTGAACCCGACGAAGGCCACCACCGGGTCGCCGACCCCCAACCACCGCAGCGGCCGCGCCCGCGTCTGGGCGGGCGTCTCGTGCAGCGCCGGGATGCCGTCGAAGCCGATGATTTCGGCCTCGACCCGGTAGGAGCGCAGGCCGACGGCGTGCACCGCGTGCGCGGTGTCGTCGTCGGACAGGTCCAGCTCCACGATCCGCACGGCGCCCCCACATCGTCCCGAGTGGACTCGAGCGTACCCGCGGAGAGAAACGTCGCACCCTGCGCCGGGTCGGGGTGTGGTGTGCTGGCGGCATGGGTGACCAACTCTCCGCTCAGCTCCCCGTCGTCGTCGACCTCGCCGAGACCGTCGGGGCCATGCAGTTGGCCCGGCGCGGGTCGGTGGTCGCCACCGAGGCCAAGGCGCACGCCAACGACCTGGTCAGCGAGGTCGACCGGGCCAGCGAGCGGGTGATCGTCGACGCGCTGACCGCCGCGTTCCCCGACGACGGGCTGCTCGGCGAGGAGGGCGCCAGCAGCACCGGGAGCAGCGGCAGGCGGTGGGTCATCGATCCGCTCGACGGCACCCGCGACTACCTGTCCGGCTGCGGGCAGTGGGCGGTGAGCATCGGCCTCGAGGACGCGGACGGCACCCCGCTGCTAGGGGTTGTGCACGACCCGGTCAACCGCGAGACGTTCACCGGCGTGCGCGGCGGGGGAGCCCACCTCAACGGCGCCCCCATCACCGCCTCGACCCACGGCGACCTGGGGTCGTCGCTGATCGGCTTCTGCTACAGCACCTCGCCGGAGTGGAAGCGGCGGATGGCCCCCGTGCTGGGCGGCCTGCTCACGGTGGTCGGCGACCAGCGCAAGGTGCCCGCGGCGCTGCACCTGGTGTACCAGGCCGCCGGGCGGATGGAGGGCGGCCTGACCATGGGCACCGCGCTGTGGGACGTCGCCGCGGGGTGGCTCATCGCCGCCGAGGCGGGGGTGCGGGTGGCCGCCACCGGGCCGGACGTGGTGGTGACCGGGTGCCCGGCGGTGTGGCCGTCCCTGGTCGCGGCCCTGGAGTCGGTGGGGGTGGATGTTCCGACTTCCGGCGGATGTGAGATGTCGGTGGGGTAGGTGACACTTCTCGTCGAAGGCTGTCGGCGGTGCCATGAGGGGGTACGCGATGCTTCGTCGGGTGGTGGCCGCGCTGTGCGCTGTCGCGCTGGTGCTGGGGTTCGCCCCGGCGCAGGCGTCGGCGGTGGTCCGGGGGGGATGTCGCCGACCTGTTGCGCGCGGTCCCCGGCCTGACCGTCTGGGAGTCGCCGACGCCGCCGGAGGGCTACCGGTTCTTCCTGCTGACCATCACGCAGCCGGTCGACCACCGCGAACCCCGCGGGGCGACGTTCGAGCAGCGCTTCCAGTTGCTGCACCGCGACACGGCCCGCCCGATGGTCCTGCACACGACCGGCTACGACATGCCCACCACAGCCTTCCGCTCCGAGCCGACCCGGCTCGTGGACGGCAACCAGATCTCGGTGGAACAGCGCTTCTTCAGCCCCTCGCGGCCCGACCCCGCCGACTGGGACAAGCTCACCATCTGGCAGGCGGCGAGCGACCACCACCGCCTCGTCGCGGCGCTCAAGGGGGTCTACACCTCCAAGTGGGTGTCCACCGGGGCGAGCAAGGGCGGCATGACCTCGGTCTACCACCGCCGCTTCTACCCGTCCGATGTGGACGGAGTGGTCGCCTACGTCGCCCCCAACGACCGGCTCAACCGCGAGGACAGCGCCTACGACCGCTTCTTCGCCACCGTCGGGACCCCGCGGTGCCGCTCGGCGCTCGAGGCCGTGCAGCGCGAGGCGCTGCTGCGCCGCCCCGAGATGATCGCGCTCTACGAGGCCGCCGCCGAAGCCGGGGGCTGGACCTTCACCGACGTCCTGGGCTCCATCGACCGCGCCTTCGAGATGACCGTCCTCGACACCGGCTGGGCCTTCTGGCAGTACTCCACCATCGACGACTGCGCGCACGTCCCACCCAGCACCGCCCCCACGGCCGACCTGTACGCCTTCCTCGACGGGGTCGCGGGCTTCTCCTTCTACAGCGACCAGGGCATCACCCCGTACGCCCCGTACTACCGCCAGGCCGCCACCCAGCTCGGTTGGCCGGAACCCCGCTTCCCCCACCTGCGCGGCCTGACCAGGCACCCCGGCCTCTACCAGGCCAACTCCAGCCTCCCCCGCGACCTGCGGGCCCGGCACCAACTCCTGCCCATGCTCGACGTCGACCTCTGGGTCCGCACCCAAGGCGCCAACTTCCTGTTCATCTACGGCGCCAACGACCCGTGGGGCGCCGAACCCTTCACCCCCAGCCGCCACGACTCCCACTCCTACACCGCCCCAGCCGCCAACCACGGCGCCGCCATCGCCGCCCTCACCCCAGCGGACCGGGCCGCGGCGACCGCGACGCTGCTCTCCTGGACGGCCCAGCCCACCGCCCGCGTCGCACCGCTGGCGCCAGGCTCGTTGGACGCCGCCGACCCCCGCATGCGGCGCCGACCGCTCTGAGCCGCCTCGCGGGCCCAGGCGCGACGGTCTGGGGACCATGCCCGAGTTGTCCACAGGCAAGATCGACTTTGGGGTGGAATCGGGGCTCGGCCGGTAGAATGGGCTGAGGGCCGCCCCCAGTGGTGTGGCGGGGCTTGGTGTCGCGCGTGGTGGGTGTGGACGAGGGGTGGATCTTCGTGCCGTCGCGGAGGCGGATGGCGATCTCGTTGGTCTTGGTGAGGAAGATGGCCGATCAGGGGATGTCCCAGTGCTCGACGCGGTTGACGACGACGAGGCCGCGGGTGGTCCCCACGACGCGGGGGTGGACCGCCAGGAGCCTGATGCACCAGGCGATGGCCGTGCTGGTCTCGTGCCTGCTGACGTCGATGACCTTCAGGGCCTCCCTCTCCGCCACCCCCTTCATCGGCGGCGGTCTGCGGGGTGTTGCTATCATTAACTGGCGAGTCAGTTAATAAATGGGGGCGGCATGGCGCGCAAGGCCGATCCGGAGCGGATCGCGCGGCAACGCGAGGTGATCATCAAGGCGGCCGCGCTGCTGTTCGGGACGCGGGGGTTCGAGCGGACGACCGTGGCCGAGGTGGCCCGGGCGGCGGGGCTCAGCTCGGGGAGCGTCTTCTACTACTTCGCCGACAAGAACGCGCTGTTCCGGGCGGTCTTCGAGTACGACCTGCCGGTGGTCGAGGCGCTGATCGCCCGACACGCCGACGCGGCGGACCCGGTGGCGGCGGTCCTGGACGTCGTCGCGGAGCTGGGCGCGGACGCCGCGGTGCCGGAGGCGTCCGGGCTGCTGGTCGAGGTGCTGCGGCGGATCGACCAGGACCCCGAGCTGCTGGCCGTCGTCGAGCGCGCCGAGACCACCATCCGCACGGGGCTGATCCGGCTGATCCAGCGCGGCATCGATGCCGGGACGGTCGACCGGGCGCTGGACCCGGTGGAGACCGCCGCCTGGTTGCAGGCCGTGGTCGACGCCGCCTACCTCAACGCGCGCCCGGGCCGCTCGCCGGTCCCGGAGCTGCGCCGCACCGCTTCCACGTACCTGGCGCCCGGGAGGGCCGATGAACACCACTGATCACGACACCACCGTCATCATCCCCACCACCTGGCTTCTGCCGTTCCCCGTGGGTGGCGCGATCGTCGGCGGACTCCTGGGCCTGGGCGTGCGCCCCTTGGTCGATTGGCTCCTCGACCTGGTCGACGGCGCCCCGGCCCCGCTGCGGCTGGCGGCCGAGCTGCCGCTGCCGTGGGCCGTCGTCGTCCTCGCGGTCGTGGGCGCGGCGCTGGGCGGCTGGGTGGCGGGCTCTTGGCGCGCCGACAACCCGACCGTGGAGCTCAGTGACGTCCGGGCGCTGATCCGCTTCAAGGGCAAGACATGGCGCGCCGCGCGAGCCGAGACCTCCGCGGTGTTCAGCGACGGTCACGACCTGGTCGTCCTCGACACCGCGGGCGCCGAGACGACCAGGCTCAAGGTCGAACAGGCGCTCGTCGGACGCCTGCGCACCGCCTTCGAGCGCCACGGCTTCCCCTGGCGCGGTGCCGATCCGCGCGATCAGCACTGACCGACGACCATCGCCAGCGTTGGGTCGCCCTCCCCGGCGAGCGGCGTCGGCTGGGGACATTGACGGCTCGCCCGAGGGAAGCCTCGCGCTACACCACATGAGGCGCTATCCGTCAAGCGCGGCCACGACGTCCGCCATGACGCGCTGCCAGTGCTCCCGCTGCTGTTCCCGCTGCGCGGCGCTGGACATGCGCTCCTGGTGGAAGCGCAGGGTGGTCTTGCTGTTGGCCGCAGGGGAGAGGGTGAACTGGACAACCGTGTCGCCGTGGGTGACGCGAACGCGCTCGTTGACGCGGTATCCGCGCACCTCGCCCACTACGCCCGCCGCCGTCCCGTAGGACGTGCCGGGCTCGGGGGACAAAGTCGCGCCGGGGCCCAACCACAGGGCAAGTCCCTCGTCGCCGGTGAGGAAGGTCCAAACGGCCTCGGGTGGGAACGGCACGGTGCGCGAGACACCGATCTGCCACCCGGCGTCCTTGGTCAGCCCGACGGGCATGTCACTCTCCTTCGGTCTGCCGGGCGCGCAGAGCCCGGGCCTTGCTGCGGGTGCCGCAGCGCTGCATCGAGTACCACCGGCGGCGTCCCGCGCGCGAGGTGTCCACGAAGACCAGTTGACAGTCGTCGGTGGAGCAGGTGCGCATCCGGTGGGCGAACGGGCCGGTCGGCGGATCCACCGCGTCCCGGGCGACGGTGGCGAGCAGGTGCCCCCCGTCGCGCCCGCACCCCACACCCGAGTGTCGTCCACGGCGGCGGGGCCAGGGGGCGTTCGGCGGCGGTGCGGTTGACCACGTCGAGGTCGGCTTGCTCGGGCCGATCGGCACGTGCAATCTGCCACAGGGCGTCGCGGAGCGCCCTGGCCGCGTCGACCTGCCGCGGCGTGATCGCCAGGTCCGGGGTCGGGTCGAGCCGGGGGCGCCCCGCCCAGGCGGCGCGGTCGTCGGGGGAGTGCGGCACCGGTCACAGGCGGGAGAGGTGGCGGTCGAGCAGGACGACGGCGTCCGCGCCGGTGCGGTGCCCCAGCAGGACGGCGTCGCCCAGGCCGCCGACCAGGGCCAAGAGCAACTCGGCTTCGCCTGCCGGGTCGTCGTTGTCGGGGTGCTCGTCGGCGATCTTCGCGGCGATGGAGGCGCGGAGCAGGGCGTGGCCCGCGCGGAAGCGTTCGGCGATCACCTCGTCCTTGAGCGCGCGGACCAGGAACGCGTTGGCCACCAGCGCCGCCATGCGGCCCTCGACGTCGAGCGGGAGCAGTGCGACGACGGTGTCGCGCAGGTTCCGCCCGGCCACCCGGTCCTCGACCTGGGGGCGCAGTGTGGTCGTCGCGTGCCGCAGCATGGCGTCCTTGCTCGGGAAGTAGTGCTGCACCAGCCCCTTGGAGATCCCGGCCTCACCTGCCACCTCGCTCACGCTGACCGCCTCGAGGCCCCGGTCGGCGGCGATGCGGCGCACGGCGTCGGCGATGACGCCGCGACGTTCCTCGTGGTCCACGCGTTTCGGCACGGGTCCAGCTTTTCACGATACAAACGGATTGCCAAGCGCGGCGCCACGGGTTACGATACGAACGTATCGCCAAACACCGGGGGACTGAGATGCAGATCGGACGATTCCGCTCACCGGAGCACCGCGCCGCGTACGACGCCGCCTACGACCGCGGCCTCGCCGCCCTGCCACCGCCGACAGGCAGGCACGACATCACCACCGGTTTCGGGACCGTCCGCGCCTACCGCTTCGGCGATCCCGGTCCCGAGCCCGCCGTGTTGCTGCCCGGACGCGCAGGGACGGCGGCGATGTGGGAACCCAACCTGCCGGCCCTCGCCGCCCGCGGCCCGGTCTACGCGCTGGACCTCGTCGGCGAGCCGGGGCGCAGCGCGCAGACCGCGCCCATCCGGGGCGCCGAGGACCAAGCCGCGTGGTTGTCGCAAGCGCTGACCGAGCTCGAGGTGTCCCGAGCGCACCTCGTCGGCTACTCCTTCGGCGGGTGGCTGGCGGCGAACCTGGCCGTGCGGGCCCCGGAACGGGTCGCCTCGCTGGTGTTGATCGACCCGGTGCACACCTTCGCCCGGTTCCCACTCGCCCTGCTCGTCCGCAGCGCGCTCACCACCGTGCCCGGCGTGCGCCGCTGGGCCCGGCCGTCCTTCCTGCGCTGGATCGCCGACGGGGCCGAGGTCGCCGCGGACGACCCGGTCGCCGCCCTGATCGACGAGGGCATGCGCACCTACCGCACCGCCCTGCCCACGCCGATGCCCTTCACCGACGACCAACTGCGCTCCCTGCGCGTGCCCGTCCTGGCGCTGCTGGCCGGGCGCAGTGTCATGCACGACGCCCGCCGCGCGACCGACCACGCCCGCCTGGTGCCCGACATCCGCGCCGAGCTGTGGCCCTCGGCCACGCACGCCATCGCGGGGGAGTCCGCCGAGGCGGTCAACGACCGGGTGCTGGCGTTCTGGGCCGAGGTCGGACGGTGACTGCCTGATGGGCCCCATCGGCATGCTCGCGTGGGATGTCGGCGCCCCGCTCGCCGCCTACTACGGCCTGCGCCTCGCGGGAGCCGACGAGCGCTGGGCGCTGCTCGCGGGCGCGCTGCTGGCCGCGGGTCGCCTCGCCTGGACCGCTGCTCGCCGTCGCCAGGTCGACGGGGTGGCGGGCCTGCTCGCCACCATCCTCGCGGTCAGCCTCCTGCTGTCGTTCGTCACCGGTGATGTGCGCACCCTCCTGCTCAAGGATTCCGCCGCCACCGCGGCCGCCGGTCTGGTCCTGCTCCTGAGCCGCACCCCGCTTGTCCTCACCGCCGTGCGCGCCACCTCGACCCCGTCCAAGCGCGCCGAGATCGACCGCCTCCACGCCGAGTCCCCCGGCTTCCGCCGCGCCTTGATCCGCGTGTCCAAGGTCTGGGGCCTGGGCCTCCTCGCCGACGCCGTGGTCCGGCTGCCACTGGTCTACCTGTTACCCGTCGACTGGGTCCCCGTCGCCAGCCTCGTCCTCCTGCTCGCGGTGATCACCGCTCTCTGCGTCTGGACCGCGTGGTACGCCGACCAGGCCCAGTCCCGCCACGGCGCCCGGGTCGACCAACAACGCCTCGGTCCCGACGATGGGGCCATCGACGTCAACACGTCGGCAAGCCGTCCCTAAGCGATGTCTCGTAACTGATCTTGTGTGTTGCTCTGGCGGTTTTCCGGTCAGCCGGTGAGGACGATGTTGTGCGGGTTGGCGATGCCGGACGCGGTGTCACCGAGTGTGCTGGCCGCGCGGCGGTAGTCGCGCAGGATGTCGGACAGCTTCATGCGGGCGAGGGCGTGCTCGACCCGGGCCCGGACCTTGCGGTGGGTGACGTTGAGGTCTTCCTGCCAGGCTTTGAGTGGTTGACCGTCGCGTCGTTTGCGGTAGGGCATGATCACCGCCGGGTTGCCTTCGTAGCCGCCGTCGGCCATGACCGGGCGCCCGGCGGGTTTCTGCTCGATGCAGGAGTCACGGTGGGCGGTGCAGTCGTTGCGATTGCCCGGTTGCGGGTCCCCGGTGGCGATGACCAGTCGGGTGCCACCCGCACGGGCTTGCGGAACTGAGCGGGCTGCAACCCAGTGAATGGGAGGATCCACTCCGGGCGCGATGCCGAGACCACCTGCACACGGACATGATCAACCACCTGCCACCACGGCCATTCACCGGGTTGCGAGAGATCGCTTAGGGTGGAATCCGTTGCCTGGAGTGGGACCCGGTAGCGGTGCCCGCACGCGGTCCCGGGTGCGTGAACGGTCACTGTGGACGATGATGGTCCGGTGACTTCCAGTTCAGGAAGTCGCCGCGGCCGGGGTTCGGCTGGAGGCGGACGAGTCCTCGAGCCGTGCGAACGGGTGGTGGGGGCGGGTGGCCGCGTGCTCGGGTTCCCACTTCCACCACCCTGCGCTCGACCCCTGGTGATCGACGACCATCCGGACTGAGACGGTGGGACGCTTGGACCTGGTTGGGCACGCTGGCTACGGCTACTGCCGGTCGCACTCCCGGCGGTACTGGGCCGGCGTCCGGCGAACGCGACGACCCACCCAAGACATAGTGGAAGCGGGCCGGGCCCGCCTGCGGTGTGCAGGCGGGCCCGGACCACGGCGGGATTCCAGGGGGATCAGGGGATCACGCGACGTCGTAGCGGTCGGCGTTCATGACCTTGGTCCACGCCGCGGCGAAGTCCGTCACGAACTTGTCGACCGCGTCGGAGCTGGCGTAGACCTCGGCCACGGCGCGCAGCTCGGAGTTCGAGCCGAACACCAGGTCGCAGCGGGTGCCGGTCCACTTGCGCTCGCCGGTCGCGCGGTCGACGGCCTCGAAGGACTCCGCGTCGCCCGCCACGGACTTCCACTCGATCCCCATGTCCAGCAGGTTCGTGAAGAAGTCGTTGGTCAGGGTGCCCGGCCGGTCGGTGAGGACACCGGCGGTCGACTGCTGGTGGTTGGCGCCGAGGACGCGCAGGCCGCCGATGAGGACGGTCAGCTCGGGGGCGCTGAGGTTCAGCAGGTTGGCGCGGTCGACCAGCAGGTACTCCGAGGGGAGGCGGTGGCCCTTGCCCCGGTAATTGCGGAAGCCGTCCACGGTGGGCTCCAGCGGCGCGAAGGACTCCGCGTCGGTCTGCTCCTGGGTGGCGTCGGTGCGGCCCGGGGTGAACGGGATGGACAGGTCCGCCCCGGCGTCCTTGGCCGCCTTCTCCACCGCCGCGTCGCCCGCGAGGACGATCAGGTCGGCCAGCGAGATCTTCTTGCCACTCGTCTGGGCGCTGTTGAAGGACTCCTGGACGCCTTCGAGCACCCGCAGCACCTGCGCGAGCTCGTCGGGCTCGTTGACCTCCCAGCCGCGCTGCGGCTCGAGGCGGATGCGCGCGCCGTTGGCGCCGCCGCGCTTGTCGCTGGCGCGGAACGTCGAGGCCGACGCCCACGCGGTGGACACGAGCTGGGCCACGGTCAGGCCGGATTCGAGCACCTTGGCCTTGAGGTCGGCCACGTCGGCGTCGGTGACCAGCTCGTGGTCCACGGCGGGGACGCGGTCCTGCCAGATCAGCTCCTCCTGCGGCACCAGTGGGCCGAGGTAGCGCTGGATCGGGCCCATGTCGCGGTGGGTGAGCTTGAACCAGGCGCGGGCGAACGCGTCCGCGAACTGGTCCGGGTTCTCGTGGAAGCGGCGCGAGATCGGCTCGTAGACCGGGTCGAAGCGCAGCGCCAGGTCGGTGGTGAGCATGCCGGGAGCGCGGGTCAGCTCGCCGGTCTCCGGGTCGGGCACGGTGTTGGCGCCCGCGCCGTCCTTGGGCCGCCACTGGTGGGCGCCCGCCGGGCTCTTGTGGAGCTCCCACTCGTGGCCGAACAGGTTGTCGAAGAACCCGTTGCCCCACTGGACCGGGGTGGAGGTCCAGGTGACCTCCAGGCCCGAGGTGATCGCGTCGCGGCCCTTGCCGGAGCCGAACGCGTTCTTCCAGCCGAAGCCCTGCTCGGTGATGTCCGCGCCCTCGGGCTCGGCGCCGACGAACTCGTCGGGGTCGGCCGCGCCGTGGGCCTTGCCGAAGGTGTGGCCACCGGCGATGAGGGCGACGGTCTCCTCGTCGTTCATCGCCATCCGGCCGAAGGTCGCGCGGATGTCGCGGGCGGCGGCCAGCGGGTCCGGGGTGCCGTTGGGGCCCTCCGGGTTGACGTAGATCAAGCCCATCTGGACCGCGGCCAGCGGCGTCTCCAGCTCGCGGTCGCCGGTGTAGCGCTCATCGCCCAGCCAGGTGCGCTCCGGGCCCCAGTAGACGTCCTGGTCCGGCTCCCACACGTCGGCGCGGCCGCCCGCGAACCCGAAGGTCTTCAAGCCCATGGTCTCCAGGGCGCGGTTGCCCGTGAAGACCATCAGGTCGGCCCAGGAGACCTTGCGGCCCCACTTCTGCTTGACCGGCCACAGCAGGCGGCGCGCCTTGTCCAGGTTGCCGTTGTCCGGCCAGCTGTTGAGCGGCGCGAAGCGCTGCATGCCCGCTCCCGCGCCGCCGCGGCCGTCGTCCTCGCGGTAGGTGCCCGCGCTGTGCCACGCCATGCGGATCATGAAGCCGCCGTAGTGGCCGAAGTCGGCGGGCCACCAGTCCTGCGAGGTGGTCAGCACCGCGTCGACGTCGGCCGCGAGCTCGTCGAGGTCGACGGTGGCGAAGGCGGCGGCGTAGTCGAACTCGCCGCCGAACGGGTCGGCCACCGCCGAGTGCTTGCGCAGGATGGACAGGTTGAGCTGGTTGGGCCACCAGTCCCGGTTGCCCCCGCCCTCGGTCGGGTGAGCGAACCGGCCCGCGTCGACCGGGCAGCCACCCGCCTCGGGCTCGTTCATCTCGCCAACTTTGGCGTCAGGACCGTCGGTCATGCCATTCCTCTCCGGGGTGGGGCGTCCAAGGGAACGCTGTGGATCAGCGTGAGGCGCTCGGGCGCCGGTGGGCGACCTCGGCCGCGCCGACGCTGAGTCCATGATCGTTTGTGGCAGTCAAGCAGGGCGCGGCGCCAACCGCGCGATCGGTGTCGGCGTGCGGGTGGTCGTGCGCCGCGGCGGGCGCTCGACATCCGATGTGGTGGGCACGGCCGCAGAGTCTGGCGGAAAAACTGGAATCAATCAAGTCTGTGCGTGGTGCGACTTCCCGTGGGACGCGTTCATGATCGTCGCGGCCGGGGAGTGCGCGCGCGAAATCCGCGTGACATCTTCGGGAACGCCTTGGGGGATGCTCAGCGCCGTTTGGGTTTCGGGCGCTTGGCGGGCGGGGGTGGTGTGCGTTCGCGCTTGCGGTCGGGCTTGGCGTCCGGCCGGGTCTGCCTGCCGCGGCTGCTGTTCTCGGTGCGGCCCCGGACGATGCCGATGAGGTCCTCGATGTCGTCGGACTCGGTCGACCGCGGCCAGGACAGGGCGACCTGGGACTGTGGGACGCCCTCGACCGGGCGGTAGGTCAGGTCGCGGCGGTGGTGCAGGCGGGCCAGGGACTGGGGGACGAGCAGCAGGCCCAGGCCTGCGGCGACCAGTTCGACCGCGTCGGCGACCGTGTCCGGGCGGTGCTCGACGGGTTTGCCCGGGGGGTGCGGCCAGTCGAGTGTGTCGTCGTGCGGGTGCAGGACCAGTTCGTCGGCGATGTCCGCCAGGGACAGCTCGTCGGCGGCGGCGAGGAAGTGGTCCTTGGGCAGGACGGCGACGGTGACCTCGGTGTAGAGGGGGATGGCGTGCAGGACCTCGCGGTCGACCGGCAGCCGCAGCAGCGCCGCGTCGACCTCGCCGTCGCGCACCGCGGGCTCGGCGGCCCCGGCCTCGGTCCGCACCAGGTCCAGCGGGTGCTCCGGCTTGCGCTCCACCCAGACGCGGGCCCACTTCGACGGGGTGACCCCGGGGACGTAGGCGAGCCGGAACGGTGTCATGGCGCGGCACGTTACCGGCCGGTGGGCAGGCCCCGCGCGGCCGTTACCCTCTATCCCATGACCTCGCAGAAAACGTCCCAGACCATGAAGCCCGCGACCGCGGCGAAGAAGCTGGGCGTCTACCTCGAAGCGACGCCCGAGGAGTTCCGCGAGGCCCCGGTCACCCGCGACCAGCTCAACGCCCTGCAGTCCGACCCGCCCGCCTGGCTGCGCGACCTCCGCCGCGACGGCCCGCACCCCAAGCAGGTCGTCGCCGCCCGGCTGCGCGTGTCCATCGGCGGGCTGACCAGGGCGGGCGTCACCGACCCGCTCACCACCGAGCAGATCGACGCCCTCAAGGCCGAGAACCCGGACTGGCTGCGCCGTGAGCGCGAGACCCAGGCCGAGGTCCGCCGCGAGGCCGAGCGCGCCAAGAGCCAGCCCGAGTAGACCTGGGCTCCCGCGGGGTACCCCCGGGGCATGGTCGAGCGCTACATCACCATCAACGGGCGCAAGTGGCGCGCCACGGACCCCGAGATCCCCGAGGACGCGGCCGCCCGGCTGCGCAAGGCGTTGATGTCCGCTCGGCGTGCTGTCGGTGCCGCCCTGCGGGCGGGAGACGGCGCCGCTGAGCGCGCGGCGCGTGGGCGGGTGCAGGAGGCCAAGGTGGCGTTGGGGGAGCGCGGCACGCCCTGGTGGGAGCAGTCGGCGGGGGAGCGACGCGCCCGGTGGGAGCGTGGCGTGCGGCTGCTGTGCCCGCCGGACTGACCCAGTGACCAGTTCGGACAGAACCGCCATGGTCCCGCGGACGAAGGCGCTGGCGAGACGGTCCGATGTGGACTGGAGACCGATACCCGCCGGTGGGGGACGGCCACAGGCCTGCTGTGGCCGTCCCCCACCGGGTGGCTACTCGGCGAGGATGGCGTCGACCTGGCCGAGGGCTTCGCGCATGCCCTCCTCCATGCCCATGGCGGCCAGTTGCTCCAGGTGCTCCAGTGAGCTGAAGGTGCTGGAGATGACCATGCGGGTGCCGTCGTTGGTGGCGGTCAGGGTGACCGTGGCGTGCACGGCGGGGGGTTCGGGGGCGGGTTCGCCGTTCTCGTCGGCGAAGCCGTCGTCGAACTGGAGGGTGGTGGGGGCCTCGACGACGGTGAACTGCCACCAGCCGTGGGCCTTCTCGCCCTCGGGGCCGGTCATGAAGTAGTGCGAGCGGCCGCCGGGCTTGACCTCGTGCTGGGTGAAGGTGGCGGGCCAGGTGGGCGGGCCCCACCAGCGCTCGAGCTGGCGCGGGTCCTCCCAGATCTGCCAGACCCGCTCGACGGGGGCGGCGAAGTCCGCGGTGAAGGTGAGGCTGCGGGCCTCGGGGTCCTTGTGGACGCTGGTGACGGTCACGACTGCTCCTTGTTGTCTTCGATGTTGTCGGTGTCCTCGGACAAGATTTCCGCTATCGCCCGTACGCGGTGGCGCCATAGCTGCTCGTACCGGTCGAGCAGTTGGGACGCGTGGCGCAGGGTGTCGGGGTCGGCGCTCACGAGCTGCTCCCTCCCGCGCTTCTGCTTGGTGACCAGGCGGGCTCTTTCCAGCACCGCCACGTGTTTCTGCACGGCGGCGAAACTCATCGAGTACTCCCCGGCCAGCACGGACACCGACTGGGGGCTGACCAGCACGCGCTGGACGATGTCCCGTCGGGTCTTGTCGGCGAGGGCGTGGAAGACCTTGTCCACCTCGTCGTCGCTGAGCTGATCTACAACCACATGGTTGTACGTTAGTCGTGGCTGCTCGGGTTCGCAAGGCGTGCGCGGGAATTTCCGGAGCCGGGCAACGGGGTGGCTTCCCCATCGCGTGGGGGTCGGGCGCAGGCCAGCACCAGCGAAGGCCGCAGCGCACTTCGTCGCCAACGCGACCCGCCCGGGCTCCGGGGCGGATCGATCTCACACCCGGTGCGGGTCCGTGGTGGACCCGCACCGGGTGGGTGTCCTACAGCGCGCGCCAGTCCACGACACCCTCGGCGAGGGCGGTGATGGTGGCCAGCAGCCCCAGGCGGGCGGCGCGGACCCGCTGGTCCTCGGCCATCACCATCACGTCGTCGAAGAAGGTGTTGACGGGGGCGACCAGGGGGGCGGCCAGGGCGGTGAACTCGGCCAGGTCGCGGCCGGGGAGCTGGTCGCGCAGGGTGGCCACCACCTCGTGCAGGGCCAGTTCGGCGGGTTCCTGCAGCGCGGACGCGTCGTACTCGGCGGGGGTGGCCTCGGGGACGATGCGGCGGGCGCGCTGCAGGACGGCGGTCAGGGCGGCGAAGTCCTCGTCACCTGCCCGCTTCTCCAGTTCGGACAAGGTGGCGTCGGCGGCGGCGGGGCTGTCGGCCAGGGGGAGCACGGCCTGCACGAGGCGGTGTTCGTGGCCCGCGTCCAGCAACTGCTGCTCGAAGCGGCGGATGGTGAACTCGCGGGCCTCGACCAGCGCCGACTCCGGCACCGGCACGCCGTGCGCCGAGACCCGGTCGGCCGCCGCGGCCAGGCCCGCGGTGAGCGTGATGGCGTTCAGGCCGGGGGTGGCGCGCAGGATGGTCACCACGCCGCCTGCCGCGCGGCGCAGGCCGAACGGGTCGGAGCTGCCGGTGGGGGTGGCGCCGACGGCGAACAGGCCCGCCAGCAGGTCGAAGCGGTCGGCCAGGGCCAGCACCGCGCCCGGGGTGGTCTCCGGTGGGGTGTCGCCCGCGCTGCGGGGCTGCTCCATCTCCACCAGGGCCCGGGCCACGGCCGGGGTCTCGCCCGCGCGCAGCGCGTACTCGCCCGCCATGGTGCCCGCCAGGCTCGACAGCTCCACCACCATCTGCGAGGCCAGGTCGAACTTGGCCAACTCGCCCGCACGGGTGACCGTGGTCAGGTCGTCCCCGGCCAGGCCCGCCTGCGCGGCCAGCACGCCCGCCACGGCGGCGATGCGGTCGGCGCGGTCGGCGACCGAGCCCAACCGCTCCTCGAAGGTCAGCTTGACCAGGCCCTCGCGGTGCTTGGCCGGGGCGACCTGGAGATCGGCGCGCCAGAAGAACGCCGCGTCCTCGTAGCGGGCGCGCAGCACCGCCTCGTTGCCCGCGCGGACCAGGTCCGGCTCGCAGTCGCCGTTGGCCACGGCCACGAAGTGCGGCAGCAGCCCGGACTCGCCGCGCACCGGCAGGTACCGCTGGTGCTTGCGCATGACCGTGGTCAGGATGGCCTCGGGCAGCTCCAGGTAGCGCTCCTCGAACCCGCCGAGGATCGGGTTGGGCAGCTCGACGAGGTTGGTGACCTCGTCGACCAGCTTGGCCTCGCCCGTGAAGTCCACCGTGCCGCCGACCGTCGCGGCCAGCTCGGTCGAGGCGTCGATGATCCGCGTGCGGCGCTCGGCGGCGTCGGCGACGATGCCGTGCCCGGCGAGGAACTCCAGGTAGCCCTCGGCCGAGGGCACGCGCACCTCGGGCTCGGCCGCGGTGCGGTGCACGCGGGTCGTCGAACCGCTGCGCAGCGCCGACACCGCCACCGGGATCTCGGTCTCGCCCAGCATGGCGACCAGCCAGCGGACCGCGCGGCTGAACGACAGCCTCGGGTCGCGCCAGCGCATGTTCTTCTCCGCGCGCAGCTCGCCGACGACCTGCGCCAGCACCTCGCTGAGCACGGCGGCCGCGCCGCGGCCGGTCTCGGTGCGCACGACGGCGACGTGCTCGACGCCGTCCACCTCGACCCGCACCAGGTCGGCCGGGTCGGCGCCCTTGCCCCTGGCGAAGCCCTGGCCCGCCTTGGTCAGGTTGCCGTCGGCGTCGTAGGCGGCGGCGACCTTGGGGCCGCGCAGGGTGCGCTCGGCGTCGGGCTCACCCGGCTCCACCCGCGAGACCAGGGCGATGACCCGGCGCGGGGTGGCGTAGGTGGTGATCGCGCCGTGCCCGAGCCGGGTGGCGCCCAGCTTCTCGGTCAGCGCCTCGCGCACGTACTCGGCGGTCGTGTGCACGTCCGAGTGCGGCAGCTCCTCGACGCCGATCTCGAACAGCAGCGTCGCGGGCGCGTCGAAGGTCGGCAGGTCGGCGGGCAGCTCGGCGGCGGTCAGCGGCTCGACCACGCCCAGCGGGTGCTCCAGCTCCTGCCTGCGCTCGGCCCACAGCCCGGCCGCGCGGCGGGTCAGCGTCCGCATCTGCCCGAACGCCTTGGCCCGCTCGGTGGTGCTGATCGCGCCGCGCGCGTCGAGCACGTTGAACGTGTGGCTGCACCGCAGCACCTGCACGTAGGCGGGCACCGGCAGCCGCTCGTCGAGCAGCCTGCCCGCCTCGGCGGCGTACTCCTCGAACAGCCGCTTGTTCGACTCCACGTCGGCGTCGTCGAGGTAGTAGCGGCTCATCTCGTACTCGGACTGCCCGAACACCTCGCCGTAGGAGATGCCCTCGGCGTAGGCGATGTCCTTGAAGTGCGCCACGCCCTGCAGCGCCATCAGGATGCGCTCCATGCCGTAGGTGATCTCCACCGAAACCGGGTCCAGGGCCAGGCCACCGGCCTGCTGCATGTAGGTGAACTGGGTGATCTCCAACCCGTCCAGCCACACCTCCCAGCCCAGGCCCCACGCGCCGAGGGCGGGGGCGGCCCAGTTGTCCTCGACGAACCGGATGTCGTGGCCCCGGATGTCGACGCCCAGCGCCTCCAGGCTGCCCAGGTAGAGCTCCTGGGCGTTGCCGGGGTCGGGCTTGAGGATCACCTGGAACTGGGTGTGGGTCTGCAGCCGGTTCGGGTTCTCGCCGTACCGGGCGTCGTCCGGCCGCACGCTGGGCTCGACGTACCCGACCCGCCACGGCTCCGGGCCGATCACCCGCAGCATCGTCGCCGGGTTCATCGTCCCCGCGCCCACCTCGGTGTTGAACGGCTGGACGATCATGCAACCGCGCTCGGTCCAGTAGCGCTGCAGGGCGAGCAGCGCCTCCTGCATGGTCGGCGCTGTCGGTGCGCCCTGCTGGGCCGTGCTGTTGCTGCTGCTCTCGGTCACCGGTTCCGAACCCTCCACGACCCACCAGGCGAATGGCTTTGACCCGGCATTCTGCCAGTCGCCCCAGCCCGGGCTGAGTCGGGACTGACCTGCTCACCGGTCGTGCGGCGCGAGCAGGGACCGCGCGGCGGCTATCGCCTCAGCTCGTCGCCGACGCCACGGCCGGGCGGGGCTCCGAGCGGCCGCAGACCTGGCGGGCGGGACCCCGCGCCTCGCCCGCCAGGGGTCACCCCCGGGGCTTGAGCAGCATCAGACCGGCGCGGTGGGCGACGTGCACCAGCTCGCCCCGGTTGTTGATCCCCCGGTGCTCGAAGAACACGATGCCCGAGTCGTCGCGGGACTTGGACTCGCGCTTGTCCAGGATCGTGGTCTCGGCGCGGAGCGTGTCGCCGTGGAAGACGGGGTTGGGGAAGTCGAACTTGGTGTAGCCGAGGTTGCCCAGGGTGGTGCCCAGGGTCAGGTCGTGCACGATCATGCCGCCGATGAGCCCGGCCGTGTAGAGGCTGGGCACCAGGCGCTGCTTGTGGATGGTGGTCTCCATGTAGTGCGCGTCCAGGTGGATGGGCGCGGGGTTCATGGTGATCGAGCAGTACATGACGGTGTCGGTCTCGGTGACGGTGCGGGACCACTCGTGGCGGTACTCCCTGCCGACCTCGAACTCCTCGAAGTACAAGCCTGCCATGTCGTTCTCCCTCAGATTCCGCCGTTGAGCGAGGCGAGCTGGTCGACGCGCGCCAGCCACTCCGTCGCCTTGTCCGCGTGGGCCTTGTCCACGTGGATGTCGCCGTACATGACCGCGCCGTCGCCGCGGGCCTCGGCTTCCTGGTAGGTCGACAGCAGCCCCTGGTAGAACTCGATGCTGGCCTTGTCGGGGGTGTGGACCTCGTTGACCACGGGCACGTGCGTCGGGTGCAGCACGATCTGGCCGCGGAAACCCATGCCCCGGCCGCGCCGCGAGAACTCCCGCAGGCCGTCGAGGTCGCGGATGCGCTCCCACAGGGCCGTCAGCGGGTGCCGGTCGGCGGCCCTGGTCGCGATGAGGATGCGGGTGCGGTGGTACACCGACTCCAGGCCCTCGGGGGTCCACTCGAACCCGACGGCCTTGGCGATGTCGGCGTGCTCGGCGGTCGGGCCGATCATGGCGCCGACGCGCGGCGAGGCCGCCGCGATCTCCTCGCAGTTGACGATCCCGCGCACGGTCTCCACCGGGACGATGTACTCGAGTCCGGAGACGCCCGCGCGGGCCTCGAAGTGGTCGAGCAGCGTGTCGTAGCGGATCACGTCGATGGCGGTGTCGACCTTCGGCGCGAACACCCCGGTCAGACCCGGCACCACGGCCGCTTCCAGGTCGAGCCCCGCGAGCCCGGTCCCGAGCGAGTTGCACCGCACGAACAGGCCCATGGCCGGGTGCGAGGCCGACAGCGACTCCACAGCGGCCCGCACCTCCAGCCGCGCGGACTCCTTCAGGTGCGCCGGGACCGAGTCCTCCAGGTCGAAGCACACCGCGTCCGCGCCGGACTCGGCGGCCTTCGAGAACCACGAGGTCTTGTGGGCGGGGACGAACAGCACCGAGCGATAGGGCTTCATGGCCTGCCTCCTAATACGAGCGGGGGAGTCCGAGCACGTGCTCGGAGAGGTAGTTGAGGACCATCTCCTGGCTGATCGGCGCGATGCGCTTGAGCCGGGCCTCGCGGAAGTAGCGCTCGACGTGGAACTCCTTGCCGAACCCGTACCCGCCGTGGGTCTGCAGCGCGACGTCGGCCGCCTTGAACGCGGCGTCGGCGGCGAGGAACTTGCCCATGTTGGCCTCGCGCCCGCAGGGCTGGCCGTTGTCCAGCAGCCAGGCGGCCTTGTTGACCATCAGCTCCGCCGCGTCGAGCCGCATCAGGGCCTCGGCCAGCGGGAACGCCACGCCCTGGTTCTGACCGATCGGGCGGCCGAACACGACGCGCTCCTTGGCGTAGGCGGTGGCGCGGCGGATGGCCGCGCGGCCGATGCCCAGGGCGGCGTTGGAGGCGATGATCCGCTCGGCGTTGAGGCCCGCCAGGATGGCCTTGAAGCCCTTGCCGACCTCGCCGACGACGTCGGCGTCGGCGACGAACAGGTCGTCGATGAACAGTTCGTTGGTGTTGACCGCGTTGCGCCCCATCTTGGGGATCTCGCGGATCTGCACGTGCTCGGGGTCCATCTCGGCGAACAGCAGGGTCATGCCGTCGGTGCGCTTGGCGCAGTCCTCGCGCTTGGTGGTGCGTACCAGCAGCAGCATCCGCTCGGCCTGCTGCGCCTTGGTGATCCACACCTTCTTGCCGCTGACCCGGTAGCCGCCGTCGACCTCGCGGGCGAAGGTGGTGATGCCGGTGGTGTCGGTGCCCGCGTCCGGCTCGGTCACGGCGAAGGAGATGTGCAGGTCGCCGGACGGGACCCGGGGCAGGAAGCGCTGCTTGAGGTCGTCGGAGCCGTGCCGGATGATCGGGTCGAAGCCGAAGATGCCGATGTGGACGGCCGAGCAGGCGTTCATGCCGCCGCCGGAGGCGGAGATCTCCTGCTCGACGATCGCGGCCTCGGTCACGCCGAGCCCGCCGCCGCCGTACTCCTCGGGGATGGTGATGCCCAGCCAGCCCTGCTTGGCCACGGCGTTGTAGAACTCCCAGGGGAACTCGTGGGAGTTGTCGTGCTCCATCCAGTAGTTGTCGTCGAACGGCTCCATCATGTCGCGCACCGCGCGGCGGATGTCCTCGTGCAGGTCGTTCTTCTCAAAAGACATGTCACACCAACTCGCGGTCGAAGGTCTCTGCGGTGATGCCGTCCTCGCGCAGGGCGGCCTTCTGGATCTTCTGCGACTGCGACTTGGGCAGCGCCTCGCAGAACCGGATGAACCGGGGCACCGCGAACGAGGGCAGCGTCTTGCCGCACCACGTCCACAGCTCGGCGGCGTCGACGGTCCCCGAGACCACGACGCAGGCCATGACCTCGTCCTCGCCCGCCTCGACGGAGGCGGGCACGCCGATCACCGCGCACTCGACGACCGCGTCGTGGCCGAGGATGGCCTGCTCCACCTCGTAGGAGGAGATGTTCTCGCCCCGGCGGCGCAGCGCGTCCTTGAACCGGTCGACGAAGTAGAACCAGCCGTCGGCGTCGCGGACCATGGCGTCGCCGGTGTGGAACCACAGGTTGCGCCACGCCTCGACGGTCTTCTCCGGCATGTTGTAGTAGCCCATGCTGGCCGTCCACGGCCGCTTGGGCCGGATCTGCAGCTCGCCCAGCGCGCCCACCGGCACCTCGACGTCGGTCTCCGGGTCGGCCAGCCGCACGTCGAACCACTCGTGGAGTTGGACACCCACGGCCCCGGGCGGGCGTTCCACCCCGTACGGGGTCATGAACGGCATGGAGGTCTCGGTCAGCCCGAACGCCTCCACGAACGCCTCGATGCCGAACCGCTCCTGGAACTCGTGCACGATCGAGCTGGCGGTCGGCGCCGCGTAGACCGCGCGCAGCTTGTTGTCCCGGTCGTCGGCGCGCGGGGCCTGCTTCCAGATGAAGTCCATCATCACGCCGATGAAGTTCGTGACCGTGACCCCGTGGTCGCGCACGTGGTCGATCCAGCGCGACGCGGAGAACTTGCGGCGGGTGACGAAGGTGCCGCCCGCGACCAGCGCCGGGTAGGCGGCCAGGAACTGCGCGTTGCCGTGGAACAGCGGGGTGACCGACATGTAGGTGTCGTCGGCGGTGAACCTGGTCAGGTTCACGTCCTCCTGGGCGAAGAAGTACATCTGCGCGTGCGGCATCGCCACGCCCTTGGACGGGCCGGTGGTGCCGGAGGTGAAGAAGATCGACGCCAGGTCCTGCGCCCGGATGGTCGGGTACGGCAGCTCGATCTCCACCGGGCGGTCCAGTTCGGACCACGGCGCGGCGGTCTTGCCCAGCGATTCGAAGGTGGCCAGCGCCTCGGCCAGGTGCCCGGTGTCGACGACCCAGAACCGGTCGACGCCCGAGCACGCCGCCAGCACGCCGTCGTCGGCGAACCGGGCGGCGTAGACGTCGTCCACGACGGCCCAGCGCGGCTGCGACACCCGGATCTGGTGGGCGAGGAAGTTGTGCTCGTAGGCGGTGTTCAGCGGGACCTCGACCAGCCCGGCCAGCGCCGAGCCGAACCAGGACCGGACCAGCTCCGAGGAGTTGTCGGCCATGATGATCAGCCGCTCGCCGGGCTGGGCGCCGCGCAGCATCAGCTCCTGCGCGCCGCGCTCGGCCGCGGCCAGGACCTCGCCGTAGGTCCACACCCGGTCCTCGTCGATCACGTCGAGGAACACCTTGTCCGGGGTGGCGCCCGCGTGGTGGCGCAGCACGTGGTCGAGGCGCCAGTCGGTCCACTCGGGGAAGTTCAGCGTGAACGGCGGGTACTCGATCATGAGTCTCCCTTTCGCTGATCGCCGGGGTCGAGGGTGAACCTGGCCGGGCGCTTCTCCAGGAACGCCTGCGCGCCCTCGACCATGTCGGGGCTGCCGACCGCCTGCACGAGCATCCCGAGGCCGGAGGAGAACGAGTCGCGGGCCGCGTTCCACCACACGTTGGAGCTGATCTTGGTGATCTCCAGGTAGCGCGGGCTGAGCGCGCACAGCTCGTCAGCCCACGACATCACCGCGCCCTCCAGTTCGGCGTCCGGGACCACGGCGTTGACCAGCCCCAGGTCGAGGGCCTGCGCGGCGGAGTAGCGGCGGCAGAGCATCGCCAGCTCCTTGGCCCGCTTCTCCCCGATCTGCACGCCCATGACGTTCGTGGCGCCGGTGACGGGGGCGGAGCCGACCCGGGGGCCGGTCTGGCCGAAGGTGGCCGACTCGGCGGCGATCGCCAAGTCGCAGGCCACCACCAGCTCGTTGCCACCGCCCGCGGCGGCGCCGTTGACCGCCGCGATGACCGGCCGGGGGCAGGTGCGGATGGCGTCGAACATGCGCAGCGAGGAGCGGTAGAGCTTGCGCATCGCGCCGGTGGTCGGCTCGGCCATGCCCGCGAGCGCGCCACCCGCGCAGAAGGCGCCGGGGGCGCCGGTCAGCACCACGACGCGGACGTCGCTGCTGGCTTCGATGGCGAGGGCGACGGCCTCGGCCATCTCCTCGTCGTAGGCGTTGCGACGGGCGGGCGCGGACAGGGTGATCCACCGGGTCTCACCGCGCTCGTCGACCTGGACAGCACTGTCGGATGTGAGCACGCAACAGAGGCTAATTATGAGCATTGATACAAGTCAAGACCTCGTTCGTGCCGGTGTTTCCGCAGGAGAAGCGCTGTCCATCTTGACCAGCTTCGCGAAACCATGCTAATCATTAGCGCGTCGGTACGACGATAGACAGCAGACCGGAGAGGACGGGCCGATGACCGGCTTCACGCTGACCGATGAGCAGGTGGCCCTGCGCGAGACCGCGGCCAAGGTCGCCCGCGAGCGCTACGCGCCCAAGGCCGAGGAGTGGGACCGCGACCGGGTCGAGTTCCCGATCGAGGAGCGCCGCCTGCTCGGCGAGCTGGGGTACCTGGGCATCGCGCTGCCCGAGGAGCACGGCGGCGGCGGCGCGCCCATCCTCGACGCGCTGATCGTCATCGAGGAGCTGGCCAAGGTCTGCCGTCCGGCCGCGTTCCAGGTGTTCGAGTCCAACACCGGCCCGGCCAGCGTGCTCGCCCGGATCGGCACACCGGAGCAGAAGGCCAAGTACCTGCCCGGCATCGTCGCGGGCGAGCTGTCGATGGCCGTGGCGATCTCCGAGCCCGACGCCGGGTCCGCGGCCACCGACATGACCACCAAGGCCACCCTCGAGGGGGATTGCTACCGGGTCAACGGCATGAAGCGCTGGGTGTCGAACTCCGGGCACGCCGAGCTGTACCTGCTCTACGTGCGGCTGTCCGACGCCCCCGGCGCCAAGGGGATCGGCGCGCTGCTGGTCGAGAGGGACACCCCCGGCGTGTCCTTCGGCGCGCGGGAGAAGCTGATGGGCTTCCGCGGCATCCCCTCGCGCGACATCCACTTCGACGACGTGCTCGTGCCCGCGGAGAACCTGCTCGTCGACGCGGGCGACGGCTTCCGCACGCTGTTCAACGCCTTCTCCCTGGAGCGCCTGGGCAACTCCACGGTCAGCATGGCCATCGCCCAGGCCGCCCTCGACCGCAGCATCGATTACTGCACCACCCGCGTGCAGTTCGGCAAGCCGCTGATCGAGTTCCAGGCGGTGCAGGCCGACCTCGCCGAGATGGTGGTCCAGGTCGAGTCCGCCCGGCTGCTGATCTACCGGGCCGCGCTGGAGGCCGGGCGCGGCATCCCCCAGTCGTTGCAGGTGTCGATCGCCAAGCGGGCGGCCAACGAGGCGGGCAAGCGCGTCTCCGACGCCGCGATCACCCTGCACGGCGGCAACGGCTACTCCGAGGAGTACGGCATCGAGCGGCTGCACCGCGACGCCCACGGCTGGGCCATCGCGGGCGGCACGCCCACCATGCAGCGGGTGCGGATCGTGTCCGAGCTGCTCGGGCGCAAGTTCGACCAGCGCGCGTGATCAGCACCCGGTTCACGGCGGCGTTCGGGGTGCGGCACCCGGTCGTGTGCGGCGGGATGACCGCGGTCGGCACCGCGGACCTGGTCGCCCCGGTCGCCGAGGCGGGCGCGCTGGGGTTCCTGGCCGCGCTCACCCAGCCGACCCCGGAGGCGCTGGTCGCCGAGGTCGAGCGCTGCCGCTCGATGACCGACCAGCCCTTCGGGGTGAACCTGACGATCCTGCCGACCGCCCGGCCGGTGCCCTACGCCGAGTACCGGGACGCCATCGTCGCGGCGGGCGTGCCGGTGGTGGAGACGGCCGGGCGCAACCCGGCCGAGCACCTGCCCGCGTTCCGGGCGGCCGGGATCAAGGTCATCCACAAGGCCGTGTCGGTGCGGCACGCGGTGAAGGCCCAGTCGCTGGGCGTCGACGCGGTCAGCGTGGACGGTTTCGAGGCCGCGGGCCACCCCGGCGAGGACGACGTGCCGGGGCTGGTGCTGTTCGCCGCCGCCGCGCGGGCGCTGGACATCCCGTTCATCGCCAGTGGCGGCCTGGCCACCGGCGCGGGCCTGGTCGCGGCCCTGGCCCTGGGCGCGTCGGCGGTCAACATGGGCACCCGCTTCGTCGCGACCGCCGAGGCTCCGGTCCACCAGCGGGTCAAGGACCGGATCGTGGCCAACGACGAGCGGGCGACCGCCCTGGTGTTCCGCAAGTTCGCCAACACCGCGCGGGTCGCGCTCAACGACGTCAGCGCGCGGATCCGGCGGATCGAGGACGAGCGGGGGACCACCTTCGACGACGTCGCCGAGCTGGCCTCCGGCGCCCGCGGCCGGGAGCGGGTGCTGGCCGCGGGCGATGTGGACGGTGGCATGTGGTGGGCCGGTCAGTCGCAGGGGCTCATCCACGACGTGCCCACGGTGGCCGAGCTGGTGGACCGCTTGGTCGGCGAGGCCGAGGAGCTGATGGCGCGGACTCTGCCCGGCCTCGTCCGCTGATGCCCCGGACCACCCGGGCGCCCTGTTGTCATCCTCACGATGACGCTCTGGTTGTCATCATTCCGATGACCTGATATAACTGCTCCTGCGTGTTGACAACAGGGAATGACCCAAGCAGGAGGTGGAACGATGTTGATGCGCACCGACCCGTTCCGGGAGTTCGACCGGCTGACCCAGCAGCTCTTCGGCGGCGGTTCCGGGACGTGGTCCAAGCCCACGGCCATGCCGATGGACGCCTACCGGTCGGGTCAGGAGTTCGTGGTCAGCTTCGACCTGCCGGGGGTGGCCCCGGAGGCCATCGAGGTCGACGTGGAGCGCAACGTGCTGACCGTGAAGGCCGAGCGCAGGCCGATCGCGGACCAGGACGTGCAGGTCCAGGTCAGCGAGCGGCCGCTGGGTGTGTTCTCCCGGCAGTTGTTCCTGGGCGACACCCTCGACACCGACAACATCGCCGCGTCCTACGACGCGGGTGTGCTGACACTGCGGATTCCCGTGGCCGAACAGGCCAAGCCGAGGCGGATCGCGGTGGGGGCCGCCGATCGCAGGCAGGAGATCCAAGGCTGACGGCGCGCAGGCCCGGGACGCTCGCGTCCCGGGCCTGTCCTCGCGTCGGCGGCACTCGATCCGGGAGGTGGAGAGATGACCCTGCTCGCTGATCCCATCGCTGATCCCATCGTCGAGCCCGCGCACCTCGTCGTGGACCACATCGCGGTCTGGCGCTACGCGCGGGCGGTCGCCGAGGCCGTGGGCGTCGGGGTCGAATCGGTGATGGTCGACCAAGACAGCCCCGTCTCCGTCTACATCGCACTGGACGTGCGCGGCCCGGCGCACCCGGACCGGCCGCTGGCCCTGGTGTGGGACGAGGACCAGGGCTGGTCGGTGGCGCAGGAGGCCGGGACCGACCTGACCCGCGTCGCCCGTCTCAGCGCGGACACGCCCCGGCCCGCACCCGGGGCCGTGGCGGAGTTCCTGGACTCGGTCACCGAGGGCTTCCTGTCCTGAGCGCACACCCGACCCGGGTCAGCGAGCGGGCTTCCCGGCGCGACGCGAGTCGGCGGCCTCCTGGCGGACCGTGTCGGTCCGCTCGGTGATGGAGTCCAGCCGGTCGACCAGGTCTTGGCGGCCCGCCAGGTGCGAACGGGCCTCGCTCAGGGGCCGAAGCAAGCGCTCGGGGTCGTTGTCGCCCAGTGCCGTGCCGATGCGGTCGGCCTGTTCCCTGGCGGCGTCGTCCAGGTCGTCGAGGCCGTGGATGTGCGCGGCGAGCGTGCGCAGGGTGCGCGCGTTGTCCTGCGCCCACTTGCTCACCGCGCGATCGCCCGCGCGCTGGTCGCGGCGGGTGTGGACGCGCTGCTCCCCGGTGGTCTCATCGCCCCCGGTCGGCTGCAGCCGCAGGTACCGGCGCTCGGCGGCCTGTCTGCTGGTCACGCCCAGCGCGGGGGCCAACGCCGCCCAACTGGCTCCCGCCGCGCGCGCGGCGCCGATCAACTCCGGCTCCCACGCCGCCATCCGGTCACGCAGCTCCCGCAGCGCGGTCAGGGCCGCGAGCAGCGGTTCGACCTCCGCGGTGCCCGCCCTCGCCTTGTCGAGGGCGCGCAGCACCCCGCGCAGCACGACCTCTGGGCTCTCCGCAAAAGTCGTCCTTTCGATGACTCGAGATTCGTCGTCCATAAGACGACATTTTAGACCACGGGTGCGGTGTCGCCAAAGCGTCGGGGGACCGAGCGGAAGCGGTGGGGCGGGACGCCCAAGAGGCGCTTGAAGTGGCGGGTGAGGTGGCTCTGGTCGTAGAAACCCGCGGCCGGGGCGACCTCGGCGGGGCGCAGGCCCTCGAGCAGCAGGCGGCGGGCCAGGTCGAGGCGGCGGCCGGTGAGGTAGCGGTGCGGCGGCAGGCCGAACTCGGCGCTGAACGAGCGGACGAGATGGGCGGGGTGGGCGTGCAGGACCGCGGCCGCCTCGGCGAGGGGCAGGCCCTCGACGGTGCGGCTGTCGAGCAGGTCGCGAAGGTGGTGGGCGAGGGTGGCGTCGTCGGGGGCGTGCTGCTCGGGGCGGCCGAGGTGGCGCAGCAGGCGGTCGCGGATCAGGGCCAGGCGGCTCTCGGCCTCGAGGTCCTCGTGGTGCGGGGCCAGCACCCGGTGGAGCTGGTCGACCCGGTCGCGCAGGACGGGGTCGACGACCGCCGGGTTGTCGACGGCCGCGCCCGCCAGCGCCGGGTCGAGGGTGTCGGGCTCCAGGTAGATGACCCGCTTGCGGAACCCGTCGGCGGTGGCGTTGCGGCCGTCGTGCGGCACGTGCGGGGGCAGGATCGTGACCTGGGAGCGCAGCGCGCCGTGCTCGTGGTGGTCGAGGTCGTAGCGCACGGCCCCGGAATCGATGATCAGCACCGTCCACGCGTCGTGCGTGTGCGCGGGGTAGGCGTGCTCGGTGAACCGCGCGTGCAGCACCTCCCGCACGCCCGCGAGCGAGGGCCGCCAGGCGGAGATCTCGGCGCGGTCGGGCACGCTAAGAACGTACAAGACCGGGAGCCGCGCACCCGCTGAGACTGTCGGGGTGACACAGGACAACGAGCCAGTTCGCTTCGACACCAAGTTCGCCGTGCTGCTGCGCGACGGCCTCCTGCCGTGGCAGGAGCTGAACGTCACCGCCTTCCTGGTCAGCGGGCTCACCGCCGCCGTGCCCGAGCGCGTGGGCGAGCCCTACCTCGACGCGGACGGCACCGAGTACCTGCCGATGCTGGGCCAGCCGGTGCTCGTGCTCCAGGGCGGCGAGGAGACCGTGACCGCCGCGCACGAGCGCGCCCTCGGCCGGGGTCTGCGGATCTCCGTCTTCACCGCGGACCTGTTCGCCACCGGCAACGACCGGGACAACCGGGCGGCCGTCGCCGCGGTGCCGCGCTCGCGACTGGACCTGGTGGGCATCGGCGTCCACGGCCCCAAGAACACCGTCGACAAGGTCCTCAAGGGGGCGCGGATGCACCCCTGAGCGAGCGTGGTCAGAGCCCCGGGACGCGGAACGAGGCGAAGTCGAGTTCGCGGCGCAGCCGGAAACCCAGCTCCTCGTAGAGCCGGATCGCGCCCGTGTTGGCGGCCCCGGTGTGCAGCATCGGGCGGTCGCCGCGCTCGCGGATGCCCGCGACGACGGCGCGGACGAGCGTCGAGGCCAAGCCCCGGCCGCGGTGCGAGTCAGCGGTGCACACGGCGCTGATCTCGGTCCAGCCGGGCACGCGCATCCGCTCGCCCGCCATCGCCACCAGCCCGCCCCCGTCCCGAACGCCCAGGTAGGACCCCATCTCGATGGTGCGGTCCAGGAACGGGCCCGGCTGCGTGCGGGCGGTCAGGTCGAGCATCTCCGGCACGTCCGCGCGGGTCAGCGCGACGACCTCGGGGGCGACCTCGCCCACCACGCCGTCGTCGACCAACTGCACGCCCGCGATGGTCGCCAACCGCTCCCAGGCGCGCGGGATGCCGGGGTCCGGGTCGGCGAGCAGGACTTCCCCACCCGGCCCCATCAGCCGCGCCAGGTCGTCCCACGCCCCGCTGCCCGGCTCGACCGCGCAGAACGGCGACACCTCGGCGGGCAGTCGCGCCGCGCGCCCGCGCCGCACGGCCAGCCCGGCCAGCGGCCCGGCCAGCGCCGACCACACCACGTGGTCGAGGACGTCCACCCGCTCGTGCCGGGCCTGCACCGCGTCCGTGCTCACACTCACGCTCCCTTGGAGACGAAGACGACACCAGCGAGTGATTGTGCACCCTCCTGGGTACCTCACCTGCCGTAGGCAACAGTGGTTCACGAGGAGGGCACGATGTCGGTCGGCGACAAGTTCGAGAACAAGGCCGAGGACCTGGGCGGCAAGGCCAAGGAGGCGACGGGCACCGTCACCGGTGACGAGGAGCTGCGCCAGGAGGGCAAGTACGACCAGGCCAAGGCGGGCCTGAAGAAGGCCGCCGACGACGTCAAGGACGCCGTGGGCGACGCCGCGGACAAGGTGAAGAGGTCGATCAAGCGCTGATCACGCGAGCAGGCGCGCGAGATCGGTGAGCGCGGGACCCAGGGGCAGGTCCACGCGGTGCGCCGCGTGGGGGTCGCCCCGGGTCTCGCCCTGGTTGACGATCGCGACCGGGATCGACGCGGCGTGGGCGCGGCGGACGAAGCGCAGACCGGACATGACCGTCAGGGAGCTGCCCAGCACGAGGACGGCGCGGGCGCGGTCGACCAGGGCGTTGCACAGTTCCACGCGGGGGCGGGGCACGTTCTCGCCGAAGAAGACGACATCCGGTTTCAGGGTCCCGTGGCAGCCTGAGCAGTCGACCACGTGGAAGCGGTCAACCAGGTGCTGCGGCAGTGCCACATCGCCGTCGGGGTTGACCTCGGCCGTGGTGTGGGCGAAGTCGGGGTTGGCCGCGGCCAACCGCCGGTCCAACTCGGCGCGCGCGGTGACGTCCCCGCAATCCAGGCACAGCACGCGGTCCAGGCCGCCGTGCAGTTCCACGACCGACGTCGTGCCCGCCGCCTGGTGCAGTCCGTCCACGTTCTGCGTGATGACCCCCGCCACCAGCCCGCCCCGGCGCAGCTCCGCCACCGCGCGGTGCCCGGCGTTGGGATCGGCCCGCGCGATCGTGCGCCAGCCGACGTGGCTGCGGGCCCAGTAGCGCCGCCGCGCGTCGGCGGAGCCCACGAACTCGCCGTAGGTCATCGGGGTGTGCTTGCGCAGGCTGCCCGCGTGGCCCCGGTAGTCCGGGATGCCGGACTCGGTCGACAACCCGGCCCCGCTGAGCACCAGGACCCCGCCACCGGCGACCAGTTCCACCACCGGGCCCAGCTCCCTGGTCCGGGGCAGTGGCGGTCCGATCGGGGTGAAGCTCAGGGTCGGCTTGGTCCGCACGTCCCCATTTTACGCCGGTTCCCGTCCTGGGGCCGGGCTGTCTGAGCGGGCGCGATCAGCACTTGCCGAGCGCGCGGTAGCCGCCCCAGAACAGCGCGGCGATGATCTCCACCAGCTCCGGCGCCGGGGTGGAGCGGTAGCCGAGGATGTGGTCGACGAGCACCTCGGTGACGCCGCCGACCAGCACCATCACCCCGGTCTCGAGCCGGTGCGGGGGCAGTGTCCCGGCCTCGTCCGGCACCAGGCCCGCGATGTAGCGGACGAACTCGTGCATCACCCCGCGCCGGTGGGTCTCCAGTTCGGGGCTGACGCCGACGATCTCGATGAGCATCACCCGGCCCCGCCGCGGGTCGGCGGTGAGCGTGTCGATCAGCGCGGTCAACCCGGCCCGGATGCGGTCGGCCATGTCCTCACCCGCCCCGGCGACCGCGTCGGACACGGCGGCGCGGGCGCGGTCGGTCTGCTGGTCGTAGACGTGGCGCAGCAACTGCTCGCGGTCGGTGAAGGACTCGTAGAAGTAGCGCTGGGTCAGCCCGGCGCGGTCGCAGACGTGCTTGACCGACGACGCCGCGTAGCCCTGGGTGCCGAACAGGTCCAGCGCGGCGTCGACGAGCCGCGTCCGGCGTTCGTCCTGGCGCTCGCTGGCTTCCCGGCCACCATAGCGGCGGGCGCCTGAAGTGGCGTCAGTCACAGCCTGTCCGCTCTTGACCATGGCCGCAGCCTACTGACATCGTCACAGTCCAGAACGTCTGACACGATGTCGTGTCAGATCAAGGCCGAGGGGACCCGTCACGATGGCGCACAGCCGCGACACCCGCATCTCCGACGACGACCGCCGCATCGCCGCCGACGAGCTGCGCGCGGCCCACGCCCAGGGCAGGCTCACGCTCACCGAGTACGACGAGCGCCTCACCAAGGTCGGCGCCGCCGCCACCTACGGCGACATCTCCGCGCTGTTCACCGACCTGCCGATCAGCACCGGTCAGGTCGCGCGGAAGCCCTCGCGCGTGCCCAAATGGGTCCGCGTCGTCTGGACCTGGTGGATCGTCACCGTCGCCATCAACCTGCTCGTCTGGGGGCTGGTCTACTTCCAGTTCTCCGACGACGTGCACTTCTGGCCGGTGTGGCTGCTGATCCCCACGATCGCCATTGCCGCGGTGACCTACAAGTCCGCCTCGTCGCACCGGGAGAGGCAGGACCGCCGCCAGATCCCGGCCTGGCGGCACTGAGCCTAGGCCGTGGCCGCCCGCAGGTCGGTCGCCCACCGCGGCACCCACGCGGGCAGCTCGGGCAGCTCGCCGAACCCGCCGAACGCCTCGGCCAGCTCCGCGGGGGTGACCGACCCGCCCGTGCGGCGCAGGAAGCGGCAGCCGACCACCGCCCGCGCGCACTCCACCTCGCCCAGTCGGAACCGCTGGTCGAAGTAGAGGTTGTGGCTGTCGACGCCGATCAGCCGCGTGCGCACCGTGAACCGCTCCCACAGCCGCAGCGAGCGGCGGTAGGCGATGGTCTGCGCGGCCACGACCGGGTGCCAGCCGTTGTCGGCGGCGGTGCGCCACAGGCCGGTCTTGGTGAACAGGTCCATCCTCGCCACGTCCATGATGGACAGGTACCTGCCGTTGTTCATGTGCCGCAGGACGTCCAGGTCGCCCGGGACCACCAGGAACCGGGTGGTCGCCGGGGCGAGCACGTCGGCCCCCGCCCGGGCGGGCAGGTAGGCGGGCAGGGCCACCCGCAGCAACCGCAACCCCATCGACACGGGCGTGCTCCCCTCGGCTCGCACCGGAGTCTGCCTGTTCGCCTCCCACCCGGCGAACAGGCCGTGCGTCACACCGCGCGACCGCCAGTAGGGTGGGATCAGTGACTGAGGACCTACACGGCGTGTGGACCAGGATGGCGCTGGTGGGCGCGGTGGTCGTGCTGATCGCGGCGCTGCTGATGGCCAACTCGGCACTGGCCTCGGTCCTCGCCGACGGCCGCTCGGTGCCGCTGGGCCCGGTCGTGCTGCGGCTCGACGTCAGCCCCGGCATCGCCTTCGGGGTCGGCGCCGGTCCCGCCGTGTGGATCGGGATGACGGCCCTGACCTCGGGCGCGGTGGTGCTCGGCCTGCTCTCGGCGCCCCGGCTCGACGCGGTCAGCCGGGTCGGGCTGGCCCTCGCGGTGGCGGGCGCGGCGGCGAACTTCATCGACCGCGCCGACGACGGCATGGTGACCGACTACCTGCACCACCCCTGGCTGCCCACGTTCAACCTCGACGACGTCCTGATCGCCGTGGGCGTGGTGCTCATCCTCGCGGGCCGGGTCGTGAGCATGCTCATGGCCCGAGACGCCGAGGACCGCGCGCGCCTCAGTTGAGGAACGCCAGCACCCGCCGCAGCAGCAGCGCCGCCGCGTCCGGGTCGTGGTCGCCGCGCGAGGGGTCGGCGAACAGGTGCCCCTTGCCCGGGTACAGGTGCAGTTCCGCCCCCGGCACGGCCGCCACCAGCGCCTCCGCCGCCGCCAGGTCGCCGTCGTCGACGAAGAACGGGTCCTCGTCCATCGCGTGCACCTGCACCGGGACGCCCGCGGGCCACGGCCCGAAGGTCTCCAGCGGCAGGCACGAGTGGAACAGCAGCGCCCCGCCCGCGCCCGGCCGCAACTGCGCCAGCTTCTGCGCGGGCAGCACACCCAGCGAGAACCCGGCGTAGACCACGTCGTGCGGCAGGTCGGCCGCCGCGGCCACCCCGAGCGCGGTGATCTCGTCCAACCCGATGTCGTGGGCGTGGGTGACGGCCTCGATGACGCTGTCGAACGTCCTGCCCCCGAACAGGTCTGGTGTGTGCACGGTGTGCCCGGCGGCGCGCAGGTCGTCGGCGATGGAGAGCACACCGGGGGTGAGTCCCAGGGCGTGGTGGAACAGCAGGACCTCACGGCTCATGGGGTTGTGCGCCTTTCTCCGAGCACCGGCAGCAGCCGGAGCTTCTCGTGGCTCTCCGAGCCGGGGGTGGCGGTGTAGACCAGCAGAACCTGGGAGTGGTCCGCGTCGTGCAGGGTCTGGCAGTGCACCACGAGCAGGCCCAGGTCCGGGTGCAGCAGCCGCTTGGGGCCCACGCGGTGCACCCCGACCTCGTGCGCCTCCCAGCGCTCGCGGAACTCCGCGCTGGTGTCGAGCAGGGCGTCCACCAGCTCCCCGGCCCGTGAGCGCCCGCCCAGCCGGGAGTAGGCGGCGCGCAGGTCCGAGGTGAACACCCGGCTGTGCTCCCGGTGGTCCTCCTCCGGGAACAGCGACCGCGTCCCCGCGTCGGTGAACCACCGGTAGACCATGCTCCGCATCAGCCCGGTGTGCCGGGTCTCGTCGCCGACCAGGGCCACCGCCAGGTCGGTCTGGCGCAGCGTCTCCGCGGTGGTCGTGACCACCATGGCCGGGGTGTCGGCCAGCCGGTCGAGGATGCGCGTCATCCCGGGGCCGATGTGGTCGCCGAGCGCGCCGCGGCCGGGCGCGTTGTGCCCGGCCAGGCGGAACAGGTGGTCGCGCTCGTCGAGCGACAGCCGCAGCCCCCTGGCGATGGCGGCCAGCATCTGCTCCGAGGGCTGCGGGCCGCGCCGCTGCTCCAACCGGGTGTAGTAGTCGGCGGACATGCCGCACAGCGCGGCGACCTCCTCGCGGCGCAGCCCGGCGGTCCGCCTGCGCGGCCCGCGCGGCAGGCCGACGTCCTCCGGCTGCAGCGCGTCGCGCCGCGTCTGCAGGAAGTCGGCCAACTGGGCCCTGTCCACGGTGTTCATCGCGTGCCGACCCTACAGCCGGGAGCCGCCGGAGGCCTCGATCCGCTGGCCGGTGACCCACCCCGCGCCCGGGGCCAGGATCGCGGCCACCGCACCGCCGATGTCGTCGGGCGACCCCACCCGGCCCATGGCCGTCCGCGCCGCGAGCGCCGCCCGGTAGCCCTCGTCGTCGCGCAGGGCGCCGCCCGCGAAGTCGGTCGCGATCGGTCCGGGGGCCAGCACGTTCACCGCGATGCCGCGCGGGCCCAGCTCCTGGGCCAGGTAGCGGGTGTAGGTCTCCACGGCGGCCTTGACCGAGCCGTAGACGGAGTACCCGGGGCCGGTGAACCGGGCCAGGCCGGTGGAGGTGTTGAGGACCCGGCCGCCGTCGGCCAGCAGCGGCAGCAGCTCCTGGGTCAGCAGCACCACCGATTTGAAGTGCACGTCGACCAGGAAGTCCACGGTCGCGGCCGAGGTCTCGCCCAGCGGCGACACGGCCGCGGCGCCCGCGTTGTTGACCAGCGCGTCGACCGTGTCGCGGCCCCACCGGGCGGCCAGCACGCCCGCCAGCTCCCGGGCGAAGGCCGCGAATGCGCCGAATTCCGTCGTGTCCAGGCGCAGCGCGGCGGCTTGGCGCCCCATCGCGGTCAGTTCGGCGACGACCTCGGCGGCCTCGTCCGCGTGCGAGCGGTAGGTGATGACGACATCGGTCCCCGCGGCGCCCAGCGCCAGCGCCGAGGCGCGGCCCAGGCCGCGGTTGCCGCCGGTGATCAGTGCGATCCTGCTCATGCTCGGACCTCTTCCGTCCTGGGGTGTCCTGACACCTCGAGGTTGTCCCCGCCCAGGCGGTGCTGGAAGGCACCGCTTGTCCAGGGATCGGGAATCCCCCGAGACGCCCGCCCGAGCAGTCGCGATCTTCGCCACTGGGCCGAGCTCACTTCCCTAGCCCATGACGGCCGCGCCCCCCAGCGCGGCCGCCAGACCCGCGCCCATGGTCACCCCGATGGTGAGCGCCGCCCGCCCCGCCCTGCGCTCCTCGAGGAGCCGCAGGACATCGGCGGCGAACGTGCTGTAGGTCGTCAGCGCGCCGCAGAACCCGGTGCCCACCAGCGCCGCCACCGTCCCCGTCGCGCCCGCGAGCGCGCCGAGGACGCCGCTGCCCACGACGTTGACCGCCACGACGCCCCACGGCGCCGACGGACCCAGCCGGGCGCGCACCGCCTGGTCCACCAGGTACCGCACGGGCGCGCCGACGGCTGCCCCGAGGAAGACCGCCAGCGCCGTCACCGGGCCACCGCCCTGGTCGCCCACGCGCCCACGAAGACCGCCACAAGGGCCGCCATCAGCGTTGCCGCGGCGTAGAGGACGGCGAGCCCGGGTGGGCGCTGCGTGGTCTCCACGGCGTAGGTCGAGAACGTGGTGAACCCGCCCAGCACGCCGACGCCGAGGAACGGGCGGACGAGCGGGTGCGGTGCGCGCAGCTCGGTGATCACCACCACGAGCACTCCCATGAGCAGGCACCCGGAGACGTTGGTGACGAAGGTCGCCCACGGGAAGCCGCCCGGCGTGGCGGGGATCGCCTCTGCCAGCCCGTACCTGGCGAGGGCGCCCACACCACCCCCCAGCGCGATCGCGCCGAGGGGTCCGGCTCCGGGCCGTGCGCACCACCAAGATCTTGCCATTCGAATTAGGTTAGCCTAACTTCGCTGGTGCATGGTCGGCGGCGGGAAGGACGAAGATGGTCGAGGGGCTCGGGGGCAGGGTAGCCCTGGTCACGGGGGCGGGCCGGGGCATCGGGGCGGCCGTCGTCGACGCCCTGGTCGCGGCCGGGTGCGTGGTCGTCGGTCTGGACGTGGACCCCGGGGCGGGCGGCGCCGACCGGGTGCGCCGGGTGGACGTGGGCGACCGCGACGCCGTCGAGGCCGCGGTCGCCGAGGTGGAGGCGGGCACCGGGCCGATCGACATCCTGGTCAACGTCGCGGGCGTGCTGCGCACCGGCTCGGTCGTCGACATCACCCCCGAGGACTGGGCGCAGGTGCTGCGGACCAACCTCGACGGCGTGTTCCACACCTCCCAGGCGGTCGCGCGCCGGATGGTGCGGCGCGAGCGCGGCGCCATCGTCACCATCGGCTCCAACTCCGTGGGCGTGCCCCGCATGGGCCTGGCCGCCTACTCCGCCTCCAAGGCCGCCGCGATGACGTTCACCCGCTGCCTCGGCCTGGAGCTCGCGGGCTCGGGCGTGCGCTGCAACATCGTCTCACCCGGCTCCACCGACACCCCCATGCAGCGCTCGATGTGGGACGACGAGGAGCGCGGGGCCGCCGAGCTCGTCGCGGGCCGCCCCGAGAGGTTCTGGAACGGCGTGCCGCTCGGCCGCATCGCCACGCCCGCCGACGTCGCCGACGCGGTGCTCTTCCTGGTCTCCGACCAGGCCCGGCACATCACCATGCAGAACATCTACGTGGACGGCGGTGCCTCGCTGTGCGCCTGACGGCCCCCGCCCAGACCACCTACCGGCCCGGCGACTTCCTGCTGACCGGTCCGCAGGGCGCCCTGCTCGGCCGGGGCGAGCGCGCCGTGGTCGAGTCGCTGGCCGACCTGCCCGAGGCGCTGCGCGCCCACGGCGCGGGGACCGTCGTCGTCGGCGCGATCCCGTTCCTGCCCGGCCGCCCGGCCCGGCTCGTCGTGCCCGAGCGGTTGACCGCCCCGACCCCCGTCGCGGCCAGGGCCGTGGCCCCGGTACGCGCCACCGTGGCCGCCGAGCCCTCCGGCGACTGCTACCTCACCGCCGTCGGCCGCGCCGTCGAGCGGTTGCGCGCCCCCGGCGGGGTGGCGAAGGTCGTGCTCGCCCGCACCCTGCTCGCCACCGCCGAGGAGCCCTTCGACATCCCCGCCGCGCTGGCCGCGCTGGCCGCCCGCGACCCCGGCGGCAACACCTTCGCCGTCGAGACCGGCGACGGCACGCTCATCGGCGCCACCCCGGAGCTGCTCGTCTCCCGCCGCGGCCTGCGCGTGCTGGCCAACCCGCTGGCCGGGTCCGCCCGCCGCGACGCCGACGCGGTCGCCGACGGCCGCGCCGCCGCGGCGCTGCTGCGCTCGCCCAAGGACCGCGCCGAGCACCGCTTCGTCGTCGAGGACATCGCCGAGCGGTTACGCCCGTTCGTTCGCGACCTGCGCGTCCCCGACGTCCCCGAGCTGCTGTCGACCAGGGCCATGTGGCACCTGTCCACCCGCGTCTCGGGCACCCTGGTCGACCCGGCGATCACCTCGGTCGACCTGGCCACCGCCCTGCACCCCACCCCCGCCGTCTGCGGCACCCCGACGGACCTGGCCCGCGCGGCCATCGGCGAGCTGGAGCCGGTCGACCGCGGGTTCTACACCGGCATGGTCGGCTGGACCGACGCCACGGGCGACGGCGCGTGGGTGATCGCGCTGCGCTGCGGCCTGATCCAGGGCGCCACCGCCCGGCTCTACGCGGGCGCGGGCGTGGTCGCCGACTCCGACCCCGCCGCGGAACTGGCCGAGACCACAGCCAAGTTCGGCACCCTGCTCACCGCGCTCGGGCTGGGGACCGGCCGGTGACCACGCCGGTCCACGGCGCCCTCCCCTTCGCCGCCGCGTTCGGCGAGCGCGCCGCCGTCCGGCTGGGGGTCGCCGACGAGGTGCTCCCGCGGGCCCCGTCGCTGCGCCACGTGCTCGGCGACGACGCCGGACCGGGTGGCGTTCCCGCAGTCGTCCGGCGGCAGCACCGGGGCGCCCAAGCTCATCCCGCACACCCACGACGACTACCGCCACAGCGTCCGCACCCGCGGCCTCGAGACCAGCCACTTGGTGGCGCACAGCTCGCCGGGTGGCCTGGCTGTGCACGCGGGTCGTGCCCACAGAGGACGGCAGCCCGGAGAACGCGTTCCCGTTGGCGCAGCGGGAGAAGGCCACCCTGGTCTCGCTCGTGCCGCCGCTGGAGAACGCCGTCGCGCGCACCGGCGCCGGGCCGCTGAACAGCCTCGAGGTGCCGCAGGTCGACGTGCCTGCGGGCCCCTGCGCGATCCGCGTCCCCGCATACCGGTGTCGGAAGGATGGGTAAGACCGACCTGCGCCGCGCCATCGCCGAGCACGAGTTCGGCTCGCCTGAGAGGACCAGCCGCTGACATGGGCCTGCCCGACATCCCGCCGTACCCGATGCCCGAGGCGCACGAGCTGCCGACCAACCGCGTCGACTGGGTGCCGCGCCCGGACCGCGCCGTCCTGCTGATCCACGACATGCAGCGGCACTTCCTGCGGGTGTTCCCGCGGGGAGCCTCGCCCACAGTCGACCTGGTGGGCAACATCCGCGCGCTGCGCGAGCGCGCCTGGCAGCTCGGTGTCCCGGTGGTGTACTCGGCGCAGCCGGGCGGGCAGACCGCCGCCCAGCGCGGGCTGCAGTGGGACATGTGGGGCGCGGGCGTCGGCGACGAGGCCGACGCCGGGATCATCGACGAGCTGGCCCCCGACGACGCCGACATCCTGCTCACCAAGTGGCGCTACAACGCCTTCCACCGCACCGGTCTGCGCGACGTGCTCGACCGGCACGGCCGCGACCAGTTGGTCATCACCGGCGTGTACGCCCACATCGGCTGCCTGATGACCGCCGCCGACGCGTTCATGCAGGACATCCAGGCCTTTCTCGTCGCCGACGCGGTCGCCGACTTCTCCCGCGCGGACCACGAGATGGCGCTGCGCTACGCGGCCGACCGCTGCGCGGTGACCGCGACGACCGAGTCCGTCCTGGAACGGCTCGCCGTCGGGGCGGTGTCCGCGTGAGCCAGGCGCCGCAATAGCCTCGCGCCCACGACCTGCCCGGCGACGCGCCCGCCTGCGGCCAGTGAGCACGCCGTCAGCCGAAGAGTCCCAGTAGGACTCAATCCACGGTGAGGAAGTCCACGATGGCCGCTGTGAACTGCGGGTCGCGCGTCGCCGTCAGGTGATCGCCCGCCACGACCCGCAGCGCGCCCTGCGCGACGGCCTCGGCGAGGACCCCGGGCCTGGTCGCCAGCGGGTCGTCCACCCCGGCCAGGACGAGGGTCGGGACGCGCACCCCCGCCAGGTCCAACGGCTTGCGGTGCAGCGCGGACGCCTGGGCCGCCAGCGACGGCAGGTCCGAGCCCAGCGCGTCGGCGAGCGCGCGGAAGGGGCGCGTCGCGGGCGGCGCCTCGGCGAGCGAGGGGGCGGTGAGGGCGGCCGTGATCAGCTCGGCGGAGCCCGCGCGGGTGTCCACCCCACCCACCTCGACCACGCCGCTGCCGACCCCGCCCGCCACCACGCGGGTGATCCTGGCGTCGCGGGTGGCGGCTATCAGCGCGACGACCGCGCCCATGGAGTAACCCACGAGGTGCACCGCGGGGGCCGACAACTCGTCGATCAGGCCCATCAGGTCCCTGGCCATCGTCGCCTCCCCGTAGCGGGCCGGGTCGCCGGACTTGCCGGAGGCGCCGTGGCCGCGCGCGTCCATGCCGACCACCCGGCGGCCTGCGGCGGTCAGCGCGGCCACGACGCCGGTGTCGACCCAGTTCGAGGCGGTGTCGGCGACGAACCCGTGGTGCAGCAGCACCGGGGGAGCGTCGGCGTCGCCAGGCCAGTCGTAGTACGCGATGGGGGTGCCGTCGGTGGCGGTGAAACCGTCCTGGCGCACAGGTGGGACTCCTGTTTCAGCGGGCGGCGTGCAGTATTCCGTCGAGCAGGCCGGGGTAGCGGGCGTCGAGGTCGTCGCGGCGCGGCGTGGTGATGCGGGAGGTGCCGGACGGGCGGCCCGCCTCGCGCGGGGTGCGGACGTGGTGGGGACGGGGGTGGGTCGACTTGCTGGTGGGGAGGCCGATCGTGCCGCGGGCGGCGCCCGCGGCCAAGTCCGCCAGGTGGCGCACGTTGGTCAACCGCATCGGGTCGGCTGGCGCCTGCGGCAACTCCTCGGTCACCGACCCATGATACGACCGCCCCTCGGGTTCGACCACCGGCGCGCCGTGGCCGGGACGAAGTTCGATCCTCATCGAAGTACGACGAGCGCCGGACCTGGGCGGTCGAGACCGAGTCCGGCGCCGCTGGCCACCAGCGCCGAGGGCAACCTGCTCGCCGTCCCGGCCCCGAACGCCACCCTGCTGGTCGCCCACGTCGTGAGCGCCCTCGGCGCCGCCGTGCACCCCGGTCGCGCCGACGCGACCGGCTTCGGCGGACTCACCTCCGCCCTCATCCCGGGCGTGTCCGCCGGCAGCCCGCTGGGCGGTCCGATCGGCTTTCCGCCCTGTGGCCGTGGATCCCGCGCTGGCGACGGCCGCCGTGTGGGTCGCCTGGCCGTCGGCTGCCTCGCCGCCACCGTCAGCCTCCTCCCGCGCACCGCCACGACGACCGCGGGCAGCGCCCTGTTCGTCTGGGGCCTGGTCACCTGGTCGGTCAACCCGCCCGGCCGCCCCTGGCTCATCGAACTGTCCCCTTCGGACAGGAGCTACCTCGTCGCCCGCCTGCCCCACCTCGTCCCGGCTGCCCGAGACGGCCTGCGGCGGGCCCGCCGCAGGCCTGGGCGCTCCTCGTCCCCTAGGCGGCCACCTTCGCGGCGAACAGGTCCGCGGCACGTCGCCACTCCGGTGAGTCCAGGTTGGTCAGCAGCGGCGTGAGGTCCGCGGAGAACCCGGTGCTGGCCTCGCGGGGCAGCAGCGACGGCAGGTTGTCGATCGCGATGAGGTCGATCCCGTGCCTGCGCGCGACGGGGGCGGTCCAGGTGGTGACCTCGTCGTAGATCGGGAGGACCGACTGCGGGGACCCGGCGTCGCAGGTGACGTCCACGACCGTGCTCAGCCGGTGCAGGCCCGCCAGGGCGGCCGGGGTGAGGAAGGGGGTGGTCGCGGTGGCGGTGTAGACGGCGTTGACCAGGAGGTCGTGGCCGAGGATGGCGGGCCGGTCGAGGACCAGGGTCTCGGCCCGGTCCCAGGTGGTCGGGGTGATGCCCGCCTGCTTGAGCGCGGCCTGCGCGCCCCGCCCGCAGCGGCCCCGCGCCCCGATGACCAGGGCGCTCGGCGTGCCGCTGCCCCGGGCCAGGGCCGCCTCCAGCTCGGCCAGCTCCAGCGATGCCAGCGGGGCGCTCAGCCCGCCCCTGGCCTGCAACACGCCCAGGGCGGCGCCGGCGTACCCGGCCCAGTAGCCGAAGGCGGTGAGCCTGCGGCCCGCGTCGTTGGTCAGGTACTCCAGGTCGAGGAGCTGGCCGCCGCCGCGGGCGAAGCGGTCGAGCAGGGCGCGCCCGCCGGGCTGGGCCTTGAAGGCGTGCCCGAAGAAGACGTGCCGGTGCCGGAGCGCGTCCGGCTCGTCCGGCAGCTCCTTGAGGCCGACGACGACCTGGTCGGCCGGGGCGTCCACCCAGGACCCGGGCTCGGCGGTGGCGCACCCCGCCGCCACGTACTCCGACAGCGCGAAGACCCGCTGCGCCGAGTCCTCGACGGTGACCGCGACACCGGCCTCGACGAGGCGGCGCGCGTCCTCGGGCACGACGGGGGTCCGCTGCTCGTCCGGACGGGTCTCGTTCCGGATCCACAGCGAGGGGGTGGGGGTCATGCTGGTCCCTTCTCGGTCTTCCTGCTCGTTCCGCACATGATCCACCATGGCGCGCTCAGCCGTGCCAGGACTTCCACAGCCGGGCGTAGGCGCCGCCCCGGCGCAGGAGCTCGTCGTGCGGTCCCAGCTCCACAATGGAGCCTTCCACCACGACCGCGATGCGGTCGGCGTCGTGCGCGGTGTGCAGGCGGTGGGCGATGGCGATTACCGTTCGGCCGGACAGCACCGCCGACAGCGCCCGCTCGGTCGAGCGGGCCGCCGTCGGGTCCAGCAGGGCCGTGGCCTCGTCGAGCACCACCGTGTGCGGGTCGGCGAGCACGACGCGGGCGAGGGCGAGCTGCTGGGCCTGCCCACCGTCCACGGTGGTCAACCGCGCGTCCAGGCCGAGGTCCACCGCCCACCCGGCGCCCACGACCCCCAGCGCCGTCAGCATCCGCGCGTCGTCGGCGTCGGGGGCGGCCAGGGCGAGGTTGCCGCGAACCGAGTCGCGGAACACGTGGTGCTCCTGGGTGACCAGCACGACCTGGCGGCGCAGCCGGTCCGGGCCCAGGGCGGCGACGGGCACCCCGCCGACGGTCACCCGGCCCGCCCCCGGCTCGTCCAGGCCCGCCAGCAGCCGCCCGAGGGTCGACTTGCCCGCGCCGGAGGGCCCCACCACGGCCAGGCGTTCGCCCGGCGCGATGTCCAGATCGATCCCGCGCAGCACCTCCCGGCCGCCGCCGTAGGCGTACCGGCAGCCGACGACCTCGATCCGGTCCGACGTGGGGACCGCGGCGACGGGGGCCGGGGCCGCGGGGACGGCGGCGAGGCCCTCGACCCGCGCGTAGGCGGCGCCCGCCTGCTGGACCTGCTCGACCCACAGCATGATCGTGTCCAGTGGCTGGCCGAGTTGGCGCAGGTACAGCATCGCGGCGACCACCGCGCCCAGCGTGGTCCACCCGGCGGAGAGCAGCGCGCCGCCCACGACCAACGCGATCACCAGTGGCACCCCGTGCGACACCCCGATGCTGGGGAACAGCACCGACCGCAGCCGCAGCGTGCCCAGCCGGGTCCGCCTGGCCGCCACGATCGCGCTGTCGACCGTCGCCAGCCGCGACTCGCGCAGGCCCAGCGCCTCCACCGTCCTGGCCCCGCCCGCGGTCGCGGTCAGCACCTCCGTCACCGCGGCCGTCGCCCCGGCCTCGGCCAGGTACGCCGCCCGCGCGCGTCGGAGGTACCAGCGCAGCGCGAGGCCGTAGGTGACCAAGCCGCTCATGCCGACGAGCCCCAGCAGCGGGTCGAGCGTCAGCAGCGCGGTGTACAGGAAGGCCACCTGCACCAGGTTGACGAACACCTCCGGCATGCCGTCGCGCAGGGCCGTGGTCACCGACCCGACGTCGGTCGTGCCCCTGGCCACCAGGTCGCCGGTCGGGGTGTGGTCCACAGTGGTGGCGGGCAGGTCCAGCGCCCGCCCGGCGAACCGCTCGCGGACGCGCGCCGCCGTGCGCTCCCCGAACCGCGCCGCCGCGTAGCGGGCCTGCCGCGTGAGCAGGACCTGCGCGAGGCCCGCCGCCACGATGACGGCGGCGAACAGGTCCACAGTGGACAAGACGGTGGGTCCGGGGTTGGTGCGCACCAGGTCGACGATCTGCCCCACCAGCCGCGGGGCGACCAGGCCCGCGGCGGCGGCCAGCGCGGTCAGGACGAGCATCACGGCGAACAGGCCGCGCTCGGCCCGGATGTCCTCGGCGACCGCGCGGCGGACCCCGGCCCGGTCGGCGACCGGCAGCAGCGCGCTCACCCGTCCTCCCGGGAGACCAGTGCCCGGTAGGCCGGGTCGGCGAGCAGGTCGCGGTGCGCGCCCACGGCGGCGACCCGCCCGTCGACCACGTGCGCCACCACGTCCGCCTGGTCCAGCACGACCGGCGAGGTCGACACCAGCACCGTCGCCAGCCCGGTCCGCGCCTGGCGCAGCCCCGCCACCACCAGCGCCTCGGTGTGGGTGTCCACCGCCGAGGTCGGGTCGACCGCGATCAGCACCTCCGGCCCCGCGCACACCGCCCTGGCCAGCCGCAACCGCTGCCGCTGACCGCCGGACAGGGTCGTCCCGCCCGCCGAGAGCACCGTGTCCAGGCCCGCGGGCAGACCGTCGACCACCTCGGTGGCGGCCGCTGTCCGCACCGCCGCCCGCACCCGCTCGTCATCCGGCGCGCCCCGCCCCGCCACCACCTCGCGGACCGTGCCCGTGAACAGGGCCGCGTCGTTGTCGGCGACCAGGACGCGCTCGCGGAAGTCCTCGTCCGGCACCCGGTCCACCTCGACCCCGCCCCAGAGCGCGGCCGGTGCGGCGAAGCGCCCGAGCCGGTCCACGGCGGCCAGCGCGTCCGTCGGGGCCGCACACGCGACGACGGTGAACGCGCCCGGCTCGACCACCAGGCCCGACACCGGGTCGACCAGCGGCGCGGGCCCGTCGGGCGCCGTCGCCGCGGGCGCCGGGCGGTCCGGGGTCAGCCCGAGGAAGGCGGTGACCCGGCGTCCGGCCACCAGCGCCCGGGTGATGTCGCCCGCGCACTCGATGAAGAAGAACACCGGCACCACCAGCATGGCCGCGTACCCGTACACCGCCACCAGTTCGCCCGCCGTGATCTCCCCGGTCGCCGTCATCCGGGCGGCGAGCCAGGTCACCACGGCCAGGAACAGCGCGGGCAGCCCGACCCCCGCGGCCTCGATCCAGCTCGTCATCGCGCCCACCCGGTACCCGTCGTCGCGCAGGGCGTGCGACTCGCGCCGGTAGGTGTCCAGGCACGCCTGCTTGCCGCCCAGCCCGTTGAGCACCCGCAGCCCCGACAGCATGTCCACCAACCGCGCGGTCAACTGCCCCTCGCGCTCCCGGTAGCCCGCGCTCACCCGGTGCAGCCGCGACAGCAGCGGCCCGACGACCAGCGCCAGCACCGGCACCCCGGTCAGCACCACGACCGCCAGCACGGGCGAGATGTCGAACATCAGCACGGCCACGGCCAGGTAGCCCACCACCGACCCGAACCCCGGCCCGGCGGCCGTCATGGACCGGGTGATCGGCTGCACGTCGCCCATGCCGACGGTCGCGATCTCGCCCGCCGCCACGCGCCCGGTCAGCGCCCCGCCCAGCCTGGTCGACTGGTCCACGCACAGCCGGGCCACCATCAGCGAGGTCGCCATCCTGAGCCGGGTCATGGTCCGGTGCCGCAGCGTCGCCACCGCCTCGACCAGCAGCAGCGCCCCGAGCAGCACGCCAGCCCAGGCCAGCAGCGCCCCGGGGTCCCCGGTGCGCAGCCCGTCGTCTACCGCCCGCGACAGCAGGTAGGGCACGGCCGCCAGGCCGACGAGCCACAGCGAGCTCAGCGTCGCCCCCGCCGCGATCCTGGCGGGCTGCCTGCCCACCAGCCACCACAGGAACCGGGCGGGCCCGGCCAGCGCCCCCGGCCCCGGCATCCCCGTCCTGATCGATGGCTTCGGCTCGCCCATCACACCCCCAGGTAGTGCGTCCCCAGCTTCCCGATCGCGGTGTGGTCGCCCCGGCGGGTGAACACCGCGACCCCGTCCGTCGCGCCGGGTGGGCAGTCCACCACGGCTCGGTCCGACGCCCCCACCATTTTCAGCCCCGACCAGGCCACGACCGCCCCCGAGACCAGCCCGGACACGGTCGCCTCGCCATCGGACACCGTGATCGACACACCGGTCGCCCGCTCGCGCAGCAGCGCCAGGTAGTCGTCCTGGCCGAGCAGACAGCCGCGCGGCGGCGTCGTGTGCGGCCAGTCCGGCGCCGCCACCCCGCGCGACCGCGCCGCCTCCCACAGCCGGGGCACGACGTCGTCGGTGTGCGGGGACGGCGCCATCTGCTCGCACATCCACAGCAGCCGCCCGGCCCCGCGCGGCGGCCCCAGCGCCCGCCACCGGACGCGCCGGGCCAGGTCGGACGCCACGATCGCCACCCACGGGTGCACCGCGCGCAGGTACCCCTGCGCGGCCAGCCACCCCAGGTAGCGCGGCGCCTGGTCCAGCACCGGGTGCAGCGTGCCCCAGGGCAGCCCGGCCACCGCGCGCCCGCCCCTGGTGAACAGCTCGGGGGAGTGCGCGACCAGCAGCAGCGCCGCCCGCGCCAGGTCGCCGGGGGAGCTCGTGGTGCCCGCGCCCGGCCCGGTGGCCGCCGTGGTCGGCGCGATCCGCTCCCGCCGCCCGCCCGCCTTCAACACGGCCGCCACCGCCGGGCGGACCGCCTCGGCCACCGGGGCCTGGGCCAGCTCGGGCACCAGCCGTGACACCAGCAGGACCAGCGTGTCCTCGGCCTCGTCCGGGTCGGTCGGCGGCGGGACCTGCGCCAGCGTCGACCGCAGCGCCGCCCCGGTCCGGGTGTCGACCATGAGCCGGGCGGTGAGCAGGCCCAGCTCGGTCACCCGCAGCCGGTCGCCGTCGCGGGCCAGGAAGCCCTCGGCGACGAGGAAGCCGACCGCCTCGAGCACCGGCGCGGTGTCGGAGTCGCCCTGGTGGTGCGACAGCGTGCCCAGCCACCAGCGCCGCGCGTGCTCGACCGTGGTGAGCCTGCCCTGCACCGCCTCGGCCAGCACGTGGTCGGGCAGGTCCTCGTGGATGCGCGAGCGCACCGTGTACCCGCCGACCAGCGCCTCCTGCCAGCCCGCCCGCTCCAGCTCGGTGGTGACCAGGTAGGCCCAGCCCTCGCGCTCCCCGGCGCCGACCCGGCCCGCCCGGCCGAACATCTGCAGCACGGTCGCGGTGTCGATCGGGTCGAGCCCGACCCGGGTGTCGCGCACGACCACCGCCCGCGCGGGCAGGTTCACCCCGGCCGCCACCGTCGTGGTCGCCACCAGCACGTCCCACTCGCGGTTGCGGAACCGGTGCTCGGACTCGCGCTTGTGCTCCCAGTCCTTGTAGTGCAGCCCGACCCCCACCGACGCGCAGACCCGGTGCAGCCGCTCGGTGTCATCGGCCCGCACGCCCGCCGTGTCCGCGCCCCGCGACGCGGCGATGGCCAGCGCGGTGGCCCGCACGTTCGGCTTGCTGCCGCAGAACACCAGCACGCTGCCGCCGTCACCGCTGACCCGAGCCACCAGCTCCACGGCCGCCCTGGTGCGCAGCGTGTTCTCCGTCGTGCGGTCCGACGAGGCCGGGACCTGCGGGAGCTGCCAGGTCAGCCGGGTCGGCCGCCACGTCGTGGCGACCAGCGCGCCCTGCAGCCAGGAGGCGATCTCGGCCCCGTTCGACACCGTCGCCGACAGGCCCACGATCCGCACCGGGGAGCCCGCCCCGCGCACCCTGGCCAGCAGCGCCTCCAGCAGCGGGCCGCGCTCGGCCGCGCCGAGCAGGTGCACCTCGTCGACCACCAGGCAGCCCACCTCGGCCAGCGCCGCCTGCAGCGACCCGGCCCGGCAGATCGCCTCGAACTTCTCCGTCGTGGCCACCCACAGGTCCGCCGAGCGCACCCGCCCCACGTCGGTCAGGTGCTCCCCGGACAGCCGCTCCACCCGCAGGCCCCTGCCCCGCCAGGCCGCCAGCTCCCGGTCCAGCTCGTCGGTCAGCGACCGCTGCGGCACCAGCCACGCCGCCTTGCGCTTGTCGCCCAGGATGGCCCGCAGCGCCGCCAGCATGCCCACGACCGTCTTGCCCGCCCCGGTGGGCGCGGTGACCACCAGGTGCTCGTCACCGCCCAGCACGGCGGGGGCGGCGTGCGCCTGGGCCGGGTTGAGCGTGGGGAACGGCAGGTAGTCGACCCACTCCGGCGGCACCAGGTCGGCGGCGGGCACCGGGGCGGCGTCGTCGTCGGTGGGCTCGTGCGCCAGCCAGACCAGCTCGAAGGCGTCCCTGGCGGCCGCGGCCCGCTCGTCGGCGGCCAGACCGCCCCAGTCCCGGCGCCCCCCGGAGGACACGGCCGTGGCCACGGTCAGCTCCGCCACCGACCCGCCCGGGCGGACCGTGGTGATGACCTCGTCCTCGACCCAGTGCCGCACCGACCGGTGCCGGGCCCCGGCGGCGTCCAGGCGGGCGCGCAGGGCGTCGAAGCGGGGGGAGTCGGGCAGCAGGACCCGGAAGTCCGCGTCCCCGGGCAACCGGGGCAGCCGCAGGTCGGGGTCGGTCGTCTTGCGCCAGTGCAGCGCGGGCGCCACGCCCTGGTCCCCACCGTCCACGTGCTCGCCCCCCACCGCGCTCGACGCTACCCTATGTGATCAACAGCCAGGCCCATGTCTCCGACCAGCCCAGGGAGCCAGCCGTGTCGGCGCAGCCGCTCACCGCCGCCGAGAGCGGCGACGTGGTGGAGGGCGTGGTCGAGCGCATCATCCACGTGGGCTCCGACGGCCACACGGTCGCGGTGCTCGGCACCGGTGAGGACGGCGTGGAGGTCAAGGTCGGCGGCGTCGTGCTGGCCGGGTTGCAGCCGGGGGAGACGCTGCGGGTCACCGGCCGCTGGTCCGCGCGCTCCGACACGCTCAAGGCCGCCGAGTGCGAGCGGGTGATGCCCGCCACCGTCCGCGCCATCCGCGCCTACCTGGGCTCCGGGCTGATCAAGGGCATCGGGCCGACCATCGCCCAGTCCATCGTCGACCGCTTCGGCGAGCGCACCCTCACCGTCATCGACACCACCCCCGAGCTGCTGCTCGGCGTGCCGCTCATCGGGGCCAAGCGGCTGGCGACGATCCTGGCGGGCTGGGCCGAGCAGCGGGCCATCCGCGAGGTCATGGTGTTCCTGCAGGGCGTCGGCGTCACCCCGGGCCTGGCCGTGCGCATCCACAAGCACCTGGGCGCCGACGCCAGGCAGGTCGTCGAGCAGCACCCCTACCAGCTCATCGAGCGGGTGCGCGGCATCGGCTTCCACATCGCCGACCGGATCGCGCTGGCGGTGGGCATCCCCGAGCGCAGCGCCGCCCGGATGCGCGCCGCCCTGCTGCACGTCCTCGACGACGCCCGGGGCAAGGCCGGGCACTGCTTCCTGCCCAGGGGCGAGCTGCTGTCCACCGCGCTGGGCCTGGTCCGCCAGGATCTCGACCTCCTGCGCGAGGCGCTCGACGAACTGCTCGACATGGGCTCGGTGGTCATCGAGCGCTCCCCGGTCCGCGCCGACGGCGACCTGGTGACCCCGGCCTGGCTGCACCGGCGGGAGGCGGCGGTCGCCGACCACGTGCGCAGGCTGCTCGCGTCCACCTCGGCCATGCCCGCCGCGCGCCCCGGCTTCGTCGAGGCCGCCCCGCTCGGCGACCGGCAGGCCGAGGCCGTCGAGATGGCGCTGACCCAGCCGCTGTCGATCCTCACCGGCGGCCCGGGCAGCGGCAAGAGCCACACCGTCGCCGCGATCACCAGGGCGGCCAGGTCCCGGGGCGCCTCGGTCGCGCTGGCCGCCCCGACCGGCCGGGCCGCGCAGCGGCTGGCCACCCTGACCGGCCTGCGCGCCACCACCGTGCACCGGCTCGTGCACCGCCGGGACAACCCGCTCGACGACGGCGGCCTGTTCGACCCCGACGACGGCCTGTCCTCGGACCTCGTCGTGGTCGACGAGGCGTCCATGCTGGACGTCCTCATCGCCGAGCGGCTGCTGCGCGCCATCCCCACCGGCAGCCACCTGCTGCTCGTCGGCGACGTCGACCAACTGCCCAGCGTCGGCCCCGGCGCGGTCCTGCACGACCTGCTCGGCGTCGCCGACATCCCCTCGACCCGGCTGGACACCGTCTACCGCCAGGAGGCGGGCAGCGGCATCGTCAGCAACGCCCGCAACGTGGTCAACGGCGACCCGCCCGTCAACGGCCCGCAGTTCTGGTTCCACGCCCTCGCCGAGGACGACCCCGCCGACATCCCCGCCCTGGTCGTCGACATCGCCACCCGCGGCCTGCCCGCCAAGCAGGGCTGCGCCGTCGCCGACGTGCAGATCCTGTGCCCGGGCAAGGCCCGCGCCACCGGCGCGCTCGCCCTGTCCCGCGCCGTGCAGGACCAGCTCAACCCCGAGTCCGACGACAAGCCCCAGCACTGGGCCGACGACCGCCCGTTCCGCCTCGGCGACAAGGTCAGCCCCACCCGCAACGACCCGACCAGGGGCGAGCACGGTGTCTTCAACGGGGCCACGGGCACGATCACCGCCCTGGACAAGGACAACCAGACCGTCGAGCTCACCCTCGACGACGGGCAGGTCGCCTGCTACGACTTCGACGAGCTCGACACCCTCGCGCACGCCTACGCGCTGACCGTCCACCGCAGCCAGGGCAGCGAGTACCCCTACGTCGTCATCCCGCTGACGGCCGAGACGCCCCACCTGCTGTTGCAGCGCAACCTGCTTTACACAGCCATCACCCGCGCGCGGAAGCTGGTGGTCGTGGTGGGCCACCAGCGCGCGCTCACCACCGCGTTGCGCAACCGGTCCCGGCCCCGCAACACCCAGCTCACCGAGCGCCTGAGCCTCGCCCCGCCCGAACCCGCACCCCGCGCCCACGGCCAAGGCTTCGCGTTCTAGTGCGGATCGGCCAGTCCACCCCGAGCGGACCGAACGCGCGACCGGACCCGCGCGACCGGGCCGGCGTGATCGTCATCGGCGGTTCACAAGGCTCGCGCGAACGCCGTCACCACCGACCCGCTAACATGCTGCCGCCGAATTAAACGGCGTGTACAGGGGGCGGAAAACGCAGATGATCTCACTCGACATCGTGGTCCCGTACTACGGGAACCCCGATTACCTCATGCGCACCGTGGGGAGTGTGCGCGCGCTTGAGGACACCGATTGGCGTCTGACCATCCTCGAGGACTGCTTCCCCGACGGCGCCGCGGTCGAGAAGACGGTCAACGCGATCGGCGACGAGCGCATCAACTACTTGCGCAACGACAAGAACCTCGGTGTGGCGGGCAACAAGCACCGCGCGCTGCGCGAGGCCAAGCAGGACTACTTCGTCATGCTCGACGCCGACGACATCATGCTGCCCAACTACGGCCGTGAGATCGCCCGGCTGCTCGAGCGCCACCCCGGCGCCAGCATGGTCCAGCCCGGCATCCAGGTCATCGACGAGCAGGACCGGCCGCACCTGCCCCTGGCGGACAAGGCCAAGGCGCTCGCCCGCCCGCGCGGCGGCGAGATGGAGCTGCGCGGCGAGACGGCCGCCATCAGCCTGCTGCGCGGCAACTGGCTCTACACCCCCGCGCTGACCTACCGCCGCGACATCAGCCGCGACCTCGTCCAGCGCCCGGACAGCGACGCCGTGCACGACCTGGCCATCGTCATGGACATCCTGATGCGCGGCGGCAACCTCGTCCTCGGCGACCAGGTGGCCTTCAAGTACCGCAGGCACCGCTCGAGCCACTCCAGCACGGTCGCCCGCGACGGCACCCGCTTCCGCCAGGAACGCCGCTACTTCGTCGACATGCAGCGCGAGCTGGCCGAGTTCGGCTGGCCCAAGGCCGCCCGCGCCTCGCGCAACCGCGTGTTCTCCCGCCTCAACGCCCTGGTGCAGGTGCCCTGGGCCTTGCGCGCGCGCGACATGGGCGTCACCCGCGGCCTGCTCCGCCACGCCCTGCGCTGACCCGTCTTCGTCTTCCACCAGGTAGGAACCCAGTGTCTGCATCGACGACCGAGAACTCCACGGTTGCGGCCCCCGCCGCCGAGGACCCGGCCCCGCCGCCGGGGCGGGTGCGCTCGGCGCTGCTCAACCCGTCGGTCGTGGCGGTCCTCGCCTGGCTGGTGTTCACCCCGATCGCCCTGCTGCTGGAGCGCGCGGGCAACGACATCGACCCGTTCTCGATGCGCGGTGCCTTCATGCCGCTGGCCGCGGGCGGGGTCCTGCTGGCCGTCGGCTTCGCCGTCGCGTGCTGGAAGCGCGCGGGGGAGTGGGTCGCGGGGCTGGGCGCGGGCCTGTTCGCGGCGTGGCTCGCCTTCGCGCTGCAGACGGCCCTCAACGGGACGCCGTTCGGCTTCTCGGGGCTGGTCGGGGACATGTCGCGGATGTCGGCGGCAGCGGTCCGCTACACGGCGACGTTCTGGTCGTCGGACGCGTTCGTGCGCGACGTCCCCTCCGAGTACCCGCCGCTGTTCCCCTGGGTCGTCGGCCGCACATCGCTGCTGCTCGACATCCCGGCCTGGCGGCTGCTCGGGGTGGCCGAGGTGCTGCTGGCGTCGCTGTCGGTGGTCGCGGCGTTCGTGCTGTGGCGCAGGCTCCTGCCCGCGGGCACGGCACTGGTGATCAGCGCGTCCGGGCTGCTGGTCTGGGGCGACCCGCGCAAGTCCTTCGCCGTCATCGCCCTGTTCGTGTTCATCCCCTGGGTCATCTGCACTTTCGCCAACCCCGCGCGCGGGCGGCTGCACTGGCTGCCCGCGGGCGCCATCGGCGGCCTCATCTTCATCACCTACTTCGGCTGGTACCCCTTCGGCCTGCTCGGAGTGCTCGCGGTGGCGGTCGTGGGCCTGCTGCGCAGCTCCGCCAAGGCCCGCTACGTCACGCACGTGCTGCTCTCCGGGGTCGTGCTGCTGGTGGTGTCCTCGCCGTTCCTCATCCCGTACGTGCACGGCCTGCTCACCACCGGTGGCCAGGGCGTCAGCGACCTGTACCAGTCCTGGGAGCTGCCGGAGAACGGCTTCCCCTTCCTCGAGCCGACGATCCTGGGCGCGGTGCAGCTCGTCGGCATCGCCGGGCTCGTCTGGTACCGCAAGCGCTCGGACTGGGCCTGGCCGATGCTCTACCTGCTGATCGGCGCGTACGCGTTCTGGGTGATCATGGGCGTGCGGTTCGTGCTGACCGAGCACACCACGCTGCTGCACTACGTCCCGCGCCTGGTCGGGGCCGTGCTCGTCGCGGCGGGCGTCATCACCCTGGCCACGGCCGCCCCCGCCCTGGCACGCCGCTTCTCGTTCGCCACCCCCACCCGGGTCGGGGCCTCCGTCGTCGTCGTCGCCCTGGTCTGGGTGGGCTTCACCTACTGGGACGAGTGGCGTCCGCGCCCCTGGCTGGCAGGCTCCGGCGTGCTCGCCGAGCGGGGCAACCACTCCACCTTCGCCCACCTGGAGCCGCAGCCGGACTGCGGCTACCCCCGCTTCGCGCCCGCGGACGGCCGCATACCGTGCTTGCCGGTCACCGCGATCCAAGAGTCCGTGGAGAGCGTGCGGGGCGCGGACAGCCTGCCGACAGTCCTGTCGCCCGACGAGCGGCTGTACTCGTTCCTGCCGTGGTGGGCCTACATGGGCTCCGACCGCACCTCGGCGTCCTCCCTGGCGCGCTGGGACGACCGCAGGGCCGCCCTGGCCGAGGTGGTCGACGAGCGCGACCCCGCCGCGTTCACCGAGGCCGTGGACACCATGCAGTACGGTCCGATCGATGTCTTCCTCCTGCGCGAGACCGACGACCCCGACCGGTGGAGGATGTTCGACGAGACGTTCGAGCGCTCGCAGTTCGACCCCGCCGTCTGGACCGTCGACGACACCCTGGACGCCCCGTTCGTGGTGATCACCCGCAAACCCTGAGACCGGTGCGCTGACCGAGCGCACCGCGGCGAAGCTGGTGTTCCCGCACCCCGGCGCGCGGGAGCCGCACCCGGAGTGTGAGCAGGACGCGAAGTCCACTGTGGTCGCGTCACGTGCGGAGGCCGGTCGGTTCTCCGAGAACAGCCACGGCGGCGAGCGGATCAACAACCCGTTCATCGGTGAATTGCTGGTTACGTTCGAGGTTCTCGCATTGCCCAGCGATCCCAGCCTGCACCTGTGCGCCCAAGGGGCCGGAGTCGGCTGAGCGCCTGCGTTCGCTCGGCGAAATGGTTGCCGCCTGAACCACATCTGCCCCCAGGTGTGAGCAACACCAAGAATGTCAGACCCCCGGAATAACCTCGGCGGCACACGAGCTGTCCACTGCTGTCACGCCCATTCCGGCGAAAGGTGCCCCCATGGAGAACCCCACGCTTTCCGCGCCCTCGTCCGGCACCAGCGCGCCCGCGCCGACCGGTCGGGCGCGCCTGCGGGTGATCCTCGTCCTCGGCGCGCTGATCGCCCTCGGGCCACTCACGATCGATATGTACCTGCCCGCGCTACCAGCTCTCAGCTCCGACCTGGCGGCGTCGTCATCGTCGGTGCAGCTCACCCTGACCGGCACCCTGCTCGGTCTCGCGATCGGCCAACTGCTCATCGGCCCGATGTCCGACGCGCTGGGCAGGCGCAAGCCGCTGATCGCGGGGGTGGTGGTGCACGTCGTGGCGTCGCTGCTGTGCCTGATCGCGCCGAACGTGCTGATCCTGGGGCTGGTGCGGGTCCTGCAGGGCGTCGGCGCGGCCGCGGCGATGGTCGTCGCGCTGGCCGTGGTCCGCGACCTGTTCACCGGGCGCGCCGCCGCGACGGTGATGTCCCGGCTGATGCTGGTGATGGGCGCGGCCCCGATCCTGGCCCCGTCGCTGGGCGCGGCCGTGCTGCTGGCCGGGTCGTGGCGCTGGGTGTTCGCCGTGCTGGCCCTGCTCGGCGCGATCCTCACGGTGGTGGCCGTCGTCGGTCTGACCGAGACGCTGCCCGAGGACCGGCGCTCCCCGGCGACGGTCCGCTCGGTGCTGGGCAACTACCGGACCCTGCTGGCCGACCGCGAGTTCGTCGTGCTCGCCCTGACCTCGGCGATGGGCATGTCGGCGCTGATGGCCTACGTGTCCGGCTCGTCGTTCGTCCTGCAGGGCGGCTACGGCCTCGACCAGCAGCAGTTCGGCTTCGTCTTCGCCCTCGGCGCGGTGGCCATCATCGGCGCCGCCCAGGTCAACGTCGTGCTCCTGCGCCGCTGGACGGCCGAGGTCATCGTCCAGCGCTCCCTGTCCGCCGCGGTCGTCGCGGGAGCCGTGTTCGTCCTGGTCTCCGCCACCGGTTTCGGCGGCCTCATCGGCTTCCTGACCACCCTCACCTTCCTCCTCGCGGCCGTCGGCTTCGTCCTCCCCAACTCCCCGGCCTTGGCCCTGTCCCGCCACGGCGAGGCGGCGGGCACCGCCGCCGCCCTCCTGGGCGCCACCCAGTTCGGCATCGGCGCCCTGGTCGCCCCCCTCGTCGGAGTCCTCGGCAACGACGCCCTGGCCATGTCCGCCACCATGACCGCGGGCGTCATCGTCTCCTGGGCCGCCCTCACCACCACGTCCCGCACCCGCACCCGCGCCCGCCTCGCCACCGCCTGAGCCTGCTCCTATCAGAGATCAGTTCAGGACGAGTTCGCGGAGGCAGACGAGCGGGCGAGGCTGAGGATGACCTGGTGGGTGCTGGTTCGTCGTTCGGTGCGGATACGCGGGCGACGGTGATTCTTGAGCCAGGCGAAGGTGCGTTCCACGGGTCATCGGATCGCGGTGAGCAATGCCGTCTGCGATCGCGCGGGGCGCGATAAGAGGTTAGCTGTATTGAACTGTGCACCCGTCGGCGATGAGGACCACTGCAAGCTGGAGCCGGTCGAGCAGTAGGTGTAGGTCGTCGCCTGGGCGGTCGGTGCCGTCGTGGCCATGATCCCTGCCACGGTGAGAGCGATGGTGGTGGCAGACAGGGTGCGGTGCGACAACGTGGTGCGCATGGACGCTCCCGGTGCTCGAGTGCGGGGATGCGCCCGGGAATTCACCGTACGGCTTACGTTTCACGGTCGCCGCAGCCGTAAGGGTGAAGGGAAGGGGCGGGGTCACGCGCATGTGGCGGAGTCGGCCAGTTCATCGCGGGACGCCCTCCTGTCCTTACAGGACTTCCAGGGCCTTGAGGTCGCTGGCGTACTTGACCACCAACTCCGGGGTGATCTGGGGGACGTCCTCGCCCGTGGCCTCCAGGACAGCGGCGCGGAACCCGTCGGCGTCGGCCGAGGGGCCGTCGACCGGTGTCGCGGGTTCGGCGAAGGCTTGCATGAGGGGCAGCAGCGAGTGCCGCCGCTTGTGCTCCGGGAGGGTGCGCAAGGCCTGCTCCAGCCGTCGCAGCCAGTCGTCGTAGTCGGGGATCCGGTGGATGGGGTGGCCCGCGTCGGCGAGCCAGGTCATGAAGAGGTCGAGGGAGTGGCCGTCCGCGTGGGGGTTGAGGGTGTTGAAGGAGCGGTAGCCGGTGAAGTCGCTGCCCAGGGTGGTGATGGCCTTGGCTGTGAAATCGACTGGGAGGCCGTCGTAGTGGGCGCGGCTGTCGCTTGTGTAGAAGGAGGCGGGGGCCAGGCCGGTGGCCAGCACGCTGAACAGGAGGCGGGTGATCATGTCCGAGGTGTTGAGTTGGCCGGTGTAGCGGGTGTGGGCCAGGATCATGTCCGAGCGGAAGACCCGCACCGGCAGGCCGCACAGGTCGTGGGCCTCGCGCAGCAGTACCTCGCCCGCCCACTTGCTTGTCGCGTAGCCGTTCGCGTAAGTCTCGTCGACGGGGCGGGTCGGGGTGGCGGTGCGTGCGTCCGCGTCCTCGGTGAAACCGGGGTGCAGGACGGCTACGGTCGAGAGGTAGGTGATGGGCTTGACGCGGGTGGTGATGGCCAGGCGGATCAGCTCGGCGGTGCCTGTCACGTTGGGGCCGAAGAGTTGGTCGTAGGGGAGCATGTGGTTGACGAGGGCGGCGGGGTGGACGATGAGGTCCACGGTCTCGGCCAGGCGCGTCCACGTGGGATGGTCCAGGCCCAGGTTGTGTTCGCCGATGTCGCCCGCCAGCACGGTGAGGTTGTCGGCGAGTGCGCGGTAGTGGTGGAGGAGTTCGGGGTCCCCGCTGTCGAAGGCGGTGTCCAGACGGGCGCGGGCTGACTCGGCGTCGGTCCCTCGCACTACGCACAGCAGGGTTCCGTTGGTGGGCGCCAAGCGTTCCAGCCACTCCAGGCAGAGGAAGCGTCCCAAGTAGCCGTTGGCGCCGGTGAGCAGCACCGTGTTCGGGGGGCCGGTGACGGCCGGGAGGCCGGGTGCGGCGGTGCGGGTCTCGGGGTCGATGAACTTGTCGAGGGTCAGGTCGCGGGCGTGCACGCCGCCCGGGCCGTGCGCACCGGAGGCGGTGGGGCGGGCCGCGCCCGCGGTGATGTGGGCGGCGATGGCGGCCAGGTCGTTGGCGGGGCTGATGACGACGCTGACGGGAACCTCGACGCCGAAGATGTCGTGCAGGACGCGGGAGAACGCGAGGGCTGACAGGGAGTCGCCGCCGAGTTCGATGAAGCGGGCGGTGGGGGTGGGCTCCGAGCCCGCGGTGCCGAGCAGGGCGTGCGCGGCGCGACCGACGGTCTCGACCACGGGGCGTTCGTGGCCGGTGCGGCGCAACTCGCGTAGTCCGTCCTGCTCGCCTCGGGCCAACTCGGTGTAGCGGTCCTCCAACGCCTGGCCGTACTTGTCCCGCAGGCGGGGGCGCAACTGCTTGTTCGAGTCGGAGAGCAGGCCCTCCGCGAGGGAGAACGGCGTGGGCTCGATGATGATGTCACGCGGGATCTCGTAGGAGTTCAGCTCGGCACCCCGGAAGGAGTCCAGGACCCGCTCGCGGACGCCCGCGCCGTGCTTGGCGAGAGCGTCCTCGGTGGGCACCACCACCGCCAGCAGGAAGGAGCGCTCGCTGCTCCCGTAGACGTAGACCTGGTGGACCAGCGGGCTGGCCGCGAAGACCGATTCCAGGTGCGCGACCGCGACGAACTCGCCCTGGGCCAGCTTGAGCACGTTCTTGCGGCGGTCGACGTGGACGAGCTCGTCCGGCGCGACCTCGGCCATGATGTCGCCCGTGCGGTAGAAGCCGTCGTCGTCGAAGGTCTGGGCGTTGAGCTCGGGGCGCTTGTAGTAGCCCGGCACGGTGGTCAGCGACTTGAGCAGCAGCTCGCCGCGCGGGTGCGGGCTGTCGGTGGTGTAGTAGCCCAGCTCGGGGACGTCGACGAGCTTGTAGTCGAGCACGGGCGGGCGCAGAACCCTGTTGTCGGCGGTGATCATCCCGGCCTCGGTGCTGCCGTAGCCGTTGCGCAGGTCGAAGCCGAGCAGCTCGGTCATGAACCGGCCCAGCTCGGCCGACAGCGGGGCCGACCCGCAGGTCGCCCCGGCCACCCGGCCGCCGAGCACGTCGTCGCGCAGCGCCGCCCCGGCCGCCTCCTCGGACATGCCCTTGTCCACCAGGGACCGGTGGTGCTGGTGGAGCAGCTCGCAGACCCTCGGCACCAGCAGCAGCTCCGTCGGGCGGGTCAGCGACAGGTCCTCGAGCAGCGTCGACTGGTCGGCGCTGGCGGCGAAGTGGGCGGTCCCACCGCGCGTGAAGACGCTGAACAGGCCCGTGCGGCCCAGCGCGTGGCTCATCGGCAGGTAGACCAGGCTGGTGACCCCGGCGTCCGGGTCGCCCCACATGTTGGCCCACAGCGACGACACCCGCCGCTCGGTGTACATCGCGCCCTTGGGCGCCCCGGTGCTGCCGGAGGTGTACACCAGCAGCGCCAGCGGGTCGTCGGTGTCCCACTCCGGCTCGGGCGCGGGCGGCAGGTCCGAGCCGAGCGCGACGTCCTCGGCCAGCGTGGTGAGCACGACGGGGGAGCAGGCCAGCGCCGCACGCGCCTCCTCGACCGCGGCCGAACCGGTGTCGGTGTCGGTGTCGAACACGACCACGCGGCGGACCGAGGTGGTGGCCAGCACGGCGGCCACGGCGGCGGGCAACCGGTCCTCGCTCGTGGCCAGCACCAGCGGCTCGGCCTCCGCGATGACCGGCACGAGCTGGTCGGCGGGGGCGGCGGACGGCAACGGCACCGCCACCCCGCCCAGGCGGACCACCGCCAGGTCGACGCGGGTGTGGTCCGGGCTCGTGAAGCCCAGCGTGGCGACGAACGACCCCGCGCCTGCCCGCGTCCGGCTGTCGCCCGCCCAGGCCGCCGCGAGGGCCTCGCTCGCCGACCACAGCTCGCCGTAGGTGGCCCGCGTGTACTCGCGCGACAGGGAGGCGGTCCGCTCCCGCCACGCCATCGCGGGCCGGTCGGCGTACCCGGACATGATCGCCCGGATCTTCGGCAGCAGCCGCTCGTCCCCGGCGCGCACCACGGCGGTCACCGAGTCCAGCGGGGGTTGGACGTCGGGTGGGACAGGCGTCATGTGCACCCCTCGAACGCTCGTGCGGTCACCGACCAACATACGACGAGTCACGTTCGGGTGACTCTGGGCATCCAGGTGACATGGCGGCCGCGGTCAGCGCCCCCGGTCATCCGTCGCCACGGTGTGCCCCCCGGGGAGACGCCGTAGGGTCGGTGCCATGAGTGAGGACCAGCAGCTCCCCGAGCACGCCGAGGGCGGCAAGTACTCGGTGCGGGGCAAGGAGTTCACCCGCGACACCCGCTACATCCAGACCCGGATCACCGCAGACGGCGCCGACGGCTTCCCGGTCGAGCCGGGCCGCTACCGGCTGATCGCCGCACGCGCCTGCCCGTGGGCGAACCGGGCGATCATCGTGCACCGGCTGCTCGGCCTCGAGGACGTGCTGTCGCTGGGTCTGGCGGGCCCGGTGCACGACTCGCGCTCGTGGACGTTCGACCTCGACCCGGACGGCCGCGACCCGGTGCTGGGCGTCGAGCGGCTGCGGGAGGCCTACCTCAAGCGCGACCCCGAGTACCCGCGCGGCATCACCGTCCCGGCCATCGTCGACACCACCACCGGCGCCGTGGTCACCAACGACTTCGCGCAGATGACCGAGGACCTGTCCACCCAGTGGCGCCGGTACCACCGCGAGGGCGCCCCGGACCTGTGGCCCGAGGCCCACCGCGCCGAGATGGACACGATCAACAAGCGGGTCTACACCGAGGTCAACAACGGCGTGTACCGCTGTGGGTTCGCAGGCAGCCAGGAGAGCTACGAGGCCGCGTACGACCGCCTGTGGACCGCCCTGGACTGGCTGGAGGACCTGCTCGCCGACCGCCGCTTCCTCGTCGGCGACACCATCACCGAGTCCGACGTGCGCCTGTTCACCACGCTCGTCCGCTTCGACGCGGTCTACCACGGCCACTTCAAGTGCAACCGCGAGAAGCTGACCGAGATGCCGAACCTGTGGGCCTACGCCAGGGACCTGTTCCAGACCCCCGGCTTCGGTGACACGGTCGACTTCGACCAGATCAAGCGGCACTACTACGTGGTGCACACCGACATCAACCCGACGGCGATCGTCCCGAAGGGCCCCGACCTGTCGGGGTGGCACACCGAGCACGGCCGCGATCGCCTCGGCGGCCGCCCGTTCGGCGACGGCACGCCCCCGGCCTGACGCGGCCGGGCCACCCCCGCGGGCTCCTCCGCGCCGGGGCTATGACCAAGCCCTCCGCGCGGACAGGAGCAAGCGGGGCGCGGTCCGCGTTGGACAGGGGTGAGCACCCTCCACTTCCACGTCCTCGGCGACTCGCTCGCCGCCGGCGTCGGGTGTGCCAGCGCCGACCAGACACTCGGTCATCGCCTGACCGAGACACTGCGCCGCGCGGGCCACCCGGTCGAGTCGCACGTCCACGCGGTGTCCGGCGCCCGTTCCGCCGACCTCGCGCCCCAGGTGCGGGCCGCGACGGCGTCCACGGTCGACCTGGCCCTCATCGTCATCGGGGCCAACGACGTGAAGTCGCTGACCCCGCCCCAGGAGGGCGCGGGCCTGCTGGGCGCGGCGGTGGCGACCCTCACCGGTGTCGGCGCGGCCGTCGTCGTGGCCACCGCCCCGGACCTCAGCATCGTCTCGGCGATCCCGGCGCCCTACCGCGAGCTGGTCCGCCACGCGAGCGCGCTCTACGCGGGCGCGCAGGCCGACGCCGTCGACCGCGCGGGCGGCTCGGTCGCCGCGGTCGGGGCCGAGCTGTTCACCACCTTCCGCGCCGACCCCGGCCTGTTCTCCGCCGACCGCTTCCACCCCTCCCCGCGCGGGTACGCCCTCATCGCCGACGCCCTCGCCCCGCACGTCCTCAGCGCCGCGCGAAAGCGGAGCGTCGGAGATTACTGAGCGGATTCGGGGGTACCAGAAGGGCGACCCGGAAGGCGGAGACATCCATGGCGAACGTGGACACACCCACTGACCTGCCCAAGCAGTCATGGTTCACAGTGCTCAAGAGCACGGTGCGGCAGTTCAACCGCGACAACCTGATCGACTGGGCGGCGGCACTCACCTACTACGGGGTGCTGTCGCTGTTCCCGGCGATCATCGTGGTGACCTCGCTGCTGGCGATGCTCGGGCCGTCGGCCACCCAGACGCTGGTGGACAACATCAACGAGCTGCTGCCCGCGGACACGGCGGAGGTCGTCACCGGGGCCATCTCGGGGCTGCAGGAGACCTCGGGGGTGGCCGGGCCGCTGGCGATCATCGGGTTGCTGGGCGCGCTGTGGACGGCGAGCGGGTACGTCGCGGCGTTCATGCGCGCCTCGAACTCCATCTACGAGATGCCCGAGGGCCGCCCGGTCTGGAAGACGCTCCCGGTGCGCGTGGGCCTGACGGCGGTCGTGGTGGTGCTGCTGACGGTGTGCGTCGTGGGCATCGCGGCCACCGGCGCCGTCGCCGAGCGCCTGGGCTCGGCGCTGGGCATCGGCTCGACCGGCGTGCTGATCTGGGAGATCGCCAAGTGGCCGGTCATCGCCCTGATCGTCAGCCTCGTGTTCGCGTTCCTGTACTGGGCCGCGCCCAACGTCCGCCACCCCTCGTTCCGCTGGCTCAGCCCCGGCGGCATCCTCGCCGTCGTGCTCTGGGTGGTCGCGTCGGCGGGCTTCGCCTTCTACGTCGCCAACTTCGGCTCGTACAACAAGACCTACGGCTCCCTCGGCGGAATCATCGCCTTCCTGGTCTGGCTGTGGATCTCCAACATCGCCGTCCTCCTCGGCGCCGAACTCGACGCCGAGCTGGTGCGCGCCAAGGCCGTCACCGAGGGCAAGACCACCGACGCCGAGATCGACGACGACGACCCGGTCCTCCCGCCCCGCGACACCCGGGCCTTCGACGACGCGGACCGCGCCCAGGTCCCCGACGCCCCCACCCGCTGACGGGCGCCGGGTCAGCCCGCCAGCCCGTAGAAGTGGATCGGCGAGTTCGGCTGGTAGCCGATCCGCCGGTACACCGGGGCCCCGGCGGCGGTGGCGTGCAGGGTGGCGCGGGTCAGGCCGGTGGCCAGCCCGCCCTCGTGCAGGGCCTTGCGGGTCACCGCCTCGCCGTAGCCCCGGCGCTGCCACTGGGGGTCGGTGGCGACGAGGGCGAGGAACAGGCGGCCCGCGGCCTCGACCGCCGCGGCGCAGGCGACCGGGACACCCTCGCGCAGGGCCAAGTAGGCGTGCACGTCGGTCTTCCACAGGGCGGAGCCCGCGATCCCGTCGCGGCCGTCCTCCAGCGGGAAGCCGTAGGCGCGGGAGTTGAGGTCCGCGTAGGCGAGCAGGTGCTCGTCGGTGGTCACGCGGACGAACACCAGGTCTGGGTGTCGGGGGTCGGGGAGGGGCAGCACATCGCCCGCCATGCCGGTGCCGGGGAAGGCGTGCCGCAGGCCCGCCCGTTGCGCGGCCGCGCCCAGGGCGGCGCGTGCGCCGTCGTCGAGGAGGTCCTCGAAGAGCCAGAGGAAGCCGGGGTGCCGCTTCGCGCGCATGATGTCCGCGACCTGGCTCAGGCGCTGTTCGAGCAGGGCCGCGTCCGGGCCCACGTCGGTCAGCGTGACGCCGTTCCAGAACGCGAAACGGCAATCGGCCCAGCGCACGGCGATGCCCGGCAGGTCCCGGACGTCAGCGGCCGGGTCGCGGTCCAGGACCAGGGCGCGCCAGGCCACCGCGAGCTGCTCCACCGATTCGACCGAGGCCGTGCGGTCCGCCATCAAGACTCCTTGAGGATCGTCGGGGCCGCAGAGCATACCGAGCAAGATCACCACCCGGGCGCCGGATCTCGTTCCCTGCACCAGATCCGGCGCCCGGCGCCGGTCAGCCGGTGACCCCGAACCGGGAGCGCTCACCCGCGAGCAGGTCTTCCCGCGCCCGCGCGACCCGGGACCGGATGGTGCCGACGGGGCAGCCCACGATCTCGGCGGCCTCGGCGTAGGGCAGGCCGAGCACCTGGGTCAGCACCAGTGCCTCCCGTCGCTCCCCGGCGAGCCCGGCCAGCATGATGTCCACCTCGACGAGGTCCTCGAACCGACCCCGGGGCAGCCTGCGGTCGGCCTCGGCCTCCCAGTCGGCCGTCGCGGCGATCCGGGGCCTGCACCGGGCCATCCGGATGGTGTCGACCACGACCCGGCGGGCGATGGAGATGAGCCAGGTCCTGGCAGAGGACCGGCCCTCGAAGCGGGTGATGCTCACCAGGGCCCTGGCGTAGGTCTCCTGGGTGAGGTCGTCGGCGGCGCGGGGGCAGGCCAGGCTCGCCACCAGCCGCCACACGTCGCGTTGGGTGGCGCGGATGAACCGTTCCAGCGCCCTTCGGTCACCGTCGCGGGCTTGCAGGGCCCAGCCGGTGATCTCGTTGTCGGTTGCCACGATGGGATCCAAGCTTTCAGGGGGCGGATCGACCTGTGCCCCGGAGAGTCCGCCACCGCGCTGGACAGCCACGGGCGGCGCGGCGCGTCGACAGCGGGCATGGCGATGAGGTGGTGCGGGGGTGAACCCGGTGCGGGGAGAACAGGTCAGGCGGGCGGTCCGCGCCGAGCGGGCGCCCGCACCCATGTGGCCAGGGCCGGGGTCCTGGCGGAGGTCTCGATGGCGGGCAGCAGCAACGCCGCGGTCGCGGGCAGCACCAGCGGCCGCCTCGGCAGCGCGCTGGTCACCGCGTCGGCGGCGGCGAGCACCGCCCGGTCCGCGTGGACCAGGACGACGGCGGTGAACAGCACGGCCAGCGCGTGCCCGGCCAGCATCGCGCGCGGGTCGACGGGCGCGCCGTGCTGGTGCGCGGCTCCGGGGGTCATGGTCATCAGCCCGTGCTGCAGGACCTGCGTGACGCCCAGCGCGGTCACCATCCGCGGCAGGGCGGTCCCGCGGTCGACGAGCGGACTGCCCGCCCAGCCGGTCAGCACCGCGAGCAGGAGGACCACCCCGCTGGTCGGCGCGCCACCACCGCCGATCGCGTGCGCGGAGACGGCCAACGCCGTCGCGCAGGAGGTGACCAGTCCACTGCGCGCCACCCGCAGGGCGAGCGGCGCGACACCGGGGCGGCTGGCCATGCGGCTGATGATAGTGACGCGGGCCCGCCCGGGGATCACACCCGGGTGCTGGGCGTCAGGCGGCCTGGGCCGCGGTGTCGACCACCTTGAACAGGGCGTCCAGGCCGGTGATCCGCAGTGCGCGCGCGGGCGCGCCGCCGTGCGGGGCGACCACGCACATCCGCGCGCCGGTCGCCTCGGCGCCCTGGGCGGCCTCGGCGAGGATCGCGAGCCCGGCCGAGGCCAGGAACCGGACCTGGGTCATCTCGACCACCAGCAGCCGGGGGTCGGCCTCCCGGGCCTGGACGAGCGCCTTGCGCACCGCGGGCGCCGTGGCCATGTCGACGTCGCCGGTCACGGTCACGGTGGTCCGCGATCCGTTGTGCTCCACGGCGGTCTGCACCAGGTCGCTCATGTGCGCCTCCAGGCGACGGCCCCCCCGGATGGCGGCCGGTCGACTGCTGCCATCCTATTCGCCCGCGCCGGGCTCGGCGGGCAGGGGGACCTCGGCCCACACGACCTTGCCGCCCGGGGTGACCCGGACACCCCACTGGCTCGCGGCGAGGGCTCGCACCAGCACCAGACCCCGCCCCCGGTGCTCGCCCAGCCGGGACCGCCCCACGACCAACCGCCCCTCCGGGCTCCCGTCGTGCACCTCGACGTGCAGCGCCGCCCTGCCCCGGAACCGCCGCACCCGGACGCGGCGCGGGCCCGCCGCGTGCTCGTAGGCGTTGCTCACCAGTTCGACGCAGATCACCTGGACGTCGCGCAGCCGGTCGACGCCCAGGTCCGCCAGCTCGACCGACAGCCGCCGCCGGATCAGGGCCAGCGGCGCCACGGCGGCGGTGAGGTCCAGGTCGAGGTGCACGGTCAGCCCGTCGTCGGGGGTGTCCTCCGACGAGCACATGAACCCTCCTCGTCCCGGCAGGAAGCGGTGGCGTCCGCGGGTGCGGGATCAAGTCCGGCGCAGCACCAGCAGCGCGATGTCGTCCTGCTGGCCCTGACCGTACTTCGCCAGCACGCGGTCGCAAAGCTCGTCGAGGTCGTCGGTGTGGGCCACCGCCGCCTTGAGGTTCGCCATCCCCTCGTCGAGGTCGACGTTCGACCGCTCGACGAGGCCGTCGGTGGTCAGCAGCACCGTCGTGCCCGGGGGCAGCGGGAACTCGGTCGCCTCCGGCCTCGGCATCCCGAGGCCGAGCAGCGGCCCCCAGACGTCCAGGTACCGCCCGCCGTGCTCGTCGACGACCAGCGGCGGGATGTGGCCCGCGTTGGCCACGGCCATCGTCCCGGCCCGCGGGTCGATGAGCACGACGCACATCGTGGTCATGCCCTCGATGGGGTGGAACCGCTGCAGCATCACGTCGAGCCTGCGCAGGATCATCGCGGGGGAGTGCCCCTCCAGCGCGTAGGCGCGCAGCGCGTGCCGGGCCGCCCCCATGATCGTCGCCGCCTGGACCGAGTGCCCGCACACGTCGCCGATGGCGACCAGCACCTTGTCGTCCAGCTCGGCGACCTCGTAGAAGTCCCCGCCGATCTCGGCGTTGACGGCGGCGGGCACGTAGCGGGCGGTCATCGGCAGGTCGGGCCGGTCGGGCAGCGCGGCGGGCAGCAGGCTGCGCTGCAGGGTCAGCGCGAGGTTGTGCTCCTCGGTGATCGTGCGCAGCGCGTTCGCCGCCAGCGCGGTCGCCTGGGCGAGCTGCAGCAGCAGGTTGCGGTCGTCCGGCCCGCTCGCGGCGGCCGGGTCGACCGCGATGCAGATCGGCGGCTTGCCGGGTTTCGCCCTGGCCAGCGCCACCACCACCGGCGGGTCCTGGTCCACGGTGGCGATCCGGCCGTCGCCGTGCGCGCCGCGCACCGAGGTGGTCGCCCGGTCCAGCAACCCCGACGTGTCGGTGCGCAGCACGGCCTGCCCGTCACGGCAGTCGGCGGCCCGGACGGCGCCCGCGGGCGTCACGACGACCGCGGTCGCGGCGCAGTCGAGAACCGCGGCGGCCCCGGTCGCCGCCGCGGCCACCAGCTCGTCGAACGTCGGCGCGGCGTTGATCGCCAGCGTGGCGGTGGTCAGCTCGGTGAGCTGGTCGGCCAGGTGCTCGGCCAGCGCCCTGGCCCGGTGGTAGCGCAGGGCGGCCTCGACGTTGGCGATCAGCTCACCCGGCTCGACCGGCTCGGTGAGGTAGGCGTCCGCGCCGCGGGTCAGCCCGGCGATCTTGTCGCCCGGCTCGACGTAGGCCGCCGAGATCAGGATGACCGGCACGGAGCTGGTGCGCGGGTCGGCCTTGATCCGCTCGGTGACGTCGAACCCGTCCATGTCCGGCAGCCGCACGTCCAGCAGGACCACGTCGACCTCGGTGCTGGCCAGCAGCGCCAGCGCCTCGCCGCCGGTGGCCGCCTCGATCGCGTCGTGCCCGTTGCGGCGCAGCCAGCTCGAGGCGACGAACCGGCTGGCCTCCAGGTCGTTGACGACCAGCACGCGCGCGGGCTCGGCCGCCCGCCCGGCGGTCACCTCGGCACCGCCGCGCGGACGGCGACCCGGGCTTCCCGGACCGCGCGCCGCACGGTCTGCGCGGAGGTCCTCGACCTGTCCAACAAGGCCGCGCCCAGCCCGGACATGGTGCGCGCCAGTGCGCCGGGGTCGTCGCCGCAGACCACCACGACTGGTACCTCCCGCAGGTCGGGGTCGAGTCGGAGCACGGACAGGATCGCGCTGCCGCTCATCAGCGGCGTGCTAGCGCTCAAGAAGATCAGGTCGGGTCGCTCCCGCTTGGCCAGCGCGAGCGCGGCCCGGCCGTCGCCTGCCTCGAGCACGTGCCCGGCCACCCCGTCGAGCGACTCCCGGAGCCGGTCGCGCGCCTCGGCGTCGCCGTCGACCACGAGCGCGCGGCCGAACCGGACGTCCTCCACGACCTCCCCGCCGCCGAGCGGCAGCACCAGGCTCACCTCGGTGCCGACGCCGGGCTCGCTGGTCAGCGTCAGCTCGCCGCCGAGGAGCTGGGCGAGCGTGCGCGCGTAGGGCAGGCCCAAGCCGGTGCCCGTCGTGCCCACCTGGGCGGGGCCGGGGACCTGGTAGAACTCCTCGAACACCTTGTCCTGCTCCTCGACGGGGATGCCGATGCCGGTGTCCCTGACGACGAAGCGGAGGTCGCCGGACCCGGGGACGTGCCGCGCCGAGAGCCGCACCTCGCCGCGCTCGGTGAACTTCACGGCGTTGGACAGCAGGTTGCGCAGGATCCGGACCAGGATCGTCTCGTCGCTGAGCAGCAGCGGCAGCGGCGGCAGCGGATCGACGACGAGTTCGACCTCGGCGGAGCGCAGCGTGGGCTGCAGCGTCCCCCGCAGCTCCGCGAACACGTAGTCCAGGGCCACCGGAGCGGGCACCGGCACCAGGCTGCCCGACTCGGCTTTGGCCGTGTCGAGCAGCTCGTTGACCAGCGCCAGCAGCGTCGCGCCGGAGTGGTTGATGAGCTGGACCTGGTGGCGCTGGTCGGCGTCGAGCGTCTCGGGGGTCGAGCCGAGCAGCCGGGCGAGGCCCACCACGGAGTTGATCGGCGCGCGCAGCTCGTGGCTGATGTTGGACCAGAACCGGGTGCGCGCCTCGGCGGACTCGCGCAGCCGGGCCGACTTCTCGTCCAGCTCGGCGTAGAGGGCGACCACGCCCTGGTTGGTCTGCTCCAGCTCGTCGGTGAGCTGCTGGTAGAGCGCGAGCACGCCCTGGTTGGTCTCCTCCAGCTCGGCGTTGAGCCGCTCCAACCCCACGGTCTTGGTCTGCAGGTCCTCCAGGGTCTCCAGCAACTGCTGGTTCTGGATGCGCAGCTCGTCGAGGGAGTTCCCGCCGCCGCTGGTCTGGATCCGGTCCCGCAGGTCGCCCACGACGTCGGAGGTGATCAGCTCGGTGCGCGCGGGGACGGCCTTGAGCAGGACGAGCCCGTTCTCGGTCGGCCGCACCTCGTCCATGAGCCGCCGCGCGGTGTCCCACCCGCCGCCGGAGCCGGTGGGCGGGTCCCCGCGCCAGGTCAGCTCGACGACGAGCGCGGGGGAGGGGCGGGTGCGCAGCCAGAAGGCCACCGCGACCGTCACCGAGTTCCGGACCAGCTCGCGGCCGAGGTCGCTGAGCGCCGTGGCCACCCGGATCTGGTCCTGCGCGTCGAGGCCGACCACCGCCGCGACCTGGCGGCCGCGCTGGCGGACCAGGAACACGTCCGACTCCTCGCGCACCACCAGGCGCAGCAGCTCCCCGTTCGCCACCGTCATCCCGGCCTGCCGACCAGCACGCAGGCGTCGTCCTTGCGGACCCCGGCCTCCCGCAGCAGCGTGGCGGCGACCAGCACCGGCGGCTCGGCGGCCACGTCGCCGCACTGCTTGACGTCCCAGCGCTCGGTGAGCCCGTCGGAGTGCAGCACGACCACCCCGTTGTCGGGGACCGCGTAGTCGAACGAGCGGATGGTGCGCGCCTGGTGCCCGGCCACCCCGGGCACCGAGATCATCCCCTGCTTGCGCCCGGGGCTGAGCACCGCGGCGGCGATGTTGCCGAGCCCGGCGAACCGCACGGCCCGGGTCTCCAGATCGATCGCCGCGACCGCGACCGCGCCGCCGCGGGTGCCGCGCAACGCGGCGTGGAACCGGCGCACCAGCTCCTCCGGCGGCAGGTCGGGGCGCTCGTGGAACACCCGCACCGCCGCCGCCGACGCGACGGCCGCCAGGTGGCCGTGGCCGGAGCCGTCGCACATCATCAGCGTGAGCCTGCCGGGGGCGCGGCACACGGCGTAGGCGTCGCCGCAGACCAGCTCGTCCCTGATCGCCCTGGTGAGGCCCGCGGCGACGTCGCTGTGCGGGGCCGGTCGCGCCGCGCCCTGGCGGTGGAACCGCGCGACCTGGACGGTGCCCCTGCCCGGCTGCGAGGACATCGAGCAGGCGTTGGACAGCCTGATCACCGCGCCCAGCCCGACCCCGAGCGTGCCCGAGGTCGACTGGCCGTCCTGCCTGGCCAGCGCGAGGTCGCCGATGCCCGGCCCGCTGTCGATCGCGACGACCTCCACCGCCACCTCGGTGACCGACTCCCGCACCGAGCGCACCAGCACGACGCCCTCCTTGGCGTGCTTGTGCAGGTTGCTGCCGATCTCGGTGACCGCGATGCCCACCTCGGCCGCCCGCGTGGCGGAGAAGCCGAGCTGGTCGGCCAGCGCCGTCACCACCCGGCGCACGCGGCCGACCTGGGTCCGCTCGTCGACCGCCAGCCACGCGACGTCGGCCACCAGCGGGTGGCACGACGCCGGGATCACCTGGTCCACTTGACCACGGTCACCGTCGTGCCCCCGCCCGGCTCGGTGTCCAGCTCGAACACGTCGACCAGCCGCCGCGAGCCGCTGAGCCCGAGGCCGAGGCCGCTGCCGCTGCTCCAGCCGTCGGCCAGCGCCAGCGTCAGGTCCGGGATGCCGGGGCCCTCGTCGTGGAAGCTGGCCCGCACCCCCCTGCGCCTGCCGTCGACGACCTCCTCGACGCGGGCCAGGCCGCCGCCGCCGTGGATCAGCGTGTTGCGGGCCAGCTCGCTGGCGGCCGTGACCACCTTGGTCTGGTCGACCAGCGAGAGCCTGACCCGCTGCGCGCAGTTGCGCACCGCCTGCCGCACCCGGACGACGTCCTCGTCGGCGGCGATCCGCAGTTCCTCCGGCCCTGCCGACCCGGCGGTGGTCATGCGTCCCGCGCGTCGAACGTGGCGCCGGTGCCGACGCCGAGCCCGCGCAGGATCTCCATGCCGCGTTCCAGGTCCAGGGCCGTGCGCACCCCGTCGAGGGTGAGCCCGAGCTCGACCAGCGTGATCGCCACCGCCGGGCGCATGCCGACGACGACGGTGTCGGCGTCGAACAGGCGTGAGAGCGAGGCGATGGTCGCGAACATCCGGCCGATGAACGAGTCGACGATGTCCACCGCCGAGATGTCGATGACCACGCCGTGCGCGCCGGTGGCGGAGATCTTCTCGGCGAGGTCCTCCTGCAGCGCCAACACGCTCTGGTCGTGCAGGTCCACCTGGATGGAGACGAGGAGGATCCCGCCGATCTTCAGGATCGGCACCCGCTCCATCAGCCGGTCCTCCCGGCCTGGCGCACGACGTCGACGCCCTCGCGGCGCAGCGCGTGCCGCAGCGCGTCGGCCAGCGACGCCTTGGTGACGATGTCGCCGAACTCGATGCCCAGCGCCACGATCGTCTGCGCGATCTGCGGCCGGATACCGGACACGACGCACTCCGCGCCCATCAGCCGGGCGGCGACCACCGTCTTGAGCAGGTGCTGGGCGACCTGGGTGTCGACCGCCAGCACGCCGGTGATGTCGATGATGGCCTGGTCGGAGCCGGTCTCGATCAGCGCCTCGAGCAGCTTCTCCATCACGACCTGGGTGCGCGCGGAGTCCAGCGTGCCCACCAGCGGGACCGCGAGGACGCCCTCCCAGATCTTCACGACCGGGGTGGTCAGCTCGAGCAGCTGCTCCGACTGCTCGTTGATGATCTCCTCGCGTGCGCGAGCGTAGATCTCGAACGTGAACAGACCCAGACCGTCCAGCAGGCTGGAGAACGCCAGGACCTCACGGAACAGCTTGGGGTCGTCGTCGCTCTCGGTGAGCTCGAACACCACCCGCTTGAGGGAGAAGACGCTCACCGCCGTCTCCGACGGGGTGAAACCCTGCTTGACCCGCGTCCGGGAGTACTCCTCCAACAGCGACTTGAGCTCGCCGAGGTCCGCCGCCCCGCCCCGGGCGGTCTCCTCGACGACCGGCGTGAGGGCCGTGTAGAACTCGCGGAAGTCGCGCTCGAGCTCCTGGCCCGTCGAACGCCCGCGCAGCTCCTCCACCGCGGTGTCCACCCAACGGCGGACCAGCGTGTCGCCGTTGGCTCGCAGCAACCCCGCCAGGCGGTGAACGGGCTCAGCGTCCGCTGTCACCCAGGCCTCCTCGAATAGGTAAGAACACGGGCCTCGTCCACGCGGAACCCTTGTTGTGTCCAGGCGGGCGAAGCTGGGTTATCGCGTCAACCTAGTTGGCCCGGTCGCGCGCCAGCAAGGTGACCCGGCTTCGGGTCCGGGCCGTCGCCACCGGTCCGCCACAGCGCGGTCCCCCGGACACACATCGTGGCCGTTTGCGGACGCTTCCGTGTTTCCGCACACCAACGGGATTAGGCGTGGTGAATCTGGGTATGCGCTGCTCCGTGCCCCTATGCCCAGATGTGGCTCACCCGCGGACAGCCGGGTCCGGCCGCCGGTGAACGACCTCGTCAACGCCCGCGTGGACGGGTTCTCGGTCGAGGTGCCCGGCCGCGGCAGCGAGCTGGGCCGGGTCCGCCGCTGCCTGGGCGGCTGGCTCAGCGCGCGGGGCATCGCCCGCGGGCTGGCCACCGATATCCTGCTCGCCGTCGACGAGGCCATGGCCAACAGCGTCGAACACGGCTACCGCGACACCGACGGGGGGCACGTCCGGGTCGCGGCCACGGTCGGGGGACCCCATCTGACCGTCACCATCAGCGACAACGGGAGCTGGCGCCCACCGCGGTTCGACCCCGCCGCGCACCGGGGCCGGGGCCTCGACATCATGCGCGCCCTGGCCGACACCGTCACCGTCGACACCGGCGACGGCACCACGGTGACCTTGGTCCTGCCCCTCGCGGAGGCCCCCGGCGCCACTCGCGGGTGACCGTCCACAGTGGTGGTCTAGACGCTGCGCAGGACGGAGACGACGACGCCGAGGATGGTGGCGTTGTCGCCGTCGATGGTGGCGTAGGCGGGGTTGCGCGGTTCCAGGTGGATGTGGCCGCCGCGGCGCTGGAAGACCTTGACGGTGGCCTCGTCGTCGATCATGGCGGCCACGATCTGACCGCTGTGGGCGTCGGGCTGCTGGCGCACGACCACCGTGTCGCCGTCGCAGATGGCGGCGTCGACCATGGAGTCGCCGCGCACGCGCAGGGCGAACACCGTGCCGCGCCCGGTCAGCTCGCGGGGCAGCGTGAGCGTGTCGTCGAGGTGCTGCTCGGCGGAGATCGGCGCGCCCGCGGCGATGTCGCCGACGACCGGGACGGCCACGGAGTCGTCGTCCCGCTCGGGTGAGCGGGCGCCGTCGAGGAACAGGCGCACGTCCATCGGCCGCGACACCGACTCGCCGCGGCGCAGGAAACCCTTCTCCAACACGCAAACACGGGATCTATCCCCATCCGGAGTGTGACACTCCGTGTTGGGATGATCATGTTTCGAACTGTATCAGGCCACGTCGAAGGCTTCAACGACTGGTTTGGAGTGACTATGGGTGACGGTTTAGTGATGTGGTCTGCTGCAGGCGCAGTGCTCGCGGTTTGGCAGCTTCGGCTGGCCCGCGCCGGGCTGGCAGGCAGCGGCAGGTCGCTCTCATGGTGCTGTACACGACGCGATCAAGCCTCAGGTCAGGCAGTCGGACGCTCAACGCGGACGGGGGCGGGCCGGGTGTGACGGTGCTCGACGCTCGGTTCCTGCGGTGGCGCTCGGGCGTGCCGGGCCGTAGAGCCTTCGGTGGCACGGGCGCGGGCTTGCTCGGCGACGGAGGCGCTCGCGCGCTCCGACTGCCGGGCAATTTGGTACTGGGGGGGCTCATGCTGCGTCGGTGATGAACGACGCCTTCGTGGCGTTCTGACGCGACTTGCCGGAGACGAACCGATGCCGCCCGGCCCACTTCGCGCTCGGACGGCGAACCCTGATCTCGGTAGCGTCCATCAACCCCCGTCAACCCGGTGTGATCGAGATGGGCAATCACACCGGCCAAGGTCCGCAACCGGACACCGCCCTCGATACGACAACCCCGCTCGGCCAGCAGAGGGCGAATTGCGTTGACCGCACGGGTGACCGTTGAGCGGTCTACCCGAAACCACGCTGCCAACACATCACGGGTGGCGTTGTGAGACAGACATACCAGCGTCGCCGACAACCGGTTGACGAACACCAACCGGTACCTCGCACTCGCACCAGGCGCTCGACGCCGCGGCCTGTCGGCCAAGCGGGCGTCCTGACGCGCCTTTCAGACCAGGCCGATCTTGGCCACCAGATCTGCGATCACCCCCGTCGACAGCCTGGACCCCCGACGCACCACAGCCATACGACTCAGACCAAGATCATCTCAGCCGACCGCCGCAACCGTGCACGAGGTCGTTAGTCTGCAGCTACGGGATGGACGACCAACGTCCATGCTTCAGTGCGGTGTTCTCGACCAGGGATTGGTTCGGCGGCCTTGGTGATCCTAATGGTGTAGCGGCCGGGTGAACCGAGATCGACTGTGAGGTCGTCCGGAGACGCGGTTGTCGCGCAGAGCGTCACGCGGCCGGTCGGTGTTGTGAAGACGCCGGTGTAGAGGCTGGTTAGCTCGGGGGGTTCGTGTGACCAGACCTCGAGTCGAATCGTTGCCCGGACGGACTGGGCGTAGGCGTTGAAACCGACGCCGCCATTGCCGGTTCGTGCCAGGTCGGGGCCTCCGGTCGGCAGGTCCATGGTGCTGAAGTCGCTGAAGTGGTCGAAGAGGAAGAACTGGGAGAACTCGATCGGCAGGTCGGCCTCGTACACCTGCGGTGCTTCCACTTCGGCTCCTCCTTGTTGCTGGCTGCGGCGGCCTTGGGTTGACCGCCGCAGCATCTGTGGAGCCACGGCTCTGGCTGAAGGTGACTGGCAGCATATCCTGGATAGGCACCGGCCCGGCGGCTCATTGGTCACACGGGATAGTGGGCTCTTCACAGGCAAGGAGAAGGCGGTTCGCGAGCGCATCGGGCAGACGATCGATCGTGGAACGCCGAGGCCGAACACCCCCGACCCCAAGACCGGTGAGCCTCGGCCCGGAGAAATCTACGAGTGGGGTTTCGGGTTCACCGTCGGAATTGCGAGGCCAGCCAACGGGGGTGTTCCGCTCGATAAGATCCGCGTCATTGTAAAGGACGGGAAAGTTGTGACAGCACTCCCGTACTGATCAGAGCAGAGGAACATTGTGATCCATTTTACTTTCCCGATGCCGGGCCCGGGCGAACCACCGGCCATCACCTGGGACAGGGCGCGCCAGGCTTCCGGCGACGCTCTTGACGAGACCGGTCTTCGGTACAAGTTCTTCTTGGTCAGGGCGGAGTTCATCGCCAACGGGGTGCAAGTCATCTCCGCTGGGGACTACGTTCCGGTGATCGACTTGGCGCTCGTCGCGCGCCATGCCTTAGACCTTCTTATCCGAAGCCAGGACGCGTCCCTGGATTTCACGGAGTCGGCCGAGGTCATCCGCTTGAGTGGTGAGGGGGAGGAGGTTGCAATCACCTCGTCGCACCACGACTGGAGGGTCTCGGTGGACCGTAATGAGCTTGTCGCCGCGCTTGGCGACTTTGCCGGGGAGGCTTACCGGCGTGTGACCGAGTATATGCCTGACCTTGCGGAGAATCCCGTGCTGCAGCGCCTAGTGTCCTGAGTCGTTAGTTCGCAGCTACTCGGTAGGCTGGGTGTTGTGCCGAGTCCGAAGCTTGTCCCAGTGGTGTTGTCCGACGAGGAGCATTCGGTGTTGACCGGGTGGTCGTGGCGGCGGAAGACGGCGCAGGCTTTGGCGTCGCGTGCGCGGATCGTGTTGCGGTGCGCGGAGGGTGGCACGATCGGCGAGGTCGCCGTCGAGTTGGGCTTGTCGCGGGCGACGGTGTCGAAGTGGCGTTCGCGGTTCCTGGCCGACCGGCTCGACGGGCTGTCCGACGAGCCGCGTCCGGGTCGGCCCCGCGTCATCTCCGACGACCGGGTGGAGGAGGTCGTGACCAGGACGTTGGAGTCGACGCCGGGTCGGGACACGCATTGGTCGACCCGGTCGATGGCCGCGGCGACGGGCATGTCGCAGTCCGCGGTCTCGCGGATCTGGCGGGCGTTCGGGCTCAAGCCGCACGCGATGCAGACCTGGAAGCTCTCGGCGGACCCCCCGGGGCACCCTGGCCTCCACCACCACCGGGGCGACCACCACCAACTACACCTACGACGCCTTCGACCAGCAAGTCCACGACGGCACCACGCCCAACACCTACGACGCACTCGGCAGACTCACCAACGCGGGCAACCTCGCCCTGACCTACCAAGGCGCCTCCCGGGCGATCGTCACCGACGGCACCACCGAATACACCCGCACCCCCAACGGCCTGCCCCTCGGCATCCGCAAGGGCAACGCCACCGGGCTGGCCTGGACCAACACCCACACCGACCTGATCGCGATCACCGACCCGACCACCGGCGCCATCGCGGGCTCCCGCGCCTACGACCCCTGGGGCGCCGAAACCAATTCCACCGGCGCCCAACCCGGCCTCGGGTACCAGGGCCAATACACCAACCCCACCACGGGCACAGTGAACATGGGCTCACGCTGGTACGACCCGGCCACCGGCGGCTTCCAATCCCGCGACACGATCGCCCTCGACCCACTGGACCCGGTCAACGCCAACCGCCACACCTACGCCGCGGGCAACCCCCTCGGCCTCACCGACCACAGCGGCCACTTCCTACCCAACATCGGTCGCTTCTTCAATAACGCCGCAAACCAGGCACGCAACGCCGTCAACAACGCGACCCGGGCCGCCGCCTCCATCGCCAACAACGCGGTAAACACTGCCAAGGCAATCGGCAACAACCCGTGGAACGCCGGTCGGACACTCCTCAACGGAATCGGCAACCACGCATCGACGGTGTGGGGCGCAGCGGGCAACCACGCGCGCTACGTCCACAACTTCTGGACCGGCACGTCGACATCGCTGAGATCAAACAGCGGCGGGAACGCCTTCGCCCCGGGAGGGCCGTCGGGCGGCAGCATCCCCGTGTACGTGCCCGCCTCCGCAGGCGGCAAAGCACGTGGGTCCAAGGGCAAATGGGTTTATATGGCACCCGGTACGGGTGGCCTGGCGGCGCCGATCGCGCCCGGCGCTGCCGCAGCCGCTGCCGCAGCCGCCGCTGCGGCGGCCAAGGCCCGGGAAGTCCTCGGCCGAGCCCTCATCGGGGCCGTGAAGCCCCTGCTCACCAGCACCATCTCCAATGCGATCAAGGCCCTCATCGAGGAAATCGCCTCCCAGGGGGCCATCGACCTCGCCACGGAGGACGGCGGCGACGGACCAGGCGAGTACGTACCCGAAGACATCGACAAACACGGCACCCCAGGCGTCCCGCAGCCACTTGATCCCGTGCGCATCATCGAGAACGAAACGTGCGCACAGGGTGGGAAGAAACAAGAAAACGGTAAGCAATCTACCAATATCTGGATCTGCGACTGGACGCGTGTGCCCTACGCGGAAAAGGGAACGCTGTCCGAGTTCGCCTACAAATATCGGCTGGAAAGGGATATTCCGACAGGTCGAAATGTTGCTGTGGCGAAAGTTCTCGTAGACGGAAAATTGGAAATATTCTACGGCGTCGGCAGGGGCGAGAAGAGACATTCTGAAATCCATATTTTGCGCAAGGTGGCTAGCGATCATTTTCATGAGCTGTATATCAAAGCTCGTTGGAGATCGGGCAACTAACCAAGGTGCGCAAAATGGTGACCCTCTGGTATAAAGCTGGGCGAGGTGTTGCCTGCCCGATGGCCGGTCGAGCGACTTCGCTAGGGAAAGGAAGAGTGATATGAACACACCAGAACCTCGAGACCACCCCGAATATCCACCACTGCAAGGCGGTTCAGAAGATTTCCTCAACTACGACCCAATCTCGGTGGCGGATTCAAAAGCCAGGGTAGCCGTACTTTTTCCAGTTGCTGAGGAAATCAAGACCTTGTTGCTGGAGGCAGGTTTCCCGGTCGATCATTTCGACCCCATGAGTCGTGATGCCCAGTCGGGCGTCTGCTTGGCGGTCGACCCTGGCATGGGCATCTCAGTCCTGTGGAGATTGCCGGCGGAGCTCAGCAGCCGATTCAAGGATGCGGTTTGCGGAACCGCAGCGGACCCGGGGGTCATTGTCCACAGCGATACCGTCAGATCTGCTATGTCAGGGGCCTTGGCGGAGATCCTCCGGGCGAATGGATATCCGCTCGTAGTGGGCGAAAACGATCTTGAACCGTACGAGATCTACGTTCAGGGCGCACGCTTGCCCTGACTAGGTGAACTCAGTCCAGATCGAGTTTTCCAAGCCTTGCCGCGCAGCGTCCGCTTACGCTGCGGTTTGGATGTGGTTGACCCCGGTTCGGCGCAGCGCAGGGTAACCGCGATCGACCCTGGGGTGCAGGCTAAGACTCCAGTGAGCCTTTTTCATCTTGTTATGGTTTCGTAGTTTTGGAGTACGTGGATGGCTTTGGCGAGGCGTCCGACGCGGCGTGGGCTGATGCGGACTTTGCGCAGGATGCGCCAGGTTGTGAGTTGGGCGTTGGCGCGTTCGCCGGGGCCGCGCAGACGGGCGTGGGCGCGGTTGGCGTCCGGCAGCTTCAGACGGTCGTAGCATGTGATTTTGGTGTTCGGTGGGGAAGGATCCCTGTCGTGCGGGAGATGTTGACGTTGGCTGATCGGGAGGAGATCTCCCGGGGCCTGGTGGAGTTGTTGAGGTTCAAGGACATCGCGGTGCGGATCGGTCGTGATCCGTCGGTGGTCTCGCGTGAGGTGGGTCGTCATGGTGGTCGGGACGGTTATCGGGCGGTGGCGGCCGACACCGCCGCGGCGGCGGGGCGTTCCCGGCCGAAAGTGATGGCGGTCGACCGGTCGGTGCGGCTGAGGACGCGGGTGTGGTCGTTGTTGCGTCGGGGCTGGTCACCGGGGTCGATCGCGGGCCGGTTGGCACGCGACCACGCGTCCGGGGACCCTTGCCGGGTGAGTCACGAGGCGATCTATCAGTGGGTCTACGCGCAGCCGGTCGCGACTCTGCGCCGGGAGTTGATCGCGTTGCGCACCGCCCGGACCCGGCGGACCGGGCCGCGTCCTGCTCCGGCCCCGAGGATCCGGGAGCCCCCAGTACATCGACGAGCGTCCCGAGGAGGTCGAGGGGCGTGCTGTGCCTGGTCATTGGGAGGGGATCTGGTGATCGGGAAGGGCGGCAAGTCGGCGGTGGCTACCCTGGTCGAGCGTACGAGCCGCTTCCTGATCCTGGTCCCGCTGACCGGGCGGGACTCGTTGACGGTGACCCAGGCGATCATCGCCGCCGTCGGCGCCCTCTCGGCCACGGTGAAGCGGTCGTTGACGTGGGACTGCGGATCGGAAATGGCCCTGCACAAGGATGTCACGGCCACCGGGATGCCGGTGTACTTCGCCCACCCGCACTCACCCTGGGAGCGGGGCAGCAACGAGAACCTCAACCGCATCGTCCGCGAGTACCTGCCCAAGGGCATCGAGATCACCAGCGACCCGACCTACCTGGCCGCGATCGCCGCGGAGATCAACGACCGACCGCGTAAGATCCACGACTGGAAGAAGCCCAACGAGGTATTCACCGAACTCCTCGAAGCAGATGCTTCCACCGCCTGAACTCGCCGGGATAGACTGAGGTCATCTCATAGCGCGAATGTTTGGGGGTAGCAATTTCAAGCCGGAAAATTTCGTAGCGTTGTACCCGTGGGCAAATCGGGCGGCGATGAGGCAGATCGAAGACATGGTAGCCCGGCGTCTGGATGCTGGTGAACGCCTCTATTGTTACGTTCGCCCGGAGTGTAATCCAGAAACAACCTTGGCAATCCCGGACTTGGTCAATATCTACGTTTTCGACGGCATAAAAGAGCGGTGGTATCCTGTGCCGAACAGGTAGAGATGGAGATACTTCGGTGCGACCATGGGAAATATTCCTGGCCAGTGTTGGTTGGACTGGCCAATCAGGGAACTCTCCTGATTGGCCAGTCGTCGAGTCGGGGCTCGGATTGGAGCTTCCAGACGACTACAAGGCGATTGTCGAGGCGCTACCAGACGGGCGTTTTCGTTCTGACATTCGGCTGATCCGTCCGGAAGGAGTCGACTACCTGGGGTATTTCCGGTGCCGACTCGACGATATGCGCCACTGGCGTCTTTCAGAACCCGGGCGTTTCCCTTATCCCATTTACCCCGAAGAAGACGGGGTGCTCCCGGTCGCGCGCGGCGCGGGCAACGCGTTCATCTTCTGGCGGGTCGTGGGCCCCGCGGCGACGTGGCGGCTCATCGTCACCGACGAGGAGTTCACTCAATGGTCCGAGTTCGACGGCGGGCTTTTGGATCTTCTGCACCAAGTGACCAGCGTTCATTCCGACTCGCCCAAGTTCGTTAGCATGGACAGTTTGGATATCGCGGCGCGCGCAGCGGTGCCAGCTTCGCTGTGGGATCAGTACCCACTGCAATATGGCCCGCCGCGTGACGTGCTGGACGAGCTGACGGAAGACTTCGCCCCTACCGGAGCCAACAAGCACGACTGGACCGGCTTGCAATTGCCCAGCGATTACAGGAGGTTCATCGACAGATTCGGACCAGGCCGCGTAGCGGACATCGAGATCGTGTCCCCGTTCGCCCCCGGGCGATGGTCGATGGCTGCTCTGAACGATCGCCCCGTTCCGACCGACAGCAAGTTAGTCCTCGGGGACCACATCGGCGGCCTCATCCTGTGGGGGTCCACTCCAGACGGGTGGTTCTGCGCTTGGGCTGTCTCTTCGAACGATCCAGACCTCTGGGGTGTTGTGATCGTCAGTCCTGATTTTATTCAGTTCGAGTACCCGGGCACCGAATCGTTCAGTTCATTGTTGCTCGAATACACGTCGACCGCTGTCATGTACTCTTTCCTCGGCCGAGAGCCGTTTGACCGGTCACGGACGTGGCAGACTGCCAGTGAATTGCCATAAGTGACGCAAACGTTGATCCGGTAGAACTGTGAGACCTCTACGAGGCCCTCGACCTGGAGTCTTCTACGCAGCTCGATCAGGGTCGGAGCCAGCGGTCGAACCAGGCGCGGGTCCGGCGCAGGACGTCGAGTTGGTGGTTGCGTTCCCGGATCGAGTGGCCCGCTCTGGGGTAGATCACGAACTCGTGCTCGGTGCCGAAGTGGCGCAGTGCCCGGTGGAAGTACACGCCCTGGCTGAGGGGAACGTTGGTGTCCTCGGCGCCGTGCAGGATGAGCACCGGGGTGCGGATGCGGCTGGCGAAGGAAATCGGGCTGACCGCGTCGTGGGGGTGCGGCCCGATACCGGACCAGCCGGTGCTGCCGCCGAGCGCGGCCTCGAACTGGCCGTTCTCCCCGGTCGCGGCGAGCATGCCCCAGTCGACGACGCCCGCACCGACTAGCGCAGCGCGGAATCGGTCGGTCTGCCCGATGGCCCAGGCGGCCATGAACCCGCCATGGCTCCAGCCAGCAATGCCTAGCCGATCGGGGTCGGCGACACCCTCAGCGATGAGCAGGTCGATGCCGGTCAGAATGTCGGTCCACTCCTCCTGGCCGGCCCGGCTTGCGACGCTGGCGGCGAAGGTGTGGCCGTGGCCCTGGCCGCCACGCGGGTTGGGCAGGAACACCGCGTAGCCGGCGGTGGCAAGCCACTGCGCGCTGGGGAACCAGAACAGTTGGCAACAATCGGCGTGACGGTCGTAGGGGCCTCCATGCACGATCGTGACGAGCGGGAACGGGCCGTCCGAAGCGGATTTCCCGACCGGCAGTACGAGCAGGCCGTCCAGGTCGAGGCCGTCTGCGGCGCGGTAGGCCAGCGGTCGCTGGGTGCCGAATGTGATGCCGTCCAGTTCGGGTCGGGTGTCCGTGATCTTCCGCAGCGGCCCGGTCGGTGGCCCGAGGTGAACGTTCGAGGGTTGGTAACGGGTGCCGATCAGTGCCGCGATCGCCTCGCCAGCGGGGGTGGAGGTGAGGGCGTCGAGGCGGCCGGAGTGCTGCGACAGTGGCGTGGGGCCAGCGGGGTCGAGCCGGGCCAGGGTCGTGTTCAGGCCGTCGGCGAACACCACCAAGGGAGCGTCATCGGTCTGGCACAGTTCGGTGGGACACATCGGAAGGTCGGTGGTGCGGTTACGTCGGACGCGGCTGTCCAGGGTCAGGTCGAACACGGCGGTGCCAGCTTGGAGGACCGGTGGGATGAGGGCGACGTAACCGAGGTGCCAACCGTCTTCGGCCAGCCACCAAGCCAGAGAGTGTGCGTCGGCCTCGACCGGTCCGAGGTCCTCCGAGGTCCCCGTTGCGGGGTCGAACAGGTGCAGTCGACCGGTGCGGGGACCGTAGTCCTTGTCGGCGCTGGCCTGGGTGAGGACGGCGAGCGGGCCACCGTCGGGACGTTGCCGCAATTCCACGACGTGCCGGTCGCCGAACACGTCTGGGGTGGTGACCTGGCCGGTGCGCAGGTCGAGCAGACGCAACCGGGCACGCCGTTCGCGCTCACCGACGACAATGGCGTCGTCGCGATCCTGGGCGCGGCGTGTGTCCTGCTCGGTGGGCTCGTCCTCGGCGAGCAGAGCGACCAGGTTGGGATAGGCGAGCGGCAGGTGGTCGATGATGCCAGCGCGCCAGCCGGTCAACGCGATCACCACGTCATCGGCCCATGTGAGCCGGTGCACCTGCGGGATACCACGCTCGGCGCGGTCAGACAGGAAGTACAGCGTGCGCGAGTCCGCGGACCAGCGGGGCCGGGACTCCGTCGCGGTGTCGGCCGTCGCCCGACTCCACACACCGTCGCCTTCGATGTCGGCGAGCCAGAGTGTGGTGTCGAGGTGGCCACCGATTCGGCTGGTGGGAGCGAGAACGTAGCAGAGCAGATGCCCATTCGGAGCGAGAGCCGGAGACTGCGGGACGCGACCCTCAACCACGAGTTCAGCGGTCAAACCTGTCATACAATCAGTGTGCCAACGTCAACAGCGCACCACTTGAACGAGTCGTTGCGCTCGACACGTTCGGACGAAGCGTGCACCCGCACCGACGGTGCAGCACCCCAACGCGCCCGGCCAGTCGAGGTACAGATAAGCACCAGCGAGTACACGATCACCCCGCTGAAGAAGGCGGCGCGGAGCTACTGGGATATCCGCAGCAAGCCGCCAACGGCGGGCGCACTGCAATACGGGCAGGCGTCGGCCGGGCTGATGTCCGCCTAACCGTGAAGCTGCGAGAGCGGCTCCTCTGCCTCGGTGGACACCCGGTCGGTCGCACCGGACTTTGCACCCGGAAGTGCGCCCCGGTTTCGCGGTGGAGGTTTCGCCGGGGTTCACCGTCGAGCGTTAACAAATATGTGTCACTCGGGACCTGTCCCGCGGCGCCGCTGCCACAGTGCTGCACATGCGCTCAACGATGTTCATCACGGCGGCCCTGCTCCTGCTTGCGCTCACCGGGTGCGGCTCAGACGATCAACCGGTGACCACGTCGCCGGGGACCACCACGCCGACCACTACCACCGCCCCGACCACCACGACCACCACGACGACGGCCACCACTGTCCCGGTGCCCGAGGTGGCTGCTGACGGGACGAACCTCCAGGCGTGCGAGGACGGCACGTGCGAGGTGGAGATCAAGTCCGGCGACGTGCTTTCCATCAGGGGCGAGCGGTTCGAGGTGGTGAGCGTTGACGCGCAGGACACGACGTTCGTACTGCCCTCCGGCACGACGGCCTCGGTGGGCGGCATCGGCAACATCAGCACGGGGAGCGGGACGAATGTGGTCATCCTCCGCAAGAACGGAACGACAGCCATGATCAGGGTGTCCTGACCGCGCCGGAACGCCCGCGGGGTGCGGCCGTTCCGGCCCGCTCAAGGCTTCGGCGCCGTGCGGGTGATCACGTCCACCGCGCGGTTGAGCCCCGGCGCGGCATCCGGGGTGAGCAGGCGACGATGACCGCCCTGCCTGTGATGTCGCGCAGGGTCATGAAACCGCCGGGCGGGCAAGATCGGACGGCACCATCACGGCTTCCCGAGCCGGGCGCGGGGCGGAAATGGGTATATGACCAACACGCCACACCCGGAGATGTCGGACCCCGTCGCTACCCTGAGTTTGCGATCAGTCACCAGGCTGATCGGTCGAATGCATCCAGGGATGGACCATGCCGGACTTCTTCACCGATGGCCAAGGCCGCGTCAGGCCGATCACGAAGAAGAAGGGCGGTGTCGGGGTGGTGGTTGCCGGGGTGACTGCGGTGGCGGCGTTCGCCGGTGGTGGGGGAGCTGCTGGTCTCGGCGGTGCCGGTGCCGGTGCCGGTGCGGGGGCCCCGGCGGCGGCCGAGGTAGGTGTCGGGTCGGTGCGGTTGGGTGGTTCGTCGGGGCAGTTGCGGGCCCGCAAGAGTGAGGGGCAGAAGGCCGCTCGGCGCGGTGAGGTCGAGGGCGCGTGGCAGCGGATGGGGCTGCGGCAGGTCAAGCGCATCGCCAAGCAGCAGGCCGAGTGTGTCGCGGCCTCGTTCGGACAAGTACGGCAGTTCTTCACCACCCACCGCTGCACCCACCTGGATCGGGTGCTGTTCGCGGTGGCCGACGGGGAGGGCAACACCGCCGTGGTGTCGGTGGCCTGGGTCGGCCTGACCGACGCTCGCGAGGCCCGCGAGTTCGACGGCCTCATGGAGACCCACGGCAGCGGCGACATCACCCCCCTCGGCGGTGCGTTGTTGGAGTTGGGGCACGTCGAGTTCACCGGGCTGCGCTATGGCAGCGACCGCGACGGCGCGGCGGTCACCGTCGCCGAGGCCGAGAACGCGCCCGGCGCACGGTTCGACCACGACACCCTCGATGCCATCGCCGAAGTTGCCGCCTACCTACCACGCCTGTGACCGCGTGCGATCCTGTGCAGCTCGCCACCGATCCGCTGGAGGTGCGCGCGGGGGAGGCGATCCGAGTCCGGTGGATTGCTCGGCTGAGCGGGTAGCGGACGATTTCGGTGTGGTATGAGCGGGGCGAGCGGTTGGCTGCGGCGCTGAGGGTGCGGGCCAATTTTCGCGCCGCATGCGGGGAACGCGTGATCGCTGATTGAGTTCAGCCCCTGACGCTATTCGTGCTGCTGCGTGTGGAGCAGATCTGGAGCAGGCGGTGGACTTGAACGACATGCGACGGCTTCGAACGGCGGTGAACGGCACCGGCTGACGTGCCAGTTCTCTGTTTGTGCTGGTCAGGGCTCTTGCTGGACCGGGCTGGCAGAGTGAGGGTCAAGGGTTCGAGTCCCCTCAGCTCCACCAGTAGAAGACACCCTCTCGATCTTGAGAGGGTGTCTTCTACTGGTGGAGGTGACCGCAACCATGGGCTGCTCCGAATTATCGGCCGATCGCACAGGGTCGCGAACGCCCAGTTGACGTTCGGGGTTCGAGGGGGACTTGAACCCCCACGGGTGGGGCATCCGCTGGAAACGGGTGTCCATGCCTGAATCTTAGCCATGTGGTGAGGAAGTGGATGCGGCGCATCGGCGGCGGCGCGGGGATGCTGGCGTGCCCCTTGGTGTGTTGCTGCTCGCACGCGGCACAGGTGCTGTTGGATACCGACGCGGAACTGGTTGCGCTGGTGGTCGAGCAGTTCGCCGTCGACCAGATGCCGATGTCGGCGGTGGGGCGTGTCGCGCTGGCGGTGGGCGTAAGGGAGCAGGGCGGGTTCGGTCTCGATGCGGTTCGTTCGTGTGGGCGGTTATCCCCAACGGTATGGTCATCGTGGAGTGGGTAACGCATGACGTGCGGGTGTCGCGCCTGGGCGGGGTGTATCTGGTGGACTTGGTCGATGGTCCGGGGCTGCCCTGCGTCCGCCGGGTATTCATAATGTTGAGGCCGTCCCCGCGCACGCGGGGGTCTTCCCGTGACCACGGTGTCCACCGGCGAGAGCGAGCCCTCGTCCCCGCGCACACGGGGGTCTTCCGCCCTGCGCCAGGTAGCGGGCGCGCTTGTACTCGACCGTACGGAGCGCGACACCCAACTCGGCCGCCTTGGCCCGTTGCCGCTGCGCCAGGCTGGTGGTGGCCGAGTCATAGCCGGCGCGCGGTGAGACCCCCGGGCCAGCGTCGGGCGGTAGTCCGGTCTCGACCTCGACCAGGTGCTCACGCCACCGTTGTGCGTCGGCGACGACGGTGGCGGGCAGCGACTCCAGCAGCCCGAACGGTTCGAGGGCGGGCAGCTCGGTGGCGTCCAGCACCGCGAAGTCGGGCGCGGCCATCAGGTCTCCAGCCAGCACGACCTGGTGGCTCCCGGAGTCCGAGCGAAGGCGCACCGAGGTGCCTGCCAGCCCCGTGACCAGGTGCTCGTCGCCGTCGAAGCGGAGGCGGTCACCCGGGCTTGAGGACCGCTCGTGTGTCGGCCATCAAGTCGCCGCCTTCCGTGCGGTGTGGGCGAGCGCAAGCCTCACCTCGGTCTCGACGGTCAGGGGTATGGATAGTTCCGCGACCAGTTCTTGTCGCCAGAGCAGGTGAAACAGCACCGGTAGCACCGCGATCGGTTCGCTGGCGGCCTCGGCGCCCTCCAGCAGCGGCATCGGCCGGGAGAACACCGCGCGCAGGATCTCCGCGATCACCGGTAGGTCGTGGCGCGGGTGTCGACATCCGGCCAGCCATCGGACATTCGCCAGCAGCGCCTCGGGTGGCGTGCCGACGATCTCGTAGCGCCAGCCCAGCAGCTCACAGGCCGCCCGCGTGGCCTCGAAGGTGACCTTGTTTTGAGCTTGATCCGGTCCAGCGGGCGGCAGTCGAGGACCAGCGCGTTTCCGTCTGCGAGCCGCGCGAAGTAGTCGGGTGCGTGCGATCGCGACCGGCCTTCCGCAGTGGCCCAGATCAGTCAGAACGGCTGCGAGGCGATGCCGACGGTGTCCGGGTCGAAGTCGAGCAGCATCAGCCGCTCCCGCTCCAACCAGGACTCGAAGCCGATCAACGTGCCGGTCGTCGCGGTCCACCACTGCCCGATGTAGTGGCGTTGCCCCTTGTAGGAGCGGAAGCGGCGCACCGGCAGGCAGGACTCAAACGCCACCGACCACGACTCGGTCGAGGGCAGCCGCTGCTCGCTGGCCTCGGTCGCGAACGCGACCTCGAACTCACCCTCCAGCGTCGGCGGCCCGCCCCCGACGACAAGATCGAACTTCGGCACCGAGGCATTGTCCCGGCAGGCCCTCGCCCGTCAACGGCGGCTGTCCGTCCACGTCAGGTTCTCATCGGCGTTGGCAAGTTTCGCCAGCACCGCGCGGACCTGTGCTCAACGTCGGGTCTGCGGCATAGAAGGGTGTCGTGTGCCCGGATGCAGTCACTGGCGCGGCGCAGGTCCGGCCTTGTCCCTCTGCGTAAGCCTCTCGACCGCGGCGACGATCTCCCTGTCGGACGCGACCGCGAGCGTCGTAAGCCCGACAGGACCGGGTTCATGCTTGATCAACCCCAGTTTCACCGACAGCCACGCCCGCAGGTCGGCAAGCTCCTGACGCAAGGCATCCCGTTCGGCACGGACGTCTTCGATGCACTCTTCGGATGCCTCAGGATCGTTCACGGCAGCCAGTGTCACAGAACCGGTAGAAGGCGTGTAGCCGCGTCCCAAGGTCAGCGGCCCGCAAACTAGCGCGAACACCGCAGCCAGCACCGCAAACTAGCCCTGAACACCGCAAGGTTCGGTTGAACAAGACATCCGCCGAGTAGGTCTGGACGGCCGGTCGCCAAGTAGGTCCGGACCTATTTGGCGGATTCGGTGCCGCTACGCGGTGACGGGGCTCAGTCCACCGGGTCGAGGGGCGTCACC
>NZ_WHOL01000085.1 GCF_009745975.1 Actinokineospora pegani | reverse complement strand
TTCCGCTGGTGCTGTGGCGGCGTTCGAGGGCCTGCTCACCGATGCGTTGCGGGTGTTGGGTCCGGACCACCCCGGCACCCTCACCACCCGCCACAACCTCACCCGCTGGCGTGGTGAGGCGGGTGATCCCGCTGGTGCTGTAGCGGCGTTCGAGGGCCTGCTCGCAGACCGGTTGCGGGTGTTGGGTCCCGACCACCCCGACACTCTCGCCACCCGCGACAACCTCGCCCGCTGGCGTGGTGCGGCGGGTGATCCCGCTGGTGCCGTGACGGCGTTTGAGGGTGTGCTCGCCGACCGGTTGCGGGTGTTGGGCCCTGACCACCCCGACACCCTCGCCACCCGCCACAACCTCGCCTACTGGCGTGGACTGGCGGGTGATCCCGCTGGTGCTGTGGCGGCGTTCGAGGGCCTGCTCACCGATGCGTTGCGGGTGTTGGGTCCCGACCACCCCACCACCCTCACCACCCGCCACAACCTCGCCCGCTGGCGGAGCGAGCTGGACGCCAACTGATCACCATGCAGGACACGGTCCTAGAGATCGGCCGTGGTCGCGGGGCCGTTTTAGCGCGATTGTGAGCCTGTGGGTGAGCATGTGCGCTCGAACGATCGTGTGCTCGTCCAGCTACAGGATGCCAGCTGTAGCCGAGGCGAGCCCGCACGCGCGAGAAGACAACCCCCACCGCCGCGCCATGACCTACCTGTCCCACGGGCTGCCCCGCTCGCGCGGGCAAGGCCCTTCTTGACCTGCGGGTCTTCTGGTCGGTCGGGTGTTCCTCATCCACTTTCAAAGGTCTGCGGTGAGGGCAGCTCGTGTGGTCTATGTGCTGAGGGTGGTGATGATGGTGCCGAGGATGAGGGCTGGGCCTGCGGGGATGGGGGTGTTGTCGTGGTGGGTGGTGTGTTGGAGGGCGAGGGTGGTCCAGCTGAGGATGAGGCTGGTGGCGAGGGCTGTCCAGGTGGTCCAGGCGGTGAGGGTGGCTAGGAGGGCTCCGAGGCGGATGTCGCCTGGGCCGAGGCCGCCTGTGGTGTGGGCGAGGGTGAGGTAGAGGGCGGTGACGAGGAAGGCGGCGGTGATTGCTCGGGTGGGGGCGGTCCAGGTGCCGGTGGCGAGGGTCGCGGTGATGGTTGTGGTGAGTCCGGCGGTGATGAGGGGGGTGGGGAGTCGTAGTTCGGTGAGGTCGATCGCGGCGAGGGGGACGCCGACGGTGATGACGGCGCTGATGGCGGTTCGGGCTTCGGTGGTGGGGGTAAGGGCTGCTGTGGCGGTGAACAGGATGCCGGTCAGGGCGGCTGTCAGCGGGGTTTTCCAGGGGCCTGTGGGGTTGTGTTGAAGCAGGGGGCGGATGTGGGTGTTGATGACGGCGCCGAGGGTTGCGCCGAGGAGTCCCCAGGTGGGGATGAGGAGATTCATTCCTTGTCGTATAACGCGTTGTGGCTGTGGTGGGCCCCTGTTAGGTCAGGCGGCCTAGGTAGATGGTGCCGCCGTTGGTGGTGACGTGGTGGTCGAGGCGGTTGTTGGCTTCGAGCATCTGGTGGTGGCTGACCGGCGCGTCGGGGAGGGCGGTGCGCAGGAGGGCGATGATGTGGAAGTCGTCGTCTCCGGCGGGCAGGGGCATGGCGGGGGTGCGCATGCGGGCGCGGGGGTAGGGGTAGGTCAGGACGGTGCCGCGCACGCCGATGTCGTCGAGGGTGGTGGTGGCGAGGACGTGGTCGATGACTTGTTCTGCCTTGGGGGCGGGGACGAGGTAGTTGACCCAGGGGTGGGGTTGGAGCCAGTCGCCGAGTTGGCGCAGGAGTTCTTCGCCTGCGCGGAGGCGGGTGGCGAAGTCGTAGTAGTCGCGTTCGGCGAATTCGTGGTCGTTGTACTGCAGGTCGTTCAGGTCGGCGGGCGGGTGGTCGTTGTTGACGTACTGGACGAGTTCGAGTTCGTAGCGCCAGCCGGTGCCGGTCCACTTTGCTTGACCTTCGAGGTAGTCGGCGTCGGGGAGGGTCATGGCGTGGCGTTGGTCGTCGAGGAAGGTGTCGAGCGAGGTGTAGTGGAGGGTGTGGACGCGGGCGGTGGTGGGTGCGGGGACGAGGGGGATGCGGGCGGTGGCGATGATGCCGTGGCGGCCTCGTCCGGCGCGGATCTGGTCGAACAGGGTGGTGTCGGTGGTGGGCGAGCAAGTGGTCAGGCCCTGGTCGGTGACGGCGTTGAGGGCGAGCACGTTGTCGGTTTGGGCGCCGTGGCGGTGGCTGGCGCCGCCGACGCCGCCGACGGAGAGGGTGCCGCCGACGGAGAGGCCGAGGTAGTCGGTGAGCACGGGTGGGGTCAGGCCGTGGGCGATCGTGGCGTCGAGGACCTGGTACCAGGTGGCGCCTGCCTCGACGGTCACCTCCTGGTCGGTGACCTCCAGGACCCTGGTCCGGTTCCGCATGTCGATGACGATGCCGTCCGCCACCTGCGACTGCCCGGCCGTGGAGTGGCCCTGGCCGCGGGCCAACAGCGGCAAGCCCCTGTTGCAGGCGTAGGCGACGGCGTCGGCGAGCTCGTCGACCGTGGTGGGGGTCAACACCCCGCGTGGGACGTGGTGGACGTGGTGGCCGAAGTCGTCGGACGCGGCGTCGAAGACCGGCCCGTCGGTGATCGGTTCGCTGGACATGCGACACCCCCTTGTTCGCGACACTGCCTCACCAACTGTGCCAGGGCTTGGCCCTCGCGTCAGCCCCTGCTGTCTTCTGCTGTCTTCACCTCAACGGAAGACAGCGGACCCCTTCTCACCGGTCGCCCCAGTGGTGAAACCTCGAAGCCATGAGTGAACGCCTCGACGGTCTCAACCGGCAGCTTCTGGTAGGCGACTGTGGACAGTCAGAGAACTGGATCAAGATGCGTGGGGGTAGCGACTTTGCTGTTCAGGCGGTGGGGACATGCTGACGGGAAAGCGGCGACGGGCAGCGATCCAGGCTTGTTCGTCTCCTAGTTGTGAGCTTCTCGCGAAGCCTGCGAGTACGCGCGAGCACGACCTCGCGCCGACGAATGCGCCTGTTGCCAGTTGTAGCCGCGCCTGTAGCCGCCAGATCGACCTCGCGCCGCAGCAGAGGTCGAGAAGGCGACCTCACATCGTCCTGACCGTGGTCAGCCTCCTGCTGACTGCCGGTACTGCCACTGCCGACGACGGTTGGGGCTCGGCGGGGTGCGATGCCGCGCCCACGCCCCTTTGCCAGGTTGAAGTCGGAGTGGGAAGCGACAACCGTCCCGCACCCGCCCCCGGAGCAGTTCCTGCAGACCGGCCTCCGTCATCGGCAGCCACCCAGTCCGACTGCGTGTCGGACGCGAGTTCGTGCGGCGTGCTCGGGACAGCGAACGGGGTCATCACGGGCCCGGCCCACGACCCGGCCGTGCTTGCGGCGACTGCGCGCGCCAGCATGCGCCTGCCCGCTCCGGTGATCCGCACCAGCCCGCGGTCCGACCTGCTCGTCGGCCTGCCGACGTGGCTCTGGGTCGAGTCGCAGACCCCGACGACGGCGTCAGCGTCCGTGCCGGGGATGACGCTGTCGGTCAGCGCTCGACCGATCGCGGCGACGTGGCATCTCGACGGCGTCGTCGTGTCCTGCCCCGACCTCGGCATGGCGTACCGCGACGATGACCCCGTCGCGCCTCCGACCTGCGGTCACACGTTCACCCGGCCCGGCGAGGTCACCATCCGGGTCAGTGTGCGCTGGCAGGTCACCTGGTCAGGGGACCCCGGCTCCGGCGCCCTGCCCGACCTCACCACAACCGCGGCCCTGAACTCCCGGGTCATCGAGGTCGGAGCCCTGAACACCGGCGGATGAGCCACCGCTAGCCCACTCCCCACCGAACACCAACCCCGCTTCACCCGCCGAACGGGTCCAGCGGCGATCAGCCCTGCCCTCATCAAGGTGGGCCCCAAGGGAAAGGACCAAATCATGCTGTCTTTGTGCGATGTCGCTGAGGAGTGCTCCCGACACCAGCGGCTCGATAGGACCGCGCTTCGGGCGCTGGCCCCGATAGCCGCCGATGGCCACCGTGCGCACGCCACGATGCGGCTCGAAGGCCGTCGCGGTTCGCCTGAGTTGGACCTGCGCGATGAAGCGGGCCGCCTGGCGACGACCAGGCTCGTCGAACTCGCCGAGCCGCTGACTCGGGCCACCGTTGCCGCCCTTCGGGCGTCGTGGTGGACACGGACTCCCGTTGTGGACACCGACGACCTGCTGGCGGTGGCACGTGCCGCTGTCGTCCACGGTGTTTGGGCGTATGACCCGACGCGCCCCTCGGGGCCAGGTTACTTGCGGCTCTGGATCGCCGAGCACGTCAAAAGGCAACTCGGCGGCGTTTCGGCGCCTGTCAGCGTGCCCGCGCGGACGCGGGTCCGCTTCGCGCGCATCGCCGCTGCGCGGGCGGTGCTGCTGTCCGAACTCGGCCGCGAACCCACCGACGAGCAGGTGCGCGCGCGGGTCCCGCTCCTGAGCCAGCAGGACCTGGATGACGAGCGCTGGACCAGGGGGTCTCGTCGGCCCGCGGTTCCGCTCACGCCCGAGATCGAGGACCCGGGCTCCGAACGGCTCACGGCGGATGTCCATCGCGGCCCCGAGGGTTGGCTCGTCCTCTTGCGCGAAGCTGCGGTCCAGCCTGCGGAGGCGCACGTGCTGGCGTTGGCGGCGCGTGGCATGACCGAGCGGGAGATCGCCTCTGCGACGGGCGTGTCCAGGACAACCGTTCGCCGTCGACTCCACTCCGTTCGCACACGGCTCACGGACCCCGGTGGTCCGGCGGTGCGCGCCCTCGTCGGGATGCCCGCCGAGGACCTGGAGGGCCTTGGCCTCGTTCCCATCGCCAAGGCAGTCAGGAACAGGGTGGAGCGGGCCGCATGAGCGCCCGAACTCGCTCCAGGCTCGCTGACTTGCGACCACGCAACATCCCCCTTGCTCTTGTGGGAATCCTCCTGGTGGTCGTGTGCGCGACCGGTTCCGTCGTGTTGGCCAGGGAGCCCGGAACGGTGCTGGTGGCTGCTCTGTCCAACCCCGTTCCGGTCGGGCATACCCTGGACGTCGAGGATTTGAAGCAGGTCGAAGTCGTCGACGCGCACGGCGTTTCGATCGTGCCCGCTGACGAGATCTCCTCGGTCCTCGGGCGACCACTTACGACGAGCCTGCCCGCAGGTGCCATCCTCCCGGCCTCGGCGGTGGGCCAGGCTCGCGTTCCGTACGGCGCCGCTGTGGTGGCCATGGCCCTCGGGCCAGGGCGGATCCCGCCCGGCGCGACTGCCGGGGCCAATGTCTCAGTCGTCCTCGCCGATGTCGAATCCGGCAGGCCCGCGTCGGCGTGGACGGCCACGATCGCCGACACGGCGCGGCTGTCCTCGGAGTCGACCGTCGTCTCCTTGCAACTGCCGGAGCTGGACGCCCGCGACGTAGCGACGTTGCCCGCAGAACGCGTCTCCCTAATCCTCCTATCCACTAAGGACCAATAATGTTGGTCGCGCTCTACTCGCTGGGACGATCTCCTGGGGTCAGCACCATCACCGGCGCACTCGCGCTCACCTGGCCCACACCGGCCAGGCGGGCCGTGATCCTCACGGACGACTGGGAGGCGTGCCCGGCCCACCGTGCCGCAGACGTCCTCGTCGCCGCGGCAGAGGCCCCTGACCTCGTCATCCTGGCTGATTGCGGTCAACCCCTCCCCGGCTCGGTCGCGCATGAGGTCGTGAACCGCGCCGAGGTCTGCCTCGCTGTCGCACCCGGCGGCGCCGAGGTCAGCACGGTGGCGCCTGGCTCCTTGCTTCTCGTGGTCGGCGACGGACCAGGACGGTCGACAGGACAGCCCGCACTGGCCCGCATCCCTTTCGACCCGACCGGGGCGCGGGCGATCGCCCGCGCCGTGGCGACGGGATCAGTCCCTGCCGACCTGTCCTCGCACCCGCTCTGCCGCGCGGTCGGGCCGGTCGCCTCAGCCATCGCCGACCGTCCTCTTGCCACAGCTTGATGAAACCGAAGGAGAGCCAGTGTTCAAGCCGTTCATCATCCTCGCGCCGAGGGTCTGCATGCTGCTCGCCGCCGCGGTCACAGGCTTCGCCGACCCCGCGCCCGAACCACCCTGGTTTGACAACCACGTAGTCCAGGCCGGGCCCTTCACCGCGACTCTCCCAACCCCTGTGGACGATCAGGTCGCGCCTGACATGGGGCGGTTGCGCATGGTCGACACCTGCGCCCTGCACGATCCCGCGGCCGCCGCAGAGGCGACCGGGATGCAGGCCGAGGACCTCATGCCCTCGGACGATCTGAGCACCTGCACCCTCCAACTCGCCCCGAAGGCAGGGGACCTGCCCGTGTGGCGGCTCAACGCCACCGCCCGGGAGGTCGACGAGCGAACGCGCTCGAAGGCCACGCCGCTGTCGATCGGCGGGGTCGACGTGCTCAAGCTCAACGACGACGCCGGGGACGCCGACGCGTGCGGCTACCTGTACCCGCTGTCGGAGACCGAGGGATTGGAGCTGCGTGTTCGTCAGCGCCCGACCGGTCAGCAGCGCAAGGACTCGTGCGAGGTCGCCGCCACCTACCTCGGCGCCGTCGCCCGCTACTGGAAGAACCCGGCCACCTGGTCAGACAAGGTCACCAGTCCGATGTTGAGCACCGGCGCGATCGACCCCTGCGGCAAGCTCGACGCCGCTGTGGAGCACTTCGGCAGGCCGGTGCGGTTCCGCTACGACGGCCCGCACAGCTGCACCATGTACCCGCAGACCCCCGCACCCGGCGACCCGCTCGGCGGGCTCCTGACGGTCACCGTGGGCCTCGACGACGACCCGACAGGCGACACCTCAGAGGTCGGGTCCGACAAGTACGAGCCGATCACGGTCGCGGGCCGCCCCGGCGTGTCCACCGTCCTCAACGTCGGCGGCGGCCCCGCGGGCACTGGCACCTGCTACCTGACCGTGGTCGCCGACGACGAGGTCAAGGTCCGCAGGGACCTCACCGACCCGGCCCAGACCGAAGCGGTCCAGCTGATCAAGGCGTGGTCCTACGACTGCGACCTCGCGACCAAGGCAATCGAAGGTCTGTTTACCCAGCGCTGAACCCCAGTGAGGAACCAATGAAAATCCGCGTCCTGATCCCGACTGCCGCGCTGATCGCGGTGGCGACCGCCTGCACCAACGACGAGACCCAGACCGCCCTCGGACCCGCGGGGGCAGGGTTCAGCACCCCGGCGCAGGACGATGCCGCCAGCGTCGACCGCCGTGCCGGACGCGCCGAGGGCTCGCTCCGCCTCGGTGATCTCAACGGTCCCAAGAGCGCCTCCGAGGTGGGCGCGCCGTTCGACCCGTGCACCGTTGTCACCTGGGACGACTTCCCGGAACCGGTACGCCCCACCGACGGCAAGCCCCACCCGCCCGTCCAATCAGAGGCAAGCGGCTCCATCAAGGTCCGCTGCTCCTGGAGCAACAGCGGCCAGATCGAGATTCAGCCCGGCGCCCGACCCACCGAGAAGGGCGGCCGCTTCCAGGCCAACATCCTCTGGAGCGACAAGCTCGACGCCGACCCGGCCAGGGAACCTGGCTCGGTCGCCAAGCAGTGGGCGGGCAAGCCAGGGCTCCTCCACCCCCGTCCCGAGGACCCCAAGTTCGGCAAGCAGTGCCTCGGGCTGGTCACCCTCGCCAACGGCACCGGCGGCGTCATCGTCGCCAACGCGCGCTTCCCGTCCGTCGATCCCTGCGCGGTCGCCGACGGCCTCATGAACGCGATCGCCTCGCGATGAGCGCCGCGCAGACCCGGCTCAGGCAGGCCATCCGCCACGAGGTGGCCGTCGAACTGCCGCAGCGCGTCGCAGCCGAGGTGGGTGCCGTCGACACCGGGTCGATCGGCGAGGTTCGGGGCACTATCGCCCGCAGCATCGCCGACAGCGCACTGCGCACGCACACCGAGGCCGAACTGGCCGCGGGACGGCCACCTGTCGAAGACGGCACAGCGCATCGCATCGTCGGGGACATCGTGAAGGAGTTCATCGGCGCGGGAGGGCTCCAGCGTTGGCTGGACGACCCGACCGTCGAGACCATCGCGGTCAACCGGTGGGACGACGTCGTCGTCCACCACGCCGACGGCCGCAGGGTCCGCGTCGCCCCGGTGGCGTCCTCGAACGACGAACTGACCGAACTCGTGCGGGACCTGGCCCGCTCAGCCACCCACGAGCGGCGCCTCGACCAAGGCTCCCCCGCGCTCAACCTCCAACTGCCCGGCGGCCAGCGGCTCTTCGCCGTTCTCGGGCTGACCAGCGACGGCTCGACCGCGCTCACCATCCGCCGCCACGGCTACGTCACCGCCACCCTGCACCAACTGCGCAGGCGGGGCAGCGTCGACATCGGCCTGGAGTCCTTCCTCAGCGCGCTCACCCGGGCGAGGAAGAACGTCCTGATCACCGGCGGCACCAGCGCGGGCAAGACCACGCTGCTGCGCGCCATGGCCGCCGACATCGACGCCGCGGAGCGCCTCATCACCATCGAGGACACCCTCGAACTCGGCCTCGAGCACGACCCGACCCGCATCGACGTCATCGCCCTGCAGGCGCGAGACGCCAACATCGAGGGCGAGGGCGCCATCTCCCAGGCCGAGCTGCTCCGCTGGGCATTGCGCATGTCCCCGGACCGCGTGATCGTCGGCGAGATCCGCGGCCCCGAGGTCATCCCGATGTGCAACGCCATGTCCCAGGGCAACGACGGCTCGCTGGCGACCCTGCACGCCTCGTCCTCCGGGGCGGCGTTCGCCAGGCTCGCCGCCTACGCCGCCCAAGGCGACGAGCGCCTCCCCGTCGAGGTCACCAACCTGCTCGTCTCCACCGGCCTGCACTTCGTCGTCCACCTCGCCAGAACCAAGGACCGGGCCAGCCGGGTCGTCTCCTCGATTCGGGAGGTCGTGGCCGCCGACGGTGCCCACGTCGTCACCAACGAGGTTTACCGACCCGGACCGGACAACCGGGCCCGCCCGGTCGCGGGCAGCCTGCACGGCGCCACCCTCGACGACCTCGCCGACGTCGGGTTCGACCCCGACATGCTGGAGAACCCGATGGGCTGGTGGACCTCATGACCACCGTCGTCTCCGCGCTCGTGGGCGCAGGAGCCGGTACCGGCTTGGTCGTGCTCGCCCGAGCCTGGCACGGCACCGGGGAGCCTCGACAACCTCGTGCCAGCCGAGGCGCGTTTCTCAAGGCCGGTGCGGCGGTTGTCGTGGCCGCGGGTGTCTGGTGGTCCACCGGCTGGCTGGCGGGTGCCGTCGCGGCTGCCCTCGGCGCGTGGTTCCTCCCCGACCTCCTGGGGCCCGACCGCGAGCACGACCGGCGCGTCACCCGCACCGCGGCGATCGCCACCTGGGCCGAGATGCTGCGCGACACGCTGTCCTCGGCGGCCGGGTTGGAGCAGGCGGTCCTCGCCACCACCCCGCTCGCTCCGCAGGCCATCCGCTCCGAGTTGGGCGAGGTCGCCGCGGGCATCGAGCGAGGCGGCCGCCTGGCGCCCGCGCTGCGCGAGCTGGGCCAGCGCCTCGATGACCCTGTGGGCGACCTCGTCGCCACCGCGCTGGCGGTCGCGGCCGAGCAGCAGGCCCGCCGTCTGGCCGAACTGCTGGGCTCCCTCGCCGAGGCAGCTCGCGACCACGCCGCGATGCGGATGCGCGTGGCCGCGGGGCGGGCCCGGACACGGACGACAGTGCGGGTCATCGTCGGGACGACCTTGGGATTCACCATCGCCCTGATGATCCTCAACCGCCCCTACCTCGACGCCTTCAACGGCGCCCAGGGGCAGTTGGTTCTCGCAGCGGTCGTCGCGCTGTTCGCAACCGGCTTCGCCTGGCTGGCGCACACGGTCCGAGCCCGACCAGTCAGTGGGGAAGCACGATGATCCTGCAACTCCTACTTGGCTCAGGAGTCGGCGCCGGCCTCTGGGCCATGGCGGCGAACTCCCTTCCTCCACAGTCGCTCGCACTCGGCAAGAGCCACGGCCGACTCGCGCATGACCTCGCCCTGGTCAACCGCCAGCCCTCCGACCACCACGCCCGCAAGCTCGCTCTGGCCGCCGCCGGTGTGTTCGGTCCAGGAGCGGCCGCCACCGCCCTGTTCGCGCTTGGCCTTCCCCTCGGGATCGGCGCGCCATTGGTCGCCGCGGCCGCGCTGGGCGTCGCAGGGTTTGTGCTCCCGGACATCCTCCTACGCGCGAACGCCGCAAGGCTGCGGAACGAGTTCCGGCAAACCCTCGCCGCCTACCTCGACCTGGTCTGGATCGCGGTGGCGGGAGGCGCGGGCATCGACAGCGCCCTCACCGGCGCCGCGACCAACGGCCACGGCTGGGCCGCCGAGCAGATTCGCCGAGCGCTGGACACCGCCCGGCTCACCCGCGCCTCGCCTTGGTCAGCCCTGCGCGACCTGGGCGACCGCCTGGACATCGGCGACCTCGCCGAGCTGGCGGCATCGGTCAGCCTCGCAGGCTGCGAGGGCGCCCGCATCCGCGCCTCCCTCGCAGCCCGGACCCGCGCCATGCGCACCCGCCAGACCACCGAGGCTGAGCAGCGCGCCCAGGCAGCAACCGAACGCATGTCGTTGCCGGTGGCCATCCTGTTCCTCGGCTTCCTCGCCCTCATCGGCTACCCGGCCATCAACCAAGTCCTCACAGGACTGTGATCCCCAAGGAGAAGCAATGCTCAAGCACCTCAGTGACTACTGGGCGCTGGCCCGCGCCATGATCCGGGCCCTGCTACGCGACACCACCGATGACCGGGGCTACGCCACCGAGACGGTCGTGGTGACCGCCCTCCTAGTCGCCGCCGCGCTCGCCGTGGTGGCGATCATCATCGGCAAAGTCATGGAGAAGGCCAATGGAATCACCTTCTGACCAGGTCGACGACCGCGAACGAGGCGCTGTGACCGTTGAGTTGGTCATCGTCGTCCCCTTGGTGCTGACGCTGATCCTGCTCATCGTCCAAGCCGCACTGTGGGCGCACGCCAACCACGTCGCACAGGCAGCGGCATCACAGGGCCTCGCCTCGGTACGCGTCCACGGCGGCACCCCGGCCGCAGGCGAAGCCAGCGCGCGCCGACTGCTTGACCGACTGGGCGCAGGGCCGCTGCGCGTGGACACCGTCGAAGCCGACCGCGCAGCCGACACCGCGGCGGTGCGGGTCTTGGGCGCGGTTGTGCCGGTCATCCCGTTGATCGAGCTCTCCGTACGCGCAGAGGCGAGGGGAGCGGTCGAGATGATCGCCCCCGGCGTCGCGGGCGGGTGACACCGTGGTCGAGCACGACGAGCGCGGGTCAGCCTCGGTCGAGGCCACCCTGGTCGCGCCCATCCTGATCGTAATCCTGGTCCTGGCAGGCGTCGTCACCGCACGAGGCGCCCAAGCCCGCATCCAACTCGACGACGTCGCCCACCAAGCCGCACGGGCCGCCAGCATCCAACGCACCCACCATGCCGCCGAAGCCGCAGCCCAAGCGGCAGCGGCCGACGCAGTGGACGCGGCCTGCGCTGGTCTGCGCGTCTCCCTCGACGTCGGCCGGTTCCGTCCCGGTGGGACCGTCACCGTCACTGTCTCCTGCGAGGTCGACCTGACCGGCCCGCTCGGCCGCAAACGCTTGTACTCCCGAGCGGTCGAACCGATCGACACCTGGCGAGCCACTCACGGGGAGGACGGATGACGCAACTCGCAAACGACCGCGGCAGCGTGACGGCCTTTGTCACCGCGCTCACCGCCGCCCTGCTCGTCGTGACCGGACTCGTCCTCGACGGCGGCCTCGCCTTGGCCGCGACGGTGCGCGCCAACGGCCAAGCCGAGGCCGCCGCACGCGCAGGCGCCCAGAAACTCGACCTCGCCGGATTCCGGGCGACTGGCACCCTCCACCTCGTCCCAGCCGACGCCGTGGCCGCGGCCCGCACCTACCTCGCCACCGAGGGGCTCACCGGCACCGCGACCGCCACCAGCGGCGGCGTCACCGTCGTCGTCACAGCGACCCACCCCACGCAACTGCTCGGCCTCGTCGGGATCAGCTCCCTCCACGTGCACGGCGAGGCCACAGCGCAACCTCGCCAAGGCTGAACGGCGACCCAGCAGAAAGGCAGGACATGGTCACCTCCGATGAGATCCGCCAGCGGGTGCAGGAGAACGACAACAAGCGCAGCGCCCGCCGGGCAGCCGCGGCTCAGCAGGCCGGTCAGCTCGTCCAGCGCCGTACCACCCTCGTCGAGCAGCTCCGCGAGTGCGACCAGACCCTCGCCAGCGTCCTCGACGACGCCCAGGACGTCATCACCGTGGACGAGCTGGCCGAATTCATCGATGTGAAGGCCGCCGACCTGAGCCAGTGGCGAGGCGACCGCAAGCCGACGCGGCGACGTAGGAAGTCCGCAGTCCCTCCCGCCTCGAGTCCAGCGGCCGAAGCGGAAGGCCCACCCGCTGATCGCGTGCCGTGACATCGCGCGCTAGACAGCACGGCGCCCTGGCAAGGCCGCTCCGCGGCGGGCCAGCTGCCGCCGTCCTCGTCGGTGTTGTCGGCGGCCCGCCTTGGCTGCTGACACGCATCGGTTGGCCGCTGCCCGACCACGTGCCCGACCTGGTCGAGATTCAGACCACGCTGCGCGACCCAATGACCTCCGGCGTTGTGATCGACCTGCTCACCTGCGCGGGCTGGGTGACATGGGCGCTGATCGTCACCGAGCTCGTCCGGTGCCTGTCCGATGTCGTCCGGCACGCGGTGGTGATCGACCGCCAGCGGACAGGACCGATCCACCGCATCATGGCCGCGTTCGTCGGAGCCTTCGTCATCTCGCTGCTCGGACAGCGCGTCGGAGGCGCGACCCCCGCCGCGACCACTCAGGCAGCCACCGCCCCGCCAGTACGGCCGCCGGACACTCCTCTCGCCGTAGTGCGGCCCCCCGACCCCGTCACAGGTGCCCACGACTCGCTGTGGCGTATCGCCGCGCGCACGTTGGGGGACGGCAAGCGTTGGACCGAGGTGTTCGAGCTCAACCGCGACAAGCCACAACCCCACGGCACCCTCACCCGCCCCGACTTGATCTTCCCGGGTCAGACGTTCGCTCTCCCGGTCGACGCCCCCATCGTGGAACCGCTCGCGCCGCCGCCGCGTGCACCCACGATCCAGCCACCCGTCGACTTGCCGAGCGCTGTCACCCCGGTTCCGCAGCCACCCCTCTCGAACGACTCGCCTGCGGTAGCTCCCTCAGCGGGAGTTCTCGATTGGGCGCCGGAGCTGGTCGGCGTGGGGCTGGTCGCCGCCGCCAGCGCTGGCATGGTGCTGGCTCGCCGCCAGCGCAACCGCAGAGAGCACCACCCACCCGCCGGGGCGCTGAGGGTCTACGCACTCCTACGCATCGACCCACCGGCCGAGCAGAGTCCACCCGCACCTCGGATCGACGGCGTCGACACCGCCTTGGCCCTGGCCGCTGGCCACGGCCTGGGTCTGATCGGCGATGGAACTGCCAGCGCGGTCCACACGCTTCTGGCGGCCCTTCTGACCCGCAGCTCGCCCGCCGCACGAATCCACGCCCGCGTGCTCGTCACTGCTACTGCCGCGCCGGTGTTCGACCTGGATGTCGCGCGGCTCAACATCCAGGTCGTCACGGATCTTGACGCGGCACTGCAACTCGTGGCCGCAGAGCTTCGGTCGCGGACCGACGAGGTGGAACCCTCAACTGGTTGGCCGCCACTCCTGCTCGTGGCGAAGACACCCGGAGCCGGTGACACGCGTTTGCGCGAACTCCTGCAGCGCGGTTCGCCACTAGGTCTGACCGTGGTCGTTATCGGGCATTGGCCGGGTGGAGTGACCGCCTACGTGGGGAACGACGGTGCCGTCTCCACCACCACCCCCGGTGAGGGAGAACCTCTGCGCGGTACATCACTCGTCCGTTCCGACGTCGACCTCGAGGACCTGCTTCGCGCATCCCCCGAGCCCGAGGTCCATGCAGAAGAACCGCCAGTCGAGACCGGCACGAACAGGGCCGCTAAGGCGGGGTTGCGGATCACTCTGCTCGGGCACCTGCGGGTGTGGTGGCGACATGACCAAGGCGAACAGGAGATCACCTCCACACTGCAACCCCGCGCCCGCGAACTGCTGCTCTTCCTCGCCCTGCATCCCGAAGGAGCGAGCCGTGAGGCGCTGATCGCGGCGCTGTGGCCGACCAGCCCGCCGGAGCGCACGACCAACGCGCTGAACACCGGTGTGAGCAGGCTGCGCCGCGCATTGACGTTGGCGGTCGGCGACAGCCTGGCGAACGCGGTCCTCACGGGCGACGGACGTTTTCAGCTGGACCCAGACCTGGTCGAAGTCGACTACCACCGCTTTGCCGCTGCCGTGGCCAGTCGACGCGCGGCCATGAGTGACCAGGAACGGGCCCATGCCTACCGCGACATCGTCAACGCCTACACGGGGCCACTGGCCGACGGCATGAGCACCGAGTGGATCGAGACCGCACGTGAGGCCGCGCGCCGCGACGCCGTCGACGCGGTGGCGGCGCTCGCTCGCGCACTGGTCGATCACGACCCCCAGCAGACGCTCGACCTGCTCGAGATCGCGCGGTCGTTCGACCCGCACAACGAGTTCGTGTACCGCGACATCATCCGATTGCAGGACCGGGTGGGCCAGGCGGATGCCATCCCTCGCACGCTTGCCCTCCTGAAAGCCAGTCTCGCCGAGATCGGCGATTCGCCCTCTCCTGAGTCCCTTGCCTTGGTCGCCCAGTTGCGCCGTCGCCGTGACGCCGCCAATCAACTCAAATCGCAGTGAGAGTCTTCTGGAAAGACTCGTGCGTCGTTCGATCGAACTGGTTTGAATCTGTCGCACGATGCTATCGTGAAACCCAGGGTTGTGATGCCGTCTGGATGCGTTCTCGTGGTGGTGAAAGACTTGTTTGCTTGCGCGTCGGATTGGCGACTGAAGTTGTCTGCCCATCTCTACGGTCAGGGACGGTCCGCCCGCTGCCGATGCGGAGTCAGCCCCCTCCGTCGGGGGTTCCGATGGGGGATCCAACTGGGGGTCCACTCGGGGGTCCGGTTAGACCACCACCTCTGCGGTCCAGTAGAGACGCAGGTCAGGGCAGGCGGAGAGGGATCCGCTGGTATCCCAGACTCGCTTGGCCACAAGCCGGTGAACACATCGGGCGGGCTCGTGTGGCCTGCTGGCTCTCAAGCCCTTTCCCTGTGGTCCAGTCTGGGTGGCCAACTCCCGCCTTGTTCGTGTCTCACCTTTCGATTACCCGCCTTGGGATTCTTTGCCATTCTCGGTCTGTGCAATTCGTGATTTCTTTGCCGTTTCTAGAATTGACCAATCCGAATCGCCCTAAAGAGTCTTGAAAATCAGCTGCCGAAAGTATTGCGCGACGTGCGGCGTAGAGTAATAATTGATTTGTCGCCAGGGGAACCGGAAAGCCAACGGATAGCACACCCGGCGCTAGTCATATCGAAATGCGGAAACCCGCACATCCGGAAGGAACGCGCGATGACCACGCCCATGCCGCCCGCAGTCACGCCATCCCGACTTCGGTCAGGCGAACTACGCGCCATGGTGGCCAAGGTGCTAGCCGACAACACGGGCACAGGCATGACCCCGCGCGGCATCGCGCACATCCTGAACAGGTCGTCGGGTGCGGTCGGCAACGCATGCCAGACGTTGCAGGACCGGGGGGAAGCCGCGACGGTGTCCACCGCGCCGCTGACCTACACCGCGACCGCGACGACAGCGAACGCCGCCGCATCGGTGATCACCCCCGCCCCGCCGCCGACCCCACGCGCGACCGCCCCCGCGCCCCCTGCCGCCAACCCCGCGCCACCCGGGTCAAGCGCACCCCCGACCGGATCGGCGGTCACCGTCACCGGTCCGGTCAAACGCCCGAACGGCATGGACTACCACCCCCGGACGTTGTCCGGCATGCCGGACGTGACCGCGTTGCAACGATTGCGCGATGCCGGTGTCGCCGCGCTGATGTACGGACCACCCGGCACGGGCAAAACATCCGTTGTGGAAGCGGCATTCCCCGACATGCTGACGGTCCAGGGCGACGGTGACACCACAGTCGCTGACTTCGTGGGCGAGTACACGCAGACAGACGATGGCCGTTACGTGTTCGTGCACGGTCCACTAGTGCGCGCCATGCGCGACGGCGTGCCGCTGTTCATCGACGATGCCACGTTGATCCCGCCGACCGTGTTGGCGGTCGTCTACCCCGCCATGGACGGACGGCGTCAAATCATCGTCAAAGCCAACGCCGGGGAAGTTGTCGACGCCGCGCCGGGGTTCTACGTCGTGGCCGGCCATAACCCGGGGGTGCACGGCGCGATCCTGACCGATGCGCTGTCATCACGGTTCGCCCTGCAAGTCCACGTGTCCACGGACTACGACCTAGCCGCGCAACTCAAGATCGACAAGCGGGCGGTCAAAGTCGCGCGCAACCTGGCCACCCGTCAAGCGCGGGGCGAAATCGGATGGGCACCACAACTGCGCGAACTGATCGCCTACCAGAAGATCGCGGGCGTTCTGGGTGCGGAAGCCGCCGCCGGAAACCTGGTGGGCGTCGCGCCGGAAGAAGATCGGGAAGTGGTCGCCGCAACCGTCAAGTCCGTGTTCGGCACGACCGTGCAACCGCTTGCGCTCGGCGCGCGCATCTGACAACCGCCACCCGAAAGGACATGACCGATGACGACCCACCTAGTAGCCGACCCGAACGCGACCGGTGCGGCAGTGTTCCCCGCCCGCCCCGGTTGGCTCACGCTGTCGGCGGCACTCGCCGATGAAGTCGAGATCATCGCCGATCGCGACGACCTGTTGGTCACGATCGCACCCGGCGCGGGTGGTGGTGCCCCGGCGTGTTTCTTCCCCGCCCGCGCACTGATCGAAGTCGATGGGAAGCACCTAGGCGTTGATCCGGCCACCGTGGATCCCGCCAAGCTAGCCGACCGCGCCCGCTACGAGATCGTTTGGGGGTTGCTCACCCACGAGTGCGGACATGCCAAGCACACTGCGTGGGAACCCCCCGACAACACGCCACCCGGTGTGGTCCAAGCGGCGTTGTTGCTGGAAGAACCACGCATGGAAGCCGCCCAGATTCGCCGCCGCCCCGATGACCGGCACTGGTTGCGCGCGTCCGCGACACAGTTGATTCTCGCAGACACCGACGCCACCGACCCCGCCCGCGCACCGCAGATGACCAAAGTAGATGCCGCCCAGACCGCCGCGTTGTTGTTGGCACGGGTGGACAGCGGCATCCTGACCGCCGCCGAAACCGAACCGGTCGCGCGGGTGGTCGAAAGCGTTCTCGGCGCGGACCTACTGAACGACTTGTGCGACCTGTGGCGGGAAGCGCTGCGCACCGCTGACGACGACGTCGACGCGATGATCGACCTAGGGCAACGCTGGTGTCAGGCGGTTGGCATCGATCCGGACGACCCCGATGCGGGCACTTCCGGGGACCCGGGACAGCCGAACGGGTCCGGGGGTCCACCCCCGCCGTCGGTGTTGACGCAAGCCATCGGGGAAGCCCTGGCGAACGTCGCCCAAGCGGTCGCGGACGATCCGCCGCCACAGGACCCCGCCGATGCGGCGGCAGCACAACGGGCAGCGAGTGACGCCGCCGACGCGGCCAACCGCGCCACCGCACGGACAGTTTTCTCGGGCGCGCATCTAAGTCCCCACGGTCAAGGGGGAACCACGATCACGGGTAAGCGCAAGCCCACACCCGATGAATACGCCGCCGCCCAAGTGCTTGCGCGCGCGCTGTCCACCGCCGGGGTCCGCGACCGGGTGGCGGTCAAGTCGACGTCACCGGTGCCACCCGGGCGGCTGCGGATGCGCGGCGCACTCGCCGCAGACGCGCAACGGGCCGCCGGTGCCATGGTCACGGCCGAACCCTTCGCCCGGATTACCCGGCACACCGCGCCAGCCCCGCCGCTGCGGTTGGGTGTGGCGTGCGACGTGTCCGGATCAATGGGGTACCTGAGTGGGCCGGTCGCATCCACCGCGTGGATCCTGGCATACGCCGGACATCGTGCCAGCGTGCCCGTTACCACCGCCACCGTCATCTACGGCGCACAAGTCCGACCGGTCACCCACCCCGGAACCGTGCCCCATCAGGTGACCGAGTTCGCCGCAAACGACGGCGCACACGACGTCGCCACTGCCGCCGCAGCGCTGGACGGCGCACTCGGGCTATCCCAACCCGGTGCCGCGCGCCTGCTGGTCATCGTTTCAGATGGGCACTATCTCGGCAGCGAAACCGACGCCGGGCAAAAGCAACTCGACCGGTTGCGTGCGGCAGGGTGCGCGATCCTGTGGCTGACCACCGACCCCACCGACAACCCCATGCGCGGTGCGACGGTCCACCAGTTGAGCGACCCCACCAACACCGCCCAAGCCATCGGGCGCGCCGCTACCGCCGCGCTGCGCGCCACCGCCCGCTAGTCCATGGGCAGCCCGCAAACATCACCGGACAGATTGGGGAACCGACGTGACGCCTGACGAACCGAACCCACCCCCGCCGCAACCGCTCACGCTGATGGACTTCCGCGACCGATGCCCCGACTGTGACGTGGGGGTTGGTGGCGAACACGAATACGATGAGTATGACGGCGGGTGTGATGTCGCCCAATGCCTGGTGACTGGTCGGCAACGGTTGATGTGCGATCTCGATCACGACTGTGGACGCGACGCGTGGACCGGTTGGTCACCCGGCCACCAGGATTGCGAACGTCTCGGATGGATGATCGGGCCCGGCTTCCCGGACATGCTAAGGCTGTACACCCACGGCGTATGGGACGCCCAGAACCACCGTTGGACGGCACCGGCAACACCCTGACCGACACGGCCATGACCCCGGCAGCACCGCTGCCGGGGTCATGGCCGTTCGTGCTGTTGCGCCGAACGCGGGACCGGCAAGCCGATAGCGGGTGTGCCCCACGGTCCACCGTGGGGCACACCCCCTACGCGTTGATCGGCTAGTTCCCAGTGGGATCGGTGGCAATCGCGTACTTCTTCGGCTTGTCGCTGGTGCGCGTCGCGTAGCCGCTCGCGACCAACTTCTCCAGCGCGTTGTGGACCGCACCCGACGACCGGTTCAACGCCTTGCCGATCGTGTTCGGGCTGAATTCCCCGGTGTTGTCACGCAGAAAATCCTCGACTAGCCCGCGCAACGCCCCCGGTGCCAACCGGTCACGCTTCCCGGCGTAGTCCGTCGTCGCCCCGTCTGCGGGTGCGGGTTGGTCATCCACCGATCGGTCGCTGGTCGGCGCGGCGGCGGTTTGGTCGTCGTCATCCGGGGTTTCGGGCTGGTTGTCAACGGTGCTGGCATCGTCCGGGATCGACCACCGATCGGCGGCACACCGCCCGCCGTCAGCTTCCCCGGACGTCCGAACGACAACGCCGTCCGCTCCCCACCGCGCCAAGATCTTCTGAGCGGTCGACTTCCCGATCTCCGCTGCGACAGCCAACGTGTTGGTGGTGCTGTCGCCCCGGGTTGCCAGGGCCTGCCACAACGCGTTCTCGGCTGCTGTGCGTGTCGTCGGGGCGTCGGCAGTTGGTTCGCAAGTGCTGGTGTTCGTGGACATGACTACCTCACAGTGGTGACGTTCCTGAGTGGTCATGCCCCGGCCGGAGCGATGCAGCCCCCGGTGCGCGTCCGGTTTCATCGGGCCACAGGTATATGGACGCTTCCTTCGGCTGGCAAAGTCAAGCGATGTCGACAAGTTCCTCCGCCCAGGGGGTTTCCCTGCGAGATCGGGCGAGACGATCTCAGCAGCGGACCTGCATCAGTGGTGATCAACGCTCGTCTGCGACCGGCCGCGTGGCACCTGCGTAGTCGTCACCGGGGTAGCGGTAGGGGGCGGTCTGAACTGGTTGGCCGAAGGTGGGGGCGTTGATCATGAGGTTGTGTCCGATGTAAAGGCCGACATGGTGAATTCGAGCTGGGGTGCCGTAGAAGACGAGGTCGCCGGGTTGGAGGGGGTGGCCTGGGGGTACGTGTGGGCCTGCGTGGAATTGGGTGTGGGCGGTGCGGGGGAGAGCGAGTCCGGCGGCCGCGTAGGCGGCTGTGGTGAGGCCGGAGCAGTCGAAGCCCGCGTCGCCCTGGGCGGGACCGTTGCCACCCCAGACGTAGGGGAGACCTCGTTGGCCGCAGGCGTAGTTGAGGGCGACGAGCGCGGCGGGGTTGGGGGCCTCGAGGTTGTTGCAGTCGCCGGTGCCGGGGGTGGTTGTGGCGGCTTGGGTGTACTCGGCGGCTTGGTTGAGAATTTTGGTGACGTACCAGTCGGCGTGGTTGTAGGCGAAGATCGCTGCTCGGAGGTCGCCTCGGCGGACGCCTTCGTCGCAGAGGAGGAAGGCTGCGGCGTGGATGGCGTTGTGGGGGTTGTAGCGGGAGGGCGGTGATGCGCCGCCTGGGGGTAGCTGGTGGGTGGTGATGACCGAGGTGAAGGTGGGGGCGAGGAATTGCATCGGCCCGCCAGCTCCGGCGGAGTTCTCGCCGTCGGTCACGCCGGGGGCTTGGAGGCGGCCGTGGTTGGTCTCGACCTTGCCGATGGCGGCGAGGACGGTCCAGTCGAGGCCGGGGCAGTCCGCGGCGGCGGTGACGTAGAGGTGGCAGTACTCGCTCGGGATGTCGGCGACGAAACTCGCGCAGGCGACGGTGCTGGTCGGGGAGCTGCCGAGCAGCGCGTCCACGACGCCGCTGACGCCTTGGCCGATCACGACGGGGATGACCAGCGCGACCGCGGCGGCCCCCACGGCGACCTTGACGATCACGGCCTCACGCTCCTGCTGGCCCGCGCGGCGCCGTGGGTGGCATCGGCGAGGGTGGTGGTGAGGTCGGCTGTGCCGTGTCGGCCTCGCTGGTGGGCGCGGCCGGGGGCGGGATGTGCGGCCAGGCGTCCAGCAGGGTCGATAGGCCTCGGCGAGGCCCGCTGGCAGTGTCCAACGGAAGCCAGACGTCGTCAGCCGGGCTGGGGTGGGGCGTCTCGGGGTTGAGCATCTCGGCGGCTGCCGTGGCGACGGGTACCGAGCGCTGGTCATCCAGCTCGCGCCAGGCTCGGGTCAGCAGCTGGCGGGCGGTGGCCTCGCGCCGCGAGGTGGGCAACCAGACCAGCAGCGGGGTCGTGATTCCGGTGGCCTGGGCGAGGGCGGCGTACCCGGTCAGCTTCGCGGCGACCTTGCCCAGGACCTCGGTGCCGAAGTCGTACTCGAGGAACCACTCGATCCGCCGGGCACCGCCCTGCCAGCGGCCGTAGCCGTCGGGCTTGACCAGGTCACCGAAGTGGCGGGCGCAGCGAGCCTCCGACCACCACGCTTCCAAGACGTCGGCCTTGCGGGCGACGAGGGCGGTGAACCACTCGTTGACCCCGACGGTGTGGGCCAGGCGCAGGCTGTGGGCGATCCCGAAGGCCCGGTCGTGCCGGTAACCCATCGCCTTGACGTCCACACCGTCCTCGGCGGCCAAGACTGCGGCGCCCGCGGGGGCGAGGACGTAGTGCATGGGCGAGGTGCCCACGGTGACGAACGGCTGGAAGCGGTCGACGACGCCCCAGCTGAAGAGCTCGCGCAGCCGCATCCGCGCGGACCGGGCCGACGGGAAGGCGAGGGCGGTGATCTGGTGGGAGGTCAGCACCCGGTGCTCCCACAGCATCCGGGCGATCCACTTGTCCCGCGGCGTCAATCGCCACGCGAGCACGGCCTGGTGCTCGGCGGTGTTCGCGGCCCGCAGGCCAGGCCGGGCAGCCTTGTGTCCTCGCAGGGTTCGTTGCCGTGTGGGGTTGGTGATCATGTCGGTGCCTCCCGGAGGGCGTGCGGGCAGAAGTCAGCTGCGTCGGGGGTCACTGGAGCGCTGCGGGCCCGGTGATGGCTCAAGCGGCACCTCGCGGCGGGTGGCGGATCGGCGTGCGACGGCCCGGATCTCGCGGGCTCGACCTGGGACCGCGGGTGGCAGGGGTTGGGTGAGCATGGTGAAGGGTTGGGCTTCCTCGCCGTTGAGGACCAAGCGGGCGGCGGCGTGGTAGGCGCCGAGGTGGGCGAGGTCGTGGTCGGACAGGCGTGGGGTGGTGTGGCGGGACAGTTCGCGGGAGTCTTCGGGGGAGGCGTTGAAGAAGATCTTGGAGCGGGCGTTGGTGGACATGCCTTCGCGGAGTTCGCGGGGGAGTTGGCCGAGGTGTTGGTGGGCGAGGGTCATGGCGACGCGGAAGCCGCGGGCTTCGGCGAGCATGTCCTCGATGGGGTAGGGCAGGTTGAGGAAGTTGTGGCACTCGTCGATGACGAGGGAGGCGTCGCGGCGTTGGCGTTGGGGGGTTCGGGCGCGGCCGGTGGTTGCTTGCCAGGTGCGGGCGACGACCAGGGAGCCGACCAGGCGGGTGGTCTCCTCGCCGAGGGAGCCCTTGGGGATGCGGACGAGGCAGATGCCGCCGTCGAGGACGTGGGGCATGTCGACGGTGGAGGCTCCGCCCGCGATGGCGTCGCGGACGAAGGGGCGTAGGAGGAAGGCGCGGAGTTTGTTCATCAGCGGGCTGATGACCTGGGATCGTGACGAGTCGGTGAGGTCCTCGTACCAGTCCCAGAAGCCGCGCAGGACCGGGTCGGTGACCCCGGCGGTGACCCGGTTGCGGAAGGGGCCGTCGACCAGGAGTTTGGGTAGGTCGGCGAGGGTGGCGACGCCTTCCTGGGTGCGCAGGGTGAGGCAGGCGGCGCGCATGACGTCGTCGGTGCGTGGTCCCCAGAAGGCTGAGTAGACGCGGCGGAAGACGCTGACGAGGTTGTCGACGGTCAGGTCGGTCTGGCCTCCGTCTAGGGGGTTGAGACAGGGCGGTCGTGATTTGCTGTCGGCGTCGAAGAGGACCACCCGGTCCGCGGCGTCGCGCGGCAGCCGGGAGAGGACGTCGGTGACGAGGTCGCCCTTGGGGTCGATCAGCACGATGCCGCGGCCTGCTTCGGCGTCGGCGAGGATCATGTTGCCGAGCAGGGTGGACTTGCCGGACCCGGTCGCGCCGATGACGTGCAGGTGGTGGCGGGCGTCGGGGACCCGCAGCGCGATGGGGCGTTGGTGGCCGGTGTCGGTGACGCCGAGGGGCTTGGCCTCCGGGCCGGGGGTGGCGATGCCGGGTGGTGGGGCGATGGCGCGGGCCCCGGCGCGTTGGATGCCGGGGATGGCCTCGTCGGTGGGCAGGTGGGCGATCGCCGCCAGCTCGGGCACCGAGAGCAGGTCCCCACGGCCGAGTCGTCGGGAGTCGACCACGGCGCCGGGGTGGCGGACGCGGCGCCGGGTGTAGTGGTTGTGCTCGGTGTAGGAGGCGAACGACGCCGCCAGGGCGTGGGCCCGGCCGCGGGCGATGTCCCGGGCTTGGCGGACCTCGTCCTTGTCGGCCTCGGTGGGCAGCAGGGTCGCCACGGCGTAGCGGATGACCGTCTCGAACTGGCTGCCGCGCTGCTTGCCGACGATGGCCCGGTTCTGCGCCGAGAACTCCAGCGAGGTCTGCGGGTCGCTGTGCAACGTCCCGGTCCCTGGCCGCTTCCTTGCCTTGGTGGACGGACCGGGTGTCAGTAGGTCGAGTACTGCGCCGACCAGTCGCGTTGACCCGGCGTGCACCCGGCGGGCGGCTCGACGAGCGCGCTGTACCCGGCGACCGGTCACCGGGCGCGCCAGCACCTGCACGCAGGCGTGCTCGTCGCGGCCGAGCCCGACCGGGGCCCCGATCAGCGCTCGGATGGGGTCGGCGTCGAAGGCGCTGCGGATCGGCAGCGCCTCCGGGCGGGCCAATCGCAGCTCACCGCCGACGACCACCCGCTGCCGTCCCTCTCGAGGTGGCGGTAGCGGCGGCTCGGCGGGGCCGACGCGGGTGTGCGAGCCCGGCCAGGCGGCCTCGACGGCGCGTTCGACCAAGCCGGGCGGGATGACACCGGGCACCCAGAGCCGGATCGCCACGCCCGCCTCGGAGAACACGTACTCGCACACGATGTGCGGTTGGCCGGTGAACCTGCGGCGCCATCCCGGCCGCAGCAGGCCGACGAGGTTGGACCACAGCGCGGCCCCACCCGCTGGGTCGACCGTGGGCGGGGCGAGCACGGTGATCTGTCGGGCATCGGCGACCAGCAGCTCGTGGCGACGGCGCCCCCACCATCGCCCGACCAGCAGCACCCCGGCGACGAGGACCACCGCCGCCGGAACCGCCACTGGCGCCCAGTCCAGCGCGAGGTCCCGCAGGCGCCCGAGCGATGAGGCCAGGACGCCCGCCGGATCGCGCAGGTAGTCCTCGATCCACCCGGCGGCGATCGCGTCGAGTTCGACCCGATCGCCGCCGAACTCCTCACCACCCGGTGAAAACATGTGGTGCCTGGTCGTCACCGGGCAGACAATGGCTCCTGCATGTGGGCCGTGGTCGCGGTGGACCGCGGAGGGAGAGAACGGGGGCTGGTCATCGACGGGGTTCGACAGCTGATCGACCAACTCGACGCCGACTCGACCGACGCGGCCATGGACGCCCAGGTGGAACTGATCCGCCGCGGTCACGACACCGACGTCGTCGAGCCGCTGGTGCGCGCCCTGGCCACGCTGAGCCGGTACGGGCAGCTGTTGGCCATCGAGATCCTCGAGGAGCTCGACGACCACCGCGCCGACCGTCCCCTGGTCGGCCTGCTCGACAGCGAGCACGACACCGTGCGGGAGTGGGCCGCCGGAGTTCTCGGCCGTCGACGAGTTCATTCGGCCGTGCCTGCTGTGTCGCGCGCCTACCGGGCCAGCCTCGCTCGCCGTGACCCGCCCGACGGGTCCGAGCCTGTCGTGCTGCGGCAGACGTTGACCGACCTCGGAGCCAGACACCCCGTGGTGCCACCGCTGACCGCCGGCCTCCAGACCAGCGCTCCCAACGGCTGGCCAGTGTGGCCGACCACCAGGCTCCTCGACGTCGTCGACGACCTGGCCGACCACAACCAGGTGACGCTCTACTTCCAGCTGTGGCGCGTCGAGTCCGATGGGTCGATGTTCGCGGTGGGGCAGCCGCTTGACGACACCACGCTCGACTTCGATCAGCCGTGGCCTGTGCTGGTCGAGCAGGCGCGCGACCGAGCGGTCGGCGAGGCCCGGCAGGTGCAGGCCCGCGTCGAGATCGTCGCTGCCATTGAGTGGATCGACCAGACTGACGTTCTGGGCGCCGAGCCGGACAGGGTTCCCGGGGGAGCCGGGTCCTGAGGCAGACCTCATGTGTGTTCCCGGGGTTGGCGTGGTCATGGCAGGTCTTCCCATTCGGGGCTCGCGTCCACATCCGGCAGTGACGCCAGGAACTCCGGATCGCTGGTGACCAGTTGGTGCTCGGTTGGTGAGGCGATGCTTTGGAACGCGACTCGCTGGGTGCCCGCGGACAGCAGCCCTTGGCCCCGGTCGGCCGAGAGCAGGAACGCCCGCTCACCGGCGGACAGGTCGAAGGTCCGGGTGATCTCGTCGATGGCCTGAGACGCCTGGCGCAGCAGCACCTGGGTCGCGGCGTTGGCCACGACCGCCTTGCCCAGGTTGCTGCCGAGGACGTCGGCGGTGTCCTGGGTGGCGACGGTTAGTCCGGCCCAGTGTTTGCGGGATGCCTTGGCCATGCGGAACAGGAACTCGGCCCCGGCCTTCTCTTTCATCAGCAGCCAGGCCTCGTCGACCACGACCAGGCGGGGGCGGCGGATCGCTGGGTTGGACACTCGCCGCCAGACCGAGTCCAGGGTCAGTAGGGTGCCGATCCCTTTGAGCTCGTCGGGCAGGTCGCGGAGGCTGAACACGACCAGGTGCCCCTCGGGGCGGATGCTGCTGGGCCCGTCGAACAGAGAAGAGAACGCGCCCTCGACGAAGGGGTGCAGCCGCGCCGCGAGATCGCCCGCGGCCCGGTCACCCGCTTTGCCCGCGGTCGCGAGCTGGTCTCGCAGCGTGCGGAGGGTGGGTGATGGTCGGGTCCAGGTGCGGGCGTCGTCGGTGATGCCCACGCTGCGATAGGTCGCGGCGATCGCCTGGTCCAGGGCTGCCCGCTCGGCCGCATGCAACTCTGTGCCGATGAGGACGGCGATGACCGTGTGCAGGAACAGCGACCGGCGGATCAGGGCGTCCTTCGGGGCGCTGCGCCGACCGTCGGCGCGGGTCTGGATGGGCAGGTCGAACGGGTTGAGCCGGACGCCGTTCGCACCGAGGTGGATATAGGTGCCGCCGACCGCGGCGGACAGGCGGGCGTACTCGTCCTCGGGGTCGATGACGGCGATCTCGATGCCCCGGTACAGGTTGCGCAGCAGTTCGAGCTTGGCCAGGTAGGACTTGCCCGCGCCGGAGCGGCCTAGGATGACCGAGTTGTGGTTGTGCATCCCCTCGCCGAACCGGTCCCAGTGCACCAGGCCCTGCGAGCCGATGTTGTAGCCGTAGAGGACGCCGGTCGGCGCCGCCACACTGGTCGGGTCGGGGGCGGGCAGGTCGGGGCTGGTGAAAGGGAACGCCGCCGCGAGCGCGCTGGTGTCGAAGGTGCGGCGCATGCCGATGAGGTCCAGGCCCATCGGCAGCGTGGTCACCCAGCCCTGCAGGCTGCGGTAGGTGGTGGGCTTGGCGTCGAGCAGCAGGCTCGCGCACAGGGCCCGCACGGCGGCGACCTCGTCGGCGAGCGCCTCCTCCGACGCGGCGTGGATGGTCAGGTACAGGCCGGTGCGGAACAGCTTGCCCTCGCCGCGGGCCACCCGGGAGGACAGGTCGTAGGCGTCCTCGGTCGCGGCCTCGACCTGGGGGTCGAACAGGCGGCCGTGCGCGGCGGTGTGCCGGCGCCCGGCTTCCAGCTTGGCCAGTTGCTTCTTGAGCCGGGTCGCGGAGGTGGCGGGGTCGATCGGCTCGACGTGGACGGAGACGTCGAGGCGGCCGGGGTAGGTCAGCAGCGGCGCCAGCCAGCCGGGGTGCACCTCGCGGGGGAACCCCACCACCGCGAACGAGGCGACCCACTCGCCACCCACCTCAAGGTGCCGGATGCCCACCGACAGCGCGTCGGGCGTGAACGCCGTCGAGTCGTGGTCGCGGCGCAGACGTGAGCTCATGACAGGTCCCTCTCGTCCTGATCGCCCCAGCCGGGGTCGAGGGCGCTGGTGATGACCTCGTCCGCACCGGCCAACCCCGGCGACGGCGGCAGGAGGCTGTCGGGGTCGCACGCGGACGACAGCACCGCCGTGGCCTGGCCCGCGTCGAGCGGTGTGACGACGACGCCCGCCGGGGATAGCAGGTCGACCGCCTCACCGAGGCGACGCACGAGCCGCGCTTCGGCTGCCCGTCTGGCACCTGGATCGGCTTGCCGCCCCCGCTTGCCCCTGAGCAGGGCGAGCGGACCAGCTCCGCCGAGCCCGTCGGGCGGGGCGACCGCTGTGGGCTCGCGCAGGACGAGCAGGATCTGGCGGCGCAGCAGGTCGGATTGTTCGCCGAGCCGCACGAGGAAGTCGGCGTGCTCGGTCGCGGCGGCTTCCAGCGCGGGGTGCGCCAGACCGCCTGCCCGGTTACGCAGCTCCGCGACCTGCGTCGAGAGGTCCAGTTGCTCGGTGCGCACCAGCACCTGCACCGGCGCGGTCAGCGAGTGCAGGTAGCGGCCGAACGACGCGACCAGCGCCTCCTGCTCGGCCGGTGTGCGCAGCGCGAAGTTCACCGTGGACGCCGCCGCGATGACCGCCAGACCGTCCTCGCCCAGGTCCACGACCCCGGTGTCGGTCACCGCCTCGGCGGGCAGTCGCAGCGCGGACGCCGCCTGCTGGTCGGGCTGGTCGACGTCGGTGGTGAGCCAGGCGGGTGCGGGGCGCACACCCTCGGGTGCGGCGACGTGGTGGCGCGGCGCGAGGCGTTGGCGGAAGGCGGCCAGCGCGAGCCGGTCCATGGGGACGCCGTCTCGGGTGCCCAGGGCGAGCACGGCCGACAGGACACCGGACGGCCCGGCCACGACGAGGTAGACCGGCAACGGCAGGAAGGAACGGGTGCCGAGCCAGAGCAGGTATAGCAGCGCGGCGGCGGTGGCCAGGATCGCCACCTGGCGCGCGGTCAGCGGACCGAGCACGCGGTCGTGCATGTCGACGTCGGCTGGGATGCGGACGGGTGCGGTCACGACTTCACTCCTCGCGGTGTCGGTCGTGCGGGTGGTGGTGTGCGCTTGGGCAGGTCCAGCGGCAGTCGCAGTTGGTTGCTCGGGCGCGGCGGCGGTGTTGCCGGTGGCGTCGGGGGAGCGGGTGCCGGGGTTCGTCGGAGTCCGTCCAGTGGCAGGGGGTATTGCCCGTCCCTGGTTGCCCGGTTGCCCTTGTACGGGTCGAGCGGCAGTTCGAGTTGCGTCGCGCGCCGCACGGACGGACGGGGTGTCGGTGGCGTCGAGTTGGCCGGGCGGGGCACGCGCCGCACTCCGTCAAGCGGGAGCCGGTACTGCCCGTCACGGCCGAGGACCGGCTTGTTCTCCGGCCAGTCCTCGCCCAACGGGAGCGCCAGCTGTCGCGCCTGCGGACCGGCCTTCGGCGCCGCCGCCTTGGGCGCGGCCTTGGCCGAGGCGCGGGTTCGCCGCACGCCGGGCAGCGGCAGCATGTACTGGCCATCCGGCAACGCACGTGTTCCGGCAAGGGGGCCTGGCTTGGTGGCGTTCCCGGCACCTGGGCTCGCGCCAAGCACCGGTGGCGTGACCGCGCCCTTGCCACCGCCGCGGCCACCGAGCATGCCGAGGGTCTTGTAGGCGATGAACCCGCGCACGACGGACCCGACCATCCCCCGCCCACCCCCGCCGCCGCGCACGGAGGACAGCACCCAGCCCGGGATCTTCAGCAGGATGAAGATCAGCGCGATCGCGACCAGCAGGTTGACCAGACCGGGCATGGTCGGGCCGAAGAGACCGAACCCACCGGGTGCCAGGAACACCTTCAGGGCGGTGATCAGGGTCAGCGACTGGCCCAGTTGGATGCCCAGGCAACCGGCGTAGGCCTTCCACCACCAGTAGGCGATGCCCTCGGTCTGCGGCAGTGCGTGGAACATCAGCGCCAGCGGCGCCCCGGCGACGAGGATGATGGTCGCCGCGACCCGCACCACGTAGGTCACGAGCAGGGCGACCAGCATTCCCGCGAGGACGAGGCCGACGATCGCGATCCAGATGCCGCCGTTGAGGCTGCCCAGCGTGAGCTCGCTCAACGCCCGGCCCGCGCTGTCGGCGTCGACGCCGCCGTCCATGATCGCGGTGACGAGCGCGTTGGCGATCTCGATGCCCATCGTCGCCGCCCATAGCGACAACGCTCCCGCCAGGAAGCCGACGACCAGGCGGGGCGCGAGCTCCTTGATGGAGTGGCGGGTCTGCAGTGTCTGATAGCCCATGCCGATGACACCTGCGATGACGACGAGCAGCCCGTAGGAGACGAGCAGGATCTGCCACGAGTTGTCCCACAGTTCGGCGACCCGCGGCAGCGAGGTCGGTGTCGGTGTGGTTAGCAACGTGGTGGACAGCAGGTCCAGCAGCGGGTTGAGCGCTTCGCTGACGATGCCTCGGAAGAACGTGTCGATGGCCCCGGTGACACAGGCGCCGATGTCGGTGATCCCGCAGTCGTCGGCCTCGGGCCCCTCCCCGTCGCCGGGGGTGCCCGTGCCGGGTGTGGACGGTGCCGGTGCGGTCGTGCCGGGCTGCGGGATGCAGCCGACACCGGAGCACGGCGGTGGCGGCGGTGTTGTTATCGGTGTGGGCAGGCCACACATCGGCAGCGGCGACCCCGGCGCGCACGGCGCCGGTTCGACAGTGGGCAGCGGAGGCGCGGGCGCTGGTGGTTGCGCCACGGCGGACGGTGCGAGCGCCACCGCGGTGATCGCGCCACCGGACAGGATGGCGAGACCCAGGATGACGGCCAGGAGGGTGCGCATGGGTCAGGCCCCCACGATGCCCTTGAGGACGGTGACGACGAGCGGCGCGAGCGCGGCGAGGGCGTAGCCGATCCCGGAGGCCTTGAACGCCTCCTTCGACTTCTCCTGCTCGCCCGGGTCACCACCGCCGAACACTCGGCGGACGCCGCCGATGGTCAGGAACACGGTCGCCAACGCGGCGAGGATGCCCATCAACCAGTTGCGGATGTTGGTGAGGACTTCGTCGACGCTGCCCGCGATCGCGAGCACCACGGTGTCAGCGTGCGCGATCGCCGCGGACGACAGCAGTGTCAACGCGAGCACGCCCGCGAAAGTCAGGCACCGGGCGAAGGCGCGGTGGTGGACAGAGTGGGTCAAGCGCATCGCGACTCTCCCGAGGTCGAGTCCGTCGGCCGCCGCGGCGACCGGGACGACGAGGTGGTGGACGCGGGAGCAGAACGCCGCCCGCGACCCTGAACTCCGTCGAGCCGGGGTGTGGGGGACACACGCCGGCTGCCCTTCCGCGCCACCAGGGGAGTGACGCTGCGTGACAGAAATGGGAGGTGCGCGGCGTTGGTGACGGTGACCGTGTCGGCCACCTGGGCGGACAGGTCGTGCCCATCGGCTTCGCTGTCGTCGGTGTCGAGGAGGTAGGCGACGAGCCGGTGCTCGGCGCGCTGACGCGCCTTCTTCGCGGCCTCGTACGACAGGTTCCGGTCGGCCGCGGCGGCCGCCAGGGACGCGCCCTCGAGGCGGGTAACGCCGATGAGTTCGGCCTCGGTCGCGGTGATGGCGCCCTCGGCGATCGCGCGGGCGAGGACGAAGTCCGGGTGCCCAGTCGGGGGCGGCGCGGTCGAGGCGCGCAGGCCGTGTCCGGTGGGCACGGGGGCGTCGAGCGCCTCGCGCACCGCGGCGTGCCCGGCTCGGTACGCGGCCCATCGCAGGCGCAGCATGATGCGCGGCCGACGCAGGTCGGCCTCGCCGAGCGCGGCGACGAAACCGGTGAGCACCGCGGCGTGGATGTCGCTCGGGTCGTTGGCGAACCTGGCAGTCAACGTGGACGCGATGGACAGCAGCGCGGGCAGCGCGACACCGACCGCGCCGACCGTCCACGCGCCACCGTCGGTGCGGCTGCGCAACACCAGGTGCGCCCACACCCGGTCGCGCGTGGCCTGGGAGGTCTGACGGCGAAGCAGGCGGTCGCGCACCTCGTCCAGCGGCACCGACCGGTCCGGGAGGCCGGGGAACGTCCGCCCGTCGACCGACAGCGGCTCGGGCCCGGTGACCAGCCACTGGAATGACGACCTCGCGGCGTCCAGCGGCATGGAGCCGCGGTCGAAACCGGACTTGGGGAATGCGTGTTGTGAGCCCATGGGATCACTCCTGGTGAGACGTCGTGAACGGCTCGACCAGGAAGTCACGTCGGGTGGTACCGGACTCTTTCCGCGCTGGTACCGAAGTGTGTCCGTGCAGGTACGGGCCTAGTACCGGCGCTGAAGATCCGCAGCGTCAGGGGCGAATCCGGTGGCTGGGAATTCATCGCAACTCGCTTTGCGATTTCAACCGAGTGTGTCCCCCGATGCCTGTCGAAACGGAGTTCAGGGCCGTCATCAGCGCCTCGCAGCACAGGGCGCGCCCGGTCTGCCCGAAGGGGACTCCATGACCCAGCCCGACGACCGCGGAGCACGCCGCTCCCGCGCACATCAGCCAGCGAGGACCGCCCGTCCCAAGACGCGCCGCGGCGGCGACCGCCGCCCGTGGCCGACCGCCCCGACCACCACCAAGGTCAGCCCCGCCAGGCCGGGTGCCAAGACCCGACCGCGCCCCGCCGCCTCGACGCCGACACCCGCGACGGTGTGGACGGTCAACGAACCGGTCGACCTCGACGCGAGCTGGCCGGGCGCGTTCGTCGAGCGGATCGTCACCTCGTTCAGCGAACCCGACGCGCGGGTGGTGCTCCTGCCTTGGCCGAGCCCGCCCACCCACGCACCGATCGGCGCTCACGGGGTCATCGAGCACGCACCCGGCGCCGAGCCCGGCCCGGAGTTGGACGACGCCGTGCACACGGTCGAACGGCTCGGCCGCACAGCACGCGTCGAACACCTCGCGGTCGACCCCGACACCACGGCGCCGACCACGCGACCGTTCTGGGCCGACCTCGTCGACAACCCTCGATCCATCCCCGCGGCGGTCATCGAGCGCGCGCCCGCGGCCGATACCGACGACATCGCTGGTGACGCGGACCTGGTCATCACGAGCCTGCGTCCGCTGGTCTCCGGCGACCGCGCCGCCGACCAGGTCGCGTTGTTCGCGGCACGTCTTCTGCGGGTCGGCGGCATCCTCGTGGTGTTCACGCACTGTGACTGGTCCGGTGGTGAGTTGGTTGACCCGACCGGTGCCGTGGTCGCCGCCGGGCAGAACGCCGACCTGCTCTACCTGCAGCACGTCGTCGCGGTGCACACACCGGTCAAGGACGGCCGGTTCCCCCTCGACGACGGCTCCCAGGACGAGGCCCGCACACGGCACCGCGCGGTCGTGCGCGGCCTGCCCGCACCGCACCGGCGCATCCACTCCGACATCCAGGTCTTCGCCCAGCCGCACGAGGGAGGCCGTCGATGAACGCCGACGCCAACACGCCCGCACCCCAGGACCCGTCGGTGTGGACGACCGCGCAGAAGTCCCCGGTCGCGCAGCGCAAGGGCTGGTACTTGCCGGAGTCCACCGCGCACCCAGCCAAGATGCTGCCCGAGGTCGTCCGCCACGCCGTCGCCCACTACACGGCGCCGGGCGAACTGGTGCTCGACCCGATGTGCGGGATCGGCACCACCCTCGTCGAGGCCGTGCGCCTGGGGCGCCGCGCGGTGGGCATCGAGTACGAGCCGCACTGGGCGCAGGTCGCCCGCGCGAACCTGGACCTCGCCCGCCAGGACAGCCTCGACATCGACGCGAACGTCTACGAGGGTGACGCCCGCCAGGTGGTGACGCTGCTGCCACCGCAGTACGTCGGGCAAGCCGCGCTGGTGGTCACCTCTCCGCCTTACGGCCCCTCGACGCATGGGCAGGTGTCGACCGTCCCGGGGGAGGGGGTGCAGAAATACTCCCACCGCTACGGCAACGTGCTCGATCGCGGCAACCTCGCCAACATCGGTCACCACCGCCTGCTGTCCGGGTTCACTCGCATCCTTGCCGGGCTGCGCACCTTCCTGCGCCCCGGCGGGCACATCGCCATCACCATCCGCCCCTGGCGCGAGCACTCCGAGCTCATCGACCTGCCCTCCCAGGTACTGGCCTGCGGCCGCGCCGCCGGACTGGTCCCGGTCGAACGTGACGTCGCCCTGCTCGCCCGCGCCGCCGACACCGACCTCGTGGCCCGCGGTTCGTTCTTCCAACGCGACTTCATCCGCAAGCAGCGCGAGGCCGGGCTCCCGCTGCACCTGATTGCCCACGAGGACGTCCTCGTCTTCCGCACCGCCCTGACCAAGAAGGCGGCATGACGCCGGTGATCGGGTCGCTGTGCACGGGCTCCGGCGGACTCGACATGGGCGTGCTGACCGCGCTCGGCGGCGGGCGGATCGCGTGGGTGGCCGACCCCGACCCACACATCCGCCAACTGCTCGCCGCCCGCCTGCCCGGAACACCGAACCTGGGCGACCTGCGCTTCGTGGACTGGGCCGCAGTCGACCCGGTGGACGTGCTCGTCGCCGGGTTCCCGTGCCAGGACATCTCCGCCGCGGGCAAGCGCGCGGGCATCGAGAAGGGGACGCGCAGTGGCCTGTGGACCGACATCGTGGCGGGCGTTCGCCTACTACGACCAGCGCTGCTCATCGTGGAGAACGTCGCCGCGCTTCGCTGGCGCAACGGCGGCCTCCACCGTGTACTCGGCGACCTGGCCGAAGCAGGGTACGACGCGCTCTGGCGTTGCGTGCGGGCCTGCGACATCGGCGCCGCCCACCGCCGCGAACGCGTCTTCCTGCTCGCCTGGCCCCGCCACACCCGCGCCCGCCGACTCGCTGCTCCCAACGCCCAGGGCCTCCGACACAGGCACACCGGGCAGGCACGCGGGGGAGGGATTCTGGCCACCGCTGTCGCAGCAAGTCATCCCGCTGGTCACCCGGCAAAGCACACTGCTGCCCACACCGCGAGCGACCGACGGGACGAAGGGCTGCCCGGCACAGCGCGGGACCAAGGGCGACCTGATGCTGCCCTCGGCGGTGATCCGACTGCTGCCGCCGAACCACGACACGGCATAGCCGCCGAGGTCGACTGGGGCGACTACCGGACCGCCATCACTCGCTGGGAGCGCGTGCTCGGACGCCCAGTGCCGTACCCGACGCAACCCGGTGCCCACGGACGTCCGGTGCTCGCCCCCGCCTTTGTCGAGCACCTCATGGGCCTGCCCGCCGGATGGGTCACCGACCTCCCGCTGCCCCGCACCGCACAGCTGCGCGCCCTGGGCAACGGCGTCGTCCCACAGCAAGCCGCCCACGCCGTGTCGCTGCTGCTGCACGACCTCAACACCCTCCTGCACGCCACCGCCACACCGTCCCGGGAGGCGAACGCCGCATGACCACCCGACTCTCACTCGTCGACCCCGCTCCGACGCTGCGCCTGCTGTCGCTGGGCGCTGGGGTGCAGAGCACCGCTGTCCTGTTGCTCGCCTGCGAGGGCGAGATCCCACCCTTCGACGCTGCCCTGTTCGCCGACACCGGCTGGGAACCCCAGGCCGTCTACGCCAACCTCGACCGCCTCCGCACGACCGCCGCCAAGGCTGGTATCCCCGTGCGCCGAGTCTCCGTCGGAAACATCCGCACCGACGCCCTCGACCCCGCCCACCGGTTCGTGTCCATGCCCCTGCACACCCTCAACCCCGACGGTTCCCACGGCCTCGCCCGCCGCCAGTGCACCAAGGAGTACAAGCTCGTCCCACTCAAACGGGCCGCCCGGGAGATGCTCGGCTATCCCCACCCCCAGCGGGTCCCGAACGGGGTCTATGCCGAACAGGCCATCGGCATCAGCACCGACGAGGTCACCCGCGCCAAGGACTCCGGCCTACGCTTCCTGCGCAACGTCTTCCCCCTGCTCGACCTCGGCCTCGACCGAGCCGCCTGCCAGACCTACCTGGCCGAGCGCGGCTACGGCGACACCGTCAAGTCCGCCTGTGTCGGCTGCCCGTTCCACGGCAACGCCGGATGGCGCTGGGTCCGTGACAACGACCCCCAAGGCTGGGCCGAGGCCGTCGAGTTCGATAAAGCCATCCGCCACGGCTACCCGCGCGCCACCACCGACGGCGTTCCGCTGCGCGGGCAGTACTTCCTGCACCGCTCCCGCGTCCCACTCGACCAAGCCGACCTCAACACCCCACCGCGCACCAAACGCCACCTGCGATTGGTCACCGCCACCGAGGATGGCGACCCCGACGGGTGCTCGCCGTGGTCGTGCCGCTCCGGCGAACCAGTCAGCGGGGACGAGGCGGCATGATCCCGCCCGCGTCCAGCGGGCACACGATGGCAGGGGCGGCGGTGACGACCGCCTACNGGCGACGGTCGTCACCGCCGCCACCGCCTCCGCCCACCTGCCCCCGCTCGTCGCCTTCGGGGTCCTCGTCCCGGCCGGGACCGTGTTCGCCGGAGCGGCCCTGGCTGTCCGCGACGTGCTGCACGAGGTCCTCGGCGTACGCGGTATCGCCGCGGCCATCGGCATTGGCACCGTGTTGTGCTGGTTCGCCGCCACCCCGCGCATTGCCCTCGCCAGCACGCTCGCCTTCCTCCTCGCCGAGACCACCGACACCGCCATCTACACCCGGCTGCGCCACCGGACCCGAATCTGCGCCGCTGCGGCCTCCAACCTCGTTGGCGCGCTCATCGACACCCTCGTCTTCGTCCCGCTCGCCTTCGGCAGCTGGGCGCTACTTCCGGGACAACTCCTGGGCAAGACGGCCGCGACCGTCCTCGTCCTGCCCATGCTCGGGCGGAGTGGTCGGCGATGAGGTTCTACCTCGGCACACACCAACCCTCCTGGCTCGGCAAGAACCTGCGAGTCCCACTGCTCGTCAGCCATCGCCGCCTCGCCCACCGCCGCACCTTCCCCCGCGCCACCAGCCCCTGGGCCCTGGACTCCGGCGGCTTCACCGAACTCTCCCTCCACGGCGCCTGGACCACCACCCCAGCCCACTACGCCGCCCACGTCCGCCGCTACACCGACGAGATCGGCCGCCCCGAGTTCGCCGCACCTCAGGACTGGATGACCGAGGACCACGTCCTGGCCCGCACCGGCCTGACCCTGCGCACCCACCAACACCGCACCGTGCACAACTACCTCGCCCTACGCGACCTCGCCCCCGACCTACCCTTCATCCCCGTCCTACAAGGCCAAACCCTCGACGACTACCACCGCTGCGCAGACCTCTACGAACACCACAACGTCGACCTGACCACCTTGCCGGTCGTCGGCATCGGCAGCGTCTGTCGCCGCCAACACACCACCGAGGTCGACCGCATCGTCCACTCTCTGGTCATACGCGGCCTGGCACTGCACACCTTCGGCGCCAAGATCCTCGGCCTGTCCCGTTACGGCGACGTCATCACCTCCAGCGATTCCCTCGCCTGGAGTTACGCCGGACGCTACGAACCCGGCTGCGCGCCCGGACACCGCACCGAGTCCAACTGCCTACGCTTCGCCCTCGCCTGGCACAGGCGTGTCCTCCAGCGCATCACCACACCGCCTCTGCCTCGCATCGACCGGTCGGCAGCGGCGCCGTCGCCGGGGTTGTTCGACGTGGCGTGACCCGATCGGGGCCAGACCACCGGCCATCCCTTGCTCTCTGGGGGGGATTGACGGGTCCATGAACATGTCGACCGAACCCAGTGAGAGGAACAAGGGGCCATATGCATGAGGAAAGCCAAGTCAGGTTCACCGCGGTCTCCTACGGGTGGGCTGACGCCACCGACGAGCACTCGCTTCTGCGATTGGAACAGCACTGGTCGTCGCTCGAGACCGTCCAGCACTCCCTGCTCGACGTCGGCGACGCCTACGCAGACTTCTGCCCCGCGCTCGAGGCCGGGAACCCCGCGACCCTCGCAGGCCGCACCATCACCGGGGGACTGGTCGACCTGGTGAAGGCCGCCCGCCGACCGGGACCACGCCACACCGTCGTGTGCAGTCTCGACTACACCGATCTCCCCCGCACCTTGCTCGACCACGTGGCGCACGAGTTCGGGGTCACGATCCGCGACACCACATTGCAGTCGCTGATGGACGACCTGCAGATCAGCGTGTGGCTGTTCCGCAACGACGAGAACCAGCCCTTCGAACCAGCAGACGGCTAACCACCCCCCAGGAGATGGACCATGCACGACCATTGCGTCCTGGCCGCCCTCGCGAACGGCGCAAACCCACTCATCGACGCCCAACTACAACACCGCTTCGAGGCCGTGGCGTCCTTGGTGACCACAGGACTCTGTCCCCGCTGCGCAGGGCGGCTGCCCAAGTATCCGGACACATCCCACGCCATCCCCGACCGCTGCCTGCCCCTGTGCGCCGAATGCGCCATCACCGAAGCCCTCGCGCAGGCACGCACCGGCACAGTCCCACCCCTGACCACTTGGCCCGCCCTCTCCCCACCCACCGCCCCCAACCCCGCCATCCGCATCGCCTTCTACGGATCATGCCCAGGCACCGAACACGCCATGCACCTGCTGCGACAGCAATACGACCTCGTCGCCGACGCCATCCACCGCAAAGCCGCCATCACCCGCTGCTTTGCCAACAACCAACTCGACAACACCCCCCAAGCAGTCCTGCCCATCGGACCCCACACCATCACAGGCGGCCTCACCCACCTCATCGACCAATCCACCAACCCTGACCGCGATTTTGACGCCATCGCCTGCGCCGACATCACCTACCTGTCCTCCAACACCCTGCACCGCCTCAAGATCGAGACCGAACTGGCCACCAACGGCATACCGGTGGTCACCGCCCTCGGATCAGCAGTCTTCGCCCACACCCTCTACACCCGACCATCCCACGGCACCGACAGGAACTGAAACCGATGAAGAACTACGCATTCAACGCAACCCCGGACAACCACCACCTCCCACCATCGCACTGGGGTCTGAGCCCCGACGCGATCATCCTCATTCCCTCGACAACCACCACCCCGATGAGGACCCCCGACAACACCTGGGCGTTCCTCGTGCTCGCCGTTGACCTCCACGCCACCCCAGACCAAGACGTGGCCCTGTTCGCCGGAACCTGGCTACCCGAAAAACCCCCGGCCGCCGCCCACGACGGCGACACCGTGATCACGCTGACCGAATCCAAGAGGCCCACCCAGCTCCACGACGGCGTCGACATCGAGGTGCTCGTCGCCCACGACGGCCAATGGCAGCTCGCGGGTACCTGGCAGAACCTGACCAATACCTGGCCCCTGGCTGTGGCAAAAACTGTCGCAACCACCATCCGGCTTCACCAATACGGCCATGCACCGATGGAAGCAGCGGAGACTTCTCCGACGCACATCTGATCGAACTCGCAGACAAGTTCGACCGGCACTTGTCTCGCATCGGTGCCGTACGCAGGTTGGGCTAACAGCCCTGCTCGACGATCGCGAATTTGAGTTGATCGGTCACCCCCGCCGGGGCAGCGAAAGAACCTGAAAGGCGCTAAATTTGTGGGGCGGGGACTGGCTTGCACCGCCAGCCCGAACTATTCAAGGCATCGATCTGCGGAATGAGGACATCCTGGCCAAGGGTGCAGTTAATCGCATTGTAGTGCGTTTGGGCCTCGTTGGTTATCTTCTCCGTAGGTCCTTACTCCACGTTTGCCTCATCTGACGCTTTTACTCGTCATTCTTCATCTGGGTACGGATGCACGCACTGCTGTTAGGGGCCGAGTTCGCGTTGTAGTGCGCCTTGGACTCACTCCCAGCGCGTCGACTGCTTGGAGCCGTTGTCAACGTCAGGTTCGGAACCCCCAGCGTCGCACGACACGCCGGGACGTTCCGAACCTCGGGGGCGCGTGTCATCCCAGTTAGTGGGAATGTGATGGCGTATCGACTACCGGTCATCGCATATAGCCTGTTCAAGCAGGGCAGCGCTGGCCCTCCGGGACCAGCGAGGATCGCAACTACTGAGTTACTGAGGTCAGTATGCGTGCGGATCAGGGCAGCGCTGGCCCTCCGGGACCAGCGAGGATCGCAACTGTCGAGTGATCGGGACGCGCCGTGGCGTGGCGGTGGCAGCGCTGGCCCTCCGGGACCAGCGAGGATCGCAACGCCGGCAAGCACCCGCTGCCGAACGTGGCAGCCTCGCAGCGCTGGCCCTCCGGGACCAGCGAGGATCGCAACCGCCCGGACAACTACACCGACGCGCTGGCGGGCTACGCAGCGCTGGCCCTCCGGGACCAGCGAGGATCGCAACCTGCGCGGTGACGAGACCACCGCCACGCTGTTCAACCGCAGCGCTGGCCCTCCGGGACCAGCGAGGATCGCAACTCCCCCAGTGGCGCGAAGGCGTTCGCCGCGGCCCAGCAGCGCTGGCCCTCCGGGACCAGCGAGGATCGCAACCGTGTGGGCTGGCAGATCGCGAACACCCTCAACGAGCAGCGCTGGCCCTCCGGGACCAGCGAGGATCGTAACCCTGTCCGACCTCGACGATCAGGACTCCCGATGAGCGCAGCGCTGGCCCTCCGGGGCCAGCGAGGATCGCAACCACGCGATGATCGACACCCAGGACCGCATCAACCTGGGCAGCGCTGGCCCTCTGGGACCAGCGAGGATCGCAACTGCGTGAGCCTTCCGGGGTCGGTCGGCTTGCCGGGGGCAGCGCTGGCCCTCCGGGGCCAGCGAGGATCGCAACTCCTCGTAGGCCCGCGACCCGAGCTGCAGCGACTTGGGCAGCGCTGGCCCTACGGGGCCGGCGAGGATCGCAACCGTCGCTGCCTGTGGTGGGCATCGGCAGCGTCTGCCGCCGCCCACACACCACCGAGGTCGACCACGTCGTCCACTCGTTGACCAACCGCGGCCTGCGCCTGCACACCTTCGGCGCCAAGGTCCTCGGCCTGTCCCGCTACCGCGACGTCATCGTTCCAGTGACTCGGTGGCGTGGAGCCTCGCCGGACGCTACGAACCCGGCTGCGCTCCCGGGCACCGCACCGAGTCCAACTGCCTGCGTTTCGCCCTGGCCTGGCACACCCGCGTCATGACCCGATCGGGGCAGATTCCCGACGCCCCTTGCTCTCCTAGCTGGTTGACGCGTTCATGGAACCACCAATCATCAAAGCGAACGGGGTTCGGGCAATGAACAACACGACCACATCCAGGTTCCCGGGTGTCCTCTACGGATGGGCCGACATGACAGCGGACCACGGCATCTCCAGACTCGAACAACACTGGTCCCTGCTGCGCAGCCTTCGCCAGTCGATGTTCAACATCGGCGACGCCTACGCCGACCTGCTGCCCGCGCCCGCCACATGTCCCTTGATCAGTGGGTTCACCGTCAGCGGTGGGCTGGTCGACATGGTGAAGGCGGTCCGCGCCACCGAGTCGACCGTGATCGTGCTCAGCATGGACTACCCGGATCTGCCCGCCTCGCTGATCGAGCAGGTATCAGACGAGTTCGGAATCCCGACTCGCAGCAACACCTTGCAGACCCTGCCGGAAAGCCTCGGCATCAACATGGTGCTCGTCTACACCGCAGCCAACCCTCCCGCCAACCATGCCACCAACTCGGCCTGGCAGACCTCGTCGAACGCGCAGCCGATCCCACCCGCGACTTCGACGCCATCGCCTGCGCCGACATCACCTACCTACCCCGCCACACCCCACGCCGACTCGAGATCGAAACCGAACTCGCCACCCACGGCGTCCCCCTCGTCACCGCCCAAGGCTCAGCGATCTTCGCCCATACCTTCGAGATGTGACCACCCCGCCTTCGTCCTGGCGGAAGCCGACCACGCCCTCTCACGACCACCACCCCACGCTGGGGCCTTTGCCCCGACACGATCATTCTCATCCTCGCGACCATCCCCGCCCCGATGTCCACCCCTGACAACCCCTGGGCGCTACTCACAGGCGGCCGACCTTTATACCGACCCCGACCCAGCCAACGACGACGTGGCACTGTTCACCGGAACCTGGCTACTCAACAATCATCGGCCGAGCACCACACCGGTGACGTCGTGCTAACCCTCGTCAAACCCGACCGGCAGATCACCCCGATCGACAGGGTTGACGTCACCCTGGGTGGAGCAGCGAGACGTTGAGGAGGTCGGTGATGCCCGAGGATCTAAGGCGAGTTCGTCTGGAACCGGCCCCCACACCGGCGTCCAGCACACCGCCCATATCCAAGCCGACGGCAAACTCGTTCTCGCCGACGGACCACCCACCTCGGCCTTTGCAGCGCGCTCACCGCCCGCAGCGGACGTAGATGAAGGCCCCAGGCGCGGCCGGTCGAGGCCAAGCACATTGCGATCTTGCATCTCATGCTGGGCGTGTATCCGGCGTCGGTCAAGATTCGTCCGCGTGAAGCTCACACTTGAGGTCGTCAGGAGCTTGGCCAGGACCGCACCTTGAGGTGTTTGACATGGACCGTCTCGGCGTCTAGGTCTTCGGTGAGGGCCAGGTCGGGGTCGAGGCGAAGGATCTCGAGAGCGGCGCGCGTGGAGGACGCGTCGGTGTGGAGGCGGCGGGCCAGGCCGGGGATCGTGATGGGTTCGCCGTGCAGCTCCGCGCTGTAGGAGGTCAACTCGATGATGGCAGCGGAGAGGCTCCAGTGATGGTGGACCTCGGCGGCTTTCAGTGACGTCTGGTCGCGCTCGTCGAGTTCGAAGACCGCGCGAGGGCTCAGCGGGTCGGGGTGAAGCCAGTACGAGGCTTCTGGGCCGAGGCCGGAGCGGTCCAGCAGACCGGCCGAGACGAGGTAGTCGAGACACCCGATGATCGTGTCCGGTGGGGGAAGGTTCAGCTGGCGGGCGTAGCTCGCCACGCGCGCCAACCGCTGGTGGTGCAGTGCGGTGGTTTCCTCGTTGATCTCATCCAGGCTGAGTCCCGCCGCAGCGTCGAGGGGCGAGCTATCGAGCAACTCCTGATACTCCTCGGCGGTGAACAACTCGATCTGCCCCCACTCGAACGCGCCCTCGTCTACCCCGCGCACGATCTCCAGTTGCGTTGGACGGCGGAACGAGCAGAACGTCCCGAGAATTTCCGACGCCCCAGGCGGCAGGAAGCCCGCCCATGGGCCGATCATCAACGACGCGACCCTGTCTATGTCGCTTCCATTAGGTTCTCGCCTGTCCACGCAGTCCCTCCTTGATCCCACAAAGGCCGTCAAAGTCCGGCCAATCGTCGACGTTCGCAGTATCGCAGCCCTCATGAACCACCGACGCGGTCTTGCAGAGGCAGAGGAGCACGCCCTTAACCCCGGCGACGGTCAACGCCTCGCGACAGGTCTCGTGTAGTCAGAAGTGCAGTTTTACGCCCGGCCTCGTTCGGCCGCGGGTCGTATCAGCCGGTGCAGTCACCGAAGGCCACGATGTTCCTCAGGTGGGGTGGGACCTCGTCGATGGCCAGCGCGGTCATCGCAGCGCACGGCGGCACAGGAGAGTTCGAATCGGTGATCTCTCGGCAGGTGATCTTTCACCTTCGTTTCATCATGACCACGTGTAGCTGTTAGCGGAGCCCAGTTCGTTCCTTGGTGCGTCTTCACTTCAACCTCATCTGGTGTGTTGACGGCTTGGAGACACTGTCGTCCTCGGGTTCGGAACCCCCAGCGCCGTACGACACGCCGGGACGTTCCGAACCTCGGGGTTGCGTGTCGTCCCAGCCAATGGGAACCCGATGGTGTGCCCGGCTGTTGGTCACCGCATATAGCCTGTTCAAGCAGGGCAGCGCTGGCCCTCCGGGACCAGCGAGGATCGCAACGGGTACGAGCCCGGCGGCATGGTGGTCCGGGCGGCGGCAGCGCTGGCCCTCCGGGACCAGCGAGGATCGCAACTACGGCAACCGACTCGTTTACGCGAAGGGCTCGTGGGCAGCGCTGGCCCTCCGGGACCAGCGAGGATCGCAACTTCTTGATGACCCGCGGGGACATGCGGCCCGGCCAGGCAGCGCTGGCCCTCCGGGACCAGCGAGGATCGCAACCCTCTGGATGTCCGCCTCGAGTACGAGCATTTCGGGCAGCGCTGGCCTTCCGGGACCAGCGAGGATCGCAACTTCGTCCGCCCTCACGAGCTGCCGTACGTGGTGGACCGGGCAGCGCTGGCCCTCCGGGACCAGCGAGGATCGCAACCCCAAGGGGCGCATGGACGTGCCCGCGGTGCTGTCCGCGGCAGCGCTGGCCCTCCGGGACCAGCGAGGATCGCAACCCCTGGGACTACGTCATCGCCCGAGCACGGGGCGAGCAGCGCTGGCCCTCCGGGACCGGCGAAGATCGCAACTACGTGTGACAGGTCGAGATGGCTGCGGAATCAGGGCGGCGCTGGCCCTCCGGGACCAGCGAGGATCGCAACGGCTACCCGACCGTGGCCGGAATCTGCGGAGCGCACGCAGCGCTGGCCCTCGGGGACCAGCAAGGATCGCAACGATGGGACTCCACAACCGCGTCGGGCGCAGGCTGGCGGCAATGAACTGATTTGAAACTGCCCGGTTTCGTGATGTGCGTGTGGCTGCTCAGATGATGAGGGGGTCATGGTGGCCTGGGTTGATTGCGGCGCCGAGGTGTCTTGTTGTGGTGAAAGTTCCTTTGGTGAGTTGGTAGATGCGGATGGAGTCGAGGTGGGGGTCGATGAGGTCGGTGAGGGTGGCTTCGAGGCGGAGGCGTTGGGTGGGGTCGCAGACGACTTCGAATACGGATTGTTGGACTCGGTGTCCGATTCCTTCGCAAGCTTTGGCTACTTTGCGGAGTCGGCGTTGGCCTGCGGGAGTGGTGGTGTCGACGTCGTAGGTGACGAGGAGTTCCATCAGGTGAGCGTCCAGGGTTGGTAGGTGTCGGTGTCGCCGCGGAGGTGTCGGGCGAGGAGGCGGGCTTGGATGAGGGGGAGTAGGGCGGCGGGGATGTCGCGGTCGAGGGTGGCGTGGTGCCAGGTGCGTTCTCTGGCTGTGGACCAGTGTTCGAGGAAGAACTTGCGGCCGTGGTCGGTGAGGTGGACGGCGCCGCCGGGGAGTTGTTCGGTGTGGCGGGGCAGGAGTTGGCCTCGGTTGTGGAGGGTGAGGACGAGGTGGTCGACGAGCAGGGGGCGTAGTTCTTCCATGAGGTCGAGTGCGAGGGCGGGTTTGGCGGGTCGGATGCCGTGGAGGTAGTCGAGGTAGGGGTCGAGGCCGACGTGTTCGAGGGCGCCGTGGACGGCGACGCGGAGCATGCCGTATCCGAAGGACAGCAGGCAGTTGACTGGGTCGGTGGGTGGTCGTCGGGAGCGGCCGGGTGCGGTGCCGGGGGCGAGGTGGTCGAGGGCTTGGAAGTACTCGCGGGTGGCGTTTCCTTCGATGCCGAGGAATTCGTCGAGGCCGCGGGTGTGTTCGAGTCGGGTGAGGGCGGTGGCGTGGTGTTCGGTGGTGTCGCGCAGGCGGGTTTGGCGTGTTCTGGTGTTGTCGCGGGCGGCGCGCAGGAGTCGTTGTCGGTAGTTGTGGAGTTTGCCCGCGACGAACGC
>NZ_WHOL01000084.1 GCF_009745975.1 Actinokineospora pegani | reverse complement strand
AAGCCGAGCGAGGTATTCACCGAACTCCTCCAAGCAGATGCTTCCACCGCCTGAACTCGCCCCGGCGTTAAACTCTTCCGCCTTTCGATCAATCCGATCTTGTTGTGCATCCTGATGGATCCTGCCCGAGGATACGCACAGCATTCACACCAGATCCCCCTGCGCTGGTGACATGGTGTTTCACATCCGCCTGCCGCCTGGGACGACCTGACCGAATCCCATACTGGGTGCACTTGTACGCGCGGGGCATCCGAACGACAGAGATCATCGTCGACGCAGAGTTCGACGACAACCCGAACCCGTTCCACCGAACGCTGCGCTGCACCCGCCTACCGGCACCGTGGCTGGTACGCGCCCCGGAGCGCATCAGCAGCGTCCAAGCCCTCCAGCACCGAAACGGCGGCCTCCACCTCGATGGTTGGCGACGCACCGTACGGGAACGGTGGCTGTACCGGGAGGTCCCGAGCCTGTCGAGACTGCTCTGTTTGAGCATCCTGTGACCGGGTGCGTCCAAAGCTGAGGTGATGCGGCGCCACACCTCGTCCGGGTAGATGGTGACGACGTTGGCGAGTTGCTCGTCGTCGACTTGGTGCTCTTCTCGGGCTCGCCGCGTCAGCTACTGGAACAGCAGGCGTTCGGTGTCGGAGATCGGGCCGTCGGCGTTGATGACGAGCCATGCGACCCACAGCATCAGCCGCGGGTGTCGCGTGCGGCGGACCAGCGTATCGGCGAGTTCGATGACCTCTGCCTCGCCGCGGAACACCGATCTGGCGTGGCGTCCCGTGACCAGGGGCGTGTAGCAGTTCAAGAGGATGGTCGGGGGGCGCGGAGAATGCGAGCGATTGGTCCCGCCTGTTCAACCAGGATGAGGTGGACACGATCCCGCGGTTGTCCGCCCTCACCGCGTCCGTTGAACAGGATCAGCGCGTCCGCGAGGTCCAACCGCACGCAATCGTTGAGATCTCCAGTTGGTCGACAGTGCCCCCGGACCTGCACTACCCGCTATGGCGGCTGGAGGAGGGCACGGTGGACGTGGCACAGTTGGGGTACCTCTCCGAACTCGGCATCCACCCGCAACTCAGACCGGACACCCCAGGCAGGGGCGAATTCAGGCGGTGAAGCATCTGCTTGGAGGAGTTCGGTAAATATCTCGCTTGGCTTCTTCCAGTCATGGATCTTACGGGGCGGTCGTTGATCTCGGCTGCGATGGCGGTGAGGTAGGTGGGGTCGCTGGTGATCCCACGCCCCTCGGCGGGTATTCGCCGACGACGCGGTTGAGGTTCTCGTTGCTGCCGCGTTCCCAGGGTGAGTGCGGGTGGGCGAAGTACACCGGCAGTCCGGTCGCGGTGACATCGGAGTGTAGAGCCATTTCCGAGCCGCAGTCCCAGGTCAACGACCGGTGGATCGTGGCCGGGAGGTCGCCGACGGTGGCGATGATCGCCTGGGTCACCGTGAGCGTCCCGCCCGGTCAGCGGGATGAGGATTACCGAACCGACTGGTGCGTTCGACCAGGGTCGCCTCCGCCGACTTTCCGCCCTTCCCGATCACGGGGTCCCCTTCCCAATGACCAGCCACAGCACGCCCGTCAACGTCGTCGGGGCGTTCATCGATGTAGTGGGGCTCCCGGATCCTCGGGACGGGTTCCGGACGCGGCCCGGTGCGCCGGGTTCGGCCGGTGCGCAACGCGATCAACTCCCCGGCGCAGCGTCGCGACGGGTTGGGCGTAGACCCACTGGTAGATCGCCTCATGACTCACTTGATCTCCGACCCGAAGATCCTTGATCTTCTTTCGGTTACCGTCCGCCAAGAGGACTTCTGTGTCGGGGGTGAAGCTGTTGACGTCACATGAGGGGGCGGCCTTGGCCTTGGCCATGGCGGCGTCGATGGCTTTGAGTGCCGTTCTGGCGCTGGCGATGGCGTCCATGGTGCGGTCGGCTGACTTGACGGCGCTGATGATCCGGTCGGCGCCCTTGATGAAGGCCAGGGTCTTGGCAACCGGGATCAAGCCCAGACAGGCCATGACATCGCGCTCGGTGAAGCAGTCGCGCACATCGTTGAAGCCGGTGATCTCGCCGAGGATGTCGGGGACGGCCGCGACGATAACGTCTCACCAGGTCTGTTGGGATGCTGCGAGCTGTTGCTTCTCCTCGTAGACCTTCCTGTCCACGCCGAGGTCCTTGAGGACCTGCTCCTCGGCCTGCTTGGCGTCCCGTTGCTGCTGCTGGTTGTTCGCATTGGCCACGTAGGCGGCGGCCTCGGCGCTCAGTCCGCCCGGGCCCGCGTACTTTCGGGCTTCTTCGCGCACCGGGCCGGGCGCGTGCTGTACCGGGTGGGCGGGCGGATGCCGCTGCACGCCACCGGTGTCGGCCCGGCGCTGCTGGCCCACGCGCCCGATCCCGTGCAGCGCGAGGTCCTCGACGGCGACCTCACCCTGCGGCCGGAGAACCTGGCCAGGTCGCCGCGCGAGGTGCGCCGGTTGCTGGCGGGGGTCCACACGGAGGGAGTCGCGGTGATCTCGCGGTCCCGCCCGGAGCCGATGACCTCCGTCGCCGCTCCGGTCTTCGGCCAGGGCCGGGCCGTAGTCGCCGCCCTGTCGGTGGTGGTGCCCGCCGGGTCCGCGGACACCTCGGCCGTGCGTCCGGCGGTCATCGCGGTGTCGCGGGCGGTGTCCCGGCAGGTGGGCCACCGGGAGGCTGCCGCGGGCCGGGGGTCCGCCGCCGGGGGCTGAGCGGACCGGGGCGGTCAGGCGTCGCGCAGCGCGAGTTCGCGCGAGACGGCTGCCGCGGCGTCGCTCACCGCGGCCTCGACGGTCTTCAACTCGCCCGGCGGGACCCGGGCGGCCAGCGCGGCGACGCTGATGGCCGCGCACACCGAGCCCGCGGCGTCGCGGATGGGTGCCGCGACGCCGAGGATGTGGTCGTCGAGTTCGCCCTGGGAGATCGCGACACCGCGCTTGCGGATGTGGGCGAGCCGGGTGCGCAGGGCGTCGGGGTCGGTGAGGGTCTTCGCGGTGAACCGCTCCAGCGGGGCCTGGTTCAGGACCGCGGTGACCTCGCCGGGGTCGGCCCAGGCGAGCAGCACCTCGGCGGCGGCGCCCGCGTTGATCGGCAGCACGTGCCCGCGCTCGTAGGACAGCCGCACCGCGTGCTGTGCCTCGACCAGGTCGAGGCACACGACCGAGCGGCCGGAACGCCTGGTCAACAACACCGTTTCGGTCACGTTCGCCGCCAGTGCCCGCATGGCCGGGAGGGCGACCTCGGACAACCCGATCCCGGCCCGGGCCAGCCGCGCCAGCTCGAAGATGCGCGGTCCCAACCGGAACCCCCCGGCGGCCTCCTCGAGGAACCCGGTCCCGGTGAGGCTCTGCAGGTACCGGTAGCCGGTTGAGCGCGCCACCCCCAGCCGCGCGGCGATCTCCGCGCCCGTCCAGACCGGCTTGTCGGCGCTGAACAGCAGCAGGATGTCCAGCGCCCGGTCGGCGGTGGAATTGCGTTCTCGGTAGCTGCCGCTCGCCGCGTCAGTGGGTCCGGCCATGCGCACACCGTAGCCAGTTTCGCACTGTCCTGTAAAGCAGGACGTTGCTTCCAAAATTTAGGACATTGCTCGTACTGTGGTGGCAACGGACCGGACGAGCGGGAAGAGGTGGGGCCATGGCGCCGAACGCGACGGGTGAGCGCGTCGACGTGGTGGTCTGCGGCGCGGGCCCGGTGGGCCTGACCGCCGCCGCACTGCTCGCGGCCCGCGGCGTCGGCGTGGTCGTGCTCGAACAGCACAGCGGCACCAGCGACGAGCCGAAGGCGATCAGCATCGACGACGAGGCCCTGCGGGTGTACCAGCAGGCGGGGGTCGTCGACCGGGTCCTGCCGGTGATCGTGCCCGGCACCGGCACCCGCTACCACGGTTGCGACGGGCAGGTGCTGTTCCACGCCCGCGGGCCCCAGGCGTTCCGGCTCGCCTACCCGTTCAAGAACCCGTTCGCGCAGCCGGACCTCGAACGCGCCCTGGCCGCCGCCGTGACGGCGGCGCCGACGGTGGACCTGCGGTTCGACACCCGGGTCACCGGGTTCGACCAACACCCCGACCGGGTGACGGTCCACGCGCGGACGGGAACCACGCCGGTGGCGATCGACGCGGCGTACGTCCTCGGGTGCGACGGCGGGCGATCGGCCACGCGGCTGTCGCAGGGCGTCGGCATGACCGGGCGCAGCCACGACGAGGTCTGGCTGGTCGTGGACACCCTCGACGACCCGCACACCGAGCGGTTCGCGATGCACCACGGCGACCCGGACCGCCCGCACGTGATCGTGCCCGGGCTCAGCGGGCGCTGCCGCTACGAGTTCCGGCTCTTCGACGGCGAAGGGGCCCCGGACCGGAAGCCGTCGTTCGACCTCATCCGGCGACTGCTGTCCAGGTATCGGGTGATCACCGAGGACCAGGTCGAGCGCGCCGTCAACTACCGCTTCAACGCCGTGGTGGCCGACGAGTGGATGATCGGGCGCTCGTTCCTGCTCGGCGACGCCGCCCACATGATGCCGCCGTTCGCCGGTCAGGGCCTGAACTCCGGGATCCGGGACGCGGCCAACCTCACCTGGAAGATCGCCGACGTCCTGGCGGGGCGCCTCGACGCGGCGGTGCTGAGCAGCTACCACAGCGAACGCGGCCCGCACGCGCTGGCCACGGTGCGGCTGTCGGAACGGCTCGGCCGGGTGGTCATGACCACCTCGCGCCGGGTGGCGGCCCGGCGCGACGCCGAGGTCGCCCGCGCCGTGGCGACCGACGAGGGCCGCGCCCACCTGGAGGAGATGCGGTACCGGCCCGCGCTGCACTACACCGACGGACTTGTGGTCCCCGGCGACCGGCCCGAGACCGTCGGCGTGCCGGTGGGGCAGCCGCTGGTGTTCGACACCGGCACCCACCGGATACGCCGCCTCGACGACGCGCTCGGCATCGGGTGGGCCGTGCTCGGGGTCGGAACCTCCGAGGCGGACTGGGCCGCGGTCGAACCGGTCGTGCGCGGACTGGACGCGGTGGCGGTGCGGGTGGCCCTCGGCGACGACATGCCCCGCACCGGTCACCGCACGCTGATCGACGTCGACGGTGCTCTGGTGCGCGAACTCGCCCACCACGCGGGACGTTTCGTGTTGCTGCGACCGGACCGCGTAATCGCCGCCGCTTGGCCCGCGAGCAGCAGCGCCGAGACCCGCGCGCGCGTCCTGTCCTGGGCGCCCGCCTCGATCACCGACTCACCGGAAAGGGTGTTGAACCATGGATGAACCGCAGCGGGTGGTGCTGGCCGAACGCGGCGCGGCCGGGAGCCTGACCCGAACCGCGGTGTCGCACGTCGGGTTCGCCGTACCCGACGTGGCCGCGACCGCCGAGTTCTACCGGCGGGTGTTGGGCCTGATCGTGCACGACGAACCCGCCACGGGTGGGGTGCGGCTGGGGTGGGGGAGCGGCCACCACGTCATCGAGCTGGTCGAGGGGGAGAAAGGCCTGCGGCACTACGGTTTCGAGGTGCGCGACCCCGGCGGCGTCGACGGGATCGCCCGACGGCTGTCCGCCGCCGGGCACCCGACCACCGACCTCGACCCCACCTACCTCGACGCCGCAGTCGATTCCGCGCACGGCATCGCGGTGGTCGACCCGCACGGCACCGAGGTGCACTTCCACACCGCTGTCGAGCGCCAGGGCGAGGCCACCGCGGACACCGGGCGGCGGCCGGTCAAGTACCAGCACATCACCCTGGCCACCGACGACGTCGAGGCCGTGGTGGCGTTCTTCGTCGACGTGGTCGGGTTCCGCATCTCCGACCAGCTCGACGACGGCCGCTTCGCCTGGCTGCGCAGCGACCGCGACCACCACACCCTGGCCGTGGTGAACACCGGGGCGGGCGGCGACATCGACCACTACTCCTACGACCTGGCCGAGTGGGAGGACTTCAAGACCTGGTGCGACCGGCTCACCGACGAGGGCGTGGACGTGACGTGGGGCCCCGGGCGGCACGGCCCGGGCAACAACCTGTTCGTCTTCTTCGACGACCCCGCGGGCAACCACATCGAGTTGTCGGCGGAGATGGAGAAGTTCCACGACGACCGCGTCACCTACGTGCCGCGGCGGTGGGAGCCGATCCCGCACACCGTGAACCTGTGGGGCGGGCAGCTCGCCTCGTGGCGCAAGACCAGTGGGAGCAGGTGACCGGTGGCGTACGCGAGCTACGAGCACCGAGGTGTCCGCCGCGTCGGTGAGGTGCGGGGATCATCGCTGGTCCCCCTCGAAGGCGGTACCGAGCTGGGCCCGGAGACCGGCCCGGAGTGGTTGCGCGACGCGGCTCGCGACAAGCGCGCGCGGGTGCCGGTCGACGAGGTGCGGCTGCTGCCGGTCGTGCCGCGGCCGTCCAAGGTCTTCTGCGTCGGCCTCAACTACCTCGGCCACGTGACCGAGACGAAGCGCGAACTGCCGACCTACCCCGTGCTGTTCCCGAAGTTCGACTCCAGCCTCATCGGCGCCCACGACGACATCGTGCTGCCGCCGGAATCGACCCAGGTGGACTACGAGGGCGAGCTGGCCGTGGTGATCGGGCGGGCGGGCAGGCGCATCGCCGAGGCCGACGCCCCGCACCACGTGCTGGGCTACACCGTCGCCAACGACGTCACCATGCGCGACTTCCAGTACCGGACGCACCAGTGGGTGCAGGGCAAGGCCTGGGACGCCAGCACACCGATCGGCCCCTACCTGATCCCACCCGATGGGGTGAACCTCCCGGGCACGGGCATTCGCACCGTCCTCAACGGCGAGACGGTGCAGGAGTCCGACCTGTCGATGCTGATCTTCTCCGTGCCGCGGTTGATCGCCACGATCTCGACCTTCACCGCACTGCGACCCGGTGATCTCATCCTCACCGGCACACCCGGCGGCGTCGGGTACCGCCGCGATCCGCAGGTCTTCCTCACCGCGGGCGACCGGATCAGCGTCGAAGTCGACGGCATCGGGACCCTGAACAACCTGGTTACCATGGGACAGCAAACCGACCAGTCCAATCAGGAAGGTGGAAGCCAATGACCGAACGCCCCGCGGAACCACGGATCCGGCGGTCGTTGACCCTGCACCTGAAGGGCGACTGGGGAACCGCGAACCTGCACCGCGTCTGCGGCTGGATCTCCCAGGAACTCACCGACCGCAGTGGACCGCACACCCGGATCGCGATCTGGAACGGACGCGGCTTCAGCGACTCGGTCCGCGCCGTCGGCCGCGGTGAGGTCGACATCGCGATGACCACTCCCACGGCGTTCGCCACCGCGGCCCTGGACGCGCGCGGGGTGTACCGCGACGAGTCTTTCCCCGAGCTGCGCGCGCTCGGCGTGGTTCCGCAACGCGACCGGCTCGTCGTCGGCGTCCACAAGTCGTTCGGTGCCACGACCTTCGCCGAGCTGCGAGACCTCAAGCCGCGGTTGACTGTCGCCACGTCGGTCGACGACGGCGTCAACCACGTCGGACTGGCCGCGCACGCGCTGCTCGACCGCGCCGGGGTCGACGTGCCGGGGTGGGGCGGGGAGTTCCTGGCCGACGAGCGTCCGTTCGAGTCGTTCGAGCACGTGCTGGCCGGACGCGCGAACGCCATCGTGCACGAGGCGGTCATGCTGCCGCACTGGCAGCGGTTCGGACCGGACTTCGACTTCCTGGAGGTCGAACCCGAGGTGCTGGCGTCACTGGAAGCCGACTTCGGGTGGCCCGCCGCCACCGTCGACGACGAGTTCTTCCCCGGCCGCAGCGCGTTCCGTACCCTCGACTTCTCCGACTTCCTCGTGCTCACCCGCAGCGACCTCCCCGACGACGTGGCCCACACCATCGCCTGGATCCTGGGCGAGACCCGCCACCTCATCGAACAGCAGTACCGGCACCTGCCACCCGAGCGCAGCCCCGTCACCTACCCGCTGGACCCGCCCACCATGGGCCGCGCCCCGATCCCGCTGCACCCCGGCGCCGCCCGCTACTACGCCGCACTGCCCGAGAACCGATAGCCCCACCGATCCACGAGACGAGGAGGTCGCCGTGAAGGTCGTCGAAGACGTTGTGCTCATGGGGTCCGACCGGCCGCTGCGCAGCATCGACCGCGACGAGGAACTGCTGCTCGCCCCTCCGCGTCCGGGCAAGGTGCCGATGAAGCTGTCGAGCGACCGCCCGCCGCTGACCGTCGTCCACCACCCGCAGCAATACCGGGCGCAGCCGTTCGCCCCGCCGCGCGGCCTGTACGAGAACGACCAGATCCGCGTCGAGTGGCAGACCATGGACAACCGGCAGCCGTTCTACCACCGCAACTGCGACGTCGACGAGATCTCCTACCAGATCGCGGGCGATCGGACGCTGATGACCGAACTCGGCGTGGTCGAGCACCGGCCCGGCGACTTCTCCCGCATCCCGCGCGGCGTGGCGCACGACAACTACGGTCGCCGGGAAAGCCACCTGCTGTTCTACATCCCCGCCCCGGTGGCGGAGAAGACCACGGCTGCGGGCAGCTCACAACCGGTCTCGCCGCCGTTCCCCGGCTGGGAGCCGGGAGAGATCAACGAGGCCGTCACGCAGTGCATGGGCGCCCACGGGCACGACATCGCCGTGTTCCCCGTGGACGAACGGCAACTGCTCGACCGGGTCCACGACGAGGAAGACCGCCTGCGGGTGCTGCGCGGCGGCGAGGAGACCGGAACGACCCTGTTGTACGAAGCGCCGCAGTTCCGCCTCGCGACGGTCACCACGGCACCCGGTGGTGAGCACCGCTACCGCCGCACCCTCGACGCCGACGAGATCCAGTACCAGGTGCGTGGGCGGCGCACGCTGCTGACCCAGCGCGGGATCGTCGACCTCGAACCCGGCGACCTCGTCCGCATCCCCCTCGGCGTCGCCCACGCGAGCGCGGGCGACGAGGCGGGGCAGTACATCTCGTTGCTGTCGCACCGGGAACTGCCGCAGATCGCCGAGACCTCGCGCACCGCTGACCCCTGCTCACCCGAGCGGCTCGCCGCCGCCAAGGCGGAGACTCCTCGATGACCACCATGCTCGCCGCCCGCGCTCACCGCGGCGCCGACGCCATCGCGCTGGAACGGATCCCGGTGCCCGAACCCGGACCGCTCGACGTCGTCGTCCGGGTCGCCGCCGCCGGACTGGCACCCGGCATGATGCGGTTGCTGGAATCCGGTGCGTTCAAGCACCTGCCGACGACGCTCGGCCACGAAGCCGCCGGGACGGTGGCGGCCGTCGGCGCCGGGGTCACCGACACGGCCGTCGATGACCGGGTGCGCGTGCACCCCAACCTCAACTGCCGCGACTGCCTGTACTGCCGCACCGACCGCGACATGATGTGCGCCCAGCAGGCCATGATCGGCCACGCGGCGTTCAGCGACGCCCCGATGCCGCTGTACGACGAGTACCACGACGGGGGACTGGCCGAGTACCTGCGGGTCCCGCACTGGCTGGTCGACCCCTTGCCCGACGGCGTCAACTTCGACGTCGGCGCGAAGGTGCACGACCTCGCCAACGCGGTGCGGGCGCTGAAGTGCGCCGACCTGCCGCTGGGTTCGACCCTCGTCGTCACCGCGGCCACCGGCACCATGGGCACCGCCACCACCAAGCTCGCCGAGCACTTCGGTGTGTCCCGGCTCATCCTGGTCGGGCGCGACGCCGAACGCCTGCACGCCGTCCGGCCGCTGGCCGGCCGGGTGGCGACCGACGTGGTCGCGCTGGAGGACCTCCCCGACTGGGCGAGCACCGGTGGGCTGACCCGGCGGCTGCGGGAGATGGCACCGGCGGGCGCGCACGCGGTGCTCGACTTCATCCCCGACGGCCCGGCGACCGGTCAGGCCATGGCCGCGCTCGCCACCGGCGGCTCCCTGGTGCACATGGGTGCCAACCGCACCGCACCGACCCTGACACCGGCCGCGCTGATGGTGAACTGCTGGCGGTTCGTGGGCACCCGCGCCTGCACCCGCACCGACGCGCGCGAGGTCCTGCGGCTGCTCGGCACCGGTGCCCTGGACGTCGACGAACTCATCACCCAGCGGTTCGCGCTGGCCGACGCGCCCACGGCGGTGGAGGCGATGCAGCGGCGCGAGCAGCCCATGTGGATGACCGTCGTCAATCCCTGAGCGCACCGACGAGCCCCGGAGGAACCATGCACATCACCCACTACGGGCACGCTTGCGTCCTGGTCGACATCCCCGGTCCGGACAGGTCGGTGCGCGTGCTGATCGATCCGGGCACCTACTCCCGCGACTTCGAGGACGTGCGGGACCTCGACCTGGTCCTGATCACGCACGCCCACCCCGACCACCTCGACGCGGACCGCCTGCGGGTGCTGCTGGGCGACAACCCGGGCGCCCAGGTCGTCCACGGCCCCGGAGCCGCCACCGCCCTGGCTGACCACGCCGGGCGCACCCACCTGGCGCACCCGGGCGAGTCCCGGAACCTCGCGGGCGTCGAGATCGCGGTGACCGGCGGAGAGCACGCCCACATCCACCCGGACCTCCCGGGCTCGGACAACAACGGCTACCTCATCGCCGGTTCGCTGTTCCACCCCGGTGACGCCTTCGAGCCGCCGCCCGCGCCGGTGGACACCCTGCTGGTCCCGGCGGGCGGGCCCTGGATGAAGCTCGGCGAGGGCATCGACTACCTGCGCTCGGTCGCACCGCGCGTGGCCATCCCGATCCACCAGGCCGGTCTGGCCCCGGCGCACCAGCAGATGCACCACCACCTGCTGGGCAGCCTGGCCCCTGCGGGCACCGACGTCGTCGTGTTGGAACACGCCGTCCCGCACGCACTCTGAGACGCGGAGGAGCCACGTGGACGACGTTCGGAACTCGGTGGTCCAGGCCAGTCGGGTCCTGGCCGTCGCCGGTCTCGGCGACATGGTGTGGGGCCACGCGTCGATACGCGACCCCGGGGGGCGGGGCGTGTGGATGAAGGCATCCGGCTGGGGGTTCGAGGAGGTCGACGCCGAGAAGGTGGTCCTCGTCTCGCCGGGAGGAGCCGTCCTGGACGGCACCGGGCCCAGGCACCTCGAATTCCCGATCCACACCGAGATCATGGCGCGGCGCCCCGACGTGGGGAGCGTTGTCCACACGCACGCGCCCGCACTGGCGGCATTCGCGTCACTGGACTGCGAACTGCGCCCGATCTCGCACGACGCCGTCCCCTTCACCTGCCCGCAACTCCCCCGGTTCACCGAGACCGGCGCCCTCATCGCCACCCCCGAGCTGGGCAGGTCGCTCGCCTCCCGGCTCGGGGGTGCCAACGCGATCCTGATGCCGAACCACGGCGCCGTCACCGTCGGTCCCGACGTCGCCACCGCCGTCATGTACGCCGTGCTGCTCGAACGCGCGTGCCGCACACAACTCCTCGCCGCGTCCGCCGGTGGCCCGACGACCTGGTCCGACGACGCCGAAACCCGCTTCAAACGCGACCAGGTGTGGAACACCACCCAGCTCCACGCAGGGTGGGACTACTTGCTCAGAAAGGTCGATGCCTGACCGGTTGCCCACGCGGACCCGGGTGCCGTGGCGAACGCTGCGCCCCGTCGGAACCCGCCCCAGTCGCGCCGGAACCGGTGTCGGGCACGACGGTGAACCTGGTCAGGACTCCCGGACTCTGTCGCGGCCCGCCCCGCCCGCGGAGCGGGACCACGGGTTCACCGCGCCCACCCCGGGGTGGGCGGCGCGGAACGCTCCCGACATTTCGCCGGTTCACCTCGTGCCGCGGTGTGGCGGCAGCGCGCGGAGGTGTCAGCCGGTCGGTTCCTCGGTGTCCTCGGGCGGCGGAGCGGGGGCCGGTCCCGGCTCAGCGGTCGCCGGGTCGGGCTCGACCGCCGTCGGAGCCGACTCGGCGGTCACCACCGGTGGACCTGCCGACCCGGTGCGGGCGTCGGTGGGGATGCCCAGCCGTTCGGACAGGTAAGCGGTGGTGAAGACGAGCGCGTCGCCGTCGAGCAGGTGCACCACCGGTCGGTGCCCGGCGGTGGCCGCGGCGGTGGCCGCGACGGTGGCCACCAGGGTGTCGACGCGGTCGCGGGCGGCGACGAGACCGCCTTCGACCCGGTCACCGGCCTGCTGGCCGTCGCAGGTCACCGTGACTGTCCATCCGTTCTCCGCGGTCGTGTAGTCAGCGTAGATGGGTTGCTGCACGTGACCTCCTCGATCTTCCTGGTCTGCTGCTCACCGGGGAGACAAGCCCAGCGGCCTCCGACTACGGCGTTTTGACGTGGGTCACACGGTGCGGACCCGATCGGGTCAGCCTCGTGCCGGAGTTCTCGGGGACCGGCGCCTCATTCGGACGGTGGAACGACGTCGAAGTCGAGGAGGTCCTCAGTGGCGGCAGCCGTCTGCTCGACGAACGCGACCCCGACGGGAGATCCGGCGCGCCTCCGTTCTCCGGGGTGGGCGGTTTGGCGGATACGAACCCTGGTCACTGTACCTAACGATTGTTAGGGTGAGCTGCCGTGGTGGCGCGGCCGGATCTCAGCCTCCCGCGGTGAGCGCACAACCGTGCCAGTTGATGTCGCAGCAACACTCGGGATGTGCGTGATCGAAGGCATGACGGCCTCCGCCACCCCTGGGCGGGGGCCGGTTCGTCCGGTGCTGTAGCAGATATCGAGGAGTTCCCATGCAACGACGCATCTTCGCCAAGGCGGGCATCGCCGCCGCGGCGGTCGTGGTCGCGACCGCGACCGCGGTCGGCCCCCAGGCCTTCGCGGGCGAGAGCCCCGGCGCCGCGGTGGTCGCCTTCGCCGGGCACGCCAAGGGGCCTGCCCCCACCGAGCAGTCCGTGCGCGCGCAACAGGGCCCATTCACGACGGACAAGCTGGTCGTCCCGGCGCAGGCGGGCCGCGGGTTCAACAAGGGCACGATCTACTACCCGGACGACACCTCACAGGGCACCTTCGGCGCGGTCGCGGTCATCCCCGGCTTCCTCGAGGGCGAGTCGGCCATCTCCTGGCTCGGCCCCACGCTGGCCTCGCACGGGTTCATCACGCTGACCCTCGCGCCGAACGCCACCACCGACTACCCCGAGCCGCGCAGCAACCAACTGCTCGCCGCCGTGGACTGGCTCGCCAACCAGTCCCCGGTCAAGGACCGCGTCGACCCCAACCGCCTCGCCGTCGCGGGCCACTCGATGGGTGGCGGCGGAACCCTCATCGCCGCCTCCAAGAACCCGGCCCTGAAAGCGGCCGTGCCGCTGACGCCCTGGAACCCGCACTCGAACTTCTCCGACGTCACCGTGCCCACGCTGATCATCGGCGCCGACCGGGACTTCATCGCCCCCACCTTCATGCACGCCAGCCCCATGTACAACTCACTCAAGGCCAAGCAGGACCAGGCCTACCTCAAGCTCAAGAACGCCGACCACTTCGCCACCAACCGCTACAACGCCACCGCCACCGCCTACACCGTCTCCTGGCTCAAGCGCTACGTCGACGAGGACACCCGCTACTCGCAGTTCCTCTGCCCCGTCAAGTCCGGTTTCCAGCTCACCTGCCCCATCTGAGCGAACACCCGCGCCGCACGGACTCCACCGGGTTCCGTGCGGCGCGTTTCATCCCCCGGCACGGTCTCCGGTCGGTGGGTGGGAACGCGAGTTGTCCGTCCGGGCGCCGTCACCGTCATCGCCGGTTCACTCCTCGGGTTCGCGGCGGGCACCGCTTCCGCGGGGAACCCGCAGTACATCCGCGGCTACCAGTGGCAGGCCGACTGCGAGCGCGCTGCGGACGACATCCGCAGCGGGGGCGACCTCGCCGCGTACTGCACCTGGGACAAGGGGCACACCGAGTGGGATCTGTTCGTCCTCTCGCTCTGAGCCGAGCCCGAGCCCGCACCCGAGGTGCTGCTCCCCGGTCGCCTCGACCGGGGGGCAGCACCCTTTTTTGTGGCGGTCACCGGCCGCGGGGCTGTGTTCCGCTCAGCAACACCGCCGCCGCACAGACGCACGCCACCTGTTCGGCGGCGGTGCTCTCGGCGTAGGTCTTGATCACGGTCATCGGCGTCGACCTCTTGGTGTGCGAGTGCGGGGAGCGGGCCCCGCCCCGGTTCACAGCGGGTGGGCGCAGGACGTCGTTCGGAGCCGCGAGCGCAGGTGCTGCGATCAGACAGGCGACTCGCAGACATTTCAGCCCGGAATGACCACGGCCTTGGGCTGGGGTCGTTGGTCGGCCTCGGTGACGGCTTGGTTGATGTCGCTCAGTGGGTACGTGGCGATGAGTTTGTCGAGGGGAAACCGCCCCTGGCGGTACAGTTCCGCCAGCGCTGGGATGAACTGCGCGGGCACGCTGTCCCCTTCGACGATCCCGCGGACTTGTCGGCTGAACAACAGCGAGATCATGTCCAGGTGGACCTCGGTCCCGGGCGCGGACGCACCCAGGTGACCGCAGATCCCGCCTTGGTCCAGGCACTCGACCGCTTGGCGCAGGATCGCGGGCTTCGCTGTGGTGTCGAGGCTGTACTCCGCTCCACCGCCGGTGAGGTCTCGGATGTCCTCGGCTGCCTCGTTCCTGGCGAGCAGGGTGTGGGTGGCCCCGAGTTCGGCCGTGAACCGGAGTTTGGCCGGGTTGCGGCCCACCGTGATGATGGTGGTGCACCCGCTGAGTACCGCGGCCAGCACGGCCGCGCAGGCCACCGATCCGGTGCCGAAGATCGCGATGCTGCTGCCCGCCGCGCAGCGCAGGGAGTTGAGCACGCTGCCCGCGCCGGTCTGGATCCCGCAGGCGAGCGGTCCCAACAGGGGCAGCGGCAGGTCGGTGGGCACTCGAACCGTGTTGCCGCTGGTGGCGATGGCGTGGGTGGCGAACGAGGACTGGCCGAAGAACCGGCCGCGGACCTCGGTGGTCCCGCGGCGCAGCGAGGTCGACCCGTCGGGTCGGACGCCGGAGAAGTTGCGGGTGAGGAAGTGCGCGCACAGCGCGGGGCGGCCCTCGGCGCAGCGACGACAGGCGCCGCAGTGGTCGTAGGTGAGCACGACGTGGTCACCCGGCGCCACGTGGTGGACGCCGTCACCGACGTCCTCGACCACCCCCGCTCCCTCGTGACCGAGGACGGCGGGCAGGGGCACCGGCAGCCACTGGTCGCGCACCACCAGGTCGGTGTGGCAGACACCGGTGCCCGCCAACCGCACCAGGACCTCATCCGACCGGGGCGCGTCGAGGTCGAGCTCGTCGAGGGTGAACGGCGCGGAGGTGTGCTCGGTGACAGCGGCTTCGATCTTCATCGCGGATCGGCCTCCCTGGGGTCGATGAGGGACACGAGGTCGTCCTGGGCGGTGAGGTACCGACCCGACAACGGGTCCGCCGCGCCGGTGAGCAGCAGGGCGAGGTTGGTCACCGCGGTCCGCAGCGGGGTGCACCCGCCGCTGCGGACCTGCTCGCGCAGCCAGGTGGCGATCGCGTCCGCCTCCCGGCCGTGGCGCTCGGCGAACTCGTGCGGGGCCCCGGCCATCCCGACGGAGAGGAGCCCGGGGTGGTAGGCGAACACCGCGATCGCGTGCCTGCGCAGTTCCACGGCCAGGTTCTCGGTCAGTGTGATGACCGCGGCCTTGGAGACCGAGTAGGCGCTGGCCAGGGGCCACCGGGTGCGCCCGGCGCTGCTGACGACGTTGACGATCCGACCGGAGCCACGGGCGGTCATGTGCGGCAGCACGGCCCGGCAGCCGTGCGCGACGCCCCGCAGGTTGATCTCCATGGTGTGCCACCACGACCGCTCGTCGACTGTCCACATGGGTCCCAGCGGGCCGAGGACCGCGGCGTTGTTCACCAGCGCGTCCACTCGGCCGAAGCGGCGCACGGTCTCCGCCACGACGCGGTCCATCGTGGTGGGGTCGCCGAGGTCGCCGGGAACGGTCAGGATGCTGCCGGGGGCCACGTCGAGGTCGCGGGCCGCCCCGTCGAGCGCGTCCGGGTCGCGCGCGGTGAGGACGAGTCGTGTGCCCGCCTCGGCCAGCGCCCGGCTGATCGCCCTGCCGAAGCCCCCGGTGCTGCCGGTGATGATCACTGTCCGGCCCGGCAGGACCGCGAGCCGCGGATCGCCCGGGACGTCGACCGACCCGCTCACGGTCGCGCCTGCCCATCCGCGCCGCCGGGAGGAGCCGGGGTGCCGTCCTCGTCGGTGGAGTCGCCCGACCGCGGCACGTCGAGGGCGGTCGCCAGTTCCGTGAGGGCCGCGCGCCACAGGTCGGGAACCGCGTGGCCGTCCGGGAGGGCGCGGTCGACCTGGAAGCAGACCGAGGCCACGTCTCCGTACTGGAACAGCGCCACCGTCATCGGGAACCCGTCCGGGCAGCAGATGAGCGGGTCGACCTGGCGCACCGGGTCGCGGCCGACCCGCAGCGGCTGCCGCAGCGCGAAGATCGAGCCCACGACGCTCTGCCGGTCAGGTGCGGCGCCGAGGGTGGACAGCAGGTCCAGGGCCGGTCTGGGCAGGGCGTCCAGCACGGACCGCAGGGCGACCCGGTTCCCGGGGGGCTTGAGGGGCGCGGTGGCCGTGACCGTGCGGGCGAGGCGCCGCAGCGGGGTGGTCGACGATCCCCCCGGAACCGTGACGCGGCCGAGGAAGAACCGGTTCCCCGGCAGGTGGAGGTCCTGGGGGCCGCGCAGGTTCAACGGCACCATGATCGGCAGCGGCACGCCGTCGGCGAGCGGCCAGTGCCGACCGGCCCAGCGGGCCACCGCACCGCCCAACGCGGTGAGGTGCACGTCGTTCGTGCTGGCGCCGAACGCCCGGCCGATCGCCCTGAGCAGGTCGGTGGGCACTGTCGTCCAGTGCACGGTGCGCTCCCCGGACAGCGGGTGCTTCGGCCACCTCCAGATGCCGTGCCCGCGCGTGCTGCGCCACACCTGGTCGAGGGCGTCGACGATCTCGGCGGCGGACGCGGGCGGCGGTGCGCCGAGCGCGGGCGTCATAGCCGACGACGACGGGAGCGGCTCCGGGCCGAACAGGGCTTCCAGGACCCCCACGATGGCACTGGCGTCCTGCACGTCGTGCTGTGTCAGGTAGAACAGCGCGTAGTGGTCAGGGGCGTGGCCGTGCAGGAGCCACAGGCGCCAGGGCGGCGCGTCCGCGGGCAATCGCGTGAACCGCAGGTGGTGCACCGCGGCTTCGAGGTGCCCCGCGCCTTCCGGGAGCGGGTGGTCGATGACCTGGGTGTCCGGCTCGGCTCGTCCGGCGGTCCACCGGACTTCGCCGGGGGGCCCGGTGAGGAAGTGGGTCAGGGCGGGGATGCGGGCAAGCCGCTCCGCGACGTGGGCGCGCAACGTCGCGACGTCCGGGGCGGTTCCCGTCACGTGCAGCACGGCCCCCACGTTGGCCGAGGCGGCCGGGTGCGAGGGGGCGACCGCTGCCTGGTGGAACATCAGGTCGAGTGGGCCGGGTGCGCGCGTGACGGGTCCGGTGCTCGCTGAAGTCATGACCGCTCTCCCGAGGACGGGTGGCCGGAATCATCCGGAGGGGAAGGGTTTTCGGCGCCGAGCAGGTCGATCACCATGGAGCGCACCGCCTCTCGCTGGAGCTTTCCGTTGCCGGTGGTGGGCAGGGCGCCGACGACCAGGACTCGACGAGGGCACTTGAACGCTGTGAGTTCCGCGCGGCAGAACTCACGCAGCTCGTCCTCGCCGGGACCCGGGTCCGTGGCCGCCACCACGCAGGCCACCGGTTTGTCCAGGCCATCGGCGTCCGGCACCGCCACGACTGCCGCCTGCTCCACCCCCGGGTGTTGCAGCAACCGGGACTCGACCTCGGCGGGGGAGATCCACAGACCACCGCTCTTGATCACCTCGGCGGTCCGGCCGAGGTAGGTGTACTGGCCGTCCGCGCCGCGGGTGACCAGGTCACCGGTGTTCACCCACGCGCCGCGGAAGACTTCCCAGCCCGCTTCCACCCGCCCCCAGTAGCCGGTGGCCGTGGACGGCGCGCGGACGTGCAGCGTCCCCGGCCGGTCCGCCGGTGTGGGGGAACCGTCCTCGGCGAGCACGTCCAACCGGTAGCCGGGCACGGCGGCGCCCATGCTGCCCGGCCGGGTCCGGCCCGGCCTGTTGGACAGGAAGATGTGCAGCGTCTCCGTGCTGCCCAGACCGTCGACCACGTCGACACCGAACCGGTCGCGCACCCTGCGGTGCAGCTCCGCGGGCAACACCTCCCCGGCGGAAACGGCCAGCCGGACCGAGGAGAACACCCCCGCGGGTGCTTCCGGCGCGCGCAGCAGCGCGGCGTAGGAGGTGGGGACGCCGAAGAACACCGTGGGCCGGTCAGCGGCCAGGCGGCGGAACACCACGTCCGCGGTGGGCTTGGCGGGTTCGAGGAGTGTCGTGGCGCCCGCGGACAGCGGCAGGAAGCAGGAGTTCCCCAAGCCGTAGGCGAAGGACAGCTTGGCCACGGAGAAACACCGATCCGCAGCACCGAGGCCGAGGACCCGGCGCCCGTAGGATTCGGCCACGAACCGGATGCTGCCGTGCCGGTGCATCGCGGCCTTGGGGGTGCCCGTGGTGCCCGAGGTGTACAACCACAACGCCGGTGATTCCGCGGTGGTGCGATCGGGCTGCGCGTTGGTGGGCTCACCCGCTGAATCCGCCTGCTGCAAGAACTCCGCCCAGGGCAACGACGTCAACCGGCCCGGGTGGCCGAACCCGGGGCCATCCAGGGGCACCACCGCGCGCAGGTCCGGGAGGTCCCGGGCCTGCTCCAGGAGCTTTCGTGCCTGTCCGCTCTGCTCCGCGCCGACGACGAGAACGCGCGCCCGGCAGTCGCGCAGCACAGCGGCCAACTCGTCCGCGCCGTAGTGGGTGGGGGCCGGGACGGCGATCGCGCCGCAGCGCATGACCGACAACAGGGCCACGAGCAGGTCCGAGGAGTCGGGGGCGTGGAGCACCACGCGCTCCTCCGGGCGCAGACCGGCGGCCCGCCACCGGCTCGTGGCCGATTCCACGCGGCGACCGAGGGTGCGGTAGTCCAGGTGCCCGGTGGGGTCCACGACGGCGGGGCGCTCGCCGAGCCCGGCCGCGACCTGGCGGTCCACCAGGTGCACCGACGCGTTCATCAACAGGCTCATGACAGCCTCCAGCACGGGGTTCTTCCGGGAGTGCCGACGAGTGCTGACCGCGCGGTCAGCCGGTTGACCACCGGCTGTCCCACCGGTCGGCGCAGCTGACTTCTCGGACCGGGGTCCTCCGGTTCACGGTGAGGGGTTCGGCGGGCCAACCGAGCGGGATGACCGCGGCGGGGACGACTTCGGCGGGGATGCCGAGCAGAGCCCGCAGCTCGGTGACGACACCGCTGCCCCCGGCCAGGCAGGCCGCTTCGGGGAGTTCGTCCACCGATTGCAGGGTGGTCAGGGTGCCGCCGAGCCCGATGGCCCGAGCGGCCAGCAGGAGGTTCTGCACGGCGGGGTAGATCGACGCGCCACCGTAGAAGTTGGCGGGGTTGGACGGGGACGGGGTGAAACACGCCACGACCACCACCGGGACCGAGCCGAAGGACCGGGCGAGGAACTCGCTCTCCCGCAACTGGGCCCGCTGCCGTCTCCCGGCCGGGAACAGCTCGGGACGGGAAGCGGCCAGGTCTGCCAGCTTCTGCCAGGAGCGCCGGTACCAGCCGGTCAGCTCGGCCAGGACGGCCGCGTCGCGCACCACCACGAACCGCCAGGGCTGCCTGTTCTTCGCCGATCCGGCCCGGGTCGCGAGGTCCAGCACGAAATCGACGCTGCGCTGGTCGACGTCGGCGGCCAGGAAGCGGCGGACTGAGCGCAGGCTCCGCATGCAGTGGGCGAGGGCGTCGACGGCGGAGCCGGGAAGCGCCTGGTCACCGGGTCGGGTGCGGGGGCGGCTCATGGCGACTCCAGCGGCACCACGTGGGCGGCGACGCTGCGGAGTTTCTCGCAGGTCTCCTCGTACTCGCGGGCGGGCACCGAATCGGCGACAATCCCCGATCCACTGCGGACCCAGGTGCGACCGCGCTCGTGGAAGACGGTCCGCAGCACCAGCACCGCGTCCAGCATGCCGGTGTGGTCGGCGACCAGGACGGCCCCGCCGTAGAGGCCCCGTGGGCTGTCCTCCAGCTCCGCGATGCGCGACCGGGCATCGGCCTTCTCGATGCCGGTGGCGGTGACCGCGGGCAGCACCGCTTCCAACGCCTGCCAGGCGGTGCGGTCGGGGGCGAGCCGACCGACCACCGACGAACCCAGGTGCTGCACCGTGCCGCGTTCCCGGACGGAGAGGAAGTCGTGCACCGCGACCGAGTGCGGCGCGCAGACCCCGGTGAGCTCGTCGCGGGCGGCGCGAACCGAGATGGCGTGTTCGTAGATCTCCTTGGGGTCGGCGAGAAGAGTGGCCCGCAACTGCTCGTCACGGTCCTGCCCCAGGCCGTGAGCGCGGGTCCCGGCCAGGGGTTCGGTGCAGACCCGGCCCCCCGCGGTGACCTCGAGCAGCCTCTCGGGGGAGAACCCGACCGCTTGTCGACCACCGAGGTCGACGAGGAAGGAGTGCGCCAGTGGGTTGGCCGCCCGGCCCTGGACGTAGGTGCCCACCAGGTCGGGGACGAAGTCGATCGGGACGCTGCGGGAGAGCACCACCTTGCGCGCTCGGCCCGCTCGGATCTCACCGATGCAGCGGCGCACCATTTTCTCGTACGCGTCGCGATCACGGTCAACGTCGACCGGTCGCGGTGTGTAGAGCCTGCACGGGACGGGGTTGCTCAGGAAGTCGACGACTCGGCCCAGGGTCGCGTGATCGACACTGCGCACCACCAGCTGTTCGGGATGGATGATCACTTCGGTGTGCGGGACGACGACGTGGACGGACGGGCCTGCGGACGGCGGGTTTCCCCGGTCCGCCGGGACACCGGAGTGGTCGAACCCGATCCACCCGTAGGCGGACCAGTCCCGCACGGGGGAATCCGCCAACGCCTCGCGCACGCCGTCCAGGGCCTCCGGTGGCCTCGGTCGGCTCCGCACGCGACCACCGTCGCTCCAGCAGTGGATCTCGTCGCGGTCCACGGTCACGCGCACCACCGCGCCGAGGCCCACCCTGCACTCGCCGTCGCGTTCGAGGAGCACAGCCGAATCGAACAGCCCCGCCTCAGTCAGGCGGGCTCCCAGGATGCCCGGGGTGAACCGGCCCGCCACACGGGCGGAGGCGAAGTTCCTGGGTGAAGGTGCGGGTTCCATGCCTTCTCCGTCCTGGTTCCACCGGGCGAGGTTGTCGGCCTGGTGCCCGGTCACCGTCGAGGGAGTCGGTGACCGGGCAGGCCACGACCACCCCGGGGCACCCGTGCCCGCGCAGCGGACAGGGGCGCCACCGAGGGGCGCGTCAGGAGGTCACGATGTAGATCGGCTCGAAGAGGGACCGGACCTTGGTGACCGGGACGTTGACGCAGTCCTCGGTCGGATTGGTCGCCTGGGCGATGCCGACCGAGTTCGCCTCACCGGTGAAAGTGGCGGTCAGCCCCCGGGTGGAGAGGACGAACTCACCCCGCAGGACCTGGGTCGGGGTCGTGTTGAGCTGGAGGACGAAGTACCCGGACCCCTTGCCCCAAGAGCACGAGGCGACGCCCGAGGCGTAGTAGGTGAGGATGCCGTCGATCCCGGTGAACGCCGTCCGACCGACGATGCCGGAGCAGCCGGACGCCGTGCCCTTGCCGCTGGCCACGATGGGTGCGGTCGTCACCCCCATGCCGGGGGTGAAGTCGAGCACCGCGCTTCCCGAGGCGCAGGTCACGTTGGCGGGTGCTGCGGCGGCCTGCGCGCTGGCCTGCGGAACCGCGAGCAAGCCGAGAGTGGTCAACGCCACCGCCACCATGCCGAAACGCGATTTCCTCATCAGTTGTCCTTTCGTGGAGATTAGTCGTCGGTGCACCCGCGGGTGGTCTGGCCGGGCGGGCCACGACTTTTGACGGCCGCCCTGCACGGGGCAAGCGGAGATGGGCACGCGAACAACAGCCCACTCCTCGCGGTGCTCGTACCGATGTCCGCCTTTCCGGGCCAACTCGGCGGAGCGAGGTGCCTTCTTCATCACAACAGGCGAAGCGCGACTCCACAACCTGTCGATGTTGAACGTGTTCACGTTCCGCTCATTGCCTGGTGTTTCGCGGAAAACACGCGTGCACGCGCGTCCGTGTGCGCCGAAACACAAGTCGGAGTGCGTAAGTGAGGCGATGTCACCCTGTTGCCGGTTGCCAGGTCGACGGCGTGATGATTGGCTGTGAGAAGAGCAAGTCAGCGAACAATGAAGGATTCGGTTCTGTCATTGGCGAAGACTGGCGGATGCCCGCCCGCTTGTTCGGAGAGAAATGTCGCCGCAAAGCCGTAGACACAATGATGCGCTTCGTGCGCTGATCAGAGAAGCGCGCTGGACGAATCACAACTTCGCAGCCGCGGTCAACCGCGTCGCGGCGGAAGCGGGCCTGACATTCCACTACGACCGGACGGCGGTGTCGCACTGGCTGTCCGGAAGCCGCCCACGCCCACCGGTCCCCACACTCGTGGCCGAGGCGATGTCCCGCCGCCTCGGCCGTCACATCGCTGTGGCGGAGACCGGAATGACCGATTCGCCGGTGGTGGGCACGGCGCTGGTGGAGGAGACTTCGGGTGTGCAAGGTCTGCGCCAGCTCGTGCTGGCCGACCTGGACCCGGTGCGCAGGACCCTGCTGCGCGAACAGCCATTTCGGGCCGACTGGGCGGTGGCCCCCGAATGGTCATCCGCCCGTACGGTCCGCTTGGCCGACCTCAGCCCGATCGAACGCGGAGCCTGGGCCGCGGTCGAGGCGATGACCTCGGCATTCGCCGCAGCGGGGGAGGCGTTCGGGGGTGGCCACGCCCGTCTCGCACTTGCCGCCTACCTGGCCACCGACGTCACGCCCCGGCTGCAGTTGAGCAGAACCGAGCCTCCTCCACCCGTCTCGCTCAGCGCAACAGCCGGACTCACCCGCCTGCTCGGGTTCATGTGCTTCGACAGCCTGTACCACCACTTGGCTCAGCGCTATTACCGCGTCGCGTTGCACTTGATGAGCGAAGCAGGTGACGCCGTCGGTCAGGCGGCCGTCTTGGGCAGCATGAGTTCGCAGGCCCGGTTCCTGGGCCGCCACCGGCAGATGATCTTGCTGGCGGATACGGCCGTGGCCCGTGCGGGCTCCTCGACGCCACCCGGCACCCGCGCGGCTTTGCTCGGGCAAGCCGCCGTGGCGCACGCGACTCTTTCCGAACGCGACAAGGCTCTTGTCCAGTTGACCGAAGCTGAAAGACACCTGGATGAGACCGGCGTCGACGTCACGGGCAGCAAGGCGGAGCACGCGCACCGCGCCGGCCAGGTGCTGGCCTTGCTTGGTGATCACCACGGGGCCGAGCGCGCGTGGCGGGAATCACTCCGGCAGTCCCCGGGAACACAACGCCGGTCCCGCATCCTGACCACCCACCAACTCGCCGAGTTGCATTTCCAGCAGGGCCGTCTCGAACTGGCCTGCGAAACCTGGCAAGGTTTTCTCGACGAGTACCCCTACATCCGGTCTGCCCGCGTCGACTTTACGTTTCAAAAATTCCGAAGACAACTTGAATCGCACGCCGAGAACGCCTCGGTTCGACGCGTGTTGAAACAGGCGGACCAGTTGGGCGTATGATCGAAATGTTTCACGGATCGTTTGGTGGACTGGCTCGCATCGGGCGGGCAATCGGGAAAGAGTCCGGGCTGTCCACCGTCGTCCCCAGCGACCGGCTTCACCTGCTGGCAGGTTCAGGCGGGTAGCATGTGATCTTGGTGTTCGGTGGGGAAGGATTCCCTGTCGTGCGGGAGATGTTGACGTTGGCTGATCGGGAGGAGGTCTCCCGGGGCCTGGTGGAGTTGTTGGAGTTCAGGGTCATCGCGGTGCGGATCGGTCGTGACCCGTCGGTGGTCTCGCGTGAGGTGGGTCGTCATGGTGGCCGGGAGGGGTATCGGGCGGTGGCGGTCGAGGGTGATGGCGGTGGACCGGTCGGTGTGGACCCGGTCGCGGGCCGGTTGGCACGGCAGTATCGGGCCGGGGACCCTTGCCGGGTGAGTCACGAGGCGATCTATGAGTGGGTGTATGCCCAGCCTGTCGCGATGCTGCGCCGGGAGTTGATCGCGCTGCGCACCGGGCCCCGCCCGGCACCCGCCCCGCGGATCCGGGAGCGCCACTACATCGATGAACGCCCCGACGAGGTCGCCGGGCGTGCCGTGGCTGGTCACTGGGAAGGGGATCCGGTGATCGGCAAGGGCGGCAAGTCGGCGGTGGCGACCCTGGTCGAACGCACCAGTCGGTTCGATGATCCATCGCCGCCGTCGGCGACCTCCCGGCCACGACCCGGCGTTCGTTGACGTGGGACCGCGGCTCGGGAATGGCCCTGCACAACGATGTCTGGGAACGAGGCAGCAACGACAACCTCAGCCGCATCGTCCGCGAATACCTGCCCAAGGGCATCGAGATCACCAGCGACCCGACCTACCTCGCCGCCATCGCCGCCGAGATCAACGACCGACCCCGTAAACTCCACGACTGGAAGAAGCCGAGCGAGGTATTCACCGAA
>NZ_WHOL01000083.1 GCF_009745975.1 Actinokineospora pegani | reverse complement strand
CCTCGGCGATGCGCATGGCCTCTTCGATGAGGGTCTCGACGATCTGGTGTTCGGGGACGGTCTTGATGACCTCGCCCTTGACGAAGATCTGGCCTTTGCCGTTGCCGGAGGCGACGCCGAGGTCGGCTTCGCGGGCCTCGCCGGGGCCGTTGACGACGCAGCCCATGACCGCGACGCGCAGTGGGACCTCCATGCCCTCCAGGCCTGCGGTGACCTGCTCGGCGAGGGTGTAGACGTCGACCTGGGCGCGGCCGCAGGACGGGCAGGAGACGATCTCGAGCTTGCGTGGGCGCAGGTTCAGCGATTGCAGGATCTGCGTGCCGACCTTGATCTCCTCGACCGGTGGGGCCGACAGCGACACCCGGATGGTGTCGCCGATGCCCTGGCGCAGCAGCGCGCCGAAGGCGACCGCGGACTTGATGGTGCCCTGGAAGGCGGGTCCGGCCTCGGTGACGCCCAGGTGCAGCGGGTAGTCGCACTGCTCGGCGAGGATCTCATACGCCCGGACCATGACCACGGGGTCGTTGTGCTTGACCGAGATCTTGATGTCGTGGAAGTCGTGCTCGGCGAACAGCGACGCCTCCCACAGTGCCGACTCGGCCAACGCTTCCGGGGTGGCCTTGCCGTGCTTGGCCAGCAGGCGGGGGTCCAGCGACCCGGCGTTGACCCCGATCCGGATGGGGGTGCGGTGGTCGCGGGCCGCGTGGGCGATCTGTTTGACCTGGTCGTCGAACTTGCGGATGTTGCCCGGGTTCACCCGCACCGCCGCGCACCCGGCCTCGATCGCGGCGAAGACGTACTTGGGCTGGAAGTGGATGTCGGCGATCACCGGGATCTGCGACTTGGCCGCGATCGCGGGCAGCGCCTCGGCGTCGTCGGCGGACGGGCAGGCCACCCGGACGATGTCGCAGCCCGCCGCGGTCAACTCCGCGATCTGCTGCAACGTGGCGTTGACATCCGAGGTCAAGGTCGTCGTCATCGACTGCACCGAGATCGGGTGGTCCGAACCGACACCCACCGTCCCGACCTGCAACTGCCGGGTCTTGCGGCGCGGGGCGAGGACGGGCGGGGGCGCCTCCGGCAGGCCGAGCGAGACCGGGGCCGACGCTGTCGTGGTCATCGGGGAGCTCCTTCCAGGCCCACGGGCAGGGCCTTCGGGGTTGCGGAGGTGTGCTGGGCCAGTGCGGTGTCGGCGATCGCGGCGGCGGACAGGCCTGCCTTGTCGAGGATGCCGCCGCGGGGGCCGTGGTCGAGGAACTCGTCGGGCAGGCCCAGGGTGCGAACGGGGGCGGGCACCCCCGCCTCGGCGCAGGCGCTCGCCAGCGCGGAGCCCACGCCGCCGGTGCGCACGCCGTCCTCCAGGGTGAGGACCGTGCGGTGCCGGGAGGCCAGGTGCACCAGCGTCGGGTTGACCGGCAGCAGCCACCGCGGGTCGACGACGGTCACGCCGACGCCCTGGGCGGCCAGCAGTTCGGCGGCCAGCACGGCGGGGGCCGCGAGGACGCCGGAGGACACGATCAGCACGTCCAGCGGCAGCGACTTGCTGCGGTGCAGCACGTCCAGGCCGTCGATCCGGCTCAGCGCCGGGATCTCCGCCCCCGCGCCTGCCTTGGGGAACCGCAGCGCTGTCGGCCCGTCGGTCATGGCGACGGCCTCGCGCAGCAGCGCGGCGAGCTGGACGGTGTCGCGCGGCGCGGCGACCCGCATCCCCGGCACGGTGGCCAGCAGCGCCAGGTCCCACATGCCGTGGTGGCTGGCCCCGTCCGGGCCGGTCACGCCCGCCCGGTCGAGCACGAACGTCACCGCCAGCCGGTGCAGCGCCACGTCCATCATCACCTGGTCGACCGCCCGGTTGAGGAACGTCGCGTACAGGCACACCACCGGGTGCAGGCCGCCGTCGGCCAACCCGGCGGCGCTGGTCACCGCGTGCTGCTCGGCGATGCCGACGTCGAAGACCCGCTCCGGGAAGCGGGTCGCGAACCCGTGCAGCCCCACCGGGCGCAGCATCGCCGCGGTCAGCGCCACCACGTCCTGGTTCGCCTCGCCGACTGAGACGAGTTCCTGGCCGAACACGCTCGTCCAGCTCCGCGCGCCGCCGGGGGCCTTGCCCGTCTCGGGGTCGAGCACGCCGATGCCGTGCATGCGGTCGGCCTCGTCGTTCTCCGCGTGCGGGTAGCCGCGCCCCTTCTCGGTGACGCAGTGCACCAGCACCGGGCCGGTCTCGTCCGCGCCCGCCGCGCGCAGCGCCGCCTCGGTCGCGGCGGTGTCGTGCCCGTCGACCGGGCCGAGGTAGGTGAGACCGAGGTCCTGGAACAGGTTCGGGCCCTCGTGCGTGCCCTCGCGCAGGGCCCGCAGGTGCTCCGCGAGACCGCCGACAGTGGGGTCGTAGGAGCGGCCGTTGTCGTTGAGTACGACGACAACCCTGCCGTTGCCCGTGCCCAGGTTGTTCAGCGCCTCCCAGGCCATGCCGCCGGTGAGCGCGCCGTCGCCGATGACCGCGACCACCCGCCGGTCGTGGTCGCCGCGCAACCGCAGCGCCTTGGCCAGGCCGTCGGCCCAGGACAGCGAGCTCGACGCGTGCGAGCTCTCCACCAGGTCGTGCTCGGACTCGGCGCGCGAGGGGTAGCCGGACATCCCGCCCTCGGCGCGCAGGGTGTCGAACCCCTGCTGGCGGCCGGTCAGGATCTTGTGCACGTAGGCCTGGTGGCCGGTGTCGAACACCAGGCGGTCGGCGGGGGAGTCGAACACCCGGTGCAAAGCGATGGTCAGCTCCACCACCCCCAGGTTCGGGCCGAGGTGCCCGCCGCTGCGGCACACCCGGTCGATCAGGAACTGCCTGATCTCGGCGGCCAGCGCGGGCAGGTCGCCGGGGTTCAACGCCTTGAGCCGGTCGGGGCCGGTGATCCCGCCGAGCAGACTGAGCTGGCCCGTCATGCGCTCGCCTCCGTCTCGTGCCTGCCTCGCCCGCGCAGCGCGGAGGGCAGTTCGAACTGCGTGGTCTCCCGGGTGATCTCGCGCTCCTCCACGGTGACCGGGCCGCGCAGGCGCAGCGCCTCGACGACCTCCTCGACCAGCGCGGGCGGCGCCGAGGCGCCCGCGGTGAGGCCGACCGTGGTCACGCCGTCGAGCCACTCCGGCTTGATGTCCGCGGCCCGGTCGATCAGGTACGCGGGCGTGCCCTCCTTGCGGGCCAGCTCGACGAGCCGCACCGAGTTGGAGGAGTTGGTGGAGCCGACGACGAGCACCAGGTCGGACTCGGCGGTGATCTCGCGCAGGGCGTTCTGCCGGTTGGTGGTCGCATAGCAGATGTCGTCCGCGGCGGACTCTTGCAACAGCGGGAACTTCTGCTTGAGCTCGTCGATGAACACCGCTGTCTCGTCGACCGACAGCGTCGTCTGGGTCAGGTAGGACACCTTCTCCGGGTCGGGCAGGTCCAGCGCGTCGATGTCGCCCGGCTTGTCCACCAGCACCATCGACTCCGGGGCCTCGCCCATCGTGCCCTCGACCTCCTCGTGCCCGGCGTGGCCGATGAGCACGATCGTGTCGCCGCGCGCGGCGAGCCTGCGCGCCTTGGCGTGCACGCGGGTGACCAGCGGGCAGGTCCCGTCGATCACCTCGAGGCCGCGCTGGTCGGCGTCCTCGCGCACCGCGGGGGAGACCCCGTGCGCGGAGAACACGACCGTCGCGCCGTCGGGGACCTCGTCCAGTTCCTCGACGAACACCGCCCCCCGATTGGCCAGGTCGTCGACCACGTGCGCGTTGTGGACGATCTGCTTGCGCACGTAGACCGGGGCACCCTGGTGCTCCAGCGCTTTCTCCACGATCTCGATCGCGCGTTCCACCCCAGCGCAGAACGATCGCGGACCGGCCAACAGGACGCGGCGGGCACCGCCGTCCTCGGACTGCTCCTGCGTGCTCGCGAGTTCCATGGCCGCAACGTAAGCCGACGCGCGGCGGCGCCTCAACGCCGAGTCCCGGATTTCCGAACACCCGGCCGTCGCCGCCTCGGCCGAACAGTCGCAAAGGGCCCCGCCCGATGACAGCACGGGCCAGGCGTGCTGTGCCCCTTTGCGCGAGCCGCGCAGCGGCCGGTAGACCAAGAATCGGTGACATCGAACGAGGACGGGAGGCACACCATGGGCCACACCCCGCTCAGCCCCGACAGCCGCGCGGGCGGCGGACCACTGCGCCGGGTCTTCGCCGTCCTGGAGGTCCTCGCCGAGGCGCGGGGCGTGTTGACCCTCTCCCAGCTCGCGGACCGCCTCGACCTGCCCAAGTCCTCGCTGCACCGCACCATGAGCATCCTCACCGACCTGCGGCTGGCCGAACGCGACGCCGACAAGGCCTACCGCACCGGCGACTACCTGCGCACCCTGGCCCGCCCCCGCGCGGAGGCCGCCGTCGACACCCTGCCGACCCTGCTCACGCCGCACCTGCTCGAACTCGTGCAGCAGACCCGGCAGGTGGCCAGCCTCGCCATGCTCACCGGCGCCACGATCACCCACACCGCCGTCCTGCACGACCACGACCACACTTCCATGGCCCGCGCCGTGCGCACCCCGTCGCCCGCGCACACCACCGCCCCGGGCAAGCTCTTGATCGCCACGTCGTCGCGGGCGCTCACCTCGGTCAGCCTGCGCGAGGAGCTGGAACTCGTCCGCCGCACCGGCCTCGCCTACGCCCGCCCCTCCTCCGGCCTCGTGGAGGTCGCGGCGCCGTTGTGCCTGGGCGGGCCCGCGCCGGTCGCCGCCATCGTGCTGACCGGGGCGGTGCGCCAGCTCGACCTCAAGAGCGCGGGCGCGTTGCTGCGGCGGACTGTTGCGCTGGTGGAGGAGAAGGTGGCCCTGGCAAGTTAGGCGCGCAGGCTCGACCGGTCAGGTGTCAATCTCAGCACCGCGAACGCAATTCGGTGACCCCCACTCCGGTCAGGTCGTCACAAAACGCGACTCGGCCGGTCATCGCCATCACCAGGGAAAGGGTTGGGCCCCGCACCTCGCGGCCCGTCCCCGTGGTGAACCCGGTGTCGGTGGCGGTGAGCCGCAGGCCGGTGACGCGGCTCTTGGCGAGGACGACCATGTCCGTGCCCGCGTAGTGCGCCGCGACCTCGGTGAGAACCTGCTCGGGGTAGTCGCGGCGCAGGTCAAGCGGGCGGCGGATGTCCTCGGCGTGCACGACGGTCTCCGCCAGGGCGCCCAGTGCGGTCCCCCGGAAACCCAGTGGTGTGCTGGTGTTGCCCACCGCCGCCCTGAACCGGTCGAGCGTCTCAGCGCCTGAATCGCCCAGGTGCTCGCGCAGGCGCATGTCGACTTGTTTGTCGAAGTCGAAGCGGTGGCGCAGGACGCCTGCGAACCACCGGGGGAAGCGCAGCGTCGCCCCGGCGGTGAGATGGGCGAGGACCTCCCGCGCGGACAGACCCGTGCATAGCGACGGGGTGTCCCAGTGGTCGGCGCTGATGTGGGCGAGGTCGTCGGCCAGTGTGGCGCGTTCGGCGTGGACCAGGGGCCAGAAGTCGTTCATATTCGGTGAGACTCCGCTCGGGGCGCGCAATCATCGGTGGAATCGCCTCATCGTGCTGGCCTGGCCCCGTGGTCGCAGAATGGGGCAGGTGACACCGACCGAAAAGCGCCTCGCGACCCACCACCCCGACAAGCACGACCCCGGCACGGTGGGCGAGGCCACCTGGGCCGTCCACGGGGGAAACCACGTCGACCCCGCCACCGGGGCGCTGCGCGGGCCGTTGGTCATGGCGAACTGCTACCGGCTGCCCGACGACCCGGCCACGATGGACTGGTCCGGGGCGGGCGAGTTGATGTACAGCCGCAACGGCGGGTTCAACCAGCACGCGCTCGAGACCAAGCTGGCCGCCATGGAGGGCGGGGGGTCGGCGATCGCGTTCGCCAGCGGGGTGGCGGCGCTGCACGCGCTGTTCTTCGGCCTGCTGCGCACCGGCGACCACGCCGTGGTGTCCACCGTCGGGTACGAGGCCGTGTGGCGGCTGCTCGGCGACCTGCTGCCCAAGCGCTACGGGGTCGAGGCCACCTTCGTCGACATCACCGACCACGACGCCGTCCGCGCGGCGGTCCGGCCCACCACCCGGCTCATCCACGCCGAGACCATCGCCAACCCCACCACCGCCGTGGCCGACATCCCCGCCCTGGCCGAGATCGCCCACGCCGCCGGGGCGCTGCTCACCGTCGACAGCACCTTCACCCCACCGCCGGTCTACCGCCCCCTCGCCCACGGCGCCGACCTCGTCGTGCACTCCCTCACCAAGTACATCAACGGCCACGGCGACGCCATGGGCGGCGCCATCATCGGCTCCCACGTCCTTCTCGACCCCATCCGCGCCGACGCCTTGGTCGACGTCGGCGCCACCCTGTCCCCGTTCAACGCCTGGCTCATCATGCGCGGCTCGGTCACCCTCCCCCTGCGGATGCGCCAGCAGCAGGCCACCGCCCACGCCGTCGCCCACTACCTCGCCGCCGACCCCCGCATCGCCTTCACCGCCTACCCCGGCCTGGCAGGCCACCCCCACCACGCCTTGGCGCAACGCCAGTTCCAGGGCAACGGCGGCGTGCTGTCCTTCGCCCTGGACGGCCCCCCGGACCTGCAGAACAGCTTCGTCTCGGCGCTGCGGGTGATCACCTCCGCGGTGTCCCTGGGGCACGACGAGACGCTGATCGTGCATGTGGGGACCGACGGCCGGGCGGGGACCGAGCACTACCCGGCGGTGTTCCGGGAGTACGGGCACCTGCGGCTGTCGGTGGGCCTGGAGGAGCCGGAGGACATCATCGCCGACCTCGCCACCGCCCTGGACAAGGTCATGCCCTGAGCGCTGGGCCGTGTTTCGGCAAGCCCATGGACCTAGTCGGTCCTGCGGCCGTCGAGGTAGGCCAGGACGGCGAGGACGCGGCGGTTGGCGTCGTTGGACTGGGGGATGTCGAGCTTGAGGAAGATGTTGGTGGTGTGCTTGCTGACCGCCCCCTCGCTGACCACCAGGCGGTCGGCGATGGCGGTGTTGGACAGGCCCTCGGCCATCAGGGTGAGGATGTCCTGCTCGCGCGGGGTCAGGGCGGCCACGGCGTCGCGCTTGGTGTTGCGGGCCATGAGCTTGGTGATGACGTCGGGGTCCATGACGGTGCCGCCGCCCGCGACGCAGGTGACGGCCTCGATGAACTGGTTGCCGCCCATCACCCGGTCCTTGAGCAGGTAGCCGATGCCCCCGGTGCCGTCGGCGAGCAGTTCCCGGGCGTAGAGCTGCTCGACGTGCTGGGACAGGACCAGCACGGGCAGGTTCGCGTGCTTGCGGCGCGCCTCGAGGGCGATCTTGATGCCCTCGTCGGTGTAGGTCGGCGGCAGCCGGACGTCGACGATGGCCAGGTCGGGTCGGTGCTCGTCGAGCGCGGCGCGCAGTTCGGGGCCGCTGCCGACGGCGGCGACGATCTCGTAGCCGCGGGTGCTCAGGACCAGGCTGAGCCCGTCGCGCAGCAGGTGCAGGTCCTCAGCGATCACGATGCGCACGGGATGAGCCTACCCAGGGGATTTCTGACCGGGCGCGCTCGCGGGGCTATCGAGGGGGGAGCAGGGCGCAGGGGATGCCGATGACGGCTTTGGTGGGGCCGCCGGTCGGGCTGGTCACCTGGAGGGTGCCGTCGAAGACGGCTATCCGGCGCTGGATGCCGGTGAGGCCGGTGCCCCGGGTGGGGTCCGCCCCGCCCCGGCCGTCGTCCAGGACGGAGAGGGTGAGCGTGCCCCGTTCGTGGCGCAGGTCGATCCAGGTCTCGTCGGCGTCGCCGTGGCGGATGGCGTTGCTGAGCAGTTCGGCGCCCGCGAAATAGGCGGCGGACTCGACGGGGGGCTCCAGGGAGCCGGGCAGGTCGACGGTGACGTGGGTGGTGAGGGGCAGGTCCAGGGCCAGGGCCTTGAGGGCGTCGCCCAGGCCGCGCTCGGACAGCACCGGGGGGTGGATGGAGCGGACCAGGGACCGCAGTTCGCCCAGGGCGGTGACGGAGGCGGCGCGGGTGCCCGCGGCCAGGGCCTTGGCCTGGTCGGGGTCGCTGTCGATGAGGAACTCGATGTTGCTCAGGGCCATGCCGATGGCCACGAGCCGGGCCTGGGCGCCGTCGTGCAGGTCGCGTTCGACGCGGCGCAGTTCGGTGGACTCGGCCCAGGTGGACTCGGGGCGGGTCTCGGTGATGGCGCGGGTGCGCTGCTCCTCGCGCTCCGTCGCCGTGGGGCCGAGGAGGGCGCTGGTGCAGGCGGCGTGGGCGCGCATGAGCGGCGCCGAGATCGCCGCGGCCAGCAGGGCGATGGCGTAGCCGAGGGGGATGGCCACCCAGGGGGTGAGGCCCCAGGCCCAGTGGTCGCGCCAGGGCAGGGGCCAGGCGATGCCGAAGATGCCGAGGACGAACAGGGCCGTGGCCAGCGCCGGGATGACCGCGAGCAGCGGGCTCAGCAGCAGGAAGCCCAGGTCCCGCCAGGTCGCCGGGTCGCGCAGGGCGCTGCGGGCCCGCAGGCGCAGCGCCGGGACCGCGGGGGTGCGGTAGAGGCGGTGCCCGTACTCGTACATCCCGTCCTCGCGCTGGGCGGGGGCCTCGGGGGGCAGGCGGTACGGGCGGGGGACATGCACGCCCGACCACTGGTGGGCCTGTCTGCGGTGCAGGTCGGCCAGCGGTCGGACGGCGTGGAGGAGCGGGGTGGCGACGACGCCGGTCAGGGTGACGCCGACGAGCGTCACCAGGCCGACCACCAGGTTGCCGAGCGACTGTCCTAAGAGGATCAGGGGCCTGGCCAGGGCGTAGCCGCGCGCGATGAACCAGCGGGTGCGGCGTTGGCTGCGGACGGCCGCGCGCGCTGACTCGGGGGCCAGCAGGACGCGTGTCCAGCGGGCGTGCGCGCGCAGCAGCGGCGCACCGAGCGCCAGGCCTGCCGCTATCGCGACCACCCCGCCCGCCACCTCGACCGCGGCGGGGATGGGGAGGGTGAGCAGGGGCAGGGCGATGGCGGCCGCGCCACCGAGGACGAGGGCTGGTCCGATCAGGACCAAGGGCAGTCCGACGAAGGGGTCGACCAGCATCCACAGGATGTCGCGGGCGGTGGCGCGGTCGCGGTTGAGCCAGGTCATGTTGTCGAGGAACTGCGGCCACCAGCGCCGTCGGTAGAGGCGGGCGCCGTGTTTGAAGCGGCCGTCCTCCTGCGGCTCGATGGCGGGTGGGCGTGGTTCGTACGGCTCGGGGATCTGCACCGCCGACCAGCGGCGGGCCGCCCTACGGTGCGCGGTGGCGGTGCGGCGGGCGCTGAGGACGGCGGGGACGAAGGGGAACCAGAGGCCGAAGCACAGCAGCAGCAGGCTGAGGAGGATGGCGAGGCTCTTGAGGACCTGGCAGAGCTTGAGCACGACCAGGAAGCCGCTGCGGGGGAGCGCCAAGGCGTGCTCGCGCAGGCGCTCGTGCACGGGGGCTCCTTCGGGTGCGGGCTGGTGGCACGATTGTCCGGAAGGGGGTCGGGGGGCGTCAAGGCGGGTGGGGCCGCGGGCATGATGTCGGCCATGAGTCGCACCGCCCGCCGCATGCACGAGCTCCTGGAGCCGATCTGCCTGGTCACCTACTTCGCCGACGAGTGCGATCGGGAGTTCGCCGCGCTCGGGCACCGCACCTACTGGGGCGGCTACTTCGCCAGCCGGGCCGCGCCGCTGGGGCGGGTGTCGGCGGAGGTCGTGCACGCGGCCTTCTACAGCTTCGCCGACGGGGAGGCCGCGCGGCACATCCCGAGCGCGTGGGAGACGATTCCGCCGGAGGCGTCCCTCGCGGCGCGGGAGCGGGGCAGCGCGGCGTCTTTGCGGCGGATAGTCGGGGAACTGGCCGAGTCGCCGGGGGTGGCGCGCGCTGCCGACCTGATCACGAAAGCCGCGACGAGCGCGCCCACGGAAGGTCGGGTGGTGTACGCGGGGATGCGCACGCTCGCGGTGCCCGCGGATCCGGTCGCCCGGTTGTGGCATTCCGCGACGATGTTGCGCGAGCACCGCGGGGACGGGCATGTCGCCGCTCTGGTGGCGGCGCGCGTCGGGGGGACGGAGGCGCATCTGCTCAGCGCGTTGGAAATGGGTATCTACCCGGCGGAGTCGTTCGGGCGCGTTCACCATCTGCCGGGGGAGCGGTTGGCCGTGGTCATGGGTGGGTTGCGGGAGCGGGGGCTCGTTGACAGCGATGGCCGGCTCACCGCCGTCGGGCGGGAGACCAAGCGGCGCATCGAAGCGCTCACCGATGAGTTGGCTGCTGCGCCGTATGACGCGCTTTCTGGTGCTGAGCTCGATGAGGTGGTCGCCGAGCTTGAACCCGTCAGTGCGGTGTTGGTCGCCGCGGGGTCGCGGTGATGCGGTTTCGGGGCCTTGCTTGTGGCTGGGCGGGGGCGGGAGAAAGGGGTGCGGAGCCGGTGGCGGTGCGGGAAGGGGGGCGTCCCGGACCACCACCGGCTCCATGCGGTGGAGACCTCTATCGGTGAGAGGTGAGAAAGGCCTCCACTTGGTCCGCGGCGGTGGTGGTGCCGCCTGCTCTCTCGATCGCCTCGCGCATGCGGCGGGTGCGGCGGCGGATCGTCTCGTTCTCGTCGGTCTTGTTGACCAGGTCGCGCAGGGCTGTGGCTGTGATGCCCTCGGGGGCGAGGGTGTGGCCCAGGCCCAGGTCGGTGGCCCGGCGGGCGATGGCCCTCTGCTCCGGGGTGTGGGGGGTGAAGACCAGGGGGACGCCGTTGGCCAGGGACTCCATGGTGGAGCCCATGCCGCCGTGGGTGATGAACAGGCGGGTGTGGGGGAGGATGTCCAGTTGCGGGATCTGTTGGTGGGCCTCGACGTTGGGGGGCAGGGGGGCGAGGGTGGCGGGGTCGATGTGGGTTCCGGTGGCGATGACCACGTGCCATGGCTGGTCCGCGAAGGCCTTGGCGCAGTCCCGGAAGAAGTCGGGGGTGGCGAAGCCGGTGGTGCCCATGGAGATGAGGAGCACGGGGTTGTCGGTCGGTGGGACCCAGGTGCCGGGGGTGGGGCGGGGGCAGGGCCCGACGAAGGCGAAGTTGTCCGGGAACGCCTCCCCGTCGAACTGGAATTCGCGGGGGAGGAAGACCAGGTAGAGGCCTTCGGACTCCAGGGGGTCCAGTTCGGGCAGGGGGATCTCGGCCGCGCCGTGGTCGGCCAGGTAGCGCTCCATCCGGGCCATGACCTCGGCCAGGGAGCCGGGGGGCAGGGGGGCGGGCGGGGGCGCGTCCTTGGCCAGTTCCTCCATGAGGGAGAACGCCTTGCCCGTGGCGAAGGTGGGCCAGAACTGGACGCCCGGGCGGTTCCAGTGCCTGCGCAGCACGCGCACGACGTGGGCGAAGTGGCCGTCGTAGACGACCAGGTCGGGCAGGTCGGCGCCGAAGCGCTCCTCGGCGGCGGGGACCGGGGCCAGCGCCTGGCGGACCAGTTCCAGGGGGAACTCGGCGGCCTTGCGCTCGGCCTCGGCGGGGTCGCCCTCCGCCTCCGGGTTCCACCGCGACTCGTAGACCACCGCCTCGGCGCCCGCGGCGCGCACCAGGTCGGCGAAGGCGTCCGTGGTCAGGTAGGTGACCCGGTGGCCGCGCGAGACCAGTTCGGACACCACGGCCAGCGTCGGGTAGACGTGGCCCGCGGCCGGGAGGCTGAAGAAGGCGATGTGGCTCATGCGGACCGGACCTCGTCACCCATCGGCTCGCCCTTCTTCAGCGCGGCGAAGAAGCCGGAGAACTTGCCGTGGAGCTGGGAGTAGGCCTGCAGCGCGAAGATGAGCACGACGATCAGCACCGTGTTGACCACCGGGACCGCGTCCAGGTCCAGGGTGTAGGCCACGACCACGCGGGCCACCGAGTCGAGCAGGAAGCCCAGGCCCCACACCCACGTCATGGTGCGCAGCACCCGGCGGGCCTTGGGGGAGTCGCGCCACAGCTCCTCGAGGCGCACGACGTGCTTGTTCGGCATGATCGGCACCATGAGCCGGTAGAGGAACGGGCGCGCGGCGAACAGCGTGCCGCAGATCCACACCCCCGCGATCAGGGTGATCCACGCGTCCTTGGCCAGCAGCAGCCTCGGGTCCCCGGTGAGGAACGAGGCCAACGTGCCCAGCAGGATCGCCGAGATCATGAACAGGCCGAGGCCGTCGACCCTGCGGTTGCGGGCGAACTGCCACGCGTAGTGCGCCGCGGGCGGCACGCTGCCCGCCAGCAGCGCCACCCAGATCGACACCCCGGCCGCGCGCAACCCGTAGAACAGGCCGAGCGGGGCGATGATGTCGAAGAACAGCATCGCCCCGATCGCCGCGATCCGCGCGCCGGTGCTGGGCTCGTCGACCCGGGTGTTGTCCGGCTCGTCATGTGCGATTCGACTCGTCACCTGGCTCTGTGTCATATCCGCTTCCCTGAGTCGCTGAATTCCCCTCCCCACTGACAGTAGGCCGGTGCCGGGGGTGGGGGAATCCGGCTGGGCACCCTGTTCACGGTGGGTCCAGACCCACCCCCACCCGTGCGGCGGGTGCGGGCCTGACCTGCGCGAACAGTGCCGCTCACCCCCTCTGAGCTGCCATTTAGGGGCGCGTCGGGCCACCTAGGGGTTGTCGCTAGGGGACAACCGTCCATAGCGTCGCCAGCAGTTGCGATCAGTGCCGAAGTCGCGTGTCCCGTGCTTGCGTGGAGGTTGCCTTGACATCGGTCTCGCCGGATTCGCCGGACCGGGAGCGGGCACGGGGAAATGCGGGCCGGGTCGCGGTCATCGGTATTTCCTGCCGTTTTCCCGGTGCGCCCGACCGTGTCGCGTTCTGGCGTTCGCTCGTCGCCGGGACCGACTCCGTCGGGCCGGTCCCCGAGGGCCGCTGGGACCTCGACGCGCTCGCGGGCGCGCTGCCCGAGGCCGCCCTGCGCGGCGGGTTCGTCGACGGGGTGGACCGGTTCGACGCCGCGTTCTTCGGGGTGGCGCCGCGCGAGGCCGCGGCCATGGACCCCCGCCAGCGGTTCGCGCTCGAACTGGGCTGGGCGGCGGTCGAGGACGCGCGCGTGCGCCCCGCCGACCTGCGCGGCACCCGCACCGGCGTCTTCCTCGGCACCACCTGGGACGACTACGCCGAGCTCAGCGGCCCCGCCGCCGACCACCACGCCGCCGCGGGCCTGAACCGGGGCATGATCGCCAACCGGCTCTCGCACGCCCTGGGCCTGACCGGGCCCAGCGCCGTGGTCGACACCGGGCAGTCCTCCTCGCTGGTCGCGGTGCACCTGGCCTGCGAGTCGCTGCGCGTGGGCGAGTCCGACACGGCGCTCGCGGGCGGCGTCAGCCTCAACCTCGCCACCGGGTCCACCCTGCGCATGGCCCGCTTCGGCGCGCTGTCCCCGAACGGCCGGATCGCGGTGTTCGACGAGGCCGCGGACGGGTTCGTGCGCGGGGAGGGCGGTGCGATCGTCCTGCTCAAGCCGCTGGACGCCGCGCTCGCGGACGGCGACCCGGTCCACTGCGTCATCGGCGGCAGCGCCGTCACCCACGACGGCGACCAGGAGGCGCTCACCGTCCCCAGCGCCGCCGCCCAGCGCGAGGTGGTCCGCCTCGCCCTGGCCGAGGCCGGGATCACCCCGGACGACCTCGGCTACGTCGAGCTGCACGGCACCGGCACGCCCGTCGGCGACCCGGTCGAGGCCGCCGCGCTCGGCTCCGTCGCCGGGGACCGCGCGACCGCGCTGCCCGTCGGGAGCGTCAAGACCAACATCGGCCACCTCGAGGGCGCGGCGGGCATCGCCGGGCTGGTCAAGGCCGCGCTCGTGGTCAAGCACGCCACGCTCGTGCCGACCCTGCACCACCGGGCCCCGGGGCCGGACCTGGCGGGGTTGAACCTGGTGGTGCAGCGGGAGACCGCCGCCTGGGAGCCGACCGCCGCCGGTGTGTCGTCGTTCGGCATGGGCGGCGCGAACTGCCACGTCGTGCTCCTGCCCGCCCCCGAGGCCGCGCCCCGGACCGCTCGACCCGAGCCCGCCGGTCTGCACGACGGATCGGTCGTGCCGTGGGTGCTCTCGGCCAAGTCCGAGGCCGCCCTGCGCGGCCAGGCCGCGGCCCTGGACCAGGGCGACCCCCTCGACACCGGGCTCTCGCTGGCCCGCCGCACCGCCTTCGCGCACCGGGCGGTCGCGTTCGGGGCCGGTGGGCTCGCCGCGCTCGCGGCGGGGGAGCCGTCGGCCGATCTCGTCACCGGGACCGCCCGCGCGCGGCGCCCGGTCTTCGTCTTCCCGGGCCAGGGTTCGCAGTGGACCGGGATGGGGCGCGAGCTGCTGGCCTCGTCGCCGGTGTTCGCGGCGCGGTTCGCCGAGTGCGCCGCGGCGCTGGCCCCGCTGGTCGACTGGGACCCGGTGGCCGCGCTGGACACCGAGATGTCCGAAGTGGACGTCGTGCAGCCGCTGCTGTGGGCGGTCATGGTGTCGCTGGCCCAGGTGTGGCGGGCGGCCGGGGTCGAGCCCACCGCCGTCATCGGGCACTCGCAGGGCGAGATCGCGGCCGCGTGCGTGGCGGGCGGGCTGTCGCTGGCCGACGGCGCGAAGCTGGTGGTGCTGCGGGCCAGGGCGATCGCCGACTCGCTGGTCGGGCGGGGCGACATGGTGGCCGTCGCGCTGGGCGAGGCCGCCGCCGCCGAGCTGGTCGCGGACTGGCCGGGGGTCGGGATCGCGGTGGTCAACGGGCCGTCGTCGGTCGTCGTCTCGGGCGAGAACGCCGTGCTGGACGCCTTCTGCGCCGCCGCCGTCGCCGCCGGAGTGCGGGCCCGCCGGGTCCCGGTCGGCTACGCCTCGCACTCGGCCCAGGTCGAGGTGCTCCGGGAGCGGCTGGCCGGGGACCTGGCCGGGGTCGCCCCGCGCTCGTCGGAGATCCCGTTCTTCTCCACCACCACCGGCGCCGAGGTCGACACCGCCACCCTCGACGCCGGGTACTGGTACCGCAACCTGCGCGGCACGGTCCGCTTCGCCGACGGCGTCGCCGCCTACGACGACGCCGTGTTCATCGAGGTCAGCCCGCACCCGGTGCTGACCGCGGGCGTCACCGACGCGGGCGCGGCCGCGCTGGGCACGCTCGTGCGCGACCAGGGCGGGACCGCCCGGCTCGCGCACGCGCTGGCCGAGGCGCACGTCGTCGGCGTCGAGGTCGACTGGGAGGCGTGGTTCGCCGGGTCCGGCGCGCGGGAGACCGACCTGCCGACGTACGCGTTCCAGCGCAAGAGCTTCTGGGTCGACACCCCGACCGGCGGCGCGCCCCGCGCCCTCGCGCCCGCGCCCGAACCGGTGGTCGAACCCGGCTTGGACCTGCTGCGGCTGGTCCGCGCGCACACGGCCGTGGTGCTGGGCCACGACGGCCCCGCCGACGTCGACCCGGACCAGACCTTCCGCGACCTCGGCGTCGACTCCCAGGCCGGGGTGCGGCTCGCCACCCGGCTGGGCACTGCCGCCAGCGCGCTGTTCGACCACCCGACCCCCGCCCGACTGGCCGCGCACCTGGGCACGACCGAGCCGGGGGAGACCGAGCCGGAGCCGGTCGCGGCGACCGACGAGCCGATCGCCATTGTCGGGATGGGCCTGCGGCTGCCCGGCGGGGTCGACACGCCCGAGGCGTTCTGGGACCTGCTGACCAGTGGGACCGACGCCATCGGCGGGTTCCCCACCGACCGGGGCTGGGACCTGGCCGCGCTGGCCTCGAACGACTCGGACGACCCGGACGCCCCCCGCCCGGTGACCGGCGGGTTCCTGCACGGCGCGCCGGAGTTCGACGCCGCGTTCTTCGGGATCTCCCCGCGCGAGGCGCTGGCGATGGACCCGCAGCAGCGGCTGCTGCTGGAGGCCTCCTGGGAGGCGGTCGAGCGGGCCGGCCTGGACACCGCCGCGCTGCGCGGGTCGCGCACCGGGGTGTTCGTCGGCGCGATGGCGGGGGAGTACGGGCCGCGGCTGCACGAGGGCGCGGACGGCGTGGAAGGGCACCTGCTGACCGGCACCACCGGCAGCGTGGCCTCCGGCAGGCTGGCCTACGCCTTCGGCTGGCACGGCCCGGCGATCACCGTCGACACCGCGTGCTCGTCGTCGCTGGTCGCCCTGCACATGGCGGTGCGGTCGCTGCGCTCGGGGGAGTGCTCGCTGGCCCTGGCCGCCGGGGCGGCGGTCATGTCCGGGCCGGGGATCTTCGTCGAGTTCGCCCACCAGCGCGGCCTGTCCCCGGACGGGCGCTGCAAGGCCTTCGGCGACGGCGCGGACGGCACCGGCTGGGGCGAGGGCGTGGGGGTGCTCGTCGTCGAACGGCTCTCCGACGCCCGCCGCAACGGCCACGACGTCCTGGCCGTCGTGCGCGGCACGGCGGTCAACTCCGACGGCGCCTCCAACGGCCTGACCGCGCCGAACGGCCAGGCGCAGCAGCGGGTCATCCGCGACGCGCTGGCCGACGCCGGGCTGCGGGCCTGCGACGTGGACGCGGTCGAGGCCCATGGCACCGGGACCGCGCTGGGCGACCCGATCGAGGCCGGGGCGCTGCTGGCGGCCTACGGCCGGGACCGGGAGACGCCGCTGTGGCTGGGGTCGCTCAAGTCGAACATCGGGCACACCCAGGCCGCCGCGGGTGTCGCCGGGATGATCAAGATGGTGTTGGCGCTGCGGAACGGCACGCTGCCCAAGACGCTGCACGCGGACCCGCCGTCCTCCCGGGTCGACTGGTCGGCCGGGTCGGTGCGGCTGCTGAGCGAGGCGCGGCCGTGGGACTCGGCGGTGCGCCGGGCCGGGGTGTCGTCGTTCGGCATCAGTGGGACCAACGCGCACGCGATCATCGAGCAGGCCCCGGCCGCGGTCGTCGCCGAGCGGCCGCAGAGCGCTGTGGCGCCGTGGGTGCTGTCGGCCGCGTCGCCGGAGGCGCTGCGGGCGGTGGCGACCAACCTGCTGGACGTCGACGCGGGCCACGACGAGATCGGCGCGGCGCTGGCGGTCCGGGCCCGGTTGGAGCACCGCGCCGTCGTCGTCGGCGACGCCCAGCGGCTGCGCGCGGGGCTGGCGGCGGTCGCGGCGGACGAGCCGTCCGCCGACGTCGTCACCGGCGCCGCCGGGTCGGCGCGGGCCGTGTTCGTGTTCCCCGGCCAGGGTTCGCAGTGGGTCGGGATGGGGCGCGAACTGCTCGCCGACCCGGTGTTCGCGGGCCGGATGGCCGAGTGCGCGGCGGCGCTGGGGCCGTTGGTGGACTGGGAACTGCTGTCGGTGCTGGACGATGCCGAGGCCCTGGAACGGGTCGACGTGGTGCAGCCCGCGCTGTGGGCGGTCATGGTGTCGCTGGCCGAGGTGTGGCGGGCGCACGGGGTCGAGCCCGCCGCCGTCGTGGGGCACTCGCAGGGTGAGATCGCGGCCGCGTGCGTGTCCGGCGCATTGTCTCTTGAGGACGGTGCGCGGGTCGTCGCGCTGCGGTCGGCGCTGATCGCGGCTGAGCTGTCCGGGCGCGGTGGGATGGTGTCCGTGCCGCTGCCGGTGGCGCGGACCCGGGAGCTGATCGGCGACGGCCGGGTCGGGGTCGCCGCGGTCAACGGGCCGAACGCCACCGTGGTCTCCGGCGACGCCGACGCACTCGACGAGCTGGTGGAGCTATGCGCGGCACGCGACATCCGCGCCAAGCGGGTGCCGGTCGACTACGCCTCGCACTCCGCCCACGCCGAGGCGATCGAGACAGACCTCCTGGCGGCGCTGCGAGGACTCGCGCCCCGCGCGGGCCGGGTGCCGCTGCACTCGACGGTGACCGGGACCGCGCTGACCGGCGCGGAGGTCGACGCCGCCTACTGGTACCGCAACCTGCGCCAGACCGTGCTGTTCGACGACGTCGTCACCGCGCTCGCCGGGGCGGTCTTCGTCGAGGTCAGCCCGCACCCGGTGCTGGTGTCGGCGATGGCCGGGCCCGCGGTGGGCACGCTGCGCCGCGACCAGGGCGGCCTCGACCGCTTCCTGCTCTCGGCGGGCGAGGCGCACACGCTCGGCGTCCCGGTGGCGTGGGGGAACCGGTTCGCGGGCGTACCCCGGGCCGACCTGCCCACCTACCCGTTCCAGCGCGAGCGCTACTGGCTGATGCCCACCGCGTCGGCCCCCCGGTCCGACGGCAGGCAGTACGAGGTCGACTGGCGCGCCCTGCCCCAGGGCCCGGCGCGGCTCGACGGGACCTGGCTGGTCCTGGCCCCCATGAACGGGGACGCGGCCGGGGACACCGCCGCCGGGCACGTCGCCGCGCTGGCCGCCGCCGGGGCGTCGGTGCACCGCGTCGAGATCGACCCGGTGGCGATGACCAGGGACAACCTGCGCGAGCTGCTGCGCGCCGTCGTCGAGCCGGACCTGACGGGCGTCCTGGTCGCGGTCGGTCCGCGCGAGCGGCCCGCGGCGCACCTGCTGGCCGGGCTCCTGAGCCTGGTGCAGGCGTGTGGTGACGCTGAGCTGTCCGCCCCGCTCTGGGTGGCCACGAGCGGCGCGGTGGCGGTCCCCGGCGACCCGGCCCCGACGCCCGCGCTGGCCGCGGTGTGGGGCATGGGCCGTGTTGCCGCCCTGGAGCACCCGGAGCTGTGGGGCGGTCTGGTCGACCTGCCCGCCGAGGTCGACGAGGCGTCGGGGCGCGCGCTGGCCGCCGTCCTGGCCTCTGGAGTGGAGGACCAGGTCGCGATCCGCGCGGGCGCCGCCCACGGGCGACGGCTCGCCCCTGCCCGACCCACGGCCGGGAAGCGCTGGCAGCCCCGGGGCACCGTGCTGGTCACGGGCGGAACGGGGGCGCTGGGCGCGCACGTCGCCCGGTGGCTGGCCGGGAACGGCGCCGATCACCTCGTGCTCGTCAGCAGGCGCGGCCTGGCCGCCGAGGGCGCGGCCGACCTGGTCGCCGAGCTGACCGGGCGCGGGCCGCGGGTCACCGTCGCCGCCTGCGACGTGGCCGACCGGGACGCGCTGGCGGGCGTCCTCGCCGAGGTCGACGACCTGACCGCCGTGGTGCACGCGGCGGGCGCGCTGGACGACAGCGTGATCGCCGCGCTGACCCCGGAACGGGTGGCGGGAGTGCTGGCCGCGAAGGTCACCGGCGCGGAGAACCTGCACGCGCTGACCGAGGGCGACCCGGACCTCGACGCCTTCGTGCTGTTCTCGTCGCTGGCCGGGGTGCTCGGCGTCCCCGGGCAGGGCAACTACGCGCCGGGCAACGCCTACCTCGACGCGCTGGCGCTGCGCCGCCGGGAGGCCGGGCTGCCCGCGCTGTCGATCGCGTGGGGGCCGTGGGCCGGGGACGGCATGGCCGCCGGGGGCTCGGTGGGCGACCGGCTGCGCCGCCACGGCGTGCTGCCGATGGCGCCGGAGCGGGCCGTGGCGCACCTCGACGGCGCGTTCGGCACCGGGACCATGGTCGCCGAGATCGACTGGAAGCGGCTGCTGCTGGCGTTCACCGCGTCCCGCGACTCGGCGCTGATCAGCGAGCTGCCCGCCGTGCGCGACGCCACGGCCGCGGGCACGCCCGCCATGCCCGCGAGCGGGCTCGCCGCCACCCTCGACGGCCTCGACCCCCGGGCGCGCCGCGAACGGGTCCTGGACCTGGTGCGCGGCCAGGTCGCCGCCTCGCTGAACCTGCCCGCCGGGCGGACCGTCGAGTCCGGCAAGGCGTTCCGCGACCTCGGCTTCGACTCGCTCACCGGCGTGGAGCTGCGCAACCGGCTCGGCCGGGCCACCGGGCTCACGCTGCCCAGCACGCTCGTGTTCGACTTCCCCACGACCGACCACCTCGTCGCGCACCTGCTGGACCAGGTCGCGCCCGCCGACAGCGACCCGGCTGACCCGGCTGACCCGGCTGACCCAGCCACCGCCCCGCCGCCCGCCACCGCGCGGACCGCCACCGAGGCCGACCCGGTGGTCATCGTCGGCATGGCCTGCCGCTACCCGGGCGGGGTGCGCGACCCGGAGGCGCTGTGGCAGCTCGTCCTCGCGGGCGGCGACGGCATCGGCGGGTTCCCCACCGACCGGGGCTGGGACCTCGACCCGGCCGCGGTGACCACCTCCGGCGGCGGCTTCCTGCACGACCTCGCCGACTTCGACGCCGACTTCTTCGGGATCTCCCCGCGCGAGGCGCTGGCGATGGACCCGCAGCAGCGGCTGCTGCTGGAGACCTCCTGGGAGGCGGTGGAGCACGCGGGCATCGACCCGGTGACGCTGCGCGGCAGCCGGACCGGGGTGTTCATCGGCGCGACCTACCAGGACTACGTCTCCCGGCTGGCCACCGCGCCCGCCGAGCTGGCGGGCCACCTGCTCATCGGCAACACCGCCAGCGTCGCCTCCGGGCGGGTGTCCTACGCGCTGGGCCTGGAAGGCCCCGCCATCACCATCGACACCGCGTGCTCCTCGTCGCTGGTCACCCTGCACATGGCGGTGCAGGCGCTGCGCTCCGGCGAGTGCTCGATGGCCCTGGCGGGCGGCATCGCGCTGATGGCCTCGCCGCACATGGTCGAGGAGTTCTCCAAGCAGCGCGGCCTGGCCGCCGACGGCCGCTGCAAGGCCTTCGCCGACGGCGCGGACGGGTTCGGCGCCGCCGAGGGCGTCGGTGTGCTGCTGGTCGAGCGGCTCTCCGACGCCCGCCGCAACGGGCACGAGGTCCTCGCGGTCGTGCGCGGCACGGCGGTCAACTCCGACGGGGCGTCCAACGGGCTCACCGCGCCCAACGGGCCGTCGCAGCAGCGGGTCATCCGCCAGGCGCTCGCGGGCGCGGGCCTCACACCGTCCGATGTGGACGCCGTGGAGGCGCACGGCACCGGCACCGCGCTGGGCGACCCGATCGAGGCGCAAGCCCTCGCGGCGACCTACGGGCGCGATCGCTCGACCCCGCTGCCGATCGGCTCGGTCAAGTCCAACATCGGCCACACCCAGGCGGCGGCGGGCGCGGCCGGGGTGATCAAGATGGTGCACGCGCTGCGCCACGGCGTCCTCCCGCGCACCCTGCACGCCGACACCCCGTCGACCCGCGTCGACTGGACCGCGCTGACCCCGCTGGCCGAGCGGCGCGACTGGCCCGAGGTCGACCGCGCCCGCCGGGTGGGGGTCTCCTCGTTCGGCATCAGCGGCACCAACGCCCACGTCGTGCTCGAGCAGGCCCCCGACGAGCCCGCGCCCGCGCGCGTGCCCGCCGAGGCCGTGCTGCCGTGGGTGTTGTCCGCGCACAACCCCGCCGCCCTGCGCGCCCAGGCCGCCAAGCTGCTGTCCACCCTGGATGGCGCGCCCGCCGACATCGCGTGGTCGCTGGTCACCTCCCGCACCGCCTTCCCGCACCGCGCCGCCGTCGTCGGGTCCACCGAGGCCCAGTTGCGGGCCGGGCTCGCCGCGATCGCCGACGGCCGGGCCCCGGTGTCCGGCCGCGCGGTCGAGGGCCGCACGGCGTTCGTGTTCTCCGGCCAGGGCTCGCAGCGGATCGCGATGGGCGCGCGGCTCAGCGAGCGCTTCCCCGTCTTCGCCGACACGTTCGACACCGTGTGCGCGCGGTTCGACGCGCTGCTCGGCGTCCGCCTCAAGGACAAGATCGCCACCGACGAGGTGGGTGAGACCGTCTACACCCAGGCGGCCCTGTTCGCCGTCGAGGTGTCGTTGTTCGCGCTGCTGGAGTCCTGGGGCGTGCGCGCCGACGTGCTGCTCGGCCACTCCATCGGCGAGCTGGTCGCCGCGCACGTGGCCGGGGTGTTCTCGCTCGACGACGCCTGCGCCGTGGTCGCCGCGCGCGGCCGCCTCATGCAGGCGCTGCCCGCGGGTGGGGCGATGACCGCCATCCGCGCCACCGAGGCCGAGGTGCTGCCGCTGCTGACCGACGGGGTCAGCCTGGCGGCGGTGAACGGGCCCGCGTCGGTCGTCGTCTCCGGTGTCGCCGAGGAGGTCGAGGCCGTCGCGGCCCGCTTCCCCACGACCAAGCGGCTCGCCGTCAGCCACGCCTTCCACTCCGCGCTGATGAACCCGATGCTCGCCGAGTTCCGCCGGGTCCTGGAGACGGTGTCCTACCGCGAACCCCGGGTGCCCGTCGTGTCCAACCTGACCGGCCGCGTCGCCGACCGGCTCACCGACCCGGCCTACTGGGTCGAGCACGTGCGCGGCACCGTCCGGTTCGCCGACGGGGTCGCCGCGCTCGACGGGTTGGGCGTGGTGCGCCGGGTCGAGGTCGGCCCGGACGCCGCGCTGACCCCGATGCTGGCCGAGGCCGACACCGCCTGCGTGCCGGTGCTGCGCTCGGGCCGCGACGAGGTCGAGGCCGCGGTGACCGCGCTGGCCACCCTGTTCGCCGAGGGCGCCGGGGTGCACTGGGAGGCGGTGTTCGCCGGGCTCGACGTGCGCAGGCTGCCGCTGCCCACCTACGCGTTCCAGCGCGCCCGCTACTGGCTCGACGACGACCGCGCGCCCGCCGACCCGTGGCGCTACGAGGTCTCCTGGACGCCGCTGAGCACCGGTCCGGCCGCGCTGACCGGGCGCTGGGCCGTCGTCGGCGACGGCCCGCTGCGCGCCGGGGTCGAGACCGCGCTGACCGAGGCGGGCGCGGAGGTCGCAGGCGGGGTCGCGCCGGGCCTGACCGGCGTGGTGTCGCTGCTGGCGCTGGACGAGTCGCCCGCCGCACCCGGTGTCTCGAATGGACTGGTCCGCACGGTCGAGCTGCTGCGCGAGGCCGAGTGCCCGGTGTGGTGCGTGACCTCGGGCGCGGTCGCGGTCGCCCCGGACGAGCGGCCCAGCCCCGCGCAGGCCGCCGTGTGGGGCCTGGGCCGGGTCGCCGCGCTGGAGCACCCCGACCGCTGGGGCGGGCTGGTCGACCTCGCCGAGGGCTTCGCCGGGCGGGCGCTGGCGTCGGTGCTGGCCGGGTCGGAGGACCAGGTCGCGCTCCGGCCGGGCGGGGTGTTCGGGCGCAGGCTGGCCCGTTCCGCCGCGCGCGGCGCGGCGTGGTCGCCGTCGGGGACCGTGCTGGTCACCGGGGGCACCGGCGGACTCGGCGCGCACGTCGCCCGCTGGGCCGCCGCGCACGGGGCCGAGCGGCTGGTGCTCACCAGCCGCCGCGGCGGTAGCGCCGAGGACTTCGCCGACCTGGGCGTGCCGGTGTCGGTGGTGGCCTGCGACGTGTCCGACCGGGACGCCGTCGCCGGGCTGCTGGCCGGGATCGACGACCTCACCGCCGTCGTGCACACCGCCGGGGTGCTGGACTTCGCGCCGCTGGCCGAGGTCGACACCGAGCACCTGGCCGGGCTGTTCGCGGGCAAGGCCGCGGGCGCCGACCACCTCGACGAGCTGACCGGGGACAACACAGCCCTGGACGCCTTCATCGTCTTCTCCTCCGTCGCCGGGATCTGGGGCAGCGGCGGGCAGGCCGGGTACGCCGCCGCCAACGCCCACCTCGACGCCCTCGCCCAGCGCCGCCGCGCGTCCGGCCGCCGGGCCACCGCCCTGGCCTGGGGCCCGTGGGCCGACGGCGGCATGGTCGACGCGGACACCGCAGGCCGCCTGTCCCGGCTCGGCCTCACGCCGATGGCCGCGGACCGGGCCGTCACCGCCCTGGCCTCGGCCGCCGACCAGGTCGTCGCCGACGTCGACTGGGCCACGCTCGCCGGTGTCCTGGCCAGCTCCCGGCCGCAGCCCCAGCTCGCCGACCTCGCCCCCGCGCCGGAGGCCCCCTCGGCGCCGGTCGGGGAGATCGACACCGCCGGGCTGCTGGACGTGGTGAGCGCGGAGGTCGCGGCCGTCCTGGGCCTGGGGCCCGCGGCGGCCGTCGAGCCCGACCGCGCCTTCCGCGACCGCGGGTTCGACTCGCTGATGGCCGTGGAGCTGCGCGACCGGCTCTCCGCCCGGCTCGGGGTGCGGCTGTCGAGCACCGTCGTGTTCGACCACCCGAGCCCCGCCGCGCTGGCCGACTTCCTCGCCGAGACCCTTGGCGGCCCGAGCACGACGCCCGAGACCGAGACCCGCGCGGTGGTCGACGACGACCCCGTCGTCATCGTCGGCATGGCCTGCCGCTACCCCGGCGGCGTCGACTCCCCGGCCGCGCTGTGGGACCTCGTCGCCGAGGGAGCCGAGGGCGTCACCGGCTTCCCCGGCGACCGCGGCTGGGACCTCGACGGCCTCTACGACCCCGACCCGGCCAACCCGGGCACCAGCTACGTGCGCGACGGCGGGTTCCTGGCCGGGGCCACCGACTTCGACGCGGACTTCTTCGGGATCTCCCCGCGCGAGGCGCTGGCGATGGACCCGCAGCAGCGGCTGCTGCTGGAGACCTCCTGGGAGGCGCTGGAGCGGGCGGGAATCGACCCGTCCGGCCTGCGCGGCGTCCGGGGCGGGGTGTACGTCGGCATGGCCGCCTCCGGCTACGACGCCGCGGCGACCACCGTCCCCGAGGGCGTCGAGGGCTACCTGCTCACCGGCAACACCGCCAGCGTCGCCTCCGGCCGCATCGCCTACACCCTGGGCCTGGAGGGCCCGGCGGTGACCGTGGAGACGGCGTGCTCGTCGTCGCTGGTCGCGCTGCACTGGGCGCAGCAGGCGCTGCGGTCCGGCGAGTGCTCGATGGCGCTGGTCGCCGGGGTCGCGGTGATGGCCGCGCCGACGACGTTCGTGCAGTTCAGCAGGCAGAACGGGCTGTCGCCGGACGGGCGCTGCCGGTCGTTCGACGCCGCCGCCGACGGCACCGGCTGGGCCGAGGGCGTGGGCGTGCTCGTCGTCGAACGGCTCTCCGACGCCCGCCGCCAGGGCCACCGGGTGCTCGCGGTGGTCAAGGGCTCGGCGATCAACCAGGACGGCGCCTCCAACGGCCTCACCGCGCCCAACGGGCCCGCCCAGCAGCGGGTGATCCGCTCCGCGCTGGCCGCCGCCGGGCTGGCCGCCGCCGACGTGGACGCTGTCGAGGCGCACGGCACCGGCACGACGCTGGGCGACCCGATCGAGGCCCAGGCGCTGCTGGCGACCTACGGGCAGGACCGGTCCGAGCCGCTGTACCTCGGCTCGCTCAAGTCCAACATCGGCCACGCGCAGGCGGCGGCCGGTGTCGGCGGTGTGATCAAGATGGTGGAGGCCATGCGGCGGGGCGTGCTGCCCCGGTCCCTGCACCTCGACCAGCCCACGCCCGAGGTCGACTGGGAGGCTGGCGCGGTCCAGCTCCTCGGCCAGGCCCGGGAGTGGCCGTCGGTGGACCGGCCGCGGCGGGCCGGGGTGTCGTCCTTCGGCATCTCCGGGACCAACGCGCACGTGATCTTGGAGCAGGCCCCGGACGAGGACCCCGCCGAGCCGGGCGCCGCCGGCCCGTGGGTGCTCTCCGCCCGGACCGCCGAGGCGCTGCGGGCGCAGGCCCGCGACCTGCTCGCGGTTATGCCTGATGACCCTGCAGGCAACGCCGACATCGCGTTCACCCTCGCCTCGGCGCGGGCGCGGTTCGAGCACCGGGCGGTGGTGGCCGGTGGCGACCAGCGCGCCGCGCTGGCGGCGCTGGTCGACGGGCTGCCCGCGCCGAACCTGGTGGTGGGCGAGGCTCCCGGCACGCGTCGGGCCGTGTTCGTCTTCCCCGGTCAGGGCGCGCAGTGGGTCGGGATGGGGCTGGGCCTGGCGCGGGAGTCCGAGGTGTTCGCCGCCCGGTTGGCCGAGTGCGCCGCCGAGTTGGGCGAGTTCGTCGAGTGGGACCTGATGGACGTGCTGGGCGACGCCGCCGCGTTGGAGCGGGTTGACGTGGTGCAGCCCGCCCTGTGGGCGGTGATGGTGTCGCTCGCCGCGCTGTGGGAGTCGCACGGGGTCGTGCCCTCTGCTGTGGTGGGGCACTCGCAGGGCGAGATCGCCGCCGCGTGCGCCGCCGGGGCGCTGTCGCTGCGCGACGGGGCCCGGGTGGTGGCGCTGCGGTCGAGGCTGATCGCGGCGACGCTGGCCGGGAACGGCGGGATGGTGTCGGTGCCGCTGCCGGTCGACGAGGTGCGCGGGCTGATCCTGCCGTGGTCGCACGAGGTCGGCGTCGCCGCTGTCAACGGGCCGTCGTCCACTGTGGTCTCCGGTGCGCCCGAGGCGCTGGCGGAGATCCTGGAGCGCTGCGAGGTCGAGGGCATCCGCGCCAAGCGCGTGCCCGTCGACTACGCCTCCCACTCAGACCAGGTCGAGGCGCTGGAGGCCGACCTGCTCACCGCCCTGGACGGCGTCGAGCCGCGCGCCGGCCGGGTGCCGGTGCACTCGACGGTGACCGGCGAGGTGCTGACCGGCGCGGAGATGGACGCCGCCTACTGGTACCGCAACCTGCGCCAGACCGTGCTGTTCGACGACGTCGTGACCGCGCTCGATGGGGTGCTGTTCATCGAGGTCAGCCCGCACCCGGTGCTCGTGTCGGCGATGGCGGACGGGGCCGTGGGCACGCTGCGCCGCGACCAGGGCACGGTCGAGCGGTTCGCGCTGTCGGCCGGTGAGGCGTTCACCCGCGGCGTGTCCGTCGACTGGGCCGGGTGGGGCGCCGGGCGCGCCGTCGACCTGCCGACCTACCCGTTCCAGCGGCAGCGCTTCTGGTGGGACGCGCCCAGGGCCGCCGCCGCGAGCGGGGTCGACGACCGGTTCTGGGACCTGGTCACCTCCGGGGACGTGGCGGGCCTGGCGGGGACGCTGGCCGTCGAGGACCAGGAGCCGCTGGCCGCCGTGCTGCCGGTGCTGTCCTCGTGGCACCGGCGCCGCACCGAGCGGTCCACCGCCGACTCTTGGCGCTACGGCATCACCTGGCGCCCGCTGCCCGAGCCCTCGGGGACGCCGCTGGGGACCTGGCTCGTCGTCCTGCCGACGGGCTTCGGGGACCACCCCGTCGTCAGCCGCGTGCTGGACGCGTTCGCCGAGCGCGGGCCGGTGGAGACGCTGGTCCTGGGCGACCGGGAGTGCGACCGCGCGCTGATCGCCCCCCGGCTGTCCGCTGTGGACGGTGTGGTGTCGTTGCTGGCGTTCGCCGAGCGCGATCACGCCGAGCACCCCGGGTTGCCCGCCGGGCTCGCCGCGCTGGTGGCCCTGGCGCAGGCGCTCGGTGACTCCGGCAGCACCGCGCCGTTGTGGTGCGTCACCCAGGACGCGGTGGCCGCTGTCGATGGCGACGCCGTCGCCGCTCCCGCCCAGGCGCAGACCTGGGGCCTGGGCCGCGTCATCGGCCTGGAGCACTCCGACCGGTGGGGCGGTCTGGTCGACCTCCCCGCGACCGTGACCGACGCGGACACCGACCGCCTGCTCGCCGCGATCGCCGACGCGGGCGAGGACCAGGTCGCGCTGCGCGACCGCGCCTTCGGCCGCCGGATGAGCCGGGTCCCGACCGGGGACGGGGCCACCGCCGAGTGGACCGCGCACGGCACCGTCCTGATCACCGGCGGCACCGGCGGCCTCGGCCCGCACATCGCCCGCTGGGTCGCCGACCGGGGCGCGGACCACCTCGTGCTCACCAGCCGCCGGGGCGCCGACGCCCCCGGCACCGCCGAGCTCGCCGCGGAGCTGGCCGAGCGCGGCGTCACCGTCGAGGTCGTGCGCTGCGACATGGCCGACCGCGACTCGGTGGCCGCCCTCGTCGACGGCCTGTCCACCCCGGTCACCGCCGTGGTGCACGCCGCCGCCTACATCGCCCTGGAGTCGCTGGCCCGCACCACCGTGGCCGAGGTCGCCAAGGTCGTCGGGGCCAAGGTGCTCGGCGCGACCCACCTCGACGAGCTGCTGACCGGGCACCCGGTCGAGACCTTCGTGTTCTTCTCCTCGATCGCGGCCATGTGGGGCAGCGGCGAGCACGGCGCGTACGGGGCGGCCAACGCCCACCTCGACGCGCTGGCGCACAACCGGCGCGCCCGCGGCCTGCCCGCCACCTCGATCGCCTGGGGTGTGTGGGACGCGGTCAACGAGACCGACCCGGACGACATCGAGTGGCGGGCCGTGCTCAACAAGCGGCTGCGCCGCCAGGGCCTGCCCGCGATGGACCCGGCCAAGGCGCTGCTGGGGATGCGGCACGCCCTCGCCGCCGACGACACCTACGTCGCCGTCGCCGAGATCGCCTGGGACAACTTCGCCACCGTGTTCACCTCGGTGCGGCCCAGCCCGCTGCTCTCGGAGCTGCCCGACGCGCTCGCGGTGACCGCCCGCAACGCCGCCGAGGCCGCCGCCCGGCAGTCCGCCGACCGGGCCGAGACCGCCGACCTGGGGCAGCGGCTGGCCGGCCTCGACGCGCCGGGGCGCCGCGCGCTGTTGCTGGACCTGGTCCGCGCGCAGGTCGCCGCCGTCCTCGGGCACACCTCGCCGGACTCGGTGCAGACCGCGCGCGGCCTGCTCGACATCGGGTTCGACTCGATCACCGCCGTGGAGCTGCGCAACCGGCTCGGCGCCGCCGCGGGCCGCAAGCTCCCCGCGACGCTGATCTTCGACTACCCCACGGTCGAGGCGATCGCCGAGCACCTCGACGAGCAGTTCCCGTCGACCGCCCCCGCGGGCTCGCTGCTCGACCAGCTCGTGGGCCTGGAGGCTGCTGTGTCCACTGTGGCCGAGACCGAGCGGACGGCGGTGGCCCAGCGGTTGGAGGCGATGCTCGCGCTGGTGCGCGGCGGCGACCCGGACGCCGATCTCACCGACGCCAGCGCCGACGAGCTGTTCGACATCATCCGCACCGAGTTCGGCAAGTCGTGACGGAGGCCAGGGCATGACCAACCCCCAGCACGAGAGCGCCCAGCACAGCAAAGTGCTCGAGCACCTCAAGTGGATGACCGGCGAGCTGCGCCAGACCAAGCGCGAGCTGGCCGAGGCCCTCGAATCCGCCCCGCGCGCGGACGAGCCGATCGCCGTCGTCGGCATGGGGTGCAGGCTGCCCGGCGGGGTGCGCTCGCCGGAGGACCTGTGGCGGCTGGTGCTGGCCGGGACCGACGCGGTGGGGCCGCTGCCCACCGACCGCGGCTGGGACCCGGCCGCCCTCTACGACCCGGACCCCGACGCCGTGGGCAAGACCTACGTGCGCGAGGGCGGGTTCGTCGACGGGGCGGCCGAGTTCGACCCGGCGTTCTTCGGGATCTCCCCGCGCGAGGCGCTGGCGATGGACCCGCAGCAGCGGCTGCTGCTGGAGACGTCGTGGGAGGCGTTGGAGCGCGCTGGCATCCGGCCCGGCGACCTGCGCGGCAGCCGGACCGGGGTGTTCTTCGGAATCTCCGGCCAGGACTACACGACCCTGGCCCTGCAGTCCGGCACGGAGTTCGCCGCGCACGCGGTGACCGGCACCGCGCCGAGCGTGGCCTCGGGCCGGGTCGCCTACGTGCTCGGCCTGCGCGGGCCCGCGCTCACCCTGGACACCGCGTGCTCGTCCGGGCTGGTGTCGCTGCACCTGGCGTGCGCCGCGCTGCGCCGCGACGAGTGCTCGCTGGCGTTGACCGGCGGGTCCGTTGTCATCGCCGAGCCCGGTCCGCTGGTCGGGTTCAGCCGGTTGCGCGGCCTGGCCGCGGACGGGCGGTGCAAGGCGTTCGCCGAGTCCGCGGACGGCATGGGCCTGGCCGAGGGCACCGGGGTCATCGCCCTGGAACGGCTGTCGGACGCGGTGCGCAACGGGCACGAGGTGCTGGCCGTCATCCGCGGCTCGGCGGTGAACTCCGACGGCGCGAGCAGCGGTCTGACCGCCCCCAACGGGCCCGCGCAGCAGCGGGTCATCCGCGACGCCCTCGCCGCCGCGTCGCTGACCCCCGCCGACGTCGACTACGTCGAGGCGCACGGCACCGGGACCACGCTGGGCGACCCGATCGAGGCGCAGGCGCTCATCGCCACCTACGGCGCCGAGCGCGCCGCCGGGCCGCTGCTGCTCGGCTCGGTCAAGTCCAACATCGGCCACACCCAGGGCGCCTCCGGCGTCGCCGGGGTGATCAAGGCCGTCCTGGCGCTGCGGCACGGGGTGCTGCCCAAGACCCTGCACGTCGACCAGCCCTCGACCAAGGTCGACTGGGCGGGCGTCGAGCTGGTGACCGAGCGGCGGGACTGGCCCGCCGTCGACCGGGCGCGCCGGGCAGCCGTGTCGTCGTTCGGCATGAGCGGCACCAACGCGCACGTGGTCCTGGAACAGGCCCCGGTCCAGGAGAAGCCGGAGTCCGCGACCACTGGTGTCGTGCCGTGGGTGCTGTCCGGGCGGACCGAGCAGGCCGTGCGCGAGCAGGCCGCCCGCCTCGTCGGTGTGGAGGCTGACGCGGCCGCCGTGGGGACGACCCTCGCCGCGCGCACCCGTTTCGCCCACCGGGCTGTCGCGGTCGGGGAGGACGACCTGCGGGCGATCGCCTGCGGTGAGGCCGTGGTCGGCGAGGCCGCCGGGGGCCAGCCGGTGTTCGTGTTCCCCGGGCAGGGGGCGCAGTGGGCCGGCATGGGGCGCGGGTTGGTCGACGCCAACCCGGTGTTCGCCGCGCGGATGGGCGAGTGCGCGCGAGCGCTTGAGACCTTCGTGGACTGGGAGCTGTTTGACGTCCTGGGCGACGAGACCGCGTTGCAGCGGGTCGACGTGGTGCAGCCCGCGCTGTGGGCGGTGATGGTGTCGCTGGCGGCGGTGTGGGAGTCCTACGGGGTCGTCCCCTCCGCTGTGGTGGGGCACTCGCAGGGCGAGATCGCCGCCGCTGTCGTCGCTGGCGCTCTGTCGCTCGAGGACGGTGCGCGGGTGGTGGCGCTGCGGTCGAAGGTGATCGCCGCGGACTTGGCGGGCAAGGGCGGCATGGTGTCGGTCTCCGCCCCCGAGGCCGACGTGGCGCGGCGGCTGGCCCAGCACCCCGGGGTCGGTGTCGCCGCGGTCAACGGGCCGTCGGCGGTGGTCGTGTCCGGCGCCAACGCCGGGCTGGACGCGCTGGTCGCCGCCTGCGAGGCCGACGGGGTGCGCGCCCGGCGGGTGCCTGTCGACTACGCGTCGCACTCCGGGCAGGTCGAGGCGTTGGAGGCCACCCTGCTCGGCGCGCTCGCGGCGGTCGCGCCCCGGGCCGGGCGGGTGCCGCTGCACTCCACGGTCACCGGCGAGGTGCTGACCGGCGCCGAGGTCGACGCCGCCTACTGGTACCGCAACCTGCGCCAGACCGTGCTGTTCGACCAGGCCGTGGCCCGGCTCGACGGGTCGGTGTTCATCGAGGTCAGCGCGCACCCGGTGCTGGTCTCGGCGATGGCCGACCGGACCGGCGCGCTGGGCACCCTGCGCCGCGACGACGGCGGCCCGGACCGCCTCGCCCGCTCGCTCGGCGAGGCCCACGCCCGCGGTGTCGAGATCGACTGGACCCCCTGGTTCGGCGACGCGGGCCACGTCGACCTGCCCACCTACCCGTTCCAGCGGGAGCGCTTCTGGCTCGACCGCCCCGAGCCGGGCGACCCCGGCGACTGGGGACTGACCGCCGGGGGCCACCCCCTCGTCGGCGCGGTCACCGCCGTGGCCGAGGACGACTCGGTGGTGCTCTCCGGTCGGGTCTCCCGATCGGGCCTGGGCTGGGTCGGCGACCACGCCGTGGGCGGGGTGGTGATCCTGCCGGGCACCGGGTTCGTGGAGCTGGCGCTGCACGCGGGCGAGCAGGCGGGCGCGGCCTCGGTCGAGGAACTGGCGCTGCTGGCCCCGCTCGCGCTGCCCGAGCGCGGCGCGGTGGACCTCCAGGTGGTCGTCGGAGCGGCGGAGGCCGACGGGCAGCGCCCGGTGTCGGTGCACTCGCGGGCCGAGGGGCGGGCGTGGGTGTGCCACGCGCGTGGACTGCTCGGCGCGCAGGGCCCCGCGCCGGACGTGGACGACTTCGCGGTGTGGCCGCCGGTCGGCGCCGAGGCGCTCGACCTCGACGGCCACTACCAGCGCTCCGCCGACAGCGGCTACGCCCTGGGCCCGGTGTTCCAGGGGCTCAAGGCCGCGTGGCGGCGCGGCGACGACGTGTTCACCGAGGTCGTCATCGACCCGGCGCTGCACGCCGAGACCGCCCGCTACGGCATCCACCCCGTCCTGCTCGACGGCACCCTGCACGCCCTGGGCGGACTCGTCCCGGACTCGGCCGACCCGCTGCTCCCGTTCTCCTGGCAGGGCGTGACCCTGCACGCCACCGCCGCGACCAGCCTGCGGGTGCGGCTGTCCCCGGTGGGCGACGGCGCCGTCCGGGTCACCGCGACCGACCCGACCGGCGCCCCGGTCGTCGAGGTGGAGTCCCTGGTGCTGCGCCCGGTCACCCCCGACCAGCTCCGCGCCGCGAGCGACCCCGGCCTGCTGCACGCCGTGGACTGGCCCGCGCTGCCGCTGCGCTCGGACGCCCCCGGCGACTGGGCCGTCGTCGGCGGCGACGCCCTGGGCATCGCCGTCGCCGTGGAGAAGGCGGGCGGGCGCTGCACGGTCTTGTCCACTGTGGACAAATCGGCTGGGTTCGACGGGGTCTTCTTCTGCCCCGGCGCGGATTCCGACGACGTGGTCACGGGCGCGCACGCCGCCACCGCCGACCTGCTGGCCCTGCTCCAGGACTGGGTCGCCGACGCGGACCGGCCCCGGCTCGTCGTCGCCACCCGGGGCGCGGTGCACGTCCGCGCGGGCGACCCGAGCGACCTGGCCACCGCCGCCGCGTGGGGGCTGGTGCGCTCCGCCCAGTCCGAGCACCCCGACCGGATCACCCTGGTGGACCTGGACGACGACGACGCCTCGGCGCGCGCCCTGGTCGACGCCGTCCGCTCCGGGGAGCCGCAGCTCGCCCTGCGCTCGGGCACCGCGCACGTCCCGCGCCTGGCCAAGGCCGCACCCGGCGGCGCGACCCCCGAGCTGACCGGTACCGCGCTGATCACCGGCGGCACCGGCACCCTGGGCGGCCACGTCGCCCGCCACCTCGCCACCCGCCACGGTGTGCGCAAGCTCGTGCTCACCAGCCGCTCCGGCGACCGGGCCGAGGGCGCCGCCGAGCTGAGCGCGGAGCTGGCGGGCCTGGGCGCCGAGGTCGTCATCGCGGCCTGCGACGCCGCCGACCGGGACGCGCTCAAGGCCGTCCTCGACGGGATCGACGACCTGAGCACCGTCGTGCACGCGGCGGGCGTGCTCGACGACGGCGTGCTCGACGCGCTGACCCCCGACCGGCTCGCCGCCGTGCTGCGCGCCAAGGTCGACGCCGCCTGGCACCTGCACGAGCTGACCCGCGACCGGGACCTGACCGCGTTCGTCCTGTTCTCCGGCCTGGCCGGGGTGCTGGGCAGCGCCGGGCAGGCCAACTACGCCGCCGCCAACACCTTCCTCGACCACCTGGCCCGCCACCGCGCCGCGCACGGGCTGCCCGCGGTGTCGCTGGCCTGGGGCCTGTGGGCCGAGGCCAGCGGCATGACCGCGCACCTGGGCGCCACCGACCTGCGCCGCACCGGCGACGCGGGCGTGGTCGGCCTGAGCACGGCCGAGGGCCTGGACCTGCTCGACACCGCGCTCGGCCACGGCCGGGCCGACCTGGTCCCGGTCCGCCTCGACCCCCGGGCGCTGGCCGCCCGCGCCGCCAAGGGCGAGCTGCCCGCCGTGCTGCGCGGCCTGGTCCGTCCCCCGGCCCGCCCCTCGATCAGCGCCGCGGCTGAGCGGGCGGGCGCGGCGACGCTGGCCGACCGGCTCGCCGCCGTCCCGGCGGACCGGCGCGCCGCGCTGGTGCTCGACCTGGTGCGCGGGCACGCCGCCGCCGTCCTCGGGCACAGCGGGACCATCGGCGCCGAGCAGGCGTTCAAGGAGCTGGGCTTCGACTCGCTGACCGCCGTCGAGCTGCGCAACCGGCTCACCGCGGCCACCGGCCTGCGGCTGCCCGCGACCCTGGTCTTCGACCACCCCACCCCGGCCGCGCTGGCCGCCCACGTCCGCGACCGGGTCGCCCCGGCCGCGGCCAAGGCCCCCGAGCCGCCCGTGCTGCGGGAGCTGGCCCGGTTGGAGTCGGCGCTGACCGGGCTGACCGCCGACGCGCTGCACGCGGCCGTGCCCGACGCCGAGGCCCGCGCCGAGATCGGCTCCCGGATCAGGGCGCTGGCCCGGCTCTGGGGCGGCGCGGCGGGCGAGAGCGCCGCCGGGGGGCTCAGCGAGGCCTCCGACGACGAGCTGTTCTCGCTGCTGGACAGCAAGTACGGCACCTGACCGTGACCCCAGACCGACCGGCCCGACGAGCGGGGACAGCGACACCGTGACGACCAACGAGAGCAAGCTCCGCGAGTACCTGCGGCGCGCCGTGGCCGACCTGGAGCAGACCAGCGAACGGCTCGCCGAGCTGGAGGGCCGGGGCCGCGAGCCGATCGCCGTCGTCGGCATGGCCTGCCGGTTCCCCGGCGGGGTCGACTCGCCGGAGGCGCTGTGGCGGCTGGTGTCCGACGGCGCCGACGCGCTCGGCCCGTTCCCCGCCGACCGGGGCTGGCCGGACGACCTCTACGACCCAGACCCCGACCGGCCGGGCAAGAGCTACCTGCGCGAGGGCGGCTTCCTCTACGGGGCGGCCGAGTTCGACGCGGGCTTCTTCGGGATCTCCCCGCGCGAGGCGCTGGCGATGGACCCGCAGCAGCGGCTGCTGCTGGAGACCTCCTGGGAGGCGCTGGAACGCGCGGGCATCGCGCCGACCGCGCTGCGCGCCACCCGGACCGGGGTCTTCCTCGGCTCCATGTACGCCGACTACGGCACCCGCGCCGCCGAGGTCCCCGAGGGCACCCAAGGCTACCTGTCCACCGGCAGCGCGGGCAGCGTCGTCTCCGGCCGCATCGCCTACACCCTGGGACTGGAGGGCCCGGCGATCACGGTCGACACCGCGTGCTCGTCGTCGCTGGTCGCACTGCACCTGGCGGCGCAAGCGCTGCGCGGCGGCGAGTGCTCGATGGCGCTCGCGGGCGGGGTCACGGTCATGGCCGGGCCGGACCTGTTCGTCGAGTCCAGCAGGCAGCGCGCGCTCGCCGCGGACGGGCGGTGCAAGTCCTTCGGCGACGGCGCCGACGGCACGAACTTCGCCGAGGGCGCGGGCGTGCTCGTCGTCGAGCGGCTCTCCGACGCGCTGCGCAACGGCCACGAGGTGCTGGCCGTCGTGCGCGGCTCGGCGGTCAACTCCGACGGCGCCTCCAACGGGCTCACCGCCCCGAACGGGCCGTCGCAGCAGCGCATGATCGAGGCCGCGCTCCGCTCCGCCGGGCTGTCCGCGTCCGATGTGGACGCGGTGGAGGGGCACGGCACCGGCACGTCGCTGGGCGACCCGATCGAGGCCCAGGCGCTGCTGGCGACCTACGGGCAGGACCGCGACGAGCCGCTGTGGCTGGGGTCGGTCAAGTCCAACATCGGCCACACCCAGGCCGCCGCGGGCGCCGCGGGCGTGCTCAAGATGATCATGGCCCTGCGGCACGGGGTCCTGCCCAAGACCCTGCACGCCGAGACCCCCTCGACCGCCGTCGACTGGACCGCGGGCGCGGTGGAGCTGCTGACCGAGTCCCGCCCCTGGCCCGAGGCCGACCGGCCGCGCCGGGCCGCGGTGTCCTCGTTCGGCGTCTCGGGCACCAACGCGCACGTGATCCTGGAACAGGCCCCCGCCCGCCCGGCCGCCGCTGAGCCTGCTGCCCTGCCCGCGGTCCCGTGGGTGCTCTCGGCGCGCGGCCCCGGCGGGCTCGCCGCCCAGGCGCGCGGCCTGCGCGCGTTCCTCGCCGAGCGCCCCGGGTTCGACCCGGTGGCCGTGGCCCGCACGCTGGCCTGCGGCCGGGCCCGGTTCGAGCACCGGGCCGTCGTGGTCGGCGGCGACCGGGAGGCGCTGCTGACCGGGCTGGCCGCCGTGGCGGACGAGACCCCGGACGGGTCTGTCGTCCGCGGCCTGGCCGAGGGCCCGCGGCAGGCCGTGTTCGTCTTCCCCGGGCAGGGCGCGCAGTGGGTCGGCATGGGCCTGCGGCTGCGCGCCGAGCACCCGGTGTTCGCCGCGCGGTTGGCGCAGTGCGCTGAGGCGCTGGCGCCCTTCGTCGACTGGGACCTGGTCGACGTCCTGGGCGATGAGGCCGCGTTGGAACGGGTTGACGTGGTGCAGCCCGCGTTGTGGGCGGTGATGGTGTCGCTGGCGGCGGTGTGGGAGTCGTTCGGTGTCACCCCGTCGGCGGTGGTGGGGCACTCGCAGGGCGAGATCGCCGCCGCGTGCGTCGCCGGCTCGCTTTCGCTCGAGGACGGCGCCAGGGTCGTGGCGCTGCGGTCGAGGGCGATCGCGGAGTCGCTGGCCGGGCGCGGCGGCATGTTGTCGATCCCGCTGCCGCTGGACCAGGTGCGCGAGCGGCTGGCGCCGTGGGGCGACCGGGCCGGGGTCGCGGCGGTGAACGGGCCGTCGTCGGTCGTGGTGTCCGGGGACGGCGAGGTGCTGGCCGAACTGCTCGCCGAGTGCGAGGTCGACGGCGTGCGCGCCCGGATGGTCCCGGTCGACTACGCCTCGCACTCGACCCAGGTCGAGGCCGTCGAGGCCCGGCTGCTCGACGTGCTCGCCCCGGTCCGCCCGGTCGCGGGCCGCGTCCCGCTGGTCTCCACCGTCACCGGCGAGGTGATCGACGGGTCCGGCGTGGACGCGGGCTACTGGTACCGCAACCTGCGCCAGACGGTCCTGTTCGCCGACGCCGTGCGCGCCGTCGCCGCGCAGGGGCCGACCGCGTTCGTCGAGGTCAGCCCGCACCCGGTGCTCGTCGTCGGCGTCGAGCAGGCCGTGGAGGCCATCGCGGCCGACGCGGTGTGCGTGCCGACGCTGCGCCGCGACGACGGCGACCTGGCCCGCCTGCTGCGCTCGGTCGGCGCGGCCGCCGTCGCCGACGTCCCGGTCGACTGGGCACCGCTGTTCGACGGGGTGCGCGGCGCGCACCTGCCCACCTACGCCTTCGAGCGGGAGCGTTTCTGGCTCACCGCCGACCAGGCCCCGGCCGCGACCGCCGCGCCCGCCGACGCCGACCTGTGGTCGGCCATCTCCGCAGGCGACCTGGCCACCGTGGCGGCCGAACTCGGGGCCGACGACGCCGACGCCCGGTCCTCGCTGGCCGCCGTGGTCCCCATGCTGTCGCAGTGGTACCGCTCGCGCGGCGAGACGTCCACTGTGGAGTCGTGGCGCTACCGGCTGGCCTGGAAGCCGCGCCCGGCCGCCGCCCCGGGCAAGGGGACGTGGCTCGCCGTCGTGCCCGCCGGGTCCGCCGCGCACGAGACCGTCGTGGAGACGCTCACCGCCCTGGGCGGCCCGACCGTGGTCGAGGCCCCCGCCGGAGCCACCCGGGAACAGCTCGCCGGACTTCTAGGCCGTCTAGTCGAGGCCGACTGGGTGGTGTCCCTGCTGGCGCTCGCCGAGCCGCTGGCGAACCTGGCGCTGTTCCAGGCGCTGCACGACGCCGGGTCCGCCGCGCCGCTGTGGTGCGTGACGCGTGGCGCGGTCTCGATCGGCGCCGCCGACCCGCTGACCGACCCGGCGCAGGCGCAGACCTGGGGCCTGGGCCGGGTGCTGGCCGTGGAGCACCCGGACCGCTGGGGCGGGCTGGTCGACGTGCCCGCCGCCTGGGACGACCGGGCCAGGCAGCGGCTCGCCGCCGCGCTGGGCGGGCCGGAGGACCAGGTCGCGGTGCGCGCCTCCGGGCTGTTCGGGTGCAGGCTGGTGCGGGCGCGCGCGGCGACGGGGGCCGAGTGGGCCCCGCGCGGCACGGTGCTGGTCACCGGCGGCACCGGCGCGCTGGGCGCCCACGTCGCCCGCTGGGCCGCCGAGGCCGGGGCCGCGCACCTGGTGCTGACCAGCCGCCGGGGCCTCGACGCCCCGGGGGCGGCGGACCTCGTCGCCGAGCTCGAGGGCTTCGGCGCCCGGGTGACCGTGTCCGCCTGCGACGTGACCGACCGGGACGCGGTGCGGGCCCTGGTCGCCGGGCTGGACGACCTGACCGCCGTGGTGCACGCCGCCGGGGTCGCCGGGCCGGTGCCCGCGCTGGACCTGGGCGCCGGCGACCTCGCCGCCGTGCTCGCGGTCAAGGCCGACGGCGCGGCGAACCTGGACGCGTCCACCGCCGACCTGGCGCTGGACGCGTTCGTGCTGTTCTCCTCCAACGCCGCGGTGTGGGGCAGCCGCGCCGAGTCCGCCTACGCCGCCGCCAACGCGCACCTCGACGCCGTGGCGCACTGGCGGCGCGGCCGCGGCCTGCCCGCCACCGCCGTGGCCTGGGGCGCCTGGGACGGCGGCGGCATGGTCGAGGCGGGCGGCTTCGACACCGAGCTGCGCCGCCTCGGCGTCATGCCCATGCGCCCCGACCTGGCCGTGGCCGCCCTGCGCGGCGCGGTCGGCGACGACGACACCGCGCTGGTGGTCGCCGACATCGACTGGGCCCGGCTCGCCCCCGCCCTGGCCAGCTCCCGGCCCCGCCCGCTGCTCGACGACCTCGCCGAGGCCGCCGCCGCGCTCGGGGCCGACGAGCCCGCCGCCCCGGTCGGCCTCGACGCCGGGGACCGGGCCGACCGGCTGCGCGCGGTGGAGGCCACCGTCCGCGCCGAGGTCGCCGCCGTGCTGGGCCTGGCCTCGGCCGACGCCGTCGACCCGACCCGGGCCCTGCGCGACGCCGGGCTCGACTCGGTGATGGCCGTGGAGCTGCGCAACCGCCTCGGCGGCGCGCTCGGGGTCAAGCTGCCCTCCACCATCGTCTTCGACCACCCCACCCCGGCCGCGCTCACCGCCCACCTAGGCACCGTCCTGTTCGGATCGGCCGACACCGGTCCCGCGGTGCTCACCCGCGTCGAGGACGACGACGACCCGGTGGTCATCGTCGGCATGGCCTGCCGCTACCCGGGCGGCGTCGACAGCCCCGAGGGGCTGTGGGACCTGGTCGAGCAGGGCCGGGACGGCATCTCCGGCTTCCCCGTCGACCGCGGCTGGGACCTGGACTCCCTCTACGACCCGGACCCCGACCGCCCCGGCACCTCCTACGTGCGCGACGGCGGGTTCCTCTACCAGGCGGGCGACTTCGACCCGGAGTTCTTCGGCATCTCCCCGCGCGAGGCCGCCGCCATGGACCCGCACCAGCGGCTGGTGCTCGAGACCGCGTGGGAGGCCGTGGAGCGCGCGGGCATCGACCCGACCTCGCTGCGCGGCTCCCGCACCGGCGTGTTCGTCGGCGCCACCAGCGGCGACTACGCCCAACTGCTGCTCAAGGCGTCCGACGGCTCCGAGGGCTACCTGGGCACCAGCACCTCGCCCAGCGTCGTCTCCGGCCGCGTCGCCTACACCCTGGGCCTGGAGGGCCCGGCGGTCACCGTCGACACCGCGTGCTCGTCGTCGCTGGTCGCGCTGCACTGGGCGGCGCGCGCGTTGCGCTCCGGCGAGTGCTCGATGGCGCTGGTCGGCGGGGTGTCGGTGATGTCGACGCCGATGCCGTTCGTCTACTTCTCCCGCCAGCGCGGCCTGGCCCCCGACGGCCGGTGCAAGTCCTTCGCCGCCGGGGCCGACGGGACGAGCTGGTCCGAGGGGGCGGGGATGCTGCTCGTCGAACGGCTCTCCGACGCCCGCCGCCTCGGGCACCCGGTGCTCGCGGTGCTCAAGGGCTCGGCGGTCAACCAGGACGGCGCGTCCAACGGGCTGGCGTCGCCCAACGGGCTCTCGCAGCAGGACGTCATCCGGCAGGCGCTCGCCGACGCCGGGCTGGCCGCGTCCGAGGTGGACGTCGTCGAGGGCCACGGCACCGGCACCACCCTGGGCGACCCGATCGAGGCCCAGGCGCTGCTGGCGGCCTACGGGCAGGACCGGGACGAGCCGCTGTGGCTGGGGTCGGTCAAGTCGAACATCGGGCACACCCAGTCGGCGGCCGGGGTCGCCGGGGTGATCAAGGTGGTGCAGGCGCTGCGGCACGGCGTGCTGCCCCGGTCGCTGCACGTGGACGGCCCCAGCCCCGAGGTCGACTGGGACGCCGGGGCCGTGCGGCTGCTCGCCGAGCCGGTGGCGCTGCCCGCGCTGGACCGGCCGTGGCGGGCCGGGGTGTCGTCCTTCGGGATCTCCGGCACCAACGCCCACGTCATCATCGAGCAGAGCACCATCGAGAGCCCGGCGACCGAGGCCCCTGTCGAGGCGATGACCGACGACGGGCCGGTGGCGTGGGTGCTCTCCGGCAAGGCCCCGTCCGCCCTGCGCGCCCAGGCCGCCCGGCTGGCCGACATCGGCGCCCCCGCGCTGGACGTCGCGCACTCGCTGGCCGCCACCCGGTCCACGTTCGGCCACCGGGCCGTTGTCGTCGGCGATCGGGACGCGCTGCTCGCGGGGCTGCGGGACCTCGCCGAGGACCGGACCTCCGCGCGGGTCGTGACCGGGGAGGCGCGCGGCGGGCGGCTGGCGTTCGTGTTCTCCGGGCAGGGCGCGCAGCGGGTCGGCATGGGCGCCGGGCTCGCCGCCCGGTTCCCGGTGTTCGCCGACGCGCTCGACGAGGTCTGCGCCCACCTGGACACCGTCCTGGACCGGTCGATCCGGGAGGTCATCACCACCGGCGAGGGGCTGGACGACACCGCCTACACCCAGGCCGCGCTGTTCGCGGTCGAGGTCGCGCTGGTGCGGTTGCTGGACTCCTGGGGTGTGCGGCCGGACGCGCTGATCGGGCACTCGGTGGGCGAGCTGGTGGCCGCGCACGTGGCCGGGGTGTGGTCGCTGGCCGACGCCTGCGCCGTCGTCGCCGCCCGGGGCCGCCTGATGGGCGCGCTGCCCGCCGGTGGCGCGATGGTCGCGCTGCGGGCCGCCGAGTCCGAGGTGGAGCTGACCGAGGGGGTGAGCATCGCGGCGGTGAACGCGCCCGACTCGGTGGTGGTCTCCGGGGTCGAGTCCGAGGTGCTGGCCATCGCGGCGGGCTTCGCCAAGACCAAGCGGCTCGCCGTGTCCCACGCGTTCCACTCCGGACTGATGGACCCGGTCCTCGACGACTTCCGCGCCGTCCTGGCCGGTGTCGAGTTCCACCCGCCCCGGCTCGACGTGGTCTCCAACCTGCTCGCCGACCCCGCCGAGCTGGCCACCCCGGAGTACTGGGTGCGGCACGTGCGCGAGGCCGTCCGGTTCGCCGACGGGATCGCCGGGCTGCGCGAGCGCGGCGTCACCCGCTTCCTCGAGGTCGGCCCGGACGCCGTGCTGACCCCGCTCGTCGAGGGCTGCGTCCCGCTGCTGCGCGACGACCGCGACGAGCCGACCGCCCTGCTCGGGGCGATCGCCGCCCTGTTCACCCGGGGCGTCGAGGTGGACTGGGCGGCCGCGTTCGCCGGTGGCCGCCGCGTCGACTTGCCGACCTACCCATTCCAGCGCCGCCGCCTCTGGCTCGACAGCACCGAGAGCCCGGTCGTGGCGGCCGCGGGCTCCATCGTCGACGACCAGTTCTGGCAGGCCGTTGCCGACAACGACCTCACCGCCCTGGCCGGTGAGCTGTCCGTGGCCGGGTCCGACACCGAGGCGCTGCGGACCGTCATGCCCGCCCTGTCGCAGTGGCGGCGCAGGCGCGGCGACCTGGCCGCCATCGACTCCTGGCGGCACCGGGCCACCTGGGCGGCGGTCACCGACCTGCCCGCCCCCGCCCTGCGCGGCACCTGGCTCGTGGTCGCCCCCGAGGGCGCCCCGGTCGACGGGTGCGTGCGCGCCATCGAGTCCCACGGGGGCGCCGCGGAGGTCGTCGCCCCCGGCTCCGCGCTGTCCGGCGACTACGCGGGCGTGCTGTCCCTGCTCGCCTTCGACGACGCCCCCGGTGACGTTCCCGCCCTGGGCCGGGCGGCGGCCCTGTCGGTGGCCCTGCTGCGCGACCTCGACGCGGCCGGGATCACCGCCCCGCTGTGGTGGGCGACCCGGGGCGGCGTCTCCACGGGCGCCGACGCCCCCGCCGACCCGCGCCAGGCCGCGCTGTGGGGCCTGGGCCGGGTCGCCGCGCTGGAGCACCCGGACCGCTGGGGCGGCCTGGTCGACCTGCCCGCCGCCTGGGACCCGCGCACCTCGGCGCTGTTCGCCTCGGTGCTCACCGGCTCCGCCGAGGACCAGGTCGCGCTGCGCACCTCCGGTGTCCTGGGCCGCCGCGTGGTCGCGGCGGGCGGGGTGGCCGGGGACTCGTGGACACCGCGCGGCACGGTGCTCGTCACCGGCGGCACGGGCGGGCTCGGCGCCGAGGTCGCCCGCTGGGCGGCCCGGTCCGGGGCCGAGCGGCTCGTGCTCAGCAGCCGCCGGGGCCCGGACGCGCCGGGCGCGGCGGCGCTGGTCGCGGAGCTGGGCGTGCCGACCACGGTCGTGGCCGCCGACATGGCCGACCGAGCCGACGTCGCCGGGCTGCTCGAGCGGTGCCCGGGGCTGACCGCCGTTGTGCACGCGGCCGGGGTCGCCCAGTACTCCGACCTGGCCGGGCTGACCGAGGCGGAGTTGGCCGCGACCGTGGCGGGCAAGGCGGCGGGGGCCGCGCACCTCGACGACCTGCTCGGCGACACCGAGCTGGACGCGTTCGTGCTGTTCTCGTCGATCTCGGCGCTGTGGGGCAGCGGCAAGCAGGCCGCCTACGCGGCGGGCAACGCCTACCTCGACGCCCTCGCCGAGCGGCGCCGCTCCCGGGGGCTGGCCGCGACCTCTGTCGCTTTCGGACCATGGGGCAAGGCCGGGATGGCGGCGGTCGAGGACGCCGACGCCCAGTGGCGCAAGCGCGGCCTGGCCACTTTGGACCCGGACCTGGCCATCGCGGCGCTGGCCGACGCGGTGGGGCGCGGGGACACCACCGTCGCGCTCGCCGACGTCGACTGGGACGTGTTCCTCCCGCTGTTCACCATCGGCAGGCCGTCGCGGCTGTTCCCCGAGCCCGTCGAGCGGGCCCAGGGCCCGGCCGTCGACGGGCCCGACGGCCCCCGGCTGGCCGGGCTGGTCGCGGGGCTGTCCGGGCAGGAGGCGGAGCGGGCCGTGCTCGACCTGGTCCGCGAGCAGGTCGCCGCGGTGCTCGGCTACGCCTCGCCCGCCGAGGTGGTGGCCGCACGCGCCTTCCAGGAGATGGGCTTCGACTCGCTGACCGCCGTGGAGCTGCGCAACCGGCTCACCGACGCGGCGGGCGTGGCGCTGCCCGCGACCCTGGTGTTCGACCACCCCACCCCCGCCGTGCTCGCCGAGCACCTGCGCGCGCGGGTGGCGGCGGGCCAGCCCTCCGTCCTCGACGGGCTCGACCAGGTGGAGGACGCGCTCGACACCCTCGCCGAGGCCGAGCGGGCCGAGCTGGTCCGCCGCCTGGAACGGCTGCTGGGCAGGACGAAGACGGCCGAGCCCGAACCCGAGCAGGCCGACGAGCTGGGCGGGCTGTCCGACGACGAGATCTTCGGCTTCATCGACCAGGAATTCGGCAAGAGGTGATCATGAACGGGCCGGATGAGCGCACGGGCAACGAGGCCAAGCTCCGCGAATACCTGAAGTGGGTGACCACCGACCTCAAGAAGACGCGCAAGCGGCTCGAGGAGGTGGAAGCGGCTCAGGGGTTCTCGGACGAGCCGCTGGCCATCGTGGCGATGGCCTGCCGCTACCCCGGCGGGGTCGACTCGCCGGAGGCGTTGTGGCGGCTGGTCTCCTCGGGCGTCGACGCCATCGGCCCGTTCCCCGACGACCGGGGGTGGGACACCGACGCGCTCTACGACCCGGTTCCCGGCGCCGTGGGCAAGACCTACGTGCGCGAGGGCGGGTTCGTCGACGGGGCGGCCGAGTTCGACCC
>NZ_WHOL01000082.1 GCF_009745975.1 Actinokineospora pegani | reverse complement strand
CATGATCGCCTCCCCCAACCACACAGAACCACCCGATCCAGCCTTTGGCGGGGAACGGCGCTGGGAGATTTTGGGTGGGTCGGGCGCTGGGAGCTTCCCGTAGGCCGGGCGCTGGAGCTGGGGGGGCGGCGGTGGGGCTTTGGGCGACGTGTTGGGTGGCCTGTGGACAACTTGGCCTTGGCGTGGCGGAAGTGTCTGACCCTGGCGGTAGCGTGGAAACCGGGGGGCCGAAGGCCACGCGAGCACAACGGCCGCTCCCAGGAGTCCGGGAACGGCCGTGTGCGGGAGCGGTGCTACTTGGGGAGGCCGAGCTTGCTGGAGCAGTGCGGCCAGGCTCCGTAGCCGCCGCGGCTGTCGCGGAGCTTGGTGGCGACGGCGATCTGCTGCTCGCGGCTGGCCTGGTGGGGGTAAGCGGCGTACTGGCCGCCGCCGTAGGCGTCCCAGGTGCCCTTGTTGAACTGGAGGCCGCCGTAGTAGCCGTTGCCGGTGTTGATGGCCCAGTTGCCGGTGGCCTCGCACTGGGCGAGGCGGTCCCAGACCGAGCCGTCGGAGATGACCGGCTGGACGGGCTGGGGGGGCTTCTTGGTCCCGACCTTGACGACCTTGGGCTGCGGGGCCTTCGTCTCCTTGGAGCCGATCTCCTCGCGCTTGACGACCTGGCCGTTCTTCTCGGTCACGCGGTAGGTGACCATGCGCTCGCCGGGGGCGCCGGGCTCGATGACGTCCTCCTTGCCCTTGGCGAGCTCGGGGTCGTCGACCTTCTGCACCGGGGGGGCGACCGGCTCGGCCTGGTTGATCACGGTGACACCGGTGCGGCTGATCTTGATCTCGGCGCCGGGGGTGATCTTCACGTCGGCGCCGGGGAGGATGGCGTCGTCCGGGCCCAGGGTCAGGCCGCGCTGCTGCAGCAGCTCGCCCACGGTGACCGCGGTGGTCTGCAGGTCCGCCGGGGCGTTGCCGCCGTCGAAGAGGGTGACCTTCTTGTTGGTCTTGATCTCGACCGACATGCCCGACAGCGGCACCTCGGCGTCGTCGCCCGCGGAGACCCAGGAGCCCTGGACCGGGGCGTTGGCCTGCTTGAGGGCTTCGCCCAGGGTGGTCGCGCGGACCCAGGCCTGGCGCGTCTCGCCGTCGATGGTCATCGTGAGCTGGCGGCCGCGCTGCAGGACGATCTTGCCGTCGTCGGCGATCTCGGCCGTGGGCGAGGGGCTGACCGAGTCGTGGGCGCCGAGCTCGATGCCCTCTTCCTCGAGCACCTCGGCGACGGTGTCGGCGTAGGTGCTGACCTCGGTGGCCTTGCCGTCGACGTCGACGGTGACCGTGTTGTTCATCGCGATGGCCGCCGCGCCGCCGCCGGTCAGGGAGACCAGCACGGCCGCGATCGTGGCCTTGAGGAACGTGCCCTTCCAGCGCCGGACCGCGGCGATGAGGCCGGGGGCCTCGCCGTCCGCGCGGACCTTGAGCGGCTGCGGGCCGTCGACGTCGTCCTCGTCGTCGATCCCCGCCAGCGACGGCAGGACCGTCGTCTCGGCGTTGATGAGCCGGATCAGCTCATCGATGTCGACCCCGGCGGTCGCCATGATCTCGTCGGCCTGCGGGCCGAGGGCGTACCGGACGTCGGAGTCGGTGATGTTCAGCGAGCCGGAGTAACCGGGGTCCAGGGCGTCGTCCGGGAAGTTGGCGCCGGAGGCCTGGGAATCGGGGAACTGCGAACGCCAGGCGGAGAAGTCCTCGGCGTGGTCGTCGATCTGGTCGGGGCGCTCGGCGGTGCTGACCGGGGCGAACCAGTCGGTCTCAGCGTGTCCGTCGTGCCCGGGACGGCGGGGGCCGTCGGTATGAAAGCCGCTCACAGGGTCGTTTCCTCCAGAAGGCGGGGGCGGGGGCCCTCGCGAGATGGGATCGGGTCAGCGGTGATGTCGATGGCCCTCTCCCTCTCAGCTATCGGGCGCGCGCACGCGCATTCGTTCGTCTCGACTACCCGCAGCCAGCCACCCCGACGGTGCTGGCGAAGCTCCGGGCGTTCAACCAGGGGATTCACACCCCCGGCAAGTACGGTCACGGGACAGTAACGAGCCCCGGGAGGTTGCGCAAACACTTCCAGCAAGGTTATGAGGCCTGTCACAACACGACTGGAGTATTTGTCTCGTCCGATCAACGCAACGCCTCACGCGACGAAAGGTCGGATGTAGCGGTGGGCAACCGGAACGTGCGCTCAGCGGTAGTCGACACCGCGCTTGCGATCTCCGCCACACTGAGCCCGCGGAGGTCCGCGAGTCCCCTGATCGTGTAGACCGCGCAGTAGGGCTCGTTCGGCCTGCCCCGGTACGGGTGCGGTGTCAGATAGGGCGCGTCGGTCTCCACCATCATCTGCTCGAGCGGGACGAACGCTGCCGCTTCCCGCAGCGCGGCGGCGTTCTTGAAGGTCACCGCCCCCGCGAACGACAGCACGAATCCCTTGTCCACGCACCGGCGGGCGAAGTCGAGGTCACCGGAGAAGCAGTGGAAGACCACCGTCTCCGGCGCCCCCTCCTCGTCGAGCACCTTGAGGATGTCCTCGTGCGCCTCGCGGTCGTGGATCATCAGCGGCTTGCCGACCCGCTTGGCCAGGTCGATGTGCCACCGGAAGGCCTCCTGCTGGGCCGCGGCAGGCGCGTAGTCCCAGTAGTAGTCCAGCCCGGTCTCCCCCACCGCGACGACGCGGGGACGGGCGGCCAGGGCCTCCAGTTCCGCCTTGTCCGCGTCGGTGAAGGTCGACGTGCGGGTCGGGTGCAGCGCGACGGCCGCCCAGACCCGGGGGTCCCACTCGGCGGCGTCGGCGGCGAACCGCGCGGAGGCCAGGTCGTCGGCGACGGTGACCACGCGCGTGATGCCCGCCGCCTCCGCCCGGTCGACGACCTCGGCGACCGACGCCGCGTCGGTCGCCCCGCACGCGTCGAGGTGGGTGTGGGCGTCGACCGACGGCACCGGCAGCCGGTCGGGCACCGGCGGCCGCTCACCTTTGCGCGGGGTCACCCGACCACCTCCCCTGTGGACAACTCCCCGAACCTGTCAGCCCCCGCCGGTAGAATCGAGAACCGGGGGTCCCCCAGGCCTGTGGATGGATTCCCCCGGCCGCCCGCCCCTCGCGGTAGCGTGGAAACCGGGGGTCCCCAGCGTCGGATGATCTTGGACCCGGCGCCGCTCACTTGGCGATCGGGGCCCACTCGGGGCCGGTCTCGCCCAGCTCGGCGTCGAGCTTGGCGAACAGCGGGCTCGGCTTGGCCAGCGGCCTGCCCACCTCGATCTCGCGGGACTCCCACTTCGCCGCCTCGCCCGCGTAGTCGCCCATGAGCACGGGGTACTGGCGGTCGGCGACGTCCAGGTCGGACACCTCGCGGATCTCCGGCTGCGCCGCCCACACGCCCGTGCCGCCCAGCGCCTCGTGCACCTTCTGCGCCGAGTGCGGCAGGAACGGGGTCAGCAGCGTGTTGGCGTCGGAGACGACCTGCAGCGCGGTGTGCAGGATGGTGTCGCGGCGCTCCGGGTCGTCCTTGCGCTTCCAGGGCTCCTCGTCGGACAGGTACTTGTTCGCCGCGCCGACCACGCGCATGGCCTCGCCGACGGCCGCCTTGAACCGCGACCGGCGCAGGTTGGCCCCGACGGTCTCGAACGCCGCCCTGGCCTGGGCCTTGAGCTGCTCGTCGGCCGCGGTGGGCGCGACCGGGCGGGGGACGGCGCCGACGTTCTTGTGCGCCATCGACACCGACCGGTTGACCAGGTTGCCCCACTCGTTGGCCAGCTCGAAGTTCGTCCGGCGGATGAACTCGTCCCAGGTGAAGTCGGTGTCCTGGTTCTCCGGGCCCGCCACCGAGATGAAGTAGCGCAGGGTGTCGGGGCCGAACTCCTTGAGGAAGTCGCGCACGTAGATCACCGTGCCGCGCGAGGTGGAGAACTTGGACCCGGACATCGTCAGGTACTCGCTGGAGACGACCTCGGTCGGCAGGTTCAGCCGCCCGAACGAGCCCTCCTCGCCGCCCTTGTCGCCCCTGCCGTTCTGCCCGAGCAGCAGCGACGGCCAGATGAGCGAGTGGAAGACGATGTTGTCCTTGCCCATGAAGTAGTAGCCCTCGGCCGACGGGTCGGTCCAGAAGGCCTTCCAGGCGTCCGGGTCACCGGTGCGCCGCGCCCACTCCACGCTCGCGGACAGGTAGCCGATCACCGCGTCGAACCAGACGTAGAACCGCTTCATCGGGGCGTCGCGCCAGCCGTCGAGCGGGACCGGCACGCCCCAGTCCAGGTCGCGGGTGATCGCGCGCGGCCGCATGTCGGCGAGCAGGTTCTGGCTGAACTTGAGCACGTTCGGCCGCCACTCGGTGCGGCTGGACAGGTAGCCGCCGATCGCCTCGGCGAACGCGGGCAGGTCCAGGAACAGGTGCTCGGTCTCGATGAACTTGGGCACCGCCCCGTCGATCCGCGACCGCGGGTTCTTCAGGTCGGCGGGGTCGAGCTGGTTGCCGCAGTTGTCGCACTGGTCGCCGCGGGCGCCGTCGTACCCGCAGATCGGGCAGGTGCCCTCGATGTAGCGGTCGGGCAGCGTGCGCCCGGTGTTCGGGTCGACCGCGCCCATCTGGGTCTTGGGCGTGATGTAGCCGTTCTTCCACAGGGCGGAGAACAGGTCCTGCACGACGCGGTAGTGGTTGCCGGTGGTGGTCCTGGTGAACAGGTCGTAGCCCAGGCCGAGGCCCTGCAGGTCCTCGACGATCACCCGGTTGTACTTGTCGGCGAGCTCGCGGACGCTCAGCCCCTCCTTGTCGGCCTGGACCGAGATGGGGGTGCCGTGCTCGTCGGTGCCGCTGACCATGAGCACGGGGTGCCCGGACATCCGCATGTAGCGGGAGAAGACGTCGGACGGGACACCGAAGCCGGAGACGTGACCGATGTGGCGGGGGCCATTGGCGTAGGGCCAGGCCACCGCGGTCAACACGGGGGCGCTCATGGCTGGTGAGCCTAGAGGTGGGCCCCGGAGGGCCGCCCACCGGTTTGCCGCCGGGGGGGCAGACGCTCGCGCTGGGCGTTGTGCGCCGCTGAGCGGTCTTGGATCCCCGCGAGAACTCGGGGCCGAGATCAGGAGAGGTCTGTCCGCATGAGATAGACGTTGTAGGGGGCCCACCGCGACATGGTCCACAGCAGCTCCGGTCCCCGTCGCGACTTCGGGTGCAGGAAGCCGCCGTACAGGCCCGGGTACTCGGTGCCGGAGGCCACGGCCGACGGCGGCGACCACGGGCCGGTCAGGTCGGGGGCGGTGCGCAGGACGATCGCGGAGCGGGACTCGTCGAGGTGCAGGGCGGCCCAGAGGCCCAAGTGCTCGTTGAAGACCACCGACAGCTCGGCCACCGGGCCGGTCATGACCGGGACCGCGCGGAACGGGTCGCGGTCGGCCCAGGTGTGGCCGGTCCAGTAGGAGTACGCGGCGGGTTCCAGCACGTCGGAGGGGCGAACCCGGGCCAGGGACGCCGCGCCCCAGCGGCCGTTCGGGGTGCCGAGCAGGTGCAGCCAGCCGTCGGTCTGGGCGAAGGCGCCCATCTGGAACGGGTGGTCGCCCTCGGCTCGGTTGACCCACCAGGCCCGGCGGGGCTTGTGCCAGGTCTGGCCGTCGTCGGTGGAGTGGGCGATGCCCGCGTAGTTGGTGAACCACTTGCCGCGCGCGCCCCAGTTCCGCACGGACATGTAGTGCAGGTAGTGGACGCCGTCGAGCTCGATGCCCGAGCAGGGGATGACGGTCTCCTCGGTGGAGGTGTCGTCGCGGGCGAGGACCTGGCCGGTGATCGACTGGAAGCGCAGGTCGTCGTCGGCCACGGCGAGCACGTTGCAGCGCCAGTCCGGGTCGGAGCTGGGGCCCGCGCCCGAGCCGCACCAGGCCGGGCCGTAGGTGTCGCCGAAGGCGATGAGCACCCGGCCCCCCGACTCCCACATGATGCCCAGGTCGGTGGCGTGGACACCGCCCGCGCAGCCGTTGCGCGAGCCCGCGCCGGTGATCCGGGCGACGAGTTCGGTGCGCACCCGTCAGACCCTACGCAACCAGGTCCTCCAGGAACGCCCGCGAGCGCTCCGGGGTCCAGGCGTGGGCGAGGATGCGCTGCCAGGCCAGCCGGAAGCCCTCGACCTCCTCCGGGTCGTCGAGGAACGCGCAGCGGGAGCGGTGCTCGGTGTAGGCCAGGGTGGGGTCGGCGGGGAAGTCCATGATCAGGAAAGAGCCCTCGAGGCCGGGGTGGGCGTCGGTGGTCCCGGGCACCACCTGCAGCACCACCCTGGGCCTGCGCGACATCTCCAGCAGGCGCCGGAGCTGCCCGGCGTGCACGACCGGGCCGCCGACCGGCACCCGCAGCGCCCACTCGCCGAGGACGACGTGCAGCACGGGCGGGGTCTCGCGGCTGAGGATCGCCTGCCGGGCCAGCCGGGCGGCGACCTTGCCGTCGAGCTCGGCGGGCGAGAGCGGGCCGGGCGCGGTGCCGCGGATGACGGCGCGGGCGAAATCGGCGGTCTGCAGCAGGCCGGGGACGATGAGCGGCTGGTAGTTGCGCAGGGCGACCGCCTTGGACTCCCAGTCCACCAGGGTCCGCCACTGCTCGGGCAGGCCGCGCCCGTGCACCAGCGCCCACCCCGGCTCGGCGGCCTGGCGGACCAGCTCCAGGATCTCCACCTGCCGGGGCGCGGGGACCCGGTAGAGGCCGAGCATCGCCTCGACGTCGAGCAGGCGCAGCCCGGAGCTGCCGGTCTCGACCCGGCTGACCTTGGCCTGGGAGAGCCCCAACCGCTGGCCGACCTCGCCGGTGGTCATCCCGGCCTGCTTGCGCAGCCTGCGCAGTTCGCCCGCGACCTGCCGGGACCGAATCGTGGGCCGACCAGGAGGCACCGCGCACCCCGTCTCATCCGGGTCCCCGATGAGGGAGACACCCGCTACCGCCCTTCCCTTGTTACCCATCCTGAGCTGCGCAAACAACTACACGATCAGTTGATTCGCGCCTGCCGGGCACGGTCGGAACCCACCACCACGCCCCCGGCGGGCCCGCGTCCGCGACACGCACCGAACACCGGTCCGCCTACGATCCCTGCCGTGAGCGCGGTCGCAGTCGAGGACAGGCCAACCGGGACGAGCGGGCCGGAGCACCGGGGCGAGCCGCCGACGCCCACCCGCGAGGGGGTGCTGGGCAGGCCGATGCCCGCCGACCGGCTGCGCGGCTGGCTGGTCACCGCCGTCATCGGGGTGATCGGGGCGGTGGTGCGGTTCCAGAACCTGGGCACGCCGACCGACAACGGCACCCCGGTCTTCGACGAGAAGCACTACGTCCCGCAGGCGTGGCAGATGCTGCGCAACGGCGGGTTCGAGGACAACCCCGGCTACCGGCTCACCGTCCACCCGCCGCTGGGCAAGACGCTGATCTCCCTCGGCGAGTGGCTGTTCGGCTACAACGGCTGGGGTTGGCGGTTCACCGCCGCGCTGGCCGGGGCGCTGATGATCGTGCTGGTGGTGCGGATCGCCCGGCGGCTGACCCGCTCGACCCTGCTCGGCGCGATCGCGGGCGTCCTGCTGATCTCCGACGGGGTCTCGCACCTGCAGTCGCGGATGGGGATGCTCGACATCTTCCTGGCGTTCTTCGTCCTCGCCGCCTTCGCCTGCCTGCTGGTCGACCGCGACCAGGTGCGCTCCCGGCTCGCGATCGCCGTCGCGGAGGGCTGGGCGCACGAGAGCCCGTACGGGCCCAGGGTCGGCGCGCGGTGGTGGCGCACGGCGACGGGTGTGCTGCTCGGGCTGGCCTGCGGGACGAAGTGGTCGGGGCTGTACTACATCGCCGCGTTCGGCCTGCTCGTGGTGATGTTCGACGTCTCGGCCCGGCGGGCGGCCGGGGTGCGGCGGCCGTGGGTGGGGGCCCTGGTGCGCGACACCGTGCCCGGCCTGGTGGCGATCGTCGGCATCGCGGTGCTGGCGTACCTGTCGACGTGGTGGGCGTGGTTCGGCTCGGAGACCGGGATCGACCGGCACCTGGTCGAGACCACGGGCAGCGACCCGGTCTCGGTGGTCGTCGGCGCGCTCGGGTCGCTGGTGAAGTACTCGGTGAACGTGCTGGAGTTCCACTCGGGGCTCAAGACGAACCCGGCCGAGCAGCACCCGTGGGAGTCCAAGCCGTGGACGTGGCCGATGGGCCTGCGGCCGATGCTCTACTACTACGACGGCAGCACGACCGGTTGCGGCGAGTCCCGGTGCGTGGCGGCGACCATGCTGATCGGCACCCCGGCGCTGTGGTGGCTCTCGCTGCCCGCGCTGGCCTGGGGGCTGTGGCGGGTGCTGGGCCGCCGGGACTGGCGCTGGGCCGCGGTCCTGGTCGGCTACCTGGCGGGCCTGCTGCCCTGGTTCACCAACCTGGACCGGCAGATGTACTTCTTCTACGCCACCCCGATGGCGGCCTTCCTGGTGCTGATGATCGTGCTCTGCCTGGGGCAGGTGCTCGGCGCCGCGCGCGCCGGGGTGGAGCGGCGCGGCACCGGACTGCTGGCCGTGTCGTTGTACGTGGGCCTCGTCGTGGCCAACTTCGCCTGGCTGTGGCCGGTCCTCAACGGGGATTCGATCACCGAGAGCCACTGGCAGGCCGAACGGTGGCTGCCCTCCTGGCGCTAGCCGGGGCTGGCTGCTCGACGGGGTGGGGCCGCTGCGCGCGCAGCTCGGCGACCAGCCGGGCGGCGTCGCGGTCGAGGTGGGTCGGACCCGCCATCGGCGCACGGGTCAGGTCGGCGTCCACGCGGCTCAGCAGCCACAGGACCAGGGCGAACAGGGCGAGGAAGAGCAGGGCGCTGATCATGGCAGTAATCCTGCGCCACACGAGATCCTGCCAAAAGTGGCAGTACTGACCTTGCCCCACAAGATCCTGCCATCTACGCTCCGCCCATGCTCCGGTCCGCGGCAGCCCTGCTCATCGATGACTTCGCCGCGTTCGAGTTCGGCGTGCTCTGCGAGGTCTTCGGCATCGACCGCCGGGAGGAGGGCGTCCCGCTCGTCGACTTCCGCGTCGTCGGCGAGGCGGCGGGGCAGCCGTTGCGGATGAGCGGCAGCGGCCTGCGCGTCGTCCCCGACCTCGACCTGTCCGCGCTCGAGGACGTCGACCTGATCGGCGTCCCCGCCTGCACTGTCCGCGACGAGTACCCGCCCGCGGTCCTCGACGCCCTGCGCCGGGCGCACGCCAGGGGCGCCACCCTGCTGTCGGTGTGCAGCGGCGCGTTCGTCCTGGGGGCCGCGGGCCTGCTCGACGGCGTGGCGTGCACGACGCACTGGCGCCACGCCGCCCTGCTCGCCGACCGCTTCCCCGGGGCCGTGCTCGACCCGGACGTGCTGTTCGTCGACGCGGGCCAGGTCATCACCAGCGCCGGGACGGCCGCGGGCATCGACGCCTGCCTGCACCTGGTCCGCCGCGAGGTCGGCTCGGCCGCGGCGACGGCCATCGCCCGGCGGATGGTCGTGCCGCCGCAGCGCGACGGCGGGCAGCGCCAGTTCGTCGACCTGCCGGTGCCCGACTGCCAGGCGGAGAGCCTGTCACCGATCCTGACCTGGATGGTGGCCAACCTCGCCGAGGAGCACCCGGTCAGCGCCCTGGCCCGGCGCGCGGCCATGTCGGACCGCACCTTCGCCCGCCGGTTCGTCGCCGAGACCGGCACCACCCCGCACAAGTGGCTCACCGCGCAGCGGGTGCTGCACGCCAGGCGGCTGCTCGAGGACACCGACCTGGGGGTCGACGAGATCGCCCGGCGCTGCGGCTTCGGCTCCGGTGCGCTGCTGCGCCACCACTTCCAGAAGCAGGTGGGCGTGCCGCCGACGGACTACCGCAGGACCTTCGCCACCAAGCCCTAGCCGTTGCGCAGCCTGCGGATGCGGTCGACGTGCGCCGGGTGCGAGGCCAGCAGCCGCGCCCGGATGGTGCGCTGGTCGCCACCCGCCGCCGCGAGGAAGCCCTTGAGCACGTCCTGCAACGCGGGCCCGTAGCCCAGCGCCGCCGCGGCCCGGTCGGCCCGGTACTCGCCCATCCTGGTGGCGAAGGCCACCAGCGGCGCCATCGCCGGGATCAGCAGCAGCCACGGGTTGAGCCACACCACGCCCGCCAGCATGATCAGCACCAGCAGCACCGACGCCAGCACCACCGCCACCCCGCCGTACTTGGCGAAGAACCGCCCGACGGCCAGCACCCCCTTGGCGACCAGCCCGACGAGCAGGATCACCCCGCGCGCGGGCAGCTCGTACCACCAGCCCAGCAGCGACACCCTGGCGTGCCCGTGCAGGTGGTGGCCCAGTTCGTGCGCCAACACCGCCTCGAGCAGGTGCGGCGGCAGGTCCAGCGCCGCCCGCGTCACCGCCACGGTGTGCCCGCCCGCGGCGAACGCGTTGAGCCCCCGCGACCCCTCGATCCACAACCGGTACTTCTCCCGGCTGACCCCCGCGGTCCGGCAGACCGAGGCCCACACCGGCTCCAACTTCGCCATCTCCCGCACCGACGGCTCCTGCATGTCCAAGAGGGTCTTCACCATCACCCCCTCGACCGCCGGGATGAACACGACGGCCCCGGTCAGCACCCAGACCACCGGGATCACCCACGCCTGCGACGGCCACACCAACGACCCGATGACGATGAGCGCGGTCAGGCTGCTCAGGAATCCGGGCACGAACAGCCCGAGCCCGACCAGCGCCGCGAGATCGGGCCCCTGCCGCTGCTCGACGGGCAGGATGCGGGTGGGTCTGCGCGGGGGCTGCTGTGGGTCCATGGCTCCTTCTCGGCTCTCGGTGCCTGGACCAAGGGTGCCCGCGACCACCCTGACCTGTCCAACCGCACCCCCGCTTGCCCTGCCCCAGCCCACCCCGACGAGCCGCCCGAGCCAATCCCCCGGTCTTGGGAGACGTCACCGCACCTTGTGCTCGTCGAACCGGTCCTTGATCTCCGCGCCGAAGAACTCGCCGTGGCTCTTGGCGGAGGCGAAACGCCAGTAGAGGGCCTTGGGCACCTTGAGGTACCGGTACACCCTGCCGTTGTGGAACTCCACCTCGAGGGTGTTGGTCATCGCGTCGTAGCCGAGCGACGCGATGACGGTCGAGTCGACCTCCTTGCGGTGCACCCGCTCCTCCTCCTCGTCCCGGTTCAGCCCCCGCGCAGCACCCCGCGCAGCGCGTCGAGCACGGCCGGGTCCTCGATCGTCGACGGGGCGGGCTCGTCGCGGCCGTCGGCGATCGAGCGCATGGTCTTGCGCAGGATCTTCCCCGAGCGCGTCTTCGGCAACCCGTCGACGACCGCCACTTCGCGGAAAGCGGCCACCGCGCCGATCTCGGCGCGCACGGCGGCCACCAGTTCCGCGCGCAGCACCTCCTCCTCGACCTCGACGCCCGCCTTGAGCACCACGAACCCCCGGGGGAGCTGGCCCTTGAGCTGGTCGGCGACCCCGATGACGGCGCACTCCGCCACCGCCGGGTGCGCGGCCAGCACGGCCTCCATCGACCCGGTCGACAGCCGGTGGCCCGCGACGTTGATCACGTCGTCGGTTCGGCCCATGACGTGGAGGTAGCCGTCGTCGTCGAAGTGCCCGCCGTCGCCGGTCAGGTAGTGGCCGGGGAAGGCGGACAGGTACGACCGGCGGTAGCGCTCGTCGTCGCCCCACAGCGTCGGCAGCGTCCCCGGCGGCAGCGGCAGCCGGATCGCGATGGCGCCCTCCTCCCCCGTGGGCACCGGCACGCCGTCCGGCCCGAGCACGCGCACGTCGTAGCCGGGCAGCGGCACACTGGCCGACCCGGCCTTGAGCGGCATCGGCTCCAGGCCGCGCGGGCTCGCGCAGATGGGCCAGCCCGTCTCGGTCTGCCACCAGTGGTCGACGACCGGCACGCCCAGCTTCTCCCCCGCCCAGTGGTAGGTCTCCGGGTCGAGCCGCTCGCCTGCCAGGAACAGCGTCGTGAAGCCGCTCAGGTCGTGCCCGGCCAGCTCGGCGGCGTCCGGGTCGACCCGCTTGATCGCGCGGAACGCCGTCGGCGCGGTGAACAGCACCTTGGCCCCCGTCTCGGCGATCACCCGCCAGAACGCGCCCGCGTCCGGGGTGCCGACCGGCTTGCCCTCGTAGAGCACGGTCGTCGCCCCGACCAGCAGCGGGGCGTAGACGATGTAGGAGTGCCCGACGACCCAGCCGACGTCGGAGGCGGTGAACATCACCTCGCCCGGCCCGACGTCGTAGACGTTGGCCATCGACCAGGCCAGGGCGACCGCGTGCCCGCCGTTGTCGCGGACCACGCCCTTGGGCTTGCCGGTGGTGCCCGAGGTGTAGAGCACGTACAGCGGGTCCGTCGCGGCCACCGGCACGCAGCCGACCGGCTCGGCCGCGGCCATCGCCTCGTCCCAGTCCAGGTCGAGCGGGTCCGGCGCGGCCGGGGCCTGCTCGCGCCGCAGCAGCACGACCCGCCGCGGCCGGTGCTCGGCCATGGCCAGCGCCTCGGCGATGATCGGCCGGTACTCGACCACCCTGGTCGGCTCGATCCCGCAGGTCGCGGCCACGATGACCGCGGGCTTGGCGTCGTCGACCCTGGCCGCCAGCTCGCGCGGGGCGAAGCCGCCGAAGACCACCGAGTGCACCGCGCCCAGCCGCGCGCAAGCCAGCATCGCGATCACGGCCTGCGGGACCATCGGCATGTAGATGACCACGCGGTCGCCCTTGGCCACGCCGAGCCCGGCCAGCACCCCGGCGAACCGGGCGACCAGGTCGGTCAGCTCCGCGTAGGTGTACTCCGCGCGGGTCCCCGTCACGGGGGAGTCGTGCACCAGCGCGGTCTGCCCGCCCCGGCCCGCGGCCACGTGCCGGTCCAGGGCGTTGTGGCAGGTGTTGAGGACCCCGTCCGGGAACCACCGGTAGAACGGCGCGGCGGCGCTGTCCAGGGCTTTCTCCGGCTCGCGCACCCAGTCGAGCGCCTTGGCCGCCGCCAGCCAGAAGCCCTCCGGATCGTTCCGGCTCCGCTCGAACGCCGTCGCGTACCCGCCCATGGTCGCCCTCCGATCGCCGCGCTGTCGCCCCTGCCCGATACCTTGCCACCGACGGCCGCTCGGGGGGCGGCGCGCGATGTGCCTGTGGACGACTAGCGGAACCTGGACACCCCCTCCCGCGTCCTGTGGATAACCGCCGCCACCCGGCAGGCGTCGGACTTACCCTGATGACGGGGCGACACCGCCCCGCCGTGGCCGGAACGAGAAAGGAGCTGGTGGACGCGGTGTTCGAGCTAGCCGCCTCGCTGCTGTCCCTGGCGCACAGCATCTTCGGCCCCGGCATCTGCCCGGGTGACTGGGTGTGGGCCACCGCGACCGCGGGCGCGATCGTCGCACTGCTGCCGGTCTCGGGCACGCTGACGGTCGCCCTGGTCCGCAAGTTCACCGGCAACACCTACAACGCCGTCACGCTGTCGGTCATCGGCGCGGTCGGCGGCATCCTGGTGTTCCTGATCCCGTGGCTGCTGTTCAACGGGGTCAGCTCGGTCTACCGCGCCGTGTTCGCGGGCGAGCCGACGGGCCTGAGCGCCCAGGAGGCGTCGTCGCTGTCCGAGAGCTACTGCTGGATCGGCGTGCAGGGCTCCTACCTCGGCGAGCGCCCGACCGCCTACGAGGTGCTGTTCCACCCGTACGAGACCGTCCCGATGTACCTGCTGCGGCTGGCCGTGCTGGTCGTGCTGCCGCTGCTGTGCCTGCTGTTCGTGCTGCTGCAGACGCGCACCGCGCTGCGCCGCGGGCCGAGGTGGCCGGGCAGGCTGATCTGGATCCCGTTCGCGCTGATGGCCGTGGCCAGCCTGACCGTCGAGGCCAACACCCTGGCCCTGCTGTGGATCGGGTTCCTGCCGGTCAGCGTGCTGGGGCTGATTCCGCTGCACTTGATCGGCGCGCCGAGTTGGTCGACGATCGAGCGGCAGTACCAGAGCGCGTCGGACTCCGAGCCGCCCCCGCAGCGCCAGCAGGTCCCGCCCCCGCAGCACTCGCAGCGCCAGCCACCGCCCTACCAGCCGTCGCAGCGCCAGCAGCAGCCGCCGCCGCCGTACCAGCCGAAGCAGATCCCCCCGTACCAGCCGCCGTCGCAGCAGGTGCGCCCGCCGAACCCGACCAGGGTCGAGCCGCAGCCGGACCGGGCGGCACTGGCCAAGCTGGCCGCCGACCCCGGGCCGCTGCCGTTCGCCCCGCGCGGGTCGGCCCCGCCGCCGGTCACGCCGTCCGGCGGCCGCTTCCGCCGCGTCCGGCCGCTGGGCCACGGCGGGTTCGGCACGGTGTGGCTGTGCCAGGACACCCAGCTCGACCGCACGGTCGCGGTGAAGATGGCGCACGCGCCGGACGCCGAGACCGAGGAGCGGATGCTGCGCGAGGCCAGGGCGCTGGCCGCGGTGCACCACCCGAACTGCGTCCGGGTCTACGACATCGTCTCCGAGCCCGACGGCCTGGGCCTGGTCATGGAGTACATCGAGGGCCAGCCGCTGGCCGACCGGGTCGGCACCGGCGGCTCCCTCGACGACGTGGCCGCCGCCCGCCTGTGGATCACCATGGCGGGCGCCCTCTCCGCCGCCCACGCCAAGGGCGTCCTGCACCGCGACGTGAAGCCATCGAACATCATCATCGACCCGGTCGGCAACGCCCACCTGATCGACTTCGGCATCGCCCGCTCCAAGGGCGACTCCACCCTGACCGCCACCGGCATGATGGTCGGCACCCCCGACTTCCTCGCCTCGGAGACCGCCGCGGGCGAGAACGCCACCCCCGCCTCCGACGCCTGGCAACTCGCCGCCACGGTCAGCTACGCCCTCACCGGCAAGCCCCCGCGCGGCAGCCGGGAGAACGCCATGCAGGCCCTCATGGCCGCCGCCAAGGGCGACCCCCTGACCCACCTCCCGTCCACCAGCGCCCACCGCAGGCTCCTCAACGCCTCCCTGGACGCAGACCCCAGCCGCCGCCCCACCCTCGCCACCGTGGTCCGCGAACTCACCGACTGGCTGGCCCGCGAGGGCCACAAGCAGTCCGGCCCGGTCACCCAGATCGTCCGCCGAGAGGACATCGAGGGCGCAGACCGAACCAAGCCCCTCCGCTGACCCCGGCTGTCATCACGTGCGGCGGGAGAGATAAGGCCAGACCGGTCACCCCGCGGGTGGGCGGCAGCTCGCGCAGATAGGCGCACACAGACATCGGACCGCACCGCTCCCGCCCGACTGGCACCTACCATGACGAGGCCACCCAACGAGGGGGCACGCGATGACCGCCGACCGCAGGATCGGACAGCACATCAAGGCGCTGCGGGTGCGGCGCGGACTAACGATGACCGTCGCCGCCGGGTTGGCAGGTATCACGCAGTCGTACTGGAGCATGATCGAAAACAGCCGACGGCCGGTCAACAACCGTGAGCTGTTGGAACGCATCGCGAAGGCACTACGGGTGTCTTCTCTGGAGATCACCGGCAAGCCGTTCGACTCCGTCGACCCGGCATCGCGCTCCGTCCTGGCGATGACGGCGGATCTTGGGGACGTGCTGACTGGCTGGCGGGTCGGCGAAAACCCTGGTCCAGAGGCGGCTCGTCCGTGGGGGCAGCTCTCCGCTGAGCTAGGGGTGCTCAACGGTCGACTCCGCCCGGACGCCGAGTACGAGGCCCAAGCGGAGATGCTGCCCGATCTGATCCGCGGCCTCCTGGTGGCCACCGACACCGTCGACCGTTCCGCAGCGCTGATCGGGCTGATCAGCGCTTACAAGGCATGTGCGTACCTCGCCCACGACTTGGGGGTGGCCGGGTTGCCGACGCTGGCCGCAGAGCGGATCAACCAGGTGGCAGAGGCGACGGGCGACGACGGTTGGGTGGCGTACGCGACTTGTCAACGTGCTCAATTGCTGTCGGGCACCAACCGCCAACGACAGCTTGAGCTGGCGCTCACGGTGGCCGACACCCCCCAGGCAAGGGCGGAGACGCGTGGACTGGCGAACCTCACCGCCGCGCTCGCTCGGGCCGTGAACGGTGACGCCGATCAGGCACGGACCCACCTGGCGGAAGCGGCAGCCCTTGCCCAAGGGATTGGTCCTGATGTCAGTCCGTGGATGCAGACGAACTTCGGCAGGGAGAACGTCAAAATCTGGTCGGTCACCATCGGCCTGGAACTCGGTGGAGGTCTCCGGGCAGTTGAGCACATCGGAGGCTGGCAGCCGCGCGCGGTCAGTAAGTCCAGGCGAGCGACGTACTGGCTGGACGTGAGCAGAGCCCTTGCATCCGAGCGCAAGCACTACGCACGCGGCATCCGAACACTTGAGTTGGCGGAAGCGCTGACACCTCAGAAGATCCGCACCAACACGTTCGCCCGGGAGATCGTGGCGCTGACACCAGGGAAGGTGCGCGCGGGAGCCGAGGGCGACATCGTTCGCCGTCTCTGCGACCGAATGGGCATTAACCCGTCCAAGTGACTATTACAGGCAGTGACACTCCCGTGCGCCTGCGACAGGAATCGTCAACGTCCAATCCGTCCGGGTACGCCAACCTTGATGTGCGCGGCGTCTTGGAGGGCGAGAAGGCGAAGCCATACCTCCGTCAGATGGAAGCACTTTCAGGAAGCGCTCTCCCCGCGGCAGATTCTCGATCGCTCATCGAGGAAGCGAGCGCGCGAAAGCGGCTCAGCCCAGCCAACGGTCAATAGCGGCCCGGGCCTGCCGATACGGCACCTCAGACCCCGTCAACACCGCCCGCGCATTGGCCGCCCGGCACACCGCGTCCAACTCGAACGCCACCTGCGCCACATCCGTCAACGGCTCCAACTCCCCCACCCGCACCGCATCGGCCACCAACCGCTCCACCAACGCCGCCCACCGCACCTGGCCATCCGTGATCGCGTCGTGCACCCGCCCCTCCCGCGCGTCGAACTCCGCTGACACCGCCGCGAAGAAGCACCCGCCCGGGAACACCCTGGACCGCGAGTAGTCCAGCCACCGGGCCATCAACGCGCGCAGCCTGGCCACCCCCACCGGCTCAGTCAGCGCAGGCTCCACGACGCGCTCCAGGAAGACCCGCTCAGCGAACTCGACGGCGGCGAGTTGCAACTCCTCCTTGGACCCGAACAGGGCGAAGATCCCGCTCTTGCTCAGGCCCAGCTCAGTCGCGAGCCTGCCGATGGTCAGGCCGTCGAGGCCCTCGACCGAGGCGATGTCGGCAGCCCGGGCCAGCACCGCCCGCCTGCTCTCCTCGCCGCGCGCCAGCCGTCCGTCCACGGGAGCAACCCTAGACGGGAGCGGTTCGAGCTGAAACTATATGACCGATCGTTCGTATACCTGGAGGACATGTGGACATCCGGACGCTGGACCTGGCCGCGATCGCCTCGACGGGCGCGTTCATCGACGTCATCGAGGACGGGCAGTGGGATCTGCCCTCGCCGTGCACCGAGTGGACCGTGCGGGGGGTGGTCGAGCACATGGTGGCGAACAACCGGCGGACGCTCGGGCACCTCGGGGTGGAGTTCGACGGGACCGGTGACCCGCGCGCGGACTTCCACTCCTCGGCTGCCGCGCTCCACGCTCAGTTCGCCGATGAGACCGTGCTGACCAGGCCCTTCCCCGTCGGGCCGTTCGAGTTGAGTGGCGCGCAGGCGCTGGGCGTGCACTTCTTCGACGTCCTGGTGCACGGGTGGGACGTCGGGGTCTCGCTCGGCCACGAGGTGGTGCTGGACGAGCGGCTCGCGGCGGCGGCGCTCGAGGTCATCGGCTCGTTCCCCGAGCACGAGGCGATCTACGGGCCGTCAGCGCTGTTCGCGGGCAGGCTGGCGGTCGCCGAGGACGCGACCGCGCAGGAGCGGCTGCTCGCGCGGACCGGCAGGAGGCCGGGTCAGCGCGGGGCGTAGCGGGTGACCGTGACCGAGCCGGTGACCGCGACCGGCTCGGTCAGCCCCACCACGGCCCCACGGCCGTGGAAGGCGCTGGGGCCCATGCCGACGAGCGCCTCGACGTCCTTGTGCGACAACGACATGCGGAACTCGACGGTCTCGCGCGCGAGGACCGCGAAGTGCTCGCCGAGCCGGTCATCGATGCCCTCCTGCTTGTCGGCGTCGACGGTCAGCAGGTCCAGCGCGGAGACGAGTTCGCCGAGGTGGTCCCCCGTCGGCGCGACGACGACCAACGCGCCCTCCGGGTGCAGCACCCGGTGCAGCTCGACGGCGTTGCGCGGGGCGAACACGTTGATCACCAGCCCGGCCACTCCCGAGCGCACCGGCAGCGGCTGCCACACGTCGGACACGACCGCGCCCACCAGCGGGTGCGCCTTGGCCGCGCGGCGCAGCGCGTGCTTGGACACGTCCAGCGCCACGCCCTCCCGGCCGGGGAAGGCGTCGAGCACGGCGGCGAGGTAGTGGCCGGTGCCCGCGCCGAGGTCGACCACGCAGCCCGGCCCCGGGGCCGCCGCCGCGACCAGGGCCCGCGTGATCGGGTCGAAGTGGCCCGCGCCCAGGAACGCGACCCTGGCCTCGACCATCGCCGTGGTGTCGCCGGTGAACGGGGCGGCGCCGCGCAGCAGGCTCACGTAGCCCTGCTTGGCGATGTCGTGGGAGTGCCCGGCGGGGCAGCGCACGGTGCCGTCCTGGAGCAGCAGGTCGTCTCCGCAGTGCGGGCACATCAGCAGGTCCAGGACGTCGTGCAGCAAGGGGTCAGTTCTCCAGGTCGTCGAGCGCGGAGGAGATCGCGCGGTGGAAGGTGGGGTAGGCGAAGACCATCCCGCGCAGCGCGGCCACCGGGACCTCGCCGTGCACGGCCACCGCCAGCGCGCCGAGGACCTCGCCGCCGCCGGGGCCCATCGCCGTGGCGCCGACGAGGACGCCGCGGTCGGCGTCCTCGACGAGCTTGATCAGGCCCTGGTTGCCGAGCTTGTGGATGAAGCCGCGGGAGGAGGCGGAGATGTCGGTGATGCCGGTGCGGACGTTCAGACCCGCGTCGCGCGCCTCGGCCTCGGTCAGGCCGACCGCGCCGACCTCGGGGTCGGTGAAGGTGACCCGGGGGACGGCGCGGTAGTCGGCCTCGCCCGCCTGGCCGAGGATGTCGTCGCCCGCGATGCCCGCCTGGTACATCGACATGTGGGTGAAGGCGCCCTTGCCGGTGATGTCGCCGATCGCCCAGAGGCCGTCCGCGGCGCGCATGCGGCCGTCGACCGAGGGGCCCTTGGCGGACTCGTCGAGGCCGTAGGCGCCGACGCCGAGCGCGGCCATGTCGGTCTTGCGGCCTGCGGCGACCAGCACCTTCCGCGCGGTCACCGGCTCGCCGCCCTCGACCTCCAGGGTCACCGAGCCGCCTGCGTGCGTCGCCTTGGTGATCGTGACGCCGGTCCGCACGGTCACACCCTCGGCGGCCAGCAGCGTGGTGAGCAGGTCGCCCGCCTCGGGCTCGTCGCGGGGCAGCAGGCGCGCGGCCGACTGCAGCAGCGTCACCCGCACCCCGAAGCGGGCGAAGACCTGGGCGAACTCGCAGCCGACCGGACCACCGCCGATGATGACCAGCGACTCGGGCAGCTCGGTGGCCTGCACGGCCTCCCGGTTGGTCCACACCGGACCATCGGTCAGGCCCGGGATCGGCGGGACAGCGGGCGCGGTGCCGGTGTTGAGCACGATGCCCTTGGTGGCGCGGACGGTCTTGACCCCGTCGGGGCCGGTGACGGTCAGCTCGCCGGGGGCGGTGATCTTCGCGGTGCCGCGCAGGAAGGTCGCGCCGGAGGCCACGAGCCGGTCGACGGCGGCGGTGTCGTCCCAGTCGGCGGTGGCCTCGTCGCGAACCCTGGCGGCCACCTTGGACCAGTCCGGGGCCACCTCGACGGACCCGGCCAGCTCACGGGCCCGCCTGGCCTCGGCCAGCGTGTCGGCGGCCCGGACCATGATCTTGGTCGGCACGCAGGCGAAGTACGGGCACTCCCCGCCGACCAGCCGCGACTCGATCCCCACCACCGCGAGCCCGGCACCCGCCAGCCGCGTGGCGACGGCCTCCCCGCCGGGTCCGAGACCCACCACAGCGACGTCCACGGTCAACTCGGCCATGCCTGCTCCTCCAGCCGGTGTCGAACACCTCGGACAGCACTGCACCACGCGATCGGCTGCCGCGCAGCGCGAGAACGCCCCCGCGACGCGCCTGCACCCACAGTAGCGATCGCCCGGCGCGAGCACGCACTCCGGACGAGCGCGAGCCCCGCGCACCGGGCGGTGCGCGGGGCTCGCGGTGGTGGGAGCTAGTCCTGCTGAGCGGCCTTCGCCTCGGCGACCTTGGCGTGCACCTCGGCCATGTCGACCGACTTGACCTGGGTGATCAGGTCCTCCAGCGCGGCGGCCGGGAGCGCGCCGGGCTGGGCGTAGAGCACGACGCCCTCGCGCACGGCGACGACGGTCGGGATCGACTGGACGTCGAACGCGGCGGCGAGCTGCTGCTGGGCCTCGGTGTCGACCTTGCCGAAGACGACGTCCTCGTGCTGCTCGGAGGCGGCGTCGAAGACGGGCGCGAACTGGCGGCACGGGCCGCACCAGGACGCCCAGAAGTCGACCAGCACGGTCTTGCCGCCGGCCAGGACCTCGTCGAAGTTGTCGGTGGTCAGTTCGACCGTTGCCACGGTGGTGCCTCCTCCGGTTGGGCGACGGCGGTCCGGAGGGGATCGCCGCACGTCACCCGTGCACAACGAACGGACCCGGCGGGGAATTCCCGACGGGCCCGGGCGGGGGTTGGTCGAGGGGGCGCCCCGGTGCGGCGGGTCGGTGCGCCCCGACCCGGGCCGCACCGGGGCGGTCTCAGCCGTGCAGCTCGGCGTACTCCTCGTCGGTCAGCAGGCGCGACCGGATGAGGAAGCGCACGCCTTCGGGGGCCTCGAGGGAGAACCCGCTGCCCCGGCCGGGGACGACGTCCACGGTGAGGGCGGTGTGCTTCCAGTACTGGTACTGCGACGACGACATCCAGAACGGGACCGGCTCGTCGACCCCGTCGACCTCGAGCTCCTGGAGCAGGACGTCGGACCCCCCGGTCTTGAACTCCCCGGCGGGGTAGCACATCGGCGCGCTGCCGTCGCAGCAGCCGCCGGACTGGTGGAACATGAGCGGCCCGTGGGACTCCCGGAGGCGGCGGAGCAGGCCGGCCGCCTCCGGGGTGTGGGAGACCCGGTCGACCATCAGAAGAACCCGAGGGCCTTGTCCGAGTAGCTCACCAGCAGGTTCTTGGTCTGCTGGTAGTGGTCGAGCATCATCTTGTGGTTCTCGCGCCCGATGCCGGACTGCTTGTAGCCGCCGAAGGCCGCGTGCGCGGGGTAGGCGTGGTAGTTGTTCACCCACACACGCCCGGCCTGGATCTCGCGGCCCGCCTTGTAGGCGGTGTTGCCGTCGCGGGACCAGACACCGGCGCCGAGGCCGTACAGGGTGTCGTTGGCGGTCTTGATGGCGTCGGCGTAGTCGTCGAAGCGGGCGACGGAGACCACCGGGCCGAAGATCTCCTCCTGGAAGATCCGCATCTTGTTGTCGCCCTCGAAGATCGTGGGCTGCACGTAGTAGCCCCCGGCGAGGTCGCCGCCGACCTCGGCGCGGGCGCCGCCGGTGCGGATCTTCGCGCCCTCCTGCTTGCCGATGTCGATGTAGGAGAGGATCTTCTCGAGCTGGTCGTTGGAGGCCTGCGCGCCCATCGTGGTGGCCGTTTCGAGCGGGTTGCCCTGCACGATCAGCTCGGTGCGCCTGGTCACGTCGGCCAGGAACCGGTCGTAGATGCCCGACTGCACCAGCGCCCGCGACGGGCACGTGCACACCTCGCCCTGGTTGAGGGCGAACATGGTGAAGCCCTCCTGGGCCTTGTCGTAGAAGGCGTCGTCGGCGGCGGCCACGTCGTCGAAGAAGATGTTCGGGCTCTTGCCACCGAGCTCAAGCGTCACCGGGATGATGTTCTCGGAGGCGTACTGCATGATCAGGCGGCCGGTCGTCGTCTCCCCCGTGAAGGCGATTTTGCGGATGCGCGGCGAGCTCGCCAGCGGCTTGCCCGCCTCGACGCCGAAGCCGTTGACGACGTTGAGCACGCCCGCGGGCAGCAGGTCGCCGATGACCGAGAGCAGCACGTGGATCGAGGCCGGGGTCTGCTCGGCGGGCTTGAGCACGACGGCATTGCCCGCCGCCAGCGCGGGGGCCAGCTTCCACACGGCCATCAGGATGGGGAAGTTCCACGGGATGATCTGCCCGACCACGCCCAGCGGCTCGTGGAAGTGGTAGGCAACCAGGCCCTCCTCGATCTCGGAGATGCCGCCCTCCTGGCCCCGGATCGCGCCCGCGAAGTAGCGGAAGTGGTCGATGGCCAGCGGGATGTCGGCGGCCAGGCACTCGCGCACGGCCTTGCCGTTGTCCCAGCTCTCGGCCACGGAGAGGAGCTCGAGGTTCTCCTCCATCCGGTCGGCGATCTTGTTGAGGACGTTCGCCCGCTCGGCGACCGAGGTGCGGCCCCAGGCCGGGGCGGCGCCGTGCGCGGCGTCGAGGGCCTTCTCGACGTCCTCGGCGGTGCCGCGGGCGACCTCGCAGAAGACCTTCCCGTTCACCGGGGACGGGTTCTCGAAGTACTGCCCCTTCGCCGGTGGCACGTACTCCCCGCCGATGTAGTGGTCGTACCGGGACTCGAAGCTGATCACGCTGCCGTCGGTCCCTGGTGCTGCGTACACCGTCATCCGCGCGCCTCCTGCGTCGTTGGTAGGAGTGATGCCCGCCACGTTAAGAGCGGCAACGTTGCACTCACGTTGCACTGACGCGGCAGGTTGCCGGATCAAGCTGTCTGCCCGCATCATCGAGGAGATGACAGACGCCCAGGAGTACGCGCACCTCATGGCGCGCGTGCGCGAGGCCGTGCTCAGCGGTGACCCGGCCCCCGCCGCGCCGCGCGAGGTCGTGTCCGCCTCCTGGGAGCGCTCGCTCGCGGGCGGTGTCGACCCCGACGCGAACCTCCCCCCGGTCGTGTGGTCCGAGGACGACCTGCGCGACCACCGGGCGGCGCACCCGCTCGCCGAGGTGCTGCCGGTGCTGCGCTCCACCCTGGTCAGCATCGCCGACGAGGCCATGCACCTGATGATCGTCACCGACGCCGACGGCAACGTCCTGTGGCGCGAGGGCCAGGTCGACGTGTGCAAGCTGGCCGACGAGGTGGGCTTGGCCGAGGGCACCCGGTGGAGCGAGGCCGCGATGGGCACCAACGCGATGGGCACGACCCTCGCGGTGGGCCGCCCGGTGCAGATCCACTCCGCCGAGCACCTGGTGCGCACCATCCACGCCTGGACCTGCGCCGCGGCCCCCGTGCACGACCCGGACACCGGCGCGGTGCTCGGCGCCATCGACGTCACCGGCCCGCTGCGCACCCGCCACCCGGCGACCCTGGCCCTGGTCACCGCCGCCGCCCAGCTCGCCGAGGGCCAGCTCCGGCTGCGGATGACCGCCCGCGACGAGCAACTGCGCCAGCGCAACCTGCCGCACCTGCTCGGCCTGCGCGGCGCCGCGCTGCTGTCCCCGACCGGCCGGGTGATCGCCGCCGAGTCCTGCGGCCCGCTGCCGGAGCGCCTCGCCGCCCGCCCGGGGGCGCTGGCGCTGCCCGACGGCCGCGAGGCCGTCGTCGAGCAACTGGACGAGGGCTACCTGCTGCGCATGGCACGCGGCTCCCGCCCGCGCGGCAAGCCGACCCTGGGCCTGCGCTTCCTCGGCGCCACCCACCCCATGGCCACAGTGGACGGCCGCGAACAGCCCCTCTCTCCCCGCCACGCCGAAATCCTCACCGCGCTCGCCCTGCACCCCGAGGGCATGACAGCCGACCAACTGGCCCTGGCCCTGCACGGCGACGCGGGCAACCCGACCACCGCGCGCGCCGAGATGCACCGCCTCCGCGCCACCCTGGGCGACCGCATCGTCCTAACCCGCCCCTACCGCATAGCCGCCACCATCACCGCCGACTTCCTAGACCTCCCAACCCAACTCCGCACCGGCGACTTCACCACCGCCGCCACCGCTGGCCCCCTCCTCCCCCGCAGCGAAGCCCCCCTCATCCGCGACAAGCGCAACGAACTAGAGGCCGCCACCCGCCAAACCCTCCTCACCACCGCCGACGCCGACGACCTCTGGGCCTACGCCCACACCCCCACCGCCGCAACCGACCTGGAGGTCTGGGCCACCCTCGTCGACACCCTCCCCCGCTACGACCCCCGCCTCCCCCAAGCCCAAGCCCGCCGCAACCACCTTCGCCACGCTTGAACGCCGAGTGCCCATCCTCCCGGCGAATAGTGGGCAGCTCGATCAACGAGCTTCACACCCAGTATGAGACGCGGTCTCGGTAGTTGCGCATGGCTACGACTGCGAGCGCCCAGCCAACGACGGTAACGGAGCCGACCACGATCCAGTTGCCCAGCGTGAACGTCTGCCCGAGCAGGGGTGCCCGCACAATCTGCATGAAGTGGTACAGCGGGTTCAGCTGGATGATCGGGAGCGCCCACGAGACGTTGTCCCGGGCACCGCCCATCAGCAACTGGTCCACCGGCCAGACGATCGGCGTGGCGTAGAACAGCAACTGGGTCAGTGAGTTGACCACCTGCGGGATGTCGCGGAACCGGGCTGAGACGATGCCCAGCAGCAACGTCACCCAGCCCGCGTTGAGCGCCAGCAGGACGAAGCCAGGAACAGCGAGCAGCGCACTCCAGCTCAATCCAGGGTGGCAGAACCCGGAACCTGCACAGAGACCGTTGGCATCACCCAACGAGTAGGGGATGTCCAGTGCGCTGAAGAAGATGGCGACGATGCCGACGAAAACGATCATGTTATGTGCCAGCAGCAGCGTCTGCCGCCACACCGTGCGCAGCATGTACACGCTCAACGGGGCCGGAAGCTGCTTGATCAACCCCTCGTTGGCGATGAACGTCTCCATCCCCTCGGCGAGGCAACCGTTGATGAACCCCCACAAGATGAAACCGGTTGCCACATACGGGAGGAACACCTGGACAGGCGAGTTGAACAGTTGCGAATACAACAGACCCAGCCCCAGCGCGATGACCGCCTGGCTGATGGTGATCCAGAACGGTCCGATCACCGAACGGCGGTACCGCTGCTTAATGTCCTGCCAGCCAAGACGGGCGCGAGCTGGACTACCTGCACCTGGCGGAACTGGATGTCGATGCGGCCCACGTTCAGCCTGGAACCCGAGAACGGCCACCTGTACGTCCAACACCGCATCGCCGCCGAGGCCGAGGAGGTGTGGGCGCTGCTGGAACGCGGCGCCAAGGTGTACGTGTGCGGCGACGGAGCGCGGATGGCCCCAGGCGTCCGCGCCGCCTTCCGGGACGTCTTCCACCGATTTACCTGCGGGGACGGAGATGCCTGGCTCCAGCAGCTCATGGTGGAGGGGCGGTACGTCGAGGATGTGCACGCAGCCACTCTCGTCGCGGACACGCCCTAAGCGTTGCCCGCCATGACCCTGCCCTTGTAGTGCGCCAAGACGTCGCCCAGAGAGCCGGTCATCCGGATCCGGCCCTCGTCCATCCAGATGGCAGTGGTGCACAGCTCGGCCAGCAGCTCGTCGGAGTGGGACGCGAACACGAGAAGGCCGGAGCGTCGAGCGAGGTCAACGAGACGTTCTCGAGCTTTGGCGAGGAAAGCGGCGTCAATCGCGCCGAGGCCCTCGTCGAGGATCAGGATCTCGGGGTCGATGGTTGTCACCACGCCGAGGGCGAGCCGCACCCGCATCCCAGCGGAGTAGGTGCGCAGCGGCAGGTTCAAGTAGTCGCCGAGCTCGGTGAACTCCGCGATGTCGTCCATCCGTTTTTCCATCTGCTTGCGGGTCATACCCAGGAACAACCCCCGGATCAGGATGTTCTCACGACCGGAGACCTCGGGGTCCAGGCCGACGCCGAGGTCGAACACAGGCGCGACCTTGCCGACCACCCTGGTGCTACCCCGCGTCGGCTCGTAGATGCCCGACAGCATCCGCAGGAGAGTCGACTTGCCCGCGCCGTTGTGCCCGACCAGACCGACCCGGTCGCCCTCACCGAGGCTGAGGGTGATGTCCTGCAGGGCTTCGATGATCGGGACCTTCGCCCCTGTGCCGATCTTGCCGCCGACCTTGCCGAGGACCTGCTTCTTCAGCGACCGGGTCTTAGCGTCGAAGATCGGGAAATCGACGTAGGCGCCTCGCACCTCGATGCTCACCATACTTGCGGCCTTCCCATCGCCTTGAGATCGGATGCGAATGCATATTACCATTCGCATCGACGCGACGGCCAAGCCCCTTGAGAACCAGAGGTAGTGTGCGAACGGTGAGTCAGCAGCGTGTCGAGCAGGGGTTCAGCCCCCCTCAACAAGCGCGCAGTCGCGCTTCCTTGCAGAAGGTCCTCGCCGCCGCCGAGTACGTGCTGGCCACTCAAGGGTCCGAGAGGTTCACCATCGCGGCGGTCGCCGAGCGGGCGGAGGTGTCGGTGGGGGCGATCTACCGCCGCTTCTCAAGCAAAGAGCGGCTGCTGTACGCCGTCAAAGACCAACTGCTCGGACACCTGGAAACCAGCGTCGAGGAGGCACTCCACTCGGCGGCACCCGAACTGAAAGCGACAATAGGAGCTTTCACCCTGGCCCTGGCACACACCTTCTCGCGCCACGGCCGAATCTTCCCAGAACTGCTGGACGGCCAAAGCGCGGACGGACGCGGACGCGGCATGGAGGCGCTGGCCGGCATCCAGCAGGCCTTCGCCGCTGCCGCACACCTGTGCACCAAGGAGATCCCCCGACCGGACGGCCCACAGGCCTGCGCGATGGTCGCCCGAACCATCATCGGCTCCTGCGTGCACCGCGCCGCCACCTCCCACCTGTGGCCCGACGGCTTGTCCTGGGACACTTGGGCGACCGAGACGACGGAAATAGCGCTTGCCTACCTGAGGTCACCCCAAAGTTGAAGTGGGGTAGAAGAGGCGAAACCCCCGCCAATACGCGGCGAGGGTTTCGAGAACACATAGTCAACCTGTTGTGGAGCTGAGGGGAATCGAACCCCTGACCTTCTCGATGCGAACGAGACGCGCTACCAACTGCGCTACAGCCCCTTGTTCGTGCTCGAAGAGCGTATCAGCCCCCCGAGCACGGACGACAAGCGGGTGCCTACTCCCCCACGGCCCGTCGGTACGGCAGCAGACCGGGGTCGCCCAGCTCGTCGAACCAGGGGTCTTCGTCGTCGAGGTCGACGGCGTTGGCGCCGGGGTGGACGAGGCGGGGAACGGCCTTGACCGGGGTGCGGCGGGGCTCCTCGTACTCCAAGTCGACGTCGTCGATGTCCTCGGTGTCGTCGAGGTCGGGTTCGACCGGGTGGGCGTGGGAGCGGCGGACAGCGACGGCAGCGACCATGCGGGCGTAGCGGCGCTGGCGCACCTCCTCCTCGATGCGCACCTGGCGGCGCAGGTAGGTGAGGTAGCCGATGAAGGCGAGGTCGACCGCGCCGTGGGCGATCCACAGGACAGGGGAGGCGACGAGGGCGGCCACGAGGGTCACCAGGGCGGCCAGGATCGTGAAGAGCACGACCCGCTGCCGGAAGGAGTACTTGGCCTTGGCGGCGCGCGCGGCGGCGTCCGGGTCGAAGCCGCCGCGGCCGGGGCGGTGCCTGCGGGACTCGGCGAACTCCTCCGGGTCCTCGGCGAAGTCGTCGGTGTAGGTGAAGCCGTCTTCCTCGGGTTCGATCCGGTCCATGGTGCGCTCCACGGCGAGGTCCTCCCGGGTGCTGTCGGTCTCGGGCGCGGCGTCGACCGCCGACCCGCTGCGGACCACACGTGAGGCGAGAGTGGAGTCGGCGGTCCTGGCGATCTCCTGCCGCTTGCGCACGACCATCGGGACGAGCACGACCAGCCATGCGACCACCAACGCGACCACGATCAGTGAAGTCGGCATGCCCGGCACCCCCCTTGACTTGCTCCGAGGACTTCGTACGCCACGTTAGTCACAACAGTCACACGTGCGACGGAGGCGCGCCGGAGTAACTCGCCCGTTCGGGTTGTCGCCGGTCGACCATTCCCCGTAACGGGCCGCATTAAACAAGTACTTCGGGTTATTGCCGGAGATCACGCCAAGGTCGCCCTGCCGTCCGCCACGAGTCCGTTGACCAGGCCCTTGGGCGCGTCCTCGACCGTCAGCGCCAGGCAGAGGTGGTCGCGCCAGTCCCCGGCGACGTCGAGGTAGCGGCGGAACAGGCCCTCGTGCCGGAAGCCCAGCTTCTCCAGCACCCGCAGGCTGGCCGCGTTCTCCGGGCGCACGGTGGCCTCGATCCGGTGCAGGCCCGCGCGCTGGAAGCAGTGGTCGACAGCCAGCGCGACCGCTGCCGTGGCCACCCCGCCCCTGGCCTGCGCGGAGGTGACCCAGTAGCCCACCCAGGCCGAGCACAGCGCCCCGCGCACGACGTTGCCGATGGTGAGCTGGCCCGCCAGCGCGCCGTCGACGGTGATCACGAACGGCAGCGACATCCCGCGCCTGGCCAGCGACCGCAGCGCCGACCACTGCGAGGGCCAGGCGAACTGGCCGTTGCGCTCGGCCCAGGTGCCCGGGGTCGTGGGCTCCCAGTTCTCCAGGTAGGCGTGGTCGCGCATCCTGGCCCTGCTCCACGCGGCGGCGTCGAGCAGGCGCGGCCCGCGCAGCGCCACCTGGCCGGACGGCACGCGCACCGGCCCCAGCGTGGCGGGCCAGCCCGGGTGCCTGCCCAGCGCCTGCTGGCTCACCACCGGCCCAGCCCCCTCCGCCGAGACCACCCCGTCGTGTGCGGCACGCGCTACCCGCGCTGCGCGAGGAAGCTGACCTGGACCTCCTGGCCCACGGAGATCTCGACGGTGTCCTCGTCGACCAGGACCAGGCAGTTGGCCTCGGCCAGCGACGCCAGCAGGTGCGAGCCGGACTGGCCGAGCGGCTGCACGAGGTACTCGCCGTTGGTCTCGTCGCGCAGGAGCTGCCCGCGCACGAAGCCGCGCCGGGCCTTGGTCGAGGTCAGCGGCGAGAGCAGCCGGGCGCCGACGACGCGGCGGTGCGGGTTGCGCTTGCCCTGGGTGGCGCGGATCAGCGGGCGGACCATGACCTCGAACACCACCAGGGCGCTCATCGGGTTGCCCGGCAGCAGGAACGTCGGGACCGCGTCCTGGCCCAGGCGGCCGAAGCCCTGCACCGAGCCGGGGTGCATGGCGACCCTGGTCATGTCGACGTCGCCCAGCTCGGCGATCGCCGAGCGGACCTCCTCGGCCAGCTCGCCGCCGACCCCGCCGGAGATCACCACGATCTCGGACTGGTTCAGCCTGCCCTCGACGACCTCGCGCAACCGCTTGACGTCGCTGGAGACGATGCCGACCCGGCTGACCTCGGCGCCCGCGTCGCGGGCCGCGGCGGCCAGCGCGTAGGAGTTGACGTCGTAGACCTGCCCCTGGCCCGGGGTGCGGTCGACGTCGACGAGCTCGTCGCCGACGGAGATCACCGACACCCGGGGCCTGGGGTAGACGAGCACCTTGGACCGGCCGACGGCGGCGAGCAGGCCGACCTGGGCCGAGCCGATGATCGAGCCGCGGCGCACCGCGACGTCGCCGGTCTGCACGTCCTCCCCGGTCCGCCGGACGTAGGCCGCGGAAGGGACCGGGGTGTGCACGGTGACCTTGGCGTGGTGGCCGTCGGTGAAGCCCAGCGGCAGCACGGCGTCGGCGAGGGTGGGCAGCGGGGCACCGGTGGCCACCCGGACCGCCTGGCCGGGCTGGAGCCTGCGCGGCTGCCGGGACCCGGAGGCGATCTCGCCGACGACCGGTAGCTGCACCTCCCCGCCGTTGGCGGGCTGGGTGTCGATGCTGCGCACCGCGTACCCGTCCACCGCGGCCTGGTCGAACCCTGGCAGCGAGCGCTCGGCGACGACCTCCTCCGCGCAGAGCAGACCCTGCGCCTCGGAGATCGCCACCCGCACCGGCGCCGGGCGCACCGCGGCGGCCAGCGCCCGGCTCAGTTGCTCGTCGACTGACCTCATCGCCTACCCCGTGCCGTCCTGTGTCCCTCTAGCCGATCCGCGCGCGCAGCCACTCGCGGAGGCTGGGCCCATACTCCGGATGGTCGAGGGCAAAGTCCACGGCGGCACGCAGGAAACCCCCAGGATTGCCCAGGTCATGCCGTCCGCCCCGGTGCACGACCACGTGCACGGGGTGGCCCTCGGCGATCAGCAGGGCGATGGCGTCGGTGAGCTGCAGCTCGCCGCCCGCGCCCGGGGTGATCCGCTTGAGCGCGTCGAAGATCGCCCGGTCGAGCAGGTAGCGGCCGGCCGCGGCGAAGGTCGACGGGGCCTGGTCGGCTGGCGGCTTCTCCACCATGCCGTTGACCTTCTTGACGTCGTCGTCGCCGGTGTCCTCGACGTCGAAGACGCCGTAGGCGGAGATCTCGGACTTGGGGATGTCGAAGGCGCACAGCACGGTGCCGCCCTTCTCCGCGCGCACGGCGGCCATCCGGGCCAGCACGCCGGTGGGCAGGACCAGGTCGTCGGGCAGCAGCACGGCCACGGCCTCGTCGGCGTCGGTGAGGTTGGGCTCGGCGCAGCCGACGGCGTGGCCGAGGCCGAGCGCCTTCTCCTGCAGCGCGGTCTCCACCGCGAGCAGGCCGGGGGCGCGGCGCACCTTGTCCAGCAGCGCGGTCTTGCCGCGTTCCTCGAGCGTGGCCTCCAGCTCCGGGCGCGGGCGGAAGTAGTCGGCGACCGACTCCTTGCCCGGTGACGTGACGATGACCAGGCGTGATGCCCCGGCTTCCGCGGCCTCGGCCGCGACGTACTCGATGCCGGGGGTGTCCACGACCGGCAGCAGCTCCTTGGGGACGGCCTTGGTGGTGGGCAGGAAACGGGTCCCGAGGCCTGCTGCGGGCACTATGGCGGTGGTGAATGCGGTGGACGCGCTCATGGACAGGGAGCCTAACCTCACTGGTGTGTCCGGCCCTGGGAGTGATCTCGAAGCGACGCGCGCGTGGACCAAGGACCAATGGCGCCGCGCCCTCCTCGCGCACCGCAGGCGCGTGCCCGCGGCCACCCGGTTCAGCGAGGCGATGCAGCTCACAGCCCAGTTGACCAGCGGGCGGGTGGTCCGGCGGGGGCAGACGCTGTGCGCTTACGTGCCGATCGGGTCGGAGCCGGGGTCGGTGCAGATGCTCGACGAGGTGGCCGAGGCCGGGGTGCGGGTGCTGCTGCCGATCGTCAGCGGCCGGGGGCCGCTGGACTGGGCCTGGTACGACGGCCGGGAGTACCTGCGGTCGGGGCCCTACGGGCTGCGCGAGCCGATCGGGGAGCGGCTGGGCGAGATGGCGCTGCGCATCGCCGACGTGGTGCTGGTGCCCGCGCTGGCGGTGGACCGGTCGGGCACCCGGCTCGGGCGCGGCGCCGGGTACTACGACCGGTCGCTGGTCGGGGCGGCGCAGGACACGCCCCTGGTGGCGGTCGTGCGGGACCCGGAGCTGTTCGACGTGCTGCCCGCCGAGCAGCACGACGTGACGATGACCGCGGTGCTGACCCCCGGTCGAGGGCTGCTCAAGCTGGGCTGATGTGACGTGCCGCCACTATGTTTGCGCGCCGGGCGGATGGTGTCGCAGAATCATGTGTTAGCACTCTCACCTGATGAGTGCCAGTGTTGGAGGGATAGCGCCCGTGCCCACGTACCAGTACGCCTGTACGGCATGCGAGCACCGCTTCGAGGCGGTGCAGTCTTTCTCGGACGCCTCGCTGACCGAGTGCCCGGAGTGCGCAGGCAAGCTGCGCAAGCTGTATGGCTCCATCGGCGTGGTGTTCAAGGGCAGCGGCTTCTACCGCAACGACAGCCGGTCGAGCTCGACGACGCCCGCGACGGGCGAGGCCGCGAAGTCCGAGAAGGCCGTGAAGACCGAGAAGACCGAGAAGTTTTCGGAGTCCTCCTCGACCGCCACGAAGTCGGCGGACTCGGCCGCGTCCTCGTCGACCGGATCGGGCTCGTCGGCTTCGACATCGTCCGGCTCGTCGACGAGCACGGCGTCGGCCAGCCCGGCCAAGGCCTCCTAGCCGCGCGCGGCCGAGTTGTCCACAAGCGCCTGATCCATCCACAGCTCGGCCGACCCCCTGGCCGAGCCCCCGCAGGCTCCCTAACGTCGATGGCACAAGCCGATCCGACGTAGGGAGCCCCCCATGTCCGCCTTCTCCGCGCTGCGCGCCCGCCTGCCCTGGACAGCCCTGCGGCGGGCCGCCGCGCTGTGCCTGGTGGCCGCCGCGGTGCTGATCGCGCTGTCCCCGGCCGACGGGACCGAGGCCGTGCCCTACCTGGTGAGCGCGGTACCGTTGTCGGCTGGAGCGGCACTGTCGCCGACCGACGTCCGCGTCGTCCGCGCCCCGCCCGACCTGCGTCCGGACGACGCGCTGACCGATCCCGCCGAGGTGGCCGGTCGGGTGTTGACCGGCGCGGCCGCGCGGGGCGAGCCGATCACCGGTGCCCGGCTGCTGGACGCGTCCGGCCCCGGCGCCGCCGTGCCGGTGCGCCCGGCGGACCCCGCGGTCGCCCGACTGCTGCGGCCGGGGGCCCGGGTCGACGTCGTGCCCGAGCCGGACCCCGGCGCGCCGCCGGTGGCCGTGGCCGAGGACGTCGTCGTGCTGACCGTGCGGTCGGGCCCGGACGAGGACGACGCCGGGCCGCTGGTCCTGCTGGCGGTCCCGCCGGAGACGGCGCGACTGGTCGCGGCGGCCACGTTGCGGGGTCCAGTCGCCGTTACGCTCCGCTAGGCCGCGGGGATACCACCGAGCAGAATGGACGGATAGACCAGCATGAGTGTTCTGAAGGGCTTCAAGGACTTCTTGATGCGCGGCAACGTCGTCGAGCTGTCGATCGCCGTGATCATCGGCACCGCCTTCACCGACGTGGTCACGACGGTCACCTCGAACCTGATGCAGCCCCTGATCAACTCCGTCGGCGGCACCCACTTCGCCGACGGCCTCGGATTCAAGATCATCACGTCGAACGACAAGACCTTCCTGGACTTCGCCGCGGTCATCAACGCCGTCATCAACTTCGTCCTCGTCGCCGCCGTCGTCTACTTCCTGATCGTGACCCCGATGAAGAGGCTCCAGGAGCGCCGCAGGCGCGGCGAGGAGCCCGGCCCCGCCCAGCCGACCGACGTCGAACTGCTCACCGAGATCCGCGACCTCCTGCGCCAGCAAACCGCCACCGCCCCCGGCGCCCAGACCACCCAACTCCCCCCGCTGCGCCGCGAGACCGAGTGAGGCCATGAACACCCCGGACCCCCGACCCCACCCCCGCCGCAGGCCCACCCTCGAGGAGATCTTCGGCGACGTCCTCCCCGAGACGACCAGCGACGACCGCCCGGAGCCCACCCCCCGCCCCAAGGACGACGACACCTGGTACGAGGAGAACCGCCCACCCCACCACGGCGGCTGACAACTCAGCGCTCACCCACCCACCAGCTTCAAAGCAGCACGCCCACCCACCACACCGCCGCCCAGCTCCGCTTTTGCGGCAGCGTGCCCACCCCGAAAACCGCCAGCCGGCAACGTCTACTGCTCGTTGGGGTGGATCGGCTTGTCCGGGGGAGGCGATCATGTGCTCAGCCGGCTGCGTGGGAGGGGCGTCTTTTCAGCCCCTCCTTTCCCCTCCCAAGCGCATGATCGCCGCAGGGGCCCGGGCAAGCCGATCCACCCCCACGAGCCACCCAAGCCAAAAATCCGGCTCTTAAAGACCCGAAAGCTCACCGATCACATAGGGCACCAGCGAAGACAACGTCGCCATACCGTCCCGAACAGCGGAACGCGATCCCGCCAGGTTCACCACGAGCGTGCTACCCGAGACCCCGACCAACCCCCGGGAGACCCCAGCGTCAACAGCCCCAGCCGCAAGACCAGACGACCGCAGCGCCTCCGCGATACCCGGGATGGGCCGGTCCAGCACGCCCTGGGTCGCGTCCGGTGTGACATCGCGCGGAGACACGCCGGTGCCGCCCACGGTGACCACCAGATCGGCCCCGCCGATCACGGCGGTGTTGAGCGCGTTGCGGATGGCGACGGTCTCGCCCTCGACGGGGACCACGCCGTCGACGATGAAGCCCGCCTCCTCCAGCAGTTCGGTGACCAGGGGACCGACGGTGTCCTCGTGCTCCTGGTGGGCCACCCGGTCGTCCACGATCACGACCAGAGCCCGACCCAGCCGCTGCGCGTTGCGTTCCATGGCACCAACCTAGCCGCCCTGGGGCGGTCGCGGGGTGGCAGGTTCACCCGTCTAGCGCGATGGCGGGCGTGGGCATAGCGTCTGCGGGCATGCGAGTGTTGATCACCGGGGGAGCCGGGTTCGTCGGGTCGCACGTGGCCGACCTGGCGCGTGAGCGGGGCCACGACGTGGTGCTGCTGGACAACCTGCTGCCGCAGGCGCACGGTGGGGTTCCGGCGTGGGTGGGTGAGCACGAGCTGGTGGTCGGCGACGTGCGCGAGGTCGACGTGCTGCGGCCGCTGCTGGACCGGGTGGACGTCGTGTGCCACCAGGCGGCGGTGGTCGGGCACGGGGTCGACCCGTCGGACGCGCCCGTCTACGCCAGCCACAACGACTACGGGACCGCCGTCCTGCTCGCGGCCATGCACGAGGCGGGGCTGGGCAGGCTGGTGCTGGCCTCCTCGATGGTCGTCTACGGGGAGGGGCGGTACTCCTGCCCCGAGCACGGGATCGTGCGGCCGGGGCCGCGGCGGCAGGCGGCGGTCGACGCCGGGGAGTTCGAGCCGCCGTGCCCGGTGTGCGGGGCGGCGCTGGTCTCGGAGCTGGTGCCCGAGGACGCGCCGATCGACCCGCGCAGCACCTACGCGGCGACCAAGGCGGCGCAGGAGCACCTGGCCTCGGCGTGGGCGCGGCAGACCGGCGGGCACGTGTGGGCGCTGCGCTACCACAACATCTACGGCCCCCGGATGCCCCGCGACACCCCCTACGCCGGGGTGGCGTCGCTGTTCCGGTCGGCGCTGGAACGGGGCGAGGCGCCGACGGTGCTCGAGGACGGCAACCAGCGGCGCGACTTCGTCCACGTCGCCGATGTGGCCCTGGCCAACGTGCTGGCCTGCGAGCGGGCCGGGACCGAGGGGGCGCTGACGCCGGTCAACATCTGCTCCGGCACCCCGCACACCGTCGGCGACATGGCCAGGGAGCTGGCCAGGGCGTGCGCCGGGCCGCGGCCCAGGATCGTCGGCGGGGCGCGCCCGGCCGACGTGCGCCACGTCGTGGCCGACCCCGCCGCGGCGCGGGAGGTGCTGGGGTTCGAGGCGCAGGTGGGCTTCGAGGCCGGGGTCGAGGAGTTCGCGACCGCCCCGCTGCGGGAGCCGCCGCGGGCCTGACCTACCAGTTGGTCAAGAACAGGTGGTTGACCGCCAGCGCCAGCGCGGCCTGGGCGGCCAGCCACCACCGGTGCGACTTGGCGGGCAGCAGGGCGCAGGCGGCCACCACCCACACCGCGAACGGCAGCCAGATCCGCTCGACCTCGGACTTGGACAGCCCGGACAGGTCGGCGGCGATCACCGCCAGCACCCCGGCCCGCGCCATCGCCACCGTCGCCGACGGCCACGGCCGCAGGAACCCGGAGACGGTGGCGCGGCGCAGCCCGGCGGCGGTGGCGGGCCCCAGCACGAGCACCAGGCACGCCAGGTCCGCCCACACCCAGTAGCCGTAGGGGCGCGCGGACGCGATGCCCTGGTAGTACCGCTCGACGACCAGGTGGTAGCCGTCGAGCCACCAGAACCCGGCGGCCAGGAAGACCAGTGCCACGGCCACCGCCCCCGGGAGCGCCCACGCCAGCGCCCTCCAGCTTCGCGCCGCCAGCACGGCGGCCAGCGCGACGACACCCATGAGTATCAGCCCGTAGGACAGGAAGATGCCGTACCCCAGCAGAACACCGCCGGCTAGGCACGCCCACCAGCGCGAACGGGTGGCGCCGAAGGCCAGCAGCGCCACGCCGGACGCGGTCACCCCCGCGAACAGCGCGTCGGCTGAGACGCCCATCCAGATGGCGCCGGGGAACAGCGCGACGAACGGCAGCGCCGCGCGGGCCCGCTCCCGGTCCCCCAGCACGGCCAGGGTCGCGGGGACGGCGACGGCCACGAGCGCCCCGACGAGGATGCACAGCACCCCGGCCACCGCCCCGCCGCCGAGGCCGATCCGGTCCAACCAGACGAACAGGACGGTGATGGCGGGCGGGTGCCCGGCGACGTGGGTGATCCACGAGTCCGGCTGGTAGTCGAGGATGCGGCGGGCGAACGAGTCCAGCATCGCCGGGATGTCGGTGATCCCCGGGACCGCGGCCAGGTACTCGTCCTGCGAGGTCAACTGGGTGGCGATGCCCCGCGTCCAGCCGTCGATGAGCGCCAGCGAGAACGTCCACGCGACGGCCAGCGCGTAGCCCGCGCCCAGCGCCCACCGCCACGGCAGCCGGGCGGCCAGCGACGGCCCCCAGGTCACCCCGGCGACGGCGACCAGGACGGCCATCGGCGTCCCGATCCCCAGGTGCGGCAACCACTCCGCGAGGACCGGCCACTCGCCGAAGGTGTCCGGGGCCCCGGGGAAGTGCTCGGACCCGTAGAGCCGCAGGTCCCACGCGAACCCGACCCAGGCGGCCAGTCCCACGAGCGCGAGGGCCGCCACCGCCGCCAGCACGTCCGCCCGGACGGCCCGCGCCGGTGCGGCTGTGCTGGATTCGGCGGGGGCGGGTGGATCAGCGACCATGCCCGGCAACCTACCGCCGCCGCCGCACACCCGGGTGACGACGGCACCCCGTCAAGCCGAGAACGCCGAACGGGCATACTTTGGCCACATGGACGCCGGTGGGGTCGATGTCGTGCTGCCGTGCCTCGATGAAGCGCTGGCGCTGCCCGGGGTGCTGACGGCGCTGCCGGAGGGCTACCGGGCGATCGTCGTCGACAACGGGTCCACCGACGGCTCGCCCGAGGTCGCGGCGGCGCACGGCGCGAAGGTCGTCGTGGAGCCGCGCAAGGGCTACGGCGCGGCGGTGCACACCGGCCTCGAGCACGCCACCGCCGAGATCGTCTGCTTCCTCGACGCGGACGGCTCGCTCGACCCCCGGGAGCTGCCCAAGCTCGTGGCCGAGGTGGTCGCGGGCCGGGCACGGCTGGCCGTCGGCAAGCGGGTGCCGGTCGGCCGGGGCGCTTGGCCGTGGCACGCGCGGGCGGGCAACGCCGTGCTGGCGGCCCTGCTGCGCGGGCGCGGGCTGCCCGTCACCGACATCGCCCCGGCGCGGGCGGTGCGGCGCGCCGACCTGCTCGACCTGGGGGTGGCCGACCGCGCTTTCGGGTACCCGCTGGAACTGCTGATCCGCGCCGCGCAGGCGGACTGGGTCGTGCGGGAGGCGCCGGTGGCCTACCGGCCGAGGACGCAGGGCACGCGCTCGAAGGTCTCGGGGTCGGTCAAGGGGACCGCGCGCGCGATCCGCGACATGCTGCGCGTGCTGCGCGAGACGAGAGGACCGCGATGACCTGCCTGCTGGTGGTGGCGAAGGCCCCGGTGCCCGGGTTGGCGAAGACCCGGCTGACCCCACCCGCCACCGAGGAGCAGGCCGCGGACATCGCCGCGGCGGCGCTGCTGGACACGCTCGACGCCGTGCTGGCCACCCCCGGCGCGCACCCGGTCGTGGCGATGACCGGCGACCTGCGCCGCGCCCAGCGCGGCGCGGAGGTCATGGACCTGCTCACCGGGTGCACGGTGTTCGACCAGCACGGCAACGGGTTCGCCGAGCGGCTGGCGAGCGCGCACGCCGACCTCGCCGACGCCTTCCCCGACGAGGCCGTGTTCCAGATCGGCATGGACACCCCCCAGGTCAGCCCCGAGCTGCTCACCGAGGCGCTCGACGCGCTGCGCGACAGCGACGGCGCGCTCGGCCGGGCGTTCGACGGCGGCTGGTGGGGACTGGGCCTGCGCGACCCGAGGCAGGCCAAGGCGCTGGCCACGGTCCCGATGTCGCGGGCCGACACCGGCGACCTGACCGTCGCGGCGCTGGCCGACGCGGGCGTGCGCCTGCGGGAGCTGCCCATGCTGTACGATGTGGACACCATGGGGGACGCGCTGCGCGTCGCCGCGCGACACCCCGGCGGCCGGTTCGCCCGCGCCGTGGCCGCGCTGGCGGTCTGAGCGCATGCCCCGTTTCGCCTCAGCGGCGCACCACGAGCGGGTCGCCGCCCGGGTGGGTAGCTGGCTGGGCATCGCCTTCGGGCTGTGCTTCCTCACCGGTCTGCTCAGCCACCTGATCCAGCACCCGCAGCCGTGGTTCGCCTGGCCGAGCGGCCCGGCCTGGCTCTACCGGGTCACCCAGGGCACGCACGTGCTCTCCGGCATCGTGGCGATCCCGTTGCTGCTGGCCAAGCTGTGGAGCGTCTACCCGAAGCTGTTCGAGCGGCCCGCGGTGCGGTCGGCGTTGCACGGGTTGGAACGCCTGTCGATCCTGGTGCTGATCGGGGCGGCGTTCTTCGAGCTGTTCACCGGGCTGTTCAACATCGCCCAGAACTACCTGTGGGGCTTCTACTTCCCGACCGCGCACTACGCCGTCGCGTGGATCGCCATCGGCTCGGTCCTGGTGCACGTGGCGGTGAAGCTGCCGATCATCAAGCGCGCTTACGAGCCCGCGGCCCCGAACCCCGATCGCAGGCGCTTCCTGCGCACCACCGCGCTCACCGCGGGCGTGGCGTTCGTGGCCACGGCGGGGGCGACGATCCCGCTGCTGCGCCGGGTCTCGGTCCTCGCCCACCGCTCCACCGCGGACCTCCCGGTGAACCGGACGGCGGCCGCGGCGGGCATCGAGGTCCCGGACGGGTGGCGGCTGGAGGTCGTCGCCGGGGACCGGACCAGCACGTTCACCCTGGACGAGCTGGCCGCGCTGCCGCAGGCCACCGAGGAGCTGCCCATCGCCTGCGTCGAGGGGTGGAGCGCGTCGGCGCAGTGGGGCGGGGTGCGGGTGGCCGAACTGCTGCGCCGCTGCGGCGCCGAGCCCGGCGCGGACGTGCGCGTGACGTCGCTGGAGAAGGCGGGCCTGTACAGCAGGAGCGTCCTGCCCGGCACCCACACGCGCGACGAGCGAACGCTGCTGGCCCTGCGGGTGGCGGGCGAACAGCTCAGCCCCGACCACGGCTACCCGTGCCGGGTCATCGCACCCAGCAGGCCCGGCGTCCTGCAGACCAAGTGGGTCACCCGGATCGAGGTGATCGCATGAGGGCCGCCCTGTTCGCACTCGGCCTGGCCGCCCTGGCCTGGGGCAGCTGGCTGGCCGTCGACTTCGCCACCGCCTCCTGGCGCGACACCTGGCAAAGCCTGGCCATCTTCGTCGGCGGCCCGGTCCTGCACGACGCCGTGGTCGCCCCCATCGTCGGCGGAACCGCCCTGCTCCTGACCCGCGTGCTGCCACCGGCCTGGCACACAGCGGTCAAAGCCGCGGCCGCGGCGACAGCGGTACTGGTCCTGCTCGCGATCCCCCTGCTGTGGCACCCCTTCGGGGTACCCACCAACCCGGGCCTGCACGACCGCGACTACGCCACCGGCCTGCTCATCGCCCTCGGCGTGGTCTGGCTGGTCGCCGCCACAACAGGCCTGATCACCAGCAAACGCCGCCCAACCCCGTAACGCGCGATCACCGCCCCGCGCCACCAATCCCAGCCTGCCCACCCCAACGCCAGAGCACCCCCACGCCGCAGCACCCCGCGCGACACCAAACCCCACCACTCCACTGGGGGCGGCCCCTCAGCCCATCCTACCGGCGAAACCCCGTCTTGACCCCGAAGTCGATCATGCCTGTGGACAACTCCGCGGCGATCCCCAGCCCGCAGCGGCCCGTCAGGCCCCGTAGTGCTCAACCCGGTTGCGCCCCTTGCGCTTGGCCTCGTACAGGGCGTGGTCAGCGCTCGCGAACAGGCGCTCGAAGGCCAGCCGCCCGGTCGCGACGCCGACGCTGACCGTGGGGTGCTGGACCGCGCCGAGCACCGAGGTCCAGTCGTGCGAGTCCACTGCGGCGCGGATGCGTTCGGCGACCGTGGGGCCGATGACCAGGTCCTCCTGGGTCGGGTGGGTCAGCAGGACGACGAACTCGTCGCCTGCCCACCGGGCGATGAGGTCGCCGACGCGGCACTCGGCGCGCAGGACGGTGGCGATCTCGCGGAGGGCGGCGTCCCCGGCGGCGTGGCCCGCGGCGTCGTTGACGGCCTTGAACCAGTCGACGTCGATGAGGATGAGCCAGGGGGTGCGTGCGGCGGACTTGGCGTGGTTGAGCATGTGCGGCGCGGCGCGTTCCAGGCCGAGGCGGTTGGCCAGGCCGGTGAGCGGGTCGCGCTCGGCCGCCTCCTGGGCCGCGGTGGCCAGCCGCTGGGCGCGGATGGCCAGCCGTCGCTGGTCGAGGGCCTGGGCCAGGCCCTCCTGCAGGGTCTCCTGGGCGGTGCGGCGGGCGCCGATGTTGCGGCGCAGCGCGTCGGCCTCGCCCTCGGTGTCGCCGTGGGCGTGGCAGGTGTCGGCGAGGTCCTGGGAGTAGCGCTGCACCAGCGACGGGTCCTGGACCGCCTCGGCGTCGTCCACCGCGGCCCGGCCGAACTCGACGGCCTGGGCGAGCAGGCCCTGCTTGCGGCGGACGGTGGCGAGCACCCAGTGCGCCACCGACATGGCCCACCGGTTGTCCTCCGCACCGCCCACCTCCAGGGTGCGCCGGGCGGTGCGCTCAGCCTGCGCCAGGTCGTCGAGGCCTGCCAGCGAGGCGCCGAGGGCGGCGGTCAGCGCCAGGTGGATGCGCTCGTCGGGGGCCAGCGCCAAGCCCTCGGTGAGCAGTTCGCGCGCCTCGCGGAACACCACCTCGGCGTCGTCGGCGGGCAGGTCGCAGGCGCGGAAGTTCAGCGTGCCGCCCAGGTTCTGCAGGGCGTGCGCGAGCACCTCGACGTCGTCGCCGGAGCGGGCCACCGCGACCGCGAGCCGGGTGATCTCCAGCGAGGCGCGCCGGTGGCCGATGCCCTCGAGCAGGTAGCCGAGCCTGCCCAGGGTGTCCGCGGCGAACGACCCGCGCGGGTGCTCGACGTCGATGTCGCTCCAGCCCTCGGCGGCCAGTTCCAGCGCCAGCGGGATGCGCCGCAGCCGCCACGCCGCGACCGCGCGCCGGGTGAGCACCGCGGCCCTGGTCCAGGGGGCGAGATTGGGCGGGACCTTGGACACGAGCTGGTCGAACAGGGCGTTGGCGGCCTCGGTGCGGCCCGCGTCGATGAGCATCCGCACCTCGCGGTCGACCCGCAGCGCCTCGGCCGCGGCGTCCTCGTCCGGCGCGGGACCAGTCCCACCTGGCCCGACGCCACGCCGCCCCGCGCCGTCGCGCGCCCAACCGCCCCGATCCAACACCGTCCGCCCCACCGCCCCGAACACCGCCCACGAGGCCGGTTCGTGCTATGCAACACAGTCGCGCGCAGGCTACAAGGCCGTACCGTCGTGACCCGTTCGGAGTAGTGCCTTCCGCCTGCTCGGGCGGGAGAAGGGCGTCCCGCCCGAGCGCGGCGTTCACGTCCGGCCGGGACGCGGGTACGGCAGCAGGGCCATCTCCCGCGCGTTGCGGATGGCGGTGGCCACCTGGCGCTGCTGGCGCGGGGAGAGCCCGGTGACCCGGCGGGCGCGGATCTTGCCCCGGTCGGAGATGAAGGTGCGCAGCCGCTCGACGTCCTTGTAGTCGACGACCTCGCCCAGCTTGAGCGGGTTGCGCTTGCGCTTGCCGGGCAGCCGCCTCGCGGAGGGGTTGGGCACGGCGGTCACCAGCTCGACTTCGACACGCCGGGCAGCTCGCCGCGGTGGGCCATCTCGCGCAGCCGCACCCTGGAGAGCCCGAACGCCCGGTAGTAGGCGCGCGGGCGGCCGTCGACGACGTCGCGGTTGCGCACCCGGGTCGCACTGGCGTCGCGGGGCATCCGCCGCAGCTCGCGCACGGCGGCCTCGCGCTGGTCGTCCGGGGTGGACGGCTTGCGGATCAGCTCCTTGAGCTCGGCGCGGCGCTCGGCGTGCCGGGCGACGACGACCTTCCTGCGCTCGTTGGCGGCGATCTTGGACTTCTTGGCCATCAGCGCTCCTCGCGGAAGTCGACGTGCTCGCGCGCCACCGGGTCGAACTTGCGCAGCACCAAGCGGTCGGGGTCGTTGCGCCGGTTCTTGCGGGTGACGTAGGTGAAGCCGGTGCCCGCGGTGGAGCGCAGCTTGACGATCGGGCGGATGTCGTTGCGGGCCATCAGAGCCGCACCCCCTGCCTGCGCAGCCGCGCCACGACGGACTCGACGCCGTTCTTGTCGATGGCCTTGATGCCCTTGGTGGACACCCGCAGGGTGATCCACCGCCGCTCCGAGGCCAGCCAGTAGCGGCGGCTCTGGATGTTCGGGTCGAACCGCCGCTTGGTGCGCCGGTTCGAGTGCGATACCCGGTTGCCGAAGCCGGGAGTCCGGCCGGTGACCTGGCAGATCGCCGACATGTGACCTCCTTGACAGTGGTAATCGTTTTCAACAACGGTCGACAGGAGGGTAGCCTCGGCGGGAAGAAATTGGCAATGGTTGTCGTTACAGGTGACGTACGAGCCACCGACGACCAGACCGGGAGCAGATGTGAAACCAGGAATCCACCCCGACTACCGCCCCGTGGTCTTCCAGGACCAGTCGACGGGCAAGCAGTTCCTCACCCGCTCGACGGCGAACTCCGAGCGGACCGTGCAGTGGGAGGACGGCAACGCCTACCCGCTGATCGTGGTCGACGTGACGTCGGACTCGCACCCGTTCTGGACCGGCAACCAGCGGGTCATGGACACCGCGGGCCGGGTCGAGCGGTTCTACCAGCGGTACGGGAGGAAGCGCTGATGGCCGTCCCCAAGCGCAAGACCTCGCGGTCCAACACCCGCAGCCGCCGGGCCCAGTGGAAGGCCGCCGTGCCCGACCTGGTCCCGGTGCGGACGGTCGAGGGCAAGCAGCTCATGGTGCCCCGGCGGCTGGTGGCGGCCTACAAGCGCGGCTACCTCTGACGGTCCCGCGGTCGCGCCTGGGTCGTCCCGTCGGGCGAGGCGCGCCACTGCTCGAACGGCCTGTCGAGCGACCACTGGTCGCCGGTGGCGGTGAGGACCCGGATGTCGCAGTGCACCGGGTTCGACAGCGACTCGAACAGGTCGATCGACCAGGAGAAGGCCCGGCGGCACAGCAGCCGGGTGGTCAGCCCGTGCGAGACGATCAGCACGGTGTCCGGGTGGCCCGGTTCGCGGGCCACCCGGTCCCGCAGCTCGGCCAGGAAGCTGGCCACCCGGTCGTCGACGTCCGCGCCGGACTCGCCGTGCGGCAGCCGGTAGAAGAAGTGCCCGTACTCGTGGCGCAGCTTCTTCTGCTCCGCCTGCTCGGTCGGGTCCTGCAGGTTGCCCCAGTCCTGCTCGCGCACCCGCGGCTCGGGCACGTACCGGGTGACCGAGTCCAGCCCGAGCAGCTCGAAGGTGCGCACGGCCCTGCGGTACGGGCTGACGTACGCGGCCACCGGCTCCGACCCGAGCAGCCCGCGCACCACCTCGCCCGCGGCGACGGCCTGCTCCTCGCCCAGCGGCGTCAGCGGCAGGGCGTGGTCGGGGGTTCGGCAGTAGGCGAGCTCGTCGACGTTGCCCAGGCTCTCGCCGTGGCGCAGCAGGATGATCCGCATGCCGCAATACTCACACGGCCTCCCGGCGCGGCTGCTGCTAAGAAGGTGCGCAGCCAACGGAGGAGGACTCAGCGGTGAGTGACGAGCTGGCGGTTCCACCGCGGGTCGCGGTGATCGGCGGGGGCACGATGGGCGCGGGCATCGCGCACGTCTTCCTCGCCGCGGGCAGCGCGGTGGTGCTGGCCGAGGCGGACGCGGCGCGGGCCGAGACCGGGCGCGCGGCGGTCGCGGCCAGCGTCGGCAAGGCGCAGGACCGGGGCAAGCTGCCCGAGGGCGCCACCGCGGCCGACCTGCTCGGCAGGCTCACCACCGTCGTGGACCTGGCGGACCTGCCCGCCGACACGGGCCTGGTCATCGAGGCCGTGCCCGAGGACATCGCGCTCAAGCAGCGGGTGCTGGGCGAGGTCGCGAAGGCGTGCCCGGACGCGGTGCTGGCGTCGAACACCTCGTCGCTGTCGATCACCGCGCTGGCCGGGGGGCTGCCCGGCGAGCGCGTGCTCGGCATGCACTTCTTCAACCCCGTGCCGGTGCAGGCGCTCGTCGAGCTGGTGCACCACGCCGGGCTGCCCGCCGAACGGCTCGCGCGGGTGCGCGGCTGGGCCGAGGCGCTGGGCAAGACCGTCATCGAGGTGCGCGACTCCCCCGGCTTCGCCACCAGCCGCCTCGGCGTCGCGGTCGGGCTCGAGGCCATCCGCATGGTCGAGGAGGGCGTGGCGTCGCCGGAGCACATCGACACCGGGATGCGGCTGGGCTACGGCTGGCCGATGGGCCCGCTGCGGCTGACCGACCTGGTCGGCCTGGACGTGCGGCTGTCGATCGCCGAACACCTGACGCGCGAGCTCGGCGACCGCTTCACCCCGCCGCGACTGCTGCGCGACAAGGTCGCGAAGGGCGAACTGGGCCGCAAGAGCGGTCAAGGGTTCTTCACGTGGTGACCGTCCGCCCCTTCCGCACCGAGGACGCCGCCGACGCCTACCGGCTGCGGCGGCTGGCCTTCGGCGGCCCCCGCGAGGTCGACACGTCCTGGGCCGACGACCTGGAGGGCTTCTCGGCGGTGGTGGCCGAGCTGGACGGCGCGCTCGTCGGCTTCACCAACACCTGGCACTACCGGCAGTTCTTCGGCGGCAACGCGGTCCCGATGGGCGGCATCGCCAGCGTCGCCGTGGCCCCGCACGCCCGTGGGCGCGGGGCGGCGGGCGCGATGCTCGACGCCTCCCTGATCGCCATGCGCGAGCAGGGCGTGTCCATCTCCGCGCTCTACCCGTACGTCACCGCCCCCTACCGCAAGCGCGGCTGGGAGCGCGCGGGCATCCGCGAGGAAGCCGTCATCCCCCTGGCCGCTCTCGCCACCACCCCCCGCTCGAACATCGAGGTCCGACCAGGCACCGAGGCAGACCTAGATGAGTGATTCCGTGAAGTTGGTGTTAGTGGTCGTAGGTGGTCAGTGATCGTTTGCTGGTCAGGCCGGTGTTCCAGTTGTGCCAGATGGCGGTGGCCATGGCGAGCAGGCGTTGGGCGATGCGGGTGAACACCCCTGCGGGGGTGCGTCCGCCGTGTGCTTCGAGGTCGAGTTGGCCTTTGAGGGTCTGGTTGACCGATTCGATGCGTTGGCGGATGCCGCCGAGGTTGCCGTTGCGGTAGGTCTCGTCCTTGCGGTCGGGGCGCAGCAGGTCAAGCCCCATGGCTTCGGTCGGGTTCTTGAAGGCTTTCCCGGCGAATCCTTTGTCCGCCAGCAGGATTTGGCCTTCGCGGATGAGGTGGTGGTCGCGTTCGAGCAGGGCGGCGAGGACTTCGCGTTCGCCGAGTTTCGGGGTGGCCAGGCACCACATGATCGGCATCCCGTCGCCGGCGCAGACGAGGTAGAGCTTGAGGCCCCAGTACCACCGGGAGTGTGACGCGCAGTAGCCGTAGCCGGCGTGTCCGGCCAGGTCGGAGCGTTTCACCGTTTCCCGGGACATGCCGCAGGGCACGGGGGTGGCGTCGGTGATCCACAGGTCGTCGAACCACGACGGGCAGCACGCGGCCAGGGTCATGATCGCCTTGCACAGCAATGGTTGCGCTGTTTTCAGGCGTTTGTGGTAGCCGGACTGGGTGAGCATCGCGGGGAACATCTCCCGCCATGCGGGGTTGGTCCGGATGTGGCGGATCCAGCGGCGTTCACTGTGGTGACGTTGCAGCACCTGGGCCACGGCCAGGGTGATCAGCTCACTGTCGGTCAACACTGGTCGGCGGCCACGCCCGGTGCGGGGCGGCACGACATGGTCATCGATGAGCACGTAGAGTGCGGTCAGGAGGGTGTTCAGTTCTTTCGTCACACATTGATCTTGAACACCCTCCTCCCACGCGGTGACACCGACCCGCCTCACACCACCTTCACGGAATCACTCATCTAGG
>NZ_WHOL01000081.1 GCF_009745975.1 Actinokineospora pegani | reverse complement strand
GGCCAAGAGGCCTACGGCGGCCGCGACGCGGCGAACCACGACCACTACGACCAGACCGCCCCGGACCAAGAGGTCTACGGGGGCCGCGAGGCCGCAGACCGCGAGGGCTACAGCCACCCGGACCAGGGCCAAGAGGCCTACGGGGACCGCGAGGCCGCGGATCGCGGTGGCTTCGGCGACGCGGGGCACGAGGTCCCGGGTCGGGCGCCTTATGACGAGGGCGGCCACGAGGCGCCGGGGCGCGCGGCGTTCGGCCACGGTGAGGTCCCCGGGCGCGACGGCTTCGCCGAGGCGGGACGACCGGGCGCGGACCAGGAGGCGTTCGGGGCCGGTGTCCGCGAGGAGGGCGCGGGCCAGGAGGTCTTCACCAACGGCGGCCGCGGCGTGCCGGACCGGAACGGCTTCGGCGAGACCGGGCACGAGCGCGACGACCTCGCGGGCGAGCAGCGGCGTGAGGCGTTCGGCGCACAGCACTCCCAGGCGGACCAGCCGGGGCGCGCGGCCTACGCGAGCGCCCCGAACGGCGAGGTGTTCGGCGGCCCCGGCGAGCGGCGCGAGGCGTTCGCCGGTCGCGGCCGGTCGGTCGAGCAGGCCCGGCAGGAGCAGTTCGCCGCCGAGCAGCGGCAGGAGGAGTTCGCCGCCGGGCAGGAGCAGTTCGTGCCCGAGCAGGGTCGACCGGAGCCCTTCGTCGGCGGGGAGCGGGACGAGTTCGCCCCGGAGGCCCCCCGCCGAGCGCCGTCGCGGCGCCCGGACGGCGGTTCCGCCCAGGTGGCCGCGCCGACCGCCGCCATCGCCCAGGCAGCCCCGTCGCAGCCCCGCAGGCCGCAGGACTGGCCGATCCAGCCCCGCCAGGGCGAGCCGCCGCTGACCCTGTTCCGCGGCAAGCAACTGCTGCAACTGACCCCGGGCACCGAGATCGACCGCTACGGCGAGCCCAGCGGCAACCTCACCTACGCCGCGGGCACCCCCTTCGAGCGCCGCTCGCTGGTCCCCGACTGGGTGGGCAGGCCCTACCGCGCCTACCGGGTGGTCAAGCCGACCGACGCCCTCACCGGCGTGGCCATCCCGTGGTTCGACCAGCCCGGCGGCGGCACCGCCTACCTGCTGGCGGGCTCGATCGCCGAGTTGGTCGACAACGGCCACCTGGTGGAGGTCAACGAGCGCGAGGCCCCCACCCGCCCGTAGGCACGCACCGACGACGGGAGCCCCGGTCCGAAGTGGACCGGGGCTCCCGTCGTCTGTCGGTCAGGGCTACCCGATGACCAGGCCGTGCGCCGCCGCGAAGGAGACCGCGGTGTCCAGGTCGACCCGCGCGCCGCGCAGGGTGGCCTGGACCAGGCCGTTGGCGTCCAGGCGGGTGCCGCGCAGGTCGGCGCCCGCGAGGTTGGCCCCGGTCAGCCGGGCGCCGGTGAGGTCCGCGCCGCGGAGGTCGACCTCGCGCAGGTCGGCGTCCATGAGGTTGGCCTCGCGCAGGCGCAGGCCGGACAGGGCGGTCTTGCGCAGCGCCGCCGAGGTGAGGCTGACCAGGGTGAGGTCGCAGTCGGTGAAGCGGACCGGCAGCCAGCGGCAGTCCAGGAACGTCGAGCCGATCAGCGAGCAGCCGGTGAACTCCGAGTCGGTCAGGGTCGCCCGGTCGAACGTGCAGGACCGCAACGCCGTCGCCGAGTGCCGCGACTCGCCCAGGTCGGCCCTGGTGAAGTCGCACTCGGTGAACGTGCACCCCGTGGTCACCAGGCCGCGCAGGTCGGCCTCGGTGAAGTCGCAGCCGGCGAAGTGCCGCTGCTCCCACACCTGCCCGTGCAGGTCGGCGTCCCGGTAGTCCTCGCCCGTCTCGACGGCCGCGGTGTCCTCGCTGTCCTCGGTGTCCACGGACCCAGCCTCCCACGCCCCCAGGTCAGCGGAAGTCGCGGGATTTGGCTGGGATGCGCAGCGGGAGGGGCGTGAGGTGGTCGGCGTTGAGGGTGACGACCCCCTCGGCGGATCGGATGGTGCCCCGGACGATCAGCGCGTGGCTGGTGCGGGCGACGCGCCGGTAGCGGATCCACAGCCCCGGCGAGCACACGACGTTGGCCAGCCCGGTCTCGTCCTCGATGTTGAGGAAGGTGATGCCCCCCGCGGTCTGCGGCCGTTGGCGGTGCGTGACGGCGCCACCGATGAGAACCCGCGTGCCGTCGTCGGCCTTGAGCATCTCGGCGACAGTGATGGCGCCCGCGCGGATGAGCGTCCCCCGGACGAACTGCGTGGGGAAGCTGTCCGGCGACAGCCCGGTGGCCCAGACGTCCGCCACGGCGACCTCGACGTCGTCCATCCCGGGCAGTGGCGGCGGCGTGACCCCGACAGCGGTGCCGGGCAGGTGCTCGGGCCGGTCGACGGCCGCCGCCCCCGCCGCCCACAGGGCCGCGCGCCGGGTCATCCCCAGCGAGGCGAACGCCCCCGCGGTGGCGAGGGCCTCCATCTGCTGGCGGGTGAGCGGCACCCGCCGGACGAGGTCGCCCAGGTCCCGGTACGGCCCCTCGGCCCGCCGCGCCTCGGCGATCCGCTCAGCCACCGCGAGCCCGATCGACCGCACGGACCCCAACCCCATCCGCAGGGCGACGTCGCGATCACGGCGGTGCCTCGCCGAGGGGGCCGCGGGGGACACCGCGGGGGCGGGCGCCGCCAGGGGTTCCAGGTTGGCGTGGGGGGTGCTGGCGTTGATGTCCGGCCCCCGGACCACCACCGCGTGGCGGCGGGCGTCGGCCACCAGGGACTGGGGGGAGTAGAAGCCCATGGGCTGGGCCCGGAGGAGGGCCGCGCAGAAGGCCGTGGGGTAGTAGAGCTTGAGCCAGGAGCTGGCGAAGACCAGGAGGGCGAAGCTCAGGGCGTGGCTCTCGGGGAAGCCGAAGTTGGCGAAGGCCAGCAGCTTCTCGTACACCCGGTCGGCCAGCTCGGGGGGCAGGCCGTTGGCCGTGGCGCCCTCCAGGAAGCGGGCGCGGAGGCGTTCCATGCGCTGGGTGGAGCGCTTGGCTCCCATGGCTCGGCGGAGTTCGTCGGCCTCGGCGGGGGTGAAGTCGGCCACGTCCACGGCGATCTGCATGAGCTGTTCCTGGAACAGCGGGACGCCGAGGGTCTTGGCCAGGGCCTTCTCCAGCAGGGGGTGGTCCACTGTGGCCTCTTCGAGGCCGTTCTTGCGGCGGATGTAGGGGTGCACCGAGCCGCCCTGGATGGGGCCGGGGCGGATGAGGGCCACCTCGACGACCAGGTCATAGAACTCGCGGGGGCGCAGGCGCGGGAGGGTGGCCATCTGGGCGCGGCTCTCCACCTGGAACACGCCGATGGAGTCGGCGGCGCACAGCATGTCGTAGACATGGGCGTCCCCCAGGTCCAGCTCGCCCAGGTCGAGGTCGACGCCGTGGTGCTCGCCCAGCAGCTCCACCGAGTAGCGCAGGGCCGAGAGCATGCCCAGGCCGAGCAGGTCGAACTTGACCAGGCCGACGGCGGCGCAGTCGTCCTTGTCCCACTGCAGGACCGTGCGGTCGGCCATCCGGGCGGGCTCGACCGGGCAGACCTCGCTGACCGGGCGGTCGCAGATGACCATGCCGCCGGAGTGGATGCCCAGGTGGCGGGGAAAGTCCTCGAGCTGCGCGGCGAGCTCCAGCACGGCGGGCGGCACGTCGAGGTGGTTGTCGGCCACGGTGCCGCGCAGCGGGCCCCACCGGTCGATCTGCTTGCTCCACGCGTCCTGCTGGCCCGGCGAGTACCCCAGCGCCTTGGCCATGTCGCGCACCGCCGACTTGGCCCGGTAGGTGATCACGTTGGCCACCTGGGCGGCGTGGCGGCGGCCGTGCTTGGCGTAGACGAACTGGATGACCTCCTCGCGCCGGTCGGACTCGATGTCGAGGTCGATGTCCGGCGGTCCGTCGCGCGCCGGGGCCAGGAACCGCTCGAACAGCAGCTCCCACCGCACGGAGTCCACTTTGGTCACACCGAGCGCGAAGCAGACCGCCGAGTTCGCCGCCGACCCCCGCCCCTGGCAGTAGATGCCCGACGAGCGGCAGAACTCCACGATGTCCCAGACGATGAGGAAGTACCCGGGGAACCCCAGCTCCTCGATGACCCGCAGCTCGTGCGCGAGCTGGGCGTGGGCGCGCGGGTTCTCCGCGGCTGAGCCGTACTTGGCCGCCGCGCCCCGGTAGGTCAGCTCGCGCAGGTAGGTGGTCTCGCTGTGGCCGGGCGGCACGTCGAACGGCGGCAGCTCGGGCGCCACGAGCCGCAGGTCGAACGAGAGCCGCACGCCCAGCACCGCGGCGCGCTGCACCGCGCCGGGGTAGCGGGCGAACCGGGCGAGCTGCTCGGCCCCGGACCGCAGGTGCGCGGTGGGGGCGGGCGGCAGCCACCCGGCCAGGTCGTCGAGGCCGCGCCTGGCCCGCACCGCGGCGACCGCCGCGGCCAGCCTGCCCCTGGCGGGCTGGGCGAAGTGCGCGGCGTTGGTGGCCACCGTCGGCAGGCCCAGGTCGGCGGCCATCGCGGCGAGCAGGTCGTTGCGCTCGCTGTCGGTGGGCAGGCCGTGGTCGACCAGCTCGACGAACACCCGGTCCGGGCCGTAGCAGCCGGACAGCGCCTTGAGCTCGGCGTGCGCGGCGGCCGGGCCGCCGAGGTCGAGCGCGCGCCGGACCGCGCCCTTGCGGCAGCCGGTGAGCACGACGCAGTGCTCCCGGGTCTCCTCCACGACCTCGCGCAGGTCGTAGGCGGGTTTGCCCTTGACCTGGCCGTCGAGGTGCCCGGTGGTCAGCACCCGGCACAGCCTGCGGTAGCCCTCCGGCCCGTCGGCGAGCAGCAGCAGGTGCTCGCCCCCGGGGTCGGCGACCCCGTTCTGCGGCGCGGTCAGCCCCAGGCTCAGCTCGCTGCCGAACACCGTGCGCACGCCCAGCTCGCGGGCCGCCTCGGCGAACCGGACCACCCCGTGCACGCCGTCGTGGTCGGTGATCGCCAGCGCGTCCAGGCCCAGCAGCGCGGCGGCCTCCACCAGTTCCTCGGGGTGGCTGGCGCCGTCGAGGAAGCTGAAGTTGGAGTGGCAGTGCAGCTCGGCGTAGGGCACCCGGGAGTCGCCGTCGGGCTGGTCGGTGGCGCCCAGCGGGCTGCCGCCCGCTGGTGCGGTGTAGCGCTCCCGCTTGCGGGTCCACGCGGGGCTGTCGCCGCCGTCGCCGACCTCCGGGGCGCGGCCGGAGAGGATGCGCTCCAGCTCCGACCAGCGCACCGGCGGGTTGGCCCAGCCCACTCACAGCTCCGGCGGGAGGGACTCCTGCTCCGGCGCGCGCCGCTGCTCGGGGATGAGCGCGGCGAGGTCGACCAGGTCGAACCACTCGAGGGCGAGGGCGTTGTCGTCGTCGTGCATCAGTCGTACATCCCTTCCACAGACCACTTCCTGTCCTCGCGCACCAGCAGGTACGCCGCCGGCTCGTGCTCGTCCGGCGCGAGCAGCACCTGCAGCCGGGCCCGGCGGCGCGCGGCTGGCGGGTGCCACCAGGTCTCATCGGCCGCCCACGGCCCGGCCCAGCCCACGACCGCGCGCGCCGGGCCGCCCGCCACCGCGACGGCGGCGGGTGTGGCGGTGAGGGCGAACCGGCCGCTGACCCCGACCGGGCGGCCGTCGTCGGCGAGCACCTCGGCGGCCACCGGGGCGGGCGGGATGACCGACGGCGACGGCGCGGGCAGGCTGCCCGGCCAGGGGCGGTCGGGCGGCGCGGCGGGGGCGCGCTCGTCGCCCCAGGGCACGAGGGTGATCCGCTCGGCCGGGCCGCGCCCGCCAGAGGGCACCGGGGTGAGCACGGCTCCGGGGCCGAGCAGGCCCTGGACGTGGACCATCGCCCGGCCCGCGCGCAGCGCCCTCTCGTCCTGGCCGCCCTGCCACAGCCCCAGTTGCAGCGCCGGGCCGTCGACGACCTCCTCGGGTTCCAGGCGCAGCTCGGTGATGCCCGCCGAAGGCCGGTCGGGGCCGCGCAGCCAGCCGTCGAGCTGCCAGCGGACCCGGTCGGCGATGCCCGCGGGGGTCAGCGGGTCGGCGCAGCGCCAGACCCGGCGCAGCACCTCGCCGCGCTCGGTGGTGGCGGCGATGGCCAGCCGGGTGCAGGCCAGGCCGTGCCCGGCGAGGGCCTCGTGCAGCCGCTCGGCCAGGCCGCGGGCGGCGAAGGCGACCGCGTCGACCCGCTCGACGGGGGTGTCCGGGCGGTGGGTGGCGACCAGGTCGTCCGGGACGGCCCGGCGCGCGGGCGGGCGCTGCTCCAGGCCGCGGGCGAGCCGGTGGGCCAGCACGGCGCGGACACCGAAGCGGGAGGCGACGGCGCCTTCCGGCAGCGCGCCGAACGCGCCCAGGGTGTGCAGCCCGAGCCTGCGCAGCAGGTCGACCAGCTCGGCGTGCTCGGGCAGCAGCTCGCGCACGCCGAGCGGGGACAGGAACTCCGCGCTCCGGCCCGCGGGCACGACCAGGCCGCGCTGGGCGGCCAGGGTCGCGGCGAACAGCCCGTCCGCCGCGCCCACCAGGCACTCGGCGTCGGCGTGCGCGGCGACCTGGTCGATCAGCTTCTCCGCGACGGCGGCCTCGGTGGCGAAGTAGGCGGCGGGCCCCTTGGCCGCGACGGCGACGACGCCGGGCCGCACGACCTCGACGCCGGGCGCGAGCCGCTCCACGGCCGCGGCGACCCGCTCGAAGTGCCGGGCGTCGCGGTCGGGGTCGGCGGGCAGCACGGCCAGGTCGGGGCAGCGCCCCTGCGACTCGCGGCGGCGCATGCCCGCGCCGACCCCCTCGGCCCGCGCCGCCGCGTTGACCGCGACGACCCGGTTGGCGGCGACGACGGCGGCGGGCGCGTCCAGCGGCAGCCCGGCGGCGGCCCCCGCGGCGACGACCGGCCAGTCGGGGCACCAGACCACGAACAACCTGGTCATGAGGTGCTCCCCCGTTCGACTCCCCCGACGTTGGATTCGAACGTATGTTCGATCATGTCGAACGTCAAGCGCCCCGGCTCGGATTCGCCTTGGAGGACGACGTCACACCGCCTCGGCCGCGCGGCCGCCCCGCGCCCCCGCGCGACCACCCCCGTGACCCGCCCGCGCAGCCGGCCATGCCCGACCCCCAACCCCCACCACCGGTCGCCCTCGCGCGCGAGTTCCACCTCCGCCCCCGGCCACGCGCCGAACGACAACAGCACGGCCCCCCGACCACGCGCGCGAGCGGAGAGCTTGCGCGCCAACGAGTCCACGACCCGCGCCCCGGAGACCGCGACGACGTCGACCCCGTCGAGCAGAGCGGCCACAGTGGACGCGAACTCCGCGCCGGGGCTGGGCACCACCACGACCCGCTCGACCCGCACGCCCATCTCGGCCGCGGCCAGCAACCCGACCTGCGGCACCCCGACCAGCGCGACCCACCCGCCGCCCTCGGTCACCTCGACGAGCAGCGCGAGCAACAGCGCCACCGAGCCCCGCACCGCCACGGTGCTCCCCCGCCGCAGCCCGCCCCAGGGGAACAGCGCGGCGAGGTCGCCGCGCACCGGCACGACCTCGGGCGCGGCGAGCGACGCCAGCGACCCGACCCGCGAGGGGAGCGCACGCACGCGAGCCACCTCCCCCCGATCCTGGCGTGCTGGAACGCCTCGGCCGCGGGGAAGGCGGCTGAACACTTGTTCGATTGCGCTCAGAATACCCAGCTCAGCAGGTGTGTCAACCGCAGAATGCGGCGGCTAGACTCCGAGTCGGTTGCTTTGAACTACCAAAGGGGTCCACGTGCAGGAGATCGCTTCGATCGCGCAGAGCTGGCGCTCGTGGACCGGCGCCCACGGCGGCATGCTGGGCGGCCTGGTGCTCGACCACGCGGGCCGCCAGGTCCCGGGCACGCCCGTGCGGGCACTGCACCTCACCTTCCTCACGGCCGTGCGCGCGCCCACGGTCCAGGTGGGGACGACCCTGGTCAAGGCGGGCCGCACCGCCTCGGTCGTGACCGCGCAGCTCACCGCGGACGACCGCGTCTCAGTGCTCGGCACAGCCACCTTCGGCGCGGCGACCCCCGGACCGAGCAGCCCCGCGCCCACCCCGCCCGAGGTCCCGCCCGCCGAGGTGGCGGCGGCGGTGGAGTTCCCCGCGCACCTCGTGCCGTTCGCCGCGCACCTGGACATCCGACCGGTGGGCGCACTGCCGCTGGGCGGCGGCTCGGAGCCGGAACTCGTGGCGTGGGCACGGGTGCACGAGCCGCCGAAGCGGCCGGAGTCGGCGGCCGTAGTGCTGCTCGACGCCCTGGCCCCCGGGCTCTACGCCACCCGGACCGAGCCGGTCCCGGTGCCGACGGTGGAGCTGTCGGCGCACTTCACCGACGCCGCGGCGGACTTCGACGCCACCGGGTGGTCGCTGCTGCGCATCCGGACCGAACACGCCGGGGCGGGGTGGTGCGTGGACGCGAGCGAGGTGTGGACCGCGTCGGGCGCGCTGGTCGCGACCGGGCGGCAAGCCAGGCGCGTCATCACCTAGATGAGTGATTCCGTGAAGGTGGTGTGAGGCGGGTCGGTGTCACCGCGTGGGAGGAGGGTGTTCAAGATCAATGTGTGACGAAAGAACTGAACACCCTCCTGACCGCACTCTACGTGCTCATCGATGACCATGTCGTGCCGCCCCGCACCGGGCGTGGCCGCCGACCAGTGTTGACCGACAGTGAGCTGATCACCCTGGCCGTGGCCCAGGTGCTGCAACGTCACCACAGTGAACGCCGCTGGATCCGCCACATCCGGACCAACCCCGCATGGCGGGAGATGTTCCCCGCGATGCTCACCCAGTCCGGCTACCACAAACGCCTGAAAACAGCGCAACCATTGCTGTGCAAGGCGATCATGACCCTGGCCGCGTGCTGCCCGTCGTGGTTCGACGACCTGTGGATCACCGACGCCACCCCCGTGCCCTGCGGCATGTCCCGGGAAACGGTGAAACGCTCCGACCTGGCCGGACACGCCGGCTACGGCTACTGCGCGTCACACTCCCGGTGGTACTGGGGCCTCAAGCTCTACCTCGTCTGCGCCGGCGACGGGATGCCGATCATGTGGTGCCTGGCCACCCCGAAACTCGGCGAACGCGAAGTCCTCGCCGCCCTGCTCGAACGCGACCACCACCTCATCCGCGAAGGCCAAATCCTGCTGGCGGACAAAGGATTCGCCGGGAAAGCCTTCAAGAACCCGACCGAAGCCATGGGGCTTGACCTGCTGCGCCCCGACCGCAAGGACGAGACCTACCGCAACGGCAACCTCGGCGGCATCCGCCAACGCATCGAATCGGTCAACCAGACCCTCAAAGGCCAACTCGACCTCGAAGCACACGGCGGACGCACCCCCGCAGGGGTGTTCACCCGCATCGCCCAACGCCTGCTCGCCATGGCCACCGCCATCTGGCACAACTGGAACACCGGCCTGACCAGCAAACGATCACTGACCACCTACGACCAC
>NZ_WHOL01000080.1 GCF_009745975.1 Actinokineospora pegani | reverse complement strand
GACACCGCGCACGAACAGCTCGGCCATCGAGGTCAGCAGCCGCCGCAGGCCGCCGTCGTCCCGCCGCAGCGTGCCGGTGACCACCGCGTCGACCTCGGTGCCGTCCACCACCTCGGTGATCGGCTGCACCAGCACCGGGTGCGCGGAGACCTCGACGAACGTCGTGTGGCCCTGGGAAAGCAGCTCGGCAACGGCCGGGCCGAAGCGCACCTGTTGGCGCAGGTTGCGGTACCAGTAGTCGCCATCGACCACACCCGCGTCGGTGATCCACTCGCTGGTGACGGTCGAGTAGAACGGAATCATCGGCGCCTGCGCGGAGACCCCGGCCAGCGCCTCGGCGAGCCGGTCGCGGATGTCCTCCACGTGCCGGGTGTGCGAGGCGTAGTCCACCGCGACCCGCCGCCCGGACAGGGCGTCCACCGCCTCGGCCAGCGCCTCGGCGTCGCCCGCGATCACCACCGAGGCGGGGCCGTTGACGGCGGCGATCTCCACCCGGCCCGCCCACGGGGCGAGTCGGGCGGCGGCGTCGTCCTCGCCCAGGGCGACCGTGGCCATGCCGCCGCGCCCGGACAGGTCGGCGGCGATGGCCTGACTGCGCACCGCGACCACCCGGGCCGCGTCGTCCAACGACAGCGCGCCAGCCACGCACGCGGCGGCGATCTCACCCTGCGAGTGGCCAAGCACCGCGTCGGGGACAACCCCGGCAGCGGCCCACACCGCCGCCAGACCCACCATCACGGCGAAGCTGGCGGGTTGCAGCACGTCGACCCGGTCCATCAGGCCGGGGGCGGTCTCACCGCGCAGGACGTCCACAAGGGACCAGTCGACCCACGGCCCCAGCGCGGCGGCGCACTCGGCGACCCGCTCGGCGAACACCGGGGAGGAGTCCAGCAGCTCGCGGCCCATGCCGACCCACTGCGCCCCCTGCCCCGGGAACACCCACACCAGCCTGCCGGGCGCACCGGCGCCGCCGGTCACGACACCGGCCGCGCTCTCCCCCCGCGCCAGCGCGCTGAGCCCGGCCGTCGCCTCCTCGGCGCAACCCGCCACCACCACGGCGCGGTCGCCCAGCACCGCCCGCGTCGACAGCAGGGCGCCCGCCACCCGGGTCAGCGGCAGGTCGCTGGACCGCTGGAGGAACGCGGCCAGCCTCCCCGCCTGCCCCGCCAGCGAACCGGCGCTGCGCGCGGACACCACCAGCGGCGCCACAGCGCCGGACGGCGTCTCGTCGGCCGCGGGCAACGCGGGCTCGTCGGGCGCCTCCTCGATGATCAGGTGCGCGTTGGTCCCGCTGATGCCGAAGGACGACACACCGACCCGGCGCGGGCGCCCGTCGCGCGGCCAGTCCCGCGCCTCGGTCAGCAGCTCGACAGCGCCCGCCGTCCAGTCCACCTGGCCGGTGGGCGCGTCCACGTGCAGGGTCGGCGGCAGCACGCCGTGCCGCAGCGCCTGCACCATCTTGATCACACTGGCCACGCCCGCGGCGGCCTGGGTGTGGCCGATGTTCGACTTCAGCGAGCCCAGCCACAGCGGGTCCGCCGGGTCGCGGTCCCGGCCGTAGGTGGCCAGCAGGGCCTGCGCCTCGATCGGGTCGCCCAGCGCCGTGCCGGTCCCGTGCGCCTCGACAGCGTCCACATCGGACGCCGAGAGCCCGGCGACGGCCAGCGCGGCGCGGATCACCCGCTGCTGCGACGGGCCGTTCGGCGCGGTCAGGCCGTTGGAGGCCCCGTCCTGGTTCACCGAGCTGCCCCGCAGCACCGCGAGCACCTGGTGCCCGCGCTCGCGGGCCACCGACAGCCGTTCCAGCACGACGATGGCGACGCCTTCGGAGAGCACCGTCCCGTCCGCGCCGTCGGCGAACGCCTTGACGCGCCCGTCCTCGGCCAGCCCCTTCTGCCGCGACATGCCCAGGACACCGATCGGCGAGCCCATCACCGCGACCCCGCCCGCGAGCGCCATTGAGCACTCACCGGACCGCAGCGCCTGCGCGGCCAAGTGCATCGCCACCAACGACGACGAGCAC
>NZ_WHOL01000079.1 GCF_009745975.1 Actinokineospora pegani | reverse complement strand
TCGGCGGTGAAGGGCGCTGTGACTGTGAGCGCGTTGAAGGTCCGGCTCTTCCCGGATGGCGGGCCGGACAGCGGGACCATCACCGTGGGACAGGCGACCTGCACCCCGGGCGACGCCGATAGCTGACCTTGACGGCGCACTGACCGTCCCGAGCGGACAGTGCGCCGCTCGGTCTGCCGCCGTCCGGCCCGGGGTGGTCAGTGGTCGAGGGCGATCACGTGCAGGTTCTTGGCCTCGGTGTTCCTGCGGGTCTTGGTCCAGCCGTTCTGCTTGCGCAGCAAGCGGTACGCGGCCCGCCAAGAGGTGATGTAGAACGTGTAGATGTAGACCGCGTAGAGGAAGCCGTAAGCGAGGGAGCGGCCGAAGCTGGTGCCCGGCTCGCAGCGGGCGCGGTAGATGGGCCCCCAGATGAGGAAGGGGGCCAGGCCGAAACTGCCGTAGACGGCGAAGAGGATCCAGGCCCCCTCGGTGAACCAGGTCCAGACGCCCACGGGGTCTGCCACGGCCCGGGTGGCCAGGAGCAGGAACGGGATGGGGTAGATGAGCGTGCCCAGGAGTTGCATCCAGGGCTGGGCGAGGTAGTACATCATCTCTGCGGCGCCGAGGGTGCTGAGGTGGCCGGAGTCCCAGATGCGGCGGATGTAGCGGGCGCACTGCATGGTGCCCTGGCCCCACCTGGTCCGCTGGGCCAGGAAGCGGCGCATGCTGTAGAGCGCCTCCTGGTCGACGTGGGTGTCGACGGTGAAGCCGGTCTTCCAGCCCGTGGTGAGCAGGTGGACGCCGAGTTCGAAGTCCTCCAGCAGGGCGCCGCGCCACGGGCCGCGGGCGGTGGTGATGGACTGCAGGGCGGACATCCGGGTGAACTGGCCGTTGCCGCCCATGGAGATGGTGCCGGTGACCCCGCGAGACATCTGGATGGCGGCGATGGCGCCGCGGAACTCGAGGTCCTGCATGCGGACCAGGGCCGAGCCGAAGCGGCGGCCGAAGCGGCTGGGGGTGGTGGGGGCCTGGCCCCGGTTGCTCATCCGGACGTCGACCTGGACCGCGCCGATTGCCGGGTCGCCGAACAGGTGCTCGGCGGAGCACACGCGCAGGCAGTCGGGGGCCGGGCGGCCGTCGGCGTCGACCACGACGACGACGGTGCGGTCGACGTCGGCGTGGGCGCCCATCCACGCCCTGAGCTCGCGGTAGGCGGCGTTGAGCGCCTCGCCCTTGCCGATGCGGGCGTCGGGGAGGACCCGGCGGACCAGGTGCAGGTGCCAGTCGCCGCCGTGGCGGGGGCCGCGGCGGGCGGTGACGACCGCGGCGGTGTCGTCCCCGGAGTCGTCGTCGATCACCCAGACGTGGGCCTCCGGAAAGGTGGTCCGCAGGTACTCGATCGTGTCGCCGATGACGGCTTCCTCGTCCCGGCACGGCACCAGGAAGTGCCACTCGAAGTGGTCCGGGTCGCCGTTCTCGGCGCGGCGGTGGCGCAGGTAGGGCACCACGATCAGGCCGACGTAGCTCAGGAACGCCACGCTCATGGTCAGCGCGAGGGCTTGGGTGATTCCCAGTATCAGCGGCAGGTTCACGGCTGCGCCTTGGGTTTGCGGGTCGACAGGTACACGAACAGGATCAGGGCGACAGCGCCGCCCACCACGCTGACCACCGATCCCAGGAGGGTGTGGCCCCAGTAGTACCCGCGGTCGGTGCCGAGCCAGTCGATCAACCCGACGAGGCCGAGGATGCGAAGTTGGTTGACCACGATCACGGCGAAGGCCGCGACGGCGAGGGCGCCGAGCACGCGCCTGGTGATGCGCGGTCGCAGCGCCACCATCACCGCGGCGACGAAGACCAGTGGCAGCACCAGGAACGCCGAGGTGCACTCAGGACTCATCCGCAGGCCGAACGGCTGGTCGGTGCCGAGTCCGAAGTAGACCGACTGGCGCTCCGCCGACAGGTACACACCGGACGAGCTGATGACCCGGAGTATCCCGCTGGCCACCGCCATCTCCGCGGTGCGGTAGGCCTCGTTGGCGACGACGAGCAGGGCCATGACGCTCAACAGGCCCCCCAGCACCAGCCGGGTCGTCGAGGTGGGCAGCCTGGCGCCCCGTTGGTCGACAGGTGCCGGTTCGGCGAACGCCACGGCGGTCCCTCCGTCCTCGCGGGACGTTCTGGTGGTCCCGCTCCGGACATCATTGTCATCTCAACCCCATCGAGAACATCGCTGGATCGGGTGACACCCCAGCCCGTTACGCCCCGGCTACGTGTCAGTAACCCCCGTCACATCGGTGTTTATCCCGGCGACCGACACGTTCGGGGGACTTCAAGTAGCGAAGATTGGAGCCAGGACGTTTATTCCTATGAGGTCATCCACGTCAGACCACTGTGGACGCCGGGTGGCACTGAAACTCCCACGGCTTGGAGGATTCATGAAAATCCGAACGGTCCGCCGCGGCGGCGTGCTCGGCGTCGCGGTTGTCGTGGCCCTGATCGCGAGCGCGCTGCCCGCGTCAGCGGCACCCGGTGACGGCTCCGCTTACGCCGCCGACGTCAACGTCACGCTCCTCAACCAGCCAGCGGTCGACATCGGGCCGCTGGCCCCGAGCAACACCAGCGGTCCGACCACCAACACCCTCGCCTCCATCACGGTGCCGGGAGTGCTCAACGCGGGCGTGGTGACCAGCGCGGCGTCCCTCAACGAGTCGACCGGCGTGGTGCACTCGGAGGCGACCATCGCCGATCTCAGGCTCGTCCTGGGCAACTTGGGCAGCATCGGCAGCCTGCAGGCCACGTGCGACGCCACCCAGGCGGGCAACGTCGGGACGACGTCGCTGACCGGGGTCAACCTCCTCGGCGTGTCCATCCCGGGCAACCCGGCGCCGAACACCACCGTCTCCATCCCGCCGGTCCTGTCGCTGGCCTCGCTGACGTTCAACGAGCAGATCGCCAACCCGGACGGCAGCCTCACCGTCAACGCCGTCCACCTGCGGCTCAACGCCCTGCTGGGCGTCGGTGACGTGATCATCGGCAGCGCGACGTGCGGCCCCGCCGCGGCGCCCATCCCGCTGGCCTCCGGCCTGGGTCTGTGGATCGGTCTCGGCCTGGTCGTGGCGGTGGTGATCCCGGTTGGTCTGCGGTTGGTCCGCAGGCGCACGGCGGCGGTCTGACCCGTGTACCGCGCACCGACAGGTGGAGCTGTCGGCGGCGGCACAGCACTGGCCGCTACCGGCTCTGATGTGGGGTGGTGGATCGCGCTCGGGATAGCGCTGCTCATCACCGGTCTGCTCGTGCTGCACGCGAACAGGCGCAGAAGGAACGCGAACCAGTAGGACACCGCGGCGGCCCCCGGACACCCCGGGGGCCGCCGCCCTCACCGAGGAGGACGACCGTGGCGGATGTGCTGGTGCTGGTGGGCACCCGACCGGAGGCGGTCAAGGCGGCCCCGGTCGCGCTGGAACTGGCCGGGAACCCCCGGTGGCGGCCGCTGCTGGTGCACAGCGGGCAGCACACGGGGATGGTCGAGCAGGCGCTGGCCCCGTTCGGGCTGGTCCCGGACGAGGTGCTGCCGCTCGCGCGCGGCACCGGGGCGCAGGCCGAGCTGGTCGCCGGGCTGCTGCCCGCGCTCGACGAGCTGCTGGTCCGGCGCGCCCCGGCGGCGGTGGTCGTGCAGGGCGACACGACGACCACCCTGTGCGGGGCGCTGGCGGCGTTCTGGCGCGGCATCCCCGTCGCGCACCTGGAAGCGGGCCTGCGCACCGGCGACCTGACCGCGCCGTTCCCGGAGGAGGGCAACCGCCAGGCGGTGGCGCGGCTGGCGAGCCTGCACCTGGCGCCGACGCCTGCCGCGGCCGCGGCGCTGCGTGCGGAGAACGTGGCCGCGGAGTCCGTTGTGGTCACCGGCAACACCGTTGTGGACGCGGTTCGGCTCATCGCCGCCGCTGGTGTGGAGCCTGTTGATCCGGTGCTGCGTGCGCTCGACGGGCAGCGGGTCGTCCTGGTCACCCTGCACCGCAGGGAGTCTTGGGGTGCTCCGTTGGATGAGGTGCTGGGAGCGGTCCGGTCGTTGGCTGATCGGCACCGTGATGTGCGGATCGTGGTGCCCGCGCATCCGAACCCGGCGGTGCGGGGGCAGGTGGTGCGGGCGCTGGGCGGGCACCCGGGGATCACCGTGGTGGCGCCCCTGGGGTATCCGGAGCTGGTGTGGGTGTTGCGCCGGTGCGCGATGGTGATTACTGATTCCGGGGGGATCCAGGAGGAGGCGCCGTCGTTCGGGGTGCCGGTGCTGGTGGCGCGCGACACGACTGAGCGACGGGAGGCTGTTGACGCCGGGTGCGCGTGGCTCGTGGGGACTGAGCGGGCGCGGGTGTTGGACGTGGGGGAGCGGGTGCTCGCGGGGGAGTTGCGGGTGGGGTCCTCGGTGAACCCGTTCGGGGACGGGTTTGCCGCGCGGCGGGTGGTGGGGGGGATTGATCGGATGTTGCTGGGGGCTGCTCGGCTGTCTGCTTCTGCGTGAGGGGCTTTGTTTGGGGGCTGGGATGGATCTGACCTGGTTGCCGCGAGTGTTTGACTCTGTGCGGCATGGATGGGGTCTGTCGACCCATGGGGTGGGTTGGAGGGGTGTGCTGCTGTTAAGGGCGCAAAGGGGTGAGGGGGTGGGGGGTGGGCTGATTGAGGGGGATCAGGCCCAAAGGTGGCCGTCTAGGCGCTCGGAGGCCTCGTCCAGGCTGCCGGAGTAGGCGCCGGTGGAGAGGTACTTCCAGCCGCCGTCGCAGACCACGAAGACGATGTCCGCCTCGGTGCCCCTGGTCAGGGCCTTCTCGGCGGTGCCCAGGGCGGCGTGCAGGATGGCGCCGGTGGAGATGCCCGCGAAGATGCCCTCGGATTCCAGGAGTTGGCGGGTGCGGCGGAGGGCGTCGTAGGAGCCCACCGAGTAGCGGCCGGTGAGGACGTCCGGGTCGTAGAGCTCGGGGACGAAGCCCTCGTCGAGGTTGCGCAGGCCGTAGACCAGTTCGCCGTAGCGGGGCTCAGCGGCGATGATCTGCACGTCCGGCTTCTGCTCGCGCAGGTAGCGGCCGACGCCGACCAGGGTGCCGGTGGTGCCCAGGCCGGCGACGAAGTGGGTGACCGAGGGCAGGTCGCGCAGGATCTCCGGGCCGGTGGTGCGGTAGTGCGCGCCCGCGTTCTCCGGATTGCCGTACTGGTAGAGCATCACCCACTCCGGGTGCTCCTTGGCCAGCTCCTTGGCGACCCGCACCGCCTCGTTCGACCCGCCCGCGGCGGGTGAGGTGACGATGCGGGCGCCGTAGGCCTGCAGGAGCGTCCTGCGCTCCTCGGAGGTGTTCTCCGGCATCACGCAGACCAGGCCGTAGCCCTTGAGCTTGGCGGCCATGGCCAGCGAGATGCCGGTGTTGCCCGAGGTGGGCTCCAGGATGGTGCTGCCGGGGCGCAGCACGCCGTCGCGCTCGGCGGCGGTGATCATCGCCAGCGCCGGGCGGTCCTTGATGGACCCGGTGGGGTTGCGGTCCTCCAGCTTGGCCCACAGCCGCACGTCCGGCGACGGCGACAGGTGCGGCAGCCCGACCAGCGGGGTGTCGCCGAGGGCGTCGAGCAGCGAGTCGAAGCGGGCCATGCCGTGGGCTCCCTGGGTCGGAGGACGCGTCCTGGGTGCGGTGCGCTTAGCGCGCGCCGCCCGCGACGGCGGGGAGGATGGTCACGTTGTCGCCGTCGGCGACCTTGGCCTCGAGGCCACCGGAGAAGCGCACGTCCTCGTCGTTGACGTAGACGTTGACGAACCGGTGCAGCGTGCCGTCCTTGACCAGGCGGCCCTTGATCCCGCCGTGGTTGGCTTCCAGGTCGTCGATCACCTCGGCCAGCGTGCTGCCCGCGGCGGGGACGCTCTTCTCACCCCCGGTGTGGGTGCGCAGGATGGTCGGGATGGAGACCGTGACGGCCATGGGTTTCCTCCGGGTGTGCTGCGGGTGCTCTCGTGAGAGACGTGCCAAGGCGCCGCGGGTATTCCTGCTCGGGCCCACGTGCGCTGTTGGTCACTCCTGTGGCGGGTCGTCCTGACCCGGGTGGGTGAACTCGTAGGACTCCACGACCTCGACCGGCTCCTCGGTGATCACGCCGTCGACGATCCGGTACGACCGCAGCTCGTGCGCCTCGGGGTCCCTGGTCGAGACCAGCACGTAGTGCGCGAACGGCTCGGAGGCGTAGGCGACGTCGGTGCGCGACGGGTAGGCCTCGGTGGCGGTGTGCGAGTGGTAGATGACCACCGGCACCTCGTCGTTGGCGCCCATCTCGCGGTAGAGCTTGAGCAGGTCGGCGGAGTCGAACTCGTAGAACGTCGGCGAGCGGGCCGCGTTGAGCATCGGGATGAACCGCTCCGGGCGGTCCGTGCCGTCGTCCGCGCCCGCGATGACCCCGCAGGCCTCGTCGGGGTGGTCCCGGCGGGCGTGGGCGACCATGGCTTCCACGAGGTCTCGGCGGATCGTCAGCACACGCTCATCCTACTGGGCGGTCACCCGGCTCCCAGCCAGTGAGAGCCGGCCGGGAGGGTCGACTGGACCGCGTCCGCCGCCGCGCCGCACAGCCCGTCGAGCTCCAGCGCCCCGGACAGCGCACGCGCGCCCAGCGCCGCCACGAACACCACCTCGGGCGAGAGCCCGGCCCGCACCGCGCCGTCCCTGGCCGAGATCGCCACCCGCGCGCACTGGGCCTTGTCCAGCCCCACCTCGGTCACCAGCACCACGGTCGACCCGTGGACCAGGGCCAGCGGCCCGTCCACGGGCACGTCCACGGCCGCGTCGCACGCCGCCACCCCGGCCTCGCGGGTCGCGGCCCGCCCCCCGGCCGAGCACGCGGCCGGGACGATCGGCACGACCTGGCCGGGCCGCGACCCGACCGGGAACCCCCGGCCCCGGTCGCGCAGCCAGGCCAGCACCCCGTCGGCGGCGGCCAGCCCGGCCGGCCCGCCCGGCGCCAGGCAGAACGCGTCGACCCGGGAGACCAGGTTCTCCGGGGCCAGCACGTCCACCTCGCGCACGCCGAACGGGGCGCCGCGCACGTCCGCGCCACCGACCGACCCCTCCGGCAGCAGGACGACCAGCACGCCCTGGTGCCCGCCGACCCGGATCACTAGTCCGCGCCGAGGGCCTGGACCAGCGTCTCCTGCACCCAGGTCAGCCAGTGGTAGACCGACAGGTGCGGGGAGCGCGGGTCGTCCTCGGGCAGCTCCTCCGGCATGTCCTCGGAGACCTCGATCGCGGTCCCGAGGGCCAGTCGCACGTCGTTGAGCGCCGAGAGCCAGGCGTCGGCCTCCTCGAGGGTCAGCCGGACCTCCCCGCCGCCGGGCGGGCAGGTGCTCAGCACCGTCGCGGCCACCCCGGTCTTGCGGTCGAGCAGGGCGGGCTCGTGCAGCGAGCGCAGCGCCGCCGCCGAGTCCAGGTCCTCCTTGCTCGGGTTGTCGTCGTCGAGGCGGTGGAAGTCGGGCAGCAGCCGGGACAGGATCGGGTCGTCCGGGGAGGTCGAGGGTCCGGTGCGGATGCCGGTCAGCTCGGCCAGCTCGTCCTGCGGGGTCTCCTCGACCCTGGCGCGGAGCATGTCCTCGATCTGCGACACCAGGCCGCGCAGCACCGCGGCCTCCTGCTGGTCGATCTCGGCGGTGACCGCGTCCCCGCGGCGCTTCCACGGCCTCACGACGTGTGCTCCATCGTGGCCCACAGCCCGGCGGCGTGCAGCCTGGACACGTCCCCCTCGACCTTCTCCTTGCTGCCGGAGGAGACGATGGCCTTTCCCTCGTGGTGCACGTCGAGCATCAGCTTGGTCGCCCGGTCCCGGCTGTAGCCGAACACCTTCTGGAAGACGTAGGTCACGTACGACATCAAGTTGACCGGGTCGTTCCACACGACGGTCTGCCAAGGGCGGTCTTCGGCCCCCACCTCCTCACCGACCGGACTGGTCTGGCTCTGCTCCATCTCGACTGGCGCGGTCATGGGGACAATGGTGGCACGCCCGGTTCCGGGCGGTGGGGCGGATCTTCATTCATTCGGAGTACAACGTCACAGAATGCGCCCGTCCGGAGCACCCCTACAAGTCTTAGGCTGCTGGACATGGGTGAGAGCACCGCCAGCACGGCACTGTTGACCGACCACTACGAGCTGACCATGCTCGCCGCCGCGCTGGCCGACGGCACCGCGTCCCGGGTCTGCGCGTTCGAGGTCTTCGCGCGCAGGCTGCCCGACGGCCGCCGCTACGGGGTGGTCGGCGGTACCCGGCGCGTGCTCGACGCCATCGCCGCCTTCCGCTTCGGCGACGCCGAGCTCGCGCACCTGCGCGCGACCGGGGTCGTCGACGAGTCCACCCTGTCGTGGCTGGCCGACTACCGGTTCTCCGGCGACGTCGACGGCTACGCCGAGGGCGAGCTGTACTTCCCCGGCTCCCCGGTGCTCAGCGTGCGCGGCAGCTTCGCCGACGCGGTGATCCTCGAGACGCTCGTGCTCTCCATCCTCAACCACGACTCGGCGATCCTCTCCGCGGCGGCGCGGATGGCGGGCGCGGCCAACGGCCGCCCGATCATCGAGATGGGCAGCAGGCGCACCCACGAGATGGCGGCGGTGGCCGCGGCGCGCGCGGCCTACCTGGCCGGGTTCGACACCACCTCCAACCTGGAGGCGGGCCGCAGCCACGCCATCCCGACCGCGGGCACCTGCGCGCACGCGTTCACGCTGCTGCACGACAGCGAGAAGGAGGCGTTCGAGGCCCAGGTCGCCGCCCTCGGCGTCAACACCACGCTGCTGGTCGACACCTACGACATCACCCAGGGCATCGAGACCGCGGTGGCGGTGGCGGGCCCGGGGCTCGGCGCGATCCGCATCGACTCCGGCGACGTCGGCGTGCTCGCCCGCCAGGCCCGCGAGCAGCTCGACGCCCTCGGCGCGACCGGCACCCGGATCGTGGTCTCCGGCGACCTCGACGAGTACGCCATCGCCGCGCTGCGCGCCGAGCCGGTCGACGCCTACGGGGTGGGCACCTCGCTGGTCACCGGGTCCGGCAAGCCGACCGCGGGCATGGTCTACAAGCTCGTCGAGGTGGAGGGCCGCCCGGTCGCCAAGCGCAGCTCGCACAAGGAGTCGCGCGGCGGGCGCAAGCTGGCGCTGCGCAGGCACAAGCCCACCGGCACCGCCATCGAGGAGGTCGTCCACCTCGCCGACGGCCCGGCCCCCGAGGCCGCCGCGCACGACCGCGTGCTGCAGATCCCGCTGCTGGTCGGCGGCGAGCCGGTCCCAACCCTGCCGACGACCGCCGACACCCGCGACCGCGTCCGCCAGGGCCTGGTGAGCCTGCCGTGGGAGGGCCTCAAGCTCTCCGCGGGCGAGCCCGCCATCCCCACCACCTACCTGTGACCCGTCCCCCGTCCCGAGTGGAGCGCCCCCCATGGCGAACAAGAAGGCCCTGATCGTCGTCGACGTCCAGAACGACTTCTGCGAGGGCGGCTCCCTGGCCGTCGCGGGCGGCTCGGCGGTCGCCGCGGGCATCAGCACCCACATGTCCGGCGTCGCCTACGACGTCATCGTCGCCACCCGCGACTACCACGTCGACCCCGGCGACCACTTCAGCCAGACCCCCGACTTCGTCGACAGCTGGCCGGTCCACTGCGTCGCGGGCACCGCCGGCAGCTCCTTCCACCCGGACCTCGACGTGGTGCCGGTCGAGGCGGTCTTCTCCAAGGGCGCCTACGAGGCCGCGTACTCCGGTTTCGAGGGCGAGGGGCCGCAGGGGCGTTCGCTGGCCGACTACCTGCGCTCTCGGGGGGTGTCCAGCGTGGACATCGTGGGCATCGCGACTGACCACTGCATTCGGGCTACTGCGTTGGATGCCGCCAGTGCGGGGTTTCAGACGACTGTTCTGCTGGACCTCACTGCGGGGGTGAGCGCGGTGACTACGGATAGGGCGTTGGATCAGCTTCGTGCGGCGGGTGTGGGTCTCACCGGCACCCCGGTGGTCGCCTGAGACTGAGGTGGACGTCGAGCTCGTGCCCGTCGCCAAGGTCGCCTGACCGTTGAGGCCCTGCTCTGTTTTTGAAGCGGTATCCGCTCTCCTGTACGTCTGGGGGCCCACCTGTCTCGGGGCGTCGGGATGGCGGTGGGTCAGTCGATGCTGATCACGTAGGCGCGGGCGAACCAGGTTCCGATCTGAGCGCGGTGCAGGTGTCCCGCGATAGCTTTGTCGCCCTCGACAGCCATGGTCGCGTGGATGTGGACGACGCCGTCCTTTATCTCGCCTGCGCCGTGCATCTCGGCGGGCAGGCGGTAGTCGGAGATGTTGTCCTTGGTGGCGTCGTCGGCGGGCATGGTCGAGACGGTGAAGGAGTCGACACCACCGATCAGACTGACTATGGCAGCGTTGGCGATTCCCTGTTCTTCGGCCTTCCTGGTGAGTGATTCGACCAGTTCGCCGTTTGTGACATCGAGGACGCGCACTGTCCTACCTTCCGATGACCGGGCTGAGTTCTTGCAGCATCTTGGCGGAGCACCACCGCGCACCGATGTCCGCTGGGTTGATCACTTCTCGCATGAACCGCTCGACAGCGATCGAGGCGAGGGGAAACGCGGTCGGAGCCTCCACGAAACGCGCTGCCTCGCCCCAGTCGATCGAGCACACCCGCATGGTCACTGCCGTCAGATACAAGCGTCGCACTTCGCCGTCATTGCCCAGCACCGCAGCGACGTGTGCGGATTCGCCCTGATCGGGCATTTTCGCCAAGATCCCAGCGGCGTTGACCCTTGCGACGGGATTGCCTTGGGTTTCAGTCCACCGGACCAGTGTGTTCTTGGTGCCCTTGTCGACGACCGATGCCACGGCCATGTCCATCTCGTAGGTCGTCTGGACATGGGTGAGCGGATCGGCGTCGCCGCCCGCGATGCTTGCGGTGAACTCCTCGGCCACATTCATGTTGACAGCGGCGACACTCGCGAGGGACAGAAAAGAGCGTCGGTTGACTGGCATGTCAGGATCACCCCTCACCTCGGTTACTCCACTGTCTGCGTAGATGGTGTTGGACCAGTAGATGGATACCGCGCTTCCGCTCTTGTCGGCGTCTTCGGAACTGGACGTCGAGGGTTCGATCATTTCGACCAGCGCTTCGGTGGTCATGTTCAAAGCTCGGGCTATTTTCGGCCGCACCCACACCTGGGGGCGGTGTTGTCCACGCTCCCATCGCCCGACGGTCGAAAACTCGACACCGACAGCCTCCGCGAAGCTCTCCTGTGTGTGTCCGGCGCGCCGCCGAGCGATCTTGAGCGGGCTTTCGGGCTTCAACTGTGTGTCAGCCCCCGATCCGGTCGGCCGTGGCCCAAGATCATTGAGCGGTGCCAGAAGTTCCTCGATGGACCGCCCACGGTAGCCCTCTATCAGGCGGGCGGTGGCTGGTCGCAATTGTTCGGCGGTGCGCATTCCAGCAACTAGTCGCTGGGCATGACGCACGCTCAGGGTGCCCTCTTCCTTGTTCTCCCGGGCATACTGCTCGACACGCTTGACGAAGTCCTCGACGGTCAACCGACGTTGTCTCAGATGCAACCCCAACACGGTTCGGTACTCGATTTTCTTGTGAACCACGCGCCCTCCCCGATTCAACCGTCAACCACTGCGAGGCCCCGCCCAGTCGCCTCAGTGTAGCTCCTGATGTGGGCTCTGACCTGTGTAAACAAGGATTCGAACACCTACTTCGAATGCCAGAGCGAATAAGCGACATCGGGGCGACCTAAGCAGGGCGTTCGCAACCAGCGGGACTCCGCAGTTCCCCCGTTCTTCCACAGCGCACGTACTCTCTCCTCCGTGCGAGTGATCACCAGGTCCGCCGAGATCCCCGCCACGGCTGAGGCCGTCTGGCCCGTGGTCTCCGCCGCGGACCGCCTCCCCGACTGGTACTCCCTGGCCGACCGCGTGGACGTCGTCACCGGTCAAGGCATGGGTGAGCGCAGGCTCGCCCACGGCCGCCACGACGGCCGTCGTCAGGAGATCGACCAGGAAGTGGTCGAGCACGAGCCCCACAAGGTCATCGCCTGGCGGCAGCTCGCCGAGCGGCACGACGGCGAGCCCGCGACCGTCCGGGCCACCGACGTGCTCTTCCGGGTTCGCCTCGAACCCGAGGGGAGGGGCACGCGGGTCCGGCTGGAATCGCAGCTCACCCCTGCGGGCATCGGCAGGGCCATCGCGCTGCACCTGGTCGGGGCCGCCGCGATAGGGCGTGAGCTGGACGAGTGCCTGGTTCGCCTCACCCGCTCGCTGGAGCTGGAGCAGGAGCACGGGCGGTGAAGGTCATCGGGTTGCTCGGCGGCATGAGCTGGGAGTCGTCGGCGGAGTACTACCGGATCGTCAACGAGCGGGTGAAGCTGCTGCTCGGCGGCTACCACTCCGCCAGGGTGGTGCTCTACTCGGTCGACTTCGCCGAGGTCGAGCGGATGCAGGCCGAGGACCGCTGGGACGACGCCGCGCGACTTCTGCGGGCGGGGGCCGACGCGCTGCGGCGGGCGGGGGCCGACATCATCGTGCTGTGCACCAACACCATGCACAAGGTCGCTGACTCGCTCGGGCCGATCCTGCACCTGGGCGACGCCACGGCGGCGGCCGTCGAGGCGGCGGGGGTGCGCACGGTCGGGTTGCTGGGCACGGCGTTCACCATGGAGCAGGACTTCTACCGGGGCCGGTTGGAGTCGCACGGCCTCACGGTGCTCACCCCGTCCGCCGAGGACCGGGCCGAGGTGCACCGGGTCATCTACGACGAGCTCGTGCTCGGCCGGGTCCTGGAGCGGTCTCGGCAGGTCTACCGCGAGGTCATCGCCCGGCTGGTCGAGCGCGGCGCGCAGGGGGTCGTGCTGGGGTGCACGGAGATCGAGCTGCTGGTGTCCCAGGAGGACAGTCCGGTCCCGGTGTTCCCCACGACCCGCCTGCACGCCGAGCTCGCGGTCGACCTGGCCCTCAGAGGGTCAGGTCCGCCAGGTCCCGCTCGCTGAGCTCGATGTCCGCGGCGGCGAGGTTCGACTCCAGGTGCGGGATCGACGACGTGCCGGGGATCAGCAGGATGTTCGGCGAGCGGTGCAGCAGCCACGCCAGGGCGATCTGGCGGTCGGTGGCCCCGTGCCGCCCGGCCACCGCGTCCAGCGCCTCGGCCTGGATCGGGCTGAACCCACCGAGCGGGAAGAACGGGACGTAGGCGATGCCCTGCCGGTTCGTCTCGTCCACCAGCGCGTCGTCGTTGTGGTCCACCACGTTGTAGAGGTTCTGCACGCACACCACGGGGGCGATCGCCCGCGCCTCGGCGAGCTGGGCGGCGGTCACGTTGCTGACGCCCAACTCCTGGACCAAGCCCTGCTCGCGCAGCTCCGCCAGCACCCCGAACGGCTCGGCCAGCGAGCCCTCCTGCGGCCCGTGCAGGCCGGGCATCCGCAGGTTCACCACGCCGATCGACTCGACGCCGAGGCGGTCCAGGTTCTCCCGCACCGCCAGCCGCAGGTCGTCCGGGTCGAGCGCGGCGGGCCAGTTGCCCTCCGCGTCGCGCCGGGCGCCCACCTTGGTGACCAGCACCAGGTCCTCCGGGTAGGGCCGCAGCGCCTCCGCGATGATCTCGTTGACCACGTAGGGCCCGTAGTAGTCCGAGGTGTCCAGGTGCCGCACGCCCAGTTCGACCGCCCGGCGCAGCACCGCGATCGCGCCGTCGCGGTCCTTGGGCGGACCCAGCACCCCGGGGCCCGCCAACTGCATGGCCCCGTAGCCGATCCGACCGACCTCGACCGCGCCCAACTTCCCGTTCCGCATGGCACCACCCTGCCCGCCGCACCCCACTCCCGGCCACCCCGCCCCCGGCCGCCCCGCGAACCCGACGGTGCGTGCTCGTGGGGATTCAGCGCGTGACCAGGGTCAACCCTGATACGCGGCCCCGGTCGGGCACGTAGTCTCGAAAGCGTGACCACTACGCCCGCTTCCGTCTCCCGGGGACGTGTGCTGCCGCCCAAACCGGTGCAGGCCGGGATCGTCATGGGCGCCTTCACGCTGGCCCTCTACCTGATCGAGGCGCTGGACAGCGTCCTGCCGCTGGCACTGGACCAGAACGGCATCATCCCGCGGTCGGTGGACGGCCTCGACGGCATCCTGTGGGCGCCGTACCTGCACGCGGACTGGGCCCACCTGTTCGGCAACACGCTGCCGTTCCTGGTCTTGGGCTTCCTGGCGATGGCCAACGGGATCGGCCAGTGGGTCGCCGTCACCGCGACCATCTGGCTCGTCTCCGGCGCGGGCGTGTGGCTGGTCTCCCCCGACTACGGGGTGACGGTGGGCGCGTCCGGGCTCTGCTTCGGCTGGCTGCTGTTCCTGCTGGTCCGGGGCATCTTCAACCGCAGCGCGCTGCAACTGGGCGTGGCGCTCGTGCTGTTCATGTACTGGGGCAGCATGCTGCTGGGCGTCCTGCCCACCCACCCGCAGATCTCCTGGCAGGGGCACCTGTTCGGGGCGCTCGGCGGGGTCTTGGCCGCGTGGTTCGTCAGCCAGGCGAACAAGGCGCAAGCGCCGCAGCGGGCGTGAGCGCCGCGCCCATCGGGGTCTTCGACTCCGGCGTCGGCGGACTGACCGTCGCCCGCGCGATCCTCGACCAACTGCCCGACGAGCGCGTCCGCTACGTCGGCGACACCGGCAACGGCCCCTACGGCCCGCTGCCCATCGCCGAGGTGCGCGCACGCGCGCTGGACATCGCGGACGGACTCGTCGACGACGGGGTCAAGATGCTGGTCATCGCCTGCAACACGGCCTCGGCGGCCTGCCTGCGCGACGCCCGCGAACGCTACCCGGTGCCCGTGGTCGAGGTGATCGTCCCGGCCGTGCGGCGTGCGGTGGCCGCGACCCGGTCCGGCCGGGTCGGAGTGATCGGAACCGCTGGAACGATTCGGTCGCGCGCCTACGACGACGCTTTCGCCGCCGCGGCGGGGGTGCGGATCACCAGTTCGGCCTGCCCCCGGTTCGTCGACTTCGTGGAACGCGGTGTGACGGCCGGGCGGCAGGTGCTCGGCTTGGCCCAGACCTACCTCGAGCCGCTGCAGCGCGCCGACGTCGACACCGTCGTGCTCGGCTGCACGCACTACCCCCTGCTCACGGGGCTCATCCAGGTCGTCATGGGGCCGGGTGTCACCCTGGTCTCGAGCGCGGAGGAGTGCGCCAAGGACGTCTTCCGGGTTCTCACCGAGAGTGACCTGCTGGCTCCCCCGGGTGGTGGTGGCGAACACGAGTTCCGGGCCACCGGGCCGACCGAGCCGTTCGCCCGGCTGGCCCGCCGCTTCCTCGGCCCGGAACTGGCGGCTGTGGTGGCCGCTCCGGTCCGATGATCGTGCTGGAGGCCATTCGTATGACACCCTGTCCCTCGTGCTGCTGACCGTCCTCGGCTGTTCCGGGAGTGTCCCCGGGCCCGGCGCCCCCGCATCCGGCTACCTGTTGGAGGCCGAGGGCTTCCTGCTCGGCATCGAACTCGGCAACGGGACCTTCTCCGAGCTGCAGTCGCGCCGGGACCCGTTCGAGCTCGACGCGCTGCTGTTCTCGCACCTGCACGCCGACCACTGCTCGGACTTCTCCGCGCTGAGCGTCTACCGGCGCTACCACCCCCGGCCGACCATCGACCCGCGGGCGAACAAGCTGCCGGTGCACGCCCCGGCGGAGGCCCCGACCCGGTTCAGCGCCCAGTACGGCACCGACGCGGCCGACCGCGCGGTCACCGACCTGTCGGACGTGTTCGACTTCCAGGCCCTGCAAGTCGGCAAGTTCCAGATCGGGCCGTTCGAGGTGGTCGCCGCCGCCGCCGCGCACCCGTGCGAGTCGTTCAGCTTCCGGATCAGCCACGGCGGGCGCAGCTTCGCCTACACCGGCGACACCGACGTCTACGACGGCCTGTCCGACCTGGCCCGCGGCGTCGACGTGTTCATGGCCGAGGCGTCGTGGACCCACGGCGGCGCGGTCATCCCCGACCTGCACATGTCCGGCCGGGAGGCGGGCGAGGTCGCCGCCGACGCCGGGGTGGGCAGGCTGCTGCTGACCCACATCCCGCCGTGGACCGACACCGCGGCCGTGCTGGCCGAGGCGCGCGCGGCCTTCCGCGGCGACGTGGTGCTGGTCCGGCAGGGCGCGAGCTACGAGGTCTGAGGTTGATCGTAGGGTGGTCGGCGTGGTGAGAAGCGATGGCAGGAACGACGACCAGCTCCGGGACATCAAGATCACCCGGGGGTTCCAGGAGTGGCCCGCGGGGTCGGTCATGGTGGAGTTCGGCAAGACCAGGGTGCTCTGCGCGGCCAGCGTCACCGAGGGCGTCCCGCGCTGGCGCAAGGGCTCCGGCCTCGGCTGGCTGACCGCCGAGTACGCGATGCTGCCCTCGGCGACCAACACCCGGTCCGACCGCGAGTCGGTCAAGGGCCGCGTCGGCGGGCGCACGCACGAGATCTCCCGGCTGATCGGCCGGTCGCTGCGCGCCTGCATCGGCCTGGCCGCGCTGGGCGAGAACACGATCCACCTCGACTGCGACGTCATCCAGGCCGACGGCGGCACCCGCACCGCGGCCATCACCGGCGCCTACGTGGCGCTTGCCGACGCGGTGACCTGGCTGGCCGCGGCGGGCAGGCTCGCCGACCCGCAGCCGCTGTCGTGCGCGGTCTCGGCGGTCAGCGTCGGCGTCGTCGGCGGCCGGGTCCGGCTGGACCTGCCCTACGAGGAGGACGCGCGCGCCGAGGTGGACATGAACGTGGTGGCCACCGACGCGGGCACCCTGATCGAGGTCCAGGGCACCGGCGAGGGCGCGACCTTCGCCAGGTCCACCCTGGACAAGATGATCGACCTGGCGCTGGCCGGGTGCGCCGACCTCAACCGCGTCCAGGCCGAGGCGCTGGCCCTGCCCTACCCCGGCACGCTGCCCGGCCCCAAGGCGGGCAAGTGATGGCGCGGGTCCTGCTGGCCACCCGCAACCAGAAGAAGCTCGAAGAGCTGCGCCGCATCCTCCTCGCCGCCGAGGTCGAGGGCGTCGAGGTGCTCGGCCTGGCCGACGTGCCCGAGTTCCCCGACGCCCCGGAGACCGGCGCCACCTTCGAGGACAACGCCCTGGCCAAGGCGCGCGACGCGGTCCTGGCCACCGGCCTGCCCGTGGTCGCCGACGACTCCGGCCTCGCCGTGGACGCCCTCAACGGGATGCCCGGCGTCCTGTCCGCCCGCTGGTCGGGCAGGCACGGCGACGACCAGGCCAACCTGGACCTGCTGCTGGGCCAGCTCACCGACGTCCCGGACGAGCGCAGGGGCGCCGCGTTCGTCTGCGTCGCCGCGCTGTCGCTGCCCGACGGCACGCAGGCCGCGGTGCGCGGCGAGTGGCGGGGCACGATCACCCGGGAAGGCCGGGGGGACAACGGTTTCGGCTACGACCCGATCTTCGTCCCCGAGGGCGGGACGCGCACCTCGGCGGAGCTGACCCCGGAGCAGAAGGACGCGGACTCCCACCGGGGCAAGGCGCTGCGCCTGCTGGTGCCGCTGCTGGCCCCGCTGGCGGGCCGGGCCTGAGTCAGGCCAGCAGACCCGCGAGGGCCCGCGCCCCGGCCGTGACGGCAGCCGCGCCGGTGTCGGGGGAGACCCCGGCGTCGAACTCGGCCATCACCACGACCGCGTGGCGGCCGTCCACGACGCCCGCGCTGTGGACGGCGGTGTAGCCGCGCCCGTTGCCCCAGCCCTGCTTGACCGCCCAGTCGGTGAAGGCGCTGGGGATGCCGAAGTGCTGGTCGAACCCGTCCGCGGCGAGGCGGGGCGCCTGGGCCAGCAGCGCGATGGCCTCGGGCGCCTCCGCGACCAGGTGCGCCAGCACCGCCGCCACGGAGTTCGGGGTCATCAGGGTGTTGCCCCAGCGGCCGGGGACGTCGGGGTCGGTGACGCCGCCGATCCCGAGGTCCGCGGCGGTGCTGGAGGGCAGGGTGTCGCCGCCGAGCAGCCCCCACAGGGCGCTGGCGGCGTCGTCGTCGGAGTCGCGGAGCATCCGCTCGACGCGGGCGGCGTGGGCCGGGTCGTCGCCCGCCTCGTTGGCGGCGGCGATGGCGATGAGCAGCTTCACCAGCGAGGCGGAGTGCAACGGCAGGTCCGCGCCGGTGGAGAGCAGGACGCGGTTGGTCTCCAGGTCCACGACGACCGCGCCGACCCGGGCGCCGGGGACGGCGGACTGGACCGCGGTGACCACCGGCGCCGGGTCGAGCCGCTCGGTCTTGGGCTCGTAGGCGCTCTGCGGCGTCGGGGCCCCGACCGTCTCCTGAGCGGCGGGAGGGTGCTCGCACGCCTGCGCCGCGGGGCCGATCGCCGTCGCCGAGAGGACCACCGCCACCACCGCGGCCGCCACCCGGGCCGCCCGTCTTCGCTCCATGACCAGGACAACGCCCGCCCCCGGCAAAATAGTTCAATCTGCAACTAGATTGCCGGTCGCGGGTTGTCGGGGGTTCCGGTCAGATCTTGAGGTCCTTGCGCAGCTTGGCGACGTGGCCGGTGGCACGGACGTTGTAGAACGCGTGAGTGAGCAGGCCGTCGGCGCCCACGACGAAGGTGGAGCGGATCACCCCGGTGACCGTCTTGCCGTACATCACCTTCTCGCCGAACGCGCCGTAAGCGTTCATGACCGCCTTGTCCGGGTCCGACAGCAGCGGGAAGGTCAGGCCCTCGGCGGCGACGAAGGAGGCCAGCTTGGCGGGCTTGTCCGGGGACACGCCCAGCACGGCGTGACCCGCCCCGTCGAGCTCGGCCAGGTTGTCGCGGAAGTCGCAGGCCTGCTTGGTGCAGCCGGGGGTGGCCGCGGCCGGGTAGAAGTAGATGATCACCGACCTGCCCCGGTAGTCGGACAGGGACACCTCGGCGCCCTCGCTGTCGGGCAGGGTGAAGTCGGGGGCGCGGTCGCCTGCCGCGAGGCGCTTCTGCTCGGTCATGCGCCAGACGCTAGCGGGCAGGCCTCACGCGGTTGTGCTGAACACCGACACGGCCTCGGCGTCGGGCTTCGGGGTGGCGGCGATGACGATCCAGGTCTTGTCCTCGGGCACCGCGAACGCCACGGAGAACCGCACCGAGTCGCCCGGCTCCACGTCGCCGGTGCTGCCCAGCCCGCTGTAGCCCTGGGTGGAGTCGATCACCTGCTGGGTGCTCTCGCCGTTGACCTTGGCCAGCAGCCGCAGTTGCGCGGGCTTGTAGGCCGAGGTGCCCTCGTTCTCCACGACGACCTCGAGGCCGACCGCGCGCGGCGCGATGGGCGAGGCCGTCGCGGTCGGCACGAACGACTTGGGGGTGGAGACGGTGATGGCCAGCCCCGAGCCCAGCGAGGTGCGCTCGCCGCCCCGGGAGGCGGGACCGCCGGACCTGGCGATCTTCTCAGTGACCGTCAACGGGGTGCTCGTCGTCGACGGGGCCGCGGACTCCTGTGCGCCGCCACAGCCCGCGACGAGCGCCACGCAGGCGCACGAGGTGAGGACCACATGGGCGAGCTTCACCGCATCAGCCTTTCTTCGCGCAGGGGTGCCGTTCCAGACAGCTTCGGGGTGCACCTGTCGGGGGTGCACCGTCAACAGTGACGCGCCGACGGCCGGGATGCCGCAGCCGATCGGGGGTTGAAGCGCACCTGGTGTCGTGCTGTGGCCGAGCCGTGATCAGCGGCGCACGCCGGGTGACCGAAACCACGTGGCCGCGGGGGTCAGCTCGCGAAGGCGAAGAAGAGGACGAACACCCCGACCCCGACCAACCAGGCGGCGATCAGCCAGCCGAAGTCCCGCCACGGCACCACCGGCCGGTTGTCCACCCGGTCCTCGGCGCCGGGCGCGTGCGTGCCCCGCTCCTCGAAGCGGTCGACCAGCCGCAGGACCGCGGCGATCGGACGGGGCACGCGCACCCGCCGCATGCTTCCACAGCTCAGCGCCGCCTGCCCTTGACGTGCCGCGAGAACTCCCGCGCGATCTCCCGCTTGGCGTCGCGCTCGGCCACCGCCGCCCGCTTGTCCCACAGCTTCTTGCCCTTGACCAGGGCGAGCTCGACCTTCACCCGCCCCTCGGTGAAGTACATCGACAGCGGGACGAGCGACAGCCCGCCCTCGTGCACCCGCATCTCCAGCTTGGTGATCTCCCGCCGGTGCAGGAGCAGCTTGCGCACCCGCCGCGGCTCGTGGTTGGTCCAGGTGCCGAAGGCGTACTCGGTGATGTGCAGCCCCCGCAGCCACACCTCGCCGTCGTCGATGGTCGCGAACGCGTCGACCACCGACACCCGCCCCAGCCGCAGGCTCTTGACCTCGGTGCCCATCAGCACGACACCGGCCTCGACGGTGTCGAGCACGTGGTAGTCGTGCCGGGCCTTCCGGTTCGTCGCGATGGTCCCCGGCTGCTGAGCCTTCTTGCCCATGCGCCGAGGCTACCGCCGACGGCGATGGCCTGGCCGAGGCGGAAGGCGCGGCGGACGCCTGCGTCACCCCTGCGTCCACGTGGGTGCGGCCAGGTCGCCGGAGGTGTTGCTCGGGATGAAGACCGAGGCCGGCTACCCGCACCGGGCCATCTCCGCTGGGGGCCTGACCAGGGCCACAGGCGGCGGAGGGGGCTGGTCGAGCGTGCGCAGGCAGTCTGGCCGCACAGGCTTCGACCAGCGTCCGCGCTGCTCAGAGCTGTGTCGTAGGACCGGAGAGACTCGAACTCTCACTGGCACGGACCTAAACCGTGTGCCTCTGCCAATTGGGCTACGGTCCCCCGCCGCCACCGCGGTGGCGGTCGTGCTCAGGGTAACGGTGTGGCCGGCGCGCGGGGCGGGTGGTCGGTGATCTACCGTGGTGGCCGCCGACGGCGGTTTCCTAGGAGGACTACGTGGCCCGCGACCCCGACACCATCCAGCGCGAGATCGAGCAGGCGCGCGACGCGCTGGCGGCGACACTGGACCAGCTTGGCGACAAGGCGAGCCCGAAGCGGCTCGTCGAGGGCGCCAAGGCCGAGGCCAGGACGAAGATGGACGACCCCAGGGTCAAGTACGCGCTGATCGGGGCGGGTGTCCTCGTGGGCCTGCTCCTGGTGCGCAAGATCTTCGGCTGAACGACACCCTGGCGCTCGGAGACGACACCGGGCGCCAGGGGGCTTCAGCCCGCGGCCTGCTCCGGCTCGGCGGGCGGGCGGCCCAGCCGGGCGTTGAGGTAGGCCGTGGTGAACTCCAGCGCGTCGCCGTCGATGGTGTGCACGATGGTGCGCGGCTGGTCGCCGGGGGCGATCCGCTCGGCGAGTCGCTCGGCCTCGTCGCGCGCGGCGACCAACCCCGGCGCGGTCTCGGTGTGGACTTGGCCGCCACCGGTGACCTCGACCTTCCAGTCGTCGCCGTCGGGTGTGTAGTTGGCCACGATGGGCTCGAACATGGCCCCGCCTTCCCTGCGGTTGTTCCCCGCTCAGCCTAGGCCGAATGGGGGGATCGCGCCCGGGGTCACGCCCGGACCAGGCTGGACAGCCCGGTCCACAGCGCCAGCATGAGGTGGTCCGCCGCTTGGTCGGCGGTCACGTCGTCGCGGCCGACGTACCACAGGGACAGGCGCTCGCAGGCGCCCACGACGATCTGCGCCGCCGCCTCCAATTCCACCTCGGAGGTCTCCGGCAGGAACGCGCGGAACAGCGCCATGTCGATCTCGACCTGCTCCTGGCGGCCCGCCTCGATCTCGGCCGCGGCGGCGGGACCGGCCACGGCCGCCTCGCTGCGCAGCATCAGCGACCACGCCCGCCGGTGCGTGTCGGTGAACTCGAAGAAGGCCACCAGGCCCCGGCGCAGCGCCTCCTCGGGGGTCGCCGCGCCGATGACCGACTCGGTGGTGGCCTTGGCCAGCTCGGTGCGCGCCTCGCGGATGCAGGCGACGAGCAGGCCCTCCTTGGAGCCGAAGTACTCGTAGATCATCGGCTTCGAGACGCCGCAGCGCTCGGCGATGTCGTCCATGGACGCGGCCAGGTAGCCCCGGTCGGCGAAGATCTCCTCGGCGACGGCCACCATCTGCCGTTCGCGCTCGGCCCGCGGCATTCGTCGCCTGCGTTCAACCTTGCCATCGGCCGTTGTCACGAGAATGAGTCTACCGCAAGTAACCTACCCCGGGTAAGCTTGACTCTCGGTAACAGGTACTCGCAACACATCCTAGTCCCCGAAAGGCGTGGCAGATGAGCAAGCTCGTGCACACCGGAGTGGTGGTCATCGGCACCGGGTTCTCCGGCATGGGCATGGCCATCCAGCTCCGCAAGCAGGGCCGCGAGGACTTCGTGGTGCTGGAGAAGGCCAAGGACTTCGGCGGCACCTGGCGCGACAACAGCTACCCGGGCTGCGCCTGCGACATCCAGTCGCACATGTACTCGTTCTCCTTCGAGCCCAAGGCCGACTGGTCGCGCGCGTTCGCGCCGCAGCCGGAGATCTACGAGTACATGCGCGGCGTGGCGGCCAAGTGGGACCTCGCCCGCAACACCGTGTTCGGCGCCGAGGTCGCGGGCGCGCGCTGGGACGAGGAGGAGAACCGCTGGTACGTCGCCACCACCACCGGTGACACCTACGTCGCCCAGTACCTGATCTCGGGCATCGGCGCGCTGCACCTGCCGCAGGTGCCGCACCTGAACGGGATCGAGAACTTCCAGGGCAAGGCCTTCCACTCCGCGCGGTGGGACCACGACTACGACCTCGCGGGCAAGCGGGTCGCGGTCATCGGCACCGGCGCCAGCGCGATCCAGTTCGTGCCGCGCATCGCCAAGGACGTCGCGCGGCTCACGCTGTTCCAGCGCACCCCGCCGTGGGTCATGCCCAAGCCCGACCACGCGATGCCGGAGTGGTCCAAGAGCGCCTTCGCCAAGGTCCCCGGCGCCTTCCGCGGCTACCGGCACTTCCTGTACTGGCTCAACGAGGTCCGCGCGGTCGGCTTCAACGGCAACCTCGGCGTGCTCAAGGCCGCCTCGCGGCTGGCCGCCTGGAACATCAAGCGCTCGGTGCGCGACCCGGAGCTGGTCGCGAAGCTGACCCCGGACTACGTCATGGGCTGCAAGCGCGTGCTGATCTCCAACGACTACTACCCGACCTTCCGCCGGGACAACGTCGCGCTCGACACCTCCGGCGTCGCCGAGGTCAAGGCGAACTCCATCGTCACCAACGACGGCCAGGAGATCGAGGTCGACGCCATCATCTACGGCACCGGCTTCCAGGTCATCGACGCCATGCAGCACCTCGACGTCGTCGGCCGCGACGGCGTCCAGTTGGGCAAGCTGTGGCAGGAGAACGGGGTCAACACCTACAACGGCATCAACGTCGCGGGCTTCCCGAACCTGTTCTTCCTGCTCGGCCCGAACACCGGCCTGGGCCACAACTCGGTCGTGTTCATGATCGAGGCCCAGCTCAACTACATCCGCGAGGCGATGAAGCTCGCCGAGCGGCACAACGTCGAGGCCATCGACGTGCGCCCCGGCGCGCAGGAGCAGTTCAACATCGAGATCCAGCGCAAGCTGCGCGAGGGCGTGTGGACCCAGGGCGGCTGCAAGAGCTGGTACCTCGACGCCCAGGGCGTCAACCGCACCCTGTGGCCCGGGTTCACCTGGAAGTACTGGCTCAAGACCCGCAAGGTCGACGGCTCGGACTTCGAGCTGATCACCCGCAGCCGGTCCCCGCAGCCCGCGGGCGCCACGACCTAGGCACCCTCGTCCAGCTCCGCCAGCCTGGCCGCCAGCACGGCGAGCGGCACCCCGCACAGGGTGGCCAGGCTGGTCAGGGCGGTGGCGTCGAGGTAGACGACGTTCGGTCCCGCACCGCCCCGCTGCGCCGCCCACCGGCGCAGCGGGGCGTACTCGGGTTCGCGCACCCCGGCCGCGCGCCGCAGGTCGACCGCGGTCCTGCCGACCGGGGAGCAGGCGAACGCCCGCAGGTCGACCCGGTCGAGCACCTCGTGCGGCAGCACGCCCAGCGCCTGGCACAGCTCGACGAAGCGCACCACCGAGCAGTGCCGGACGCCCTGCTCGTAGCTGGCCAGCGTCTGCACGGAGATCTCGGTGTCGAGGCGGCCCACCAGCTCCTTGCGCGTCCACCGGCGGGTGCGGCGCAGCGCGCGCAGCTCGGCGCCGAGCGCGCGCTGGTACGCCGCCTCGTCGATTCGGACCACTCCGTGGAGAGTCCCGGTTGGTCCCGGCCTGACGCGCCAACCAGCCCAAACCCGTCGATCGGGTGATGGTCAGTTGATGCAGGGCGGGCCGCTGGGCTGCTGCTCCTGGGCCAGCGCCGGGGCGTCGAGGTCCAGCAGGGGCTTGCCCGCCAGGTTCGTGTTCGACGAGTAGTCGCGCCCCAGGATGACCGTGACGGTGCCCGCGTCGAGGTCGGTGTCGGGCTCCACGGTGTGGTCCCCGCTGAGCGACGCGGCGACGTCCTCGCCCTCGGCCTGCGCGCCGGGGGCGTGCCGGACGACGGTCTTGGCCCGGCTGGCGGCGTTGCCGGTGGCGCCCTCGGTGAACCCGTCGTCGGTCAGCGCGGCCGCCACCTCGGCGGCCAGGCCGGTCTTGCCGGAGCCGTTGAGCACGTTGACCGCGGGCTTGTCCGCGTTGGGCTCGGAGCTGTCGCCCGCGCCCGCGGTGGAGCTGGTCGGGCGCTCGGGGTGCAGCAGGTCGTCGACGAACCGGCGGACCTCGGCGGGCTCGACCTCGATGGCCAGCGCGCCCTCGGAGGTGCGCAGCTCCGGGTTGCCGGTGGGGATGGTCTCGAAGGTGACGTTGCCGCCGGTGATCCCGGTCATCTGCTGGGCGAACCGCATGATGTCCCAGTTGCGGTCGAGCACGACCGACTTGCTGATCGCGTCCTGCAGCTTGGGCAGGGTCGAGGAGCCGGGGGCGATGACGTCCTGGGAGAAGACCTTCTTGGCCATCGCGCCCATGAACGTCTGCTGCCGCACGATCCGGTCGAAGTCGCCGCCGGGCAGGCCGTGGCGCTGGCGGACGAAGGCCAGCGCGGACGTGCCCGAGATCGTCTGCACCCCGGCGGGGAAGTCCGCCCCGGAGTACCGGTCCCGCACCGGGGCCTTGAGGCACACCTCGACGCCGCCGATGGCGTTGGTGATGTCGTAGAAGCCGAGCAGGTTGACCTCGGCGTAGTGGTCGATCTTGGCGCCGGTGAGCTTGTTGACCGTCTCGATCAGCGTCTTCGCGCCCTCCTGGTTGGACCGCAGCTCCAGGTCCCTGCCCTCGACGCCCTCGGCCTGCAGCTTCTCGCGCGCCTCGTTCTTCGCCCGGAGGTAGGCCGAGTTGATCTTGTGCTTGCCGAAGCCGGGGATGTTCACGTAGGAGTCGCGCGGGATGGAGACGCCGGTGGCCTTGGTGCCGTCGTTGGGCACCCGGATCATCATGATTGTGTCGGTGTTGAGCTCGCCCTCGGACACACCCGCGCTGAGCATCGCCAACTGCTCCTTCGACAGCGGGTTGCCCTGCGCGTCGATGCGGCTGTCCACGCCGACCATGAGGATGTCGATCGCGCCGTCGGCGGGCCGCTCGGTCGGACCGCCCGCGATGACGTCCTGGCGGGTCAGCGCGTCGGCCAGGTCGTCCTGGACCTTCCAGTAGTAGCCGGTGCCCGCGACCACGCCCGCCGACAGCAGCGCCAGCAGCACCTTGGCCCCGAAGAACCGCCGCCGGTCCGGCTCGGCGGCCGGGCGCGGGCGCTGGCGGGGGGTGATCTTCTCGGTCTCGACGGCCGCGTCCACCACCCGGCGCGGGGGAGGCACCCGGCGGTCCTTCGGCTCGCGGGCGGCGACGCGGGGCTCGCCCCGGCGCTCGGGCGGCGGCTGACGGCGTTCGGGAGGGGGCTGGCGGCGCTCGCGCGAGGTGGGCTGGCGGCGCTGCGGGGGGCGCGGACCCCGGGCGGGTCCGTCGCCGCGCCTGCGCTCGGGCCGCTCTCGGCCCGCACCGCTGCCTGACCCCGGCGGCCGGTACTCCACGCCCTGCTCCTCCCTGTCGGACCGCGGTGGACGCGCGCGAGCACCCCGGTCCCGCTGTGGAGAAGGACGCGGACAACCGCTCGCAGGTTGCCACAGCGTGACACACCCGGGTGTCGCCGCTGTCAGGGCACGCGTCCAGCCAGTGCCGCGGCGCTAGCCCGCCACCGACTCACGGTCCGGGGAAGTGGCCTCCGAACTGCGCCGCCGCCGCAGCCGCGGCCACGCGGTGATGGCCGCGGCGGTCAGGGCGGCGGCCCCGGTGACCAGGTGCACAGCGGCGCCCTCGCCGCTGACGGTGGTGAGCGTCGGCGGCACGCTCGCCACCGCGGCCAGCAGCCACGGCCCCGGGGTGCCCGCGGTGCCGATCCTGGCCGTGTGCAGCAGGTACCAGCCAAGCAGCAGGTGGATCACGCTGGCCATCGGGTCCAGCGGCAGGCCAAGCACGTGCGGGCCGTGCTCGGTGCCGGTCAGCCCGGTCAGCGCGAACCCGGTGATGCCCAGCGCGCCCCACGCCGTGCCCGCCGTCGCGGCCACCACGTCCCACCTGCCCGCCCCACGCCGCGGCGGCGGCGCGCCGGGGGCTTGCCGGTGCCGCTCGAACAGCAGGAACGCCAGCGCCGTCGGCACCGCCAGCAGACCCAGCGCGGCCAGCGCCGCCGGGGACAGCGCCCAGCCGCCCTGTCCGCCCCAGCGCACCGCGCCGACCACCCCGGCCACGAGCAGCAGCGCGCACAGGTAGACCAGGTACACCGTCATCGGCGCGGACCGGGCGAAGCGCACCCACCGCGCCGCCATCCCGCGCGCCACCGCCGCCACCGCCGCCGGGCCGGGGGCCACGACCAGCGCCACCTGGGCCAGGCCGAGCAGCAGCACCGCGGCCGCGGACGGCACGAAGCTGGCCGTCTCGGCCGGTTCGGCGATCAGGCCGGGGGAGTGCCCGCCCACCGTCGTCAGCGCCACCAGGGCCAGCAGCGCGCCCACCGCCACCGCGGCCAGCGCCCGCCTCGGCGCCCGCCACAGGGTCCCGTCGGCGTAGAGGAACGACAACTGCCCGAAGAACAGGGCCAGCAGGATGCCGCCCAGGTAGGCCACGACCGTGCCGGAGCCGAACACCGCCAGCCCGGCCACACCCAGCGCCAGGGCGGCCGGGGTGCTCAGCGGGGCGCGCTCGTGCAGCCATAGCGCCGCAGGCGCGAGCCCGACCACCAGCAGGTACAGCCCGAGCAGCCACAGCGGCTGCGCCACCAGCCGCCCGAAAGCGCCCACAGCCGCGTCCGGGGCGTCGAGCAGGTCCAGCGACAACGGCACCACCAGCCACGCGGTGACCAGCGCCAGCACCGGCCGGATCAGCCAGGAGACCCGCCTGGCCAGGTACTCGCCGTAGCCCGCGCCGCCCGCGCGCACCGCCCGCCAGGCCAGCAGGTTGGAGTTGCCGCCCGCGAAGAAGAACAGCGGCACCAGTTGCAGCACCCAGGTCAGCGGCCACAGGTCGGACACCGGCACGCCCACCAGCGGCCCGAACGCCAGCGCCGACTCGGCGAGCACGATCCCGACCAGGCTGACCAGCCGCGCCATCCCCAGGTAGGCGGCCCGGTCGCCCTCGGCCGCGCTCAGCGGGCGGGTGTGCTCGCGCGGCACCCGGCGCCGGGCGAAGGCGGGCACCCGCACCGCCAGCAGCACCACCACGACCAGCAGCGCCATCCCCCAGCCGCCCACCGGCTCGGCGACCGGCGGCCCCCACCGCTGGTGCCACGAGTTCGCCACCAGCCCGAACGAGTACAGCGACGCCACCACCCGGCAGGTCCCGCCGGACCCGAGCGGGTTCGCCTCGCACTGCCGGTGCATGTCCGCCGACAGCCGCGCGTCCAGCGCCTCGCGCGCGCCCGCCGGGAGCGGCTGGCCCTTGGCCGCGGCGTAGCGCAGCAGGTCGTACCCGAGGTCGTGGGCCCGGCAGACCACGGAGAAGTCCCACCGGGTGTCGTCGTCGCCCCACGGGGTCGAGCACCCGCCGTCGGTGTGCACCGCGCGCACGGTGCCGTCCGGGGCGGGCATCCGGGAGGGGACGACGCCGACCACGTCGGTGAAGTCCTCGGGCAGCATCGCCATCGGGTCGCGCCCCGACCACGGGTCCACCAGGGCGTCCACGCTGGCCGCCGCGTCCACGACGGCCTCGCCCACGTGGTCGGGCGGGGCGGCGGAGCGCGACGCGACCACCGCGAACCCGGCGGCGGTCAGCACCACCAGCACCAGCCAGCCCAGCTTGGACCGGACCCGGCGGCCGACCGTGTCCCCCACCGCGGCCGCCACCGCCCGTGCCATCAGGCCGCCATCCGCCTCGTCGTGGCTCCCACCCCGCGCAGGCTACCGACGCCGCCACGCGCGCACCCGCCCGCGGGGCGTGATCTCGGCCCCTCGGCCGCGCGACCCGCCGTGGNAACGCCGCGCCACGACCAGGCCCGCCCACCTGCCCCCGCACAGGGCGGACCGACCCCGACCAGACACGCTAGTGTCCGGTATTGGCAACCGGCCTGTACCGCTGAGATCCAGTCGGATGGCCTGCGAGTACAAGCCCCACCTGCGACAATGATCTCCTTGGGTGGTCCGGGTCGGCAGGAACCGGCAAGTTCGGGGTCCGGGGGCGGCAAGTCGGCCACCCGGCCAAGCGGCGCCACCCGAGAGGACGAGATGCAACCCGGTCGGCCCGGCTCCTTCGGCGCCGCCCTGCGCGCGCACCGGCTGCGCGCGGGGCTGACCCAGGGGCAGCTCGCCGCCCGGTCCGGGGTGAGCGTGCGGGCCCTGCGCTACATCGAGCGCGGCGGCGTGGGCAGGCCCCGGCAGGAGTCCGTGCGGCGGCTGGCCGAGGCGGTCGGCGTCGGGCCGGACGAGTTCGACGCGCACGAGCCCGCCGGGCTGCGCATCGGGGTCCTCGGCGCGTTCACCGCCACCCACGGCGACCACCAGCTCCGCCCCGGCGCGGTCAAGCAGCGGTCCCTGCTGGCCCTGCTCGCCCTCAACGCCAACCGCCGGGTCGGGCAGGACGAGATCGTCGACGCGCTGTGGGGCGAGGACCCGCCCGCGAGCTGCGTCGGCCTGGTGCACACCTACGTCTCCCGGCTGCGGCGGGCGCTGGTCGGCTCCGGCCGGTCCATCGTCTCGGTGCCCGGCGGGTACCGGCTCGACGCCGACGCCGAGCAGCTCGACGCGCTGCGGTTCGTCGAGCTGACCGAGCGCGCCCGGACCACCGAGGACCGCCGCGCCGCCGCCGACCTGCTCGCCGAGGCGCTCGGCGGCTGGCGGGCGCAGGTGCTCTGCGACCTGCCCGACCGCGTCCGCGCCCACCCGGCCGCCCTGGATCTGACCATGCGCCGTCGCTCCGCCGCGCTGGCCTACGCGGACCTGGCGCTGCCGCTGGGCGAGCACGCCGGGGTCGCCGCCGCGCTGCGCGCCCTGCTGGTCGACGAGCCGCTGCACGAGGGCCTGCACGCCCGGCTGATGCTGGCCCTGGCGGGCACCGGCGAGCAGGTCGAGGCCCTGCGCGTGCACGCCGAGCTGCGCGCCCGCCTCGCCGAGGAGCTCGGCGTCGAGCCGGGCCGGGAGCTGCGCGACGCGCACGTCAGCGTGCTGCGCTCGGCCCCGGCCGACCCGGAGCCGGACCCGAGGGCAGAGCAGCCCGCCCCCGCCCAGCTCCCCGCCGAGTCGCCGGGGTTCGTCGGCCGCGTCTCCCCGCTGGCCGCCCTCGACGCGCTGGTCGCGCAGGTCGGGACCGGGCTGGTGCTGGTCGCGGTGTCCGGCACCGCGGGCGTGGGCAAGACCGCGCTCGCGCTGCGCTGGGCGCACCGGGTCCGCGAGCGCTTCCCCGACGGGCAGCTCAGCGTCAACCTGCGCGGGTACGCCGCCGGGACGCCGCTGAGCACCCACCAGGTCCTCGTCCGCTTCCTGCACGCCCTCGGCGTCCCCCCGGAGCGGGTCCCCGTCGACACCGACGAGGCGGCAGGCCTGTACCGCACCCTGCTGACCGGCAAGCGGGTGCTGGTGCTGCTGGACAACGCCGCCGAGGCCGAGCAGGTCCGCCCGCTGCTGCCCGGCTCGCCCGGCTGCCTGGTGCTGGTCACCAGCCGCGACCGGCTCACCGGCCTGACCGCCCACGACGGCGCCCACCAGCTCCCGCTCGACGTGCTCGACCCGCGCGAGGCCGTGCGGCTGCTCGGCCGGATGGTCGGCTCCGCCCGGCTGCGCCGCGAGCCCGAGGCCGCCGCCGAGATGGCCGAGGTCTGCGGGCGCCTGCCGCTGGCGCTGCGCATCGCCGGGGCCAACCTGGCGGTGCGGCCGCTGGTGAGCATCGCCGACTACACCCGCGAGCTGCGCGACCGGGGCAGGCTGGCCGGGCTGTCGGTCTCCGGCGACGAGTCGGCCGCCGTGCGCGCCGCCTTCGACCTGTCCTACGCCAAGCTCGCCCCGGCCGCGCGCAGGCTCTTCCGGCTGCTCGGCCTGGTCCCCGGCGCCGACCTGGGCGCCCCGTCCGCGGCCGCCCTCGCCGGGCTGGCGCTGCCCGAGGCCGCCCGGCTGCTGCGCGTGCTGCACCACGGCAACCTCATCCGCGAGCACGGCCGCGGCCGCTACGCCATGCACGACCTGCTCCGCGACTACGCCAGGGGCCGCGCGGAGGACGCCGACGACGAGCGCTCGGGCGCGCTGGTGGCCCTGTTCGACCACTACCTCGGCGAGGTCGAGGCGCACAGCGCCGTGCTCTGGCGGGTCGGCGCCCCCCGGCAGGCGGGCGCGGAGGAGGTGGCCCTGGGCTGGCTGGACGCCGAGCTGGGCAACCTGGTCGCCGCCGCCACCGAGGCCGCCGAGCTGGGCCTGGCCCGCTACGCGTGGCGGTTCGCCGAGGCGCTGCGCGCGTTCTTCTTCAACCGCGGCCACGGCGCCGACGGCCTCGCCGTCGGCCGGGCCGCCCTGGCCGCGGCCAGGACCAGCGGCGACGTCGACGCCGAGGCCTCGGTGCACGACCTGGTCGGGCTCATCCACTGCAACCTCAGCGACTACGCCGCCGCCGTCGAGCACCACGGGTGGGCGCTGGAGCTGAGCCAGGGCACCGGCAACCGGGTCGTCGAGGCCTCCGCGCTGCACAACCTGGGCCGCGCGCACTCCCAGCTCGGCCAGCCCGGCCAGGCGTCGCGGTTCTACGAGCGCTCGCTGCTGCTCAACCGCGACATCGGCAACCGCTTCGGCGAGGCGGCCGCCCTGCACTACCTCGGCGTCGCCGCGCTGTCGCTGGGCCGCCCCGAGGAGGCCATCGCCCGGCACACCGAGGCGATGGAGCTGAGCACCGCCATCGGCCACCGCCAGGTCCAGGCCGCCGCGTGCCAGGGCCTGGGCCTGGCGCACTGGGCGATGGGCGACCTGCCCCGGGCCACCGAGCGCTACCGGCACGCGCTGTCGGTCTGCCGCCGCTACGGCTACCGGCACGGCGAGGTCAGCATGCTGGTCTGCCTGGCCGAGACCGGCGCGGACGCGGGCGACTACCAGGCCGCCCGCGCCCAGGTGAAGCACGCCATGGCGGCCAACGGCCACCTCGGCGAGCGCAGGCACGAGGTGAGCTGCCTGGACATCCTGGGCACCATCGCCCAGCGCACGGGGGAGTGGTCGGCCGCGGCCGAGCACTACGCCAAGGCGCTCGCGCTGGCCCGCGAGATCCGGTTCGGCTACGGCGAGGCGTCCGTCCTCACCGGCCTGTGCGCGCTGTACCGGCGCACCGGCGACCACCCCGCCGCCCTGCACCACGGCAACGGCGCGCTGGCCCTGATGCGGCAGTCCGGCATGCGGCTGCTCGAGGTGCGCGCGCTCACCGAGCTCGCCCACGCCCACCTCGACGCGGGCGAGCACGCCGCGGCCGCCGAGCACGTCGAGCGCGGCCTGGACCTGGCCGCGGCCAGCGGGCAGCGGCTGGCCGGGGCCAGGGCCCGGCACGTCCGGGCGCTCACCCGCCAGCGCACCGGCGACCTGCGGGCCGCCGTGCTGGACTGGCGGGCGGCGCTGCCGGTGTTCGAGGCGCTCGGTGTGCCGGAGGCCGACCACGTGCACGCGCTGCTGTCCGCCTGCACGGCCTGATCAGCGCGGCGTTCCGCCGGGCTGTAGCCCGGTGCCGCGCTCGTCGCAATGAACCGGCCACTCGTCGAAGTCCACCCGCGCAGGTGTCCCGACGTGCGAACACTGGGACCAGTCGACACCGCGGTCGGCGGGGAGGAGCACAACATGAGCAGCCTCAAGGGCAAGGCGGTCGTGGTGACCGGGGCGGGACGGGGGTTGGGCGCGGCGTTCGCGGCGCACCTGGCCCGCGCGGGGGCCGCGGTGGTGGTCAACGACATCGACCGCGACGAGGCGGAGCTGACCGCCGCGGGCATCCGCGCCGAGGGCGGCCGCGCCGCGGTCAGCGGGCACTCGGTGGCCGACCCGGCGGGGGCCGAGGCCATCGTCGCGCTGTGCGCCGACGAGTTCGGCGCCGTGGACGGCCTGGTCAACAACGCCGGGGTCAACTACGAGGTCCTGCCGTGGGACGACGAGCCGGAGCGGGTGCGGGCGCTGATCGAGGTGAACGTCCTCGGCGTGCTCTACACGGGCATGGCCGCGATCCGCCGCATGCGCGGGCGCGGCGGGGCGATCGTCAACATCTCCTCGGGGGCCTCGCTGGGCCAGCGCACGCTGGGCGCGTACTCGGCGAGCAAGGGCGCGGTGTCGTCGCTGACGTACTCCTGGGCGCTGGACCTCGAGGACAGCGGCATCCGGGTGAACGCCGTCTGCCCGCTCGCCCACACCAGGATGGTCCGCAACTCCCCGCGCGCGTCGAAGGTGACCGGGCCGGACAAGAGGCCGGACCTGGTCGCGCCGCTGGTGCACTACCTGCTGGACGAGCGGTCGGCGGGCATCACCGGCCAGGTGGTCCGCTGCACCGGCACCGAGCTGCACGTGGTGGGCCAGCCGATGTTCAAACCGCCCATCCTGCGCCGGGACGAGTGGGACGTCGACAGCGTCGACCTCGCCTTCGCCGAGGTGCTCGGCGGGCACCTGGAGCCCTACGGGCTGGAGAAGCGGATGCCGCCCAAGCTGCGCAAGTGGTTGGCACCCGCGTGACGACCGGTCGTTGACAGTTAAACTTCAACGAACGCGGCACGTATCCTTCTGGGAAGGCGTCGTTCTGCGGGAGTGAGGAGGTCGCGGCCATGGCACAGCACACCGGCCGCGAGCGCGGCGTCACCAGTCACGGTTGCGCATCCGATCCACCTCCCCTCGAGTCCAAGGACACAACGTCCGGGAGTGGCTCAGGTCACGCCGATCCCGGTTGGGTCCACGAATCAGCCACAAGTGTGACTCACGTCCCGGGTGTTGTGGGACTGAGGTCTCTACCCCGGCCCGCCATCGCCTACATCCTGGTGTTCGAGCTGGTCACCCTGGTCGCGACCGGGGTAGCCCTGCTGGGCGATCGGCACACCTCCGAGGTCGACTGGCAGCGGTTCGCGGCCCTGGCCCTGGCGGGCGCTGTGCACCTGTGGCTGTCCCGCCGGGTCGAGGAGACCAGGCGCGCGACCCGCTCCGGCCCGCACTTCGACACGTCGGTGGTGTGGGTGCTGCCCGCGATGGTGATGCTGCCCGCGTGGATGGCCGTGCTGTCGCTGCTGCTGCTGCGCGTCCAGCTCTACCCGGTCGCCCGGCGGCCGCTCTACCGCTACACCTTCGGGACCGCGGGCATCCTGCTGCCCGCCCTGGCGTCGCTGGCGGTGGTCCGGCTGGCGGGGCTGGACGTGCTCGACCGCCTCACCCCGGTGGACCTGCTGGTGCTGCTGGCCGCGGCGGCCGTGCACTTCTTCCTCAACGCGGGCGCCATCGCCGGGGTCATCGCCCTGTCCTCGTCGCGCCCGACCCGCACCGAGGTCGTCGGCAGCCGCCGGGACAACGCCATGGCGGCGGTGACCATGTTCGTGGGCGTGCTGGTGGCCCTGGCCGTCGCGCACGCCTGGGCCGCGCCGCTGCTGGTGGTGCCGCTGCTGTGCGCCCTGGACTGGGGCGTCCTGCAGATCGAGACCCTGCGCGGCGACTCGCGCACCGACGAGAAGACCGACCTGCTCAACAGCCGCGGCTGGCACGAGCAGGTCGACCGCGAGTTCGTCCGCGCCCGCCGCCGCGGCTCCTCGGTCGCCGTGGCCGTCCTCGACCTGGACCACTTCAAGGTCGTCAACGACACCTGGGGCCACCCCGCGGGCGACGCCGTCCTGCGCGCCGTCGCCACCGTCCTGCACCACACCACCCGCCAGGGCGACATCGTCGGCCGCTTCGGCGGCGAGGAGTTCGTCCTCCTGCTCCCCGACACCGACGCCCCCCAGGCCGCCGTCGTCGCCGAGCGCGTCCGCCAGGGCATCGCCGCGATGATCGTCCCCGCCACCGACAAGCGCGGGAACCCCGTGGCCATCGACGCCCGGACCACCTCGATCGGCGTCGCCGCCGCCCCAGCCCCCACCACCACCCTGGAAAGCCTCCTCCGCCAAGCCGACGCCGCCGTCTACGAGGCCAAGAGCACCGGCCGCAACCGCGTCCGCATGGCCCCCTGAGAACGGCCCGCCCACCGACGGACCCCAGGACCACCGCCACGGACCTGCTGACACGGCGAGCGGCCCCCGCGCCATCCCAACCCCGCACCCTCCCAGGGGATCGGCGGTTTCCGCAGGATATCGGGGGTGGGGGGGCGGGGCCCGGGTGCGGCGGACCTGTGGATGGTTCTGGGCCATGTGGACAGGTGGTTTCGGGCTGGTGATGTTCTGGCCATCTGCCGTTAACCTGATCACGCGTCCGGTTTTCCCAGTGGAGCACCCTTCGGGGAGGGAGTCTCTCGATGGACCTGAGCGTGTTGGTCCCGCTTGTCGTGGTGACCGCACTGTTCTTCGACTTCACCAACGGGTTCCACGACACGGCCAACGCGATGGCGACCTCCATCGCGACCGGTGCGCTGCGGCCGCGGGTGGCCGTCGCCCTGTCCGCGGTGTTGAACCTGGTGGGGGCGTTCCTGTCGGTCGAGGTGGCCAAGACGATCTCCGGGGGGCTGGTCGACGACGCGGCGATCACGCCCGCGGTGGTGTTCGGGGGCTTGGTCGGGGCGATCGTCTGGAACCTGTTGACCTGGTACGTGGGGTTGCCGTCGAGTTCCTCGCACGCGCTGTTCGGCGGGCTGATCGGCGCGACCTGGGTCGCCGCGGGCGGCGACGCGGTGCACTTCGCCAAGCTGGTGGAGAAGGTGCTGGTCCCGGCGGTCGCCGCGCCGGTGGTGGCGGGGGTGGCGGGGGCGCTGGCGACCTACCTGGCCTTCCGCATCACCCGGCGGGCCACGGCCAGCAAGACACCGGAGGGGTTCCGGGTCGGCCAGATCGCCTCGGCGTCGCTGCTGTCGCTCGCGCACGGGACCAACGACGCGCAGAAGACGATGGGGATCATCACCCTGACGCTGATCAGCGCGGGCACCCTGGCCCCCGGCTCCGGCCCGCCCACCTGGGTGATCGTCAGCGCCGGGCTGGCGATCGCGCTGGGCACCTACCTCGGCGGCTGGCGCATCATCCGCACGCTGGGCAAGGGCATCACCGACATCGGCGCCCCGCAGGGCTTCGCCGCGCAGACCAGCGCCACCGCGGTCATCCTCACCTCCTCGCACCTGGGCATCGCCCTGTCGACGACGCACGTGTGCTCCGGCGGCATCCTCGGCGCGGGCCTGGGCACACCGCAGGCCAAGGTGCACTGGTCCACCGCGGGCCGGATGCTGCTGGCCTGGCTGATCACCCTGCCCGCCGCGGGCGTCGCGGGCGCGATCGCCGGGTTGGTCGCCGAGTCCGGCACCGTCGGCACGGTCGCGGTCGCCGTCGTGGGGGTCGTCTTCGCCTGCGCCGTCTTCGCCATGTCGCGGCGCGACGCCGTCGGCGCGCACAACGTCAACGACATCCCGGTCGAGCCGTTGGAGCCCGCCCCGGCCCCCGGGGGGACGCGGTGAGGTGGGCACTGCTCGGCGAGGTCGTCTTCGCGGCGATGACCACCGGCATCGGCGCGGTCGTGCTGTTCGCGCTCGGCGTGCGCGGCTGGTCCGACCACGCCGACGCCAGGAAGGCGGGCGGCGCCAACGTCCTGGGGCTGGGCACGGCGGTGATCAGCTTCACGCTGTGCGTGGCGATGGTGGGCGTCGGGATCTGGGTGATCGTCGCCAAGTGAGACCGGGCACCACCGTCGCGGCCGGCGTTGCGGGTGACCGCGTCCCGCTCCGGACGCGTCGACACGCCCCCGCGTCCGCACGTGTCGTGGAGCTCTTGTGGCGAGGCCTAAACCGGCGGCACTATGCCGGCGAACTGGCCCTTGGTCTCGCAGTGCGGACAAGGCCTGCCGTTGTCCAGGACGCGGGGCGCGCCGCCGACGACCGCCAGCTTGGGATCGGCGACCATGCCACCCCCGCCGCAGTACTGGCAGACGGTGTGCACCTCCGCCGGGACCTCGAGCTCTTCGTCCTCGTTCATCCCACTCCTCGCCGTGTGCCGTTGGCGATCCTCGCACCCGGTTCCGCCGCCCGCGCGGGCACGGTCCGCGCGGTGTCCGTTTTGTCGGGGTTGCTCGAACGGGGGGTCGGAGGACGACAATGCGGGCGATGACTTCGAGCCGAGTGGGCCGACGACGACGGGCGCGGCTGCTGCTCGTCGCGCTCGGCGCGGGGGCGCTCCTGGGCGCCTGCCTGCTGACTCCCGACGGGACGACCGACGGCGCCCCGACCGCCCAGCACCTGCTGAAGCCGGAGCCGCCTGCCACCAGCGAACCCGAACCCGAACCGGACCCGTGCGCGGTGCTGATCGAGGCCATGACCCCCCGGGACCGGCTGGCGCAGCGGCTCATGGTCGGCGTCGACCCCTCCGGCCCCGCCGCCGCGCTGGTCGTGGTGGGCCAGGACCACGTCGGCGGGGTGTTCCTCGGCGGCAACGCCACCGACCTGCTCGTCGACCAGGCGCTGGCCCCGGTCCGCGACGCCGCGGCGATCCCGCTCACCGTGGCCGTCGACGACGAGGGCGGGCGCGTGCAGCGCATCGACGCCCTCGACGGCGACCTGCCCAGCCCGCGGGTGATGGCCGCGACGATGACCCCGGAGCAGGTGCGGGCGGCGGCCGCGGACCGCGGGACCAAGCTGCGCGCCCGGGGTGTGACGCTGGACTTCGCGCCGGTGGTGGACCTCAGCACCCAGCCGGACGGCTCGGTGATCGGCGACCGGTCGTTCAGCGCCGACCCCGAGGTGGCCACCCGGTACGCCGGGGCGTTCGCCGCCGGACTGCGCGACGCGGGCCTGCTGCCGGTGCTCAAGCACTTCCCCGGCCACGGCAGCGCCTCCGGCGACTCGCACCGCGGCGCGGTCAGCACGCCGCCGCTGGACACGCTGCGCGCGAACGACCTGCGCCCGTACCGGGAGCTGCCCGCCGAGGGAGCGGTCGCGGTGATGACCGGCCACCTGACCGTGCCCGACCTGACCGAGGGCGTGCCCGCCTCGCTGTCGCCCCAGGCCTACCAGGTGCTGCGCGGCGAACTCGGCTTCGACGGCCTGACGATCACCGACGACCTCGGCGCGATGCGCGCGGTCTCCGACCGCTACCCGCTGCCCGAGGCGGTGCTGCTGGCGCTGCGTTCCGGCGCGGACATCGCGTTCTGGTCCTCGGGCGGGCGGGTCGTCGAGGTGCTCGACCGCCTGGAGGCCGCGGTGGCGGCGGGTGAGCTGGACCCGGCCGCCGCGGTTGCCTCGTTACAGCGGGTGCTGCGCGCCAAAGCCGCGTGCTGACACCGGTTCCGGACCGTCCCCAGTGGACAAAGAACAAGGCCCCCGGTGCGATGCCGGGGGCCTTGCTGCTGTGCGCCGCCAGGGACTCGAACCCCGAACCCGCTGGTTAAGAGCCAGCTGCTCTGCCAGTTGAGCTAGCGGCGCTCAATCGAGAGGGTCTCTCTCGCTGACGGGGAAAAAGTTAGCACAGCCCCCGTCGGAACTCGAAATCGGGGGTCCTATGTCTCGATTCGACTGTCTCGCCCCACTTGTTCGGTCTGTTCCTGCACACTGGGAGAAGGGTCAGGGTTAGGAGGGGGCTTGAGCGTGTTATCTCAGGTCAGCATGTATTTCCGGGGCGGCGGACTGCGCATGGGCAAGTTCTCGCGTCTCGTGGCGATCGGTTCGGCCGTCGTGCTGGCGACGGCGTGCACAGCCGAAGGCGCGACGCAACCCGGCAACGGGCAGTCGTCCGCGTCGGCGAGTGCGACGAGCACCACACCGGTGGTGCCGCTGGGGTTGACGGTCGTGCCCGCGGACACCGCGGACGGGGTCGCGCCCGGCGAGCCGGTGACGGTCTCGGCCGCGGGCGGCACGATCAGCGAGGCATCGGTCACCGGCGCCGACGGCACGGTGGTCGCGGGCGCGCTGGCCGCCGACGGCACGACGTGGACGACCACGGAGGGCCTCGGCTACGGCAAGACCTACACCGCCACCGCGACGGCCAAGGACGCGAGCGGCAGGACGACCACGTCGACGTCCACGTTCAGCACGGTCAAGCCCGCGCGGCAGACCGCGCTGTCGATGAACCCGCTCGACGGGCAGACGGTCGGCGTCGGGCAGCCGTTCGCCTTCTACTTCGACATCTCGATCAAGGACAAGGCGGCGGTCGAGGAGGCCATCACCGTCACCGCTGGTCCCGGGGTCGAGGGCGCCTTCTACTGGTTCAGCGACAAAGAGGTGCACTGGCGGTCGAAGGAGTACCTGCCCGCCCACAGCGAGGTCACCGTCTCGGCGATGATCTACGGCAAGCACTTCGGCAACGGCGTCTACGGTCGCGCCGACCGCACGGCCACCATCACCGTCGGCGACTCGGTGGTCGCGGTCGCCGACGGCGCCACCCACCAGATGACGGTCACGGTCAACGGCCAGGTCGCCAGGACCATCCCCATCTCCATGGGCAAGAAGGCGAACGAGACCCCGGTCGGCACCTACACGGTGATGAGCGAGCACACGAACTACACGATGGACTCGTCCACCTACGGCGTGCCCACGGACTCGGCCGACGGCTACCGCACCAAGGTCGCGATCGCCTCGCGGATGTCCAACAGCGGCATCTTCTACCACTCCGCGCCGTGGTCGGTCCGCGACCAGGGCGTGCGGGCGGTGAGCCACGGCTGCATCAACATGAGCACCGAGAACGCCGCCTGGTTGCAGCAGATCTCGCAGAAGGGCGATCTGATCATCGTCCAGAACAGCGGCGGCCCGGTCCTGGAGCCGGCCGACGGCCTCAGCGACTGGCAGGTCCCGTGGGAGACCTGGAAGCAGGGCGGCAAGCGCGCCTGAGACACACGGCCCCGGGGTTCCCCCGGGGCCGTGCTGTTCCTCAGCCTGAGACGACCTTGAAGCTCTCCGCCCTGACCCGGACCACGTCGCCGGGGCGCACCTGGCGCCCGCGCCGGGTGTCGACCTCGCCGTTGACCTCGACTTCCTCGGTCTCGATCAGCTCCTTGGCGTGCGTGCCGTCCTCGGCCACACCCGCCAGCTTGAGGAGCTGCCCCAACCGGATCATCTCGTCACGGATGGGCACCTCACGCACTTCCCGCATGCCCGACATCATCCCCCGCCACCCCTTTTCGTCTCGTCCCCCACCCCGCCACGCTGGATCGAGACACACCGCACCGTGGGGGTCCGGGGGGTCGCCCCCCGGATATGACGAAGGCCGACCTCGTTCGCGCTTTCCGCGAACAAGGTCGGCCTTCGGTCGGGTGAGTGACGGGACTTGAACCCGCGACTTCCTGGACCACAACCAGGTGCTCTACCGGCTGAGCTACACCCACCATGGCGTTGCTCTTGCGAGCAACGGGAGAACTATAGCGCTTGCCGGGAAAGAGTTGAAACCGGGTTAGGCATCGGCGGTCAGGACGGACTCGGCGACCGCCTTGGCCTCTTCGGTCGTCGGGCCGGGCTGGGCGACGAAGGCCGTGCCGCGGTAGTAGCGCAGCTCGCGGATCGACTCGTGGATGTCGGCGAGGGCGCGGTGGGCCAGGCCCTTGTCCGGCTGCGCGTAGTAGACGCGCGGGTACCAGCGGCGGCACAGCTCCTTGATCGAGGAGACGTCGACCATGCGGTAGTGCAGGTGGGCGTCCAGCTCGGGCATGTCCCGGGTGATGAAACCGCGGTCGGTGGCGATCGAGTTGCCGCACAGCGGGGCGGTGCGCTGGTCGGGGACCCACTCGCGCACGTACTCGAGGACCTTCTGCTGGGCCTCGGCCAGGGTGAGGGTGGCGGTGCGCACCTCCTCGGTGAGGCCGGACTTGGCGTGCATCTCGCGCACGACCTCCGGCATCCCGTCGAGGGTCGCGTCATCGGTGTGGATCACGAGGTCCACGCCCTCGCCGAGCACGTTCAGCTCGGAGTCGGTGACCAGGGCGGCAATCTCGATCAGGGCGTCGCGGCCCAGGTCGAGGCCGGTCATCTCGCAGTCGATCCATACCAGGCGGTCCGTCACGCGGTGCAGCTTAGCCGGGGTCGCGGCCGCCGCCCGGCGGGTCCGTGATCACGGGTGGGTCACCGCCGGGCGCGTCCGGATGGCCTACGGCGTGTGGCGGCCGGTGGCGGCATGGATCACCCTTGAGCGCATGGGCAAGGATGTGGAGTCGACGGAGTTCACCCGCGCGGACCGGCAGCGGTTCCGGCAGAAGGTGCGGCGCTGCCTCGACGTGTTCGCGCAGATGCTCGCCGAGTCGCGGTTCGACTCCGGGCGCCCGATGGCGGGCCTGGAGATCGAGCTCAACCTCGTCGACGCCGCGGGCGACCCGTCGATGCGCAACGCCGAGGTGCTCGCGGCCATCTCGGACCCGGCGTTCCAGACCGAGCTGGGCCAGTTCAACATCGAGATCAACCTGCCGCCGCAGCGGCTGGGCCCCGACGGCCTGGCCACCTTCGAGCGGATCGTGCGCGACAACCTCAACGAGGCCGACGCCAAGGCCGGTCGGGTGGCGGCGCACATCGTGATGGTCGGCATCCTGCCCACGCTCCAGCGCCGCCACATCACGCTGGACACGATCAGCGCCAACCCGCGCTACAAGCTGCTCAACGAGCAGGTCTTCGCCACCCGCGGCGAGGACCTCGAAATCAACATCGGCGGCCCGGAGCGGCTGGTCGCCCACGCCGACTCGATCGCCCCGGAGAGCGCCTGCACCAGCGTGCAGTACCACCTGCAGACCGCCCCGGAGGACTTCGCCAAGCACTGGAACGCCAGCCAGGCCATCGCGGGCGTCCAGGTCGCGCTGGGCGCCAACGCGCCGTACCTGTTCGGCAAGCAGCTCTGGGCCGAGACCAGGATCGCCCTGTTCGAGCAGGCCACCGACACCCGCCCGGACGAGCTCAAGACCCAGGGCGTGCGCCCCCGGGTCTGGTTCGGCGACCGCTGGATCACCTCGATCTTCGACCTGTTCGAGGAGAACGCCCAGTACTTCCCCGCGCTGCTCCCGCTCACCGACGACGAGGACCCGGTCGAGGTCCTGGCCAGGGGCGACATCCCCGAACTGCACGAGCTGCGCCTGCACAACGGCACCATCTACCGCTGGAACCGCCCCATCTACGACGTGGTCAACGGCCGCCCGCACCTGCGGGTGGAGAACCGCGTGCTGCCCGCGGGCCCGTCGGTGGTCGACACGATGGCCAACGGCGCCCTCTACTTCGGCCTGGTCCGCGCCCTGGCCGACCAGGACCGCCCACTCTGGACCCAGATGAGCTTCGCCGCGGCCGAGGACAACTTCCACGCCGCCGCCCGCAACGGCATCGACTCCCGCCTCTACTGGCCCGGCGTCGGCGAGGTCCCCGTCACCGAGCTGGTCCTGCGCCGTCTGCTGCCCATGGCACACGAGGGCCTCGACGCCTGGGGCGTGGCCCCCGCCGACCGCGACCGCCTCCTGGGCATCATCGAGCAGCGCTGCCTCACCGGCCGCAACGGCGCCACCTGGCAGGTCGAGACGGTGAAGTCCCTGGAGGCCACCACCTCCCTGAGCCGCGAACAGGCCCTGCGGGAGATGGTCCGCCGCTACGCCAAGTTCATGCACACCAACGACCCGGTCCACACCTGGCCCGTGGACTAGCGCGGGCGCGACCGCAGCGGCGCACCGCCGGTACTGTCGCGAGATGCGACCTCTTCGGTACTCCATCAACGTCACGGTGGACGGGTGCTGCGACCACCGGGTGATCCCCGCGGACGAGGAGCTGCACCGGCACGCGGTCGAGAACCTCAACCAGGCCGATGCCCTCCTCTTCGGCCGGGTGACCTACGAGCTGATGGAGTCGGCGTGGCGGCCGTCGGGAGCGAGGCCTGGTTGGGTGGAACCCTTCGCCCGGACGATCGACGCGGCGAGGAAGCACGTCGTGTCGAGCACCCTGGAGCAGGTCGACTGGAACGCGGAACTCGTGCGCGGGGATCTGGGCGAGGCCGTTCAGCGGCTCAAGCGGGAACCGGGCAAGGGGTTGTTCGTGGGCGGTGTGCGGCTCCCGCTGGCGTTGGCGGAGCTGGGGTTGATCGACGAGTACGAGTTCGTGGTGCACCCCAGGATCGCGGGGCACGGGCCGACGTTGTTCGCGGGGCTGTCGAAGCATGTCGACTTGGAGCCGGTGAGCAGGCTGGAGTTCGGCTCGGGGGCCGTGGCGATGCGGTACGCGCCGAGGAGGTAGGTCGGACCGGTAGGTCAAGTGCTGTGGTCAGGCCAGGAACTGGCGCAGTAGCCCGGGTGCGGCCTCGTCGGCCAGTGCCAGGCCCTGTTCCTCGCCGACGTCGATGACCTCGTACCCGCCTGCCCCGGCGGCGGTGGTCGCGGTCACGGTGATCAAGCCCGCTCGGCGCTGGAAGAACGTCTGCCGCACCTTCCAGCCGATGACGCCCGCCCGTTCCAGCGCCACCGTCGAGCGGTTCAGCGACCCCGACCGGCTCACCAGGTGCCGCGGTGTCAACCCGTGTCCCAACCCGCGGTAGCGGTCGAAGGCGACCAGCACCGACGCGGGCACCAACACGACCGCTCCCGTCACCCACGGCCAGGTGGGCCACGAAGCCGTCAGGGACAGCCCGGCCAGCACCAGGACCACGAGGACCGACGGCGTCACGGCCCGCACCAGCCGCCTCGACAGCGCCCGCCGTGGGTGCTTCGCCAGGGTCACATCCACACGGGACCCCAGGACCTCGTCGGTCACCCGCGTCGCCTCCGCGGCGTGGGCGGCGGGCAGCAGCAGGGCGCTGCCGGACTCGCTGGCCAGGCCGGTGGTGACCGCGCTGAGCCGGGCGCCCCCGCCCAGTCGCAGCAGCAGTGGCTCGTGGCGGACCACGCCGCGAAGCTTCTCCTCCTCGACCGAGACCGAGCGGGTCGTCAGCAGGCCGCGCCGCACGCGGAGGGTTCCGTCGGCCTGGCGGGTCAGGCGGTAGCCGTGGTTCTGGAGGAGGTAGCCGACCAGGGACGCGAGGGTGGAGAAGACGAGGACGACGACCACGCAGGCCAGTGCCACCGCGGCGGTGGACGACGACGTCACCCAGGCGGACAGGGAGCGGGCCGCGCCGCTGTCGGACAGGCCCAGGTCCAGTTCGGAGGCCAGGTTGGCGCCGAAGCCGACGACCGCGCCGACGCCGATCAGGCCGGAGAGCGACAGCGGGGCGTAGCGGTACCAGGCCTTGTCCAGGATGGACAACTGGTGTTCCTCGACGGGGGCGGCGGCGGCCTCGGGCGCGCGGCGCAGGAACTCCTGGCGCAGGCGGTCGGCCTCCGCGGCGGTGACCGCGTCGAGGGACACCCCCTCGCCCTTGGCCTCCTGCTTGCCGGTGCCGACCCGGACGGCGCTGAGGCCGAACAGGCGGTGGCCCAGCTTGGCGGTCAGGTCGACAGTGCGCACGCGGTCGCGGGGGATGGAGAGCTGCTGGCGGAACAGGACGCCCTTGTGCAGCTCCACCCGGGACTCGGTGATGCGGTACTTCGTGGTCAGCCAGGACAGCAGGCCGTAGAGGACGACGAGCACCACCGTGCCCACCGCGATGCCCAGCCGGATGAGGTCCACGTCGCCGACCACCAGGATGGCGAACAGCACGGGGACCAGGCCGAGCAGCTCGTTGAGCGGCCGGACGACGATCATCAGCGGGTTGAGCCTGCCCCACTCGCGCTCGTTCACGTCGCGTCGCCCCGGGTGGCCTGGGTGGTGGCGGTCAGCTCGTCGACGATGCGGGCGGCGACGGCCTCGTCGAGACCCTCGATGGTGACCGGGCCCTGTGCCGACGCCGTGGTCACGGTGACCGTGGCCAGCCCGAAGAGCTGCTGCAGCGGCCCGCGCGCGGTGTCGACGGTCTGCACCCGCGACACCGGGGCCAGCCGCCACTCCTGGGTGGCCCACCCGGCGCGGGTGAACACCGCGTCCGCTGTGGTCTCCCACCGGTGCACCCGGTAGCGCCACCACGGCATGACCGCCGTGTGCGCCACGCCCAGCACGGCGGTGGCCGCCAGCGTGGCGACCAGCCAGGGCCGTGCCGCGGCCGACAGCACCAGCGGCACCGCCTGGCCGACCAGCACGACCAGCCACCCCAGGCCCGCGCGCAGCGCCCAGAGCCCCTTCGCCCTCGGGCTGACCAGGTTCGCCGGCGCCCGCAGCCTGTGTTCCTCGACGTCGCTCACAAGGCCCAGTCTGCCGCGCCGACCGGTCACCTGGCGTCACCCCCGGGTAGTAGGAAGGTGGTCAATCCCTGGCTCGATATCGCGCGATCTTGGAATCTTCGGTTATCCCGTGACCTGCTCGCGTCACCACTCGTTACCGAACGCGTCGAGAACAGTGACGGGTTCCGAGCGATGGGTCGGACGTCGACGGGGAGGGGAGGCGCCGGGTGGGCGGTCATCAGGAGTGGGTCGTGGGCTGTCGTGATCTCGCGGGGCGCAAACGCGAGGTCACGGTGTTCGCGCGGGCGGGGAAGGTGGTGCTGGTGTCGCCGCCGGGGGAGACGGCGATCCTGTCGCCGCTGGACGTCGGCAGGCTGCGGGCGGCGCTGCGCGACGCGGCGGTCGACGCCTCGATCGAGCCGAACTGAGCGGCCGGACCGCTTGACCCAGGAGTAGATACTGACAGAATCCGTGTCGAGGAGGCACGGCATGGCTACCTACTTCGTCACCGGCGCGACCGGGTTCCTGGGTCGCGGACTGGTGGAGCGGCTCATCGCCCGACCGGACTGCGACCGGGTGCACGCCCTGGTCCGCCCCGAATCGATGGCCAAGTTCGAGGCCAGGGGGTGGCCCGCGTCAGTGGTCGCGGTCCCCGGCGACATCACCGAGCCCGGGCTGGGCCTCGGGCCGGGGGCGCTGCCCGGACCGGTCGACCACGTCGTGCACCTCGCCGCGGTCTACGACCTCACCGCCCCCGCCGAGGCCAACCACGCCGCCAACGTCACCGGCACGGCCAACGTGCTGGCCTTCGCCGCGGCCAACCGCGCGGGCCTGCTGCACCACGTGTCGTCCATCGCGGTCGCGGGCGATCACCGGGGGCGCTTCGCCGAGTCCGACTTCGACCTCGGCCAGCGCCACCACAGCCCGTACCACGGGACGAAGTTCGCCGCGGAGCGCCTGGTCCGCGAGCAGGACGACGTCGCGTTCCGGGTCTACCGGCCCGCCGCGGTCGTCGGCGACTCGCGCACCGGCGAGATGGACAAGGTCGACGGCCCGTACTACTTCCTGCCCGCGCTGGCCCGGCTGGCGCGGCTGCCCAGGGCGCTGCCGCTGGTGCTGCCCGACCTGGGCCGGACCAACGTCGTCCCGGTCGACTACGTCGTCGACGCCCTCGCGCACCTGATGCATCTCGACGCCCCGTCCGGGGCCACCTACCACCTCGCCGAACAGGGCGGGCAGCCCGTGCGCGAGGTCTACAACGCGCTCGCCGCCGTCGTCGGGGCGCCGCGGATCGCCGCGACCCTGCCGGTGCGGCTGCCCCCGGTGCGGTCGGTCCCGGAGCCCGCCGCCGCGGTGCTGGCCGAGCTGGGCGTGCCCGCGCAGGTCGTGGCGCACCTGGACATCCCCACCGAGTTCGAGACCGGGGCGACCCAGGTCGCGCTCGCGGGCAGCGGGGTGGAGCTGCCGCCGTTCGCCGAGTACGCCGAGCCGCTGGTGCGCTACTGGGAGCGGCACCTGGACCCGGACCGGGCCTGGGTGCGGGCGGACTCGCTGCGCGGGCGCCGCGTCGTGGTGACGGGGGCGTCGTCGGGCATCGGCGAGGCCACCGCCCTGGCCGCGGCGGCGGAGGGGGCGACGGTGCTGCTGGTCGCGCGCCGGGCCGAGGAGCTGGACCGGGTCCGCGCGGCGGTCGAGGCCGGTGGCGGCGCCGCCGAGGTCCACCCGTGCGACCTGACCGACGGCGACGCCGTCGCCGCCCTGGTCAAGGAGCTGGGCGTGGTCGACGTGCTGGTGAACAACGCGGGCCGGTCCATCCGCCGGTCGGTGCACCTGTCGGTCGACCGGCTGCACGACTACGAGCGCACGATGGCGCTGAACTACTTCGGCCCGCTGCGGCTGACCCTGGGCCTGCTGCCCGGGATGCGGGCGCGCGGGTTCGGCCGGGTGGTCAACGTGACCACGATGGGCCTGCAGTCCGACACCCCGAGGTTCGCCGCCTACCTGGCCTCCAAGGGCGCCCTGGAGGCGTTCGGCCGGGCCGCGGGCCGCGAGCTGCTCGCCGACGGGGTGAGCGTGACCTCGGTGCGGATGCCGCTGGTCCGCACCCCGATGATCGGCGCGACGAAGTTCTACTCGGCGCTGCCCGCGGCCAGCCCGCGCAGCGCGGCGCGGATGGTGCTGCGCGCCATGCGCGGGGGCGGCGACGTGGTGCAGCGGCCGGAGGGCCTGGCCATGGAGGTGCTACGGGTGCTCGTCCCGGACACCGCGCGCCGGGCGCTCAACCTCGCGTACCGACTCTCCCCGGAATCGGCCCCGGAAGCCCGGCGCCGGGCCGAGTCCCCCTTCGCCGTCCTCGCCTCCACCGTCCTGCGCCCGCTCTGGCGCGGGCTTCGCTAGCCCGGGGCCCAGGCCGCCGAGCGGGACCTCGATCTCCATCGTCTCCGCCTCGCGGAAGGCGACGTAGCGGCCTGGCCTGCGCCGGGTCGGCCGGGTGGCGGCGAAGGTCACCACGCCCGCCACCGACAGCACGGCGATGACCACGGCCATCGGCAGCGCCGTGCCGTTGCCGCCCAGGCCGACCAGCGGGGCGGCCAGCCCGCCGAACAGGAACTGCAGCAGCCCCAGCAGCGCCGCCGCGGCCCCGGCCCGGCGGCCGTGGTCGGCCAGGGCGAGCGCCGCGCAGTTCGGGCTGACCACGCCCACGCTGGCGACCACGACGAACAGGCCGGGCAGCAGCACGGGCAGCCCCAGGTCCAGCAGCGCGGAGGCCAGCACGACCAGCCCGCCCACCGCCGAGGCCCACAGGCCGGAGCTGAGCAGCCTGCGCGGGCTGAACCGGCGCAGCAGCACCCGGTTGCCCTGCGACAGGGCCATGATCCCGAGCGCGTTGACCGCGAACACCAGGCTGAACCCCTGCGGGCTCATGCCGTGGATGCCCTGCAGCACGAACGACGAGCCGGAGATGTAGGCGAACATCGCGCCCATGGAGAACCCGGCCGACAGGGCGTAGGCCATGAACGTGCGGTCGGTCGCGATGCGCGCGTAGGTGCGGGCGATGCCGCCCACCCGCGCCGGTCTCCTGCGGTCGCGCGGCAGCGTCTCCGGCAGGCCCAGCGCCGAGGCGACCAGCAGCAGCACCCCGAACCCGGCCAGCACGACGAACACCCCCGGCCACGCGCTGACCCGCAGCACCTGCCCGCCGATGACCGGCGCCAGCATCGGGCCGAGCCCGTTGACCAGCATCAGCATGGAGAAGAACTGCGCCATCTCGGTGCCGGAGTACAGGTCGCGCACCGCCGCGCGCGCGATCACGATGCCCGCCCCGGCGCTGACGCCCTGCGCCAGCCGCAGCGCCGCCAGCGCCTCGATCGACGGCGCCACCGCGCAGACCAGCGAGCTCGCCGTGTAGAGCACCAGGCCGACCAGCAGCGGCCGCCGCCTGCCGAAGGAGTCCGACAGCGGCCCGGCCACCACCTGGCCCGCCGCCAGGCCGACCATGAACGCGGTCAGGGTGAGCTGCACCATCGACTCGGAGGCGCCCAGGGTCCGGGCCAGGTCTGGGAAGGCGGGCAGGTACATGTCGATCGAGAGCGGGCCGAACGCGGCGAGCCCGCCCAGGATCAAGGCGAGCCGGGGCTTCCTTGCCCGTCGCGGCGGATACACCCGATCAGTCTAGGGATGACCGGACGGCTCATCTGCATGGCTTGCGCCACTCGGGGGAACCTGCTGGTCAAGGCCTTGTCTTCGAGACAAGATGGTTTCCGGGTGACACATGATCACCCGTTCGGCGGTCGCTGGGACGGGTTCATTTCGGAGGGGAGCCGGTGGTTACGGTCGTCCCAGGTCGGGCGCGTCGCAGCCTGACCTGAACAGCGGCTTGACACACTGGGCGCGGCGAGGGCGGGAGGTGCGATGGCCGATCCGATCGGAGAGCCGGTCGACCGGGGTGCGCCGATCGACGCCGTCCTGTTCGAGGCCGCGCAGCTGACCGCCGCCGGACGGCCCGAGGAGGCGATCAGCCTGCTGCGGCCGGTCGTCGTCGCGTACCCGGACAACCCCGCCGCCTGGTGCCGCCTGGCCGCCGCGCTGCTCGACGCCGGGCAGGCCGAGCAGTGCCTGGACGCGGCGAAGCGGGCCATCACCCTCGGTGAGCGGTCCTGGGCGCACCGGCTGGCCAGCCTGGCGCTGGGCGAGCTGGGCCGCTACGACGAGGCCACCGTCTCCGCCCGCGAGGCGGCCCGGCGCGACCCCGAGGACTGGCGCGCGCACGTCGCCCTCGCCGAGGCCTACGGCCCGCGCGCCCCGCTGGAGGCGCTGACCGCCGCCCGCCGCGCCGTCGAGGTCGCCCCGGACGTGCCCCGCGCGCACGAGATCCTGGGCCTCGCCGCGCTCTGGGCCGACGAGCGCCCGCTGGCCAAACGGGCCCTGATCGACGCCCTGCGCCTGGACCAGGGCAACCGGGAGGTCCGCGCCCGACTGACCACACTGGAGGGCGTGCGCGCCGCCCGCGCAGACCCCGGGCCGCAGGTGCCCTTCGGCCGTGCCCAGCGGATCGCGCTGTGGCTGCTGCTGCGCCGGTGCGCCGGGTGGCTGCTGGTGGGCGGGTTCCTGCTGCTGGTCGCCGGGGGGCCAGTGCCGTCGCGGCTGCTGGTGTGGTTCGCCCTCGCCGTCCTCCTCGGGGTGGCCGGCCTGGGCGTGCACGGGGTGATGGGCCTGCCGCGCACGTCCCGGCTGCGCCCGCCGGAGCTGTGGCGGCTGATGCCGCTGCTGTGCGTGGGGGTCGGACTGCTCGGGTTCGCGGCGCTGGCGCTGACGGCGTGGTCGGTGGGGCTGGCCTTCGGCGCGACGGGCACGGGCCTGCTCGTCCCGACCCTGGCGGGCTCCGCGCTGGCCGGCTTGGTGTGCGTTGTCGGATTGTCCCGGATGCACCGGCCCCGCTGAGTGCTCCCATGGTTGGGCCTTGGCGTGACAGGAACGTCGTTGGCGGATTCGGCCAACATCTCCCGCACAGCCCACACGGCACAGGTCACGGGGGCGGTGGTGCGCTGCCCGTGGGTGGGCGCGTTCACCGACCGCCTGGACCGCGCCCGCACGGTGTCCGACCTGGCGACCGCCGCCGCCGAGCGCACGTTCGTGGTCGAGCCACCTGGAGCCGCGGCGCGCTGGCGGGCGGTCGACACCGCGCTCGGCGCGCACCGCTGGGTGCGAGTCACTTCGCGTCGGCGTAGGTCTCCACAATGGACGCCTGGAGCGGGAAGGGCACGGCGCTGCCCGCGAACACCAGCGCGGACGCCTCGTCCGCCGCCGCGGAGACCTCCGCGGCGACCCACTCGCCCAGGTCCCGCGGGCAGTGCACGATCACCTCGTCGTGCTGGAAGAAGACGATCTGCGCCTCGGTCTGGAACAGCCGCCTGCGCAGCGACGCCAGCATCGTCAGGGCCCAGTCCGCCGCTGACGCCTGGACCACGAAGTTGCGGGTGAACCGGCCCCACTGCCTGGCCCGGCGCTCGTCCACGTCCTCCTCGCCCGGTGGGGAGGTCCGGCCCAGGCGCGAGCGCACGGCACGGCCCGCCTCGCCCGCCCTGGCCGCCTGCTCCACGTACTCCACCGCCACCGGGAAGCGCTTGCGCAGCACCGCGAGCAGCGGGCCCGCCTCCCCGGAGGTGCCGCCGTACATGGCCGAGAGCATCGCGATCTTGGCCCGCCCCCGGTCGCCGTCGAAGGCGTCGGCGGCCAGGCCCGCGTAGAGGTCCTCACCGCGGGCGACCTCGGCGAAGCGCCGGTCGCCGGACAGGGCGCCGAGGACGCGGGGTTCGAGCTGGGCGGCGTCGGCGACCACCAGCGACCAGCCGGGGTCGGCCCGGACCGCCCGGCGCAGCACCTTCGGCAACTGCAACGCCGCCCCGCCCCTGGTCGCCCAGCGGCCGGAGACGACACCGCCGACGACGTAGTCCGGGCGGAAGCGCCCGTCCGACACCCAGCTCTCCAGCCACGACCAGCCGTGCGCCACCCACAGCTTGGCCAGGTCCTTGTAGGCCAGCAGCGGCTCGACGGCCGGGTGGTCGAGCTCCTTGAGCACCCACGCGCGGGCCGACTCGACCTCGATCCCCTCCCTGGCGAACGCCTTGACGATGCTCGGCGGGTGGTCGGGGTTGACCGGGCGGCCGCCGAAGGCGACCGAGACCCGGGCGGCCAGCTCGGCCAGCCGGGCCGGGCGGTTGCCGGGGGCCGGGCGCGGGCCGAGCATGTCGGCCAGCAGCGCGAGGTGGACCTCGGCGCGCCAGGGCAGGCCCGCGTGGGTCATCTCCGCCGCGGCCAGCCCGCCCGCCGACTCGGCGGCCACCAGCAGGCGCAGCAGGTCGGGGCGGGCGGTCGCGGCGATGCGGCGCTCCTGGTCGGCGAGCACCGCCAGCACCCGGTCGACGGCGACGACCGGGCGGGCGGCCTCGAACAGGGTGGGCTGCTCGCCCCGGGTGACCGGGCGCGGGTCCTCGGGCTCGGGCAGTCCGCGCAGCCTGGCCCAGGCCGCCTCGACCCCGCGCGGGCGCCCCGGCCGCTCGGCGAAGGCCAGCAGCACCGCCTCGGTCAAGCCCAGGTCGTGGCAGCGGCCCAGCCGGACCCCGGCGGCCAGCAGCGGCGGGTAGTGCTGCTCGACCGAGGGCAGCACCCAGCGCGGCGAGGACCGGCGCTGCACCTGCCCCACCCACCCGGCCAGGTCGTCGACCGCGACCGGGGCGCCGTCCACAACGGCCACCCCCGCGCCGTCCGCCCCGGGGACGAGTACGACCCTCCCGCTATCCCGCACCCGCGCATTGTGCGCCTGCCCACCGACAATCCCGCCCCTTGCGCGCACACGACAAGAAAGATCCACCGGAAGCGGGAGGAAGTGAGCGATACCCACCGCCGGTAGGTCGCCTTGTTGACGGCCCCGCACCCGGTGCGGCACGGTGCTACTGACGAGTAGCCAGGAGGAACCGGTGACCGAGTACCTGACGCGTGTGCGTGATCTTGCGGCCATGGTCCCGACGGCGGTGCGCAGCGTCGACGTCATGCGCCGGGCGGGACTGGTCCCGCTCAGCCGCCCCGACCACGTCCTCAAGTCCGCGATGGCGGTGCGAAAGTACGGGCCCATCGCGGGCGCCGCCCGGGTCGCCGCGACCCGGGACAGCGCGGCGATCGGCCTGGTCGACGAGCTCGGCTCGCTGACCTTCAGCCAGCTCGACCGGCGTTCCAACGCCCTGGCCCGCGCGCTGGCCGCCAACGGCGTCACCGAGCACTCCGTGGTCGCCCTGCTCGCCCGCGACCACCGCGGCGCCGTGGAGACCATGCTCGCCGCGGGCAAGCTCGGCGCGCGCCTGCTGCTGATGAACACCGGTTTCGCCCGCCCGCAGTTGGTCGACGTGACCAACCGCGAGGGCGTCACCGTCTTCGTCGCCGACCAGGAGTTCACCGACCTGGTCTCCGCGCTGCCCGACGAGATGCCGCGCTTCACCGCCTGGGTCGACGACCCCAGGACCGCGGGCAGGACGCTGGAGCAGTTGATCACCGAGTCCGACGACAGCGCGCTGCCCCCGCCGTCGGAGCCCGGCGGCATGGTGCTGCTGACCTCGGGCACCACCGGCACCCCCAAGGGCGCCCCGCGCCAGGTCCGCTCGCCGCTGGCCGCCGCGCAGTTCCTCGACCGCGTCCCGCTGCGCGCGGGCGAGGCCACGGTCATGGGCGCGCCGCTGTTCCACGCGACCGGGCTCTCGCAGTTCATCATCTCCTTCGCGCTGCACTCGGCCGTCGTGGTGCGCCGCAGGTTCGACCCGGAGTCGACGCTGCGGATGATCGAGGACAACAAGGCCACCGCGATGGTGCTGGTCCCGACCATGCTGCAGCGGATCATGGACCTGGGCCCGGAGATCCTGGCCAAGTACGACACCTCGACGCTGCGCATCGTGTTCACCGCCGGGTCCGCGCTGTCCCCGGAGCTGGGCAACCGCGCGTCCAAGGTGTTCGGCGACGTCATCCACAACCTCTACGGCTCCACCGAGGTCTCGGTGGTGACCGTGGCGACCCCCGCCGACTGGCGCGCGGCCCCGGGCACCGTGGGCAAGCCGCCGGTGGGCTGCACGGTCGTGCTGTACGACAACGACGGCAACGCGATCACCGAGCCCGAGGTCACCGGGCGGGTGTTCGCCGGGTCCGGCTTGGCCTTCGCCGGCTACACCGACGGGCGCCACAAGGAGCTCATCGACGGCCTGCTGTCCACGGGGGACGTCGGCCACTGGGACAGCGAGGGCAGGCTGTTCATCGACGGCCGCGACGACGACATGATCGTCTCCGGCGGCGAGAACGTCTTCCCGGCCGAGATCGAGAACCTGCTGGTCGAGTACCCGGGCGTGGTCGAGGCGGCCGTGCTCGGCGTCGACGACGAGAAGTTCGGGCAGCGGCTCAAGGCCTACGTGGTGCTCGAGGAGGGCGCCAAGACCAGTGAGGACGACCTGCGCGAGCACGTGAAGGGCAACCTGGCCCGGTTCAAGGTCCCGCGCGACGTGATCTTCCTCGAGGAGCTGCCGCGCAACGCCACCGGGAAGCTGCTGCGCAAGCGCCTGTCCGACTTCGGCTGATTCCTCCTTTATCACGGGGTCGTTTCGCCGCGCAAGCACCGGTAGTCGGGGATGCGCGGCGAAAACGACCGCGACTAGGCCGGATACCGAGCTCGCAACAACGAGTTTCGCTTTTGTCTCGATCTTGGAAAACTAATCACCAAGAGATCTCCCTCGTTGTCCTTGTGGCTGCTCTGAGCTGCTGAAACTCGATCGTTGTCATAGGTTCCAGCGTTAATCGGCCACGGTGTCGCCAGTGAGCGGGTTGGTACGCACGGGGGCGTTCGTTTACTCCATTCGCACCAGTTCCGGCAACTGTGAAGCATTGCCGGGAGGTTCTGTCCGCGCGTTGCATAACACTCAAGCAACGACGCGGAGAGTGACTGAGATCGCCGTTCTCCGTGTCAGAGCGTTCTGTCGGGGCGAACGGAAGGTTTCCGGATGAACACCAGGCGCGAAGGCGGGCGGGGCAGGCTCGCCGCGGGTATCGGTCTCGTCGGCGCGGCGGCGGCGGTCGCCGCGCTCGCCGCCACCCCCGCCCAGGCGGCGGAGGGGCGGATCCTGCTGGCCGACAGCGGCAACGCCGTCGAGGGCAGCTACATCGTCGTCCTCAAGGACACCGTCCGATCGGCGCAGGTCGGCACGCAGGCCACCACGCTGGCGGGCTCCTACGGCGGCGCGGTCGGCAAGACCTACGACTCGGCGCTCAACGGGTTCTCCGTCCGCATGGACGAGGCGCAGGCCAAGAAGCTGGCGGCGGACAGCTCGGTCGCCTACGTCCAGGCCAACCAGCGGTTCACCGTCGACGCCACCGCGTCCTGGGGCCTGGACCGCATCGACCAGGCCGACCTGCCGCTCGACGACGGCTACACCGCGGCCTCCGACGGCGCGGGCGTCACCGCCTACGTCGTGGACACCGGCGTCAACGCCGCGCACACCGACTTCGGCGGCCGCGTGGGCGCGGGCTACGACGCGATCGACGGCGACACCGACGCCGACGACGAGAACGGCCACGGCACCCACGTCGCGGGCACCATCGGCGGCGCGACCCACGGCGTGGCCCCGGGCGTCGACATCGTCCCGGTCCGCGTCCTCGACGCGAACGGCAGCGGCACCACCGAGGGCGTCGTCGAGGGCGTCGACTGGGTCGCGCAGAACGCCAGCGGCCCATCGGTCGCCAACATGAGCCTCGGCGGCCCGACCGACGCCGCGCTCGACTCGGCCGTGCGGGGCGCGATCCAGGCGGGCGTGACCTTCGCGGTCGCGGCGGGCAACTCCTCCGCCGACGCGAACGGCTTCTCCCCGGCCCGCGTCTCCGAGGCCATCACCGTGGCCGCCTCCGACGACGCCGACGCCCAGGCCGAGTTCTCCAATCACGGCGATGCCGTCGACCTCTACGCCCCCGGCGTGGACATCACCTCCACCTGGATCGGCGGCGCCGACGCCACCGACACCATCTCGGGCACCTCGATGGCCTCCCCGCACGTCGCGGGCGCCGCCGCGCTGCACCTGGCGCGCGACCCGGGCGCCACCCCCGCCGACATCGAGGCGGCCCTGACCGGCGCGGCCAGCGCCGACAAGATCACCAACGCCTCGTCGGGCACCCCGAACCTGCTGCTGTACGTGGGTTCCTGACACACCAGCGCCCCCGGAGCCCCGCCACCGCACCGGTGGCGGGGCTCCGGCTTCCCATCGCCGATCTTCAGGTTCCGGGCGCCCCGCCGATGGCATCATCGTGGGGTGAACCGGGTGGAGAAGGTCTTGGGCTCGGTGGTGGACCGCGTGCCGGACGAGGTCATCGACAGGCTGGCATGCCTCGTCGCAGTGGTCCAGCGGCTCGCGGTCGTCTTCCTCTGCCTGATCCCCGTGGCGCTGTTGGCCGACACCAGCTTCGAGTGGGTCGCGTTGGGCTTCCTGGTCCTGGCGCTGTGGCCGCTGGGGCTGGCCGTCCTGTGGCTCCTGCGGGCGATCCTGCCCAGCCGCGTCCGCGCGCGCCTGGGGGGGCTTGCGCGAGCAAGGTCCGCCGGGCAGGCACGCGCGCGTGGATTGACCGGCTCAAGCCTCCCGCACCACGTGGTCCAGAGTGGACAGAGCTAGCCGGGTCAGCGCCTCCTGGTCCGCCGAACCCCGCCCGCCCGACTCGATCACCAGCTCCTCCGTGAACGCCCACCAAGCCCGCACGGCCACCTCCAGCCCCGGTGTCGCCGCCACCCCCAGCGCCTTCAGCACCCGCGCCGTCAGCTCCGCCTGCGTCCCGTCGTGGATCTCCCGCACCCAGTCGTCCTGCCCGGAACCCCGGAACAGCCCGACGTACTGGGTCCGCCGCCGCTGGATGAACGCCACGTACCCGGCCACCATCCCCGCCACCGTGTCCGCCCCCGCCTCCCGCAGCAGCCGCCGCGAGGCCGCGCGGACCACCTCCACGCAGTAGTCCTGCTTGGTGGGGAAGTAGTGGAACAGCAGGCTGCGCGAGATGCCGGCCTCGCCCGCCACCTCGTCGATCGTCACCTGGTGGATCGGGCGGGCGGTGAGCATCCGCAGGCCAATGCCGATCAACTGCCTGCGCCGGTCCTCGGCCGTGCGCCGCTCCCGGGTCATCCGGCCTCCGATCGGGGTGTTGAGCCCGCCGCTACTAAGCGGTAGCTTATTGAGCACTGCTCAATAGGGTCGACAGGGAGGCTAGCCCGTGGACTTCGCGCACACGCCCCGCGCCGCCGAGTACCTCGAGCGGGTGGGGGAGTTCATCCGCGCCGAGGTCGAACCGGTCGAGGAGGGCTACCACCGCGAGCTCGCGGCCCTCGACGATCCGTGGGTGGTCCTCCCGGTCATCGATGAGCTCAAGGCCAAGGCCAAGGCCGCCGGGCTGTGGAACCTGTTCCTGCCCGACCCCGAGCACGGCGCGGGGCTCACCAACACCGAGTACGCCCCGCTGGCCGAGCTGATGGGCCGCTCCGCGATCGCCCCCGAGGTCTTCAACTGCTCCGCGCCCGACACCGGGAACATGGAAGTCCTGCACATGTTCGGCAGCGAGCAGCAGAAGCGGCGGTGGCTCGGACCGCTGCTCGCGGGCGAGATCCGGTCGGCGTTCTGCATGACCGAGCCCGACGTCGCGTCCTCCGACGCCACCAACATGGCCGCCACCGCGATCGTCGACGGCGACGACGTCGTGCTCAACGGGACCAAGTGGTTCTCCACCGGCATCGGCCACCCGAACTGCGAGGTCGCCATCTTCATGGGCCTGACCGACCCGGAGGCGCACAAGTACGCCCGGCACTCCATGGTCCTGGTCCCGCTGGACACCCCCGGCGTCGAGGTCAAGCGGATGCTGCCCGTCTTCGGCCGCCTCGACGCCCCGTCCGGCCACGGCGAGATCTCCTTCACCAACGTGCGCCTGCCCATCGAGGCCGTCATCGCCGGACCCGGCCGCGGCTTCGAGATCGCCCAGGGCAGGCTCGGGCCCGGCCGCATCCACCACTGCATGCGGCTGATCGGCCTGGCGGAGAAGGCCTTGGAGTACGCCTGCACCCGCGCCACCGACCGGGTCGCCTTCGGCAAGCCGCTGGCCAACCTCGGCGGCAACCGCGAGCGCATCGCCAACGCGCGCATCGCCATCGAGCAGGCGCGGTTGCTGGTGCTGAGCACGGCGTGGAAGCTCGACACGCACGGGGTGCGCGGCGCCCTGTCGGAGATCTCGCAGATCAAGGTGGTGGTTCCCAACATGGCTCTCGGGGTCATCGACATGGCCATCCAGTTGCACGGCGGCGCCGGGATGACCGACGACTTCCCGCTGGCCGCGGCCTACGCGGGCGCCCGCGCGCTGCGCCTGGCCGACGGGCCCGACGAGGTCCACCAGGGCGTCGTCGCCCGCATCGAGCTCAAGAAGTACCTGCCGTGAGCGCCCGCGTCCTGGTCACCGGAGCGGGGTCCGGTCTCGGCAAGGCGCTGGCCGCCCGGTGGGCGCGCGACGGCGCGCGGGTGCTCGTCACCGACGTGGACGAGGCCGCCGCGGCGGCCGTCGCCGCGGAGCTGGGCGCGGAGTCGCTGCGGCTCGACGTGACCTCGGACGAGTCGTGGGAGACCGCGATCGCCTGGGTGATGATGGAGTGGCAGGGCGTCGACGTGGTGGTCAACAACGCGGGCGTCGGCCTGGGCGGGCGCATCGAGGTGGTCCCGATGGCCGACTGGGACTGGATCATCGACATCAACCTCAAGGGCCCGGTGCGCGGCTGCCGCGCCTTCACGCCGCTGTTCAAGGCGCAGGGCTCGGGGCACTTCGTCAACGTCGCCTCGATGGCCGCGATCATGAACCTGCCAGCCATGGGCCCGTACAACGTGGTCAAGGCCGGGGTGCTGTCGCTGTCGGAGACGCTGCGGTTCGAGCTGGCCCCGTACGGGATCGGCACGACCGTCGTGTGCCCCGGGTTCTTCCAGACCAACCTGCCCGACGCCGCGCGCAACCCCGACGTGCCCGAGGTCGACGTGGCCCGCAAGCTGATGGCCGCCGCGACCGTCACCGCCGAGGACGTCGCCGACCAGGTCGTCGCGGGCGTGGCGGCCAACCAGTTCCTGGTGCTGACCCACGAGGACGGCCGCCAGTCCCACGAGTTCAAGCGCGCCAAGCCCGAGGCCTACGAGGCGCAGGTCATCTCGTTCTGGGACCGGCTGCGTGTCAAGGTGGACGCGGCTGACGCGGAAATCGCCGCCGCCGAGAAGCAGGAGGATCTGTGAGCCGCAAGAACACCATCATCACCGGGGCCAGCTCCGGCCTCGGCGCGGAGATGGCCCGCCAGTTCGCGGCGCTGGGTCGCAACCTGGTGATCACCGCCCGGCGCACCGACCGGCTCGACCAGCTCAAGGCCGAACTGACCGGGGCCTACCCCGGCATCAAGGTCCTGGTGAAGGCGCTCGACGTCAACGACCACGACGCGGTGTTCAAGGTCTTCGGCGAGGCGCGCGAGGAACTGGGCAGCATCGACCGCGTCATCGTCAACGCGGGCCTGGGCAAGGGGCAGCCGGTCGGCACCGGCAACTTCCACGCCAACAAGCAGACCGCCGAGACCAACTTCGTCGCCGCGCTGGCCCAGTGCGAGGCGGCGGTGGAGATCTTCCGCGAGCAGCGGGCCGGGCACCTGGTCGTCATCTCCTCGATGAGCGCCATGCGCGGGATGCGCGGGAACGTCACCACCTACGCCGCCACCAAGGCCGGGGTCGCCGCCCTCGCCGAGGGCATCCGCTCCGACCTGATGCGCACGAAGATCAAGGTCTCCACCATCTTCCCCGGCTACATCCGGTCGGAGATGAACGAGAAGGTCAAGAAGACCCCGCTCATGGTCGACACCGTGCCCGGCGTGCGGTCGATGGTGAAGGCCATCGAGCGCGAGTCGACCACCGCCTGCTCGCCGTCGTGGCCGTGGACCGCGATCGGCTTCGCGATGCGCGTCCTGCCGCTGCCGGTCGTGCGGAGGATCGCGTGACCACCCGCGACCAGGCGGGTGAGCTGCGCGCCGAGGACAGCTTCGACACCGCGGCCGTGCACGCCTGGCTCGGGTCCGTTGTGGAGGGACTGCCCGCGCGACCGCCCGCGGTCAAGCAGTTCCCCGGCGGCGCGTCGAACCTGACCTACCTGCTGTCCTACCCGGACCGCGAGCTGATCCTGCGCCGCCCGCCCGCGGGCAGGAAGGCGGCCTCCGCGCACGACATGGGCCGCGAGTTCCGGGTGCAGAGCGCGCTCAAGCCGGTCTACCCGTACGTGCCGACCGTGCTCGGCCTGTGTCAGGACCAGTCGGTGATCGGCTCCGACTTCTACGTCATGGAGCGGGTCGAGGGCACGATCCTGCGCAACGACCTGCCCGAGGGCATGCGGCTCGAGCCCGAGGCCGCCCGCGCTCTGTCGACGGCGCTGGTCGACCGGCTCGTCGACCTGCACCGGGTCGACCCGGGCGCCGCCGGGCTCACCGACCTGGGCAAGGGCGCGGGGTACGTCGGCAGGCAGGTCGCCGGGTGGTCCAGGCGGTTCACCGCCGCGCGCACCGACAACGTGCCCGACTTCGCGGCCGTCATGGCGTGGCTGGCGGACAACCAGCCCGAGGACGTGGCGACCGTCGTCATCCACAACGACTGGCGCTTCGACAACGTGGTGCTCGACGACTCCCTGGCCGTGGTCGGCGTGCTGGACTGGGAGATGTCCACCCTCGGCGACCCGCTGATGGACCTGGGCGGCGCGGCGGCGTACTGGATCGAGGCCGACGACGACGCGGTGTTCCAGCAGGCCCGCCGCCAGCCCACGCACCTGCCCGGCATGCTCAGCCGCGCGGAGCTGGTCGAGCACTACTGCGCGCGGATGGGCCTGAGCCCGGACAACTGGGCGTTCTACGAGGCGTTCGGGCTGTTCCGGCTGGCGGTGATCATGCAGCAGATCTACTACCGCTTCCACCACGGGCAGACCACCAACCCGAGGTTCAAGGACTTCTGGATGTTCGTGGGCTACCTGGAGTGGCGCTGCCGTGAAGTGGTCAACAGAGCGTGAGGCCAAGGACATGAGTGCGATCTACCTGGTCCGCCACGGGCAGGCGTCGTTCGGCGCGGCGGACTACGACGTGCTCTCGCCCAACGGCGAGCTGCAGGCCAAGGTCGTCGGCGAGGCCCTGCGGGCCCGTGGGATCACCCCGGTGCGCGCCGTGGCGGGCAGCCTGTCGCGGCAGCGGGCCACAGCGGTCACCGCGCTCGCCGTCGCCGGGCTCGACCTGCCGGTCGAGGAGGACCCCCGGTGGAACGAGTACGACCACATCGGGCTGGTGCAAGCGCTTGCGGAGCGGGAGGACGTCGAGCCGCCGACCTCGCCCCGCGAGTTCCAGGCCGTCCTCGACCGGGCGCTGCAGCAGTGGGTCGACGCGACCACGCCGGGGTTCGCCCAGTTCGCCGACGGGGCGTGGGCCGCGCTGGTCGAGCTGGCCGAGGACCTCGGGTCCGGGGGAGTGGGCGTCGTGTTCACCTCCGGCGGCATCCTGGCCGCGCTCGCGTCCCGGCTGCTCGGCGGGGCCTCGGTGGTCGCGCTCAACCGCGTCGTGGTCAACGCGGCGGTGACCAAGGTCGTGCACGGGCGCGCCGGGGCGTCGCTGGTGTCGTTCAACGACCACGCCCACTTCGAGGGCCCACGGCGGGACCTGCTCAGCTACCGGTAACCGCTCTTCCGAAGGAGACCAGTGTGGGTCGTCCGAGTATCGAACCCGTCGTGTGGCACGCGCCCCCTCCCGGGCCCAAGCCCACGCCCGCGCCCCTGCCCGCGCTGACCCTGCACGACGCGGGCGGCGAGGGCGCCGAGGACGTCCTGGTCGACGTCGACGGCTCGGTGGTGACCGGGCTCGCCGACGGCCGCGTGGTCCGCCTGGACCCGCGCGGCGGCGCGCCCCGCACCATCGCCGACACCGGCGGGCGGCCGCTGGGCGTCGAACGCCACCCAGACGGCAGGCTGGTCGTCTGCGACGCCGCACGCGGCCTGCTGGCCCTCGACGGCGGCCACGTCGAGGTCCTGGTGGCCCGGGGCGAGCACGGGCTGCGGCTGTGCAACAACGCGGCCGTCGCCGCCGACGGCGCGGTCTACTTCACCGACTCCACCAGTCGGTACGACCTCGCCGACTACCGCGCCGACATCATCGAGCACTCCGCCACCGGCAGGCTGCTGCGCCGCGACCCGGACGGCGCGGTCGAGGTCCTGGTCGACGGCCTCGCCTTCGCCAACGGCGTCGCCCTCACCCCGGACGGGTCGGCCGTGATCGTCTCGGACATGGCCGCCTACCGGCTGCTCAAGGTCGCCACGGCGACGGGGGAGTCCGAGGTCTTCGTCGACGACCAGCCGGGGTTCGCCGACAACATGTCCCTGGGCACCGACGGCCTGGTCTGGATCGCCTACGCCAGCCCGCGCGACCCCAAGGTGGACCGGCTGGTGGCGGGCCCGCCCGCGCTCCGCAAGGCGCTGTGGCTGCTGCCGCAGAAGCTCCAGCCCAGCCCGCAGCGCACGGTGTGGGTGCGCGCCATCGATCCCGTGACCGGCGCCACGGTGCACGACTTCTACGGCGAGCCCGCCGACTTCCACATGGCCACGGGCGTGCGCGAGCACCACGGCACGGTCTGGGTGGGCAGCCTGGTCGAACCGGTCGTGGCCGCCTTCCCGGTCCCGCGCTGACCCGCGGCGGCCAGCGCGGTGTGGTTGGGTCGAAGTCATGCCCCGCACCGCCACAGCGATCAGGCCCGACCGCGACGACCTCCTCTCCTTCCTGCGCGAGCGCGGCAAGTGCCTGCTGTCGACGACCCGCGCAGACGGCCGCCCGCAGCTCTCCCCGGTCTCCTACGGCGTGGACGCCGAGGGGCGCGTCGTCATCTCCACCTACCCGGAGCGGGTGAAGTCCCGCAACGCCAAGCGGAACCCGGCCGTGTCGATCTGCGCGCTCTCCGACGACTGGGACGGCCCCTACGTCCAGGTCGACGGGACCGCCGAGGTGCTCGACCTGCCGGAGGCGCTGGAGCCGCTGGTCGAGTACTTCCGCTCCATCTCCGGCGAGCACCCGGACTGGGACGAGTACCGCGCGGCGATGGCCCGCCAGGGCAAGTGCCTGATCCGGGTCACCATCGAGCGCTGGGGCCCCGTGGCGACCGGCGGCTTCCCGCCGCGCCTGGCGCAGGGCTGAACGCCCACTCCCTGTCGTCGTCCGCATACCGGCCCCCCATGTGCTGATTCCCCATGCCCGGCACGCTAACGGTGGGGACCGACACTTTCCGGCGCGGTAGCGCCCCCGTCCGACGTGTCGATCCCCAGGACGGGGGAATGCGGGAAACGAACCTGCGTCACGAGAGCCGCCATCGAGGCGATCTCGGGTCCGATCCCGTTATAGTTCCTCGGAACTCGAGCGGCCTCCGCCGCTCCCCGGACCCGCCCGGAGGTACCCGCCGTGAGCGAGGCCCTCCGCGTCACCACCCGCGGCACCCGCTCCGCCACCGTCGTGGCGGTGGTGGGCCGGGTCGACCTCGCGGGCGAGGCCCCACTGCGCGAACAGGTGCTCGACGCCTGCGAGGAGCAGACGCTCAAGCGGTTCGTGGTCGTCGACCTGACCGAGGTGAGCTTCCTCAGCGTGGGCAGCGCCCCCTTGTTCCTGCGCGCGCACTACCACTGCCTGCACCGGGGCAAGCTGCTGCGCGTCGCCGCCGGGCCGGGGGCGGCGCTCACCACGTTGATGGTCACCGGCATCCAGGAAGTCGTGGCGGTGTACCCCGACCTCGTCTCGGCGCTGACCAACGAGGTCAACTCCCCCTGGCAGTGATTCGTGGATTATTCGCCGATTCCCGCGCGCTCGCGGCTGTTCGCTATTCCTGCATGGTGAAACCGCCAATCGAGTGGCCTGTCACGATTGACAACCCCGATTGAGCGACAGATCGCCGCTCTGTGCCTCCCGTTTCGTCATCGCCACCGCGGTCACCCCAAGGGGGTTTCACCCACCTGGGGAGCAAGCCACCTTTTTGTTCCACACTGGATGGTCACCGGTGGTGATCCAGTGGTAGCGCCCTGTCTCTGCTGGTACCCGTTGACGCACAACACGTCGAGTCGTCTTCCGAGAAGACACCTGGTTCAGGCTTCGTCACCGGTCCGGGGAAGGACGCCACCGCCACCAGCCGGTGACACCCCGCGGACCCCGGCGCCCCCACCCAGCGTGCCGGGGTCCGCCCCGTTCCCAGCCGGGGCCTGTCTAGGCTTGCCGCATGCGCCGCGTGACCGGAAAGCAGACGACCGAGCTCCCCGCGGCCGAGTTCGCCACCCTCCGCGCCCAGTACCCGCACGCCGTCCTCGACATCGGCACCGGCGACGGCAAGCACCCGTTCCACCTGGCCCGCACCCGCCCCGACACCCTGGTCGTGGGCCTGGACGCGGCCAAGGACAACTTCCGCAAGGCCGCCACCAAGGCCGCCGCCAAACCGGCCAAGGGCGGCCTGCCCAACCTGCTCTACGTGTGGGCGGCGGCCGAGAGCCTTCCCGAGGGCCTCACCGGCTTCACCGAACTGCACGTCCTCATGCCCTGGGGCAGCCTGCTGCGCGGCGTCCTGGGCTCCGACCCGGCCATGCTGCGCGGCATGGCCGCCACCTGCCAGCCCGGAGCCACCTTCCTCATCACCCTGAACCTGCACGCCTGGCAACCCCCCGTCCCCGAGGTCGGCGACCACCCCGAGCCCACCCCCGGGTCGGCCATGGCCACCCTGGCCCCCGCCCTCGAAGCGGCAGGCTGGCACCTGACCACCGCCGCCTACCTGAACGCCGAAGAGATCGCCGCCCTCTCCACCTCCTGGACCCGCCGCCTCAACTCCACCCGCGACCGCCTAGAGGTCCTAGCCCTGACCGGCACCATCGGCGACTAACTCAGCGCCCTGCCCCACTCCACAAAGCCAGGGCTTATCCCGCGTCCGCACCCCGCATCACCCCTTGCGAACACGCCTCAAAGCTCCCTCCACCACACAAACCACGCTCCCTCATCCCACCCACTTGCCCTGTCATCCCTGGGCCTCGTGGAGTTGCACACTCCGCGGCCCACGGGACAGGCCCCACCCAGCCGCAAGCAAGGCCCCATCCCACACACCTACTTTCCGCTAAGCCGCAACACCTCGTCGTAAGCCCGCTTCCGCGACCACCCCGGCACCCCAGCCAACGCCCGCACCACCGTAGTAGCCGAAACCCCCTGCCCCAACAACCCCACGATGAACTCCTCCGGCGCCCCCACCTCCCCACCCACGTCCTCCACCACCGGCTCCAACGCACACCACACCTCCCCCCGAGGCTCCAACAACCGCAACTCCTCAACCACCCCCCACACCGGCCGCTCATCCACACCCACGGCCCCCGCCCGCGTTCCGACAGCCTTGACCGCCGCGTCCAACGCCCCACCCAACCCAGCCCCAGGCACCCGGAACACCACCACAGCCGCCGGATAAGCCGAAACGACCCGCGCGAGCTCCTTCTTCCCCACCGCCCCCGCGACGACCACCGGCGCCCGCCGCCCACACACCGCCGCGACAGCCAACTCCGGTGCCACCCCCAAAACCTCAACCGAAGGACGCCCTCCCGACTCCAACGCCGCAGCCGCGAACCCGTCCGCGTCCACCGCCAACACCCGCCCACCACCACCCAACGCCGAGAGCCCCGCGTCCCACCCGCGCTCCCCAACGACGACCACGTCCGCAGCGGCCCGTTCCGCCGCCAACCGCGCATCGTCCCCCGAGCGGAACAGCACCAACACCGGCCCCTCGGCCACACCCCGCCGCACGACCACCTCCACGTCGACAGCGGGGTCGGTCAACGCCAGCGCCAGCGACCGGGGCAGGTCGCGGGCAGTCGCATCGGCGTCCGTGGCCATCGTGTTCGCCAGCCGGACCCCACTGCGCCGCACGACGGCAGAACCACCGGGACGCCAAGCCGAGTTCGCCACCGCCCGCACCACAGCCGACGCCCCGCCCGCGCTGATGGTGATGTCCACCGGCCCCGCGATCCCCGGCGGCGCCGAGCCCGCCACGGCCGCGCCCACGCCCAGCACGCAGGTCGCACGCCCGGTGATGTCGGTGTCGGCGGTGAGTTCGAGGGTGCGGTCGTGGGTCGCGCGGATCTCGTGGTGGCCCCGGCCGGTCAGCCGGAGCAGCTCACTTCCCGGCGCGCTCAACGGACTGCACCCGGTCGTAGACCCAGTTGCGCGGCAGACCGGTCACCTCGCGGATGACGTCGCTGGCCATGCGGGCGGTGGCCCCGTGGGCGACCAGGGCGGTGGCGAGCTTGCCCGCCAACTCCTTGGCCGGGTCCGCTCCGGAGCTGTCCAGCCCGCCGACGACCAGGGTGAACTGACCCCGGACCGGGTCCTCGCCTGCCAGCAGGTCGATCAGCTCCGACAGCGGGCCGCGCAGGAACTCCTCGGAGCTCTTGGTGAGGTTGCGGGCGGCGGCGGCCTGGCGGTCGCCCAGCACCTCGCGCATGTCAGTGAGGGTTTCCACCAGGCGGTGCGGCGCCTCGAAGAAGATCAGCGTCGCGTCGGCGCCAGCCAACCCGGTCAGGGCGGCCCGGCGGGCAGCGGACTTGCGCGGCAGGAAGCCCGCGTACTGGAAGCGGTGCACCGGCAGCCCCGACCCGATCAGCGCGGTCACCGGCGCGTTGGCCCCCGGCAGCGGCCGCACCCGCACCCCCGCGTCGATGGCCGAGGCCACGAGCCGGAACCCGGGGTCGTTGACCAACGGCGTGCCCGCGTCGGACACCACGGCCACGTCCTCGCCGTCGAGGAGCCGGGCCAGCAACTGCTCCCCGCGGGTCTCCTCGTTGTGCTCGTGGTAGCTGACCAGCCGCGCCCGCACGCCCAGCGGCGCGAGCAGGGTCTTGGTGTTCCGGGTGTCCTCGCAGGCCACCACCGCGACCGCGCGCAGCACCGCGACACCGCGCGGGGTCATGTCCTCGGGGTCGCCGATGGGGGTCGGCACCAGGTAGAGGGTCCCCAGGTCCGGGTCCGGCTCTGGGCGCACACTCACTCCTTCGCTCGCTGCTCTCCCCGAAACCGTATCCCCACCTCGCCCTGCCCATCGGTGCGCCCCGGCGGCACCAGCGCGCCCCGCCCCCTCGTCGGCGTGGTCCCTGCTCGCCGCGCTCCAGGCCCCCGGCAATGCCACTTACTTAGTGTTTTTCCTGGTTGGGCGGGTGTGGTGGAGGGTTCGGGTGAGGGGGTCCGGTCGGTGTCGGCTTGCTCGGTTGCCTCGCGCACGGGGTTGGTGGGTGAGGCGACTGGATGGGCTCGGTTCTGCCGCCCCTGCTCGAGGACCCGAACCAGGGTGTGATCGACAGGCACGGTCGTGCGGTGT
>NZ_WHOL01000078.1 GCF_009745975.1 Actinokineospora pegani | reverse complement strand
GCGGTGACGTCGACCGAGGCCTCCGTGGGGCCGTAGAGGTTGTGCAGCTCCGCATCGCACTTGGCGAAGAACTCGTCCCGCAGATCGACCGGCAGCGCCTCGCCCGAGCACAACACCCGCCGCAATCCCGACACCGGACGGAAGTCGGCCAAGAACGCACGCAACATCGACGGGACGAAGTGGACAGTGCTCACCCGCTGCCGGTCGATCACCTCAGCCAAGTACGCCGGGTCCTTGTGCCCACCCGGCTTCGCGAACACCAACGTGGCACCCGTGACCAACGGCCAGAAGAACTCCCACACCGACACGTCAAAACTCGCCGGGGTCTTCTGCAACACCCGCTCCCCCGGCACCAAACCGTACTCGGCCTGCATCCACAACAGCCGGTTCACAATGCCCGACTGCGGGACCACCACACCCTTCGGCCTGCCCGTGGACCCGGACGTGTAGATCATGTACGCCGCGCGGTCCCCCGCGGGCACCTCGGTGACCGGCGGGCCGACCGGCAGGTCCGGCGAGTCGACGACGAACGCGGGGCGCGCGTCCTCGACCATCGCCGCCAGGCGCTCGGCCGGGTAGTCCGGGTCCAGCGGCAGGTAGGCCGCCCCCACCCGCTGCGCGGCCAGCATCGCCACGACCTGCGCCGCCGACCGGTCCAACCGCACACCCACGACCGCCCCGTACCCGACACCCCGCTCACACAGCGCACCCGCGAACCGGGCGACCCGCTCCTCCAACTCGCCGTAGGTCAGCGACTCACCGCCGTCGACGACCACAGCGAGCGCGTCGGGCCGGGACCGGCACTGCCCGGCCACCAACTCCGGCAGCGTCGTCGCGGGCACCTCGACATCGGTGTCGTTCCAGCGGGCCAGCGCGGCGCGCTCGGCGGCGTCGGCCAGCTCCAGCGAGCCGACCGGCCGGTCCGGCTCGTCGAGCGCGGCCTCGAGCAGCCGCACCAGCCTGGCCGCCAGCCGGGCGGCGGTGGCGGTCGAGTAGCGGTCGGCGGCGTACTCGACGAACCCGGTCAGCCCGGCCCCGTCGGCGCGCTCCGACAGGTCGAACGCCAGGTCGAACTTGGGCCTGCCGGTGTGCAGCAACTCGGTCTCGGCGGTCAGGCCGGGGAAGCCGTGCGCGGTGGGCAGCGGCGGGTGGTAGGCGAACAGCACCTGGAACACCGGGTGCCTGCCCGCGACCCGGTCGGGGGCGACGGCCTCGACGATCCGGTCGAACGGCGTGCCCTGGTGGTCGAACGCGGCGAGGTCGGCGGCGCGGACCCGGCCGAGCAGGTCGCCGAACGCGGGGTCGCCGGACAGGTCGGTGCGCAGCGGCACGGTGTTGACGAAGAAGCCCACGAGCCCGTCGAGCACCGGGTCGACCCGGCCCGCGGTCGGGGTGCCGACCACCACGTCGGTCCCGGCGCCGTGGCGGGCGAGCAGCGCGGCGATCGCGGCGTGGACGACCATGAAGGCGCTGGTGCCGGTGGCGGCGGCCAGGTCGAGCACGCGGCGGTGCAGCGCGGCGGGGATGTCGAGCGGCACGACGCCGCCCGTGCGGGTGGGCTCGGCGGTCCGGCCGCGGTCGGGCAGCGGGGCCGACTCGGTGGGCAGGCCGCGCAGCGCGTCGGCCCAGTGGTCGAGCCCCGGGTCGTCCAGGGTGTGCTGCCAGAGCGCGAAGTCGGCGTAGTGCAGCGGCAGCGGCTCCCACGCCTGGGCCGCCCCGGCGGCGCGGGCGGTGTAGGCGGCGGCGAGGTCGGACACCAGCGGGCCCAGGGACCACTCGTCGCCCGCGATGTGGTGCAGCACCAGCACGAGCACGTGCTCGGTGTCGGACCGGCGCAGCAGGGTCGGCCGCAGCGGCGTCTCCGCGCGCAGGTCGAAGGCGTGCTCGACGGCCGCGCGCAGGCGGACCGGGTCGTGCTCGGCCTCGGCCAGCGGCGCGCCGCGCCCGATCACGACCTGGTGCGGCTCGCCGTCGGGCCCGGTGGCGACGACGGTGCGCAGGACCTCGTGCCGCTCCTGCACGTCATCGACGGCGGCGCGCAGGGCGGCGACGTCGAGCGGGCCGGTCAGCCGCAGCGCGAGCGGGATGTTGTAGGCCGCGTCCGGCCCGTCGAGCTCGTGGACGAACCACAGCCTGCGCTGCGCGAACGACAGCGGAACGCGTTCGGGGCGCGGGCGGGCGCGGGGGGTGTCCTGCTCCCCGGCCGTGGTCAGCGCCGGGGCCAGGCCCGCGACGGTCGGGGTGTCGAAGACGGTCCTGATCGAGACCGCCACGCCCAGCTCGGCCGCCGCGCGGGCGGCGAACCGGGTGGCCAGCAGCGAGGTGCCGCCGAGGGCGAAGAAGTCGTCGTCGATGCCCACGCCGTCGACCCCGAGCACGGAGCCGACCAGCTCGCACAGCGCCTGCTCGCGCGGGTTGCGGGCGCGCCTGCCCCCACCGCCCGCCAGCTCCGGGGCGGGCAGCGCGGCCCGGTCGACCTTCCCGTTGGGCGTCAACGGGATCGTCTCGACCGCGACGACCAGCGAGGGCACCATGTACTCGGCCAACGACTCCCGGCAGGCCGCCAGCAGCCCGTCGGGGTCGGCCTCGCCGACGACGTAGGCGACGAGGCGCTGCTCGGCCAGCGAGCCACCGTGCGCCACGACCACCGCGCGGTCCACACCGGACTGCCGGTTGAGCACGGCCTCGACCTCGCCCGGCTCCACCCGGAACCCGCGGATCTTCACCTGGTGGTCGACGCGCCCCAGGACCTCCAGCACGCCGTCGGACCGGAACCGCGCGACGTCGCCGGTGCGGTACATGCGCGACCCGGCGGACCCGTACGGGTCGGCGGTGAACCGCGACGCGGTCAGCCCCGCGCGGCGGTGGTAGCCCAGGGCCAGCCCCGAGCCCGCCAGGTACAGCTCGCCCGCGACCCCGGCGGGCACCGGGCGCAGCGCGGGGTCGAGGACGTAAGCGGTGGTGTTGGCGATGGGGACGCCGATGGGCGGCGCGCTCCGGTCGCCGTCTTCCAGGTGGTGGGCGGTGGACCAGATGGTGGTTTCGGTGGGGCCGTAGAGGTTGGTCACCGCGCGGGCGCCGTCGAGCAGGGCGGCGGCCAGGTCCGCGGGCAGGGCCTCACCGCCGACGAGCGCGTGCACACCCGCCGCCGCGTCGGGGCGGGCGGCGAGCAGCGCCTGCCACAGCGACGGGGTGGCCTGCATGGCGGTGGCCCCGCTGTCGCGCAGCAGCGCGTCGAGCAGCACCGGGTCGCGGGCGGTGTCGGAGTCGGCGAGGAGCACGGCGGCGCCGGACAGCAGCGGGAGGTAGAGCTCCAGCGCGGAGATGTCGAAGCCGACGGTGGTGATGGCGCAGAGTAAATCGTGCTCGGCGAGGCCGAAGCGGTCGACCATGTCGCCGAGGAAGTTCATCAGCGCGGCCGACGGGACGACCACGCCCTTGGGCAGGCCGGTCGAACCGGAGGTGTAGAGCACGTACGCGGGGCTGTCGGCGGGCACGGCCACCGGGTCGAGCGGGGCGTGCCCCGGCACGGTCGCCGGGTCGAGGGCTGCGGGGTCGAAGCTGGTGGGCGCGACGGTCGCGGCCGGGGCGGCGTCGGCGCGCATGTGGGCGATGCGCCGCTCCGGGAAGCCCGGGTCCAGCGGGAGGTAGGCGGCGCCGGTGGCCGACACGGCGAGCAGGGTCGCAGGCAGGTCGGCGGTCCGGGGGAGCGCGACGGCGACGGTGTCGCCCGGCCCGACCCCGCGCCCGCGCAGCGCGGCGGCGATGGCCCCGGCGCGGCCGACCAGGTCGGCGTAGGTGAGCGTGTCGCCGCCCGCGCGCACGGCCACCCGGTCGGGCTGCCGCGGCGCGGCTAGGCGGGGCGAACGCTTGAACTGCAGCGTGCTCACCGGACGGA
>NZ_WHOL01000077.1:49492-179597 GCF_009745975.1 Actinokineospora pegani | reverse complement strand
AACCCAGACCGATGGGAATGGATCGCGAGCCGTTGGACAACCCAGCGGCGGCCTGCCACAGGTCGTTCGCGAGGTGGCCGTCGCCGTGGTTGACCAGGTGCTGCGCGTCCTCGGCGAGGACACGGGCGAAGGCGGGCGGCAGCTCGGTGACGTAGGCGATGACGACCCCGCGCTCGGTCGCGAAGCGCAGGCTCCAGTCCTGGTGGAAATAGGAGCTCAGGTCTGAGAGGCCGAAGCCGTCTTCGCCGAGGTTGTCATCGTTAAGGTCGTCTTCGTCGAGGTTGCTCGTGCTGGGATTGTGCAAAGAGACCACCTAGATCGGGAACGCGGTGTAGACATAGTAGCCACCCTTATGTCCCTTCTTGCGCTGAAGCACGATTTTAAACTCGTTGCCTGTCGCTGTGATCGCCCCATTGGTGGCGACCACCCCCAGCGAGGGTCCTCTGAGGTTGTCCCCGGAGACCGGACACCGGGGACAACCTCAGGGAGTGCGCGAAGCCGAGCTTCTTGACGTCCATGTGGACTAATTCGCCGGGTGGTCGCGTTCGTAGCGGACCGCAGTGGCCTTGGCGGCCCGGATGGCCTGGCCGGTGACCGAATCCAGGGCGGCCAGCCAGGGGAGATGGTGGCGGGCCAGGACCCGGGGGAGACGATCCGGGCGGGGGCCCCCAGCTCACTTTCGGGAGGCGCACATCGCTGCGACGATGGGCGACTGCGGCCACCCCGCCCCGATGCCGATCGACGATGAACTGCCTGCCGTGGACGGTGGTGCGGGCGTTACCGTGGGACACGGAGACCTCCAGGCCAGGTGGGTGACGTCGCAATCACCACCGCACCCGGAGGTCTCCCCCATTTCAAGCACCCACCACCGGCGTGTCACCAACCTCCCGGCTCAGCACACCTAGAATACGTCGCGCAGGGTCTCCAGGAGACGGGCGATGTTCGCCTCATCGCGGCGGTAGTAGGTCCACTTGCCCCGCCGGGTGGCGACCACGAGCCCCGCTTGCCGCAGCATCGAGAGGTACTGCGAGGTGGTCGACTGCCCCAGACCCACACGCTGCTGGATGTCGGTCACGCAGACACCGATCTCCACGTCGCCGGGCTCCTGGCCGGGGAAACTCATCGGATCCTTGAGCCACACCAGCATCTGACGGCGGGTCGGGTTGGACAGGGCCCGGAACACAGCCAGCAACTCCGTCTCCGCGAACACGAGGTGAGCCTACCCCACATACATATTGACGATTCGCGATATGTCGATCTAAGGTTGGCGCATGCCCTCATCGATGCGTGTGATGGAACTCGTCCACTTCGGTGGCGCGGACACCGCGTTCGCCGCCCGAGAACTGCCACGGCCCACTCCCGGCGCCGGCCAGGTGCTGGTCCGCGTGCTGGCCACGTCAGTGAACCCTCTCGACCTCCAGACCCGGCGCGGCGACTACCGCGACCAGCTGACACTGCCTGCGGTCATCGGCAACGACGTGTCCGGCGTGGTGGTCGAGACCGGCCCCGGTGCGGACGACTTCCAACCAGGCGACGAGGTCTGGTACCTGACACCGATCTTCGCCGGGCCGGGAACCTACGCCGAGTTCCACGTGGTCGACCAGGCCCTGGTCGCCCGCAAGCCCGCACAGTTGTCGCACGTCGAGGCCGCCGGACTCGCACTCGCGGGGGTGACGGCGTGGGAGGCGCTGGTCGAACGCGCCGGGGTACGGGCCGGGGAACGAGTCTTGGTGCACGGCGGAGCGGGCGGCGTCGGCTCGGTCGCCATCCAGATCGCCAGCGCGCTGGGAGCCGAGGTGGTGACCACCGCACGGGCAAGAGACCACGAGTTCGTCACCGGACTGGGAGTCGACACCGCGATCGACTTCTCGGCCGGTGACTACGTTCCACAGGTCCGCGCACTGGGCAGGGTGGACGTCGTACTGGACACGGTGGGCGGGGACACCCTGGCCCGCAGCCCGGAGGTCCTCGCCGACCGAGGCCGCGTGGTGTCTATCGTGGACATACCCGAACCGCAGAACCTGCTCGCCGCGTGGGGCGTGAACGCGACCTACCACTTCCTCTTCGTCAGCCCCGGCCGGGCGAAACTCGCCGCCCTCGGCCGGCTGGTCGACCAAGGCGAACTCCGGCCGGTGATCGGCGCGGTGCTCCCGCTGCCCGACGTCGCACAGGCACACGCACTGCTGGAAGGCTCGGTCGAGGGCCGCGGACGGCCACGCGGCAAGATCGCCATCGCCGTGCGCCCCCTGGACGAGCCGCCGCACCGGACAACATCGTGATGGTCCTGCAGAACCGGTCCGCCGCCGAGGCGTTCGACGCGCTGCGCGTGATCTCCCAGCACACCGACGTCACGCTTCACGACGTCACCGCGATCATGAACGCGTGCCGCACCGTCCCTCCCCTGTTCAGCTCTGGGGCACCACCAGCCCCAGGTTGTAGGCGGCGATGACGAGCTGGGCGCGGTCGCGCGCCTCGAGCTTGCTCAACAGCTTGCCGACGTGGGTCTTGACCGTCTTGACCGAGATGCTCAACGTGTCGGCGATCTCGGTGTTGGACAAGCCGCGGCCGATGACGGTGAGGATCTCCACCTCCCGCTGGGTGAGCCCGTCGGCGGGGGGCGGCTGGTGGCGCGGGGTGGAGAGGTAGTGCTCGACCAGGTGGGTGAGGACCGTGGGCGCGAACGGGGACTCGCCCGCGTGCGTGCGGCGGACGGCGCTGATGAGCTCGTCGAGGTCGGTGTCCTTGAGCAGGAATCCGCTGGCTCCGGCGCGCAGGGCGCCGTTGACGTGCTCGTCGAGCTCGAACATCGTCAGGACGAGGACCTTGGTGTGGGCCAGGTCCGGGTCGGTGGTGATGTCGCGGGTGGCGGCGATGCCGTCGCGCCCGGGCATGCGCAGGTCCATCAGCACCACGTCCGGGCGCAGCTCCCTGGCCAGCGCCACCCCGTGATCGCCGGTCTCGGCCTGCCCCACCACGACCAGGTCCGGCGTGGCGCCGATGACCGCGGCCAGGCTGTGGCGCAGCAGCGCCTGGTCGTCGACCAGCAGGACCCGGATCGGGGCGGTCATCGGGCAGCCCCGTCGGGGAGGCGCGCGGTGAGCAAGAAGCCGGTGGCGGCGGGGCAGGCGTCGAGCGTGCCGCCCAGGGCGTCGACCCGCTCGCGCAGGCCCACCAGGCCGTGGCCCGCGCCAAGGGTGGGGTGCCACTCGGTGCGCGGGCCGTCGTCCCGCACGACCACGACGACGCAACCGCCGTCGCGGGCCAGGTGGACCAGGAGGTCGGTCGGTCCCGCGTGGCGAGAGGTGTTGGCGATGGCTTCCTGGACGATCGCGCAAACCGTCGCCTGGACGCCCGGGGAGACCTCGCCGAGGGCGTCGACGGACAACCGGGCGGTGTGGCCCGCCGCGCGGGCGGCGTCGACGATGCCAGCGAGGTCGGACAGGCTCCGCACCGGTCGCAGCGGCACGGAGTTCCGGTCGCTCGCGCGCAGCACGGTCAGCATGCGCCGCAGCTCCGCGACCGCCTCCCGACCCAACCGCTCCACGTCCACCAGCGCCTGCTCGGACTCCCCGGGCACCCGGCGGGCGGCCGCGGCGCGCATGATGATCACACCCAGGCCGTTGGAGACGATGTCGTGCAGTTCCCCGGCGATCCGGATCCGCTCCTGGTCAGCCGCCCGCTCCGCCGCCCACGCGGTGAGCCGGGCCTCGTACTCCGCCCGGCGCCTGCGGGCGCGGACCACCGTCCAGGCGGTCATCCCGACAGCCAGCACGGCCACCGCGGGCGGGATCACCACCGTCCCCGGCCCTTGGGCACCCACCGCCAAGAGCACCGCTAGGAGCACGCCCAGCGCGGCCGCGTAGACGAGCCATGCGCGTGACCGCCGAACGGGTCGATCGCCTGTTGTCATTGTATTCAGACTACCGCGCTCGTGACGGAAATCCGCACACGTGGGTTTCTACCGACCGTGCGCAGCGAGAATTCCGATCACCCCATTTAGGTTAAGGCAGAACGGTTTCCGCCCGCTGTAGTCCGTGGTAACTCCGTTCGTACGCGCGTCCCAGAGGAAATCTCATGGAGACGGATTCAGCTCTGCGGGGGGCAGGGCTGCCGAGAACATCGCCGACGTTGTCGCGACCGGGGGCACCGGTCACAGGTTTGGCTGCGCGAAGAACCGGTGGATCGTCTCGGCACCGGACGCGCAGTGGCACGAGATCGCGTCCCCGCCCGGTGCTCGCATTGTTTGCACCACTCCCCCGGCGACCGCGCTCGACATCGACCGGGTGGCCGGCAATTCCATTGGTCATCATTCTTGGGATTTCGTCGCTGAACACATTTCTGCGCACGCCCATTTTATCGGGCAAGGGCCGGGCGGAACCCGTTTGCAGGGAAACCTGTCAGGTTCCTGTCGATTCTTCTGGACGCTGGACAACAACCTGCCACTCGTGTCGGACTCACCCGCCGTGCTGCGCGCCATGACCGGTGCCGCGCCCGACCTGACCTCGGTGGCGCTGGCGAAGGCGATGCCGATTCAGCCGTTCGCGCACCGCACGATGTGGTCAGGGGTCGCCGCGGTGGAGATCGGGCGGTGGCTGCGGCTGCCCCCGAGCACGCATCGCTGGTGGTCACCCGCCGGCGGGTCCGCGCTCCCGGTCGCGGACGCCGCGGCCGGTGTGCGCGACGCGTTGCGGGACGTCCTGCGCGCGCAGTCGCGGTCGGCCGACCTGGTGACCGCGGACCTGTCGGGCGGCCTGGACTCGACGAGCATCTGCTACGCGCTCAGCGATCTCGGCCAGCGGTTGCGCACCTTCCGCACCTCCTCGACCAGCCCGTGGAACGACGAGACCGGGCGGGCCAGGGCAGCCGCCGCCGACCTGGGGGTCGACCTGGTCGAGTTCCCGCCGCTGTCGGAGACCAGCACGGCGTTCACGCTGGACGCCCGCGCCGACCCGGCAGAGCTGGCCGAGGGCCCGGTGGTGTGGTCGGCTTCGCGCGGTTACCTGGACGTGCTGGCCCCGGCGGTGGCCGAGACGGGGTCGCGGGTGCACTTCACCGGTCTGGGCGGTGACGAGCTCTTCGACATCGTGCCCGGCGCGTACCGGTCGGTGTGGGCAGAGCGCGGCCTGGGCGCGCTCGGGGTCCTGCGCCGGCACCAGTTGTCCGGCAAGGTCCCGTTGCGCCCGTTCGTCTCCGGGGTCACCGACCGGCGCTCCTACGCAGCGCACCTGCGGTCGGTGGTGGCCGCGGTGGCCACGGGCCGCGCCGCGCGGCGATCGGACTCCTACTCGTGGTTCCCGCCGCCGGTGCTGCCCGGCTGGCTGACCGCCGAGGGGCGCGCGCTGGTGGTGGGCGCGCTCGAGGAGGTGGCGGCCGGGGACCCCGAGCCGCTCGGCGCGGACCCGACCGCACCAGGTGGTCGAGTCGATCAGCTACCAGGGGCAGATCCTCCGGCAGTTCGGCGTAGTGTTCGCGGGCACCGGCATCACCTGGCAGGCCCCGTTCACCGACCGCCGCGTGGTCGAGGCGGCGCTGCGGGCGCCGGTGTCGGCGCGCCTGGACGCCCGGGAGGACAAGCGGCTGCTGGCCGAGGCGGTGGCCCCGTTCATGCCGCGCGCGTTGTTCGCCAAGCGGGACCGCGGTGATTTCACCGCCGCCATCTACGCCGAGCACCGCAGGCGCAGGCACGACCTGGTGGCGGGCTTCGCCACCGCCCGCCTCGCCGACCTCGGGCTGGTCGACCCGCACCGCCTGCTGCCGCACTTGGAGTCCCCCGCGCTCGCGGACGTGGGCCTGCTGGAGCTGGAGCGGGTCGTCGGCGCCGAGCGGTGGCTGCGGGCGATCGACAACGAGACGAGGAGCACCAGATGACACTGCGCCTGCGCCCCGGCGTGACCATCCACGAGTCCGGCGACCAAGCGATCCTGCTCGGCACCGGCCGCGACGCCGCCTACTGGCGCCTCAACGGGACCGCCAAGCAGATGGTGACCCTCCTGCTCGACGGCCGCGACGTCGAGACCGTCGTCACGGCCACCACCGCGGTGGTGGCGGCCGACGCCGCCGTGGTCCGCCGCGACGTGGAGAACCTCGTGACGGCACTGCTGGACGCGAAGCTCGCAGAGGACGCCGGATGATCGACACACGGGCCCGGCTCGCCGTGGGCGTCGCCCGGCTGCTAATCGCGCTCTCGCCCCAGCGGCTGGCGCGGGCGGTGGCGTTCCTGCACCGCGGTGCGCGCCCGGCGTCCGCAGAACTCGCCCAGCGGGCGCGGAACACCGTTTGCGCGACGAGTGCGCGGTGCACCGGCCAGGGCTGCCTGCCGCGCTCGGTGGCCGTGGTCGTGTACTGCCGCCTGCACGGGCGCGCGCCGGACTGGTGCACCGGTTTCGCACTGGACCCGTTCACCGCGCACGCTTGGGTGGAGGTGGACGGCACGCCGGTCGGCGAACCGCCGAAGATCTCCGAGTACGTCGTCAGCCAGGCGGTCCGGCTGCGGGCGCCGGCCGCTGCCCGAGGCTAGTGCTGCATCTCGGGACCTTCCCATGCCTGCCAGGCCACGGCGGTCGGGCGCTGACCGGTGTAAGCGAACTCGTGCACTGCTCGGCGGACCTCGGCGACAGGGAGTCGGCTGTTGGCCGGGACTTCCCAGGCTTCGACTGTCTGTTTCAGCGAAGATTCTTCAGCGGACCCCGAGGGGCCGTCAGAGCCGTAAGCGGAAGCTCGCCGATCCCTCGTCGCGAGGCTGGTGGTCGCACTGCCTCAAGTCGATTGTGCGGCAGACCACCAGGTCACGGTCGGGCCCGTGGTGTGCGGGCGGAGGCCCTTCTCACGGGCCGCTGATCGGCCCGGTCGTGAGGTCGGGGAGGGGTTTGCGCGCGGTGGCGCGGGCGAGTCCGCGGGGCATGCCGAAGCCGACCAGCAGTTGTTCGGTGAACCGCTCCGGGGTGTCGGGGGTCCACAGCTCGGGGTGCTCGAGGCGGAGGTGGATGAGGCCGAGCAGGGACCCGCCGGTGATCGCGAGGGCGAGGGGTGGGGTGGTGGCGTCGAACTGCCCGTCGGTGACGGCGCGGGTGATGTCCCGCAGGGCCCTGGGTGCCAGGCCGCGGTCGGAGTTGAGGTAGCGCATGCCGGTCCTGGACAGGATGCCCGCGATCTGCGGGTGGCTGTCGGCCAGGCGGATGGTGACCCGGAGGCTGGCCGCGAAGACGGTCGCCGCGTCCTGGAAGTGGGCGGTGTGCCGGTCGAGCATGTCGGCGTGCTCTTCGAGGGCGTCCTCGATGGCGGCCTGGAGCAGGTCGTCCTTGGTGGGGAAGTGGTTGTAGAACGAGCCGAAGCCGACGTCCGCGGCGTCGGTGATCTCCTGGATGCTGATGTCCAGGTTCCCGCGGGTGGCCAGGAACTCGCGCGCGGCGTCGATCAGCGCCTGCCTGGTGCGCGTCCTGCGCCGGTCGTGCCGCGACGCACCGGAGCTCGCGGTCTCAGCGCCCTGGGGGGCCGTGCTCATGGCCGAACTCTAGCGGCACCGGACGGGGTGGACCCGTCGCTCCCGCGCCAGCTGGTTGCCTCGACCGTTTGGCATGTGTCATCGTAATTGATGAAAACATCAGACAAGCGGGTGGAGGGTGGGAGATGGCGGACGCTGCCCATGCGGGCCTGCACAGCGAGCGGGGCGCCCGGCGGCACGAGCACCCGGGCCGCGCTCTCGACCCGGTGATCAAGGTGCTCGACCTGGCCTGGTTGGAGTTCGACAAGACCGACCTGCCCAGGGCGGCGTCGTTCGCCCACGACTTCGGTTTCTCCGTCGCCGACCGGACCGGGGAGCTGCTGCGCCTGCGCGGCTCGTTCCCCGGGGCGCCGTGCGTGGTGCTCAGGCGCGGCCCGGTGTCGAGGTTCGCCGGGTTGGCCTTCCACGCCGCCGAGCGCGGCGACCTCGTCCGCCTCGCCGCGGCCACGGGGTCCCCGGTGCGCCGGTTCGGCGACGCCGACGAGGGCGAGGTGGTGAACCTGCGCGACCCGAGCGGGTTCGCCGTCCGGGTGGTGCACGGCGTGCCCGTGCTGCCGGGGTTGCCCGGTCAACAGGCGCACGCGCTGAACTTCGGCGTGGACCGCCCCCGGGTCAACCGGACGCAGCGACCCGCGCGTGAACCCGCGCGGGTGCAGCGCCTGGGGCACGTGGTGCTGGAGACCCCCGTCTTCCGCAGGGCGCTGGACTGGTACCTCGACGTCCTCGGCCTGATCACGAGCGATTTCCTGTTCCTGCCCGGGCAGCGCGACCGCGGTCCGACGATGGCGTTCCTGCGGTGCGACCGCGGCTCCGAACCGGCCGACCACCACACGCTCGCGATGCACTTGGGCCCCACGACCCAGTACGTCCACTCCGCCTACCAGGTGGCCGACCTCGACGCGATCGCCGCGGGCGGGGAGTACCTGACCGAACAGGGGTACCGCCGGGTCTGGGGCATCGGCCGCCACGTGCAGGGCAGCCAGATCTTCGACTACTGGCACGACCCCGACCGGCTGATGGTCGAGCACTTCGCCGACGGGGACCTGTTCGACAGCTCCGTGGAGCCCGGCTGGGCGTCCATGTCCGCCAGCGGCCTGTCCCAGTGGGGGCCTCCGGTCACCCGCCGGTTCCTGGGCAACACCCCTTCACCGGACCGGGTGCGTTCGGCCCTGCGCGCCCTGCGCGCGGACAACGAACTCGACCCCGCCCGCCTGTTGGGCCTGATGAAAGCGATGAGCACATGAGCACCGATATCCTGCGCACCAACGACTCCTGGTGGGTCGAGCGTCCCGGCGGTCGAGCGGTTCGAGTGGACACCGCCGCCGCGGACACCGCCGCACTGCTCGCCGACCGCCGTGCGGTGGACAACGCCGCGGACTCGTCGGAGGAGGGCGTCCCGGTCGGCGACCTGGCGTTGGAGTCGCCGGTGACCGCGCCGTGCCGGGTGGTGGCCCAGCTGATCAACTACCGCTCGCACGCCAAGGATTCCGGGGTCGCCCCGAACACCGGCGGGCCCACGTTCTTCCGCAAGGCGTCCGGGTCGATCACCGGCCCGCACGGTGCGATCACCACCCCAGAGCACGTCCGGCTGCTCGACTACGAGGTCGAACTCGGGCTGGTCCTGGGCGCCGAACTCCCGGTCGGCGCGGTGGTGACCGACGACGACCTCCCCCACCACATCGCCGGTCTGGTCGTCGCCAACGACGTCTCGGCCCGGGACGTGCAGCTCACCAAGGGCCAGTTCTACGAGAGCAAGTCCTACCCGACCTTCACACCGGTCGGCCCGCGGCTCACCCTGCTCGGACCAGGCGATCTCGCGAACCTGCCGAACCTGCGGCTGCGGTTGTGGGTCAACGACGAGCTCCGCCAGGACAGCACCACGGCGGACATGATCGTCCGACCAGCCCAGGCGCTGACCGCCCTGGCGCGGTTCCAGACCCTCTCCCCCGGCGACCTGGTCCTGACCGGCACACCCGGGGGCACCGCGCTCAAGGCGCCGCCGAAGCTGGTGGAGAAGGCGGGCTCGCTGGTCCCGCCCACCCTCAAGTGGAAGGTCTTCTTCGCCCGCCAGGCCAAGAACCCGCACTACCTGCGCGCGGGCGACGTCGTGACCGCCCGCATCGCCACCCCGGACGGCGCGCTGGACCTGGGCAGCCAGCGCTGCACGGTCGCATGAGCGCACCCGTGGTCATCCTCGGCGCTGGGCCGACCGGGCTGACCGCGGCCCTGCTGCTGGCGCGGCACGGGATCGGCACGGTCGTGCTCGAACGGCACCGCGACGTGTACCCGCTGCCCCGCGCGGTGCACCTCGACGACGAGGTCATGCGCGTGCTGCAGCAGGTGGGGGTGGCCGAGCGGTTCAGCGCGATCAGCAGGCCCGCGGCGGGGCTGCGGCTGGTCGACAGCGAACTCCGCACGATCGTCGAGTTCCGCCGCGACAGCCTCGTGGGCGTGCACGGCTGGCCGCAGGCGAACTTGTTCGACCAGCCCGACCTCGAGCGGCTGCTACGGTCGGCGGTGGCCCGCCACCCAGCGATCAGCCTGCGCGCGGGGACCGAGGCCACCGGGATCGAACCCCCGCCGGGCGGGCACGGGCTCATCCGGGTGCGCCTGCGCGAGGGTCACGTCGACGCTCGGGCGGTGCTCGGCTGCGACGGGGCCAACAGCCTGACCCGGGGGCACCTCGGCGCGCGGATGCGCGACCTGGGACCCGCTGAGCGCTGGCTGGTCGTCGACGTGCGCTGCGGGGCACCGCTGGGCACCTGGAACGGCGTGCACCAGGTGTGCGACCCGCGCCGGGCGGCCACCTACATGCAGATCGGGGCGCAGCGCCACCGCTGGGAGTTCCGGCTGACCGACACCGAGGCCCCCGACGACCTGGACCTGGCAGCGCTCCTGCACCCGTGGACCGGCGGCGTCGAGGTCGAGGTGTTGCGCCGGGCCGAGTACACCTTCCGCGCGCAGGTCGCCGACCGCTGGCGTCAGGGCAGGGTCTTCCTCCTCGGCGACGCCGCCCACCTCACCCCGCCGTTCATCGGCCAGGGCATGGGCTCGGGGCTGCGCGACGCGGCCAACCTGGCCTGGAAGCTCGCCGCGGTGCTCGACGAAGGTGCCGACGACCGGCTGCTCGACACCTACCAGGCCGAACGGCGCCCCCACGTCACGCACCTGATCCGCGTCGCCGTCGGCCTGGGCCGCGTGATGACCGGTGGCGACAACGGCGTGGCGGCCGTGCGGGAACGGGCGCTGCGCGCGCTCGGCCGGGTGCCCCGGTTCGTCGACCTCGTGCTCAGGACGGCCACACCCCGCCTGCGCCCCGGCCCCCTGGTGCGCGGGCGGCGCGACCGCCTCGCGGGCACGTTGTGCCCCCAGCCGCGTCTCCCGGGATCCGGGCGCAGGCTCGACGACGTGCTCGGCGACTCGTTCGGCCTGATCCACGCCGGCCCCCTCGACCCCGGCGCGGCCGTGATCGCCCACCGCCTCGACGCGGTCGCCGTCCCAGCCGACGACGTCCCCGAACTGCGCCGGTGGCTCGGCAAGGCCCACGCCGCCGTCATCCGCCCGGACCGGGTGGTCCTGACGAGCCTGCCCGCCCGGGCATCGCCCCGGTGGCTGAGCCTGCTCCCCGCCGCCCGTACCCACCCCGCGCGGCCCCGGTGATGACAGCAGCCCTGTCCGCGCCCACCAGCACCCCGCCACACGTCTCAGGAGACCAGACATGACCACCGCCGTCGTGACCGGCGCGTCCTCCGGCATCGGCCGCGCCACAGCCGCGGCCCTGCGCGACGCCGGGTTCACCGTCATCGGCACCGCCCGCGACCCGGCCACCGTCCCCGACCCCGTCCCCGGGGTCGACCTCCGAACCCTCGACCTCACCGACCCCGACTCCATCACCTCCTTCGCCGCCGAGGCGGGTCCGGTCGACGTCCTGGTCAACAACGCGGGCGAGAGCCAGGCGGGCCCCTTCGAGGAACTGCCGTTCGACGCGCTCGAGCGCCTGTTCACCACCAACGTCCTCGGCCCCGTCGAACTCACCCAGCTCCTGCTGCCCGGGATGCGCGAACGGCGGAGCGGGCGGATCGTCTTCATCGGATCCATGCTCGCCAGCTTCCCCCTGGCCTACCGGTCCTCCTACGTCGCGACCAAGGCCGCCATCCGCGGGTTCTCCGACGCCGCCCGCGAGGAGTTGTCCCCCTTCGGCATCGCCGTCACGACCGTCGAACCCGGCTCCATCAACACCGGCCTCAGCGCCCGCCGCACCACCTACCTCAACCCCGACTCGCCCCACCGCGAGGACTTCGACACGGTCCTGCGCGCCCTGCGGCGCAACGAAGCCAAGGGCGTCGGCCCGGAACGGGTCGCGGCCACCATCGTCAGGGCGATCCGCGCCAAGTCGCCGCGCGCGCTCTACGCCACCGGCAGCAAGGCCCCCGCCGCCTTCGCCCTCCGCCGCCTGCTGACCCCGGCGGCGTTGGCCCGGCTCGCGGCGCGCACCCACGACCTGCGCAGGTAGGCGCCGGTCGAATCTCGATCGCGGAGTTCCCAGGTCCGGCACGGCACGGCCCGGTTCGCGATGGTCGCGTCCTGGCCGGGTGCGGTGCGTTCGCCCACAGCTCGGGGATGTCGACAGACGGGTCGAGGCGGGCGATGGTTCGCGCCGCGTTCAAGGCCGGTTCGATGAGCACGTCGGCCATGGTGGGGTGTCGTGGGCTGGTCGCTGGTCAGCCAGAGAATTCGAGCCCCTGTCGCCACGGCGCCCACAAGACCGCAGGTCGGCGGTCTGGTCTCAGAGGAGTTGCTCCTCGGCAGCGCGGTGGGCCTGGTGCTGCCGTTTGGTGCGGGGTGGACTGGTGCCGGTGCGAGGCCGCCCAACGACTACCGCGGCGCGCCGGTCCAGACCGACCTGATCGACGCCAGCACCAGCCCCCAGCGACGACAGCCCTCACCGCCAGCGAAAGGGCCGACGGCCTCACTGGACAGATCACCAAGCCGACACTGCGCCAAAACACCAGGATTGACTTATATAAGCGAAGACCGGTATTGTCGCCGTCGTGCACGCGTTCGACATCCTCGGCGACCCCGTGCGCCGGCGCGTTCTGGAGCTGCTCGCCGACGGCGAGCAGACCTCCGGGGCGATCACCGACGTCATCCGGGCGGAGTTCGCGATATCCCAACCCGCTGTCTCCCAACATCTGCGCGTGCTGCGTGACAGCGGGTTCGCGTCGGTCCGGGCCGAGGGCACCCGCCGGTTCTACGCCATCGAGCCCGCGCCGCTGAGCGAGGTCGACGCGTGGCTGGGCCGGTTCCGCCTGCTTTGGGAACAACGCCTCGATGCCCTGGGAACCGAGCTGGCCCGGGGCAAGCGTGCCCGCGGGGCGCCCTCCCGAGGCACCGATGCGGGCCATCACCGAAAGGGACATGACACATGAAGGACGTCTTGGAAGAGCTGGCCGCCGCGCACCGGGCGATGGGCAAGGGCAGCGTGCCCGCCGGCGAGGCGTACACCGTGGAGCTGCGGCGTCGATACGACGCGCAGATCGGCGACGTCTGGGACGCCATCACCAGCCCCGAGCGGCTGCAGCGCTGGTTGAAGCCGGTCACCGGGGACCTGCGGCTTGGCGGGAAGTACGAGTTGGACGGTGGTGAGCACGGCGAGATCCTGCGGTGCGAGCCGCCGCGCCTGCTCAAGGTGTCCTGGCTCTACGGACCGGACGCCGACGCCTGGCCCGGCACGAGCGAGGTGGAGGTGCGGCTGGCCCCGGGCCCGAACGGCGACACCGAGTTCGAGCTGATCCACGCCGCGGCCGTCGGGGAGCCCTCCTTCCCGACCTACGGCCCCGGCGCCGGCGGCGTCGGCTGGGACCTGGCTCTACTCGCCCTGGCCCGACTCATCGCCGATGGCGAGAGCGCCGACCACGAGGAGTTCGGGAAGTCGCCCGAGGGGCGCGAGTTCAGCAGGCGCAGCGCTGCGGCCTGGGGCCAGGCCCACCTGGCCGCCGGTGGCGAACCTGAGCACGTCACGGCCGCGGTCGAGGCCACCACCAAGTTCTACGTGCCCGACCCAGCCTGACATTCCTGCTCCGCGATCGAGGAGCACAACCACACCCAGCAGGAAGAGCGATGCGCGCCATGAAGTACACCGTCTCGATCGAGATCGCCCTGCCCCGGGAGAGCGTGGTCCAGATGCTCGCCGACCCGGCACACCTGCCTCAGTGGCTGCGGGGCCTGGTGCTGCACGAGCCGCTGAGTGGGGTGCACGGCGCGGTCGGCACCAAGTCGCGGGTCGTGCTGCAGATGGGCAAGCGGAAGATGGAGTGCACCGAGACCATCACGCGCCGAGAACCCGCAGACCTGCACGGGATCCCGACGGAGAGCGTCGTTCACTTCGACCGCGAGATCGTCGCCGAAGGCATGTGGAACGCCGTGCGCGATCAGCTGACCGAAGCCGGTCCGGAGACGACACTCTGGGTGAGCGAGAGCGAATACCGGTTCAGCGGCTTCCTGATGCGACTGGTGGCGCCTCTGATGCCCGGCGCCTTCCGCAAGCAGTCGCGACAGCACATGGAGGATTTCAAGGCTTTCGCCGAGCAGGGCAAAGACGTCCGCGAAGGACACTGACCTGCTGTGACGGGTCTTCGAACCTGCCCCCTGATCTCCTCGCGGGATCGACAATGAGGCCGTACAGGACCCAAGGCCTTGCCGGAGAACGGCCTTGACCTCCGTCATCGGACCAGAAGCGCGGGGCGCGCACCGGGATCCCGGTGCGCTTGTGGCGCGAGTCGCTTCGTCTGCACCTAGACTCCCGGGTGGGCGTCTTCACAGAGGACCAGAAGAACCAGTTCTCGATCAGAGACAGGAGAACGCATGATCAAGCGCCTCGCCTCCGGAGCCACCGTATTGGCGGGCATGGCCGCGCTCACCGCCTGCGGCACCGAGTCATCCGTTCCCGAGAGCCAAGCGCAGAGCCCGACCCAGCCCGCACCAGGCAGCACCACAAGCACGTCGATCCCAGGGACTACTGCGACCACCACCACGGAGAACGCCGAGACCAACCGCTGTGCCACCTCCGACCTCGCGCTGGAGGTGGGTAAGCCGGTCGAGAACCAGGACTCCCCCGGACAGTTCAAGTTGGATCTGACCTACCGGAACACCTCGGGCGCGACCTGCGCCCTCTACGGGGTCCCGGGAGTGGATCTCGAGGGCCCTGAGAACCCCAATGGGTCGGTGTACCACCTCCCCCGCGTCGACAACGGCGTGAAGCACAACGAGGTGCCCTCGGGGTCGGCGGCATCCGCCTCAATCACCTTTCTGGTGCCCGACGGCCCCGCTGAGACGTGGATCCCGACCACTATCGTCACGACCCCTCCTGGCCAGACGACTCAGCTGACCGCCCCTTGGCCGTCGGGCACCCCTGTTCTGCGACAGGACTCCGCCACCCGCCCGGGTACTTTCGTCAATGGCATCCTCGGTACCACGAGCTGATCCTCACAGGATGACGCCCAGCTACCGCCTCGTCGTCACCCACCATCTCCGGCGCGGAGCCTGCGCGGGCGCATACGTCGCGGCGGGAGGTTCGGTCGAACGAATCAGGGGCGCAGGCGGCGGAGCCGAAGACCCGGCGGCGCGGAACCGGAGTCAGCGGCGGGCCGACCGCGCGCGCGGCTGTCGCCAGGCCGCAAGGCCGATGTGCACGGCCAGAGCGTGCCTGATGAACGCGGTGATGGCCCCGGCGTCGAGGTCAGCGACCAACAGCACCCGGTCCCCCTGTCCGCGCCCGGGGGCCGCCGTGCCCGTGCGGGCAGGTGGCCTGCGCAGTGATCGCCGTGACGCCCTCGAAGGTCGCCATCACCGCTGCGGTCCGGGCGGCGGCGAGCAGGCCCATCAGCCCGGCGCCCACCATGATGTACTGGCTGGAGGGGAACCGCTCGGTGGTCAGGTCCTCGTAGCCGTGACCCGGCGCGCCGAACAGCGCGCCGACCGGACTCCGCGCGAATCTGGTCACGCTGGCGAAGTTCTCGGGGGTGGCCAGACACCGTGGTCGACCTCAGCCCTGCCTGATCCACTTGCGCAGTGTCTCCGGGTCAGCCCGAACTTCGGCGCGATCAGTCGGGCCGCAGACCGTCAGCCGCCCACCGGATGGGCACCGGCCTCTCGGATAGCCGCATCCAAGTAGGTGCCGAGCTCGGCTTGCTGTGACTCCCGGCGTGGGGCCTCGAACACGTCGTAAGAGAGGTACTGGCCGATTCCTGGGGCGGTGGCGTACAGGGCCATGGTCGTCGGCGTGACCAAGCATGTTCCCGCTCCGAACTTGAAGTGCGGGAAGCTGTCCTGAGTCGGAGTGAACACGCGCTGGGCAAGCATGCGGGCTCGCACCTCGGAGGGGTGGAGGGCGAACAGGCTCGCCCGGTCGGCATCGGGAGTGCCGAGTGTCAGCAGGAACAGGTCTCCGTACTGATCGGTCAGGAGGTGGGCGGTGTCCGCGGGCGCACCGATCGAGCAGAAGAAGGAGGGTGTGAACGTCACGTCGCTCAGCGGTCCCGGGTTCGACCGGAAGGCGAACAACCGGCCCCGTGCGTACGCCCCCAGCACGTAGTGTCGTTTGACGCCCGACTGCGCGTCGGTGATTCCCACTCCATCGAGCGGCTCAGGGAACTCGATGTTGGCGGGCAACAGGGTGGGTGCCCCCATCGCGGTCACGGGGCCGAGGTCGTAGCAGCTGATCCGGGAACCCGTGGCGCTGTTGAGCGCCACCACGAGAAAGTCCCCGATCACCTGGGCGCCAACGCAGGACGTGTACGGGCCTTGGGCGAGTTCGTGCACCTGGACCGGCACACGGCTGGACTGATCGATCACGTACAGGTGCGCCGGGTTCTCGTCGGATGTGCAGAGGATCCAGTCCCGGTAGACCGAGAATGGACGTACCGAACCATCAACATAGGTGCTCACGTGGAACCGGTCCCGGGTACCGGTCTTCGGCACACCCTCGAACGCCCGCATGGCGTCCTGCACCCGGCCGCCCCAGTTCTGCTCGACTGGCATGCCGAACGAGGTGAGTCCCCGCTCGTGGTGCTGCTTGGACCGGTATGCCACGATCAGCCGGTTGTCGGTCGCCACAGCCTGGATCGACCCGTCCGCACTGGCCACATCAGGAAGGTTTTTGCCGGAGAGGCGAACGTACTCGCTGGGCGAGTTGAGGAGAAAGACGTTGACGTGCTGGCGGTCGGAACGCCCCCGGAAGAAGACGTACAGGTTGCCGTCATGCACGATGGGGGTTGGTGTATCGGTGGTGTGCGCCTTGGTGCTGTGCGGCACCGCCGTGGCTTTCTGCCACGCACCGTCCGCGCCGGTCTTGCAGGTGTAGAGGTTGCCGTCCTTCGACTTGCCCACCAGGAACGCGTACAACTCGTTGCCGTAGACGACCGTTGCTGGATCGGCGGAGGTCCGGATACCGGAGATCTTGGTGAGGTCGGTCTTGCTCCACCCGCCCTGCGTGTTCATGCTGGCGACGGCCACCCCGTGCCCGTCGTGCTCGCTGGTGCGGCAGAACACCCACAACCGACCGGCGAAGCCGATCGGCACCGGAACAGATTTGATCTTTATGCCGGTTTCCTTCACGAGGTCCACAGCACCGTCCCAGTTCACACCGTCTGCGGTGGACCGTGCGTAGACATGGTCATGCTTGTGCTCGCCGCGGAAGAAGACGTAGAGCCGGGCGCCGAACACCACCGGGGTGGGCGCCATCGAGGTGCGTCCCGCGATCCCATCGAAGATCGAGCGCGGCTCCGACCACCGCGCACCGTCCGATGAGCTGACATAGGTGATGCCCGTGTGGTCATCCGAGGGACGGTAGAAGAGGTACAGCCGGCCACCGAAGACCACCGGCGACAGTCCGGTGAACGACGTGACCGACGACGCGGTTTTGAACTCGGACGTGGCCGACCACATCTGTCCGTCGAAAGAGGACGTGTACTGGTCGACGTTCTTGTCAGATTGGTAGAACAGATAGACGACGGAGTTGAAGTTCACCAGCGCGGGGGCGCGACTGGTCAGCCCGCCCACCTGTTCGGTGATGTCGACAGACGGTGTCCAGCACAGCGCTGGGAGAACGCTTTCTGTCATACCGGCGGCTCCTGCGTGGTCGGCGGTCAAGGTGCGGGTCGCAGTGGGCAGGTGATGGTCCGGGTGGTGGCCCAGGACATCGCGTAGCCGTGGAGGTCGACGGTGGCGAACTCGATCCCGTTGACCACCACAGTGATCGAGTCCGGCCGCCAGCCCGACGGCTCGACCAGGTTGAGCGGATTGGCGGACGTAGTGAGGACCAACTTGGTCAGATCGCCGACGATGGGGTTGTACGGTTTGTTTTCGGGCCAACGCGCGAACAGGTCGTACCGGTGCTGCGAACCGGCCGCATAGCCGAGGTCAGTGTTGGTCAGCGGCCCCCACTTCACTCCCAGGAGTCGGACGACAGCGTCATCGGCACCACCCGCGTCGATCCGGTTACTGGTGCGCAGCACCACCTGCAAGCTGTCGATGCGCGTGGCCTTGGGCAACCGTGAGCTGCCCTTGACGGCTGCGTGCTCCAACGAGGCGAGGTAGTAGTTGCGCAGCCGGTGCGCCTCGAGCGGGGATGTCGCGGAGCCGAACTCGACCTCGATGATGTTGCCGATGACGTGCTGGTAGTCGACGAAGGTAGGTGTGGGCGCGGGTCCGTGCTGGCCGCCGTAATACCACTTGTAGTACGCCGGGGTCCAGCCCCGATCCGGTACGGACGGCACCCAATCGCGGGTGTTCACCACGCGATGGCACTCATCGGTGCTGTTCTGGACCAGTGCGGCCAGCTTCTCATTGCCGACACGCGGTGAGGCGAAGGTCCACAGTCGGGGCCAGGGACCCCGCACCGATGCTCTCAGGTCCACCGCGCACAGCGTCGCCAGTGCGGCGCCGAGGCTGTGGCCGGTGGTATAGACAGTCGCATTCCGATTTCGCGCCAGCGCTGTCTCGACGGTCGCGATGACCGACGCCCGCAGCCGTTGGTAGGCCGAGAGGAACCCGCGGTGCGCCCAGACCTCTTGCTTTCCGACATTCCACTTCTCGAACGGGTATTGGGTTTTGCCCAAGCTGGCCCACCCCTCCCCCAGGTCGGTCTTCAGGTCTTCGAGCACCGCGGTGCCCCGGAACGCCACCACGATCTCGGTCGCGGTCTCCGCGATGATCCCGAAGCACCTGCTTGAGGGCGTCTCGGAGTTCGGGTCCACGATCAACTGGTAGTGGTTGCGCTGCAACCATTGTTCCCGGCTGTCCGCCTGTTGCCAGGTCCCATCGAGGTTGGCGTAGCCGTCCTGGAACTCGTCGTCACTGAAGTAGGCGATGTAGGCGTCCTGGGCCAGGTTCGCCATCCGCAGCGCGGCCCGCAGGTTGAAGTACTGCGCCGCCAGAGGAACAAAGGTCTCCCCCGCGGTCGCGGGACGCACTGCTGAAGGAGTGGTCGCTGTCGTGGTCATCGAGGCACCTCTTCTCAGATCGAACCGGCCAGGGTCTGCGCGTACCAAGCGGTCGAGCCGAAGGCCACGGGGTCGCGGTGGCCGTCGCCCATAGTCACCTCGATGCCGGCGTGCTCCCAGCGGCTCGGTTCGCCTGGTGTCGACCTCGCGGCCATGGAGTCCACGACGGTGTCCCCGGGAACGACCATCCGGACCAAGGAGGGCACCCTGCTCTCACAGCGAGTGGCGAACTCGGCGTCGCCGGGGGCGGGGGCGCCGAATGTGACACAGGATGGCTGGGGGCCCGTTGGGCGCGTGGCGAGCTGGAGCGCGCAGAGCGTGGCCAACGGTCCCGCCCACCCCTGCCCGGTCACCACGATGGTGGCGGTCTTGAAGAACTGCGTATAGAACTCGATCTTCTTCCAGATGGCCTGGTAGTCGGCCAGCGCCTGGGCGTTGACCATCCCGCTGCCGAGTCCGCCGACTTCTTTCGGCACCCGGGCCAACGTCGCGGCTGCCGGGCCGTACGCCGTCAGGTTGCGGCGCTGGTCGACGCCGAAGGCGATCACCAGGACCGGCCGATCATCGGAGGGTCTACGCAGGTGGAAGATCGCCGCGGTGCCGTAGAGCTTCGTGCCCTCGACGGGTTGCCGCGTGGCGATCAGCTGCCAGTTCGCCGGGACCGCGGAGCGGTGGGCCGGGTCGACGACCGCGTCGGCCAGCATGCACGCGCGCAAGTAGCAAGCCAGATCAGTGTACGGGCCCCCATCCCGCAGCCCGGCAGTGAACGCGATCTGGGTGCCGTCGGTGGTGGCGGTGCACACCGTTCCTGAGAACACCCGTGGCGGGCCGGCTGGCCTGCGCTGCGCCGGGAACGTGACATCGCTCGTCTCCCCGGCACTCAGCGCGTACAGCTTGTGGCCGGCGGTCACGTAGGCGACGCCATCGGCGAGCACGAGGTCGTGTTCGACCGCGCCCTCGACGGAGACCGGAGAACCGGCCTCGGCCCCGGTGGCGAGGTCGATCGAGTGCACGCGACCGCTCGTGGTGCCGACGAGGACGACCCCGTCGCGCACCACGGGTCGGGCGCGCACCGCCGACCCGAGGTCCACGACCCAGCACTGGGCGCCGATGGCGGCGTCCATGGCCATGACCACGCCAGCCTCGGTGCACACGACCACGATCGTCCGGTCGACGAGCAATGGAGTCGCGTGCACGGCCGACCCGAGGTCCTTGCCCCAGATCTCCCGGCCGGTGTTCAGGTTCACCGCGCGCACGGTGCCGTCCCCCGAACCGAAATAGAGGGTCTGCTCGCCCAGCGCGACCGAGGTGGAGGTGGAGGTGGGGGTGCGCGCCTCCTCCGCTCTCGGGTAGCACCACCGCTCCGCGCCGTCACGGAGACTCAACGCGTGCAGGACTCCTGCGTTGGTGACGATGTAGGCCGTGTCCTCGAACAGCACTGGCGCCGCGGACACCATGCCGGACACGACCGACCACCAACGCCCGGCCCCGGTGTCGAGGGAGACCGCGTAGATCTCCTCATCGCTGGCGACGACCGCCGTGCGCTGGACGAGGCTGACGGCGGCGGGGCTCGTGGCCTGCCTGCCCTGGAAGGTCCATTCGACCTGCCCGGTCAACGATTGCGCGCACACCAGGGGAGGGTTCCCGGCGACCACCTGGTGTTCGCCGAAGGCGGCGGGCCCGCCGACCGCGGCACCCGCCAATCGCCGGGACCACAGCCTGTTCCCCTCGGCCGGTTCACCGAGCATTTGCATGGGCGTGGGGGGCTTCGTCCCGACCATGAAGCGACGGCTGGCCTCGACCAGGTAGATGTTGTCCGGATCGGATTTCGCCACCACCGACGAGGACAACCGCAGCTGCGCGGGCTGGATCTGCCGGGTGGTGAAGACCGTCCAGTCGTCGGCGATGTCGTCGAGCACGAGCATGCCCGACGGGGCCAGCCGGATCACCCGCCCGGATTCGGGATCCCGCAGTCGCACCAGATAGGAATCCACCTCGTGCTCGCCGAGGTCGACGAGCTCGAAGGCGATCGCGGCCGCCCGTTCGGAGACGACGGTGACGAATGGCGAGCCCTGGTTGTCGTGCTCTGACGACTGGGCCAGGTACCGGCCGTCCGGTGTCTGGAGGTACCAATTGTCCCACGCCTTGACACCAAGTCCGTTACGCACTGTCGACTGTGAGTGGCTGCGCGTCATATGGCCAGTGTCGCGTGCGCCATCGGCCGCAAGATAGGAGAGTCATCCGTTCTAATGAAGATCGACGCGTTTGACGGGCGATTTCCCTTGCAGAATTTCAAGCGGTTCGCAATAGGCCATCCGGGTTCCACCGAGCCATTGCAGGCCGTCGCGACGAAAGGCGGATAACACCCGTGGTCACTGCTTGCCGCCGCAGTGCGTCCCCTGTAGGAATTCGCTCCAGCCGGGGCGTTCGAATGGTCTTGCTCAAAGGCTGACCCGCGACCCGGCGCCTTCTCACGGCTCACGCAGGCGCTTCCTGGGTGTGGCGCACCCAGGAAGCTGCGCCCTTCTCACCGGTGGTCACCTGCGGAAGTCTCAGGAGCACAGCCACTGCGACTTCCGCTCTTGAGGGGACACCCGCTCATGCAACTCGACTCGTACCGCACGCTCGGTCGCTCCGGTCTGCGGGTCAGCCCGCTCGCGCTGGGCACGATGACCTTCGACGACGGCGGTTGGGGCTCGGCACCCCGGGATTCGTTCACGATCATCGACCACTACCTCGACGCGGGCGGCAATTTCCTCGACACCGCGAACCAGTACAACGGCGGCGCGTCCGAGGAGACCCTGGGCGCCTACTTCGCGCAGCACCCCGGTCGGCGGGACCGGGTGGTGCTGGCGACGAAGTTCGGTGGGACCTTGTTCCCCGATGACCCGAACGCAGGTGGCGCCGGTCGCAAGGCGGTCGTGGCGCAGTTGGAGGGATCGCTGCGGCGGCTGGGTACGGACTACGTCGACCTCTACTGGATGCACCAGTGGGACCGCCACACGCCGCCGGAGGAAACGCTGTCCACGCTGGACGACCTGGTGCGTTCCGGGAAGGTCCGGCACATCGGGCTGTCCAACACCCCGGCCTGGTGGATCGCCCAAGCGGTCACCACCGCGGCGTTCCGCGGGTGGGAGACGGTCGCGGCCCTGCAGGTGGAGTACTCGCTGTTGGCCAGGACCGCGGAGGGGGAGCAGTTCGGGGCCGCCCGCGCCTTCGGACTCGGGGTCACCCCGTGGAGTCCGCTGGCCAGCGGTGTCCTGTCCGGCAAGTACTCGCGCTCGAGGACCGAGGTGGCCGATTCCGCTCGGAGCGGCTACGCCGCGCCGATGCTGACCGAGAGCACGTTCGCCCTGCTCGACGTGCTCGAGCGGATCGCACGCGAGCTGGGCACCACGGTGGCGGCGGTGGCGCTGGCCTGGGTGCGCCAGCAGCGGGAGGTCACCTCGGTGCTCGTCGGCGCGCGCACGCCGCGGCAGCTCACGGACAACCTCGCCTCGATCGCGGTGACCCTGTCCGACGAGCAGTTGACCGAGCTCGGCGCCCTCACCACCCCGAGCCTGGAGTACCCGCGTCCGTTCTCCGAAGAGGTCGGCATCGGCTACCAGCAGGGAAGCACCACCATCAACGGGCTCAGCTCGACGGCGTTCCAGCGGGCATGAGCCGCAGCGTGACGGTACCCGTGCCGGGCACCTCGGCACGGGCCGCCGGTACCGTCCAGGACATGCCCGCTGACCAGGACAACCCACTCGGCGACTTCCTCCGGGCCAACCGTGCGCGACTCGACCCGGCCGACGCCGGTCTGATCGGCGCGAGTGGGAGCCGCCGTGTGACCGGTCTCCGCAGGGAAGAGGTGGCGGTCCTGGCGGGGGTGAGCGCGGACTACTACGCCCGCCTCGAACAGGGCCGGGAGCGCAACCCCTCGGCGCAGGTGCTGGGGGCGATCGGACGTGCCCTGCGGCTGGGCGCGGACGCCAGGGAGCACCTGTACCGGTTGGCCGGGCTGAACCCGCGCCTGGGACCGGACAGCTCCCGCGATCTCGTGCACCCGTCGCTGCTGCGGTTGCTGGACGCGTTCCCGGCCTCGGCCGCCTACGTGCTGGGGCCGTCGTTCGACGTGCTGGCCACCAACACCGTGGCCGCCGCCCTGCTGGCGCCCTTCGCGGGCACCCGCAACATGGTGCGCGTGCTGTTCCGGCACCCGCGGGCGCGGGCGGTGTTCGTGGAGTGGCCCACGGTGGCCCGTGCCACGGTGTTCGCGTTGCGGCTCAACGCGGGCCGGTTCCCGGACGATCCGGAGATCGCCGAGCTGGTCGACGAGCTGGTGGGGGTCTCCCCGGAGTTCCGGCGGCTCTGGGAGGACCAGTCCGTGGGTGGGCTGAGCCGGGCGTTCAAGGTGTTCGCGCATCCCGAGGCCGGCCGCGTCGAATTGACCTACCAGACCTTCGACGTGCACGACGCGCCCGGCCAGCAGCTCCTGGTCGGCACCGCGGAACCGGGCAGCCGCAGCGCGGAGGCGCTGGTCTACCTGGCTTCCCTGCACGCGTCGGGGTGACGTCCGGCTCCACCACCGACCTGGAGGGTCGACCATGCCCTTTGCCGAAGAACTCATCGGCGCGCACACCGTGCGCGCCCTCGTGGCAGCCCTGCGCGCGGCCGTCCCCGGCGCGGGGCTGCCACGGCTGCGCGCGGCCGCCGGGGCGCTGCCGCCGTTGGCGCTGCGTGCGCGCAGCGACCTCCTGCGCGATGCCCTGCTGGCGGACCTGCCCGGTGACTACGCCTCGTTCGCGAGCGTCATCCGCACCGCGAAGGACGGCGCTCCGCCCTTCACCGGATGGCTGATCTGGCCGGTGACCAGCGCGATCGCGGTCAAGGCCATCGCGGAGCGCACGACGGCGGCGTTCGACGACGCGCTCGCCCTGCTCGCCGAGCTGACCCACCTGCTGACTTCGGAGTTCGCGCTGCGCCCGCTGCTCGACCACGACCTCGACCGGGCACTGTCCGCCGTCGTGCGCTGGACGGCGGCGGACAGCGAGGACGTCCGCCGGTTGGCTTCCGAGGGCACGCGCCCGCTGCTGCCCTGGGCGGTGCGGGTGCCGGGCATCCTCGCCGCCCCGTCGTCGACCCTGCCGGTCCTCGACGCGCTGTATCGGGACGACAGCGAGTACGTCCGGCGGTCGGTCGCCAACCACCTCAACGACCTGAGCCGCCACCACGCCGACCTCGCGGTGGCGACCGCGTCGGCCTGGCTCGCCGAACCCGACGCCAACACCGGTCGGGTCGTGCGGCACGGCCTGCGCACCCTGGTCAAGCAGGGGCACCCCGGCGCCCTGCGGCTGCTCGGGTTCACCCCGGCGCGCGTCGAGGTCACCGGACCGCGAGCCACGCCCACCGCGCTGCCGATCGGGGCGACGCTGACGTTCACGGCGTCCGTCCGCAACCTGGAGCCGGAACCCGCACGGCTGGCGATCGACTACGTCGTGCACCACCGCAAGGCCGACGGCAGCAGCAGCGCCAAGGTCTTCAAGCTCACGACGCGGGTCCTCGGTCCGGGCGAGAGCCTGGACCTCACCCGTCAGCACTCGTTCCGGGTCCTGACGACCCGGCGGTACCACCCCGGCACGCACGCCGTCGAACTCCAGGTCAACGGCGTGCGCTCGGGTCGGGCCGACTTCGACCTGCTCCCCGCCGGGACGGACGCGCCGCCACCCGCTCAGCCGTCGTAGCCGAAGAAGGACTTGATCTCGCGCAGGACGCGCTCAGGGGCTTCGTGCAGCATCCAGTGCCCGGTCTCGAGCGGGGCGCCGGTGGCCTGTGGGGCCGCGCCGCGGATGGCGGTCAGGAACGCCTCGAACAACGGGGCCTGGCCGAGGAAGTGGACGGGCATGGTGATCGGGTCGGCCATGGCGGCGCGGTTGTCCAGTTCGTCCTGCGGCCACGCCTGGTAGTAGCGGGAGCCGTTGTGGAACGCGCCGGGCCGCGAGTAGACGCGGACGTACTCCTCCACGACGTGCGGCGGCATCGGCTCGTCGACACCGGGTGACATCGCCCGGTAGAAATACTCCAGGTACAGCCGTTCCCGTCCTGCGACGAGCTGCTCGAACAGCGGTTCCTGCTCGTGGAAGGAGAAGTGGTAGGACAGTGCCCTGAGCTGCTCGTAGGTGAGGGAGCCCCCGGTGACGGGGAAGTCCAGCATGAGCAGGCCGGAGAACTGCTGCCGCCACCGCGTGACCAGGGCGAAGGCGATGCCGCCGCCCGCGTCGTGCGACACGAGCCGAACGCCCTCGGTGTGGCCGAGCTCGTCGAGCAGGCGGTGGATGTAGCCCGCGAGGGTCACCTTGTCGTGGGAGGGCAACTCGCCGGTGCTGTCGCCGAGACCCGGCAGGTCGATCGCGATGACGGTGTGCCCCGGCAGCAGGTCCTCCAGGATGCCCCGCCACCCGAACCAGGTCTCGCCGAAGCCGTGCAGGAGCACGATGGGCTGGGGCCCGTCGCCTCCGACGACGTAGTGCATCTGCACGCCGTCGACGGTGGTGAAGCGGTGCTCGAAGTGCCGGGCGAACTCCCGGTCGTCACGCGTCGCGGCGTCGTGGTTCTCGCTCAACGGGGTCTCGGACACGAGGGTGTTCACGGGTTCTGTCCTCATCTCGGTGGTAGTGGTCGGTGCAGGCGGTCAGCGCTGCCGCGGAGTCGGCCGCACCGCGTGACGCGCCCGCGGCCGAAGCTGTTCGTGCGGAGTCCGATCGGCACTCGGTGGGCAGGGGACGGATCGGTCCGCTGGGCTGCTCACGCGGCAGCACCGCCGTCGATGACGAGGTCGGAACCGGTGACGAACGAGGACTCGGTCGTCGCGAGGAACAGCGCGGCCGCGGCGATCTCGTCGACGTGACCCATGCGACCGATGGGGACCTCCATGCCCCGCCCGCTGTCGCCGGATCGCGCGAGCTGCCCCAGCACGCCCTTCATCCCGGGGGTCTCGACCGGCCCGGGGCACAGGGCGGTGACGCGGATGCCGCGAGGCGCCAACTCCAGCGCCCACGAACGGGCGAAGTTGCGGATCGCCGCCTTGGTGGCGGCGTAGACGCTCATGCCCGGAGAGCCCTTGATGCCGGCGATGGAGGAGACGAGGACCACCGACGCGCCCCGGGTGAGCAGGGGAAGGGCCTTCTGCACGGTGAAGAACATGCCCTTGACGTTGACGTCGAACGTCGCGTCGTACTTCTCCTCGGTCACATCGGCGAGACCGAGCCAGTCCCCGCTGCCCGCGTTCGCCACGATCACGTCGAGCCGGTTCTCGCGCTCCCCGATCAGGGCGAACAGGCGGTCGAGGCTACCGAGGTCGGCCACGTCGCCGGTGAACCCCGTGACGTCGCCCGCGATTCCCGCGACCGCGGCGTCCACCTTGTCCTGACGGCGTCCGGTGACGTACACCGTCGCCCCCTCGGACGCCAAGCGCCGGGCGGTCGCCAGGCCGATGCCCTCGGTCCCCCCGGTGACGAGTGCCACCTTCGCGTCGAGCTGTCCCATCGCACGTCTCCTCGCAGCGGCGCCGAACGGGTAGCCCGCGGGCGGCGCAATAATATGTAACCGGAGTGGTTGCATTCAACATATGTAATCATGACGGTTACAGTCAAGTCGACGCACTCCGGGGGTGATGGGATGAGCGCGAACACCAGGATGAGCATGGCCGTCCACGTGCTGGCGTGGATCGCGTTCGACCGGCGCGGCACCGACAAGGAGATCGCCACCTCGCAGCGCATCGCGACCAGCGTGAACACCAACCCGGTGGTCATCCGGCGTTGCCTGGGCGAGCTGCGCGCGGCGGGCCTGGTGGAATCCACCCGCGGCCGCGGCGGCGGGTGGGAGCTGACCCGCGGTGCGGCGTCGATCACGCTGCTGGACGTCTACCTGGCGGTGGGAGGCGAGGAGATCTTCGCCATGCCCGCGGCCCCGCCGGACGCGGAGTGCTACGTCGGCTACGGCATCCAGCCGGTGTTGAGCAGGGTGTACGCCGAGGCGTCCCGAGCTCTCTGCGCGTCGCTGAAGGGGACGACGATCGCCGATGTCCTGCGGGACGCGGTCGCCGAGTACGAGACCGGCCTCCGGGGTTGACCCGGAGCAGGGCGGTTGGGCGCCTCATGGGGTGGCGAGCGGGTTGTGCTCGGCCAGCGCCACCGCCCGCCGGTGGACCGCCTCGCGCACCGCGGGCGGCGACAGCACGCGCAAGGGCGTGCCGAGCTGGAACAGCCGTTCCGCAAGCGACTCGGCGTCCACACCACCGATGGTGACGACCGTGTTCCCGGCCCCGTCGTCCTCGCACGTCCCCGCCGTCGGTGGGACCAGGCGGCGCGCCTCGTCGGGCGGTTGCTCCAGCAGGACCCGCGCGTACACCGGGTAGTCGCTCGTGAGCATGCGCGCCACCAGCCGGGCCGCGTCCGGCGGGTCCGCGATGTCGACCGGCCGACCGGTCGCACGCGCGTCGACCACGCGATCGGCGCGGAAGGTCCGCCAGTGCCCCCTGGCGACGTCGAGCGCCACGAGGTACCAACGGTGGCCGGTGAACACCAAGCGGTGCGGGTCCACCTCCCGTGCCGATTCCCGGCCCTGCCGGTCGCGGTAGGACAGCCGGACGCGCTCACCGCGGCGGCACGCGTTGGCCAACGCCGCCAGCAGGCTCGTGGACAGCGGCTGCTCATCGGGCCGTGAGGTGTGCTCGAAGGCGGTGTCCATCGCGGCCAGCCGGGTGGCGACGCCCGGGGGCAGCAGCCTGCTCAGCTTCAGCAGCGCCGACAGCACCGCCTGGTCGCCGCCCAGCAAACCGGTCTGCGCCGCTTCGCGCAGGGCGACGGCGACCGCCAGCGACTCCTCGTCGTCGAGCACCAGCGGAAGGGCGCGACTGCCTTCGCCGAGCCGGTACCCACCCCACGGCCCGGGGTCGGACTCGACGCCGTACCCGAGCTCCCGCAGCCGCGCCACGTCGCGCCGGACCGTGCGCTCGGTGACCCCCATCCGCTCCGCGAGCGCCCCCGCCGTCCACGACGGCCGTGCGGACAGCAAAGAGATCAGCCGCAGCAGTCGAGCGGAGGTGCTGATCACACCTTCGGATGCTACGGCACGACCCGGACAGAAATCGTCCTGGACTCTTCCTACCGTCCATTCCGAACGCACTGGTGCGCACACTGAGCCGAAGCGGAGACAGGACTGATGGACGGACACCTGCTGATCTACGGGGCCACCGGTTACACCGGGCGGCTGATCGCCCACCGGGCGAAGGAGGCCGGGCTCGAGTTCACCGTCGCGGGCAGGCACGCCGCGCGGGTCGCGGCACTCGCCGACGAACTCGGCGTGCCCGCCGCGGTGTTCCCCATCGGCGATGACCGCGAGCTGCGCGCCGGCCTGGCGGGGGCCGCGGTGGTGTTGAACGCGGCGGGCCCGTTCGGCCGCACCGCGGAACCGATGATGCGCGCCTGCGTCCGCTCTGGTGCGCACTACCTCGACACCACCGCCGAGTACGCCACCTTCGCGTTCGCGGAGTCCCTCGGTGACGCCGCCACGGCGGCCGGGGTGATGCTGCTGCCCGGCGCCGGGTGGGACGTCGTACCCAGCGACTGCCTCGCCGCCCACACCGCGCGCAGGGTCTCCCGACCGCACACCCTCAAGATCGGCCTCAAGCTCTACCGCGGCCCGGACCCGGAGGAGGCGTTCACGGGCGGATCGATGTTCTCGCGCGGTTCCCTGGCCAGCAACGGCTCGATCGGCGAGCTGGGCGCGCTGGTGCGAGCAGACGGTCGCATCACGACACTGCCCGAACCGACCACCTCCCTCCTCGACTACGGGGACGGCCCGGAAAGCTCCGTGCTGCTGCCCATGGGCGACCTCGTCACCGCCTGGCGCTCGACCGGGGTGCCGAACATCGAGGTGTACTTCGAGAACGGCAGGGCGCTGCCCGTCCCTCCCAGCGACCTGGCGGTGCTGCCCGAGGGCCCCACCGAGCAGCAGCGCGCACTGGGCAGGAGCCGCGCCGCCGCCGAGGTCACCGATCGCGACGGCACCGTGGCGCGATCGTTCGTCGACACCCCGACCGGCTACGGCTTCACCCAGCTCTCGACCGTCGAGATCGCACGACGGGTGTTGGACGGGGACCTCAAGCCCGGATTCCAGTCGCCCGCCTCCGCCTACGGCCCCGAACTGCTCGCGACCATCGCGGACAGCCGCATCACCGACCTGTGAAGGAGCACCCCATGACTGGACGCGAGACAGAGCTGTCAGCGGCGAACGACCGTGCCCTGCGGGTTCGCGCGCTCTACGAACAGCTCGAACAACACCTCAACGGCAGGACGTGGACGCTGCACGAGCTCATGCTCGGGTTCGGCAACGACGTCGGCCACATCGGCAGGCTGCTGCTGGCCCACGACGGGACCTGGACCATGTCCGGAAACCCCACCGCCGAGCTGGAGCACAAGCTCGCCGAGAGCGTCTGGTGGTGTTTCGTCCTGGCCGATCGGCTCGGCATCGACTTGGGCAGCGCCTATGCGGCCACCATGACCCGCATCGAACGCGACCTCGAACAGAGCGTCTCCCGAAACCTGGAGACCGCACGTCCCGGCGGGCGAAGTGCCAGCAGTCGTAGTCCCGCGCGGTGACGGACCCCGCCACCTCGTGGGCACATTGTCAGGTCGGTTGATGCCGGATGCGTTGCGGGATCGCGTGGAGCCCTTCGACTGGTCGGAGGCGGCGGTGGACACCCCGGCCTGGTGGCGGTCTGCGCCGTGGCGTTCGACTGCCCCGACCAGCTCGACCGGGCCGACGTCGGCGTGACCGCCGCCGACCTGCTGGCGGTGGACCGAACCCCTGGCCGGGACTGCGCGCCGACGTGTCGGTGGCGGTCCGCTACCTCGACGCCTGGCTGGGCGGGACCGGCGCCGTGGCGATCGACGGGCTGATGGAGGACGCGGCCACCGCCGACATCGCCCGCTGCCAGGTCTGGCAGTGGCTGCACCACATCACCCCGCTCGCCGAGGACCTGTCGCCGTTCTTCACCGCCCGCGCCTACGCCGTCCACCTCGCGGCGAAGCCGTGACCGTGGCCTGGACGACGGCGGACCTCGCCGACGCGGTGGCGCTGCGGTCCTTCGACATCGGGATCAAGGCCCTGGGCACCAATTCCCGGCGCGGCGGCAAGACCGGCTCGGGGTACGTGGACATGGTCGTGCGCTTCGGCGGGGTGTTGTTCATCCCGGGGTCAGGTCGGCTACAGCGGCCACGACGGGATCGTCGTGGTGGGCGATCCCGCGTAGGGGGCCGTGTGAGGGGGCCCGGCGCACCGGGCCCCCTCACACGCCGTCCGGTGCTCAGTCCCAGTCGAGCGAGGAGCCGGAGGCGTACTCGGTGACGCGGGTCTCGAAGAAGTTCTTCTCCTTCTTCAGGTCGATGGCCTCGGACATCCACGGGAACGGGTTGTCCACCGCGCCGAACACCGGTGCCAGCCCGAGCTGGGCGCAGCGCCGGTTGGTGATGAAGCGCATGTACCGCTCGCACTGCCCGGCGTTGAGCCCCAGCAGCCCGTTGGGCATGGTGTCGCGGCCGTAGGCCACCTCCAGCTCGCACGCCTCGCCGAGCATGGTGCGGACTTCGGCCTGGAAGGCGTCGGTCCACAGGTGCGGGTTCTCCGCCTTGATCTGGTTGATCACGTCCACGCCGAAGTTGAGGTGGATGGACTCGTCGCGCAGGATGTACTGGTACTGCTCGGCGACGCCCACCATCTTGTTGCGGCGGCCGAAGGACAGGATCTGGGCGAAGCCGGTGTAGAACCACATGCCCTCGAACACGACGTAGAACGCCACCAGGTCGCGCAGGAACGCCCGGTCGGTCTCCGGTGTGCCGGTGCGGAACCCGGGGTCCTCCAGGTTCTGCGTGTGGTCCAGCGCCCACGCCGCCTTGTCGGTGATGGACGGCACCTCGCGGTACATGTTGAACAGCTCGCCGCCGTCGAGGCCCAGGGACTCGCAGACGTATTGGAAGGTGTGCGTGTGCACGGCCTCCTCGAACGCCTGGCGCAGCAGGTACTGGCGGCACTCGGGGTTGGTCAGGTGCCTATACACCGCGAGCACGACGTTGTTGGCCACCAGGGACTCCGATGCGGCGAAGAAGCCCAGGTTGCGCTTGATCGTGTGGCGCTCGTCGTCGGTGAGGCCGGTCGGGGTGCGCCACAGGGCGATGTCGGCCTGCATGGACACCTCGGTCGGCATCCAGTGGTTCGCGCAGCCTGCCAGGTACTTCTCCCACGCCCAGTGGTACTTCAGCGGCAGCAACTGGTTGACGTCGGCGCGGGCGTTGATCATCGCCTTGTCGTCCACGTGCACGCGGCCCGCGCCGCGGTCGATGGAGCCCAGGCCGCTGCTGGTGCTGGTGGCGTCCGTGGTCACTGGCAGGCCTCGCAGTCGGGGTCGGTGACGGAGCAGACGAGCGCGTCATCGGCGATCGCCGCCGGGGTCGGGGGCGGCGCGGGGACCGGGCGCACGGCGTTGAGCTTGCCGTCGGTGCCGCGCAGCGTGGACTTCTCCACGCTGGTGGCGGCGGTGGAGCGCAGGTAGTAGGTGGTCTTGAGGCCCTTGCGCCAGGCCAGCCGGTAGAGGTTGTCGAGCTTGCGGCCGTTGGGGGCGGCGATGTAGAGGTTGAGCGACTGGGCCTGGTCGATCCACTTCTGGCGGCGGGAGGCGGCCTCGACCAGCCACGCGGGGTCCACCTCGAACGCGGTGGCGTAGAGCGCCTTGAGGTCGTCGGGGACCCGGTCGATCGGCGCGAGCGAGCCGTCGAAGTACTTCAGGTCCGACACCATCGCCTCGTCCCAGAGGTCGCGCTCCTTGAGGTCGGCGACCAGGCGGCGGTTGAGGACGGTGAAGTCGCCGGACATGTTGGACTTGACGTAGAGGTTGCGGAACAAGGGCTCGATGGACTGGCCCACACCGCAGATGTTGGAGATGGTCGCGGTGGGGGCGATGGCCATCGTGTTGGAGTTGCGCATGCCGCCGCGCACCTTGGCGCGCAGGGCGTCCCAGTCCAGTGTGGAGGAGGTGTCCATGTCGAGGTCTCCCCCGCGGGCCTCGGCCAGCAGCGCGATCGAGTCGATCGGCAGCACCCCGCGGCTCCACAGCGAGCCCTCGAAGCTCTCGTAGCTGCCGCGCTCGCGGGCCAGGTCCGCCGAGGCCGAGAGCGCGTGGTGGCTGATGTGCTCCATGCTGCGGTCGGCGAACTCCACCGCCTCCGGCGAACCGGGGACCAGCCGCTGGGTGAGCAGGGCGTCGCTGAACCCCATCAGGCCCAGGCCGATCGGCCGGTGGCGCAGGTTGGACCGCTCGGCCTCGGGGATCGTGTAGTAGTTGAGGTCGATCACGTTGTCCAGCACGCGCACGGCGGTGTGGACCGTCCGCCGCAGCCGCTCGGCGTCGAGGCCGTCGGCGGTGACGTGCCGGGCCAGGTTCACCGAGCCGAGGTTGCACACGGCCACCTCGGTCACGCTGGTGTTGAGGGTGATCTCGGTGCACAGGTTCGACGAGTGCACCACCCCGGCGTGCTGTTGGGGCGAGCGCAGGTTGCACGGGTCCTTGAAGGTGATCCACGGGTGGCCGGTCTCGAACAGCACGGTCAGCATCCGCCGCCACAGCTCCACCGCCCGCACCCGCTTGACCACGCGGACCTCGCCGCGCTCCGCGGCGTCCTCGTAGGCGCGGTAGCGCTCGGCGAACGCCAGCCCGTGCAGGTCGTGCAGGTCGGGCACCTCGTCGGGGGAGAACAGCGTCCACGTGGCATCGGCCTCGACCCGGCGCAGGAACTCGTCCGGCACCCAGTTCGCGGTGTTCATGTCGTGCGTGCGCCGCCGGTCGTCACCGGTGTTCTTGCGCAGGTCGAGGAACTCCTCCACGTCGACGTGCCAGGTCTCCAGGTACGCGCACGCCGCGCCCTTGCGCTTGCCGCCCTGGTTGACCGCCACCGCGGTGTCGTTGGCGATCTTGAGGAACGGCACGACCCCCTGCGACTCGCCGTTGGTGCCCCGGATGTGCGCGCCCATGCCGCGCACCGGTGTCCAGTCGTTGCCCAGCCCGCCGGAGAACTTCGCCAGCAGCGCGTTGTTCTGGTAGCCCTGGAAGATGCCGCGCAGGTCGTCGTCGACCGTGGTCAGGAAGCACGACGACAACTGCGCCCTGGTGGTACCGGAGTTGAACAGGGTCGGGGTCGAGCACATGAAGTCGAACGACGACAGCAGCTCGTAGAACTCGATCGCCCGCGCCTCGCGGTCGTCCTCGCGCAGCGCCAGCCCCATCGCGACCCGCATGAAGAACGACTGCGGCAGTTCGTAGCGCACACCGCGGTCGTGCAGGAAGTAGCGGTCGTAGAGCGTCTGCATCCCCAGGAAGTCGAACTGCCGGTCCCGTTCCGGGCGGATGGCCGAGGCCAACCGGTCCAGGTCGAACCCGGCCAACTCGGGGTCCAACCGCCCCAGCTCGATGCCCAGCCGCACGTACGCCGGGAAGTGCTCGGCGTAGGACAATTCCGCCCCGGTCGCCTCCACCGGACGCCCCTCGACCCTGGTCAGCACCTCCCGCCGCAGCCGGTCCAGCAGCAGGCGGGCGGCGACGGAGGAGTAGTTCGGCTCGGTCTCCACCAGCGCCCGCGCCGCCATCACCAGCGCCACGGCCAGCTCGTCGGCGGTGATCCCGTCGTGCAGGACCCGGCGCACCTCGCCCAGCACAGCCGCGGGCGAGACGTCGGCCAGCCCCCCGCACGCCTCGGCGACCACCACCCCGATCCGGTCCCAATCGACCGGGCGCAATCCACCGTCCGTGCCCTTCACGCGGAACCCGGGCGCGACGGGCGCGGTCTCCCGGGCCCGCGCGTGCTCCTCGCGGTAGAGCACGTAGGCGCGCGCGACCTGGTGGTGACCGTCGCGCATCAGCGCCAGTTCGACCTGGTCCTGGATTTGCTCGATGTGCAGCGGGTTCCCCGGGCCGGCGTGCTCGAGCACCGCCTGCCGCACCTGGTCGGTCAGCTCCGCCACCAGCGGGCGCGGCCTGGACGAGGACGCCGCGGCGCCGCCCTCCACCGCCAGGAACGCCTTGGTCACCGCCACCTGGATCTTGGTGGCGTCGAACTCCGAAACGGTCCCGTCGCGGCGGATGACCCGCACCTGCGCGCCGCCGCCACCCGTGGTCGGGTTCGTCGGCGTGGTCGTCGTTGTGGTCGTCACAGCCCTCTCCTCGCGGCCTGGAGCGGCCCGGGGCACGAGGCGACCACACAGGGGCGCGCACAACCGGCGCGCCATCCGTGTCGGCCCGCCCACGAGGCCCCGGACACGCGTGCGCCGGACGGCGCACGCGTCGACGGCAGGTCTTCGGACTCGCGGACACCCGGCTCCCAGCCGGACCTACTGGCCGTCGCTTCCCAAGGGCGCGAGCCCTCAGTGCTCTGTGACGGCTGTCGTTTCCACTCACCGCTGCGGGGCAGTCCCGGAATCACACCGGGTTCCCTCTTGCCTCCTCCGCCCCCGGCGGGAGCGTCGGAACCATCGACGTGCGAGACACTACATGTTGTATCCCCGTCCACAACCAACCCCATATGGGCGTGTTCACCGTCGTTCACATGCCGGCGCGCGGGATGGGGCTCAGGGTTGGGAGGACAGCGGGGCTCAGGACCTGCTCGATGCCCAGGACCACGGCGCCCGCCAGGCCCGCGTACTCCCCCAGGGTGCTGCCGGTGAGCACGAGGTTGCGGGTGGCGAGGGGCAGCGCGCGCTGGTAGACGACGCTGCGCACGCCTGCGAGCAGTTCGTCGCTGGCCGCTGTGACCGATCCGCCGATGGTGACGCGGGCGGGGTTGGCGAAGTGCACCAGGGTGGCCACGACCTCGCCGACGAGGCCTGCCGCCTCGCGGACCAGCGCCAGGGCCTCGGCGTCACCGTGGGCGATGAGCGTGCGCAGGCCGGGGACGTCGACGCCTCGGCTGCGCGCGATGGCGTGGGCGGAGGCGACGGCCTCGATGCAGCCGACGTTGCCGCACACGCAGACGACGTCGGGGGCGCCCCGGACGCGGATGTGCCCGATGTCGCCCGCCGCGCCGTCGGCGCCGTGGTGGAGGGCGCCGTCCTGGGTGATCAGTCCGCCGCCGATGCCGGTGCCGACCTTGACGAACAGCAGTGGTGACTGGTCGGGGGGCAGCGCGCGGGCTTCGCCGAGTGCGCGCAGGTTGACGTCGTTCTCCAGCACGACCGGGCAGCCGTGGCGGCGGCGCAGCCGCTCGGCGACCGGGTAGGCGTGCCAGCCGGGCATGATCGGCGGCCGGACCGGTTGCCCGAGCTGCCCGTCGACCGGGCCGGGCAGGCCGATCACGACCGCGCGCACCGCCCCGCCCGGCCACAGCGCGTCGAACGCGGCCTCGACGAGGCCGAGGACGACCTCTGGTCCGTCCCGCACGTCGACGGTCAGGTGCGTGTGGCCGAGCACCCGCTGGCTGAGGTCGACGACGGCGAGGTGCGCCCCGTGGGCGCCGACGTCGGCGAGCAGCACCACCCCGCTGTCCGGGGACAGGGCGAGCCGGTCGGCCGGACGGCCGCGGCCCACCGTCGGGCGGGTGCCGTCGAGCTGGAGCACGCCGCGGGCCAGCAGCTCGTCGACGGCGCCGCTGACGGTGGTGCGGGCCAGCCCGGCGGCCGGTCCGAGGTCGGCCTTGCTCACGGCCGTGCCGGACGCGACGAGCCGGGCGACGGCGCTCAGCGTGGTGGCCGCGTCAGCGCGGCCGGACGGCGGCGGTGCGGCGAGGCGCAACGGCGGGATCGGCAGCAGCATCACGAACCAATATCGTCGGATTATTACCGGGAAAAGACATTATTGCGACGTTGTACGGCGCTGGTCAACACTCCTACCGTCCTCGCATGACGTCACTGCTGACGGTGCGGGGAATCGTGAAGACCTTCCCCGGTGTTCGGGCTCTCGACGGCGTGGACCTCGACGTCGCCGAGGGCGAGGTGCACTGCCTGCTGGGGCAGAACGGGGCGGGCAAGTCGACACTGATCAAGGTCTTGGCGGGCGCCCACCAGCCGGACGCCGGTGAGCTGACCTGGGCGGGGCGACCGGTGGCCTTCCCGAGCCCGCACGCCGCGGACGCGGCGGGCATCGCCACCATCCACCAGGAACTCGACCTGGTGCCCGGGCTGTCGGTGGCCGAGAACGTCGTGCTCGGCCACGAACCGTCGCGGCTGGGTTTCACCCGTCTCCGCGACGCCGAGGCGCTGACCCGTGGCCTGCTGCTGCGGCTCGGCCACCCGGAGATCCCCCCGCGCCGCGAGGTGGGGCGGCTCTCCGCGGCCGGGCAGCAGGTCGTGAGCGTGGCGCGGGCGCTGGCCCGCCGCGCCCGGCTGATCGTCATGGACGAGCCCACGGCGGTGCTCGACCCCAACGAGGTGCGGAACCTGTTCCGCGTGGTCCGCGAGCTCACAGCCGAGGGTGTCTCGGTGGTCTACATCTCCCACCGGCTCGAGGAGATCCGGGAGATCGGCGACCGGGTCACGGTGCTCAAGGACGGCGCCACGGTGGCCCGCGACCTGCCCGCCCGGACCACGCCCACCGCCGAGGTGATCCGGCTGATGACCGGCCGCCCGGTGGAGCACGCCATCCCCCCGCCCAGCGCTCCACCCGGTGACGAGGTGGTGCTGGAGGTCGAGGACCTGGCGGGCGCGGACTTCCGCGGCGTGTCGTTCACCGTGCGCGCGGGTGAGGTCGTCGGGCTCGCCGGGCTGGTGGGCTCGGGCCGCTCGGAGATCGTCGAGACGGTCTACGGCGCCCGCCGCGCCACGGCCGGGACCGTCCGGGTGCGGGGTCGCGCGCTGCGCACCGGGTCGGTGGCGGCCGCTGTCCGCGCGGGGATGGGCTTGTGCCCCGAGGAGCGCAAGAGCCAGGGGCTGCTGCTGCACGAGTCGGTGGCGCGCAACGTGTCGCTGCCCGCACTGGGGCGGTTCGCCCGCGCCGGGTTCCTCGGCCCCGACGCGGAGTCCGGCGCCGCGCGGGCGGTGATGGCGCGGCTCGACGTGCGCCCGGCCGATCCGTCCCGCCCGGTCCGGACGCTGTCGGGCGGCAACCAGCAGAAGGTCGTGCTGGCGCGCTGGCTGCTGCACGGTGGCGGGGTGCTGCTGCTCGACGAGCCGACCCGCGGCGTCGACGTCGGCGCCCGCGGTGAGATCTACGCACTGATCCGGCAGCTCGCGGAGCAGGGCGTGGCGGTGGTCGTGGTGTCCAGTGAGATCCCCGAGGTGCTGGGGCTGGCCGACACCGTGCTCGTCGTGCGGGAAGGCCGGGTCGTGCACACCGCACCGGCCGCGGAACTGGACGAGGGCAAGGTCCTGGACCTGGTGATGGGAGCGGCGCATGTCTGAGCAGACCACCGTCTCTGCGGAGCCGATGGCGACGGAGGAGCCCGCCGCGGGCCCGTCGCCGTGGAGCAGGCTGTTCCTCGGCGGAGTGGGCCACAACCTCGGGCTCGTCGCCGTGCTCGCGCTGCTCGCCGTGGTCGGTGTCGCGACGGCCGACACGTTCGCGACCACGGCGAACCTGCTGACGATCCTCACCTCGGCGTCGATCATCGGGGTGATCACCGTCGGGGCGACGTTCGTGATCATCGGCGGGGGGATCGACCTCTCGGTCGGCAAGCTGATGGCGTTGGCCTCGGTCTGGGCGACGACGGTGGCGACGCAGTCGTTCGGGCCGTGGGTGATGGTGTTGTGCGCGTTGGCCGTGGGCGCGGCCGGTGGGCTGCTCAACGGCCTGTTGATCGCCTACGGGCGGATCGTGCCGTTCATCGTCACCCTGGCGATGCTCATATCCGCGCAGGGGCTGGCCGAGCGGATCTCCGGGCGGCGCAGCCAGATCGTCACCGACCCGACGATCGCCGCGATCGCCACCACGCGGTTGCTCGGGATCCCGCTGCTGGTCTACCTGTTCGCCGCCGTCGTCGCGATCGGGTGGGTGGTGCTCAACCGCACGACCTTCGGTCGCCGGACCTTCGCCATCGGCGGCAACCCGGAGGCGGCCCGGCTGGCCGGGCTCGACGTGCGCAGGCACACCGCGGCGCTCTACGTGGTGTCCGGGCTGTGCTGCGGCGTCGCCGCGATCATGATCGCCTCGCTCACCACCACCGGGTCGAGCACCCACGGCACGCTCTACGAACTCGACGCCATCGCCGCGGTGATCATCGGCGGCACGCTGCTGTCCGGCGGCCGCGGCACGCTGGTCGGCTCGATCCTCGGCGTGCTGGTCTTCACCACCATCACGAACCTGTTCGTGCTGAACAACCTCGACACCGACGTCCAGAACATCGCCAAGGGCGCGATCATCGTCGCCGCGGTGCTCGTCCAGGCCCGGGCGCGCCGCTCAACCCCATGACCCCTCCCCCGAACAGGAGCGCGACCATGTCCGACCACTCCCGCCGCGGGTTCCTCTCCGGCGCCCTCGGGATCGGCGCCGTAGCGGCGCTGACCGCCTGCACCAGCAACGCCGCCCCGGCGAACAACGCCGCGGGGGCGGCCCCCGCGGGCGACAACGCCGAGCCCGGCAAGCCCGTCACCATCGGCTTCTCCTGCCCCGCGGCCGACCACGGGTGGATCGCCGCCATCGCCGCCAACGCCCAGGCCCAGGCGGCGCGCTACCCGGACGTCACGTTCGAGGCGGTTAACCCGACCACCGACATCACCCAGCAGATCGCGGCCGTCGACACGCTGATCACCAAGAAGGTCTCCGCGCTGGTGATCCTGCCCAACGACGGCAGCCAGCTCACCGCCCTGGGCCGCAAGGCGATGGACGCGGGCATCCCGGTGATCAACCTCGACCGCGTGTTCGACTCACCGCTGGCCTACCGCACGTGGATCGGCGGCGACAACTACGGCATGGGCGTCGCCGCGGGCACCTACATCGGCGAGCAGCTCAAGGCCAAGGGGGTCAGCAACCCGGTGATCGGCGAGATCGCGGGAATCGACAACCTGCCGCTGACCCAGGACCGGAGCAGGGGCTTCGTCGACGCGCTGTCCTCCTACGGCTACTCGGTCGGCCCGCGCCAGGCCGCGGACTTCACCGCACAAGGCGGGCAGCGCATCGCGGCCAACCTGCTGCAGGCCGCACCGCGGCTCGACGCGCTGTGGAACCACGACGACGACCAGGGCATCGGCGTCCTCGCCGCGATCCAGCAGGCCGGGCGCGGGGAGTTCCTCATGGTCGGCGGCGCGGGCTCGGCCAACGCCATGCGCGCGATCAAGGCCGACGACACCGTCCTCAAGGCGACCGTGACCTACAGCCCGTCGATGGCGTCGTCGGCCGTGGCCCTGGCGCGGCTCGTCGCGCAGAACCGGGGTATGGGCGACCTCGTCGAGAAGGAGGTCCCGATGTCGCTGACCCTCGCCTCCGCCACGATCACCAAGGACAACGTGGACACCTACCTGCCGCTCGGGTTCGAGTCGTGACGGCGGGCAGCACCTCGCGGCGCCTCGGGGTCGCGATGGTGGGGCACGCCTTCATGGGCGCGGTCCACTCGCAGGCGTGGCGCACCGCCGCCCACTTCTTCGACCTGCGGCTCACCCCCGACCTGGCCGTCCTCTGCGGCCGCGACGCCACCCGCACCCGCGCCGCGGCCGACCGGCTGGGCTGGCGCGACACCGAGACCGACTGGAAGGCGCTGCTGCGCCGCGACGACGTGGCGCTCGTCGACATCTGCACACCCGGCGACAGCCACGCCGAGATCGCCATCGCCGCGCTGGACGCCGACAAGCACGTGCTGTGCGAGAAGCCCCTGGCCAACACCGTGGACGAGGCCAGGGCGATGGCCGCCGCCGCCGAGCGCGCCCGCGAACGGGGTGTCCACAGCATGGTCGGCTTCAACTACCGGCGGGTGCCCGCCGTGGCGCTGGCCCGCAAGCTGGTCGCCGACGGGCGGCTGGGCGAGATCCGGCACGTGCGCGGCACCTACATGCAGGATTGGATCGTCGACCCGCAGTTCCCGCTGGTGTGGCGGCTGCGGGCCGAGCGGGCGGGATCGGGAGCGCTGGGCGACATCGGCGCCCACGCGGTCGACCTGGCGCAGTTCGTGGTCGGTGACCGGCTCACCGGTGTGACCGCGCTGATGGAGACGTTCGTGCGCGAGCGCCCCCTGCCGGTGGCGGCGGGCGACTCGGCTGATTCGGGCCCAGTGGGCCGCGGTCGGGTCACCGTCGACGACGCCGCGCTGTTCCTGGGGCGGTTCGCAGGCGGCGGGCTGGCGAGCTTCGAGGCCACGCGGTTCGCGACGGGGCGCAAGAACGCGCTGCGGCTGGAGGTGAACGGCAGCCTCGGGTCGCTGGCGTTCGACTTCGAGTCGATGAACGAGCTGTCGTTCTTCGACGGCGCCGACGACCCGGCCACCGCGGGCTTCCGGCGGATCCTGGTCACCGAGCCCGGGCACCCCTACGCGGGGGCGTGGTGGCCGCCCGGGCACGGCCTGGGTTACGAGCACACGTTCACCCACGAGGTCGCCGATCTCGTGCGCGACCTCGCCGACGGCGTCGACCCGACGCCGTCGTTCGCCGACGGGCTGCAGGTGCAGCTCGTCCTCGACGCGGTGGCGCGGTCATCGAGCCAGGGCAGTGGCTGGGAGGAGATCGGATGAGGCCCGTCACGTTGTTCACCGGGCAGTGGGCCGACCTGCCGTTCGAGGAGGTGGCGCGCCTCGCCGGGCAGTGGGGCTACGACGGGCTGGAGATCGCCTGCTGGGGTGATCACTTCGACCCGTGGGCGGCGGTGGCGGACCCGTCCTACGTGGCCGGTCGACGCGCGATCCTGGACGAGCACGGGTTGCGGGTGTTCGCCATCTCCAACCACCTCACCGGCCAGGCTGTGTGCGACGACCCCATCGACGAACGGCACCGGGCGATCCTGCCCGCACGGGTGTGGGGCGACGGCGAGCCGGAGGGTGTGCGGCAGCGGGCGGCGGAGGCCATGAAGGTGACCGCCCGGGCGGCCGCGGCACTGGGCGTGGACACGGTGGTGGGGTTCACCGGGTCCAGCATCTGGAAGACCGTGGCCATGTTCCCGCCCGTGCCGCAGTCCATGGTGGACGCCGGGTACCAGGACTTCGCCGACCGCTGGAACCCGGTCCTCGACGTGTTCGACGAGGTGGGGGTGCGCTTCGCCCACGAGGTGCACCCGTCGGAGATCGCCTACGACTACTGGACCACCGTCGCCGCGCTCGACGCGATCGGGCACCGACCCGCGTTCGGGCTCAACTGGGACCCCAGCCACTTCGTGTGGCAGGACCTCGACCCCGCCGATTTCCTGTGGGACTTCCGCCACCGCATCTACCACGTCGACTGCAAGGACGCCAAGCGCCGGATCGGCAACGGCCGCAACGGCCGCATGGGTTCCCACCTGCCGTGGGCCGACCCGCGCCGCGGCTGGGACTTCGTCTCCACCGGCCGCGGCGACGTACCGTGGGAGGCTTGCTTCCGCATGCTCAACACCATCGGCTACGACGGCCCGGTCTCGGTGGAGTGGGAGGACGCGGGCATGGACCGCCTCGTGGGCGCGCCGGAGGCGTTGGAGTTCGTCCGCCGCATGGCTTTCGACCCGCCCGCCGCGGCTTTCGACGCGGCGTTCAGTTCGGACAGGTAAGAAGCGGTCAGTGCCCGCTTCCGGTCCCGTTCGCGCTCGCCGATCCAGAGCGCGAACGGGACCGCCGAACCGCGGGCGGTGTCAGGCGAACAGGCTGGTCCAGTAGTCCCAGAAGGCGATCAGCACGAGGACCACGATCACCACGTACCAGAGCGCCAAGACCGCGCTGTGGACCTTGCGCAGGGGTGCGAGCACGGGCCAGGTCGCGAGGGCGGTGTACCAGAACAGCGGGATCGTCACGATCCACACGACGAGGCAGTACGGACACAGGGCGTGGATGTCGTAGAGGCTCGAGGCGATGAGCCAGTGCACGAACACCACGCCGAACGTGGTGCCCGCGGCGAGGCCGACCTGGTACCAGCGCGGCGGTTGGAACCCCGCGAGCCCGGCCACCCCGGTGGTGACCACGACGGCGAAGGCGGCGATGCCGATGAGCGGGTTGGGGAAGCCGAACGCGGCGGCTTGGGCGCTGTCCATCACCGACCCGCAGGAGATCACCGGGTTCAGCGAGCAGATCGGCACGTGGGTGGGGTCGGTGAGCTTGGCGATCTTCTCCAGGGTCAACGCGATCGCCGCGGCGAGGCCGAGGCCGCCGCCGATGGTGTACAGCCAGAGCAGTGCGCGGCTCATCCGGTGGTCCCGGCGTCGATCTTCGCGCGCAGTTCCCGGTCGACCTCGGCGGCGGTGCTGCCTCGCGGCTGGAACTTCTCGCCGTTGATGAAGAACGTCGGGGTGCTGTCCACACCGAGCTCGCGGCCGTCGGCGATGTCCTGGTCGACGATCGCCTGCACCTCGGGTGCGGCCACGTCCACGCGGAAGCGGGCCAGGTCGAGGCCTGCCGCGGTGGCGAACGCCTCGAACCGCGCGGTGGCCCTCGCGAGGTCGTCGCTGGTGGACTTCCCGTCCTCGGTCAGCGCCCAGGACGCGTACTCGTCGTAGAGGGCGTGGTACATCTGCGCGTACTTTCCCTGCTTGCCCGCGGCTTCGGCGGCCCGGGCGGCCGGAACGGCGAGCGGGTGGCTCAGAAGCGGGAAGTGGCGGGGGACGAAGGTGAACCGCCCCATGTAGTCCTGCTCCAACTTCTTGGTGACGTTCGTGTAGAACGAGGCGCAGGCCGGGCACTGGAAGTCCAGGAACTCCACCACCGTGACCTCGTCGCCCGCCCCCTGCGACAGCGTGTGGCTGCCTGGAGGCCGGAGCGTCTCGTTCGTGCTGCCGCCCGCGGTGTCGGGGCGGCCCGCGAGCAGCACCGCCGCGATCACGGCGGTGGCGACCACGACGACAACGGCGGTCAAGATCACGTTCAGGGACAGGCCGCGGCGCGCGGCCGCCGAACTACGGTCCTTGCTGGGCATGGAGTGGGTCACCTCTGGTTGTGGAACGTTCCTCCCCCAGTCAGTCGAGTGGGAGCCGGAGTAGTTCCGAAACTGCCCGAACCTTTCGGGTGATCCAGAGTGAATGCCTCGGCCAGCCCTGGCGTCGCCGCCACGGCCTTCGCCACGAGCGCCGCCAACCGACGACGGGGTCGGTTGGCGGCGCCGGGTCAGTGGCCTGCGGTGAGCGCGCCGGAGAGTTTGCCGTGCAGGTGGGCGCTGGGTGGGTTGAGGCCGGTGATCTCGACGGTCTTGCCGCGTTGGGTGTACTTGGTCTCGATGGCGTCGAGGGCGGCGACGGAGGAGGCGTCCCAGATGTGGGCGACGCTGAGGTCGATGACGACGTGGGGCGGGTCGCCCGCGTAGTCGAACTGGCCGACGAGGTCGTTGGAGGAGGCGAAGAACAGCTCGCCGGTGACCCGGTAGACGACCGTGGTGCCGTCGGGGTCGATGACGGCGGTGACCTCGGCGAGGTGGGCGACGCGCTTGGCGAAGATGACCATGGCGGTGACCGAGCCGACGACGACGCCGATGGCGAGGTTGTCGGTGATCACCACGCAGGCGACCGTGACCACCATGACCGTGATCTCCCCGAGGGGCATCCGGCGTAGGGTCTTGGGGGCGATGGAGTGCCAGTCGAAGGTCGCGAAGGACACCATGACCATCACCGCGACCAGGGCGGCCATCGGGATGTCGGAGACCACGGGGCCGAAGGCGATGCACAGGACCATGAGGAAGACCCCGGCGAGGAAGGTCGACACGCGGGTGCGGGCGCCGGAGACCTTCACGTTGATCATGGTCTGGCCGATCATGGCGCAGCCGCCCATGCCGCCGAAGAAGCCGGTGACGATGTTGGCGACGCCCTGGCCGATGGACTCGCGGGTCTTGTTGGAGTGGGTGTCGGTGATGTCGTCGACCAGCTTCGCGGTCATCAGCGACTCCATCAGCCCGACCAGCGCCACCGCGAAGGCGTAGGGGGCGATGATGGCGAGGGTGTCCAGGGTGAACGGCACGTCCGGCAGGCCCGGCACCGGCAGCGACGACGGCAGGGCGCCCTTGTCGCCGACGGACGGGACGGCGATGCCCGCGCCGACGGTGATGAGGGTGAGCACGACGATGGACACCAGCGGTGCGGGCACGACGGTGGTGATCTTCGGGAAGAACACCATCAGCGCCAGCCCGCCGAGGATCAGCGGGTAGACCGCCCAGGGGACGTCGCGCATCTCCGGCACCTGGGCCAGGAAGATCAGGATGGCCAGGGCGTTGACGAAGCCGACCATCACCGAGCGGGGGATGAAGCGCATCAGCTTGGCGACGCCGAGCGCGCCGAGCACGATCTGGAACACCCCGGCGAGGATGACGGCGGCGACCAGGTAGCCCAGCCCGTGCGCGTGGTTGAGCGGGGCGATGACCAGCGCGACCGCGCCGGTGGCGGCGGAGATCATGGCCCGGCGCCCGCCGACGACGGAGATGACCACGGCCATGGTGAACGAGGCGAACAGGCCCACCGCCGGGTCGACCCCGGCGATGATGGAGAAGGAGATCGCCTCGGGGATCAGCGCCAGCGCGACGACGAGCCCGGCGAGGATCTCGGTGCGCCACACCTTCGGGTCGCGGAGCCAGTCAGGTGAGAGCCCGCGCAAGCGGGCGACTGGCGACGACGGGGGCGGGATGGAGTCGGGAGAGGGCAACGGAGCAGGTACCTGTCATGCTCGGGCACGCCCGGTCGAGGCCAGGGGCGTGCGGCGGGACACGGCGGCGCCGGACGGCGCCCCGCGAGGACGGTTCCGCGGTGGCGGGACCCAGGTGGGCGAAGCGAGACGGGCCGCGACGGGGCACGGCACCGACTTCCCGGAGCGGGGCGTTACGGCGGACAGGCCGCGGCGCTGGGCGTCAGGGGCTCGCACACACTCGTCTCCCGCGGGGAATCGACTCTTCACCGGAGACGGCACTGACCCCGATACGACGGCGCGGCGACGGACGGGTCTCCCCGCACCGGTCGAAACTCTACCCTGACGTTAAGGTAGATCCGCGCGGGGTGTGCCGGACATCCCACCGGAGGGACAGGACACCATGGTGGGCGACGGGCACATGCAGATCGGTGAGGTCGCCGCGCGCACCGAACTGTCCCTTCGCACCATCCGGCACTACGAGGAGACCGGCCTGGTCATCCCCTCCGCCCGCTCCCAAGGCGGCTTCCGCCTCTACACCGAGGACGACGTCACCCGCCTGATGGTGATCCGGCGCATGAAACCACTCGGCTTCTCCCTGGAGCAGATGCGCGACCTGCTCGAGACCACCGACCGCCTCGACGCCGCCGACCTCGACGCCGGGGAGCGGCAGGCGCTGCTCGACCGCGTGCGCGGCTACGAGCGGGACGCCTTGGCGCAGATCGCCAAACTGCGCACGCAACTCGACCGCGCCGAGGACTTCGCCGCGACCCTGCGCGCCCGGCTCGCCCAGGTCCCGTCTGAACGTTGAGCCGGCCCGGGGCCAGATAGACACCAGCGTCGAACCCTGGCGCGGCCTGCCGGCCGGCAGTCCGGCCCAGCACGCCGATGGGCCGAGCTGATCGGTCCGGGCGTTCGCGCTGTGCCGATCCTGGGCGCCGTCGACGCGGCGTCCTGGATCGCCCTACCGGACAAGGCGGCGGCATGGACATTTCGCCCAGAACCGCCGACGTGAACTCGACCGCCGGGCAATGTCAATCTCGGACCACAATGCGGGAAAGGGCTGCACTGGGCGTTCGGACTCACCCGCACACGCGGCGGAGCTCCATTCACCGGGGCACGACGCAGCGGGGGTCAGGACAGCGCGGCGCCGCAACCGGGCAATTGTCCGACCGGTTGGAAAATGACCGACTTGCCATTCTCGTTCACTCGAATGCACGGCTGGATACTCCGAACGAGGCACGCACCCTATGGACGACCGAACTGGTCATCGCTGGACGGAACCCCACTGGGCCGAACCGGTAATCCTGACACCACCATTCTTGCGCTGAACTGGAATTCTCCTACAATCACACCCCCGATCACGAACGGCGCATTGCTCCATTCGGGCGGGACGATTCGGTGATCACGGCGAAAAATCCAGTACCAGCGAAGAAGCGGCCACAATGAGATCAATCGTGATCCGACTCACAATGGGGTGGACACGAATATAGGCGTCGGGTTGCATGGTTGACGACCGACAGGCCGGGGGCCTGCACGTCTGGAATAGATTCGGCAGAGCCAATCCGAGTTGTCTGGAGTGGATTCTTGTCTTCTTTTTCCGCTGTCTACCAGGTTTTGTTCTGCGTTTCGTTTCCCGGTCACCCCGTGACGGTCTTGTCGTGAACCTGCCGTGGGGCGTGGACGTCGACGAGCAGGCCAACCCCACCTTGACCAGGTTCTGGGACGAGACCAGGCTGCGGGCCGCCACCGCCATCGCCGCCCCGGTGGCGACGTCGACGCGGCGCGGCCTGTTCGCCCGCTCCTGGGCGGCGGTGTCGGAGGTGCTCTGCGTCGGCTACGGCGAACGTTCGGGCACCTCGATCACCAAAGGCCGATCGCTGATCCGGGCCCGCACCACCCCGTCGGCCGGGGCGCTGTACCCGGTTGAGGTGCTGGTCGCGCTGGGCGGACCCGACGGGTACGAGCTGCACCACTACGACGTCGCGGGCTGCTGTCTGCGCTACTTGCGGCCGATCGCCGGAGGTGCGCTGAACGCGCTCCTGCCCGAGGTCCAGGAGCAGCCGTCCGCGGTGGTGGTCGTCGTCGGCAGGCCGTGGCTGTCCATGCGCAAGTACGGCAGGCGGGGCTACCTCTACACCCACCTCGACGGCGGTCACGTGGCGAACAACATCGCCGTCGTGGCCGAGGACGCGGGCTTCGACACCAGGGTGCACCTGCGGTTCGACCGCACCGCGGCGGCCGGGGTGCTCGGGATCGACCCGGTGGGGCGCGAGCCGCAGACGCTGATCACGCTGCACGGGTCGGCCGAGCCGACCGGTGGGCCGGACCGCGCCGCCAACCCGTTCGCCGTACCGGTCTGGCGCGACGACCAGGAGGGCGGTCTGGAGCCGACCGACGACGAGGAGCGCGCGGGCTGGCACAGCATCGACTCCATCAGCACCTACCACGCGGGGCCCCGGTCCAAGCCGGTCCTCGGGTCGATGCGCTCGGTGGTCGCGACGGCGGGTGGCGAACCGGGCGTGCCGCTGGCCGTGCCGGACCCGCTCGGGACCGCCCCGCTGCGGTCGACGGTGCTGCGTCGCAAGTCGGCCAAGGGGTTCCTGCCCTCAGCCAGTCCCGCCGACGAACTCGGCCGGGCGCTGGCGGCGCTGCGGGCCACGACCCCGGTGGACTGCGCCGACGGTGTCGCCGTCGGCGTGCGGCTGCTGCTGCGCGAGGTGTCGGGCACCTCGCCTGGCGCCTACGCCTACCTGCCCGACGAGCACGGCCTGCGCCCGCTCGGCGGCGACGCCGGGACGAGCGAGGAGGTCATCACGGCCTGTATGCGCCAGGACGTGGTGCGCTCGGCCGCGGTGGTCATCGCGCTGCACGCCCCGGTCCGCCGGGTGCTCGCCGAGCACGGCACGCAGGGGCTGGCGGAACTGCACTTCCACGCCGCGGCCGCGGCCCAGCGGCTGTGCCTCGGCGCCACCGCGCACGGCCTGGGCATCACCTGCCTGGGCGGCTTCGACGAGCACCTGGTCGCCGACCTGGTGCGGCTGGAGCCCGCCGAGGAGGTGCTCTACGTCCTCGCCGCGGGCGTCGCCGACGAGAGCGCGGTCAAGTGGGACCGCGCCCCGGTCGCGCACAGCCACGGCCTCGCCTCCCGCATCGACTCCTGAGCCGGGTGCCCACCCGGAGAGTGGTGACCAGTCCATGCTGAGCAACACCGTCCTGTCCGCACGCCTGACCGACGAGCACCGCGCGCTCGCCACCCGCGCGTCCGCGTACTTCACCCCCGACCTGCTCGACCGCTGGCGCACCACCCCCGGCGGGCACGTGCGCAAGGAGCTGTGGCGGGACATGGCCGAGCACGGGCTGCTCGGGGTGTCGCTGCCGCGCGAGCACGGCGGCCAGGGCCTCGGCCTGCTCGGCGCGCTCGTCCTCGGCGAGGCCGTGGCCGGGGTCGGCGACGGCGGCCTGGCCCTGGGTCTGCACGTGCAGACCGAGATCGCCGCCGACTGGCTGGTCTCGGCGGCCGATCCGGGCCTGCGCGCCCGCCACCTGCCCGCGGTGGTCTCGGGTGAGTCGGTGGCCTGCCAGTGCGACACCGACCCGTCCGCCGCCGAGCCCACGACCGCCACGACCGACGGCGACTCCGTCGTGGTCACCGGGCGCAAGAAGTACGTCGTGAACGGCGCCAACGCCGACCTGTGCTTCGTCAGCGCGCAGCTCGACGGCGCGCCCGCGATCGTGCTGGTGGGCAAGGACACCCCCGGGGTCGAGGTGGTGGAGGTGCACGACAAGCTCGGCACCCGCGCGATCGACTCGGCCACGGTGTCCTTCGAGGGCGCCCGGGTCCCGCGCGACCAGGTCGTCTCGCGCGGCGGGGTCAGCCAGCTCATGCGCTGGAACCGGGTGATGTCGCGGATGCGGTTCCTGATCGCCGCGGACGCCTGGCAGCTGCACCGGCGGCTGCTCGACCACATCGTCGGGCACACCGGCGGCCGCGAGCTGGGCGGCAGGCCGCTGGCCGCGTGGCCGGTCAACGCGCACGCGCTGGCCAGGGCCAGGGCCGACCAGGAGCTGATGGCGGCCGGGGTCGTCGACGGCTACCTGCGGCTGACCGAGGGCGGCAGCAGCGTGCCGGAGGTCGCGGAGTTGAAGTGGTTCTGCGTGGAGAAGGCCACTGAGCTGGCCGCGCTGTGCACCGACCTGGAGGGCGGCGCGGGCTACATGTGGGGCAGCGCCTCGCTGGCCGCGCACGCGCAGGCCCGCGGGTTCCGGATGTCCGGCGGCAGCCAGACCACCATGCTGACCATCGCCAACCACAGCCTGGCCTGCCGGGCCGAGCTGGCCCAGCCCGCCGCGCCGGTGGCGCCGAGCGGGGTCGGCCGTGGCTGAGGTCGACCTGGCCGAGGTGCTCGCGGCCGCCTGCGCCGAGCACGCCGGGCGGACCGCCGTCGTCGACGGCGCCGACCGGGTCAGCTACACCGAGCTGTCCGAGCGGGTCCGGTCGCGCGCCGCGGAGCTCGACGCGGTGCTCGGCCCGGACCGCCGCCGGGTCGGCATCCACGCCGACAACAGCCTGGAGTACCTGGTCTCCTACTACGCGCTGATCCGGTCCGGCAGGCTGCCGATGCTCGTGGACGCGAAGTTCGGGGCCGTGGAGCTGGCCGCGATCGCGAGTGGGTGCGGGGTCGGCGACTTCCTGACCGCCGCGCCCGCGAAGTTCCCGCTCCCCGCCGAGATCCGCCCGGTGGCCGACAGCGCGCTGTCGATCGCCGCTCTCGACGACCCGCCCGCCACCGCGCCGCGTCCCCGGCCGGACACGGCGACCTGCCGGTTCACCTCCGGCACCACCGGCGAGCCGAAGTGCCTGGAGTTCTCCGGCCGGGCGGTGCTCGCCGCGGCCCGCAACTGGGTCGCCGGGACCGGGCTGGGCGCGGACGACCGGGTGCTGTGCCTGGCGTCGTTCAGCAACGGCTTGGCTTTCAACACCTCCCTGCTGCCGGTGCTGCTCGTCGGTGGCGAACTGCACCTCTACCGCGGTCTCCCGTCGTCGCGGGGGATCACCCGCGCCGTGGCCGCGGCCCGCCCCACCCGGTTGGTCGCCTTCCCGCTGGCCTACCGGGTGCTCGGCGAGGCGCCCGCGCCGGACGTGGCCCCGTTCGCCACGCTGAGCAGGGCCGTGTCGGCCGCCTCGGTGCTGGCGCCGGGCGTCCGCGCCGACTTCGAGCGGGTCTACGGCGTCCCGATCGCCGACTACTACGGCATCGCCGAGGCGGGCCCGTGCACCTACGAGCGCGACGCCGACCGCGGCGAGGGCCTGGGCACGGCGCTGCCCGGGGTGTCGCTGCGGATCGTGGAGCTGCCCACCGGGGAGCACGAGGTCCGGGTGCGCACCGAGTCCATGTCCAGCGGCTACCTCAACGCCCCCGACCTGCTCGCCGAGCGGGTCGACGCGGACGGGTACTACCGGACCGGCGACCGGGGACGGGTCGAGGACGGGCGGCTGTTCGTCACCGGCCGCCTCGGCGGTCCGATCAACCTGGCGGGCCGCAAGGTCGACCCGGTCGAGGTCGAGCAGGTGCTGCGGGTGCTCGACGGCGTCGCCGAGGCGGTGGTGTTCGCCGACGCCGACGCCAACGGGGAGGCGGTGCTGCACGCCGTGCTCGGCGGGCCGCGGCCGCCGAGCCGCGACGAGGTGATCCGGCACTGCCGCGCCGGGCTCGCCGCCTACAAGGTCCCCGGCCGGGTGTCGTACCTGGCCGCCGTCCCGCGCTCGACCACCGGCAAGGTCCGGATGGCGGAGCTGCGGGCCCTGGTCGGCACGACCGAGAGCGACAGGAGCAGCTGACGTGAGCAACGAGGCAGTCGGGGCCGTCGCCCCGGTCGGGGCGACCGACCGGCGGGCGGAGATCGAGCGGCTGATCGAGGTCGCCACCGGCCGGGTCGTCACCGTGGCCGACCTGCGGGCGGCAGGCGGCGCGCTGGACGCGGCCGGGGTGAACTCCATCGGCTACATCAACCTGCTGGAGGCGCTGGAGGCGCGCTACGGCGTGGCGATCGACCCGGAGGCCGACCCGCAGCACCTGGCGACGGTCGACTCGATCGCCGAGTTCGTCGGGGGCGGGCGGTGACCGCCGGCCGGTCGTTCACCGAGGTCGCGGCCGACCTGGAGGCCGAGCACACGATCCACCCGCTGCTCGCGCTGTTCGCCGAGGACGAGCTGGTGGGCCGGGTCCGCTCGGGCGCCACCTCCGCCGCGGTGGGGTTGTTCCGGCCGAACGCGCTGTTCTCCTTGTCGCAGAACCCCTTGCAGGGCATCCGCGACGGCGCGGATGTCGTGCTCGACGGCGGCTTCCAGCTCACCGCGCCCGGTGCGGAGGTGGCGCTGGTGGCCGTCGCCCTCGACGGCGGGGTCCGGCTGGCGCTGCTGCCGAGCGACGCCGCGGGTGTGCGGGTCGACGGCGGGGTGGGTGCGGCGGTCGGCGCCGTGCTGCGCGGGGACGCGCTGTCCGAGCCGGTGTCGCTGACCGAGGCGGGTCCGGTGCGGGCCGCGCTGGCCGACCACGCCTGGCGGTTCGCCGCGTTCGGCGCCCGCTGGTGCGCCGGGGTGATCGCGGACCTGCGCCGCACGCTGGCCGTCACCGGGGCGGGTGTGCGGGCGCTGAGCACGTCGCAGTACTTGGCGCACGAGCTGAGCAAGCTCGAGATCGAGGTGAACCTGGCCGGGCTCGCCGCCGAGCACGGCGCCGGGTCCCGCGCCGAGGCGACCGGCGGTCAGGCGGTGGCCGCGGTGCTGCTGGCGTGCACCGACCTGCTGCACCGGACCGTCGTGGTCGCCGAGGACATGACGGCCGACCTCGGGCTCGCCGACACCCCGGTCACCCGGCCCGGCTGGCCCGGCCGCGCGGTGCTGGCGCACTTCGGCGGCAGGCGGATGGTCGAGGCCGAACTGGCCAGGCGGATGGGCCTGGTCACCGGCGGGGCGTACCGGTGACCGCGCCGACCGTGCCGGTGGCCGTCTGCGGCGTGCGGGGCCGGATGTCCGACCTCGTCGCCGACGCCGTGCAGACCACGCCGGGGTTCGATGCGCTGGGCAGGCTCAGCACCCGCCGCGCCGACGGCGAGACCGCCGTCGACCTGTCCCCGGTCGCCGGACGCGCGCCCGTGATCGTCGACTTCACCGGCGCCGGGGCCACCGCCGCGCTGCTGGCGGCGCTGCCCGGCACCGGGTGCCCGCTCGTGCTCGGCACCAGCGGCCTCGACGCCGACGAGCGCGCGCTGCTCGCCGAGGTGGCGCGGCGGCGGGCCGTGGTCGCGGCGGCCAATTTCAGCCTCGCCCTGCTGTCGGTGGCCCGGTTCGTCCGCGAACTGGCCGCCTCGACCGGCCCGGAGTGGGACGCGGGCGTGCTCGACGTGCACTTCGCGGGCAAGCGCGACCGGCCGAGCGGCACCGCCGGGATGCTCGCCGAGCAGTGGGGCCGGCCGCGTGGGACGGCCACCGCGCCGGAGACGGCGTCGTTCCGCCTCGGCGACGCGGTGAGCGAGCACCGGGTGCTCGCCGCGGGCCCCGGCGAGCACGTCGAGGTGCTGCACCGCGTCGCCGACCGCCGGGCGTTCCTGCCGGGCGTCCTGCTGGCCGTCCGCTTCGCCGCCGCCGCGCCACCCGGCCTGCACACCCTCGAAGACGTCATGGAAGGGACTGAACCCGGGTGACACCGACAGACCTGACGCCAGGCCTCGCGGGCGCGGTCCGCCTGCACGCCGAGGTCCGGCCCACCGCGTCGGCGGTGCTCGCCCCCGGCCGCGCACCGCTGGACTACCTCGGTCTCGACCGGCGGGTCGCCGAGATCGGCCGCGCCCTCAACGGGTTCGGGATCGGCCGCGGGCACCGGGTCGCCATCGTGCTGCCCAACGGCCCGGACCTGGCGGTGGCGTTCACCGGCGTCGCCGCGCACGCCACCGCCGCGCCGCTCAACCCCGCCTACCGCGAGCGGGAGTTCGCCTTCTACCTCGCCGACATGCGCGCCGACGCGCTGCTGGTGCCCGCCGGCTCGGACTCCCCCGCCGTGGCCGTGGCCCGGTCGCGGGGGGTGCGCGTGCTGGAACTGGTCTCCGACGACTCGGCCCCGGCCGGGCACTTCGACCTGCGCGGCGACCCCGGCGACCTCGACCAGGCGCGCCGCGGTCCGGCCGGGGACGACGACACCGCGCTGATCCTGCACACCTCGGGTACCACCTCGCGCCCGAAGCTGGTGCCACACACCCACGCCGGGCTGCGCACGGCCGCGGGCAACACCCGCGCCTGGTTCGCCATCGGGGAGCACGACCTGTGCCTGAACATGATGCCGCTGTTCCACGCGCACGGGCTGACCAGCACGCTGATCGCCGTGCTGCTCGGCGGCGGCGGGATCGTCTGCGCGCCCGGCTTCTCCGACACCGGGTTCTTCGACTGGTACCGGGACTTCCGCCCCACCTGGTACAGCGCGGTCCCGGCCATGCACCAGGCACTGGTCAGCGCCGCGGCCGGGCACGCCGACCTGCTGGCGGGCGGTGGGCTGCGGTTCATCCGCTCCGCCTCGGCGCCGCTGTCGCTCGCGCTGCTCGGCGCGCTGGAGCAGACCTTCGGCGCGCCGGTCATCGAGGCGTACGGCATGACCGAGGCGGGGTCGCTGGTCACCGCGAACCCGCTGCCGCCCGGTCTGCGCAAGCCCGGCTCGGTCGGGGTGCCCGTCGGCGAGCCGGTGATCATCCTCGACCGGGCCGGGGAGCGCGTCCCGACGGGTGAGTCCGGTGAGATCGCCATCCGCGGCGGGAACGTCACGGCCGGGTACGAGGACAACCCCGAGGCGAACCTGGCCGCGTTCACCGCGGACGGGTGGCTGCGCACCGGCGACGAGGGCCGCCTCGACGCCGACGGCCACCTGCACATCGTGGGGCGCAGCAAGGAGATCATCAACCGGGGCGGGATGAAGGTCGCCCCGGTCGAGGTGGACGACGCGCTCGCCGACCACCCGGCGGTCAAGCTGGCCGTCGCCTTCGGCCTGCCGCACCCGACGCTCGGCGAGGACGTCGCCGTGGCCGTCGTCGCGCGGGAGGGCGCCGTGGTCGTCGAGCGCGACATCCGCGCGCACGTGGCCGAGCGGCTGGCCGACCACAAGGTGCCGAGCCGGGTGTTCCGCGTCGACGACGTGCCGCGCAGCCCCACCGGCAAGGTGCGCAGGCTGGCGCTGGCCGAGCAGATCGCCGAGCGGGTGGCCGCCGAGCAGGGCGCGCCTGCCGCCGAGATCGGGGACCCGGTGCGGCGGCGGATCGCCGGGCTGTGGTGCCGGGTGCTCGGCCGCGACCGGATCGGCGAGGACGAGAACTTCTTCGACCTCGGCGGCAACTCGCTGCTGCTCACCAGGATGCGTGAGTTGCTGCGCGTCGAGCTCGGCCACGACGTGCCGGTCGTGACGCTGACCATGTGCCCGACGGTGGCCACGCTCGCCGAGCACCTCGCGGGCACCGACACCGCCCCCGTCGCCGCCCCGCGCGGCCGGGACCGCGACCGCGTGCTGCGCGGTCGCCGACTGCGCGCGGACGCGAGAGAGGACGGCCGGTCGTGACCAGCGCCGAGCCCACTGGCCTGGAGGTCGCCGTCGTCGGGCTGGCGTGCCGGTTCCCCGGCGCGCCCGACGCGGACCGGTTCTGGCGCAACCTGCGCGACGGCGTCGAGTCGATCACCGTCGCGCCGCGCGAGCGGCTGGTCGCCGGGGGCGTGTCCCCCGCCCTGCTCGCCAACCCGGACTTCGTCCCGGCGCAGGGGGTGCTGGCGGACGCGGACCTGTTCGACGCGGACTTCTTCGGCGTCAACCCGCGCGAGGCGGCGCTGATGGACCCGCAGCACCGGGTGCTGCTGGAGTGCGCGTGGGCGGCGCTGGAGGACGCGGCCCTCGACCCGCGCCACGCCCCCGGCCCGGTCGGCGTCTGGGCGGGCTCGTACTACAACACCTACCTGGACAACCTCGCCGGGCACATCGACCCCGACGACACCGCCGGGGTCTTCGCCAGGAACATCGCCAACGAGAGCGACTACCTGGCGACCCGGATCGCCTACCGGCTCGGCCTGTCCGGGCCCGCCATGACCGTGCAGTCGGCGTGCTCGACCTCGCTCGTCGCGGTGCACACCGCGTGCCAGGCGCTGATCGCGGGCGAGTGCGACACCGCCCTCGCGGGCGGCGTCACCGTGCGCGCCCAGCAGCTCGGCTACGTCCACCAGCCCGGCGGGATCTTCTCCGCCGACGGGCACTGCCGCCCGTTCGACGCCACCGCGCAGGGCACCGTCGCGGGCAACGGCGCGGGGGTGGTCGTGCTGCGCAGGCTGGCCGACGCGCTGGCCGACGGCGACCCGATCCGCGCGGTCATCCGGGGTTCGGCCGTCGGCAACGACGGCGCGCAGCGGGTCGGGTTCACCGCCCCCGGCGTGGCCGGTCAGGAGCGGGTGATCCGGGCCGCGCTGGCCGCAGCCGAGGTCGCCCCGGCCACGGTGTCCTACGTGGAGGCCCACGGCAGTGGCACACCCGTGGGTGACCCGATCGAGGTCGAGGCGCTGAGCCGGGCCTTCCGCGGCGTGCCCGCGGGTCGGATCGCCCTCGGCGCGGTCAAGTCCAACATCGGGCACACGCACGCCGCGTCCGGGGTGGCCGGGTTGATCAAGACCGTGCTCGCGCTGCAGCACCGCCAGTTGCCGCCCAGCCTGCACTTCGACACCGCCAACCCGGACATCGACTTCGACACCGTCCCGTTCCGGGTGAACACCGCGCTGCGCGACTGGCCGGAGGAGGGCGGTCCGCGCCGCGCCGGGGTCAGTTCCTTCGGCATGGGCGGCACCGGCGCGCACGTCGTGCTGGAAGAGGCGCCGCAGCGGCGGGCCGCAGCCGCGGGCCGCCAACTGCTGCCGGTCTCCGCCCGGACCGCCGGGGCTGCGGACGCCGCCGTCGCCCGGCTCGCCGACCACCTCGACCAGTCGCCGGACCTGCCGCTGGTGGCGGTCGCGGCGACCCTGCAGGACGGCAGGCACCCGTTCGCCCACCGCCGGTTCGTGGTCGCCGACAGCACCGGCGCGGCGGTCGACGCGCTGCGCGACCCACGCGTGGTGCGCTCGGGCACCGCCGACGGCACCCGGCCGCCGGTCGCCATGCTGTTCCCCGGGCTCGGCGAGCAGCGGCCGGGCATGGCCCGCGAGCTGTACGACGCCGAGCCGGTGTTCCGCGCCGAGGTCGACCGGTGCGCGGAGATCCTGGAGCCGCTGCTCGGCGTCGACCCGCGCACCCTGCTCTACCCGGCTGGCGAGTCCGCTTCGGACTCCGGCGGGATCGATCTGCGCGCGATGCTCGGCCGCGGCCCCCGGCGCGCGAGCGGGCTGGACGCCACCCGGTTCGCGCAGCCGATCACCTTCGTGGTCGAGTACGCCCTGGCCCGGCTGTGGGAGTCCTGGGGCGTGCGGGCCGACGCGCTGCTGGGCTACAGCATCGGCGAGTACGTCGCCGCGTGCCTGTCCGGCGTGCTCTCGCTGCCCGACGCGCTGCTGCTGGTGGCCAAGCGGGCCGAGCTGATCGAGGGCCTGCCCGCGGGCGCGATGCTCGCCGTCCCGCTGCCCGAGGCCCGGGTCCGCGAACTGCTCGGCGACGGGCTGTCGCTGGCGGCGGTGAACGGGCCGCTGCTGTGCGTCGTCGCCGGTGACGAGGACGCGGTGTCCGGACTGGAACGCCGCCTCACCGCCGAGGAGGTCGCGGTCCGCCGGGTGCGGACCACGCACGCGTTCCACTCGCACGCCATGGCGCCGATCGCCGGGGAGTTCACCGCGCTGCTGGCCGAGGTGACCCTCGCCGAGCCGCGGGTTCCCTGCGTGTCCACGCTGACCGGCGACTGGGTCACCCCCGCGCAGGCGCTCGACCGCGACGCCTGGGTGCGGCACATGCGGGAGCCGGTCCGCTTCGCCGACGCGGTGTCGCGCCTGTGGGCTGGCGCCGAGCACCTGCTGCTGGAGGTGGGGCCGGGGCAGACGCTGAGCAGCCTGGCCCTGCTCGCCCGGCCACGGGGGGCCGCCCCCGGCCTGCGCGCGGTGTCCTCGCTGCCCGGCGAGTACGACGCGCGCAGCGAGCAAGCCTTCCTCCTGACCACCGCGGGCAGGCTGTGGGCCGAGGGCGTCGACCTGGACTGGGCCGCGCTGCGCGGCGGCGGCGACACCCCGCGAACCACGCTGCCCACGTATCCGTTCGAGGGCAAGAGATACTGGATCGACCCGGCTCCCGCCCGGGCGGGCAGGTCCGCGCCCTCGCTGGACCGCAAGGACGACATCGCCGAGTGGTTCAACGTGCCGGTGTGGGAGCCGCTGGCCCCGCACGCCACCGTCCCGAGCGGCGAACCCCGGTCGTGGCTGCTGTTCGTCGACGAACACGGCGTCGGCACCGCGCTCGCCGACACGTTGATCGCCGCGGGCCACACCGTGACGACGGCCCGCGCCGGCGCCGACTGGCGGGAGGTCGGCCCGGCGGCCTACGAGGTCGACCCGACCGACCCGGCGCACCACCGCGCGCTGCTCGCCGCCGCGGGGACCCCGGACCGGGTCGTGCACCTGTGGAACGTCGGCCCGCCGACCGACCTCGACGCCCTGGACGCGTTCCTGGACCGCGGTTTCGTCAGCCTGCTGCTGTTCAACGCCGCGGCGGCCGGTGGTCCGCTCGACCTGACCGTCGTCACCACCGGCGCGCACGCCGTGCTCGGCACCGAGCGGCTCGCGCCCGAGCAGGCGGTGGCGGCCGGGCCGTGCCTGGTGCTGCCGCTGGAACAACTCGACACGACCTGCCGTTCGGTGGACCTCGACCCCGCCGCGGCCCCCGAGGCGGCGGCCGAGCGGCTGCTGTCGGAGTTGCTCAACCCCGGCGTCGAGACCGTCACCGCTGTGCGCGGAGGGCGGCGCTGGCGGCGCGGGCACCGCTCGGTGCGGGTACCGGGGTCCACTCCCCCGCTGCGCCACGGCGGCGTCTACCTGATCACCGGCGGTTTCGGCGGCGTCGGCCTGGAGCTGTCCAGGGCGCTGGCCGCCGACCACGCGGCGAGGCTGGTGCTCGTCGGCCGCACGGCCGACCCGGGCCACCCGGCGGTGCGCGAGCTGACCGAGCTGGGCGCGGAGGTGGTGGTGGCCGCGGGCGACGTCGCCGACGCCGACCGGATGGCCGAGATCGCCGACGAGGCGGTGGCGCGCTTCGGCGCGGTGCACGGCATCGTGCACGCCGCGGGTGTCCCGGCGGCGGGTCTGGCGCAGCTCAAGGACCCGGCCGAGGCCCTGCGGGTGCTCGCGCCCAAGGTGCGCGGCGGGCTGGTGGTCGACGCGCTGTCCCGGCGGCTGCGGCCGGACTTCACCGTGCACTGCTCGTCGACCCTGGCCATCACCGGCGGCGTCGGCCAGGTCGACTACGTCGCCGCCAACGCGGTGCTCGGCGCGATCGCCGCCCGCGCCGCGGCCGACGGCGACCCCCGCGTCGTCGCGGTCGACTGGGACGGCTGGCAGTCGGTGGGCATGGCCGCGCGGATGATCGGCGGCGGCCGGGAGGGCCCGGTGGCGCACCCGCTGCTGGACGCGTGCCTGGTCGACCGGCCGGGTCTGGCCGTCTACTCGGCGCGGCTGAGCGTCGCGGGCTCCTGGCTGATCGACGAGCACCGGATGGTCGGGCACGCGGTCGTGCCGGGCACCGGGCACCTGGAGCTGGTGCGCGCCGCGTACGAGCACCACAGCGGCGGCACCGGGGTCGGCATCGCACTGCGCGAGGTCACGTTCCTCTCCCCCGTCGTCGTCGGCGACGACGACGGGCGCGACCTGCGCGTGGTGCTGGAACCCGCGGGCGCCGGACGGCGGTTCCACGTCGTCAGCCGGGCGGTGGGCGCCGACACCGAGGACTGGCACGTGCACGTCACCGGCGCCGTCGAGCGGGCTCCCGACGGCGCGCCGGGGACGCGTGACCTGGCCGCGCTGGTCGAGGGCCTGCGCGACAGCGGACCGGTGACGCACACCGGGCCGATGGGGTTCGGACCGCGCTCGGACTGCCTGCGCCGCGTGCACCTCGGGCCGAGGACCGCGGTCGCCGAGCTGGAGCTGCCCGCCGCGTTCGCGGGCGACCTGGACCTGATCCGGCTGCACCCGTCGCTGCTGGACCTGGCGGCGGGCTTCCACGGCATGAACTTCGCCGAGGAGTTCCGCATCCCGCTGTCCTACGGCAGGCTCACCCTGTTCGCGCCGCTGCCCGCGCGGATGGTCAGCCACCACCGCTTCCGCGAGGCGGACCGGCCGGGCAAGCAGACGCTGGTCTCCGACATCACGCTGCTCGACGAGCACGGCGCGGTGGTCGCCACCGTGGAGGGTTTCGTCCTCAAGAAGGTCGACGACCTCGCCGACCGGCTCACCGCGCTGCGCGACGGCACCTCGGCCGAGGTCGCCGGGTACCGGTTCCCGCGCGGCGAGGCGGACAACGCGCTGCGCGCGCACCTGCGGGAGGGCATCCGACCCGCCGAGGGCGTCGAGGCGCTGCGCCGGGTGCTGGGCGCCGACCTGGGCCCGAACGTCGCCGTGGTCGCCAAGGACCTCGACGCGGTGATCGCCGACATCGCCGGGCAGCGCCCCGGCGCGGCGGCCCCGCAAGCCGCAGCCCACCCCAGGCCCACGGCCGCGGGTGACTACACCGAGCCCGCCGACGACCTCGAGCGGGTGCTGGCGGCGCAGTGGGCCGAGCTGCTCGGCCTGGACCGGGTCGGGGTGGTCGACGACTTCTTCGAGCTGGGCGGGCACTCGCTGCTCGGTCTGCAGGTCGTCGCCGGGGTGCGCAGGCACTTCGGGGTCGACCTGGCGCTGACCGCCCTCTTCGAGGCGCTGACCGTGCGCGGCCTGGCCGACGCGCTGCGCCCCAGGCTTTCACCCCAGCCCACGGCGGTGGGGTCGTGACGGACGGACAGGAGCAGATGGTGGACAGCATCCGAACCGTGGGCGTGATCGGCGCGGGCGTGATGGGCACGGGCCTGGCGCAGTCGCTGGCGCAGAGCGGGCACGAGGTCGTGCTGGTCGACCGCACCGAGGACATCCTCGGCGAGGCGGTCGACGCCGTGCGGCAGAACCTGCGGCTGGCCAGGATGCTCGGCGGCCCGGCGCCCACCGAGGACCGGGAGCTGGTGCTCAAGCGGATCTCGTGCACCACGACCTACGAGGGCATCGAGGCGGCCGACTTCGTCATCGAGAACGTGACCGAGGACTGGGCCGTCAAGCGGCCCGTCTACGAGGTCCTCGACGCGCGCTGCGCCCCGCGCACCGTGTTCGCGGTGAACACCTCGGTCATCCCGATCACCCGGGTCGGGGCGGCCACCACCCGGCCGGACCGGGTGCTCGGCATGCACTTCATGAACCCGGTCCCGATGAAACCGGTCGTCGAGGTCATCCGCGGCCACCACACCTCCCAGGCCACCGTCGACACCGCGAACCGGCTGCTGGGGCAGATGGGGAAGCGGTCGGTCGTGGTCGCCGACTCCCCCGGGTTCGTGTCCAACCGGGTGCTGATGCTCACCGTCAACGAGGCGGTCTTCCTCCTGCACGAGGGCGTCGCCACCCCCGCGCAGGTGGACGAGATCTTCCGGGAGTGCTTCGGGCACCCGATGGGCCCGCTCGCCACCGCCGACCTCATCGGCCTCGACACGATCCTGCAATCGGTCCAGGGGCTCTACGAGGCCTTCGGCGACAGCAAGTACCGACCCTGCCCGCTGCTGACCCGGATGGTCGACGCCGGGCACCTCGGCCGCAAGAGCGGCAAGGGCTTCTTCGACTACGCCAGCACCCTCGCCTGACCCCACGAAAGGAGTCCCCGGTGACCGATCACAAGCCCGCCATCCGCGCCTTCCTCACCCAGTTCTTCGCCACGGACACGCTCGGCGACGAGGACGACTTCTTCGCCATCGGGCTGGTCAACTCGCTGTTCGTCATGCAGCTCGTGCTGTTCGTGGAGAACCAGCTCGGCGCCGCGGTGGACGACGAGGACCTGGAGCGGGCCAACTTCGCCTCGATCTCGGCCATCGACGCGCTGGTGCGCCGCAAGAGCAGCGTGCAGGCGGCAACCTGACATGGCGACCCGAGTGGGGCTGACCGCCGCGCAGGACGCCGCGCGGCGGGGGTTCGAGGAGTTCGCCCGCACCAGGATCGCGCCGTTCGCCGACGAGTGGGACCGCGAGTCGGCGCTGCCGGAGGAGTTCATCACCGAGTTCGCCGAGCGCGGACACCTCGGCGGCGCGATCCCCACCGAGCACGGCGGCGCGGGCCTGGACGAGACCACACTCGGCCTGCTCTGCGAGGAGACCGGCCGGGCCTGCTCGTCGGTGCGCAGCCTGATCACGGTGCACGGCATGGTGTCCCGCGCCGTGGCCCGCTGGGGCAGCACCGGGCAGCGCGAGCACTGGCTGCCCCGGCTGGCCCGCGGCGCCACCATCGGGGCGTTCGCGCTGAGCGAGCCGGGCGCGGGCAGCGACGTCAAGGCCCTGGCCGCCACCGCGCGCCGCGACGGCGACGGGTTCGTGCTCACCGGCGAGAAGCGGTGGACGACGTTCGGGCAGCGCGCCGATCTGTTCCTGTTGTTCGCCCGCCTCGACGACCGGGAGACGGCGTTCCTGGTGCCCGCCGACAGCGCCGGGCTCACCGTGCGCCCGGTGGAGTCCGTCCTCGGCACCCGCGCGTCCATGCTCGGCGAGCTGAGCCTGGTCGAGTGCCGGGTGCCCGGGGCGGCGCTGCTGGGCAGGCCCGGCTTCGGGCTGGTCGCCGTCGCCGCCGACGCGCTCGAGCTCGGCCGCTACACCGTGGCCTGGGGGTGCGTCGGGCTGCTCCAGGCGTGCCTGGACGCCACCCTGGCGCACGCCGAGAACCGGGAGACCTTCGGGGCGCGGCTGCGCGATCACCAACTGGTGCAGCGGATGATCGCCGACATGGCCACCGCGGCCAGCGCCGCGCGGCTGCTGTGCCAGCAGGCGGGCCTGCTGCGGGAGGCGGGCGACCAGCAGGGCGTGCACGCGACCTGGATGGCCAAGTACTTCGCCAGCACCAGCGCGTTCAAGGCCGCCGCCGACGCCGTCCAGGCGCACGGCGCCCAGGGCTGCGCCGGGGACCACCCGGTGCAGCGCTACCTGCGCGACGCCAAGGTCATGGAGATCATCGAGGGCGCGACCGAGTTGCAGCAGACCACGATCGCGGACACCGCTTACCAGGCCAGGGCCATGGCCGCCGCGGGCAAGGGGGCAGGGGCATGACCGAGGAGACCGCCGTCCGGACCGTGAAGGTCGTGGTCTGGGACCTGGACAACACGGTGTGGGACGGGGTGCTGCTGGAGGACGAGCGGGTCACGCTGCGACCCGGGATCGTCGAGGTCGTCGCCGAGCTGGACCGGCGCGGCATCCTGCAGTCCGTGGCCAGCCGCAACGACCACGACACCGCCGTCGCCGCGCTGCGCGAGCACGGCCTGCTCGACTACTTCCTCTACCCGCAGATCAACTGGAACGCGAAGTCGTCGTCGGTGCGCGCCATCGCCACCGCGCTCAACCTCGGCCTGGACTCGTTCGCCTTCGTCGACGACGACGCCTTCGAGCGCGACGAGGTCGGCTACGAGGTGCCCGAGGTGCTGCGGATCGACGCCGCCGAGGCCGCCTCCCTCGCCGAGCGCCCGGAGTTCACGCCCCGGTTCATCACCGACGACTCCGCGCACCGGCGCGCGATGTACCGCGCCGACGAGGAGCGCGCCCGGATCGAGCAGGAGTTCACCGGCCCGCAGGACGAGTTCCTGGCCACGCTGGGCATGACGTTCACCATCGCGCCCGCGGGTGAGGACGACCTCAAGCGCGCGGAGGAGCTGACCGTCCGCACGAACCAGCTCAACACCACCGGCTACACCTACTCCTACGAGGAGCTGGACGGCTACCGCACGTCCCCGGACCACCTGCTGCTGGTGGCGCGGTTGACCGACCGGCACGGTCCGTACGGGACGATCGGCCTGGTGCTGATCGAGCGGGGCGCCGACGCGTGGCTGATCCGGCTGCTGCTGATGTCCTGCCGGGTCATGTCGCGCGGGGTCGGCGGGGTGCTCATCACCCACCTGCGGCGGCTGGCGCGCGAGGCCGGGGTGCGGCTGCTCGCCGAGTTCCTGCCCAACGGCCGCAACCGGATGATGCTGGTGACCTACCGGTTCGCCGGGTTCTCCGAGATCTCCCGGGAGGGCGAACTGGTGCGGCTGGAGAACGACCTGTCCGACATCCCACCGCTGCCGGGGCACCTGGTGGTCGACGTCCGCGGCGAGCCGAGGTGAACGCGAGCTGGCTGGTCCGCACCCGGCCGGTGCCCGGCGCGCGGCTGCGGCTGCTGTGCGTGCCCTACGCCGGGGGCGGCGCGTCGGCGTTCGCGGGCTGGGCCGACGCGCTGCCCGCCGACGTCGAGGTGTGCGCGGTGCGGCTGCCCGGCCGCGAGTCCCGGCTGCTGCAGAAGCCGTTCCAGGACGTGGACGCCGCGGTGGCGGCGCTGGCGGAGGTCACCGAGGACTACTGCGCCGAGCCGTTCGCGCTGTTCGGGCACAGCATGGGCGCGTTGGTGGCGTTCGAGTTCACCCGGCTGCTGCGGGCGGCGGGTCGCCGCGGGCCCGAGCACCTGTTCGCCTCCGGCAGGCAGGCGCCGCAACTGCCGGTGACCCGCCCGCTCATCCACGACCTGCCGGACGCCGAGTTCGCCGACGCGCTGCGGGACTTCGGCGGCACCCCGGAGGAGGTGCTGGCCGACCCGCGCACGATGTCGCTGCTCGCGCCCGGGCTGCGGGCGGACTTCCGGGTCAACGACACCTACCGGCACCGGCCGCAGCCGCCGCTGGACTGCCCGGTCACCGCCTTCAGCGGCCGGACCGACCCGCATGTCGCCCCCGCGAACGTCGAGGCCTGGGGTGCGCAGACCACGGGCCGGTTCACCCACCACCGGCTCGACGGCGGCCACCTGTTCCTGCACTCCGAGCGGGAGGCGCTGCTCGGGCACCTCGGCGCCGCGCTGCGGGCGGGTCGGGAGGTCGTGCTCCCGTGAGCCGGTCCGCCGGGCGGCTCGGCGGCGGCGAAGTCGAGCCGGTGGCCGGAACCAGCCGCGCGGGCGCGGGCGCACCACTACACTCCGTCGTGGCTCGGACCGGGGGTGTCCGAGGGCTCCCCCGCGGCGGGTGGGGCCTGCCGCACAGTCTGAGGAGCACGACGGATGCCCGACCTGACGACGATCTGGGTCTTCCTGGCCGCGTCACTGGTGCTGCTGCTGGTCCCGGGGCCCTCGGTGCTCTACGTCAGCAGCCGCACGCTCGACCTGGGCGCCCGTGGCGGCGCCATGTCCACGCTGGGCCTCGCGGCGGGCGACACCGTGCAGGTCCTGGCCGCCACGGTCGGCCTGTCGGCGCTGGTGGCGGCCAACGAGGTGGCCTTCGAGGTGGTCAAGTACGCGGGCGCGGCCTACCTGGTGTGGTTGGGCGTCCGCAGGCTGATGACGCCGATCATGCCCCTCGAGTCCGAGCAGGGGCAGGTGGCGCAGGCCTCCGGGGGGCGGATCTTCCTCGACGGGTTGGTCGTGAACGCGCTCAACCCCAAGAGCACGCTGTTCTTCCTCGCGTTCCTGCCCGCGTTCGTCAACAGCGACCAGGCGCCGGTCTGGTCGACCACGCTGGTGCTCGGCCTGGTCTTCGTCGTGGTCGGCGTGCTGACCAACGGCGCGTGGGCCGCGCTCAGCCTGCTGCTGCGCAGCCGCGCCCAGCGCAGCAGGGGCTTCCTGCAGGCCCAGCGCTACGTCGGCGGCGGCGTGCTGATCGCCCTGGCCGGTGTGGCCGTGTTCACCGGCACCCAGTGACGCCCCGCCCCCGGCCCCGAGGAGCGCAGTGACCGACCTGATCGCGACCCCCCACCGGCTCGCGGGCAACGAGAACCCCTTCCCGCCGCTGCCCGGCGTGCTCGACCGGGTCGTGGCCGCGGCGAGCTCGCTGAACCAGTACCCGGACCCGACGTGCGCGCGGCTGGTCTCCGCCCTCGCCGACCGGCTCGCGGTGGACCCCGCGCACCTGGTGGTGGGCGCGGGCTCGGTGGGTGTGGCCCAACAGCTCGTGCGGGCGCTGGCGGGCCCCGGCGACGAGGTCGTGCACGCCTGGCGCTCGTTCGAGGCCTACCCCGAGGTCACCGAGCTCGCCCACGCGACGCCGATCCCGGTCCCGCTCGACGCCGAGCAGGCCCACGACCTCGACGCGCTGGCGGCGGCGGTCACCGAGCGGACCAGGGTCGTGTTCGTCTGCAACCCGAACAACCCCACCGGCACCGTGGTCACCCGCGCCGCCCTGGTGCGCTTCCTCGACCGCGTGCCGCGGACGGTGGTCGTCGTCCTCGACGAGGCCTACCTCGAGTTCGTCCGCGCCGAGGACCCGGTCGACGGTGTCGAGCTGTACCGCGACCGCCCGAACGTCTGCGTGCTGCGCACCTTCTCCAAGGCGTACGGCCTCGCGGGCCTGCGCGTCGGCTACCTGGTCGCGCACCAGCCGGTGGCCGCGGCCACCCGTGCCGCCGCTGTTCCGTTCAGGGTCACCGACCTGGCCCAGGAGGCGGCCATCGCCTCCCTGGACGCAGGCCCGGCGCTGACCGCCCGGGTGGAGGCGATCACCGCCGAGCGCGACCGCGTCCACACCGCGCTCACCGACCAGGGCTGGACCATTCCCCCCAGCCAGGCCAACTTCGTCTGGCTCGACCTCGGTCCGCGCACCGCGGGGTTCGCCGAGGCCTGCGCCGCGGCGGCGCTGACGGTGAAGGCCTTCCCCGGCGAGGGCGCCCGGGTCAGCATCGGCACCCCGGCGGCCAACGACGCGTTCCTCGAGGTCGCCGCGCGCCACCTCCGCTGAGACAGGCGGCGCGCCCGCCCACCAGCGACACCGGGTGGTCGGCTCGGGGCGCGTGCCGCGTTCATCCCGCGTATACCGAGACCTCGTAGGTTCCGATCATGGCCGCACTCGCGCTCGCTGTGATCCCACTGCTGCTGACCGGGGTGCCCGGCACGCCCCCGGTGCTCACGCCGACCTCCGTGACCCAGACCTTCGCCGAGCCCGCCGACGCCGACGACCCGGCGATCTGGGTCAACCCCGCGGGGGTGGAGCGCAGCGTCGTCCTCGGCACGCTGAAGGAGGGCGGCCTCGCGGCGTTCGACCTGCGGGGCCGCACACTCGCCGTCGTCCCGGCGCCTGCCGCGCCGACGCCGGAGGCGAAGCCGGGGCGGTTCAACAACGTCGACGTGCTCGGTGACCTGGCGTTCGTCAGCGACCGCGGCCGAGACCGCATCCGGGCCTACCGGGTGTCCGCCGCGGGCGTCCGGGACGTGACCTCCCCCGGCACCCGCCCGGTGTTCTCCGCCTCGGAAGCCGAGGTGGACGACCAGCACACCGCCTACGGCCTGGCGGCGGGCACCATCGGGGGCCGCGACGTCGTGGTCACCAGCAGGCGCAGCGAGACCCGCATCGCGCTGCTGCACGTGGTCAAGGGCCGCACCGTCGACACGCGCGTGGCGGCGACCCTGGACCTGCCGAGCCGCTTCACCCTCCCTGACGGGACGACGTGGTCCCCGTGCGACGACCCCGGCGACGACCCGCAGGTGGAGGGCATGGTCATCGACTCCCGCGCGGGCCTGCTGTACGCCGCGCAGGAGGACGTCGGAATCTGGCGCATCCCGTTGCGCGCCAGCGGTTTCGGCGAACCCGAACTGCTGGACAAGGTGCGCACGTTCGGCGCACCGCAGACCTACGACCCGCAGACCGATGAGTGCGTCGCCGCCGGCCCGAACCCCGGCTTCGGCGGACGCTGGCTGGAAGCCGACGCCGAGGGACTCACCATCACCGGCGACAAGCTCATCGCCTCGAGCCAGGGCGACTCGCGATTCGTGCTGTACCAACGCACAGGAGCCTTCCACGCCCTACGCGACTTCCGCGTCGAGGGCGTCGAGCACTCCGACGGCGCGGCGATCGTGACCGGGCGGCTGAACCTGCTGGTGGTCCACGACGGCGAACGCCCTGACGGCACCGGGTTCGCCTTCCTGCGCTGGTGACTGAGGGAACCGCACGCAGGTATCCCCCGGACAGCCGGTGATCACCGCAGGCTCGGGGCCGATGAGGACGGCGCCTGCTCCGCGCGGGTATACATCGACATCGGCGGCCCGCCGCGTCACCAGCTCCGCTACGGTACGAGGTGAGCGTGAAAGTCTCTTCTCCGTCGTGCCGAGTCGTGGCGCATCGGCAGCGGAACTTCGCCATGGTCGTCTGCCGCCCGTAGCGGACCTCGGTCAGGCGGTCGTCTGGGGTGACGTGCCTTCCAATCACGCAGTCGGTGGCGTCGCGGCCGCAGCCGACGCTCTCCGGGGCCGCACCCGTGGTGGCGATGGAGTTGTCGCGGTCGGCGCCGTCCCGGCCGAGAGCTGTCCCTGCCGATGGCGGTCAGGGCGATGCCGTTGGCGTAGGCGAGCTCGCACGCGGCGTTGTAGGTGCTGGGCAGCTCCTACAGGGCAGGTGGATGCCGGATATGTCCGAACAGCGCACGGGCATCGTCGTGCACTGATAACGCCTGCCGCTTGCACTCCGGGGCAGGGACCTTCGCCGACGGGGCTGGCTGATGCGGTCACCGTGGTCAGGATGGGCATGGCGAGGACGAGTGGAAACGCGCCTCGGCGGGGTGACGGACCGGGTGCGTCCTGGTGGGGCGGGCCGTGGCGCAGGTAGGCATGGAGTGCGGGCGGCAGCCGTGGCCGCCATGTCTTCGTGAGGATGGACGATGTCTGCGCCGACGTTGAACCACCAAGCCATCGGATACGACGCCCGTCAGGCGTACTGCATGGCAAAGGCGGCCGAACTGGCCTACCAGGACCGGGAACGGATCGAGTCCGCCGGCGCCGAGTGGGGCTTCGACCGGGTGCGCCACCACCACTCGACGTTCTCCCCGCCGTTCGCGCTCAGCGACACCCAGGCCTACACCATGGCCAGCCCGACGATGGTCGTGACCGCGTTCCGCGGCACCGAGCCGGTCCAGTTGCGGGACTGGCTCTCGGATACGACAACCCCGCCGTGGCCCGGCCCTGCGGACACCGGCCTGGTCCACTACGGATTCGCCGAGGCGCTGCGGGCGGTGATGCCGTCCGTGCGCGCGGCCATCGAGGAACTGCGCGACGCCGAGCAGACGGTGTGGTTCACCGGGCACAGCCTCGGTGGGGGCCTGGCGATGCTGGCCGCGGCCTGGCTGCACTTCGAGGACCCCCGGCTCTCGGCCCAGGGCGTCTACACCTTCGGACAGCCACGCACCTGCGACCGCACCCTGGCCAGGGCCTACGACAAGGCCCTGTCCGGACGCACGTTCCGAGTGGTCAACAACAACGACATCGTCGCCCAGGTCCCGCCGGAGCCGGTGTTCCACCACGTCGCGGCCCTGCGCTACATCGACTCCTCCGGCCGGGTCCGCGAGTCCATGCCGGTGGTGTCCAACCTGCTCGACCGCGGCAAGGGGCTGGTCGCCGACCCGTTCGCCCCCGCCAGTGACGGGATGCGCGACCACTTCATGAAGGCGTATGTGACCGCCTTGGAGAAGAACCTGCCTTGACCTACATCAACCCGCGCTGGTCGCGGTGGCGCTTGATCCGATGGCGGCGTTCTGTTCGGCGTGGGTGAGGTGGTCGGTGCCGTCGAGGGTGAAGTAGCGGGCGACAACCGCCTCGGTTGCCTACCGGCCGGCCTCCTGCTCTGTCCTGGGGCCCTCCCAGCCGTAGCGAGTGGCGATCTCCGCCGCTCGATGGAACTCCGCGTGGCCCCACTTCGGGATCGGGAGACCTGGAACGGCGGAGTCTCCTGCTTCTTGGAAGAACTTCTCGAAGCCCGCAGGGGTGTAGATGAAGATGGTGTGGGCCACGTGGGTGGTGGCGTTCTCGAAGCGGTGCGGGGTGCCTCGGGGGACGAAGAGGAAGTCCCCGGCCTTGGCGGCGTACTCGTTGTCGGCGATGGTGAAGGTCAGTTGGCCTGACAGGATGTAGAAGGCTTCGTCTTCTCGGGTGTGGACGTGGAGGGGCGGGCCGCTTCCTGGGAGGATTGAGGATTCCAGGATGGAGATGGCCCCGTTGGTGGATTCGGTGCTTGCCTTGGTGGTGTAGACGTTGCCGTCGAACCAGGTCGTGGGGCCTTGGCCTGCGGGGATGTGGAATGGGGGCGGTTGGGGGGTCATGGGGTTCCTTGGTTGGACCAGGGAGTGGTGGGGTGGTACAGGCGGGCGGTGGTTCGTTGTTCGAAGGGGGCCCCTGGGGGGAGGTTGATGAGTTCCAGTTGCATGCCCCAGGGGGTGAGGAAGTAGAGCCAGCGGTCTCCGGCGATGGGGCCCTCGGTGATGGTTTCCGGGTCACCCAGGAGTCGGACGCCTGGTTGGGATCTGAGGTAGGCCGCGGCTTCGTCGACGTCGGTGACGTGGATGGCGAGGTGGTGGCCGCCCCAGTCGCTGTTGCGGGGGAGGTGGGTTCGCTGGTCTGGGGATGTGTATTCGAACAGTTCCAGGTTGGTGACCGGGCCCAGGCGGAGCATGGCCACTCGGGCGGTGGCCTTGGCGTGGACGGCTAGTTTGCGGGTCATCCAGTCGCCGTCGTCGTCCCTGATGGGGCCCTCGGTGTAGACGAGGTCGGCGCCGATGACCTGGACGAAGAAGTCGATCGCCTGGTTGAGGTCTGGGACGGTGTAGGCGACGTGGTGGACCGCGGTCGCGCCCGGGATGCCTCGCTGGGGGGTCATGCGACGGGGTCCGGTCGGGAGTCGGTGGCGACCGCGGCGACGGACGGGTGGTGCAGGTCGCGCAGGGTCTGGGCCGCGTTGGCGAGTTCGGTGGCGGTGAGGTCGTTGAGGAAGCAGGCGGCGCCGATGCCGAGCGGGATGGGCATGCGTTGTAGACCGTCTCGGTGGCGGACGGTCTCTTGCAGGGCGTGATCCAGGAGGTCGGCTTCCAGAAGCGGGTGCCAGGTGGGGAGGCGGAGTTTGGTCATCAGGTGGAAGATCCGTTGGCGGTCCCGCGCGGACACCAGGCCGCGTGCTTCCGCCAGGACTGTGGTCAACGCCATGTCGATGGTCACGGCCTCGCCGTGCAGCAGGGCTGGGAGGGCGCGCATCTCCAGGGTGGGGCTGAAGGAGTGGCCGTAGTCGACTACGCGCTCCAGTTGCTTTTCCCAGAGGTTCGGTTGCAACTCCTCCAGCATGCCGCCGACTGCTCGGCTGAACACCTCCCCCGCGACGGCGTCGCCGGTCTGGGTCTGGCCGGTGAGCCGTTCGGCCAGCAGCAGGTCGGCGTGGTCTTCCAGGAGTTGGAACAGCCTCGCGTCCTTGATCAGCGCGATCTTGAGGATCTCCGCCAAGCCGTTGCTGACGTGGCGGTCGTCCAGAGTGGCCAGGAAGTCGCGGTCCAGCAGCACCACGGCGGGGGCGAAGTATGAACCCAGGCGGTTCTTGTGGAAGCCGTGGTTCACGCCGGTCTTGATGCCGACTCCGGCGTCGACGAGGCCGACCAGCGAGGTGGGGACGCGGACGTACGGGGTGCTGCGGCGGTAGAGGCTGCTGACCAGGCCCACGATGTCCAGCACGATGCCGCCGCCGATGGCGATGACGGGCTCGTGCCTGCGGGAGATGCCGAACGCGTCGAGCCGGTTCACCACCGTGAACACCGACTCCATGGTCTTGGCCTCCTCGGAGGCGGGCAGGACGCAGATGCTGTACTCGACGTTGTGGTGGTCCAGGTACTTGCGCAGGTTGTCGCCGTAGAGGTCGTAGACGGTGGCGTCGACCACGACGAAGCGGCGTAGCCGGTCGGCGCGGACGGTGGCGCCCGCTTCGAGCAGCGCCAGGTTGGACGGGTCGAGGACGCCGCTGGTCATCTCGACCTGGTAGTCGACCGGCAGGTGGGCCTGGACACGCCAGTGGTGGGCCGGGGAGCCCGTCTCCACCAGGCCCGGTTCTGTGCGGTGCATGGTCATGGCCTCCCGACCACTTCGTTGACGGCTGTCTGTACTGCCGCGGCAACGGCCGCGATCTCCTCGGGCGTCGAGAGCGGGGTGATGCCGACTCCGGCACCGAGGTAGGCGTCGACCACCCCGACCGACAACGCCACCGACCGGCCGAGGATGTCGTCGGTGCGGGGCAGCATGTGCGGCTCGTACCGCTGCGCGGTGGGGTGTGCCGGGCACCCGAAGGGGTGCTCGGCCGCGGTGGGCATGCGCCTGCTGGTCAGCTGGGGCATGTTCCCGTAGTAGTGGCGTCCTGAGTCGATGAGCGTGGAGGTGCCCAACTTGGCGGCCACCGCCCGCGCCGCGCCTGCGGTGGCGAACCGCAGGACGAAGAAGGAGTGGCACTCGCCGTCCGGGTCGTTGATCCGCCTTCGCTCGACGCCGGGCAGCTCGCCGATCGCCTCGGCCAGTGCGGTCTTCTGCTCGCGCAGCCTCGCCAGGATTCTATCGATCTTGCGTAGCTGGCCGAGCGCGACGGCGCCGGTGAGCTCGTGCATCCGCAGGTTCAGCCCGAACAGCGAGTCGGCGTCGGCGATGCCGTGCCGCAGCGGCTTGAAACCGTGGTCGTGGAAGGCGAAGGCGCGCTCGTAGGCGGTGTCGTCGGCGAGCGTCAGCAGCCCGCCGTCGCCGCTGGTGATGATCTTGAACAGGTTGAGCGAGAACGCGCCCGCGTCGCCGATGGAGCCCAGGGCGCGGCCCCGGTACCGCCCTCCCGTGGCCTGGGCGGCGTCCTCGACCAGGAACAGGCCGTGGTCGTCGGCGACGCGGCGCAGCTCGTCGAGCGCGGCAGGCGCTCCCAGCATGTGCACGGCGAGGATGGCCTTGGTCGCCGGGGTGATCCGGCGCGCCACGTCCTCGGGGTCGAGGGTCAGCGACTCGTCGATCTCGGCCAGCACCGGGACCGCGCCCCGGTGCACGATGGCGGCGATGGAGGCGATGAACGTGTAGCCGGGGACGATGACCTCGTCCCCCGGGCCGACGCCCAGGGCCGCCAGCGCGGTGAGCAGCGCGGAGGTGCAGCTGTTCACCGCCAGGCAGTGGGCCGCGCCCGTGCGCTGCTCGAACTCGCGCTCGAGGGTGAACACCATGGACGGCTCGGCGGTCTCGTCGAATCGGTACCGGTTGAGCTGCCAGGTGTCCAGCGCACGGGTGACCAGCGCCTTCTCTTCATCGCCGAGGAACAAGTAGCCCGGGCCGCTCATCTGCGCGCCTTCCTGCCGTGAGTGGGTGTTGGGTGCCGAGAATCCCGCGTGCCGCCCGCAGAGCCATCGCGACGCTGGTGAGCGTCGGGTTGCTCGCGTTCGGGGTCGGGATGAGGCCGTTGCCGCCGAGGTAGAGGTTGTCCACGCCCCAGACCCTCGATCCGGGGTCGACCACGCTGGTGTCGGCGTCGGTGCCCATCCGGGCGGTGCCCGCGATGTGCAGCGGGAGGGTGGGGACGATGAACCGCGGCTCGGCCCCAGGCAGGTACGACCCGAGCGCGGACGCGGCCCGCCGCAGGTCCGCCATCATCCGGTGCTGCCGTTCGCGGTCCTGCTCGCTGAGCGAGAACTCGAAGGCAGGCCGCGGCAGGCCGAAGCCGTCCTGCTCGGTGTCGGAGAACAGGACCCGGTTCCCCGGCCTCGGGTCGACGAGCCCGAACCAGCGCAGGTCGACCACCAGCCGAGTGTCGACCCCCCGGTTCGGCGCCATGTCGGCGTAGGGCAGGTCGCGGTGGATCTGGCAGTGCCACGGGCGGTCTGCCGACACCGGGATCCACACGTTGGGGTCGGCGTCGTCTAGCGGGATGGGCAGCGGGTCGCCGGGGTGGGCCGCCCGGTGGGCGGCCACCTGCTCGGCGAAGCGCTCGTCGGCCGCGACGCTGTCGACCAGCTCGTCGGAGAGCACGATCTGGCAGAAGGCGACCGGCTGTTCGGTGAGGTAGCGGCCGAGCGCGGGCGGGCGGACACCGGAGGCGTGCAGCAGTTGCGGGGTGAGCACGGCCCCGCAGGCGACGACGTAGGTGTCCGCCACGACGCGCAGCGTCCGCCAGGTGAGGTGGTCCTCGACCTCGGCGTACTCGATCCGCGAGCCGTCCGCCGACGGCACGAGCCTGCGGCACAGGTGCTGCTCGCGCAGCTCGAACCCGTCGCGGTCGCCGTCGGCGAGCGGGCCGAGGATGGTGTCGGCGCCGGTCCACCGCACGAGCCGGGGGTTGTCGGTGCGCCGCCGCGCCGCCATCGGCAGGTGCCGCACCCCGTGCCCCTCGGGCAGCTCCGGGTACTCGGCTGTGAGCGCGTCCAGCACGACCTGGTGCGAGACGGCGTGCGCGGTCAGGTCGGTCCCGGTGCCGAGCAGCGCCTCGGCGTCGTCGTAGAGCTGGTCCCACTCGGTGGCCGCGATGGCGTCGGACAGCTCGACGGTCGGGTGGTGCCGCGGTGTCACGCCGGTCCAGTGGGTGGCCATCCCGCCCACCGCGTACGTGGCGACACCCGCGTCCAGGCTGATCAGCCGGTCGCGCTCGTCCGCGCCGCCTCCGGGGCTCGACACCGGGTGCAGGTGCCCGCGGACCAGGGCGCCGAAGCGCTCGTGGCTGTGCTGGTAGGAGAAGTGGTTCTTCAGGTGCTCGCCCGGACGGCGGGACAGTTGCGGCCCGGCGTCGACCACCAGGACACTGCGACCGCCCTCGACGAGCGTGCGCGCGAAGGTCGCGCCCACCGGCCCCGACCCCACGACGAGGACGTCCACCTCGATGCGCTGGTGACTCATGCGGTTCTCCTCCCCCCTCAGTCCGACGGCGTGCGCGTCGGCAACCGGCTGCTGACCGAGGCGGGCATCAGCGCGAGGAACAACATCTCCACCGGGGAGTCGCCCGCGTTGTGCCACCGGCCGCCCGCCGCGTGCGAGCCGAGGACCAGCTCGCCCTCGCCGACGAGCAGGGGGTCGTGGCCGTCCCGGACGAACGTGGCGCCGCCGCGGAGCACGAACCAGGCTTCCTCGATGTCGTCGCGGCCGCGCTCGTCGAGGACGGCCCCCGGTGCGAGTCGGACGAAGTCGAAGGACTCGCATTCGCTGAACAACATCCCGCGGCGCCCGAGGCACCGCCAGACCGCGTCCCCGGCGCTGCCGTCCACGGTCCGGGTGAGCCCGTCACCGGCGTTGGAGACGATCACCGCGCACCTCCCGGGACGGCCAGGCTGACGACGAAGGACTCCAGGCCGCCAGGCCCGCCCTCGATCGTGGTGGAACCAAGGAACGGCACCCCGACCGACACCCCGTAGGACAGCGGCACGGTGGTGGACGCCGACGCCGCGGACCCCGTGCCGCTGAGCGTGAAGAGCACGTGCTCCTGCTCGTCCGCCGCCAAGGTCTCGGTCTGCCCCTGGTCGAGCTGGAGCAGTCGGGCCCGGCGCAGCGGCCCGGACAGGTAGCCCAGCGCGTCGACGTCGCGGACCGCGCCGAGCTTGATCACCTCGGCGCGGTCGCCGCTGGTGTCGCGTGCGGGCACGCCCGGCGCCATCCCCGGGCCGGACACCTCGATGACCAGCCAGACCAGGTCGGTGTCACCGGCGTTGCGGATGCCGTGCCTGGTGCCGAGGCAGGTGGTGAGCAGGTCTCCCGCGGTGATCGGGTGGTCGACGCCGTTGATCGTCATCACGCCGGAGCCGGACACCACGTAGTCGAACTGCTCGGTCCGGCTGTGCAGGTGCACGCCGCTGGCCCCGCCCGGGGGCAGGAACGAGCACTCCACCGCCTCCCACGGCCCGAACAGGTTGTTGCGCCGGGCGAGGCACTTCCACCTGGCCACCTTCTCGCCACCGTGCATCTCGTAGACCTCGGACAGCTCGTCCAGGGTTGTGACGACCAGCCGGTCAGCCATGGTCGGCTCCGGTCACGGGCGCGGGGATCAGCGGGACGCGTGCGGGGAGCCGGTCGGTCACCGCCGTGGGCAGCACCGCCAGGGCGAGCAGTTCGAGGTGGTCGGTGCGGTGGTTGCGCACCGTCCCGCCCGATCCCCCGGACCAGAGGAGCAGGTCGCCGGGGCGCAGCAGGACGGGGGCCCCAGCCCCGCCGTCGAACTCCCCCTCGCCCGCGAGCACGAACCAGACCGCGTCGACACCGTCGCTGCCGCGCACGTCGCGCGCGCCGCCCGGCGGCAGCCGGAGGTAGTCGACGGACTCGCACTCGCTGTGCAGCATGCCGCGACGGGCCAGGCAGCGCCAGGCGTTGCCGTCCTGCGTCCGGCTCAGCCCGCTCGCGTTGGTGACGATCACCGGGACACCTCGGCGGCCTGCGGTGTGACCAGGCTGGCGATGAACAGCTCCAGGCCCTCGTCGCCGGCCTCGACCGCGACGCTGCTGCCCAGCGGCAGGGTCAGCGAGACACCGGCGCGCAGCGGGACGGCCGTCGCCCCGGTCGTCGCGGTCCCGTTGCCGCGCACGACGAACAAGGTGTGCTCCTGGTCATCGGCGACCAACTCCTCCCGCTGGCCCGGCTCGAGCTGCGGCAGCCGGACCCGGCCGAGCGGCCCGCTCAGGAACACGCGCGCGTCGATCTCCCGCACCTCGCGAAGGTTGATCACCACGGCGTTGCTCATCGTCGTCCCCCACTCTCGGTCAGCTTCTGGTGTTCGGAGTAGACAGCCGCCATCAGCGGTCCGACCACTTCGATGACGAGCCAGGTCAACCGGTCGTCGCCCACGTTCACGAGGCCGTGCCTGGTGCCGATGCCGTTCACGATCAGGTCGCCCGCGCGCACCGGGTGCTCGCGGCCGTCGAGGAGCATGACGCCGGTGCCGGAGATGATGAAGTACAGCTCCTCGGTCCGGGTGTGCACGTGCTCGCCGCTGATCCCACCCGGCGGCAGCGCGGCCCACTCGACGGCCTCCCAGGCCCCGAACAGGTCGTGTCGGCGGGCGAACGCCTTCCACTCGGAGGCGCCGTCCGCCCCGTGCACGCCGTGCACGACGGACGCCTGGTCGAGGTCGGCGACCACCGCGTGGGCGCTCACGGGCGCAGCCCTTCGAGGTGTGCGAGCCAGCCGTTGAGCGTGGGCGCTGACGCCAACTCCTCGAACACGACCGGCAGCTTCGCCCGGCGCCAGCGGCCGACCAGCCGCATCATGTCGATCGAGCTCATCCCCAGCAGGATCAGGTTGGCGTCACCGGGGATGTCCTCTGGCCGTGCGTCGACCAGCGGCGCCAGGAGTTCGCGCAACTCCTGTTCGCCGGGTGGTTGCGCGGTCGACCGGGAATTGGTTTCCATGTCAGCCTTTCTGGTTCGCTACCGGTGTGCGTGGTCGGTCGGCGAGGAGCACCAGCGCCTTCTTGTCGACCTTCCCCAGCGGGGTGACCGGGAGCTCGTCGAGGAACTCGACGCGGTCGGGGAGCTTGTAGTCGGCCAGCCCGCGGTCGCGCAGCGCGCTCTTGAGGTCGTGCAGCGTCGGACGTTCGCCTGCCGCCACGAGGTAGGCGCAGGTCCGCTCCCCGAGGAAGTCATCCGGCACGCCGACCACCGCCGCGCGCAGCACTCCCGGGTGGCCGAGCAGGTGCCCTTCCACCTCAGCCGCGGAGATCTTGTCGCCGCCCCGGATCACCACGTCCTTGATCCGGCCCTCGATGACCAGGTCGCCGTCGGCGGTCAGCCGGGCGAGGTCGCCGCTGCGGTAGAACCCGTCGTCGGTGAACGCGATCGCGTTGTGCTCGGGCGCGCGGTAGTAGCCCCGCAGCGTGTAGGGGCCGCGGGTGAGCAGCTCGCCCACCTCGCCCGGGGCGACGTCGCGGTCGTCCGGGCCGACGATCCGGATCTCGTCCGCTTCCGACAGCGGACTGCCTTGGGTCGCCACGACCGCCTCGTGCCCGTCGCCGGGCCTGGTGAGCGTGAGCAGTCCCTCCGCCATGCCGAAGACCTGCTGGAGCTGGCAGCCGAGAACCGGGGTGATCCGCTCGGCGACCGACCGCTGGAGCTTGGCGCCGCCGATCTGCACGACCCGCAGGCTCGACAGATCAGCCTCGGACCAACTCGCCGCCTCCAGCCACATCTGGGCGATGCTCGGCACCACGGAGGTCACGGTGACGCGCTCGGCCGCGATCAGGGCGAAGCAGTCGTCGGCGGTCGGGTCGTCGGCGAGCACGACCGTACCGCCGGAGGCCAGCGTGCCGACCACCCCGGGGCAGCCCCAGGTGAAGTTGAACTCCAGTGGCAGGACCGCGAGATAAACGTCCGATGTGGACATGCTCAGCACCTCGGCGGTGGCGCGGACCTGGTAGGCGTAGTCGTCGTGGGTGCGTGGGATGACCTTCGGCAGGGCCGTCGTCCCACCGGAGAGCAGAAAGAACGCCGCGTCCGACGGGTCCTGCCCAGTGAAGTCGCGGGGCGCATCGTCAACAGCGGACAAGTCGATGACGTCGCCGCCCTGGCCGCTGAGGCTGAACAGCAGCCGCAGCGCGGGCGCGCCGGAGCGGACCTGCTTGGCCAGCACCCGGTGGTCGAACCCGCGGTGCACACCGGGCAGCACGTACGCCACCGCGCCGGTGATCCGGCAGAGGTGCCCGATCTCCTGCGAGCGGTGCGCGGGCAGCGCGAACACCGGCTTGGCACCGAGCCGGAAAAGGGCGAAGCAGACCGCGACGAACTCCGGCACGTTGGGCAGCTGCACCACGACCCGGTCGCCGGGGGCGATGCCGTACCGGGCGAAGCCCGCGGCCATCCGGTCCGCCCAGCGGTCGAGCTCGGTGTAGCTGATCCGGCGGTCGCCGTGCACCAGCGCGGTGGCCTGGCCGTGTTCGGCGGTCGCCGCCCGCAGCAGGGCGCCGAGCGGCTCGCCCCGCCACAGCCCCGCTCGGCGGTACCGCTGCGCCACATCGGCGGGCCAGGGCGTGCTTCCCTCGACCATGTCAGACCTCCGTCCCTGGCTGATGGGCGGTGAGCACCTCGACGACAGCGGCGCCCATGGACGCGCCCGCCCCGGATGACACCAGGAGCACGTGGTCGCCTGGTCCGACCTGACCGGAGGTCCACAGGTGCTCGAGCCCGAGGAACACCTCGGTCACCCCGGCGTGCCCGATCCGCCTGATGTAGTCCCAGACCCCGCGCTCGGCGTCGATCAGCAGCGGGTCGAGGAACATCGTCTCCAGCGAATCCCAGCCGAAGCCGGGGTGCGCCACCCTGGTGACCTGGTCGAAGGTCAGGCCCGCTTCCTCGAGCACCGACTCGGTGACGGCGGTGATCTTGTCGCCGAAGTAGCCGATGGGCGGGGTGACACCCTGCGCCCACCGCTCGCGCATGTGCTCTCGACGCTGGTCGAAATCCAGCGGCTGCCCCACGGTCACCCCGGGTGGGAACAGCGGGTCGCGGCCCCGGTCGAGCGCCTCCATCCTGGCGTCGGAGACCGAGCCGATCGCCAGCAGCCGGGCGAACCCGCCGGTGCGGGACACGGTCACCGCGGCGGCGGAGTCGGCGAGCACGAAAGCCGAGGACGTCCGCCAGCGGTCGACCAGCGGGATGGAGAAGTTGTCCGCGGCGGTGACCAGCGCGGCTGGGTGGCTGGGGTTGGCCAGCAGTCGGGTCGCGGCGAGTTCGAGCGCGGCCAGCCCGCCGAGGCAGCCCTGCTTGACCTCGATCGCCGGGATCGGGCGGTCCAGGGTGTTGTTCAGGATGTAGTGCGCGGGCGACCAGGCGTCCGGGCCTTGGTGGTGGGCGTGGCTGTGCAGCAGGACGCCGAAGTCGTCGGCGGCGTGGCCGCCGCGCCGGATCGCGAGGTTCGCGGCGTCGACCGCCATGTCCGGTGCGGGGGTCGAGCCGGCCACCGCGACCGACAGGATGCCCGAGGCCGCGCGGGCCGACTCGTCGTACCAGCCCTGCGCCACCGCGTGCTCGGTGCTCACCAGGTCCGGCACGACGCTGCCGATCCCGGAGAGGTGGACGTCGACGACCCTCACGCGTGCACCTCCGCCTTGACCACGGCGGCGACGAGGAAGCGGGCGACGCTGTCGAGCTTCTCGCAGGTCTCCTCGAACTCCCGGTCGGGCTGGGACTGGCCGACGATGCCCGCGCCCGCGCGCAGCCAGGTCCGCCCGTGCTGCCGGTACACGGTCCGAAGCACCAGCGCCGCGTCCATCGCCCCGGACTCGTCCACGGTCAGCACGGCGCCGCTGTAGAGGCCGCGGCGCTCGGTCTCGTAGCCGCGGATCGCCTCGTACGCGGCCTCCTTCGACACCCCGGAGGCGGTCACGGCGGGGAAGACCGCGGCGAAGGCGTCCCAGGCGTCGTGCCCGGCGGAGAGCGTGCCGGTCACCCTGGAGGCGATGTGCTGGACGCTGCCGCGCTCCTCCAGCGTCATCAGGTTGTGCACACCCACGGAGTCCGGCTCGCACACGGTGAGCAACTCGTCGTTGCCGACCTTCACCGAGATCGCGTGCTCGTAGATCTCCTTCTCGTCCGAGAGCAGTTCCCCGCGCAGGCGGCTGTTGGTCGCCGCGTCCGCGGTGAGCGCCCTGGTGCCCGCGAGCGGCTGGCTGACCACCGCACCGTCCTCGGTCACGCTGACGACGATCTCGGGGCTGAACCCGGCGGCCTCCAAGCCGCCCAGCCGCAGCAGGAAGGACCGCGCCGGATTGTTCTCGCGGCGACCGAGCACGTAGGTGCCAGTCAGGTCGATCTCGCCGTCGACCCGCACGATCCTGGACAGGATCACCTTCTGCAACCGCGCGTCGGCGATGTCTCGGACCGCGGCGGCGACCGTGGCGCGGTACTCGTCCCGACCGACCTGCCGGACGTCGAGCGCGACCGCGTCCCGCGGGCGGTCCTCGACCGGGCTGGTGAGCAGGCCGACGAGCGCGGTCAGGGTGTCCGGGTTGGTGGAGCGCACGTGCGCCCGGCCGGAACTGATGCGCACCTCGCTCTGGGGCACCACGAGGTGCAGCAGGGGTTGGTCGTCAACGTGGGCGCGATCGCCGTGCTTGGCGTAGGACAACTCGAACGCCGCGGTGCCGTACGCGCGCCAGCCCCGGACTGGCACCATCGCGAGCAGGTCGCGCACCTGGCGCAACGGCTGGTCGCTCCAGGGCAGGCGAGCGGTCCGCACGCCGCCGAGCCGGGCCCCGTCCCGGTCGAGGGTGATGTCGGCGAGCACACCGCCCGCGTAGGACCAGTGCCCGTCCTTCTCGTAGACGACGAATTCGCCGTGCGGGCCCGCCTCGGCCAATCGCGCCGACAGGTCGAGCGGGTCCCCCGCCACCTCGATCGTCGTCTCGACGTATCGCACCCATTCCGCACTGCTCATTCCAGCGACCTCGATTCTGCTGACACGATAAGAGGAAAAGGGCTTCATCATCGACTGCTAGCGCCAGGATGAAACCACTTCCACGGCTTGTTCCGGATTGAGCCTCGGATCACACAAACTGGTGAACTTGTCGCCGACTCGGTCGATCGCCGAAGCATTCGCGACGCATTCCGTCACGTCGTCCGGCGTGGTCTCCAGGTGCAGCCCGACAGCTACCCCGCGCCCCACTGCCACCGCGCGCTGGAACTCGACGACCTCCTGGACCACGGTGTCCACGAACCGCGTCTTCAGCCCGTGCGGACCACTCACGGTGTTGCCGTGCATGGGGTCGACGAGCCAGCCGACCGGGTGGCCCGCCTCGCGGACCGCGGCCACCAGCGGCGGCAGCCGCTCGGCCACGACCGCGGCGCCCATCCGGGAGATGAGGGTAAGCCTGCCGGGTGCGCGGAACGGGTCGAGGCGTTCGCAGAGCGCGACCAGCTCCTGCGGCGTCATGGTCGGCCCGACCTTGCAGGAGACCGGGTTGCTGACCGTCGCCAGTAGGGCAGTGTGGGCGCCGTCGACCTGGTTGGTGCGGTTGCCGATCCACGGCCAGTGCGTCGACGCGAGCAGCCGCCCGCCCTCATCGGTCTGCCGCAGCATCGGCAGCTCGTAGTCCAGCAGCAGCGCTTCGTGGCTGGTCCAGACCCACGACTGCGCCGACGGCAGCCGCTCGCTGTTGCGCAGCCGCAGGTAGCCCGCGGCCGCGCTCGCCGCGTCGTGGCCCGCGAGCAGCCGCTCCGGGTCCGGCAGGCGCAGCAGGGGGTCCGGTTCCGGGCTGTTCACCATGTGACCCCGGTAGACGGGCAGGTCGAGGCCGTCGACGCGCTCGGTCGCCCTGGACCGCGGCTTGCCGAACTGGCCCGCGATCCGACCCACCCGCAGCACGGGCTTGCCAGTGGTCGTGTTCAACACACCGGCCAGCACGTCCAGCAGGGCGATCTTGCGGCACAGGTGACCCGGCACGCACTCGGCCGGGTCCTCGGCGCAATCGCCAGCCTGCACGACCAGCAGCTCGCCCGCCGCGGCCCTGGCCACCTGCGAGCGCAACGCGTGGACCTCGTCCGCGCGGACCAGGGGCGGTCGACCGGCGAGCACCTCGCGCACCACTCGCACGTGCCGGCGATCGGGCCATTCCGGCTGTTGCGGTGCCGATTCGGCCGATAGCACTAAAAGATCACCCTGCACCAGAAACTCCCCCATATGAGCCAGGTCCGCCCAGGCCTCCATATCCGACCTGACGCGTTCGACCATCGCACACCGCTTAACATGAGCGGCGGAAGTCAAATACTGAACTCCGCAAGACCCGAACAGATTCGGCCACATTCGTGCGGCGGGATTCGATGGTGAAATCTATCAGAACACCGCACATCTGAAAAGGTCCTACGACCCGCCTGTCTCGCCGGCGGGACAAATACTCCAGATAAATGCTTTGACAACGAACCCGCGGCCGCACACCCGATGCAACGCCGGACAGCCCGCTCCGGGTCAACGACCGACCACACTGCACCTACCCTGGTCGCAGTGCGGCCGAGGTGGTGGACTCGGGGGGGGCGTGGTGCCCGCTGCGCAGCGGTGGACCGCCCACTCCTCAGACAGGAGAACGCAAGCAATGCCAACACAAGCCAACCCGTGGCCCGCGCTCTACGCGGTCATCGTCGGCTTCTTCATGCTCCTGCTGGACATGAGCATCGTCGCGGTGGCCAACCCGGCGATCATGGCGGACCTCGACGCCGACCTCTCGCAGGCCATCTGGGCCACGAGCGCCTACTTGCTGGCCTACGCCGTGCCGCTGCTGATCACCGGCAGGCTCGGCGACCGCTTCGGCCCCAAAACCGTCTACCTGGTCGGCCTGGTGGTGTTCACCGGCGCCTCGCTGTGGTGCGGGGCGTCCACCAGCATCGAGATGCTGATCGCGGCGCGGGTGGCGCAGGGGCTCGGCGCGGCGCTGATGACACCGCAGACCATGGCCGTGATCACCCGCACATTCCCGCCGGACAAGCGCGGCGCGGCGATGGGCCTGTGGGGCGGCGCGGCCGGGCTGGCGGCGCTGGTCGGCCCGATCCTGGGCGGCGTGCTGGTGGACTGGCAGGGCTGGCAGTGGATCTTCTACGTGAACGTGCCCGTCGGTGTCGTCGCGTTCGTGCTGGCGGCCTGGCTCGTGCCGGCGTTGGAGACCAGGGAGCACAAGTTCGACGTCGCCGGAATGGCACTGTCCGCTGCTGGCATGTTCCTGCTGGTGTTCGGCATCCAGGAGGGCAACGCGCGGGACTGGGACGTTGTGATCTGGGCGCTGATCCTCGGCGGTGTGGCCGTGCTGGCCCTGTTCGTGCTCAACCAGTCCCGCAACACGCGGGAGCCGCTGGTGCCGCTGAGCCTGTTCAAGGACCGAAACTTCACGCTGTCCAACGTGGCGGTGACCTCGATGGCGGCCGCGGTGAACGGCCTGTTCGTAGTCGCCTACTTCTACCTGCAACAGGTGCGGGGCATGTCACCAACGGAATCGGCGATGGTGTTCGCACCGATGGCGACGCTGACCGGCGTGCTGGCGCCGTTCATCGGCAAGATCGCCGACCGGCTGCCGCCGCGGGTCATCCCGACCACCGGATTCGCCCTGTTCTCCGCGACCTTGTTCGGCTTCGCGTGGTCCATGACGCCGGACTCGTCCATCGCGCTGCTCGTGGTCATCGGCGCCGTCGCCGGTGTGGCGAACGCCTTCGTCTGGGCGCCGCTCGCGGCCAACGCCATCCGGAGCCTGTCCCCCCAGCAGGCGGGGGCCGGTTCCGGCGTGTTCCTGACCACCCGCCAGTTGGGCTTCACCCTCGGCTCGGCTGGCATCAGCGCGCTGTTGTCGGCACTCATCGCGGCCCAGGGACTGCAGGCGGGCCCGATCGGCGAGGGCGGCTCCACGGCCGTCATCCCGCCACCTGATCAGCGGGAAGCGCTGCTGGACGACATGAGCACCGCGCTCAGCCGCTCCATGTACCTGCCCGCGCTGGTGCTGCTGATCGGCTTGATCGCGTCCGCCCTTTTCGTGAGCGCGCGCCACCCCGCGGAGGCGACCAAGGCCTGAGCGGCTGGATGCCGACAAGGCCCCTCTCGACAGTCGAAAGGGGCCTTGTCGGCGTCCGGTCTCCGGATCAGACTGTCTTCATCATCCCGCCGTCGATCACCAGGTCGGCGCCGCTCATGTTGGCCACCTTGCCGGAGGCGAGGAACACCACCAGCTCCGCGATCTCCTCCGGGTGGGCGAACTCGCCGGTCGAGGTGCCAACGGTGGCGGGCAGCCGGTCCTTGAAGGTGTCCAGCGTGGCGCCTGCCCGCTTGGCGATCTGCTCGCCCGGTCCACCGGGGGCGGTCCACAGGTCGGTCCACACCGGGCCGGGGGAGATGGTGTTGACCCGCAGGCCCTGGCCGCCGAACTCCTCGGCGAGCGCCTTGCCGAGGTTCGACACCGCCGCCTTGACGGCGGACTGGGCGACCAGGCGCGGCTGGGGCAGCTTCGCGTTGACGGAGCTGATGTTGATGACCGCGCCGCGGCGTTCGAGCAGGCTGGGCAGCGCGGCGCGGGTCGCGCGGACGTTCGACATGAACGTCACGTTGAAGGTGTGCAGGAAGGCGTCGTCGTCGAGCTGGAGGAAGCCACCGGGCGGCGTCGAGGTGCCCGCGACGTTGTTGACCAGCAGGTCGATGCCGCCGTGCTGGTCGAGCGCGTGCCGCACGACGCGGGCCGGTTCATCGGGGTGGCCCAGGTCGGCCTCGATCGCGTCCGGCGAGAGTTCCTTGAGCCCCGCGGTGACAGTCCGGCTGCCCGCGACGACGGTGTACCCGTCCTCGACCAGCGCGCGCACGATCGCCAGGCCGATTCCCCTCCCCGCTCCGGTCACCACAGCAACGCGCGTTGTCTTCGTCGTCATCGTCAATGCCCTCCACCGCTTGCGCGGCACTAGTCGTGCTGGTTCGTCTCGCGGCCACCCGCCCCCGGGCGACCGGAGTCCTCATGGGTCCACGACCACTCGGCGCGCTCGCCCCGCCGGCGGGACGGCACGGCGGCCAGTGATCGAGGTCGGCGGAGATCCCGCGCGACCGAGCCGTCGTCACGTCGATTCCGTGCTCAGTACATCCTCGGCCGCCCGGTCCAGGATCAGCACCATCCAGTTCTCCAACTGGTCGTCTGCCCGTTGCGCGGCGGCCCGCCAGCGCTCGACCCGTTCGGCGGCGACGGCGACCCTCGGGATCATCGAGGTCGCCTCAGCGGCGGCCTTCTTGTCCAACCTGGTGCCGCGCAGCCAACGGCGCAGCTCGTTGCGCGACCACCTCCCCTTCTCAGCGCGGTCCAACCAGCGGTCCTGTTCGCCCGGGACCAGGGAGGCGACCTCGGCGTGGTGTTGAAAACTCAGCAGTTCCCGACGCCGCTCCAGCGGGAACCGGCGGGCGACCCAGGCGTAGTTTCGCAGGGTCTGGTAGTCGAGACCGGCGGCTTCGACGGCCCGGACATAGCGGTCCGCGTAGTTCTCCTGGCCGCAGACCAGCCAGTCCCCCAGGCACCAGGCCGAGGAATCGAAGATGCGGGCCAACTGCGCACCGGTGCGCTCCCAACCGGTGTAGGTGAGGCTGGGCGGGATGTGCAGACCGACTCGGGAAATCAACACCTGGTCTGTGCTGACTCGCGCCGTCGACCGGACCTGCACTGACCCGTGGACGCTTTGGTTGCTATGTGGCACATATCCCCCTAGAAGTGCCGGACATCGTCGATTGCCTCTCTTGCGACGACTTCTCCGTGGCGCACACCGGCGGGCCGAACGACAACGTCCGGCACGCCTGCGGCCCTGCGCGGAGAGATCACCTCGAAGCCACCCCATTGACACCCCCATCATAGCCCAAGTGATGCTCGGTTTGGGGTGCGCTCGACGCGATCCCAACCACCCGAAGTCACTCGAACGGGGGTAGCCGCTCTGCTAGTGTCGCGACCACATCGGCGCCGGTTCGGGGGCCCGCCGGTGCCAGTGACGAGCGCGGGACGCTGCGGGGGCAGCGCACTCCCGGTCGCTTGTCCACGCAACGAAATCGACATCTTGTTCCGCCCTGATCCGGGCGCTGCTTTCGGCATGACTTCCAATGGGGGAAAGCACAATGGACAAAAGAAGCGACAAGACCGCGTCGGCACGGGGCAGGCGGTCGTTCCTCGGCACGACAACGGGTTTGGTCGTTGGCGCGACCGCGCTCCCGTTGCTAGGCTCGGGTTCCGTGAAAGCGACCACCTCCACTGCACCGCTGACCGCGGCCGAGGTTTTCGGCCCGTTCACCGTCGAACCGGACGATCCCCGCTACGGCGAGTTGATCACCGGCAACAACCAGCGCTGGGTGGGCTCCCCCGACTGCTTCCAGATGGTCGGGTCGACCCAGCAGGTCGTCGACGCCGTGCAGGCCGCGGTCAAGACGGGCAAGCGGGTCGCCGTGCGCAGCGGCGGGCACTGCTACGAGGACTTCGTCAGCAACGCCGACGTGCGCGTGGTCATCGACATGTCCGAGATGGACTCCGTCTGGTACGACCCGAACATGAAGGCGTTCGCCGTCGAGCCCGGCGCCCGCCTGCTGAACCTGTACGCCACCCTCTACAAGGGCTGGGGCGTCACCCTCCCGGGTGGACGGTGCTACTCCGTTGGCGCGGGCGGACACATCTGCGGCGGTGGCGACGGTCCGCTGTCGCGGCGCCACGGGCTCACCGTCGACCACCTGCACGCCGTCGAGGTCGTGGTGGTCGACCAGGCGGGCAGGGCGCGCGCCGTGGTCGCGACCCGCGACCCCAACGACCCCAACCACGACCTGTGGTGGGCGCACACCGGCGGTGGCGGCGGGAACTTCGGCGTGATCACCCGCTACTGGCTGCGCTCGCCCAACGCGACCGGCACGGACCCGACCACCGCACTGCCCAAGCCGCCATCGACGGTCCTGCTCAACGGCGTGTCGTTCGCCTGGGCGGACCTGACCCAGGCGAGGTTCGCCAGACTGGTGAAGAACTTCACCGGGTGGCAGGAGCGCAACAGCGCGCCGGGTTCGCCGGGTGTGGCTTTATCCGCCTCCCTCGCGCTGAACCACAGGTCCAACGGCAGTGTCGGCATGTTCGCACAGGTCGACGGCGACGTGGCGAACGCGGAGCGACTGCTGGCCACCTTCGTCACCGAGCTGCGCGACGGTGTGTCGGCCCAGGTCCAGCCGATGAGCGGGAGCGCGGGTGAGTACGGCCCCATGCCGCAACTGGTCACGGCCCAGCGCCTGCCTTGGTTCCACTCGGTTCGACTGCTGGCCACCAACTCCCCCATGCTGACGAACCCGACCCTGCGCGCGGACCACAAGTCCGCCTACCACCGCAAGGCCTTCAACGACGCCGATCTGGCGGTCATCTACAAGCACCTCACCAGCACCACCATCGACAACCCGAACGCGATGCTCCTGCTGCTCCCCTACGGCGGCAACATCAACGCCGTCGACCCCACCGCGACCGCCGCACCACACCGGAACTCGGCGTACCAGGCCCTCTGCCAGAGTTTCTGGTCCACCCCCGGCGAAGACGCCGAGAACCTGGCCTGGGTCCGCGCCTTCTACGCCGAACTCTACGCCAGCACCGGCGGCGTCCCGGTCCCCAACGACCGCACGGACGGCTGCTACGTGAACTACCCCGACACAGACCTGTCGAACCCGGCCTACAACTCCTCCCAGGTCCCCTGGCACGGCCTGTACTACAAGGGCAATTACGCGCGCTTGCAACAGGTCAAGGCCAGGTGGGACCCGAAGAACATCTTCCGGCACGCGCAGTCGGTGACGCTCCCCTCCTAGTGCCGGGTCGCGGTTGTCAAGGGTGGACAACCCGCGCTTCACTTAACTCAGGCTCACGACCCGGGTGGCGATCGCCGCGGTCGCCGGGTAAGCGATGTTCACCAGCAGCGAGCCGCTGCCACAGAACCAGTCGTGCGCGGTCCTGGTGTGGATCCCGGCCACGCAGGCCGTGCCGCCTGCGTCGTGGACGGCGGGCACGTAGTGCTCGCCGTCCACGCGGCGAGGAACCCCAGTAGCAGGATGGCGTTCTTCTCCCGCTCGGCCTGCACCGCCAGCCGGCCGCGACGGGCTCGGCGAGCGCCTTCTCGTCTGCCGTCCCGAGGTGCAAGCCGGCGAAGAGCTCATGGGCCACAGGCGGATCGGCCGGCGTTCCCGTTGCAGACCGGCAGACCCCATAACCGGACTATCGATGGAAGTCCGCGCTACTGGACAGCCCCTCGTGGGCACGCAGCTCGGCGAGCGCGGATTCGTGCATCGCGACAGCGGCGTCGTGAGCGGCGCCGCCGAGCACGAGTCGGCGCGGCGGCTCAGCGGAGTTCATCGCGGCGATGACCGCCTGCACTCCGCGCACCGGGTCGCCGGGCTGGGTCCCGTTCTGCTCCGCGAAGGACGAGCGGATTCCGGCGATCAGGTCGTGGTAAGCGTCGACCGTCTCGGTGACGGGTTCGGTCGCGAACCCGGCGTAGGCCTTGGTGCGGAACGCGCCCGGTTCCACCACGAGCACCTTGACGCCGAACGGCTCCACCTCCTGCCGCAACGACTCCGACAGGCCTTCGAGCGCGAACTTGGCCGCCGAGTAGTAGCCGAAACCCGTCACCCCGACCAGGCCTGCCAGCGACGACATGTTGACGATCCAACCGCCACCTCGTTCGCGCATACCCGGCAACACGGCGCGGATGACGTCCGCGACCGCGAAGAAGTTGAGGTCGAACGACCGCCGCACCGTCTCCTGGACCGTTCCCTCGACTGATCCGTACCAGCCGCGTCCGGCGTTGTTGACCAGCACGTCGATGCCGCCGAACCGGTCCTCGGCCGTCTTCACCGCGCTGCGCACGTGCTCACTGTCGGTGACGTCAAGCGGGAGGATCAGCACGCTGTCGCCGTGCCCGTCCGCCCATTCCCGCAGTTCAGCGGGCCGGCGCACGGTCAGTGCGACGCGATCGCCCTGCCTGAGCGCCGCCTCTGCGTAAGCGATGCCAAACCCACCGGGAGTGCCGCCCGTGATGAACCACGTCTTCATCGATAACCTCCGCTATAGAGCATCCTGTAGCGCTATATGGAGTACCATAGCGTCATGCGGAACGCAAAGGACAGGTTGCTGCTCGCGGCGGCGGAGTTGATGGACAGCGGCGGGACGGTGTCCACGAGAGCCGTCTGCGAGCGCGCGGGGGTGCAGGCGCCCACGCTGTACCACCACTTCGGCAGCAAGCAGGGCCTGATCGACGCGGTGTTGAACCACGGGTTCACGCAGTACGTCACACCCTCGGGCTCCGGGTCACCGCTGGAGGACCTGCGGGAGGGCTGGGACAGGCACGTCCGGTTCGGGCTGGAGCACCCGTCGTTCTACGGGCTGCTCTATGGGCGCGCCGAGCAGGGCAAACCGTGCGCCATCACGGCGCCCGCGCACGCGGCGGCACGGGACAGGTGTGTCGAGGCCGCCCGGCTCGGCCTGCTCACGGTGCCGGCTGAGGACGCCGCCATGCAGATCCTGGCGGCGAACGTCGGCGTGACGCTGAGCCTGATCACCATGCCGGAACCGGATTTCGGGCTGTCTGCCCGCGTTCGCGAGTCGGCGCTCGCCGGCGTGCTGCAGGTCGGCGACCAGGCGACCGGATCGAGTCGAGCGAGCGCGGCGCTCACCCTGCGCGCCCTGGTGGACGAGGACCCGTCCGGGCTGACCGCGGGAGAACGCGCGCTACTCGGTGAACTGCTGGACAGGCTGTCCAGCCAGGTCCCGATGGTTCACCGGGTGTCGCCGGACGATGTCGAGCGGCGGGTCAGCGCTGACTCGGGGCGGACGATGCCGGTTTGACCGTGGACAACAACTGCGCGGCCTCGTCCGCGGACAGGCGCTCGTCCATGGTCAGGCTGGGTGCCATGAGGGGGTAGATGCGGCCGGCGTTCCAGGATCGCTGTACGGGGGAGGGTCGAGAACGATCACGCGGGTGCCGTCGCAGTGCGGGATGTCCGCCGGCCGGCCTTCGTTCCAGATCCACGCACCGAACGCGTCGACGAGGTTGAAGGTGCCGGTGATCCCCGCCTGCGGCTGCAACTCCCCGGTGTTCGCGGCGGCGAGTTCCGCCGCGGTCGGCGGCGGGGCACCGACCGCGGTGGCGAACTGCCCGGCGAGCAACGTGTGCAACTGGAAGTTGTCACCGATACCGCTCATGGTGCAGCGCCAGCCCTGCGAGGTCGCGCGGTGCAGAACGATGAGGGGTTCGTCATCGAGGACGAGCAGGAGGCCGCGCAACCAGTGCGCGGTTGGCAGGTCCTCGGCAACAGCCTCGACCGCGGCAAGGAGCTCTGCCCGCCGTGGCAGTATTCCTCGAACATCTTCGCGCTGCGCGAGGAACAGGACCGGCTGCACCCAATCACCGCCAGCGAACCAGGACTCCACGAGCTGCGCGCACTCCCATGGCTCAAGTCGACCGCCCACAGCGGTGATCAAGGATTCCACGGTCGACACAAAGGCCGCTTCGTCGTCGCGGTCCGGAAGCTCGACTCCCGAATCCGCGCACAAGACCTTGAACTGCTCCGCGGTGCCGAGCACACGCAGCACACCGTCCACAAGCGCCGGCACCACCGCGGCGAGGTCCGCACCGCGGTCGCACATGTCGCCGAGCAGGCGGGCGATGTAGGAGCCGATGCCGATGGGCAGCCGATGGAGCTCAGCGGCCAGCACGACGGCATTGCTCGCCACTTCCCCGGGTCCCAGTCGGGGCAACGACGAACCGAGCTCGTCCAGTGCCGCTTGGAACGCGGCGTCGTCGAGGGCATTGATTGAGCGGATGAGCTGATCGGCGAGCATCCGCCCATGGTATGGGGGTCGACTTCCGGCGAGTGATCAGCCCCAGCACGGTGCCAAGGTCGTGTAACGATAGTCGCGCGACGACGTCCATCGACTCCCAAGGAAGCTGGCGATGGCGACCCCGACACCGCACCGGCGGTCGAGGCGACTCGGCGGACATCCGGTGATACGCCCTACCTCGGTGCTTGGAAGCCGCCGATCTCCCGCTCGAGCAGTTCGGCCAGCCGCAGCGGGGTGCGGTCTTCGAACATCGGGCCGATGAGCTGCACTCCCACCGGCAGGCCCTCGGGGGACCGACCCGCTGGTATGGCGGTGGCGGGCAGGCCGGGCATGGTGGCCAGACCGGCCCAGACGAGCTGGTCGAAGTACGGGTAGTCGGCGCCGTCGATGTCGATTCGGCGTTCCAGCGGGTTGGGGTCGTGGTCGTGCGGGAACGCGGGGGTGGGCGTGATCGGGCAGACCACGACGTCGAACTCGGCGAAGAGCCGCCGCCAGTGGTGGCGGTGGAGCTCGCGGCGGTTGTCGACCCCGATCCAGTCGCGGTGGCTGAACACCATGGCGCGCAGCCGCGCCGCGTCGAGGCCCTGGTCGTCCGCGCTCAGTCCGGCGGCGCGGGTCCGCAACTGCTCGTGGGCATCGACGGGAAAACGCGCGACGGAGCCCGAGAACTGCAACTGCGTGTAGAGCGTCGCGGCTTCGGTCAGGTCGGGCAGCAGCGGAGTGTGCCGTTCGACGCGGGCGCCGCCGTCGGCAAGCGCGCCGGCCACCCGGTTCACGCCCGCTCGCACCGCGGACCCGGTCGGGATGAGTGGGTGTTCTTCGAGGACCAGGACCCGGAAGTCGGCGAGCCGCTCGTGGCGGGCGGGCGGCAACGTCAAGTCGTGCGCCTTGCCGAGCGTCAGCGGGTCCGGCCCGGCCATGACGTCGAGCAGGAGTTCGAGGTCGCGGGCGGTGCGAGCCATCGGACCGACGACGGCGAGGTCGAGTTCGACCGGCAAGGGCGGTGCCTGCGGCTCGACCATGCCGCGGGTCGCCGCCAGCCCGAGTGTCGGCTTGTGCGCGTAGACACCGCAGAAATGCGCGGGGGTGCGCAGCGAACCGGCGAGGTCGGAGCCGATGGACAGCGCGCCGAATCCGGACGCCAGGGCCGCCGCTGACCCGCCGGAGGACCCGCCCGGCGTGCGCTCGTAATCCCACGGGTTGTTGGTGGTGCCGTAGATCTCGTTGAAGCTCTGGATGTCCTGTAGCCCCAAGGGCACATTGGTCTTACCCAGCACCACCGCGCCCGCGGCCTTGAGCCGCGACACCTGCACCGCGTCCTCGGTCGGCACGTAGTCCCGGTGTTGCGGCATGCCCCAACTCGTGGGCAGCCCAGCCATGTTGTAGCACTCTTTGACCGTCACCGGGACACCGAGCAGCGGCCGGTCCTCGCCGCGAGCGCGCGCCTGGTCGGCTCCGCGCGCGGCGGCCCGCGCGCGGCCGAAGTCCGGCACGCAGATCGCGTTGACCACCTTGTCTTCCCGCTCGATACGGGCGATCGCCTCATCGGTCAGTTCCGCCGAGGTCACTTCACCAGCACGCATCGCGGCCGCCAACTTCTCGGCCGTCTGAAAACTCCACTCCATGAAATCGACGCTACGGGCCGTTGAAGCAGGTCACGAAATGCCGATCCGCGCAAGGGGGCAGGCTCGGAGGCGCACCCGGGCGCCCCCAGGCCGTCTCGCGCGCGCAAGGTCGTCACTATCAGCGTGGTTGTGCGACGACGGGCTCCATTCGAGCCGGCCAGCTCCCCCGGCTTCAGCGTCGGCCGGGTAGGAGTGTGTCCTGTAGTCGGTCTGCCCGCGGGCCTAGTCCACGGTCAGGTGGTGCAGGTCGTCGAGCAGTTCGGACGCCGCCACCTGGTCGGTGACGCTGAACGGCAGTGCCAATTCGGGCCGGTGGCCGTCGATGTCCTTACCCGCACGGGTCAGCCAGACGGCGGTGATCTGCTGGTCTGGGTACTCCGAGATGTAGCCGATGGCGATACCGGGGTGGATGTCCACGACCGCCACCCGACCGTCCGGCAGGGGCTTGGTGATCACTGGTTCCCAGCCCGCGTCCTGCGGCTCGCACCGTTGCCAGCCGCGCCCGGTCAGACCCAGAACACGGCCGGTCGGCACCCGCGCGCCCTCGAAGCGCGCCAGGCGGGCGCGCAGGAAGTCCACGTGGAAGCGGAACCGGGGGCGGGCGTCGAGCCTGCGCTCGCCCTCGTGCGCGGAGAGCTGGGGCGGCAGCCCCGACACCTGCCAGGGGGCGACGTGGCCCGCGGCGTCGGCGTTGAGCTGCCCGACGGTGAACTGGGGCTCCGGCTTGCGCGGGTCGGGGTCGCGCGGGGTGTCCCAGCCGACGTGCTCGCGCCACGGGGCGGCGACCGTGCGGGCCCGGTACCCGTCCCGGTGCAGGCGCTCGCCGAGGGTGGTGGTGTGCCGGGCGGGGGCCGCGACGAGGTGGGCGAAGACCGCCTCGGCCTTGACCTCACCGCCGCCGTGGGCGGCGTCGGCCGAGTACCGCACGCGGGTGGCGTAGCCGTGGCCCTGACCGCCCGCCAGCAGCACCAGCCTGCGCCTGCGGACGCCGTCGGTGCCTGCCGTGACGCCCTGGGTGGCGAGCTTGCCGAGGAGGGCGTGGGCGGCCTTGGGGGCGTGCGTCCACGACCAGGTGCCCGCCACCTCCTCGGCCTTGTCCCGCGGCGGGGTGCGCACCAGCGGGGTGCTGCCCGCGATGACCGTGAGCGTGTTCGCCGCGGGGGCGGGCAGAGCGGCCAGCACGGCGGCCAGCGGCGCGTCGGCGACCGGGGCGGGCGGGTCGGCGTCGGCAGCGGCTGCCCCGCCCGGGTAGCCGCGCTGGGTCTGGGTGTCGACGAGGAGCACCTGCCAGCGGGGCCGGATCACCGCGTGGTGGTAGGTGAGCGCGGTCGTGGGGCGGACCAGGGTCGCGCTGGGCAACCCGGCCAGGGCGGCGACGGCGTCGGCGGCCGGGGCGGAACCGGGGGCGCCGGGCAGCCACTCCTTGAGCTTGGCGAGCAGGGTCGCGCCCGCGGCGGTGCCCTCGAACAGCTCTGGCGTGTTGCCCCAGGCCTGGAACACCGCGTGCGCGGCCAGGCCGTTGCCCACCACCCGGCGGCCGACGGGGGTGCCGAGCATGGCCTTGGCGGTGCGGGCGGGGCCGTTCCACCCCGCGGAGACCTCGTGGTCGCCCGGGGTGGTGAGCACCGGGGTGTTGGCCATCGCCCGGCGCACCGCGGTCAGCGCCGTGCGGAACGCGGCCAGCGCCACACTGTCGTCGGTCCAGCGCAGGAAGTTGTCCACCGTGGGCTCCACGCCCGCGGGCAGCGCGTAGGGGGCGCCGAGCCCGACGGCCGTCCTGGTGTCGGCGGGCAGCGACAGCCACGCGTCGCCCGGGTGCACGGTGGTGAAGTCGGGCAGCGCCGCGGGCCACAGGGCGGGCGACCAGGCCAGCAGGTGCATGGCCGCGTACTCGGCGAAGGTCAGCAGGTGGCTGTCGGTGGGGGTGGCGAACTTGGCGGCCTGGGCGAGGGCCTTGCGCTGCCCCGGTCCGGGCAGCGCGCCCCCACCGGGCAGGGCGTCGTCGGGCACCCCCAGGGCGCCCAGCGCGCCACGCAGCACCGCGAGCATCGTCGGCGACACCCGGTCCGCGTGGACCTGGTCGCCGGTCATCACCAGCAGGTGCGGCCGGGTGCTGCCGTCCCCACCCACCGCCGAGGCGATCCGCTCATCGGCATAGGCCAGCGCGTCGTCTCCCCCACCGTGCGGAAGCCGGTCGGCGACGTGCAGCAGCCGCAGCAGCCCGGGGTCGTCCGGGGCCACCTCGAACGAGGGCAGCCGCTTGCCCGCACCCCCGTAGCCCAGCAACGGGTAGGCGGTGGCCTCGGCGGCGCCGGGCTCCACCAGGTATCCGGGGCTGAACAGCGTCGGCCCGCCCTCGGGGAGGTCACCCGCCGCCCCCGCGGCCCCGAAGGTCACCTGGTAGCGGTAGGTGCGCCCAGCCACGAGCTCGACCTCGTCGAGCGCGGTGGACACGGTCACCACGTGCAGCCCGGCCCCGAGGGCCACGGTGTCCGCGCTCCCGGTCAGCACCACCCCGGTCCCCCTGGCGCTGTCGTCCTCCCCGCTGTAGACCCGCAGCGTGACGCGCTTGCTCGACCGCAGCGCCAAGAACACCGAAACCCTGTCGGGGGTGACCCTGCGCAGCACTGGACCACAGAGGACTTCGACGGCCAACGTTGACTCCACAACGGAATCCGGCCCGGCGAGCCGGGGAAGGGGCACCTGGGCGCCCACGCTCGACCGGACGCGAAGTCGAAATCACCCCATCCCGAACCACCGTTACAGCCACAGCGTCCGAAATCAGCGAATGCGGCCGAATGGTCCATCGGTGACTGCTCTTGATGTTGGATCTTTCCGGCGGAGTCGCGGAGGGGGCGTAACACCGGGCGCGCTCGAGCGAGGCAGGCCGCGATCACTCCACAGTAGATACTGCGACAGGCCCGTGGGAGGTGGACGCCGGTGCTGGGGCCGGCGCCTCCCCCGAGGACGACTTGATGATCAACTCTGTCTCCGCGGACTCGATCTGAACCGCCCCGTCGGTCAGGACGGACGTGCGCCCTGGACGTAGATCGCGTCCGGTTCCAGATCGTTCTCACCGACCGCAAGCGGATATCCGTTCACCCGCAGGATCTCCGCCAAGGCCCTCGCCATGGCGGATCTGACAGTCTCCCAGTGGGCGATGACCCCGGGGTCCGCTGCGGTGCGGCGAACCGCATTCTTGAATCGCGTGTTGAGTTCGGCTGGCAGTTTCCACAGGACCACGACCCCTACGCCGGGATCGATCGACAAGCAGACACCCGACTGGTGCCCGAGGTGCATGGGGTCGTCGTGGTGGACCGGGAAGCCCGCCTCGAGCAACAACGTCTTGATCTCCTCGGCGACCGGCACGAACACGGCGACCCTGGCTTGCGAGTCCGCCACCGAGGTCAGGTCGTACTTGAGAAAATCCGCTGGACCGCCTCGCAGCGGCGGGTATACGGGGTGACGTGGAGATTCCGATCTGTTCATGCCGCTCCTTCCAGCCGCTGACCGCATTATCGGGCGCGGTCACCTCGGAGTGCTCTTCATTACCGGCCGGCGGCAAGTGGAGTTGCCTGGCGACAGGCGTTCACCGTGGTGTCGACCCGGTCCACGACGTGCCGTAACGAGCCGGTGGCGGAGTGCGACCAGTCCTGTGGATCATGTGTGACGTCGCGGCCGAGTGGGAGGGCACATCGCGACCCAGCAGGACGACGGCATCGCGGCGGGCCGCCATACCAGGCGGCTCGCGGTCGTGGGCATCCTCGCTGACGCCTTCGGCGTGGTCGCGGCGGTCCAGGGTTTCCTCAAGGGGGATGTCTTGCTCATCGTGCTCGCCGTCGCGGCTGTCCTGCTCATCACCTGCTCCTGGCTGTGGCGCAGGCGGCCCAAGGCCGCCGTCGGCCTGCTGGTGGTGGGATGCCTGCTCGCCGGGGGAAGCGCGGCTATCGCCGTCGACCGCCTCGTCAACCCGCGCGACACCGCCACCGCGCAGCCACCGCGCGCCGACTCCGAGCCCGTCGCCGAGCCTGTCGCCGAGCCTGTCGCCGAGGCGACGGCACCGCCCCCGGCCCCCACGACGACCGCGGCGCGGTCATCGGAGGCGACGGGCACAAGCCCGCGCAAGCTCGTCGACCAGGCCGTCGTGCTGGCCCGCGACGCGGCCGTCGATGTCGACACGCCCGGCCTGGAGATCGTCACCGACCACGACGACGGCGCCATCGGCGACTACGACCTCTTCCACGACTGGGGGCAGGTCAGGTCCGACAACATCCAGGCCGTCAACGGTCCCAACGTCCACCCGTACTCCGGTGTCAGCCCCAGCCAGACCTACTACACCTGCCAGAGCGACATGGAAAGGCCCGCCAACTCCAACACCGGCGGCGGCGACTTCTGCTTCCGCACCTCCGAGGGCCGAACCGCCTTCGCCAGCACCACCCGCACCCGCGACGACAAGGCATACGTCCTGCACATCATCGTCTGGGACGACCCGGCCGCATAGCGGCGCTCCAACCCATTCGGCCCGACGCTCAGACCGGTGTTCACCGGGCCTCGTGGACGACCGCAATTGGGCAGGGGGCGTGGTGCAGCGCGTACCGGCCGGTGCTCCCGAGGGGGAGGGCGCTGAAGCCGCCCTGGCCGCGGGCGCCGACGACGAGCAGGCGGGCGTCGGCCGCGGTCTGGGTGAGCACGCGGCCCGGGTGCCCACCCAGCAGGGACAGGTGGACGGGGACGTCGGGGAACTCGGTGTGCAGGGTCTCGGTGGCGGCGGCGAATTGGGCCGCGTGCAGCGGCGCGTCGTGCTCGTCGCGCGTTTGGACCTCGTGGTCCCCGGGGATCAGCGACGGGACCACCATGGTGGCGGTGAGGGCGACGCCCAGCCGGGCGGCCTCGGCGGCGGCGAAGGCGAGGATGCTCGCCGATGACGGCGACCCGTCGACGCCGACCACCACCCCGCCTGTCCCTCCCCGCTCCTCGCCGACCACGACCACCGGGCAGCGCGCGTGCGCGGTCACCTGGTCGCTGGTCGATCCGAGCAGGAGCCTGCCGACCGCACCGAGGCCGCGGGCGCCGACGACGACCAGGGCGGCGTCCGCGCTCGCCTCGACCAGGGCGCCCGCCGCGGTCGCGGTCGGGAAGGCACCGGTGACCTCGATCCCCGGCGCCGCCGACCGCGCGTGGGCCACGGCGGCGTCGAGGAGCTGTTGGGCGTCCGCGCGGAGCCCGCCGTGCGGAGCGGCCTTCGTCGGCCTGTCGGGCATCCCCAGCAGTGACCAGACGAAGGCGTGCACGACGCGCAGCGGGCGGCCGGTGTCCGCGGCCTCGGCGATCGCCCAGTCCAGGGCCCCTCGCGCGTACTGCGACCCGTCGACGCCGACCACGACGGGGTGTCGGGCCCGATCCTGGCTGTTCATCCGGTTGCCTCCATCGAGCGGTGAGCGGGATCAGTGGCACGTGCGGCCCGGCGGCGGAGCTGTTCCGCGCAGCAGTCCGGGCAGCGGTGGCATGAACAGGAAGATACCCAGCACGGCCACCTCGACCGCGACGGCGGCCAGCGGCGCGGTGGTTTGTTACGAGATGCGCCTGGGTTTCGATACACCGGGTGAGCACATCTACCTGGGGGTAAAAGCGTGCGCATCCTTGTGCTGGGTCCGATCGAGGTCCGCGTGGGCGACCACGAGATCAACCTCGGCGGTCCCAAGCCGAAAGCCCTGCTGACGGCGCTGCTGCTCCAGGCCAGGCAGGTCGTGTCCACCGAGCGGTTGATCGACCTGATCTGGGACGAGTCGCCGCCGCAATCCGCCACCGCGCTCGTGCACACCTACATCTCGCTGCTCCGCCGCGGGCGGCCGGGCCGGGGCGCTGATCACGCGCGCACCCGGTTACCTGCTCGATGTGACCGCGGCCGACAGCGACCTCGAGTCCTTCGCCCAGCACCTCGACTCCGGCAGGCAGGCCGAGTGGCGCCAGGACCTCGACGCCGCGGCCGGGCACTACCGGCGGGCCCTGGACCTGTGGCGCGGACCGGCCTTCGGCGGGGTCGACGCCGGGTTCGCCAGGATCCGGGCCGAGGGGCTGACCGAGGAGCGGCTCAGCGCCGAGGAGGGCATGGCCCGGTGCAGGCTCGCCGAGGGCCGCGCGGGTGAGCTGGCCGGTCCGCTGCGCGGGCTGGTCGCCGCGCACCCGCTGCGCGAGGAGGTGCGCGGGCTGCTGATGCGGGCGCTCTACGAGACGGGCAGCCAGGCCGATGCGCTCGCGGTGTACCGGCAGGGGCGCAAGCACCTGCTCGACGAGCTGGGCATCGAGCCCGGCACCGCGCTGCGGGAGCTGCACGGCTCGATCCTCAACGGCACCCTGGGGCCGCCGGGGGCGCGCGTGCCCGCCCAGCGGGTGGGGGCGCCGGACCCGGTGGTCTCGGGCGGCGGGATGGAACCGGCGCCACCCGAGCTGGTCCCGCGGAACCTGCCGCCGGACATCGGCGACTTCACCGGCCGGGACGAGGACCTGGCCACGGTGCTGCGGCTGGGCGACACCGCCGACGCCGACACCCGCAGGACCACGCCGACGATCGTGGTGTCCGGGTTCGGTGGGGCGGGCAAGTCCGCGCTGGCCGTGCACGCCGCGCACCTGCTGCGCGGGCACTACCCCGATGGGCAGCTCTTCGCCGACCTGCGCGGCTCCGACCGCGACCTGGGCGCGTTCGAGGTGCTGGGCCGGTTCCTCGGCGTGCTGGGCGTCCGCGGGGCCGAGCTGCCGACCACGCTGGACGAGCGGGCGGAGCTGTTCCGCCGGACGGTCTCCGGCCGCCGGGTGGTCATCGTGCTCGACAACGCCCGCGGCGAGCACCAGGTGCGCCCGCTGCTGCCCGGTGAGCCGCGCTGCCTGGTGCTGGTCACCAGCCGCTCGCGGCTGACCGGCCTGGAGGGCGCCGAGCCGGTCGAGCTGGGCTTCTTCAGCACCGAGACCGCCGTGGAGATGTTGGGCAAGATCGTGGGCAGGCAGCGGGTGGCGACCCAGCTCGCCGCCGCGGAGCGGATCGCGGACCTGTGCGGCGGCATCCCGCTGGCCATCCGGGCGGCGGCGGCCAAGCTGCTGGCCCGGCCGCACTGGCCTTGAAGTCGCTGGCGGCCCGGCTGTCCGACGAGCACCGCAGGCTCGACGAGCTGGCCGTGGGCGACCTGGCGATCCGGTCGAGCCTGCGGCTGAACTACACCGAGCTCGACGACCGCCAGCGCCAGGCGTTCCACCTGCTCAGCGTGCTCGACCTGCCCGACTTCGGCTGGTGGGTCGCCGCGCCGCTGCTCGACATCGCGCTGGACGACGCCGAGGACGTCGTCGAGCAGTTGGTCGACCTGCGGCTGCTGGACGTGGCGGGCGTCGACAGCCTCGGCCGGGTCCGCTACCGCTTCCACGACCTCGTGCAGCTCTTCGGCGCCGAGCACGCCGCGGGCGCCGAGCCCGCCGACGCGGTCGCCGCCGCCGTCTCGCGCACGCTGCGGATGTGGATGGCCCTGGTCGAGGTCGGCTCGCGCAAGCTGCCCAGGACGACGGTGGGCCTGCGCCCGGTCCTGGTCGCCTGCCTCGACGTCGACCCGCGGCTGGTCGAGGAGGTCGAGGACAACCCCACCGAGTGGCTCAAGTCCGAGACCGCCGCGGTGGTGCGGGCCGTGGAGCACGGGCACGACCTGGGCATCGACGGCATGACCACGCTGCTGATGACCTCGCTGCTGTCGTCGACGTTCGCCGTGCGCAACGAGTTCGACGGGTGGCAGCGCACGCACGAGGTCGCGCTGACCGCCGCCCGCTCGACCGGCGACCGGCGGGCCGAGGCCGTGGTGCTGGCCGGGCTGGGCCAGCTCTACTACGAGAAGGACGACTTCGGCACCGCGCTGGACCACTTCACCAGGGCGCACGGGCACGCGGTCGCCGTCGGCGACGAGGCGACCCAGGCGGTGGCGCTGGTCGGCCTGGGCACCGTCCGCCGCGACCTGGCCGAGTACGCCCAGGCGCGGGTCCACCTGGAGGCGGCGGCCGGGCTGGGCGAGCGCACCGGCGACCTCAGCGTGGTCGCCGCGGCGGGCTACGGCCTGGGCACGATCAGCCGCGACCACGGCGAGGTCGACGACGCGGTGGCCCACTTCCGCCGCAGCGCGCGGCTCTACCACGAGCTGGACGACCCCCGGGGCGAGGCGCTGGCCGAGCGCGGGCTCAGCCTGTGCCACCGGGCCCAGCCAGGAGCACGCCGAGGCGGCCGAGCTGAGCGAGCGGGCGGCGGAGAAGCTGCTGTCCTCCGGCGACGAGCTGCTCGCCACCTACGCCCGCCAGTCGTGGGCGAAGGCGTCGCTGCGCCTGGGCCGCACCGACGGCCTGGCCGAGGTCCTCGGCGAGTGCCTGGCCGTGTGCACCCGCCAGCGCGACCGGTTCGGCGCCGCGCTGATGACCAGGACCCTCGGCGAGCTGCGACTGGCCCTCGGCGACCGCCCGGCCGCCAGGCGGACGCTGACCGGCGCGCTCGCGGCCTGGGCGGAGCTGGGCCTGCCGCTGTGGGAGGCCAGGACGCTGCGCGACCTCGCCGCGGCCGACCCGGACAACGCGGACCCGCACTGGGGCAGGGCGGGTGAGCTGTTCGCCTCGGCCGGTGGCCGCGAGGTGGCGGAACTGGCTGGTCACAACCCCGCGAGCTGGTTCGAGCACGTGCGGGCGGCGCACCTGCGGGCGGGCTTATAGGCAACCTGTAGGCGGGCCCCCGTTCCTGGAGGGCGCTTGCGGGGAAGTTGGAGCCGAGCACGCGAACCTCCTCGTGTCAGAACAACGACACGAGGGAGCGGGGTGCTCGCGATGATCGCTCCCCGGGACACCGAGATCCTCCTGGGACTCGGTGCGCGCACCACCCGGAGCGAGATCGTCGAGCGCGCGGAGAGCTGGCTGAGGGTGCCCGTGGCCTTCAGCCGGTCGAGGTTCCACCACAACGAGCACGGGATCTACCGCACCGACTGCTCGGGCTTCGTCTCGATGGCCTGGGGCCTGCCCGGCCTGCCCACCGACCGCCGCGGCGGCCTCGACGCGCGGGGGCTCGCCGAGGCCAGCACGTCGATCGGGTGGGACGAGCTGCTCGCCGGAGACGCGCTGCTGCGCGTCGGCGGGGACGAGCTCACCCGGCACATCGCCCTCTTCCACGAGTGGGCGGACAGCCATCGGACGGCGTACTGGGGGTTCGAGCAGTCGGTGCGGGCCGGTGCCGTGCACCACCGCATCCCCCTCCGCCATGACGCCGGGGTGGCGCTCTGCGCGCCGCGCCGCTACCGCAACGTCATCACCGCCGTGAACTCCACACAAGACTCATGAGGCCGGGCAACGGCGTCCACTCCGCCAGGGCTGTGAGCAGAGTGATCAGGGCATCGTGGCTGAGATGCTCCGCGGTTCCCGCCGGTGCGCCCCTGGAGGCCGCGCGCATAGGTCGGCTCGCGGTCACCGGGCGGAAGCCTTCCACCCGGCGGCGGCCCGCCGCGGCGGCTCTGCGGGTACGCCTTCGTCCAGGCGCTCGGCTTCGCAGCTCCGTCCAAGTCCGCGTCTCCCTCGAGCGACGGCATCGCTAATCCTTTCGGGGTATTTTCCATCTACCCCCCTCACCCCGGCGGGTTCTGCCACGACTGGGATGTGAGTGGGTGATCGGACCCCACTCCTGGATGCGCGGCGATTCCAGGCGCGCACCGTCCCTGACTGAGGAGTGAACGGTGATTCCCAGATTGAAGACAGCGCCGGTCGTGGCGCTGCTCGCGGTGTGCCTCGCGGCTGCGCCCGCCCAGGCCGCGGTGGTGGTGCCCTCGAGCACCGTGGTCGAGATGACAGCGCTCATCAACGGCCAGGTGGTCGAGGACGACGCGGTCGCGCAGCGGCTGATCGACGCGTACTGGACGCCCGAGCGGATGCGTGCGGCGGAGCCGGTCGCTGATCCGGAGATCATCGACGACCCGGAGCTGGAGCGGCTGGACCACCCGGACAACGTGGGTCCGGAGGAGGTCGCGTCCGAGCCGGTCGGCCCCCTCACGGCCGCTCGGTCCGGGGGCACGCAGTCGGTGTCGTTGTCGCCCGGTGTGGGCAAGGTCTTCTTCCGCGACCCGGTGACCCTCAAGAACTACGTGTGCTCCGGCAGCACGATCAACAGCAACGCGAAGAACGTCGTGTCCACCGCGGCGCACTGCATCCACAGCGGCAAGAACGGCCACGAGTACGACAACTGGATGTACGCGCCCGGCTACCACAACGGCGTCGCCCACCTCGGCAAGTTCTCGGCCAAGTACTACCACGCCACCAAGGGCTGGACCTCGCACAGCTACAACTGGTGGGACTTCGCCTTCGTCAACGTCCGCAAGCTCGACGGGGTGAACCTGGTGCACAAGACCGGCGGCAACGGCATCCTGGTCAACTCCAGCAAGCAGAACGCGGTCACCGTGCTGGCCTACCCCGCGTCGAACCCCTATGACGGCACGGACCAGATCTACTGCCAGGCGAACATGCACTGGGCCGCGGCCGCGCAGGTGAAGGTCTACTGCGGACTGCCCGGGGGCGCCAGCGGCGGCCCGATGATCCACCAGTACAGCAACACGGTGAAGTTCGGCAACGTCAACGGCGTCGTCGCCTACGTGTGGAACACCAAGAACTACAGCCCCTACTTCGACAGCTACGTCTTGAACGTGTTCAACACGGCGAAGAACAAGACGACCTGACCGGGTCGTGCCCGCCTTCTCGGCCTGGCCGGACCGTGACCGGGCCGAGAGAGCCGGACCGACTCGGCCGCGTGGAAGGTGAGTGGCGATGGCGCCGGGCGGGTTCGCGTCACCCGGCGCCCTCTGCTGGACCATCGGCGGGCCGGTGCGGCCCAGGCCTCGCTTCGAAGCGGGTCGCAGCGGCGACCGACCCCTCCACCGGCGGGGCTTCGGCTGCGCGCTCCACCAGGGCCCAAGCGGTCTCGTAGGCGCGTTGCACGAACGAACCGCGCACCGTCGGGCCCGCGTTGGCCAAGGCCACGAACGCGGTCGCGGTGCTGGGGCTGAACGCGGCGAACGCCGTGCAGCCCCGGGTGCCGCCGGAGTGGAACAGCAGTTCCTGGTCCCCGCGGCGGCGCAGGTTCCACACCAGGCACACCTCGTGGGCACCCGCCGACTCCCGCGGCCGGGTGACCTCGGCGCAGGCCCCGCCGAGCGGCGGGGTGGGCGGGGACAGGTGGGCGGTCAGGTAGCGCAGCATGTCCGACGCCGACGAGCGCAGTCCTCCGGCCGCGGGCATGCCCGGGATCTCCCACAGGGGCCGAGGACGCCCGCGTAGGTGCCCGGTGACCTGCGCGGAGGTGGAGAAGTCGGTGTCGTGCAGGTTCAGCGGGCGCAGCACGTACTCGGCCAGCAGGTCCTCGTAGCGCCGACCGCCCGCGTGGGCGAGGGCGTGGCCGAGCAGCGCACCGCCGAAGTTCGAGTAGCGGTACCGACCGGGTGGCCCGGGTCGGGTGCGGCGCAGCGCCGCGGCGAAGTCGTCGGCATCGAAGTCGCGGTAGGGGTTGGTGCGCCACTGCGGCAGCGCTGACCGCCACAGGCCGGGGGGCAGGCGCGGTAGGCCGGAGGTGTGGGTGGCCAGGCGCTCCAGGGTGACCTCGCGGCCCAGGCCGGGGGCCGCTCCTGGCGGCAGGTGGCGCCGGACGGGATCGGCCGGGTCCACCTCGCCCCGGCCGACCATCTCGGCCAGCAGCAGACCGGTGAACGTCTTGGTCAGCGAGCCGAGCTCGAAGCGGGTGCGTGCGGTCACGGGCCGCGCGGCCCGCCTGGCGGTGGTGCCGCCGGCCAGGACCAGCTCCTGGTCGCGCTGCCGAATGGCGATCGCGAACCCCGTGGCTCCGGGCACGGCGGCCGGGAGGTGTTCCACGAGGTCTCTCACGCCTGCCCACCGAGCAGCCGGGACATGGCCAGCGTGCCCGCGATGGTGGCCACCACGGCGGTGTGCTTGTGGTCGTGGTAGCGCTGCTCCGTGTCGTCGACGACGGGTCGGTCGTCCCGGGGCAGGAGCCCGTCGGCGTGCTGGGCGCTCGCGAACAGCTCCCACTCGGCCAGGTCGCACCGCGGCTCGGGCAGGCACGCGCTCACGATCAGCAGCTCGCCCAGCAGGTCCCACTGACCCGCCTCCGCCCACACGTCGATCCACACCGGCAGCCAGTTCTCCAGGTACTCGACCACATCGGGCGGCAGGTCCCCGGGCTTCGCGCCCCAGTCGGTGACATGGAAGACGGTGTGCGTCATGTAGTAGGCGGTGTACCAGTCCAGCGCCCAGGGCTGCGGTATGCGGCCGAGCCACGTCTGCCGGAGCATCGCCGTGAAGTCGTCGTCTCGGTGGATGCCCACGATGCGGTGGGCGTTGGCCACCGCCAGCCTGCGGTTGGGCAGCAGCTCGGTCATGGAGTCCTCGACCGCGCACTGCACCAGGGTCTGCTCCAAGGCCTCGTGGCGCAGTCCGCTGCGAGCGTGGTGGGCGTAGGTCTCCAGCGGGTCGGTGAGCAGGGCGTGCCGCAGTTGGCGCTCGTAGAGCAGGTCGCCCTCGCGCAACTGCTGCCACGTGAAGCCCACCAGTGCGCGCGCGGCCCGCTGCTCGTTGGTGCCCGCCACGCCCTCGCGCAACACCAGCGACGACGCCAGCGCCAGCTCGCACAGCGGCTTGTAGGCGCCTTCAGGGTCGTTGAGGTCCGTGGTGGCGGCGTCGTCCTCGAACGCGCCCAAGTCGCGGTTGGTGTGCAACCAGCCGAGGGCACGCGCCGCGACGTCGTGGGCGGTGTGGACGAGGGAGGTCATGGCGCACCCACCAGGTGGCGGGCGACGGCGAGGTCGAGCAACTGGCGGGGCTCCGAGCCGACCCGCAGCGCGACGTGGTCGACCAGCACCACCGGGTTCACCGGCAGTCGAACACCCATGGCGTGCGTCAGGGCGACCCAGCGGGTCAGCCGGCTCGCGATGACGAAATCGCGGCGCAACGCGGCCCGCAGCACGCCTCGGCACAGGGCCTGCGGCTGCGCCGCGACCGCGTCCACCACGGGGCCGGTCGCCCCGGGGTGCGCCAGCGAGGACAACTGTGCCACCGCGACCGACCAGCGCGCCCACTTCTCGACCGAGCCCAGCACAGCGGCCGGGTCGTCGGGCGCCGCGACGGCCGCGTCGCCGGTGAGGGTGGCCAGCAGCCGGGCGGTAGACCAGTCGTGCCAGGCCATGACCCGCTGTTCCGGCGCGACCGGCTCGGTGGCCTGTGGGAAGACCTCGAAGGACGCGGCCACCACCTCGGCGTCCTGGGCTGTCAGCGGGCGGTTCAGCACCACGTGCGGAAGGAAGATGTCCGCGCCCACCAACCGGACCGCGCCGAGCCCGGCCGTCGGGTCGGCGCGCGAGGCGAGGAAGTCGGCCAAACCCACTCCACCGCTTCCCCGCAACGCGCCGAGTACCCGATCGGCCAGGGCCGCGGCGTCACGTGCGCAAGACGACGCGTCCACAAATCCTCCAGTCAGCGATCAACTCGTCCGGACCGGCGGATGACTACCTGCGCGGCTCCTTCGGCGTCGGGGGCGAGAGCAGCAGTCCCAGGCCCAGCAGCAGGGCGCCGACACCACCGCCTGCAGCGTTCGGCGTGGACAGCGGCGGATCGGCCAGCGTCGATTCCGGCTCCGCCACCAGCTTGCTGAGCTGCGCGAGGTCGGCCGGCGTCGTGACCGGCCGAACCGGGGTGTAAACAGACATTGAAGCCTCCCTTGGTGAGTGCCACGGCGTGTCCCGTCGTGACCCGTGAGTACTTGCCCACTGAGTGCAGCACGATCCGACGCCCATGTCCGGTCCCTGGCGTCGATCCCGACCGGTAACACCTGTGTGGGTGACAAAACCGTGATCAGAAAAGGCTTTTCTCCCTATTGCCCGCTGACGCGAAAGAAGAAGTCCAATGTGGATCAGTGGATCCCGAAGCCGATGGCACCGCTCAGCGGGCGTCGGGGTTGGCGACCTCGGCCACCAGCGACACCACCTCGTCGAGGTCGGCGGGTGTGGTGAGGTGGCCGATGCCGGGGAAGACGCGGACGTCGAGGTTCATGGTCCGGCGCACTGCCGGTGCCAGTCGACGGGGTGGCAGGAAGCGGTCGTGTTCCCCGACCCCGACCACGCACGGCCGCTGGGCGCGGCGGGCCAGCAGTTCGGCGGGGAGGGGTGGTGGGGCCAGGGGCGTGCGGCAGCAGCTGGCCACGAGGGTCATCCACTCGACCTCGGTGCCGGGTGGTTCCGCGCCGGGGGCGACGAACAGCCGGAGCATTCGGCGGGTGTGGTCGGTCGTGGGGCGCGACAGCCACACCGCCGACGCCCACGCCAGTCCTGGGGACACGCTGAGCCGGATGAAGCCAGCGGGTGAGACCAACGCCCGTGCGGTGATGCGGGGTGAGTCCGCGGCCAGGGCCACGGCGGCGCCCAGCGAGTTGCCCACCACCACAACGCCGTCGACGTCCATCAGCGCCAGGACCTCGTCCAACACCCGGCCGTACCAGGCCAACCGGTCCCGCCGTGGTCGACGCGGGTCGCTGAGTCCGGGCTGACCCGGCAGGTCCACCACCGCGGTGGCCCAGTGGGCTGACAGCGCCCGCAGCCACGGCAGGGCCACCGCGGCGTTGAAACCGGTCCCTGGCACCAGGACGACCCGCGGGCGCCCGGTCCCGGCGGAGGTCAGCTCCACCCGGCCGACGCTGGTGTCCAAGGTCGTCCTGGTGAGCGCGAAGTCCGCTCGCGCCAGGGCTTGCGAGCACCATCGCCGCACCGCGCTCTCACCACTTGGATCCTTGTACACCGTCGACACCACGCCAGTATGTCCGGACGCCCCTGGTTGTTCCAGCGAGGTCGGCGGCACCTGATCGTGCCACCCGCCGCAGTGCGCGGTTCACGTGTCCGCCGTGCGCGCCTGGGAGCCGTGAACCGGGCCGGATCGCCGCTCGACCCGTTCCCACAGCCACCCGAACCGGTCGATGCGCCACAACTGCGCCACGATCACCAGCGTCGCGCCGAACACCGTCGGCCACACGTCGAGCCGGACCAGGCCCCACGTCACGAGGGCGAAGCCCGCCAGCCCGAGCACCACCAGGAGGCGCAGCACGGCACGGTGATCCGGCGGGACCAGCGACGCATCGCGCACCCACGCCCGTTCTCCGTGGATTCCGCGTGCCGCCCAACCGCGCGGCTCGACCGGCCGGAACACCGTCGGGTTGACGAACAGCCAGACGACCACGGCCGCGATCGGCAGCAGGCTCCACCAGCCGATCCAGGTGCGGCTCCAGATCGCGGCCGGCATCAGCGGGACCGCGGCGAAGCGGGTCCACACGCTCCACGGGTTCGCGTGCCGCCGCCACGCCTCGTCGTCCATGCCGAACGCCCACGCCACCGTGTTCTTGGCACCCATCGTGGTGTCCTCCCGAGTTCAGGTGATCCCTTCGAGGGCGTCGACCGCCGTGGTGACGCCGTTCTCCGCGCGGATCCGCCGTCCCAACCGCCCGGCCCGGTCGCGCATCCCGGTGTGGCTGGTGGCCGTCAGAGCCGTGGTGAGCAGGTCGGCGGTGAGGTGGCGCTGTCGCACCGGGGGTGGTGCGACCCCTGCGGCGTGCATGCGGTCGGCCCAGTGCGGTTGGTCGGCGACGAACGGGCATACGACCTGCGGCAGGCCCGCCGCCAGCGCGGCGCCCGTGGTGCCGCCGCCTCCGTGGTGCACCACCGCGCTCATCCGGGGGAGCAGCCAGTCGTGCGGAGCTTGGTCGATCACCAGCACGCCGTCGGTGTCCGGGGTGGCGCCGCCCCAGCCGGTGGCCAGCACGGCGCGGACACCGGCCCGGCGCACGGCTTCGGTGACCATCGTGGTGGTGCGGCTGGAGTCCCGGTCGGCCATGCTGCCGAAACCGATGTAGACGGGTGCGGGGCCGTCGTCGAGGAAACGCCTCAGCCGGTCCGGTGGCGACCACCGCGGCGCGGTGGGCAGGTACCAGAACCCGGTGGTGCGCACCGACTCGGGCCAACCGGGGTCGACCGGTGTGACGTGGCGGCTGAATGCCTGCAACACCAGCCGGTCGTGGCCCGAGGGGTCGTGCAGCACGTCGTGGCTCCCGCGGCGGCGCGGCAACCCGAGGTCAGCCGTGCGCCACGCGGTGGCGATGCCGGAGAAGGTGCGCAGGGTGGCGGACACCGTCAGATAGCTGGCACGGTTGAGGAACCGCGGCAGCCGGGGCAGCGGCACCATCGGGCAGGGGAACGCGCCCGTGGGCACCCAGCCCGGCTGCAACGCGACCAGCACCGCGGGCACACCGAGCACCTCCGCCGCGTGCTGGGCGGGCAGGGACGGCGAGTGCACCACCACGTCCGCCCGCGACCGCCGGGCCACCTCGCCGACATCGCGCAGGACAACTCCCATCAAGGGCTTGATCCGCCGGGCTGTCCGCACGGCGGTGACCTTGCCCCGCACACCCCGGTAGCCACCGTCGATCGCCTCCCGGACCACCGGGTCGTCCATCAGCCGGTTGGGCCCCTCGTCCAGCGGTGCGAAGTCCACCCCGTGCTCAGAGGCGGCCTGCGCGAAGGAGCCCGGCGCGGCCAGCACCGCCTCGTGGCCGCGTTCGCGCAACGCCACCGCGAGCGCGAGGAATGGCTGCACGTCGCCGCGCGTGCCGTGGGTGACCAACAGCGCCCTCACCGCGACGACCCCTGCTCGTCGACCGCGGTGAACGCGGTCAGCCAGCGGTCGTCGGCGAACAGGCCGCCGGTCAGCATCTCCAGCCCGGCCCGCGCGCCCCGCACCGCCGTCGCGGTGTCGGCCGGGTCGCCGCCGAGCAGACGCCCGACCTGGTCGCCGAGCACCAGCGGTGCCAGCAGCCACGACACGTAGGTCACCGCCCGTGCCCGCGCGTCCGCCGTCGGACGCGCCCACCCCTCCGCCTCCCCGGTGGCCAGCCACTCCTGGGTGCGTTCGACGATCTCGGCGAACAGCGCGGACGCGCCCTCGGTCCCGTCCAGCAGGGCACGCCCCAGGTACCGCCGCACCGGTGTAGCCGCCCGCAGGACGTCTCCCAGCGCACTGGTGTCGGCGCCGCCGCCGGACCGGATCGCGTCGAGCACGTGCTCGTCGCACGCCTGCCGCAGTCCCTCCTTCGAGCGGAAGTGGTGCAGCACCAACGCGGGAGACACCCCGGCGTCGGCGGCCACCGCGCGCACGGAGGTCCCGGCGACACCCTCGGCACCGAACCTCGCCAGGGCCGCGTCGCGGATGCGGGCCCGGGCGGTCACATCGGATGCTGAACGCATGTTCAGAGTATTGAACAGACGTTCAGCCCCGTCAAGTCTCACAGCGGTCGAACACCCCGCCGCCTGCGGCTACCGACCGCGCTCGGATGGACACCGGCCTGTGTGGACGTCACTCGGGTCACCCCGTCCGGTCGCGCCAGCACATTCTCGACGCGATCACGCACACTCGAATTAGTGGTGGCCGCGCGTCTTCAACGGTGCTTACCTGCGGGGTATGACAAATTCTCATTGGACACGCGCACCTGGAACGGGCTTCCGATAGCTTCGCGGGGTGGACTCGGCAACCGCTCAACGGCAGACCCCCGCACCCCGGTTGAGGGGGCTGTCGGAGCGCCCGTCGTACAGCGTCCTGTTCTTCGTGCTGTGCGGGCTGGCGTCCGCGGGCGCCCTGGCCTGGATCTTCCGGATCGAGGACCAGCTGATCGATTTGCAGGTGTACCGCTTCGGCGTGGAGGCCTGGTGGTCCGGCGGCGACCCGTACGCGCTCCTGCCCCCCACGTCGGTGGGCGTGGCCCTCTGGTACCTGTACCCCCCGTCGTCGCTGTTGGCGTTCGCCCCGCTGACCGTGGTGCCGTGGGAGCTGTCGGTGGTGCTGGCGACGGGGATGTCGGTCCTCGCGGTGGTCGTGTCGCTCGCCGTCGTCATCTCCCGGGTGTGGCCTGCGGGCGGGCGCATGGGCGCGTTCGGTCTCGCGGCCGGGCTGCTGCCGTTCGCGCTGCTGCTCGAACCGGTCGCCGAGACCATCAAGTTCGGCCAGGTCAACCTGTGGCTGATGGCGCTGGTCGTGGTCGACTGCCTGGTCCGCACGCCGAAGTGGCCGCGCGGGCTGCTCGTCGGCATCGCCATCGCGGTCAAGCTGACCCCGGCGGTGTTCCTGCTGTACTTCCTGCTGCGCCGCGACTTCCGCGCCGCGGTCGTCACCTGCCTGAGCGCGGCGGCGTGCACGGCGCTGGCGTTCGTGCTCGCCTGGCAGGAATCGCTCGACTTCTGGTTCACCGGCGCGGGCCCCACCGACCGGATGGCGGGCTCGGCGATCGTCACCAACCAGACCGTCGCGGGCGCGCTGGCCCGCTTCGGCATCGACGCCCCGTACGACAAGATGGTCTGGCTGGGCGCCGCCATGCTGGTCGGCCTGATCTTCCTGTGGGTCGTCCCCCGGGTCGACGCCGAGACGGGGGTCGCCGTGACCGCGATGGCGGCCTTGGTGCTGTCGCCGATCTCGTGGTCGCACCACTACGTGTGGATCGTCCCCGGCCTGGTGGTCGTCGCCGCCCGCGTGCTGCGCACCCCCTGGAACCCGGCCAAGCTCATGGCCGCCGCGTTCGGACTGGCGATCTTCTACGTCGCCCCCCACTTCATCGCCCGGAGCGAGGAGTCCGACGGCACGAAGTGGACCTGGTGGCAGAACATCTACGGCAACTCCTACCTGCTGCTCGGCTTGGCCGCCCTGATCTGGGTCGCCTGGGCCCACCGCCCCTCAGCGACCCTCGACCGCGAACTCGCCGACGTTGCCGACCCGCGGCCGCGGGTCAAGGAGACCGCTTAGGCGCTTGAGAAGGGAGGCCTCCGGGTGCGGTGGTGATGACGACGCCACCCACCGGCCCTGGAGGTCTCGTGTCCCACGGTGACGCTCGTCTGACGCGCACGGCAGCCACGTGCTGGTCGCCGGGGCCTGGGCGGGTCAGTCCGCGGCGGGGTCGAAGGTCATGGCGCCCACGACGTTGCCGGAGGGATCGGCGAGCCAGATGAGGTGGCCGACGCCTGCGATGGTGACGGGTTCCACCAGCACTCGGCCGCCTGCCGCGAGGGCTGCCTCCCGGGTGGCGGCCACGTCCTCCACCGCGATGGTGCACTCGAAGCCGTTGGTCGGCCGGTCCGGCTGGAGGGCGCGTCGCTGTTGCAGGGCCGCGGCGACGCCCGGGCCGCCTGGTGCGCCCGCATCGATCCGGTAGAAGCCGGGTGGCCCCCACGGGGCAAAGTCCCAACCGAAGGTGTCCGCGTAGAACCGGCGGGTGGTCGGGACGTCGTCCGCGTTGATCGCGATGTGAGCGAGATCGGTCATGGGGAAAAGGGTAGGCAGTGGGTGGGTTGCGCGCAGTCGCGCATGCGACTAAATCTGTCGCGCATGCGCCACGATGAACCGGACCTGCGCGGTTACGCGGTCACCCACCCGCCAGGACCGCTGATCCCGCCGCAGGCGGCGGGGTGGCATCAGTTGATCTACGCCGTGTCCGGGGTGTTGGTGGTTGACACCGCTGAGGGGAGGTGGACGCTGCCGCGGCACCGGGCGTTGTGGGTGTCGGCGGGTATCGGGCACCGGTTGCGGGTGGTCCACCGGAGCAGGTTGCGCATCCTCTACGCGGGCGAGCGTGTGCGGCTGCTGCCGCCCGGTTGCCGGGTGGTCGACGTGCCGCCCCTGGCGCGGGAGTTGATCGTGCACCTCGTCGAGCGCGCGCCGCTGGACCTCGACGAGCCTCGGCAGGCCCGGCTGGTCGCGGTGCTGCACGACCTGCTCGCCGACCTGCCGTCGGACCCGGCGCTGCTGCTGCCTGCCCCGACCGACCCGAGGGCGGTGGCCGCGGCCCGGCTGATCACCGAACTGGACGTCCCGACCGCGTGCCTGCGGGTGGGCGTAGGCAGGCGCACCCTGGAGCGGCTGTTCCTGGCCGAGACCGGCATGAGCGTCGGCCAGTGGCGGCGGCGCAGGCGGATGCTCGACGCGGTGGCGCACCTGGCGGGCGGTGCGCAGGTCGGCACGGTCGCACAGCTGGTGGGGTACTCCACGGCGAGCGCGTTCGCCGCCGCCTTCCGGACCGAGTTCGGCGTGGTCCCGTCGAGCTGGCTGCCCACCTGATCCCGTGGTCGCGGTCGGTCAGGGTTTCTCGCCGGTCACCAGGATCAAGCCGCTCGCGTCAGAGGGCGAGTTCGAGGGAAGGGTAGCGGTCGTCACGGGGGCGAAACCAGCTTCGGACAGCACGCTGCGGTAGGTGTCGGCGGTCCAGAACGTGTCGGTGACGTCCACCCAGGAGCCGTCGGCTTGACGAAGGCGGCTGCGGACGGCAGCGCCGTCGCTGTAGGGGCCGGGCTCGGTTAGCCAACCGTCGTAGTTCGCGGTGCCTATCGTGGCCGGGTCAGCTCCCCACACCGCGAGCTTCCCGCCCGGGCGCAACGCCCTGAGAATGTCCCGGCAGATGTCGCCCAGCCGCTCACGCTCGGGCACGCACACGAACACGAAGCCGCACATGGCGGCGTCCATCGATCCGTCCGGCAGGAAACCCAGATCCCCGTCGTCGGTGTGCCTGAAGTCGATGAGGTGGTGCGGCTGGCGGCGCGCCAGCGCCAGCATCGCCGGGGACGTGTCGACAGCACACACGCGCACGCCGAACGAGCGCGTGGCCGCGTGCGCGGTGTGGCCTGCTCCGCAGCCGTAATCCAGCAGGTTCTTGGGCCCGTCCGACGCCCCCAGGCCCAGTGCGGCGAAAACGGCCGGATACCCGACGTCCTGCGCCAAATCGTGTGACGCTTCCGTGTAACTGGTCGCGACACTCGGATCGTGCCAGAACGAATTCACGTGGCATTTCCCCATCTGAGACAGATTTCGCGGCTGGTCGAACCGTGCCGTCGGTGGAGCGGGCCGCGAGTAGCCCAGCCTAGTCGCACAGCGGCACCCGGACGGCGCAGGGGACGCCGACCGCTGACGCGACGGCGGTGCGGTGACCGGGGTGGGATAGGCTAAAGGAAATGGTTTTCATTTCGGATACTGGGGGCACCATGAACGACGACGCGCGCGTGCCCGTCACCGTCCTGTCCGGGTTCCTCGGCGCGGGCAAGACCACCCTGCTCAACCACGTCCTGACCAACCGCGAGGGACGCCGGGTGGCCGTGGTGGTCAACGACATGAGCGAGGTCAACATCGACGCCTCGCTGGTCGCCGGTCGCGGCGGGGAGCGGCTGGTCGAGCTGACCAACGGCTGCATCTGCTGCACCCTGCGCGAGGACCTGCTCGACAGCGTCGGTGCCCTGGCCCGCGAGGGCCGCTTCGACACCATCCTCATCGAGTCCACCGGGATCTCCGAGCCCATGCCGGTCGCGGCGACCTTCGAGTGGACCTTCGACGACGGCACCAGCCTGTCCGACCACGCCCGCCTCGACACCATGGTCACGGTCGTCGACGCGCACACCTTCCTGACCGAACTCCAACGCGGCGACCGCCTCGACGACCGCGGCCTGGCCGCCGACGACGGCGACGAGCGCGGCATCTCCGACCTGCTCGTCGACCAAGTCGAGTTCGCCGACGTCCTGGTGCTCAACAAGACAGACCTGGCCACCACCGACCAGTTGACCGCCACCGAGGGCCTGCTGCGCAAGCTCAACCCGAGCGCCCGACTCCTGCGCTCCCACCGCGGCGCCGTCCCCCTGTCCGACGTCCTCGACACCGGCCGCTACGACCCGGTCACCGCCGCGACCGCCGCGGGCTGGGCCGAGGAACTGGCGGGCACGCACACCCCCGAGACCGAGGAATACGGCATCCGCTCCACCACCTACCGCGCCGACCGCCCCTTCCACCCCGCCCGCCTCGTCACCGCTCTGGCCGACTGGGAAGGCGTCATCCGCAGCAAGGGCTTCTGCCACATCGCCACCCGCCCCGACACCCTCGCCGTCTGGTCGCAGGCAGGCCCCACCCTCACCATCGAACCCGGCGAACTCCTCCACACCCCGACCGCCCGGCAGGAACTCGTCTTCATCGGCATCGGACTCGACCCCGCCGAGCCCGCCCGCCGCCTCGACCCAGCACTGCTCACCGACACCGAACTCGCCGAGGGCCCGGCCGCCTGGAAGACCTACGAGGACCCGCTGCCCGCCTGGGACGACCTCGACACGCACGACCACTCGCACACCTTCTGAGGCGCTCTCGGGCGCAGGTGATCGGCTGGAGGGGGAAGCCGGTCGGCGGGCCGAACGTATTACGGTGCTGCTATGACGCCCCGGGAGCCGCGCCGGTCGATCCGCTTGCCCCCTGGGTTCGTCCTAGTGGCGTGGCGGCGGGGCGTGGGCGTGTGACTGGGCGGTGGGTGAAGGCGCCGGTGGGGCCGCACGCGCGTCGGTGGAGCACGGTGGCGGACACGCGGAAGGTGTTGTTCGTGGTCCACACCGTGGCGTCGGCGAACCGGCTGGGCGACCTGGTGGACCTGTTCGACTCCGATCCACGGGTCCAGCTCGTGCACACCTGCCCCGAGACCGCGAGTGTGCCCGCGGGGGTCGACGAGCACCTGGCCCGCCGGGGCTTCGCCGTCGTCGGTTGGGGGCAGGCGGTGAACACAGTGTGGGACCTGATCATCACGGCCAACTCCAGCGGTGGGCTGCACGAGCTGCTGGGGCCTGTTGTCCTTGTCTCCCATGGGATTGGCTACACCAAGACGATCACGCCCGGAAGCCCGGGCGCCCGAAAACCCGTGTATGGCCTGTCGGCCGAGTCGCTGTTCTCAGGCGGGCGGCTGCTCCCGGATGTGCTTGTCCTGTCGCACGAGGAGCAGCTTGAGCGCCTCGCCGCCGCGGTGGCGGAGGCGGTGGAGCGGGCGGTGGTCGCCGGTGACCCCCGGTTCGACCGGATGCTGGCCTCGCTCGACGAGCGTGACCGGTACCGGGCGGCGCTGGGGGTCGGTGAGCGGGACGCGTTGGTGGTGGTGTCCTCGACGTGGTGGCAGCGGTCGCTGTTCGGTAGCTGGCCGGAGCTGTTGGACCAACTCCTCGCCGAGTTGCCCGTGGACCGGTACCGGGTGGCGGCGGTGCTGCACCCGCACATCTGGTCCGCGCACGGACCCGCCGTCGTGCGGTCGTGGTTGGCGCGGTGCCTGCGGTCGGGGCTGCTGCTCGTGCCGCCGGAGGAGGGGTGGTCGGCGGCGTTGATCGCCGCCGACGTGGTGGTGGGTGATCACGGGGCGGTGACCACCTACGCCGCCGCGCTCGGCCGCCCGGTCCTGCTCGGGACCTTCCCGGAGGACGACGTCGCCGAGGGCACCGCCGTGCACGTGGTCGGCGGTGTGGCGCCTCGGCTGGACCGGTCCCGGCCGTTGCGGGGCCAGGTGCGGGACGTGCTCGCCAGGCGGCTCGCGGACCCGGCCCCGGTCGCCGACCTGGTGACCTCGGTGCCGGGCAAGGCGGCGCAACTGCTGCGGGAGGTCTGCTACGAGCTGCTGGGACTGCCGGTGCCCGAACTGCCCGTCCCCGTGCCGGTCCTGCCCGACCCCGAGGCCAGTGGGCCGCGCGGCGGGCTGGCGGTGCGCGTGCACGGGTCGGTCGGCCCGGACGGTGTCCTGGAACTGACCCGGCACCCGGCTGACGCCCTGCTCGGGCGGAGCACCCCGCACCCGCGCTTGCCCGAGACGCACCTGGTCGCCGCGGCCGACCACCCGCTCCCGGAGCTCCGCAGCGGCGCCGACGTCGTCTTCCGCAGGTCAGCCGACCTGCGCTGGCTCGACACCGCGGCGGACAAGCACCCCTTCGCGGCGTTCGCCGCCGCGGTGACCTCACCGACCGAGTGCGTGGTCCAAGTGCGCGACGGCCCCCGCCTGCCATGCCGGACCCCGTCCGGCGTCGACCCGCTGGTCGCCGCCTCGGCGCTCTACCTGCTCCCCGACCACCCGGCCGCGGCGCCCCGCCGAGTCCGAGTCGACAGCGCGGACGCGGTCACTGTGTCCGTGAACGGGTGATCAGCCGCGGGCCTGGTCGCGCAGGAAGGTCAGCCGGGCCCGGGCCTCGTCGTCCGGTGCGGTGGCGAGCAGCACCTCGAGCGCGTCCGCCTCGCCGCGGGCGGACCCGTCCGCCTGGAACAGGTCCGCCGCCTCGCGGGCGCGCCCGGCCGCGGCGGGGTCGCCGAGGCCTGCCGCGGCCTGGGCGAGGACGAGCAGGGACTTGGCGGTGTTGTCGGTCTCGCCGGTGTCCCGGAAGTGCTCGAGCGCCTGCCGCGCGGCCTGCGCGGCTCGCTCGTGCTCGGTGGCGGCGAGCAGCACCCTGGCGCGCTGGAGCCACAGCAGGGCGAACATCCGCGGCCGCTCGCGCTCGGGGGCCTCGGTGGCGGCCACGTGCCAGGACTGGTCGAAGAAGGCGAGCGCGTCGGCGGTGCGGCCCCGGCGGGCGGCGATCTTGCCCGACCACTCCAGCGCGCTCTGCCTGCCCACGGGGTCGCCCGCCTCGTCCGCGGCCCGGTGCGACTCGGCGAAGGCGGCCGCCGCCTCGTCGAGGTCGTCGACGTTGAGCAGGGCCGAGCCCAACTGGGAGGTCATCCGCATCCGCACCCGGGCATCACCGAGCTGGATCGCGGCCTCGACACCGCCCCGGTGGGTGGCGATCCACTCGTCATAGTGCCGGTGCACGTGGTAGACGCCCCACAGCGCCTCGCACAACTGCCACACCAGCTCCGGCATCTGGAACCGCCCGGCCAAGGCGACCGCCGCCCGCAGGTTCGGCCGCCGCCGCTCCAACCACGCCCACGCCTGCGCGCGGGTCGGCCGCACGGCCGCCGGGACCTGGTAGAGCCCACCCAGCCGGGGGCGGGAGGACAGCACCCGGTCGTGGGCCACCGCCTGGGCGAGGTACCAGCCCACCACCCGCTCCACGGCCGCGGCCACCTCAGCGCGGGGCTCGTCGCGCTCGGCCCGGTCGCGGGCGTGCCAGTGCGCCACCGTGTGGAACTCGAACGTGCCCGCCCCGGTCCGCTCCAGCAACCGGGCCTCCGACAACGCGGTCAGCACGGCGACGGCCTCGTCCTCGGTGACGCCGAGCATCGCCGCGGCCCCGTCCGCCACCACCGCACTGCCCGGGTGGTGGCCGACCACCAGCCGGTACGCCCGCGCCGCCGCTGGGCTCAACCGCAGGTAGGCCCCCTCGAAGCTGACCCGCACGTACTCCTGCGACTCCGGGTCCAACGCCTCCAGGCCACGGCTCGCCAGCGCCCGGACGAGGTCGGCGACCTCCCACTCCGACGCCCCAGCGATCTGCGCCGCCGTCGCCTGCATCGCCAACGGGTAGCCCCCGCACGCCCGCACCAGCGCCGCGGGCTCCACCCCCGACTCGACGTGCCACCCGACCCCCAGCACCCGGTCGAACAGCTCCAACCCGAACCGCTCGTCCAGCGGTTCGACCGCCCGCGCCTGGAAGCCCACCCGCAGCAGGTGCCGGATCGGCGCCCTCGACAGCACCACCACAGCCGACCGCGGCGAGTTCAGCAAGAACGGCTCCACCTGCGCCGCGGACTCCACGCCCTCCAACACCAGCAACACGCTCTTCGGGTGCGTGACCGTCAACAACCGCCCCTGCCGGGCCGCCTCCGACACCGGCAACTCCCGCCGGTCCACTCCCAGGTCGGCCAGCACATCGGCCAGCGCCTCCGCCACCGACTGCCCCTCCCCGAACCGCACCCGCACCACGCCGTCGGCGAACGACCCCGAGTTGTCCGCCCAGTACCGGCGCAGCACACTGCGCACCCCGACCCCGGCGGGACCGTGCAGCGCCACGAACGCGGGCCTGCCCGCCTCCCACGCCGCGGCGACCCGCTCCCCCAGCCACGCCATGAGCGGGTCCCGGTCCACGAACACCGCGGGCGGCACCGGCAACTGCTGCGAAACCCCAGGCCCCGCCCCCGGCGGCGCCCCGTGGAAGTGCACGTCACGGACGCTGTGCGCCTGGACGATGTTCCCATCGCTGTCCCGCACCCGGTTCTCAGACCGCGAAACGTCCGACACCCGGCCCCCTGCCCCTCGCTGTGAGAACCCGAGGGTACCGAGAAGATCACCGCCACGGCACCCGGAGGCGGGGAAACGCTCGTCGCCACCCAGCACAGCGTCCCGTCAACGCCCGCCGCCGCCCGGGGCGTGGGCCGACCGGGGCGAGGACGCGCGGCGCGCGTCAGCGGAGCACCACTGTCAGATGCGGTCCGAAGGCCAATCCGTCGAGGTCGACAGGCCCGCACAGGGTCGGGAGGAAGTGGACGGTGGTGCCCGTGGTGCCGTCGTCAGGGATCGGGGTCAGACCGGTTACGGGGACGCCGTGCTCATAGCGCTGCGTCCATGAGCCGTTCACGCGCCGGTTGGTGTGCACCAGCCACTCGCTGAGCGCTGCCACCACCGACATGCCCCGGCGCGGGCAGCCGTCAGGCAGCGTGGCAGCCGCCGGGTGGTCGAAGAACCGCAGGTCCTTGGTCGCCATCACCGGCTTCTTGACGGTGCGCCCCGCCGCGTCGACGCGGGTGTCGGTGCCGCGCCCGTCATCGGTGACGGAGATCGATCCATCCGCGTGCCGGGTGACGACGGCGGTGCCGCCGCCTCGCGACTCGGCCTCGTCCGCGGCGTAGGCCAAGACCTCGAGCACCAGGTGCCGCACACCACCAGGGGCGACCTCCGCACGCGCGGCGCGGATCGCCTCGAGGTGCGCGGTATCCACCGTGCCGGCCCAGTCGTGGGTGGTGTTGCGCCAATCGGACACAGCCACAGCTTATGACCAGCGCTGGTCTCGGCAGTTGGGTCGAGTGAGGGGACTGTGCGCCGCTCGCGGGCGGATTCGCCGCCGACAGCATCGCGCATCTCGCTCTCGATCCCCTCTCCCGCCGGTCAGCGTGATCGTTAAGAGTCAGCGAAGAGTGCGGCGAGAGGTCCCGTTCCTAGCGTCGGAGCGGTCAGATCCGCGCAAACCAGCCGCGGACGAGCCTGGTCGAACGGGAGGAGGCGCTGATGTCGGGAACCACCCGACTGACGGCGACGGTGGTCGGCGCGGGGCCGGTCGCGTGCCTGGTGGCGATCGGACTGCGCGCGCAGTCGTTCGAGGTCGACCTCTACGAACGGGGGTCGGACATCCGGCGGGCCGAGGGGGTGCGCGGCCACTCGTTCAACCTGACCCTGACCAAGCGCGGTCTCGGGTCGCTCGACCCGGCGGTGGTGGACCTGTTGTACGCCAACGGTGTCCCGCTGCCGCAGCGGGTGATCCACGCCAGGGACGGGTCGGTGTCCTACCAGCCCTACAGCCTGGACCCGGACCACCACCTGCTGTCCATCCCCCGGGGCCTGCTGCACCAGATCCTGCTGGACGAGGCGGAGAAGGCGGGCGCGCGCATCCACTTCGAGCACGACTGCGTCGCGGTGGACCCGGTGGCGGGGGCGGCGACGTTCGTCGCCGAGACCATGGTGCGGGTGGAGGCCGACCTGCTGGTCGGCTGTGACGGGGCGAACAGCACGGTCCGGCACGAGATCTCCCGACGCGGGTCGCGGATGACGATCCACCAGGAGTACGTGCGCGACGGCTTCGTGGAGATCGTCGTGCCCGCCGCGGCCGACGGCGGGCACGCGCTGCTGCGGGAGCTGCGCGACCCGGCGACGCCGGAGAGCATGGTGCACGGGATGCACGTGTGGCCGCGCGGGGACTTCATGCTGCTCGCGCAGCCCAATGTGGATGGCACGTACACCGCGGGCCTGTGGATGCCGATGGCCGCGGACGGCGACGCGCCGGACTGGCGCACGCTCGGCGGCCGGGCCGAGGTGGCGGCGCTGTTCGCCGAGCACTTCGCCGACCTGGTGCCGCTGGCGCCCGGGTTCGCCGACGACGTGCTGCGGTTCCCGCCCGCACCGCTCAAGACGATGCGCTGCGGCCCGTACCACCACGGCAAGACCGTCCTGTTGGGCGACTCGGCGCACACGCTGGTGCCGTTCTTCGGGCAGGGCATCAACTGCAGCTTCGAGGACGTGCGCACGTTCCTGGACTTGCTGGCGGCCAACCGCCACCGCACGGACGGCCCGGAGGCGATCGAGCTGGCGCTGCCGGAGTACACCCGGCTGCGCAAGCCCGCCGGGGACGCCATCGCGGACCTGTCGCTGGCCATGGCCCGCGAGCTGAAGAACCGGACGGGCGACCCGGGTTTCCAGGCCCGCTCGGCGCTGGAGAAGGCGCTGCACGCCACCTACCCCGACCTGTACGTCCCGCTGTACCACGCGGTGGCGTTCACCAGCTCGCCCTACCACGAGGTGGTCACCCGCCACCGCAGGCAGCGCGCGGTGCTCGACGAGCTGTGCCGCCGCCACGACCCGAGCACCGACCGCGACCTGATCATCGCCGAGTACGCCGCGGTGCTCAGCGCGAACACCGCGGTCCCGGTGCCGCGCCACGAGGACGAGCACGTCCGGGCCTCGACGTCGCTGGACCTGGGCCCGGCGCGGCAGCGCGCGCTGCTGGACGCGGTCTCGGACCGCCTGGCCGGGTACCACGAGGAACTGGCCAAACGGAACTTCCCGGCGTCCTACCCGGCCACCGACACCCCCGGCCCCAGCCCGTTGCCCGAGTGCGCGACAGACCTGCCCGCGCTGCTCGACGAGCTGTTCGACACCGCGATGCCGCAGGGCATGATGCACGCGCACCCCGGGTTCCTGGCGCACGTCCCCTCCGGCGGGCTGTTCCAGGGCGCGGTCGGGGAGTTCCTGGCCCGGGCGCTGAACCGGTTCGCCGGGGCGTGGGCGGCCGCACCCGGGTTCGCCCGGCTGGAGACCGACGTCATCGACTGGTTCTGCCGGATCATGGGGTACGGGACCGGGTCGTTCGGCTACCTGACCACCGGCGGCTCGATCGCGAACTTCATGGCGCTGCGCTGCGCGCTGGAGCGGATCCCGGAGCACGACCGCCACCGCGCCCGGGTGTACGTGTCCGACCAGGGGCACTTCTCGGTGGCCAAGGCGGCGAAGCTCGCCGGGCTGCCCGCCGACCGGGTGGTCGTGATGCCCACCGGCGCCGACCACCGGATCGATGTCGACGCGCTGCGGGCGGCGATCCGGGCGGACGCCGAGGCGGGCGACCCGCCCGGGTGCGTGGTGGCCACCGCGGGCACGACCAACACCGGTGCGGTGGACGACATCCGCGCGCTGGCCGCGGTCGCCGCCGAGGAGGGGGTCTGGCTGCACGTCGACGCCTGCTTCGGCGGCTTCTTCCGGCTCACCGCCCGCGGCCGGGAGCTGCTGGCGGGCACCGGGCTCGCCGACTCGATCGCCGTCGACGCGCACAAGTCGCTGTTCCTGCCGCACGGCAGCTCCGCGCTGCTGGTCCGGGAGAAGGCGGCGCTGCGCGCGGCGTTCGCCATCCCCGGCGCCGCCTACATCCCGGAGCTGTCCACCGACGAGGACACCGCGGACTTCATGAACTACGGCCCGGAGGTGACCCGTGAGTTCCGCGGCCTGACCGCGTGGCTGCCGCTGCGCCTGCACGGGGCAGCCGCCTTCGAGCACGGCCTGGACCACAAGCTCGACCTGGCCGAGGAGCTGGCGGCCCGGTTGGCCGCGCTGCCCGGCGTGACCGTGGTGGACCGGGCGGCCCCGCACCTGCCCACGGTGGCGTTCCGGGTGCACGACTCGGACGCGGCGACCACCGAGCTGTGCGAGCGGGTCTGCGCCCGCGGCAACGTCTACGTCGCCACGTCCGTGCTGCCGCGCGAGGGCGCCGTCGTCCGCGCGTGCCTGACCCACCACCTCACCGACGAGCTGGTCCTCGACCAGTTCGTCGAGGACGTGCAGTCCGCCATGCAGCGACTGGAGAAGGAGACCGCGTCATGACCACCGCGACCCGCAAGGGCCTGCCGCCCGGCCCGGACGAGCCCGTCGACGAGCAGCTCGCCAGGTTCGAGGCGGACCCGTTCGGCCGCGTCGAGCGGATGACCCGCGAGTACGGCGAGCTGTTCACCCTCCGGCTGGGCGGCTTGGGCAACGAGGACCTCGTCGACGTCGAGCACAACGGGGCCTGGGTGTTCCTGACCCGCCCCGACCAGCTGCGCGCGATGTACGCCCCGGACGCGGGCACCTCGGGCGCGCTCGCGAACCAGCTCTTCTTCGGCACGCCGGAGGAGTCCGTCGGCTACATCGACGGCACCCTGCACCGCCGCCGCCGCAGCCAGCTGCACCCGGCGTTCAGCGGCGGCCGCGACTACGCCGCGATCATCACCACCGCGGTGGACGAGCACGTGGCGAGGTGGCCGCGCGGGGAGCGGTTCGACCTGTTCACCGCTCTGCAGGCGCTGACCTCCGACATCATCGTCGAGGTGGTGTGCGGCGGGATGCCCGCCGGGGTCAAGGCCGAGCTCGCCGCGATGCTGCCGCGGATGGAGAACGCGCGGTACAGCCGGGACGAGGTCGTCGCCGCCGACCAGGAGCTGCGCGCCCACCTCGACCAGCACCTCGCGGGCCACCGGCAGCGGTGCGACGCGGCGGGCGTCGACGACGTCAGCGCCGCACTGCGGCGGCACGCCGAGGCGGGCGACGAGGCGCTGACCGACGAGGTCGTGCGCGACGAGGTGTTCAGCCTGCTCTTCACCGGGTTCTCCACCACGGCGAACGCGCTGTCGTGGGCGTTCCTGGAGGTGCTGGCCGACCAGCGCGTGCGGGACCGGCTGATGGCCGAGATCGGCGACCGGTTCGCCACCCGGCCGGTGCCCGGCGAGGCCGCGAAGGACCTGGACTACGTCGACGCGGTGCTCTCGGAGGCGCTGCGGCTGCACCCGGTCTCGGCGCTCAACGGGGTGCGGATGGTCGTGCGGCCGCTGGTCGTCGACGGGCACGAGCTGCCGAGGGGCACCGTCGTCGTGCACTGCGCGCACGTCATCCAGCGCGACCCGCGCAACTACGAGGACCCGCTGGTGTTCCGGCCGGAGCGGTTCATGGGCGCCCCGGTCGACCCCTACGTGTTCGGGGCCTTCGGCGGCGGGGCGCGGATGTGCGTGGGCCGCGGCTACGCCCGCGCCGAGATGCGGGTCATCCTGGCGATGGTCCTGGCCGCGGTGGACATGCGCGCCGTCGGGCCGGTGCCGGGCGCGCGGCAGCAGGGCATCTTCATGGCCCCGGAGCGCACCGAGTGCGTGGTGGAGGACCGATGACGACCGTGCACCGACCCACCCCGACCACCGACACCGCGGTGCCGGGCCCGGCCGAGGTGGCCGACCTGGCCGAGCACTACGAGCGGGTGCCCGTCTTCCGCGAACTGCTGGTCGAGGGCCTGTCCCCCACCTCGGCGTTCGACCGGCTGTGCGGGCCGGGGGAGACCGGGTTCCTGTTGGAGAGCGTCCCGGTCGGCGGCGACGTGGGCCGCTACTCCTACCTGGGGTACCGGCCCCGTCCGGTCGACCTGCCCGAGGGCGACCCGCTGCCGACGCTGGCCGAGGTGGCCGGGCGGTCGGTGGCGCCGGTCGCGGGCCTGCCGCCGTTCTTCGGCGGCGCGGTGGGCTACCTGGGGTACGAGACGGCCCGGCACTTCGAGCGGCTGCCCCGGGCGGCCGGTCCGGGGCCGGGGGTGCCGGAGGCGGCGTTCCTGGCCGCGGACGACCTGGTCGTGTTCGACCACGCGACCCGCTCGGTGCTGCTGGTGACCCTGCACCGGCCCGCGGACGAACCCTACGAGGCGGCGCTGAGCAGGCTGTCCGGCCTGCGGGAGCGGCTGACGGCCGAGCCGCCGTCGACGGTGCTCACCGCGGCGGGCAGGCACCCCGGCGGGGTCCGGCCGGACGACGGGTGGGCGTCGAACACCACGCAGGCGGAGTTCGAGGGTCGGGTGCGGCGGGCCAGGGAGCACATCGCCGCGGGCGACGCGTTCCAGGTCGTGCTGTCGCAGCGGTTCACCCGGCCGCTGCGGGTGGAGCCCGCCGAGCTGTACCGGCACCTGCGCGCGGTCAACCCGTCGCCGTACCTCTACCACCTGAGCCTGGGCGGGGGCAGGCATGTCATCGGCGCCTCCCCCGAGTTGCTGGTGCGCGCCGACGGCCGGACCGTGCGGACCCGCCCGCTGGCGGGCACCCGGGCCCGCGGCAGCGACCACGAGGGCGACCTGGCGCTGGAGCGCGACCTGCTCACCGACAGCAAGGAGCGCGCCGAGCACGTGATGCTGGTCGACCTGGGCAGGCACGACATCAGCCGGGTGTGCGTGCCCGGCACGGTGCGGGTCGAGCGGCTGATGGAGGTCGAGCGGTTCTCCCACGTGATGCACCTGTCGTCCACTGTGGCCGGTGAGCTGACCGACGGCGCCACCCCGCTGGACGCGCTGCGCGCCGCCTTCCCGGCGGGCACGCTCAGCGGCGCCCCGAAGATCCGGGCGATGGAGCTGATCGCCGAGATGGAGCCCGACCGGCGCGGCGTCTACGGCGGCGCGCTGGGCTGCGTCGGCTTCGGCGGCCTGGTCGACTTCGCGATCGGCCTGCGCACCCTGGTCGTCGCCGACGGCCTGATCCACGTGCAGGCGGGCGCGGGCGTGGTCGCCGACTCCGACCCCACCGCCGAGTACCTGGAGACCCTGCACAAGGCCAACGCCCTGTTCACCGCCGTCCGCTCCGCGGAGGAGGCCCGATGAGCACGCGGACACCGACGACCGCGCCCGCCGCCGACACCTCGGCCGCGGTGGGCGGCGGCAAGCGGGTGGTCGTGGTCGACAACTACGACTCCTTCACCTACAACCTGGTCCACTACCTCGCCGAGCACGGCGCCGAGGTCACCGTCCGGCGCAACGACGAGACCACGGTGGGCGAACTGGCCGAGTACGACCTGCTCGTCGTCTCCCCCGGCCCCGGCGACCCCGACGACGCGGGTGTGTCGGTGCGGGCGATCCGGGAGCTGACCGGGCGGATGCCGGTGCTCGGGGTGTGCCTCGGGCACCAGGGCGTCGCACGGGCGTTCGGCGGCCGGATCGTGCGCGGCGTGCCGACCCACGGCAAGACCTCCGAGGTCGCCCACGACGGGAGCGGGCCGCTGAGCGGGTTGCCCAACCCGTTCGGCGCCACCCGGTACCACTCGCTGGTCGTGGACCACGGGTCGATGCCCGAGGAGCTGGTGGCCACGGCGTGGACCGACGACGGCGTGCTCATGGCGCTGCGGCACCGCGAGCAGCCCACCTTCGGTGTCCAGTTCCACCCCGAGTCGGTGCTCACCGGTGTCGGCAAGCGCCTGGTGGCCAACTTCCTGGAGGTCGTCTCGTGATCGAACAGCTACGCGTGCTGGCCAGGGGCCGGGCGCTCGACGAGGAGGGGGCCGCGGCGGCGATGCGCGCGGTCATGTCCGGGACGACCGACCCGGCGCGGGTCGCCGGGTTCGCCATGGCGCTGACCGCCCGCGGTGAGACGGTGGACGAGATCGTCGGCCTGGCCCGCGCGGCGCGGGAGGCCGCGGTGCCGGTGGCCGTCCCCGACGGCCTGCTGGACACCTGCGGGACCGGCGGCGACGGGTCGGGCACCTTCAACATCTCCACCACCGCCGCCGTCGTGGCCGCCGCGTGCGGGGTTCCGGTCGCCAAGCACGGCAACCGGGCCGCGTCGTCGTCCTGCGGCAGCGCCGACGTGCTGGAGGAACTGGGCGTCCGGATCGACCTGGAGCCGCGGGCCGCCGCGGACTGCCTGGACCGGACCGGGATCACGTTCCTGTTCGCGCCGCTCTACCACCCGGCGCTGGCCCACGCCGCCGCCGTGCGCAGGGCGCTCGGGGTGCGGACGGTGTTCAACCTGATCGGCCCGCTGGTCAACCCGGCGCGAGCGCGGTACCAGGTGCTGGGGGTGGCCGAGGCGCGGCTGGTGGCCCCGCTCGCCGAGGCGCTCGCCCGGTTGGGCGTGCACCGGGCGATGGTCTTCCACTCCGCCGACGGCATGGACGAGTTGAACACCTCCGCCCCGGCGGACGTGGTCGAGGTCGTGGGCGGCGAGACCCGGGCGTACCGGTTCGACCCCGCCGAGCTGTCCCTGCCGGTGGCCGCCCCGGGCGTGCTCGACGGCGGCGACCGGGTGACCAACGCGGCCATCATCCGCCGCGTGCTCGACGGCGAGCCCGGCCCGGCCGCGGACGTGGTCGTCCTCAACGCGGCCGCCGCGCTGCGGGTGGCTGGTCGCGTCGAGACCTGGGCCGAGGGGCTGGAGCAGGCCCGCGGCGTGCTCGTCGACGGGTCGGCGCGGTCTACGCTGGACGCCTGGGTCCAGGTGTCGAGCCGGGAACCGGCGCGGGGTGTGGCATGACCGGGCCGACGGCTGGACTGCTGGACCGGCTCGTGCGACAGGCGTCGGCCCAGACAGACCGGCGGCGGGCAGGCGTGTCCGAGGCCGAACTCATCCGGCGGGCGGCGGACCGCCCGCCTGCCCTGGACTTCGTCGCCGCGCTGCGGGCCCCGGGGCTGTCGGTGATCGCCGAGGTCAAGCGGCAGAGCCCGGTCAAGGGGCCGCTGACGGCCGACTTCCGGCCGGTCGAGCGGGCGCTGGCCTACCAGCGCGGCGGGGCGGCGGCGCTGTCGGTGCTCACCCACGAGGAGGGCTTCGGCGGGTCGCCGGAGCACCTGGCCGAGGTCCGGGAGCACTGCGCGCTCCCGCTGCTGCGCAAGGACTTCGTGGTCGACGACTACCAGGTGCACGAGGCGCGGGCGATCGGGGCGGACGCCGTCCTGCTCGTGGTGTCCGCGCTGAGCGGCGCGCGGCTGGGCGAGCTGATCGCGCTCGTGCGCTCGCTGGGCATGACCGCGCTGGTCGAGGTGCACGACGACGAGGAGGCCGAGGCGGCGATCGCCGCGGACGCGACGGCCATCGGGGTCAACCACCGCGACCTGCGCACCTTCACCATCGACATGGACCTCACCGCGCGGCTGGCGCCGCTGATCACCCCGCAGCGGGTGCTGGTGGCCGAGAGCGGGGTGCGCACGGCGGGCGAGGCGGCCGCGCTGCGCGCCGCGGGCGCCGACGCGGTGCTGATCGGCGAGGCGCTGATGCGCGCCGACGACCCGGCGGCCCTGGTGGCCGCCCTGGGAAGGGTGGACCGATGATCGAATCGAGGTTCGGCCGCTTCGGCGGCCGGTACGTGCCCGAGACACTGATGGCGGCGCTGGACGAACTGGACGCCGTGTGGTCGGTGGCCCGCGAGGACCCGGAGTACTGGCTGGTCCTGCACGGGCACCAGGACGGCTTCGTCGGCAGGCCGACCCCGCTGTACTTCGCCGAGCGGCTCACCGAGCACCACGGTGGGGCGCGCATCCACTTCAAGCGCGAGGACCTGTGCCACACCGGCGCGCACAAGCTCAACAACGCGCTGGGACAGGCGCTGCTGGCTATCCGGATGGGCAAGCGGCGGATCATCGCCGAGACCGGCGCGGGCCAGCACGGGGTGGCCACGGCCACGGTGTGCGCCCGGTTCGGACTGCCGTGCGTGGTCTACATGGGAGCCGAGGACGCGCGCCGCCAGGAGGTCAACGTCCGGCGGATGCGGATGCTGGGTGCGGAGGTCCGGCCGGTCGACTCCGGTTCGGCGACGCTCAAGGACGCCACCTCCGAGGCCATCCGCGACTGGGTGACCAACGTCGGCGACACGCACTACGTGATCGGCTCCGCAGTCGGGCCCGCCCCGTACCCGGCCCTGGTGCGCGACCTGCAGCGGGTCATCGGCGACGAGGCGCGCGAGCAGTACCTCAGCGCCGAGCGGACGCTGCCCGACGCCGTCGTGGCCTGCGTCGGCGGGGGTTCCAACGCCATCGGGATGTTCAGCGCGTTCGTCGGCGACACCGACGTCGACCTCATCGGGGTCGAGGCAGGCGGTCGCGGGGTGTCCGGTGTGGAGCACGCGGCGGCTACCGTCGCGGGCACCGCGGGGGTGCTGCACGGCAGCATGAGCCGCATCCTGCAGGACGGCGCCGGGCTGGTCCGGGCCACCCACTCGGTGGCCGCCGGGCTGGACTACCCCGGTGTGGGGCCGGAGCACGCGATGCTGGCCGAGACCGAGCGGGCCCGGTACGTGGCCGTGGACGACGCCGACGCCATCGCCGCGTTCCGCCGGTGCACCGCCCTGGAGGGCATCATGCCCGCGCTGGAGACCGCGCACGCCCTGCACCACGTGGGTGACCTGGCCCGCGAACTGGGGCCGGGCGGGCGCGTCCTGGTCTGCTTCTCCGGGCGCGGGGACAAGGACATGCACAGCGTGGCCGAGTACGAGGAGGCGCACCGGTGACGATCACCAACGGGACGACGGGACGGCTCGGCCGGTCCGGGGCGCGGCTGCGCGGCGACGGGGTGTCGGTCGTGCCCTACCTGATGGCCGGGCACACCGGTCTGGACACCACCCGCGAGCTGGGCAAGCGCCTGGTCAACGCGGGCGTGGGCGCGCTGGAGCTGGGCATCCCGCACAACGACCCGCTCGCCGACGGACCGGTGATCCAGCGGGCGGCACAGCGCGCGGTCGACGCGGGCGTGACGCTGGCGGGCTGCCTGGAGGTGGCCCGGGACGTCGCCGACGAGGGCGCGGCGCCCGTGGTCCTGATGACCTACGTGAACCCGGTGCTGGCCTACGGGGTCGAGCGCTTCGCCCGCGACGCCGCCGAGTGCGGGGTCAGCGGGGTGATCGCGCCGGACCTGCCGGTGGAGGAGGCGGCGGCCACCGGCTCGGTGCTGCGCGCGCACGGGGTGGACCTGGTGATGCTGGTCGCTCCGACGAGCTCGCCGGAGCGGGTCGCCGCGGCGTGCGCGGCCTCGAGCGGGTTCGTCTACTGCGTGACCGTCACGGGCATCACCGGCACCCGGACCGACCTGCCTGCCGGTGTGCGGTCGGTGCTCTCGACCGTGCGCGCGAACACCGCCCTCCCGGTGGCCGCCGGGTTCGGCATCTCCCGTCCCGACCACATCCGCGACCTGGCGGGCCACGCCGACGCCGCCGTCGTGGGCAGCGCCCTGGTCGACCTGGTCGACCGCGGCCAAGACCCCACACCCCTGGTGAAGGAACTGGTGACAGCATGCGACTGAAGGAGACCGGCCCCGCCCCGCACCACGCCCCCGACCACTGGTCGCCGGACTCGTGGCGGGACCTGCCCATCGCCCAGCAGCCCACCTGGCCCGACCCGGCCCAGCTCGGCCTGGTGCTCGACGAGCTGGCCCTGCTGCCGCCGCTGGTGCTGCCCGGCGAGGTCGACGAGCTGGGCGCCTCCCTGGCGGAGGTGGCCGCGGGCCGGGCGTTCCTGCTCCAGGCGGGCGACTGCGCCGAGCGGTTCTCCTCGTGCACCGAGGACGGGGTGCGCAGCAAGCTGCGGGTCATCCTGCAACTGGCCATCCTGCTCACCTACGGGTCGGGCCTGCCGGTGGTGAAGGTGGGGCGGATCGCGGGGCAGTTCGGCAAGCCCAGGTCCAGCCCGACGGAGCTGGTCGACGGGGTGGAGCTGCCCGTCTTCCGCGGTGACATCGTCAACGACCCGGAGCCGACCCCGCGGGCGCGGACCGCGGACGCCTCCCGGCTGCTGCGCGCCTACCACCACGCCTCCGCGACGCTGAACGTGTTGCGGGCGCTGACGAAGGAGGGTTTCGCCGACCTGGGCCAGGCGCACGCCTGGAACCAGGAGTTCGTCCGGCGCAGCCCGGCGGGTCAGCACTACGAGAGCGCGGCGCGCGACATCACCTGGGCGCTGCGGTTCATGTCCGCCTGCGGGGCCGACGTGGAGGGGTTGTCCAGCCTGCGGCAGACGCAGCTCTACACCTCGCACGAGGCGCTGCTGCCGGGGTTCGAGCAGGCGCTGACCCGGCACCGGCCCAACGGCTGGTACGGCACCAGCGCGCACATGCTCTGGATCGGCGACCGGACCCGTTCCCTGGGCGGGGCGCACGTGGAGTTCCTGTCGGGTCTGAGCAACCCCCTGGGCGTGAAGCTCGGGCCGTCCACCACCCCCGGTGAGCTGGTCGACCTGTGCGAGCGCCTCGACCCCGGGCACGTCCCCGGGCGGCTGGTGCTCATCAGCAGGATGGGCGCCGACAAGGTGACCGAGCTGCTGCCCCCGCTGGTGCGGGCGGTCGAGTTCACCGGCCGCCGGGTGGTGTGGGCCTGCGACCCCATGCACGGCAACACGTTCAAGTCGGCCAGCGGCTACAAGACCCGCAGCCTGGTCGACATCACCCGGGAGATCTCCGGCTTCTTCGCCGTGCACCGGGCCGAGGGCACCGTCCCCGGCGGCATCCACCTCGAGCTGACCGGCGACGACGTGACCGAGTGCCTCGGTGGCGCCGACGAGGTGCTCGACGGGCACCTGTGCCGCCGCTACGAGACCGCGTGCGACCCGCGGCTCAACGCCACCCAGTCGATCGAGTTGGCGTTCCGGGTCGCCGAGCTGCTGCGCGAGCACCACAGCCAGTGAGCCCGAGACGCAGGCGC
>NZ_WHOL01000077.1:0-49481 GCF_009745975.1 Actinokineospora pegani | reverse complement strand
TGGTCCGGGGCGGCGCCGGCGTCTCGGTGTGTTGAGTGCGGTGCTGTCCTTGTTGTGTCCCGGTTTCAGGCGGTGGCGCGGCCCGCGGGTGGGACCGGCTCCTTCGGCGGACCCGGCGGTGTGCCGTCGCCGAAGGGTCGGCCGCCCAGGGACTCGCGACCGTGCGGGGTGAGCCACAACGACCCGTCCGGGCCGCCGGGCAGGATGTGGTTCGGGTTGGACTCGTCGAGCACCAGGTGGTAGTGGCGGTTGATGTGGTCGAAGTCCACCGTGTCGCCGAAACCGGGGGTCTGGAACAGGTCGCGGGCGTAGGCCCACAGGTTCGGCAGCTCCGCCAGCTTGTTCCGGTTGCAGCGGAAGTGGCCGTGGTAGACGAGGTCGAACCGCGCCAGGCTCGGGAAGAGCCGGACGTCGGGCTCGGTGATGGTCTCGCCCATGAGGTAGCGGCGGGTGGCCAGCCGGGCCTCCAAGGCGTCCAGGCGGGTGAACAGGGCCTGGAACGCGCGGTCGTAGGCCGCCTGCTCCTTGGCCATGCCCACCTCGTAGACGCCGAGGATGATGTCGGCGTGCAGGTCGGCGTTCAGGGCGTCGATCTCCTCGCGGAGGGCCGCCGGGTAGAGCTCGGGCGCGCCGGGGCGGTGCAGCGGGCGCCAGTCGGTGGCCAGGTCGAGGGTGATGGTGTCGAAGTCGTTGGTGACCACGTGGCCGCTGCGGACGTCGACCACCGCGGGCACCGGGAAACCGCCGTCGTAGTCCGGGTCCGCGGCCAGGTACGGCTCACTGACGTAGCGGACCCCGAGCACCGGGTCGCGGCCGTCGGGGTCGAGGGTGAACCGCCAACCGCGCTCGTCCTGGATCGGGTCGACCACCCCCAGCGACAGCGCGTCCTCCAGGCCCAGCAGTCTGCGGGAGATCAGCACCCGGCCGGCGAACGGGCACGCCCGGCTGGCCAGCAGCCGGTAGCGGCCCGCTTCGACCGGCCAGGGTGAACCCGCGCGGACGCGGGCGTCGAAACGGCTGGCGGTCATCACCGGTTCGTCGGTTCCCATGCCACCTCCTGGTTGTCCTCGGTCGAGACTGGCAGATCCGGCGCGGCCGCGCCGGACCGCCTGCCGGTGAACAGCAGCACCGCCGCGACGGCGTTCAGCGCGGCCAGCGCCAGGCACAGCGCCACCAGTCCGCCGATGGCCACCATCACCCCGGCGATCACCAGGCTGCCTGCCGCGCCCGCGGCCCCCATCGCGAACTCGCCAAGCCCCTCGGCCCGCGGCCGCAGCGGCTCGGGGGTGACCTCGATGAGCCACATGCTGCCGCTGATCAGGTGGGCGTTCCACAGCAGCGCCACCAGCACCAACAGCACCAGGTCCACCACCAGGTTCCCGCTGAGCAGGCCGAGCAGCATCAGCGCGGCCATGCCCACCATCGCGACCAGCGCCAGCCGCTGCGCACCCAGGCGGGCGGCGAGCGCGGCGGACAGCGGCGCGAAGCCGAACATCGCTCCGATGTGGACGGCCATGACGACCCCGACCAGGTCCAGCCCGGCGCCGTGGTGCTGCAGGTGGTTCGGTGCGGCACCCATCAGCGCCACCATGGACAGGTTCCCGATGCCGAGCACCGCCAGCGGCCGGACCCGGCCGGACACCCGGACCGGGTGGTCGGTGCGCGGCGGCTCGACCACCGGCGTGGTCTGCCCGCGCAGCCCCAGGCCGATCAGCGCCGCGATCGGGAACACGACCACGGCGAGCAGGTGCAGCGCGGTCTCCGGGGCGAACCCCAGGGCCGAGGCCACCGGACCCAGCGGCCCCAGCAGCAACGGCCCCACCACCGCGCCGATGGTCACCGCGCCCACGGCGATGCCGATGGACCGGGCGACCTTCTCGCGCGCGGCCACGTCAGCGGCCACGTAGCGGCCCAGCATCACCCCGGTCGTCCCGGCGCCCAGCAGCACGGAGCCGATCAGCAGCGCCGCCATCCCCCACTGCGGGGAGAACACCGCGATGGCCGCGCCGAGCGCGGCGGCGAGGTAGCAGGCGAGGATGCCGTACATCCGCCCGCCGCGGCGCATCACCCAGGCCGCGGCCGGTCCGGACACGGCGGACCCGGCCACCAGGGCGCCCATGGCGACGGACCCGGAGGCCGCCGACCCGGTGATCAGCTCGGCCAGCAGCGGCCCGGAGGCCGCGCCCGCCGCCAGCCCCAGTGATCCCACGACCTGGCTGACGCACAGTAAGACCAGCGCACGGTTCATCACGACACTCCTAAGACAAGGATCGGCAACAGGGGACTCGGCAACCAAGAGACACAGCAAGGACAACGAAAGCGGCCGGTGGCCAGCCCGCGGGACGACAGCGGGGCGGCCACCGGCCGTGTGGCAGACAAGGTGTGCGCCGCGGCGGGCGTCCGGACCGGCGGGGTCACCGCTCGGCCCACCAGCGCACCCGGTCGTCGACCATCCGGTCGGTCGGGCTCATCGTGGAGCGCATGGTGGAGGACAACCGGGCGACCAGCCGGACGATGGGCGCGGGCGCCTGCGCGAGCATCCCCTCCAGCAGCGTCTTGGCCAGCCGGTCCACGGCCTCCTGGACGGCCGCGGGTTCCCCGGCGGCGCTGTGCCGGTCGATCCGGTCCATCAGCCGCCCCGCCACCGTGGGCAGCCGGAACCGGACCGGGACCAGGTCGATGGCCGGGGACGAGGACGGCACGGCCAGCGGCGCCTCGAAGGCGTTGAGCAGCGCGCTGGCGCCCGAGGTGCCCATCGGGCCCGCCAGGTCGGGACACCCGTCGTGCCCGTCGGAGTCGTCGGCCAGCGGCACCGCCGCCAGCCCCTCCTCGGCGAGCGCCCCCAGCACCAGGTCGAACGCGCGCACCGGGTGGACCAGGTCGCGCACCGCGTGCAGCCCGGAGGCCTCCTCCCCCGCGCCCAGGGCGGTGGCCAGCAGCAACCGCGCGCACTCGCGGGCGGACTGGATGTGGAAGCGGTGCCCGGTGTCCGGCAGCCACACCACCGAGTCCCGCTCCCCCGCCCGGATCAGCCGCTCGACCAGCGGCGCGGGGTCCACGACGTGCGCGGCCCTGGCCACGGCGGTGCGCAGCAGCCCGCGGGTGGCGGCGTCGGCGACGATCAGCTCGGCGACGCGCTCGGCGGCGGTGACCGAGTCGCGGGAGTAGGGCATCAGCGACCGCTCGGTCGAGCCGAGGACCAGGGCCCCCACCCGGCTGCCGATCGCCGCCTCGACCACGTGCCGGGTGCCCAGGATCGTGGTGGTCGCCCGCTCCGGGCCGGGGTCGTGGCCCAGGCCGTAGTCGCTGTGGCCTGGGAGGTGGAAGACGATGTCGGGCCGGGCGGCGCTGAAGACCGCGGCCACCGCGGTCCGGTCGCGGACGTCCACCACGTGGTGCTCGACGGGCCCGGCGGGGGCCGTGGGGGTCGCGGCGACCGTGCTCAGCACCCGGGGGCCGAGGTCGAGCAGCGCCGCGCACAGCGCCGCCCCCACCTGGCCGGACGCGCCGGTCACCAGGATCCTGCGGTGCGCGATGAGGTCGTGGACGCGCACGACCGGGATCGCGATGTCGCGCTCGGCGGCGTCCAGGAAGCGCCGGTACTCCGCGGCTCCGTGCCGGTGCAGGCGCACCAGGGCGGTGGACAGGCCACGCAGCCGCTCGCGGGTGCCCGGGTCGACCGGCGCACCCCGCGGTGGGGTCGCGGATCGCAGTTCCGCGAGCACCTGCTCGATCTCGCGCGCTCGTCGCATCCCTGTCGCCTCACCCACCGGACCGTTGTCGCTCTGACGGTAGAAAGAACCGCTCTTCAGGCGGTCTCAGCCGCGAAGAGCGCGGGTGGTGGGCAACCCGTCCGGCCGTCCCACCACCCGTCCGCCCCGGGGCGGCCGTGCGCCCCTACGCGCCTCCCTTGATCCCGCTGATCACGCCGTGCGGGGTCCAGGTGTCGCCGGGGGCGCGGTGCACCTCGGCGAAGCCCGCCGCGCGCAGCCACTCCTCGTAGTCGCTCCAGGGGTAGATCATGCTGCGCGGGGCGGTGAGCGTGGCGAAGTACGCGTTGTCCAGCGCGGAGTACAGCGGCCCGTCGCCGGAGTCGTCGGACATCACGTTGAACACCATGACCTTGCCCCCGTCGGGGAGGGCGGCGTGCGCGAGGCGCAGCAGGTCGATGTTCTGCTCAGCCGACCAGATCACCAACTGGTTGGCGAAGAGCACCGCGTCGTGGCCCGCCGGGTACTCGTCGTGGAAGATGTCCAGCGGGGCGAGGTCGATGCGGTCGGACAACCCCGCCTCGGCGATCTTGCCCCGGGCGATCTCGATCGCCCCGGGCAGGTCGACCACGGTGAACCGCACACCCGGGTTGGCCCTGGCCAGGGCGATGGCGTTGACGCCGTCGCCGCCGCCGACGTCGAGCACCCGGGACACGCCGGTCAGGTCGGCCTTGGCCACCAGGACCGGGTTCGACAGCCGCGACCACGACCGCATGGACCGGTAGAACAGCGCTTCGAGGTGCGGGGTCTCCGGCAGCCGGTGGTAGAGGTCGTCGCCCTCGCCCGCGAACCGGGCCAGGCCCGCGTTGGTGTTCGAGCGCAGCGACTCCACCAGGTCCGACAGCGGCAGGTAGACCAGCTCGGCCTCGAAGGCCACGATGTCGGCGAAGATCTCCCACGAGCCGTCGGTGAACATCTCCGCGAGCACCGGGGTGTTGCGGTGGCGGCCGTCCTCGGTCACCTCGGTCAGGCCGAGGGAGGTCACACCGAGCAGCAGGATGCGGGTCGAGCGCTCGGACAGACCCAGGGCCGGGCCGATGTCCGCGGCGGGCAGCTCGCCCTTGTCCTGCAACAGCCCGAACAGGCCGAGTTCGACGCCTGCGCGCAGCATCTGGAAGGCGGCGGCGCCGAACAGCGGGCCGACCAGGTCCTCCCTGGATGAGATCTTGGTCATCGGGACTCCTCTCAGGACACGTCGAACAGGGTGCCGGGCACGGGGTTGCAGCGCTGCTCGCCGAGCGCGCCCAGCGTGGCCATCTGGGCCGCGTCCAGGGTGAACCCGGTGAGGTCGAAGTTCGCCCGGATGCGGTCGTCGCGCTCGGACTTGGGGATGACGACCACGCCGAGCTGCAGGTGCCAGCGCAGCACGACCTGGGCCGGGGTCCGGTCGACGGCGCGGGCGATCGCCACCACGTCCGGGTGCTGCAACAGGCCCTGGTTGCGCCCGATCGGGCTCCAGGCCTGGGTGATGACGCCGCGCTCGGCGTGGGCGGCGCGCAGCTCGTCCTGCGGGAACATCGGGTGCAGCTCGACCTGGTTGACCGCGGGCACGACACCGGTCTCCTCGGCCAGCCGGTCCAGCTCGGGCACGCCGAAGTTGGACACGCCGATCGACCGGACGCGACCCTCCTCGCGCAGCCGCACCATGGCCCGCCAGCTATCGACGTACTTGCCCAGCGCCGGGCGGGGGAAGTGGATGAGGTACAGGTCGACGGTGTCGAGGCCGAGCTTGTCGGCGCTGCGGTCGAAGGCGCGCAGGGTCTCGTCGTGGCCGTGGTCGTCGTTCCACAGCTTCGTGGTGACCACGAACTCCGAGCGCGGCACGTCGGAGTTGGCGATCGCCTTGCCGACGCCCTCCTCGTTGCCGTAGGCCGCGGCGGTGTCGATGAGCCGGTAGCCGGTCTCGATGGCCGAGTTCAGCGGCGCGACCACGTCCTCCGGGGAGATCATGAAGACGCCGTAGCCGATCTGCGGGAGCGTGGTCCCGTCGTTCAGTTCAAGGTGCGGCACAGGGGGCACGGGCTCTGTCCTCTCGGGCTAGGTCGTGTTTCGGGAGTCCGTTCGATGAGAGTCGTGATCGGGGTGGTTCCAGGGGCCGCATCCGGCGCGGCTATCGCGGACAGCGGCTTCCGAAACACGACCTAGCTGTAGCGGGCGGGCTCGGGGACCTCGTCCAGCAGCCGGAACAGCCCGACCTCGCGGCGCTGGTAGGCCACCGGGTGGTGCAGGGTGTGCGTGCGCACGTTGCGCCAGAACCGGTCGAAGCCGAAGGAGTTCGCGGTGGAGCGGGCGCCGGTGACCTCGAAGATGCGGCTGGTCACCTCCAGGGCGACCTCGTCGGCGCGGGCCTTGACCGCGGCGGTGCGGACCTTGTGCTCGCCGCGCATGCGCGGGGTGACCGAGAGCCGGTCGCGGTGCAGGGCCAGGGCCTCCTGGGCGACCTGGTCGGCGAAGGCCTCCGCGGCCCAGACCTTCGCGGTCAGGTCACCGATGGTGTCCTGCACGCGGGGCTCGTCCACCGTGCGGTCGTAGCCGCCCCAGCCGCGCTTGCCCTGGGTGTACTCGATCGCGGCGTTGAGCGCGCCGTTGGCCACGCCCAGCCACAGGTTCGCGAACAGGAGCTGCCCGATGGGGATGTTCATCGTCATGTAGGGGTGCGGCTGGAACTTCTTGTCGGTGAAGCCCAGCGCGTCCTCCCACGGGACGCGGACGTCGCGGATGGACACGCCGCCGCTGTCGGTGAGCCGCTGGCCCATGTTGTCCCAGTTGTCGTGGTAGACGATGCCGGGCTGGTCGGTCGGCACGACGCCGATGACGTGGTCGCCGTTGTCCAGCACGCCTTCGAGCACGGTGTGGTCGGAGACCTTCACCCCGGTGCAGAAGCTCTTCTTGCCGCTGAACACGAGGTGCTCGCCCTCATCGGTGGCCACCACGTCGGCGTCGCGCGGGTTCAGTGCGCAGCCGAAGAACCAGTTGCCGCGGGCGGTGTCGCGCTCGACCCGCTCGATCTGCTCGGCGGTGCCGACCATGCGCGGCAGCCAGCACCAGGTGTAGTGGTCGCCGACGAGCTGGCCGATCGACCCGTCGGCCGAGCCGATGGCGCGGACGACGCGGTAGGCGGTGGGCCACTCCTGGCCGCCGCCACCGTGCTCGGCGGGGCCCAGCAGGGTCGCCAGGCCCGCGTCCTTGATGACCTGGACCTCCGCGTGCGGGGTGCGGTGGTCGCGGTCGCGCTCGGCGGCGCCCACGGCGATCACCTGGGCGGCTTCGTGCGCGCGGGCCACCCACCCGTCGGGGGTGGTGGGGTGCTCGGACCACTCGGGGTGCTCGGTGTCCGCGGGTGCGGGAAGGGTGCTGGTCACGATCATCTCCTTCTGTCGGGCGTGGACGGCGGGCCCGGCGGCGGGTCAGGCTTGCGGCGTGGTGGTGCCGTGCGGGTTGTCGATGACCGAGCGCCAGAGGCCGTCCGCGCCGCGGCGCAGGACGTCGGTGCTGGAGCCGGTCAGGCACAGGTGCGAGCCGTCGGGCGCCTCGCCCTCCACCCGCCAGTCGGCGATGATCAGCGCGGTGTCGTCGGCGACGTAGACGTGCCGGTCCTGGATGTCCATGGGCAGGCCCAGGGCCAGGAAGTCGGCCACCGCCTGCCGGGCGTCGGCCCCGGTGACCCCGTCGCCGGGGCCGCGGACGAAGACCGCCTTCGGGTCCATTGTGGCCACGACGGCGTCCGGGTCGCCGGAGTTGAACGCGCGGGCGAAGTTGGCGGTGTGCTCGTGCGGGTCGGCGACCGGCGCGAAGGTGTCGGTTGAGGGGGCCATGGGTTTCCTCTCGTTGTCAGGCGGTGACGGCGGGCTCGGGCCAGGCCGAGTAGGACCGCAGCCCGTAGAGCAGGGGGCGCCGGACTCCCCGGCGCAGCACACGTTCGACGGTGCCCATGACGACCGTGTGGTCGCCCACGGTCTCGGAGCGGACCACCGCGCAGTCGGCCACGGAGTGCGCCGCCGAGCGCAGGTGCGGGCCGCGGGCCTCCTCGTCGACCGTCCACTCGACCCGGTCGAACCGGAACGGGTCACCGGAGGCGAAAAGCTCCGCGGTGCGCCGCGCGTCGTGTTCGAGCAGGTTGACCGCGAAGGTCGCGCGGTCGAGGACCGCGGCCAGGGTCGGACTGGCGGTGCGCAGGCACACCAGCAGCGTCGGCGGTTCGACGGTCACGCTGCACACCGAGGAGCAGGTCATCCCCCACGGCGCCCCGTCGTCGGACAGGGCGGTCACCACGGACACGCCGGTCGGGAACCCCGCCATGAGCGCACGGAAGTCGTCCTCCCGCACGTCCTGGGGTTCATTTCGGTCTGACATGGACACCGCCTCTGCCGGTAGGGGGCCGCGCACGGCCCTCACGGACTCGCGATCACCTCGCCACCCACGCTATGAGCGCGTCCTCTCGCCCCACTCTCCGCAGCCTCTCCCCCGCCTGATCGCCCGCAAACGCGTCACGGCCGCCGGGCGAGCCCGGCGGCCGTGACGTGGGTTTTCGGTTGTGCTGCGTGAGGTGCGGTACCGCTCAGGCCCCGGGCCGGACGGCCTTGAGCGCCTCTGCGACGCGGGCGAACCTGCCGCCGTGGAACTCGGCGGCGGCCTGGACGTGCTTGCGCAGGTCCTCGTCGGTGTGGGTGGCGCTGATGCCGTACGGGTTGCCACCGGCGGCGTGGATGATGTCGTAGTCGGCGTAGCCGGTGGGGACGATGATCGAACCCCAGTGGTGCATGACGTTGTAGAGGGCCACCAGCGTGGTCTCCTGCCCGCCGTGCAGTTCGTAGCTGCTGGTGAAGCCGGTCGCGGCCTTGCCCACCATGACGCCCTCGTTCCACAGCCCCGACGTGGAGTCCAGGAACTGCTTGAGCTGCGAGGACACGTTGCCGAAGCGGGTGGGCGTGCCGAAGGCGAAGCCGTCGGCCCAGCGCAGGTCGTCCGGGGTGGCGACCGGGATGTCGGCGGTGGCGTCCAGGTGCGCCCGCCACTCGGGGTTCTTGTCGACCTGGTCGTCGGGCACCAGCTCGGCGGCGCGGCGGAGCCGGACCTCGGCCCCCGCGGCCTCCGCGCCGCGGACGATCCCCTCGGCCAGTCGGTGGATCGTGCCCGTGGACGAGTAGTAGATCACCGCAATCCGAGCAGCCATCGTTCACCTCTCAATGATTTGTTTTCGAACTGTTGTTGTACGAACAGTACGTGGAGGACTATTCTCATGTCAACTGTTGCGAGCTAGACTTCAGGGATGACGAACGCTCAGGAGCAGGCGTGGGGCGCGGTCTACCGGTTCACCGCCATGGCCAACACCCGACTCGACGCCGCCTTGCGCACCGAGAGCGGCATGTCGCTGGCCGAGCACGAGCTGCTGGCCACCCTGGACGCGCACGGCGGCACCGCCCGGATGGGCGAACTGGCCAAGGCCATGGTGTTCTCCAAGAGCGGCACCACCCGGCTGGTCGCCAAGCTGGAGGAGCACAACGGCTGGGTCGTGCGCACCCTGCGCCCGACCGACCGCCGGGCCACCTGGGCCGAGCTGACCCCGCGCGGCCACCAAGCGCTCGCCACCTCGCGCCCGGTGTACCAGGCCGCGGTGGCCGCGGTGTTCGGCGACCACCTGCCCGACACCGACCTGGTCCGGATGGCGGGCGGCCTGGAGCACGTCATCGGCGCCAACGGGTGGTCCGCCGACCCCGGCACCTGTTCGGACAGCTTCGCCACACCGGGGCCCTGATCGGCGAGCGCCGCGCTCATCGCGCCTGCGGGGAGGTCAACTCGGTGACGTCGGTGCTGAAGTCCCACCGGTCCAGGCCCGCGGCGGGCACCCGCACCCCGGTCGCGCGGTCGCGGTGCCGGGCGGCGAAGCGCAGTCCCTCGGCCTCCAGCAGCAGCCAGCCGCCGGGGTCGGACTTGACCATGTCGATCATCTGCTGGCAGGCGCCGTTCGGGCACTCCAACAGCTCGGAGTCCTCCGGGACCCCGCTGAGCAGTTGCTCGGCGCGCTGGGCCAGGCCGAGCCAGCAGTCCGCGGTCCGGTCGAGCAGTTCAGCGCGCTCGGCCGCGGTCATCTCCCCCAGTGCCCGCTCACGGGCGTAGAGACCACCGAGCCGGTGCATCCGGTAGCGCATGACGCCCATGTGGTCGTCGCCCGCCGCGTGCAGCAGGCCGCGGTCCACCAGGTGTTCCAGCACCGTCTCCACGGCCGGGATGGGCGTGTTCGTCGCGGCGGCCGCCACCCAGGCGCCGAAATCGGGGACCTGTAGCAACCCCACCGCGATCCACGCCCGCCGCGCCTGCTCGGACAAGGCGTCCGCGCTCGGCTCCAGGTAGGACCGCATGTCCAGGTTCCCGTGCGAGAGCTCGTCGAGCCGCCGGTAGGGGTCGTTGAGCCGCCCCGCGAGGTCCTCGACCCCCAGGTGCGGGCGGGCGGCCAGCCGCGCGGCGGCGGCGCGCACCGACAACGGCAGCCTGCCGGTGGCGCTGACCAGGCGGTGGACGGCGTCCGGCTCGGCGGCGACCCGCCCCGCGCCGACCACGTTGGACAACAGCCGCACGGACTGCTCGACGGTCAGCACCCCCACCTCGACCGGCACCGTCCCCGGCACGTCGGACATGTGGCAGCGGCTGGTCATCAGCAGCGCGGCCTCGGGGTGCGCGGGCATCACCGGGCAGACCCAGTCCGAGGTGGGCACGTCGTCGAGCAGGATCAGGACGCGCTTGCCGTCGATGAGGCTGCGGAACAGCCCGGAGCGCTCGGCCTGGTCCGCGGGGATGGCGGAGTCGGACACGCCGAGGGCGCGCAGGAAGCGGGCCAGCACCTCCGGCACCGCGACGGTGTCGGAGCGGGACCCGCGCAGGTCGACGTAGAGCTGTCCGTCCGGGAACTCCCCGCGCAACTGGTGCGCGACGTACACCGCGAGCACGGACTTGCCCGCGCCGAAGTTGCCGTGCACACCGCACACCCGGGGCGCGACCTGGTGGCGACCGGTGAGCGCGGCCCGGATGGGGTCGGCGTACTCGGGGCGGTCCACGAAGTCCGGCACGGTGGAGATGAGCTGCGCCGGGACCGGGATCGCGCGCGCCGCGGGCTCGACGGCCGCGGGCTCCCCCGCCAGGATGCGCTGCTGCATCTGGCTGAGCGCACGGCCCGGTTCCAGGCCGAGTTCATCGATCAGCCGGGTGCGGCCGCGGGCGTAGACGTCCAACGCCTCGGCTCGGCGATCGGCACTGTAGAGCGCGTGCATCAGCTTGGCCCGTAAACCCTCGCGTAACGGATGTTGCTCGACCAGCGCCGTCAACTCGTCGATCAGCTCGCGGGCGCGACCGCACTCCATCTCCAGCGCGACGCACTCCTCCAGCACGGCCAGCCTGCGCTCCTCCCACTGCGCGGCCATGGCCTGCACGACGGGACTGTCCACCTCGGCCAGCACCGGACCGCGGAACAGGGCGAGCGCGCAGCGGAACCGCTTGGCGGCCATGGACTTGTCCCCGCCCGCGGCCAGCGCGCGGGCCTCCTCGACCCCCTGGGTGAACTGGTGGGTGTCGATCGCCTCCTGGTCGACGCGCAGGCTGTACCCGGCGGCGGTGGTCTCGATCAGGTCGGGGGCCCCGGCGACGGAGAAGGACCGGCGCAACCGCCAGACACAGGTCTGCACCTGCTCGGCGGCGGTCTTCGGCGGGCGGCCACCCCACAGGGCCTCGACGAACTCCGGTATCGAGACCGTCCGTCCGGGCGCGGACAGCAGCAGGACGAGGACGATGCGCTGCCGGTTGCGCCCGACATTGACCGCCGCGCCACCGAAAGCGGCTTCCAGCGAACCAAGAAGTTGGAAGAACATCCTATGATTGCCCCCTATTTTTCTTGGGTTCCCCGCCGACAACACGCAAGATCCCTTGTTGTCAATACCGGAAGATCAACCAAAGGGTATCAGCGGGCCCAGAGGACTGCCCAACCGGACATAGCCATCACCGGAATGGAGTAACGCCCATTACTGAAAGTCTTCGCAGAAAGCCACGACTTGTTGTCGTATTTCCGCTCTCTTAATACGCGCGCATCCGCGCGTACAGCGCCTGGACACCCCCCTCCTGGCTTATTTGCCCAGGTCACGACCTGTTTGAGCAGTCGCGAAAGACATGCTGAGTTTTACTCATAACGAACTCTTCCCGATCAAAATGAACAACAGGTGCCGCAGTCACGCATTAACAGGTCTACCCCTGTTCGGCCTGTCCGCCACTTTCCCCAAGCGGCACGGCAAAGAGCAGCATAAACACCGGGTGCGGCGCGGCGGCGCGACTGGGCGGTGGGGCGCTCCCGAACGCTTCCCGCGCCAACCCCCGGTCCACCCCCCATCGCGATCCACAGCGCCGACGTTAGCGATTCGCGTTCTCAACCCGCTCTTACACCGACCCAGGTGCCCACATCGAGCGCCGTTCAACCCCCTGCGCTCTCGCCGGGGCGCACCGAGCCGCATCCGCGCACTTCACGGGGCTCGAATCGACCACGCCACGTCGTGTGCGGGGAAATCGGATGACGGGATGATTGACCCGGTCCATGTCCGGAGAGTTCCGAGCGCACGTCACACGGCTGCTCTCGGTGATGGCCGCCAGTCCGGAGTAGCTCGTCAGGGAGTTCTGGGGCCGTGGTGCGCCGATCGCGTGAACACCAAGTGAGAGCGTCGTCAGCCATCTGAGGCCCTACGCCACCCACCCAGGTTGTGCGCGGTCGGCGATGTTCCCTTGCCCACGCCTGACCTGCCAGGATGCTGGAAGACGAAGAACGGCACCACGACCGGACCGCCGACCTCACGCATCGGTGACAAGTCTCAGCGCATCGATGTCAGCCGACAATACTCCCTCCTCCTTCGCGGAGGAGTTCAGCGAGCGCGGAGCACGGACGCCCACCAGGGCTGCTCGGCCACGGTCAAACGCGCCGAGCACCCGCCTGGTTCACACCATCCACCGGAACTGTCGCAGAACTCTAAGGACGGCCATGAGTTTGCAGCGCGTGATCACCGACGATCAAGACTTGCAGGTAGCCCCCGTGTTCGCACAGCGCATCGACGAGGACACCGTCCCGAAGGGACGGATCCCGGAGGACCCGATGCCCGCGAACGTCGCGGAGGGCATCGTGCGGTCCCGGCTGTTGCTCGACGGGCGGGCGGCGCTCAACCTCGCCACGTTCTGCACGACGGCGGCGGAGCCCGAGTTGGAGCGGATCTACGCAGAGACCGCCTCGATCAACATCATGAACCGCGAGGAGTACCCGGCGAGCTCCCACATCGAGCAGGAGTGCGTCAACGCGCTCGCCGACCTGTGGCACGAGGACGACGGTCGGTTCATCGGGTGTTCCACGAGCGGCAGCTCGGAGGCGTCCATGCTCGCCGGGCTGGCCATGCTGCGCCGGTGGCGGGAGGGCGGGGGCACCGGCAGGCCCAACATGGTCTTCGGGACCCACGTGCACGTCTGCTGGCCGAAGTTCTGCAACTACTGGGATGTGGAAGCGCGGATGGTGCCGCTCGCGGAGGGCCGCACCACCCTGGACCCGGCACTGGCCGCGGCGGCGGTCGACGAGAACACGATCGGTGTCGTCGCGGTGCTGGGCAGCACCCAGGACGGGCGCTACGACCCGGTCGCGGAGATCGCGGCCGCGCTCGACGGCGTGGCGGCCGACCGGGGTGTCGACGTGCCGCTGCACGTCGACGCGGCCAGCGGCGGGTTCGTCGCGCCGTTCCTCGACATGGACGTCGCCTGGGACTTCGCGCTGCCGCGGGTGGTGTCGATCAACGCGTCCGGGCACAAGTTCGGCCTGGTCTACCCGGGCGCCGGTTGGTGCCTGTGGCGCGATCCGGAGCACCTGCCGAAGTCGCTCATCTTCGACTGCAACGTGCTCGGCGGCCACCACCCCACGTTCACCCTGAACTTCTCCCGACCGGCCTCCGGCGTGATCGCGCAGTACTACCAGTTCCTGCGCAACGGGCTCGCCGGCTACCAGCTCATCGCGCAGCGGTGCCAGGAGGTCGCGCGGTACGTCGCGAAGGGCGTCACGGCCATCGGACCGTACGAGGTCATCAGCGACGGCGAGGACCTGCCGGTGGTGGCGCTGCGCGTGCGCGACCCGGAGGCGGTGGGCTTCACCGTCTACCACCTGTCCGAGGCGCTCAAGAGCGACGGCTGGCACGTGCCCGCCTACAGCCTGCCGCCCGACCTGGAGCACGTGGACGTCATCCGCGTGGTGTGCAGGCAGGGGTTCACCCTCGACCTCGCGGCGAGGTTCCTCGAGAGCCTCGCCAAGCACACCGAACGGCTGACGGTGCACCCCTTCCCGCTGCCCGAGCCCTCGGCCGTGCTCACGTTCGCGGACTGACGCCGTGCCCACCATCTCCGAACTCGAGACCGACCCCTACCCGGTCTACGCGCGGCTGCGTGGGCAGGAGCCGGTCACCTGGGTCCCGGAGGCCCGCCAGTGGCTGGTGACCGGCTGGCACGACGCGCACACCGTCCTGACGGATGCGGAGCGGTTCACCACGGACCAGCCGGGGTCGCCGATGGTCGACCTGTGCGGTGGGACACCGCTGCTGATGCGGGAGGGCGGGTCCCACCAGGACGTGCGGGGGGCGTTCCAACCCGACTTCGCGCCGCACCGGGTGACCGAGTTCCTGGACTCGGTCGCCTGGCCCGTGGCGTACAAGGTCGCCGACCAGCTCGTCCCCTCCGGGCGGGCCGACTTGGCCGCGGACTACTTCGAGCCGGTCGCGGCCACCGCCATGACCACGCTGCTCGGGCTCGACCCCGGCGCGGGCGCCGACACGCTGCGCCGCTGGGGGAACCTGCTGACGAAGGTGGCCAACGACTTCGGGCGCGACCCGGCGCTGCACGGGGCCGTGGCGGCGGCGATGGCCGAGGACGCGGCCGTGACCGAGGTGGTCGAGCGACTGCGCGCGGGGCCGGACAGGTCGGTGGTCTCCCACCTGCTGCACACCAACCGGCCGCGCGGTCAGCCGAGACCGGACGCCGACGTGGTGCCGGTGCTCAAGCACCTCGCGCTGAGTGTGGTCGAACCCGGCTGGCTGGCGGGGTGGACCCTGGTGGCGCTGTGGTCGGCGCCCGACCAACTCGCCGCGGTCCGCGCCGACCGGGCGCTGCTCGGCCCGGCGGTGTACGAGGCACTGCGGTGGAGTGGTCCGGTGGGTGTGCTGAACAGGCGCACGACACGCGCGGTGACGCTGGGCGGACGGGAGATCTTGGCGGACAGCATGATGGCGGTGGCGATCGCCTCGGCCAACCGCGACGACGCGGTGTTCAGCGAGCCCGACCGGTTCGACCTCCACCGCGACACCCGCACGCATCTCGGGTTCGGCACCGGGCCGCACCGGTGCCCGGCGCACCCCTTGGTCATCGCCTTGGCCCGCACCGCGCTGGAGGTGCTGCTCGAGCGGATGCCGGGCGTGCGGCCCGCCCCGGGCTGGCAGGTGGCGCCACACGGCTGGAAGCTGCGGCTGCCCGGCCCGCTCGACGCGGTGTGGGACACGATGCTGCCGGAGGTGTCCTGAGCGCGGCTGTCGATGTGCGCCGACCGGGCAGCGTTTCCGCTTCCGTTGGCGGGGAGCACCATGCCGCGGCTGAGGAGCACCATCGCGGTCAGCGCAGGCGCCGGGCCGCGGCGCCTGCGCTGACCGCGTTCCGGCCCGCTCGATGGTCCACGGCGGTCTCGACTCGGGCGGACGCCGAGGGGCGCGGGTCAGCGCCTGCGGTCGACGCGGCGTTCGTCCCAGACCGGTTCGGCGGTCTCGCGGACCTCGCCGTCGGAACCGAAGACGAGGTAGCGGTCGAAGGTGCGGGCGAACCACCGGTCGTGGGTGACGGCGAGGACGGTGCCGTCGTAGGCGGCGAGCCCGTCCTGGAGGGCCTCGGCGCTCTCCAGGTCGAGGTTGTCGGTGGGCTCGTCGAGCAGCAGCGCGGTCGTGCCCGCCAGCTCCAGCAGCAGGATCTGGAAGCGGGCCTGCTGGCCGCCGGAGAGCTTGTCGAACCGCTGCTCGGCCTGGCGTTCCAGCTCGTAGCGGCGCAGCACCCCCATGGCCTTGCCGCGGTCGTGGGAGTGGCGGTCGGCCAGGATCTCCAGCAGGGTGCGGTCGAGCAGCTCGGGGTGGGCGTGGGTCTGGGCGAAGTGCCCGGCCAGCACCCGCGCGCCGAGCTTCCAGGCGCCGGTGTGCGCGACGTCCTCGCCCGCGAGCAGGCGCAGGAAGTGCGACTTGCCGGAGCCGTTGCTGCCCAGGACCGCGACGCGCTCGCCGTAGAAGACCTCGAGGTCGAACGGCTTCATCAGCCCGGTCAGCTCCAGACCGGCGCAGGTGAGCGCGCGCACACCGGTGCGGCCGCCGCGCAGCCGCATGGTGATCTCCTGCTTGCGCGGCGGCTCCGGCGGCGGGCCGACCTCCTCGAACTTGCGCAGCCGGGTCTGGGCGGCGGCGTAGCGGGAGGCCATGTCGTGGCTGCGGGCGGCGTACTCGCGCATGTCCAGGACGAGCTTGCGCAACTGGGCGTGCTTCTCGTCCCACCGCTTGCGCAGCTCGTCGTAGCGGGCGAAGCGCTCGGTGCGGGCGGCGTGGAAGGTGGCGAACCCGCCGCCGTGCACCCAGGCGTCGGCGCCCGCGGCGCCGGGCTCGACGCTGACGATGCGCTGGGCGGCGGTGGAGAGCAGCTCGCGGTCGTGGCTGACGAACAGCACGGTCTTCGCGGTCTCGGCGAGCCTGGCCTCCAGCCACCGCTTGCCGGGCACGTCGAGGTAGTTGTCCGGCTCGTCGAGCAGCAGCACCTCGTCGGTGCCGCGGAACAGCGACTCGAGCACCAGCCGCTTCTGCTCGCCACCGGACAGGGTGCGCACGTCGCGCCACTTGGCCACGTCGTAGGGCACGCCCATCGCCGCGGTGGTGCAGATGTCCCAGTGGGTCTCGGCCTCGTACCCGCCCGCCTCGCCCCAGTCGGCGAGGGCCTGGGCGTAGGCCATCTGGGCCTTCTCGGTGTCGGACTCGATCATCGCCGTCTCGGCCGCGTCCACCGCCCGCGCCGCCTCGGCGACCCGGGGCTGGGCGACGGTGAGCAGCAGGTCGCGCACGGTCCGGTCGTCGCGCACCGACCCGATGAACTGCGGCATCACCCCGAGCGCCCCGCTGCGCGTGACCGACCCCCCGTGCGGCGCCAACTCCCCGGACAGCAGCCGCAGCAACGTCGTCTTCCCCGCGCCGTTCGCCCCGACGAGCGCGGCCACGGCCCCGTCGCCGACCCGGAAGGACACGTCCCCGAGCAGCGCCCGCCCGTCGGGCAGGTAGTACTCGACGTGCGCGGCCTCAAGGTGTCCCATCGTGCGCGCTCTCCTCGCTCGGCACCGGCTCCGCCCGCGCCCCGCGCGGTCCAGACACCCATGGGCGGCAGGGCGGCGGGCACGCAAGGGTACAGGGCACGGCCGCGTCCGATCCGAGCCAGTCGAGCAACGCCCGCATCGCCCGCGGCCGTCCATGACCGGTGTCGTGGCTCCACGCCGTGCGAGACCAATGGCGGCTCCGCGCGCGGGGTCCGTTCGACACCGAACCCTACGTGCGGAGCTTCTTCTCGCGGATCGGCCAGTGCGCCCCGACTTCGTCTTCCCTGTGCGGTGCGGGCCTCAACCGGTCCCGTGCCTCACCGGGAAGCGGTGGTCGCGAGTTCGGCCTTGGGGGTGCTCGGCGCCGCCGTCGGGGTGCTGCCGGACGCCGGGGCGGGCTCGGTGCGGCCGAAGAAGTCGTTGGGCAGCGACAGGCGGATGACCTTCTTCCAGGCGGAGGCCACCTGTCGGGGCAGGCTGCCGGTGGTGTAGCTGAGCCCGTAGCGCTGGAACAGGTCCTGCACCTTCGGCGCGATCTCCTGGTAGCGGTTGCTGGGCAGGTCCGGGAACAGGTGGTGCTCGATCTGGTAGGACAGGTTGCCGGTCATGATGTGCATCAGCCTGCTGCCGCTGATGTTGGCCGAGCCGAGCATCTGCCGCAGGTACCACTCGCCGCGGGTCTCGCCCTCGATCGAGTTGCGCTCGAAGGTCTCGACGCCCTCGGGGAAGTGGCCGCACATGATGACCGAGTGCGACCACAGGTTGCGGATGAAGTTCGCGGTGAGGTTGGCCGTCAGCGTCGTGGCGGCCGAGGGGCCCGACAGCACTGGGTGCACGACGTAGTCCTTGGTGGCCTGTCGCCGGATCTTGCGCAGGGTCTGGCGCACGCGGGAGCGGAACTCGGGGTTGCCGCGCCGGGACTTGCGCAGGTTCTTGCCCAGTTCGAGGTCGTAGGCGGCGATCCCGTACTCGAAGACGCAGGCGTTGACCAGGTTCCACAGTGGCTGTCCCAGGTGGAACGGGTGCCACCGCTGGCCCTCGTCGACGCGCATGATGCCGTAGCCGAGGTCGTTGTCCTTGCCGAGGACGTTGGTGTAGGTGTGGTGCAACTGGTTGTGCGAGTGCTTCCACAGCTCCGCGGGTGTGGCGTGGTCCCACTCCCAGGTGGTGGAGTGGATCTTCGGGTCGCGCATCCAGTCCCACTGCCCGTGCAGGACGTTGTGCCCGATCTCCATGTTCTCCAGGATCTTCGCCACCGTCAGCGCGGCGGTCCCGAGGAACCAGGCGGGTGGGAACCTGGAGGCCAGCAGGACGGTGCGGCCGCCCATCTCCAGCACCCGCTGGGTGGTGATCACCCTGCGGATGTAGGCGGCGTCATCGGCGCCGCGACTGGCGATCACCTGCTCGCGGATCGCGTCGAGTTCGGCGCCGAGGCGCTCGATGTCCTCGGCGGACAGGTGGGCGATCGGGTTGTTCGCCTGCTTCTGGATGGTGGTCATGCTGTGTTCCTCGGATCGCTGGTGGGTTCAGATATCGAGCTGGCAGGGGCCCGCGGCGGCGGACACGCAGGTCTGCACGAGCACTCCGTCGCCGGGGACGGCGCTGGTGACCTGCCCGTTGCGCAGGTCGCGCACCGACCCCTCGCGCAGCGGGACGACGCAGCCGAAGCAGATGCCCATGCGGCAGCCCGAGGGCATCAGCACTCCGTGGGACTCGCCGGTGTCGAGCAGGGAGGTGGCCGCGTCGGCGTCGGCGGTGACCGCCGAGCCGGTGAACGAGACGGTGCCGCCGTCGCCGACGGCGATCAGGGCCGGGCGGAACCGCTCGGTGTGCAGCCGCGCCCCGCTGCCCGCGGCGTCGTAGGCGTCCTGGAGGGCGTCGAGCATCCCGTTCGGACCGCAGGCCCAGGTCTCCCGCTCGGTGAGGTCGGGGACGAGCGCGGCCAGCCCGCCCGGGTCGAGCATCCCGTCGGCGTCGGTGTGCCGCTCGATCAGGCGCAGGCCGCCGCGGGCGGCGAGGCCGCGCAGCTCGGCGCCGAAGATGACGTCCTCCGGCCGGGGGGCGGAGTGCACCAGGACCACGTCGTCGAGCTGGTCGGCGCCGTCGCGCAGCATCCCCATCACCGGGGTGATGCCACTGCCCGCGGTCACGAACAGCGCCTTCGCGGGGCGGGTGGCGGGCAAGGTGAACTCGCCCGCCGCCTGGTCGAGCTGCACGATCGTCCCGGCCTGGAGGCGGTGCACCAGGAACTGGGACACGGTGCCGCCTGGCAGCGCCTTGACCGTGACCGTGACGGTGCCGTCCGGTCTCGGCGGCGAGGTCAGCGAGTACGAGCGCCACTGCCGCACCCCGTCGATGTCCACCCCGAGGCGCAGGTACTGCCCCGCCGTGTGGCCCGCCCAGCCGCGGCCGGGACGGATGACCAGGGTGGCGGCGTCGGCGGTCTCCGGCAGCACCGCTTCCACGCGTCCGCGCAGGTCGCTGCTCGATCCGAGGGGGTCCAGGATCGACAGGTAGTCGCCGGGGACCAGCGGCGTGGTGACCAACCGGGCCAACCGGCGTGCGCGGGCGCGCAGCGTGTCACGGAGGGGAACCGGGGTGTGCGTCGTCGCCATGACTTCATGATGACTGCACTGGCGGTGTAAGTTCCAGTGTCCGGGACGTGAATCGGGGAGCAAATCTTGTTCGCAGAGAACAGTTCACTCGAATCTGAGGGTTTTCGCCTACCCGCGGGCATGGCGGAGGCGATGCGGTCGGTGCTGCAGTCGGTCGCCGAGCGCACCGTGGCCGCGATCGTGGCCGAGGTGCCCGCCTACACGGAGGTGTTCACCGACGGCACCGGCCGCAAGATCGAGAACGCCGTGCAGCTCGCCCTCGGCGGCTTCCTCGAGCTGACCGCGGGCGCCGGGGGCGCGGTGGCCAGCACCCCGATGGTGCCCGCCCTCGACGGCGCCTACCAGCTCGGCGCGGGCGAGGCCCGCAGCGGCCGGTCGATGGACGCGCTCCAGGCCGCCTACCGGGTGGGCGCGCGGATCGCCTGGCGCGAGCTGAGCACCATCGCCACCGCCTGCGACCTCTCGCCCGGCGCGATGGCCCGGTTCGCCGAGCTCCTGTTCGCCTACATCGACCAGCTCTCCGCCATCAGCGTGGCGGGCCACGCCGACGAGCTGGCCACCACCGGCCGCGTCCGGCAGCAGTACCTCGACCGCCTGGCGCGCGGCCTGCTCACCGGGGGCCACCCGGACGAGCTGGCGGTCGCGGCGGACCGGGCCGGGTGGGGACCGCCGCGCTCGCTGACCGCGGTGATCATCCCCGAGGCCCGCGCCCGCGGTGTCCTGGTCCGCCTCGACCCGCGCACCCTGCAGGCCGTCGAGGACGACCCGGGGCTCCACGACGGCCGGACGGTGGTGCTGCTGGTGCCCGACGCCGAGGGCCCGTTCCGCGGCTCACTGGTGGCGGGGCTCGCCGGTCTGGGCGCCGTGGTCGGCCCGGCCCGGCCGTGGACCGGGGTGCGCGCCTCCTACCTGCGGGCCCAACGGGCCGCCCGGCTCGGCCTGGGCCCCACGGCCGAGACCACCGTGGACACCGAGCAGTGCCTTGCCGACCTCGTCCTGCGCTCGGACCCCGACGCCCTCGACGACCTGCGGGCCCAGGTCCTCGCCCCGCTCGACGGCCTGCGCGCCCCCCAGCGGGCCAAGCTGGAGGAGACCCTGCGCTCCTGGCTGCTGCACCACGGGCGGCGCGAGGAGATCGCGGCCGAGCTGTTCGTGCACCCGCAGACCATCCGCTACCGGATGGGACAGCTCCGCGAGCTGTACGGCTCCCGCCTCGACGACCCCGGGACGGTCCTGGAACTGACCATCGCCCTGGGCGCGGGCTGAGCCGCTACGCCGCCGCGCAGGGCGCCGGGGTCGAGGTGCCCAGGGCGACGGCCGTGCTGGTGGGCGTGGTGGAGGTGGGCGGGTCCTCGGTGATCGGCGGCCCCTGCGCGGCCGGGCGGGTGCCCGAGCACAACCCGGTCTCCACGACGCCGTCAGCCGCGTCGCCGGAGGCGAACACCACGTAGCCCTCCCAGACGTTGAGCCGGATCCCGCAGGTGGCGCCTGCCACCGACGTGTCGAGGTTGACCAGGATCGGCGGCTGCCCCTTGTGGGTCTGCAACCGGAGCACCCGGTAGCGGATCACGTCGTCCAGCGCGGTGTCCGGGTCGGCGCCCGCGAGGGTCTCCTCGCCCACGACCAGTCCGGTGAAGACGTGGTCCGCCCGGTCATAGCGCGAACCCTCACCACCGGGGAAGCACGAACACGCGCTGGCGGAGGTGACGAACAACCCGCCGAGCATCGCCGAGACCGCCAGGACAACCGCGAGCACACGCCCGAACCGCCGCCTGCGCGTCGTGCGAAAACGAGACACGTCGTTCCTCCATACCCCGCGCCGTGATCCGGTCCCCCAGCCTAGACAGCCACCGCACCGCGTAGCACCGCCGATCGCGGCAATGACCCGCTCGGGGCACGGGGGTAATGGATCACCCACAGCGGACGACTCCTTGGACGTCGGAGTCGACCGGGAAGAACGAAGGACGAGCATGTCGAGAACACAGGTGGCCGCGGTCCTCGCGTCCGTCGCTCTGGGACTGGCCGCGTGTGGGGGCGACCAGACGCGCGAGGACGCCACGACGGCCGGGAAGGGGCGGCAGGCGAGCACGGGCGGGAGCGGGACCGGCGAGGCGAGCGAGCCGACCAGCGCGGTGAGCGCACGGCCGAGCTGCACCGTCCGTGGTTCCTTCACCCCGGACGATTCCCAGGAGACCGGCGAGAAGCCGACCCTGGCCGACATCGAGGCCCAGCGGTTCCCGGCCTACGAGCTGGACGGCCCCGCGGCCGGCCTGCGCTTCTGGTCCACCACGGCCCGCGGGACGGTAGGTGGCTCCGGTCCCCTCAAGACCTACGGGGTTGAGTTCTACGACGACGCCGCGTCCGTCGGCTTCAACGTCGACATCACGCTGTTCGCCACGTCGCCGACGAAGAGCAAGGTCGAGGTCCGCGCGTTCGACAAGCCGATCGGCACGACGACGAGCAGGTCGAAGGTCGTCACCTGGGGTGTCGACGAGAAGACCGTCGACGCGGCGGGTCTGGCCGATGACGGCAGCGGCGGTCGCATCACCTTCGTCACCGCTCGGGGCGGCCGGAGCGAGAGCACGGGCAACAGCACCTACTTCTACCCCGTGCGCGTGGACCTGGATTTCAGCGACTGCCCCCCGGCCGAGTGAGAGCCCGTCCCCCGGGCCCCGCCCAGGGGAAGTCGGCGGTCAGCTCGGTCCCGCCCACCGCGGTCGTGGCGAAGCGCGGACGGACGATGCCCTCCACGACGGTGAGGCTGAGCCGGTGGTCGTCGTCCACCCGCTCGTCGGGCGGCGGCCACGGCCCGACGTCGTGGACGCGGAGGGTGACCAAGTCGTCGCTGACGAGCAGGTCCACGGTCACCGTGGTCTCCGGGCCGCCGTGCTGGACGGCGTTGGTGACGGCCTCGTTGGCCACGATCAGCACGTCGGTCGTCACCGGTTCCGCGACGTCCTGGCGGCGCAGGAACGTCCCGACCACCTGTCGGGTGGTCGAGACAGCCGCGAGTTCCCTCGCGAGCACGACCCGGCACGACTGAGGCGGCTCCACGGCGACGTCGGTCACCCGCGCGATATTCCTCCGTGCGCGCGAAGACCGGTCTGCCGATCGCTTTGCGGTCGTGTGACGGTCGTCCGACCTGACGTGAGCCCCCGTCGCTCGCCGGCACGGCGCGGTGACGGGTGCTCGTCCGCGGGGGTCCTGCGGTTGCAGAAGCTGTCCACCAGGGCGATCAGCAGGGCCAAGAGCCCCAGGACGACCGCGAGTCGCGGCACGCCCTCGATGCCTGCCACCACGGCGACGGTCACGGCCGGGGTTGTCGCCAGGAAGCTCCACGGGTCCAGCGGACCGAGCACGGCGTTGCGGCGCGGTCCCGGGTCGTGTCGAACAGGAGTCATCACCTCCAGTGTCGTGCAGGCAGGGGGCGCCCGCCCACCGATGTTCGCGCATCGGCATCAGGCCTTCACCCCACCGCAAAGTCGGCAGCCGACACACAACCGCAACGACCTCGGCGGGGCCCGCTCAACCTGCCGTCTGGAGGCTGGGCACATGACCGACACCGACACGCGCGAAGTGGCCCAGGCGAGTCGAGTCGTCTTCGCCCAGTCCGCGCACGTGCTGCTCCCCGCGGGCGAGGACGTGTCGATGCTGCCCGCCGACACGTGGCCGGTGTTCGCCTTCGCGGTCTCGGACGCGGACCTGGGCGCCTCGCCCGCGGGGCGGGTGCTCCTCGAGGTCCTGCGGGCGCGGCAGCCGGTCCGGTTGCTCGACACACCCGCCACGTGGACCGTGCTGGCGCAGGACCCGCCCCTGCTGTGCCTGCGCCTGTCCGCCACGGCGCCGACGCCGTTCGCGCTCTCGATCGCGGTCGCCGCCAGTCCGTTCGCCGACCGCCTCGACGCGCTCGCGGAGGGCGCCACCGTCGCGGTCACCACCCCGGGCCGGGCGCGGGAGCTGACCCCGGGCATCGGCCGGGCCGACGCCCTCCACGCGCTGGTGTTGGCGCGCGCCGAGCGCTCGACCGCCGTGGAGTCCCTGGCCTGCCGCGCCTGAGAGCTCAGCGGGCGTGTCGCCCCCGCTCTCGCGACCTGGCGTCCAGGACCATCGTCGACCGGCTGGTCCCCCTGGTCGCTGCCATCCCCGCCGAAACCGCGCGCGTGCGCCCGGGTCAGCGATCCTGCTCGTCGTCGTCGGCGCGGGGCAGCACGACGTGGAAGCGCGCTCCGCCGCGCGGGCCGCTGACGCAGGCGACCGAACCACCGTGCGCGGCGATGGTCTCGGCCACCAGGGCCAAGCCCAGCCCGTTGCTGGTGGTGGAGCCGCGGGCGGCGCGGCCGGTGGCGAAGCGCTCGAAGATGCGGTCGCGCTCGCTCTCGGCCACACCCGGGCCGTCGTCGTCGATGTCCACCACGATGGTGTCGTCCACGGTGCGCAGGGTGATCGCGCTGACACCGAGCCCATGCCGGTCGGCGTTCTCGACGAGGTTGGTGAACGCCCGCACGAGGGCGAGCTTGTGCCCCCGGATGAGGCCGCTGCCGTCGGCGTGCAGCAGGTCGGCCGCCCGGTCGCCGACGACGTGCTCGAGCAGTTCGCGCACCTCGACGGGTCCCACGTCGTCGTGGTGCAGGCCTGCCTCGGCCCTGGCCAGGGCGAGCAGGTCCTCGACCATGCCGCGCAGGTGGACCAGCTCGGTGTCGACCAGCCGCAGGGCGGTGCGCGACCGCTCCGACATCTCCCCCGCGTGCTTTCCGAGCACTTCCACGCTGGTCACCAACGTGGTGAGGGGGGTGCGCAGCTCGTGGGTGACGTCGCCGACGAAGCGGCGTTCGCGCTCGATGCGGTGCTGCAGCGAGTCGACCATGGTGTTGAACGACGACAGGATGGGCCGCAGGTCCGCGTCGGCCTCCTCGGGCAGCCTGCTGTCCAGCTTGCCGCCCGCGATCCTGGCCGCCGTGGTGGCCAGCGGGCGCAGCGGGCGCAGCACCCGCCTGCTGGCCCACAGACCGAGCGTGGCGCCGCCGATCGTCGCGGCCAACCCGCAGGTCAGCAGCACCACCCGCAGCACCTGGATCGTGTTCTGCAGTTCCACGACGGGGGTGAACTCGTACAGGACGCCGTCGTCGATCGGCACGCCGCTGATCAGGTAGGGGATGCCGTCCAAGGTGGTGGACTCGGTGGCGGTCCCCCCGTCGGCCAACGCCTCCGTGAGCAAGGGGGACGGGTCCTGCGCGGGCACCACGGGGTCGCTGGAGGCCCAGGTGCCGCGCCACCGCAGCAACAGCACCGTGTCGGCTGACGGGTCGAGCGCCTCGAGCGCCTGATCCGGCCCGACGCCCGCGATCGTCAGGCTCCGGGCGATGAAGTCGGCGTCGGCCTCGGCGAACAGCACCGCCGAGCGCTCGCGCTGGGCCAGCAGGTAGCCGCGGGAGATGGTGAACACCGACAGCGCCAGCACCAGCGACACCAGGGCCGCGCCCGCCGCGAACGACAGGGTCACCCGTCCGCGCAGCCCCAGCCCGCGATCCGCGGACGCGCGCTGCTCAGCGGACATCGAGCCGGTACCCCAGGCCGCGCACCGTCACCACCACCCGCGGCGCGGACGGGTCCTTCTCGATCTTGGTGCGCAGCCTGCGGACGTGGACGTCGACGATCCGCTCGTCACCGAAGTAGCCCCGGTCCCACACCCGCTCGAGCAGGCTCGACCGGCTCAGCACCCGGCCAGGGCTCTCCGCCAGTTCGCACAGGAGCCGGAACTCGGTCAGGGTGAGGTGGACCTCGGCGTCCCCGCGCCGCACCGTGCCCGCCGCCACCGACAGCACCAACGGGTCCGGGCCGGACTCGAGGACCTGCTCGGGCACGGGCTGCTGGTCGACCGGGACGACCACCGCCGCCCGCCTGCGCAAGGCCCGCAGGCGGGCGGTGATCTCCTTGGTCTGGAACGGCTTGGTGACGTAGTCGTCCGCGCCCGCCTCCAGCGCGGCGACCACGTCGTGGGTGTCCACCCTGGCGCTGACGACGATGATCGGCAGGTTGCTGCTGCGCCGGACGGCGCGGATGCAGGTGAAGCCGTCCATCTGCCCCAGCATCAGGTCGACGATCATGAGGTCCGGCTCCTGGCCGGTCGCCAGCACCAGCAGGGCCTCCTCGCCGCTGGCCGCCTCGTCGACGGTGTACCCCTCGTCTTCCAACGCCAGGCGCAGCGAGGTCCGGATGCGGTCATCGTCCTCGACGATCAGCAGTCTCGTGCGCACCGTGTCATCCTGCCCGACGGGCACGCTCCGGGCACTCGCGCACCGCCGGGCGGGCCACGCAGAGCCCGCGCAGGCGCGCGCGAACGGCGGAACGGGCAGCGGCGGGGGGTGGGTGCGGTGGCATGCCGCGACTGTGCCCAGCGCTCCTGTCGACCGACCGTGTCACCGCTTTGCGATCGCGTGACGAAGCCGCCCGGGGCTGATCACCGACTGTGGACGACCAGCGCGGCGGCCCTAGGTCGTGTTTCGGAAGTCCGTTCGATGAGAGTCGTGATCGGGGTGGTTCCTGGCGGTGCGGGGTGGAGGTGCCGGTACAACACCGGTACCGGCACCTCCGCCCCGTGCCGCCAGGGGCCGCTCCGGCGCGGCTATCGCGAACAGCGGCTTTCGAAATACGACCTAGCCCGCCGCCGCACGGTCGTCCCCGGAACCGGGATCGGCCGCGGGGGCGCGAGTCGGGGAGACCATGGTCCGGCGGTCGCGGCTGAACTGCTTGTACAGAGCCACGCACATGGCGAGCATCACCACGCTGAACGGCAGCGCGATCGCGATGGCGACCCCCTGCAACGCGGACAGCCCACCCGCGAACAACAGCGCGATCGCGACGACACCCTCTGTGACGCCCCAGAACACCCGGCTCCACTTCGGCGGGTCGGTGTCGCCGCCGGAGGCGAGCATGTCGACCACGAGCGACCCGGAGTCCGAAGAGGTGACGAAGAAGAAGATGATCAGCAGGACGCCCAGGCCGACGACGACGGCGCCGCCGGGCATCGAGTCGAGCAGGGTGAACAGGGCGCCGTTGGTGTCGACGGTCGCCGCGCCGGTCTCGTCGGTGCCGACCAGGCCGCCCTCGCCGACCAGCTCGCGGAACAGGCCCGCCCCGCCGAACACCGAGAACCAGAAGAAGCTGAGCAGGGTGGGCACGAGCAGCACGCCGCCGACGAACTCGCGCACGGTGCGGCCACGGGAGATGCGGGCGATGAACACGCCGACGAACGGCGCCCAGGACATCCACCACCCCCAGTAGAACGCGGTCCAGTACCCCTGCCAGGTCTCGCCCTCGGGTCCTTGGTAGGCGGTGGTGTTGAAGCTGAGCCGCACCAGCTCCTGGAGGTACAGGCCGGTCGACTGCACGTACTCGCGCAGGATGAACAGCGTGGGCCCCGCGATGAGCACGAACAGCAGCAGCGCCCCGGCCAGCCCCATGTTGGCGTTGGACAGCCACTTGATGCCCTTGCCGACGCCGCTGACCACCGACGCGATGGCCAACAGGGTGATCGCGCCGATCAGCACGACCATGGTCAGGTTGCCCGGGTCCCGCACGACCCCCATGAAGTCCAGGCCCGCCGCGATCTGCGCGACGCCCAGGCCGAGCGAGGTCGCCACGCCGAACAGCGTGCCCACGACGGCGATCACGTCGATGGTGTCGCCGAGCCAACCGTTGACCCGCTTGCCCAGCACCGGCTCCAGCGCCCACCGGATGGACACCGGGCGCTTGCGGCGGTGCACGGCGTAGGCGATGGCGAGGCCGACGATGACGTAGATCGCCCAGGGGTGCAGGCCCCAGTGCAGGAAAGTCCGCACCATGGCCGCCTGCGCGCCCGCCTCGTCGGCGGCCTCGATCCCGGAGGCCCGGTTGGGGATGCCCGCGAAGTGGTTCAGCGGCTCGGCCACACCCCAGAACACCAGGCCGATGCCCATTCCCGCGGCGAAGAGCATCGCCAACCACGACAGCCGGGAGAACTCCGGCCTGTCGTCGTCGTCCCCCAACCGCATCGTCCCGAACCGACCGAGGCCCAGCCAGATCGCGAACACCACGAACCCGGAGACCAGCACGGTGTAGTACCAGCCGAAGGTGCCCACGATCCAGGCCGAGACGTCGCTGACCGCGTTCTGCGTGGCCGTCGGCGAGATGGCCGTGGTGGCCACGAACGCCGCCACAATGCCCACGGCGGGCCAGAAGACCTTGCCGTAGACGCCCCTGCGGGCCACCTGGACCTGGGGCTCGGGCGGCTCGTGCGCCGACTCGGTCATTGTTCCTCCTGCTCGCGCTGGGACGATCACGGCCAGCGGACCCTAGCGAACGAACTTGACGACTGTGTGACGGCGACCGAGGGGTCCACTGTGCTCGAAAGGCCCGGTGAGCGGCGTTCGACCGCCCGTGTGCGCGCTTGGCCCCACGGGGAGCCCGGCGCTCACTCGCGGTCCGACGGCCGGTCCTCCTGGTAGACGTCGGGAATGCCGTCGGCGTTCTCGTCGACCTGCTCCTCGGCAGAGATCCGCCGGTGGACGCGGTTGCGCGCGCGCAGCAGCACGGTCGCCAGCAGGGCCGCGACGAGGGAGCCCACCAGCACGCCCACCTTGACCTCGGCGTCGCGTTCGGACCCGGCGCCGAAGGCCAGTTCGCCGATGAGCAGCGAGACGGTGAACCCGATGCCCGCCAACAGGCCGAGCCCGAGCACGTCCCACCAGCCCAGCCCATCGGCCATCCGAGCGCGGGTGAACCGCTGCACCAGCCACGTGGCGCCGACCACACCGATGGCCTTGCCCAGGACGAGGCCCAGCGCGATGCCGATCGTGATCGGGTGCGTCAGCGCGTCCGCACCGCCCGCGTCGGCGATCGACACGCCCGCGGCGAAGAACGCGAACACCGGGACCGCCACCCCCGACGACAGCGGGCGCCACCGGTGTTCGAAGTGCTCGGCCAGCCCCGGCCCCTCCCCCGGCGCCCGCCGGACCACCGGGACCGCGAAGCCCAACAGCACTCCGGCCACCGTGGCGTGCACTCCGGACTCGTGCACCAGCACCCACGTCGCCACCGCCAGCGGCAGCAGCAGCCACCACGACCGCACCCGCTTCTGCACCAGCAGCGCGAACAACGCCAACGGCACCACGGCCAGCGCCAGCGGGATCGGGGAGAGGTCCTGCGTGTAGACCACCGCGATGATGAGGATGGCGATGAGGTCGTCCACCACGGCCAAGGTCAACAAGAACGTCCGCAACGCCGTGGGCAGGTGCGTGCTGATCAGCGCCAGCACGGCCAGCGCGAACGCGATGTCGGTCGCCGTGGGGATGGCCCACCCCGACAGGGCGCTGGGGTCGCTCAGGTTGACCAGCACGTAGATCAGGGCGGGCACGATCATCCCACCCACCGCTGCGGCCACCGGCAACACCGCCCGCCGGAATTCGCGCAGGTCGCCCGCCACGAACTCGCGCTTGAGCTCCAACCCCGCGACGAAGAAGAAGATGGCGAGCAACCCGTCGGCGGCCCACTGCGCCAGCGTCAGGTCGAGGTGCAGGGCCGCAGGCCCCACGCGCAATCCGCTCAGCCACTCATACCCGGCCGACCACGGTGAGTTGGCCCACACCAGGGCGATTCCCGCGGCGACGGCGAGCAGCACACCGCCCACCGTCTCGGTCCGCAGCACGTCGCCGATGCGTCGAGCCTCCGACCAGGACCCGCGGCCGAAGATGGTGAACGTGCGACTGTCAGGCTTCTCAGCAGACACCGAGCCTCCATAAAGGGTCGACAACGACGGTGCCGACCAGACTTCCCGGCTCACCCGCGCATCACCCTTCCCGACCCGGGCCCTGACCGCAACTCAGTCGGATCGGCCGGGCGGCCCACCCGTCGACGGGGCGAGGACGTGGAACGCCGCAGGTCGACAGCGCCCTCGGTGGACGCGTGCCCGGGCGGCTCGCCCAACCAAAGCCGGTGGGCGCTCGACTCCGTGGCGCATCGCACACGGCGAGCGGGAGGCGGCGCCGACGATGGTGCGGCCTGCCCAGGCGTGCTGCCCGAGCCGATGGCCAGGGGTGTCGTCCTCGGCTCTGCCGGGGCGCCCGGTCAGGCGGACGCGGGCAGTGGGGCAGGCGGTGCCGCGCCCGGTTCGCGGGACGCGTGGTCGCCCAGTGCGGCGGCGAGGCGGGCGGTGGCGGTGGCGGGGTCGTCGGCCAGGGCGGTGGCCAGCGTGCCGCCGCCCGCGAGCGGGGTCAGGGACCACCACGGGCCGGTCGAGGCGGTCGCCGGGTCCTCGTCGCCGACGACGAGTTCGGTGGCCAGGACCTTCGCGCCCACGAGGTGGCCCGGGCTGGCCAGCAGTCTGGGGTCGGTGAGGTCCAGGGTCTGGCGCAGGAGGGGGGAGCCGGACAGGACGACGTGGGTCGCGGTGGTCAGCCTGCCGGGGTCCTCGGCGTGTCGGCCGAGGACCAGCACCTCCCGGGTCCGCAGTCGACTGCCCGCGGCGAGGTCGGCGCGCAGTTCGGTGTGGTGGTCGGCCCCCGCGCAGACGATCGTCTCGTCCGGCAGGTACTCCAGCACCCCGCCCGGCTCGACCTCGATGCGCACGGTCGCGCGGCTGGGTTCCCCGCCGGGGCCGGGCAGTGCCAGCGTCGCGCCGGTGCCGACCAGCCGCAGGTGCGCGCCCGCGCCCACCCGCACCCGCAGTTCCAGCAGGTCGCCGCCCAGCGGACCGGCGGCCGAGGCGACCATCCGGACGGTGGCGCTGCCGTCCCGGCTGGGCACCGCCGGGCGGCGCGGGATCAACCGCGTCGGCGACTCCGAGCGCAACTCCCGGATCGCGGTGCGGCCGTCGGCGGCCCGCTCGGCGCTCACGATCGCGACGGAGCGCACCGCTCAGACGCCCAGCGGGACCGCGAGTTGCGCCCGCACCCAGTCCGCGACGTCCGGCGCGTTCGGCGTGCGGGTCAGCGACTGGGTGATCACCGGCAGGGCGCCGCGCATCCGGTGGGCGTCGGAGACCATCACGGCCATGTCGGCGCCGACGTGGTCGGCCAGGTCGATCTTGTTGATCACCAGCAGGTCGGCGGTGGTGACCCCCGGTCCCCCCTTGCGCGGCACCTTGTCGCCACCGGCCACGTCGACCACGAAGATCTGCCGGTCCGCCAGCCCCCGGCTGAAAACGGCCGTCAGGTTGTCCCCACCGCTCTCCACGATTACCAGCTCCAGCCCCGGGTGGCGTTCGGTGAGCCGGTCCACGGCGTCGAGGTTGGCCGTGATGTCGTCGCGGATGGCGGTGTGCGGGCAGGCCCCGGTCTGCACGGCCTCGACCCGGTCCGGGTCGAGGACTCCCGCGGCGCGGAGGAAGTCGGCGTCCTCGGTCGTGTAGATGTCGTTGGTGACGACCGCGAGGTTCACCGCGCCGCCGAGCGCGCGGCACAGCGCGGCGGTCAGCGCGGTCTTGCCACTGCCGACCGGTCCGCCGATGCCCAGCCGGAACGGCCGACCGTGCCACGGGGTCTGCGCGTGCGGGTCCGGCTCGGTCGCGGTCGGGTCGAAGTTCACCGGGTGCCGGTGGCCGTGGCCGTGGCCGTTCCCGCCGTGCGGCCGGGTGTTGTCAGGAAGCAAAGAGACGCACCTCTTCTCGGTGGTGGTGATCGTGTGACTCGGCGAGCAGGTCCAGTGCGGGCGACCCGGGCGCGGGCAGGTCCGCGGGCGGGAGGTGGGCCGAGGCCGACGCGGTGTCGGCGAGGTCGTCGAGTTCGGCGGTCAGCTCGATCAGCAGCGCGTTGACCGCGAACGGGTCGAGGCCGAGCAGCCGCACCGCCGCCGACGACGGGCCGCTGACCGAGTGGTAGCCGGCCACCAGCGCCGCATCCCGGGCCCCCGCGCCGGAGGCGGTGATCAGCACGCCGAGCACGAGTGGGTGGTGCGGCCGCCCGGTCGTGGACACCAGGTCGGACAACGCCTGCGACTGCCAGGCCGCCCGGCCCGCCCGCAGCAGACCCCACCCCTGCGCGCGGGACGCCGCGCGTTGCGCGGGCGACGGGGTGCGGGCGTCGAGTTCGGCGTCCAGCCCCGGCCAGTCCGCGCGGCGCCCGGCGGCGGCGTGCGCGGCCGCGGCGGCGAACACCGCGGCGACCAGGCCCGCCGAGCGCAGGCGACCGAACAGGAACTCCCGGAGGTGGCCGACGTCGGTGATCAACCCGCGGGCCACCGCCTCCTCCACCCCGCCGGAGTGCACGTGGCCCCCGTTGGGGAACCGGGAGTCGGCGAGCGCCAGCACCGCGAGCCCACCGCGGGTGCCCGGCATCAGAACAGGAAGTAGCGCTGGGCCATCGGAACCTCGCTGACCGGGTCGCTGGTGACCCGCTCGCCGTCGATGGTGACCTGGAAGGTGTCCGCGTCGACCTCGATCCGCGGGGTCGCCCGGTTCTCCCGCATGTCCGCCTTGGTCACCTCACGGGTCCGGTCGATCGCCACCAGGTCGGTCGCGATGCCCAGTTCGCGCAGCGCGTCGGTGTTCGCGCCCGGTGCGACGAAGAACGCGCTGCCCGCCGCGGCGGCGCGCGGTTGCGACCCGAACATGGGCCTGCCGATGTAGGGCTGCGGGGTCGGGATCGCGGCGTTCGCGTCCCCCATCGCCGCCCAGGCGGCGAACCCGCCCTTGAGCACGATGTGCGGGCGCACCCCGAAGAACTTCGGGTCCCAGAGCACCAGGTCGGCCATCTTGCCGACCTCGACCGAGCCGACGTGCCGGTCGATGCCGTGCGCGATGGCCGGGTTGATCGTGTACTTCGCGACGTACCGGCGGGCGCGGAGGTTGTCCGCCTTCCCGTCGTTCTCCCGGTCCGGCCGCTTGGCCTTCATCACGTGCGCGGTCTGCCAGGTGCGGGACACCACCTCGCCGATGCGGCCCATCGCCTGCGCGTCCGAGCTCATGATCGAGATGGCGCCCATGTCCTGCAGGGTGTCCTCGGCGGCGATGGTCCCCTCCCGGATCCGGCTCGCCGCGAACGCCATGTCCTCGTCCAGCGCCTTGTTCAGGTGGTGGCAGACGATCACCATGTCCAGGTGCTCGTCCTTGGTGTTGACCGTGTGCGGGCGGGTCGGGTTGGTCGACGACGGCAGCACGTTCGCCAGCCCCGCCACCTTGATGATGTCCGGCGCGTGCCCGCCGCCCGCCCCCTCGGCGTGGAACACCGCGATGGAGCGGCCGTTGACCGCGTCCCGGGTCGACTCGTAGAAGCCCGCCTCGTTCAGGGTGTCGGCGTGCAGCGCGACCTGGATGCCGGTCTCCTCGGCGACCCGCAGCGCCGTGTCCAGCACGGCGGGGGTCGCGCCCCAGTCCTCGTGGATCTTGAGGCCGCCGACGCCGCCGTCGAGTTGCTCGATCAGCGCGTCCGGATTGGTCGAGCAGCCGTTTCCCAGGAACAGGACGTTGGCCGGGACGGAGTCCAGCGCCTGCATCATCCGGGCCACGTTCCACGCGCCCGCGGTGACCGTGGTGGCCTTGCTGCCCTCGCCGGGCCCGGCGCCGCCGCCGATCAGCGTCGTCAGCCCGGAGGCGAGCGCCGTCTCGGCGGACTGCGGGCAGATGAAGTGCACGTGGCAGTCGACCCCGCCCGCGGTGACGATCTTGCCGTTGCCCGCGATGACCTCAGTGGACGGTCCGATCACCAGCGCCGGGTCGACCGTCGGGTCGGTGGCCGGGTTGCCCGCCTTGCCGATGCCGGCGATGCGGCCGTCCCGGATGGCGATGTCGGCCTTCACCACGCCCCAGTGGTCCAGGATGACCGCACCGGTGATCACCACGTCGGCGGTGCCGCCCCCGGCGCGGGTCCGGTTCGACAGGCCCATCGACTCCCGGATGACCTTGCCGCCGCCGAAGACGACCTCGTTGCCCGAACCCGCCGCCCCCTGGCTGCGGTCCTCGGTGACCTCGATGAACAGGTCGGTGTCGGCGAGCCGGACGCGGTCGCCGGTGGTGGGGCCGAACAGGTCGATGTAGGTCTCGCGCGGGATGGACACCGCAGGCCTCCGGTCGTTCAACGGATCGGTCCCTCGCCCTTCGCGCCGAACCGGAACGGGGTCGGCTCGTGCGACCGGTGGTCCAACTCGCCTGCGAACTCCGGGCGCAGGCCGGGGATCTGCCGGTCCCCACCCATGCGCACCAACTCCACCGGCCCGTACCGGCGCGGCTCGAACCGCTTGGCCGTCCCCGCGGGGATGTTCAGGCGGTACCCCCAAGCCGCCGCCCGGTCGAACTCCAGCGCCGGGTTGACCGCGGCGAAGTGGTAGTGCGAACCGACCTGGACCGGCCGGTCCCCGGTGTTGTCCACGGTGACCTCGATCAGGTCCATTCCGGGGTTGAGCGGGACATCACCGGTTCCGGGCAGAATCTCTCCTGGCTTCATTCTCGGGCGACTCCTGTTCACCTCGACACGACTGTCCACTCGACCCGACTGTCCACCTCGACACGACGGATCGGCGCATAAGAGGAAGATCGACATCACGGCGACGGAATCGCGCCCGCCGAGGTCGACGGGTTCCCTTCCGCCACGACGGCCGGATAGTCACGGCAGGTGGATCGGGCTCTCCGCGACGACCAGCTTGGTCCCGTCGGGGAAAGTGGCCTCGACGTGGACCTCGTCCACCATGTCCGGCACCCCGTCCATCACCTGGCTCACGTGGACCACGCCGCGCGCGGTCTGCATCAGCGTCGCGACGGTCTGCCCGTCCCGCGCGCCTTCCAGAATGTGCCGCGTGATCAACGCGACCGCTTCCGGGTAGTTCAACAACACCCCACGCGCCAATCGCTCCTCAGCCAATTTCGCTGCCACATAAACCAAAAGCTTGTCGCGCTCATGAGGAGCCAGGTGCATGCCGCAATGCTAACACGATCACACGTTCGCAAGCCCCCCTTGAGTTCATCCGAAAAGGTGATCATCATCGACGCGTCGTCTCCGCGTCCTCGAAGCCGGATGTCCGAGCACCTGGAACACGACCGCCGCGGCGGACGAACACGGCTGCCGGAACCCAATACACTCCCGGCAGCGCGACGACTGTCGGGCGAACACTGAGAAGGGGTTCCGGTGGCCACCTCGCACATCGTCCTGTTACGCGGGATCAACGTCGGCAAGCACAACAGGATCGCGATGGGCCCATTGCGGGACATGCTGACCGCCCTCGGCCACACGAACGTCCGGACGCTGCTCAACAGCGGCAACGCCGTGGTCACCACGGACACCGACGACCCGGCCGCGGTCGCGCGGGAAGTCCGGAAGGGCATCGAGGACACCTTCGGGCTCTCGATCCACACGGTCGTGCGCAGCCGGGGCCAGGTCGAGCGGATCATCGAGCGCAACCCGATGCCCGACGAGGCCGCGCGAGAGCCGAAGTTGTTCCACGTCGGCTTCGGCGACCCGGCGCCCGAGAGGAAGACGGTCGACGCGATCGACCACGACGCACTCGGCGATGAACGCGTCGTCCTGGACGAGGGCACGCTGTACGTGTGGTTCGCCGACGGCGTGCGCGACTCGCGACTGGCCAAGGTGCTCTCGGCCAACAAGCTCGACCGCTCGGTCACCATGCGGAACTGGAACACCGTGCGCAAGCTCGTCGACCTCGCCGAGTCCTGACGCGCGTCGGGAGGACAGCGGTCACGGGCAGCGGTCACGGGCAGCCGTCAAGGTGGACCGGGCGGGCCGTTGAGCATCTGGGGCAGCAGCGCTCCCCGGGCGATGGTGTAAACGGTCAGAATGGCCACCGCCACGGCCGTCCGCTGCCGACAAGCATCGACGGGGTGGTGCTCCGGGACCGCGATCAGCCGTGGAAGAAGTCGGCGAGCGCGTCGGTGAGCGCGTCCGGGGCTTCCTCGGCGACGTGGTGCCCGGAGTCGATCCCGTGACCGCGCACGTCTGGCGCCCAGTCCCGCCAGATCCCCAGCGGGTCGCCGTAGAGGTCTTCGAGGTCGTCCCGCAGCGACCACAGGACCAGCGCCGGGCACCGGATCTGCTTGCCTGCCCGTCTGTCGGATTCCTCGTGGCCCCGGTCGACGGTCAGCCCGGCCCGGTAGTCCTCGAGCATCGCCCGCACCACACCGGGGTTGCGCACGGCCTCGCGCCACTCGTCGTGGTTCTCCTGCCCCATGCTGTCCGGGTCGCCGTGGTACCAGCCGTCCGGATCGGCGTTGATGACCCGTTCGGGGATGTCGGGTTGGGCGAAGAAGAACCAGTGCCACCACTGCGTGGCGAACTTCGCGGTGACGCGGGACAGGTGCTCGCTGATGGGCAGGCAGTCGAGCACGGCGATCCGCGACACCGCTTCGGGGTGGTCCAGGGCGAGCCGGAGCGCCACGGCCCCGCCTCGGTCGTGCCCGGCCAGCAGGAAACGGTGGTGCCCCAGCGACCGCATCACCGACACCACGTCACCGGCGACCGCGCGCTTCGAGTGGGCCTCGTGGCCCGGGGTCGGGGCCGGTCCGCGGGATTGACCGTAGCCGCGCAGGTCCGGGCAGACGACGGTGAACCCGCGGTGGACCAGGGCGGGCGCGACGCGGTGCCACGTCGCGGAGGTCCTGGGGTGGCCGTGCAGCAACGCCACCGGGGGTCCCGCTCCCCCGTAGCGGGTGAAGATGGACGCGTCCTCGACCTCGATCGAGCGCGAGTGGAAGCCCTCGAACATCTCCGACATCACCGCGTCGCCGGGGCGAGGCCGTCGAGCAGCCCGAGGATGGACGACGCCTTCTCGGCGGACAGCAGCCGCAGGCCCATGAAGTTGTCCCCGGGGTTGAACCCCGGCAGCGCCCACACCTGTTCATAGGGGATGTGCGGGCGGCACAGGGCGCGGAAGCTGTAGACGTTGCTCCACAGGCAGCGCGCCGGGTCCGGGCGCCACAGCGCGCGGGCGAAGCCGGGGTTGCGGAAGGCGTGGCCGACCTCGCCGACGGCCAGGACGTGCTTGCGGCCGGTGAGGAGCACGACGTCCCCGGCCACCAGCAGGTCGGCGCGCTTGTCGTGCTTGTCGGAGGCGCCCCAGAAGTGGGCCCGCCCATCCGGGTGCTGGGCGTCCAGGGCAGCCGCCTGGTCGTTGGTCAACGCCTCCGCGAGCCGCGGCGCGCGGTAGTCGACGAGCCGGTCCAGTGTGTCGGCCCAGTGCCTGCGCGCGTGCTGGTTGCCGAACGAGGGCTGGATGACCACGTGCCGCGCGGGTGCGGTGGCCGAGCGGCCCCCGGCGGGCGCTGCGCCCCGCCTGGCTCGCGTCGCCCCCGTCGAGGTCCTGCTCATGGGACCCAGGCTAACCCAGCGACGAGTCGGGTGCGGGGAGCCCGGCCCCGGCCTGCCGGGCTCCTCGGCGGGTGTCAGAGCTTGAACAGTCGGTACTCGTAGTTGAAGCCGGTCCCGCAGTTGCTGCCCATGCGGGTCGCGGTGTAGGACCAGCCGGGCGGGGGGTAGCAGGCCCAGGCGCCGTTGGTCGGGATGACGATCTTGTACTCGTAGTTGAAGCCGGAGCCGCAGTTGAGGCCCTGGCGGACGCCGTAGTAGGTGTGTTCGGAAAGGACTGTGCACATCCAGATGCCGGTGCTGGGGGTGGCGAGCTTGTACTCCCAGGAGATGGCGGCGGGGTTGCAGTTGCTGCCCTGGCGGGCGCCGGTGTAGGACCAGCCGGAGGGGACGGTGCAAGCCCAGAGGCCGTCCGCGGGTGCGGTGACGTTGTACTCGTAGGGCGAGAAGCCGCAACTGCTGCTGTGGCGCGCTCCGGTGTACGTGCTGCTCGCCGGGTAGGTGCAAGACCACACGCCGGTGACCCCCGCGGGCGCGGACGTGGCCGTGCCGGCCCCAGCCACCAGCGCGGCGGCCGCGAGCAACGCCACCGCCATCATGCCGAACACCCGTCTGTACCTGGACATAACCCGGTTCCTCTCAATCATCGAGAAATCGTCCGCACGAGCAAACCAGTCAGTGGGCCTGACGCTCGTCCGCCACTGGGGTGGCGGCCACCGCCATTGGGGTGATCACGTTGCGCACCCGACCGGCCCGCGGTGAGCACCTCCCGGCGCCCCTGCGGATCGACGTGGCGGAGGCCCGGTGGAGCGTTCGGCGAGCAACGACTGCCTGACGGGTACCGTTCGCTGTTGGGCACCGCCGGGGTGGCCCTCGCCGCTCTGCGGGCCTTCACCGCTGCGGTGGGTCATGGGAGGGATCTGAGCGACATGTCATCGGGGTCTGGGGAGGCCGTGATAGCGGTGGTGGGCGCGGACAAGGCGTTCGGGGACCTGGTGATCCTGGACGACGTCAGCTTCGTCGTGCGGCCGGGTGAGGCGGTGGGGGTCGTCGGCGCGAACGGGTCGGGGAAGTCGACTTTGCTGAAGTGCGTGATGGGGGTGGAGGAGTTGGATTCGGGCGAGGTGTTGCTCGATGGGGCCACGTTCGACGAGGCGAGCCCGGCGGTTCGGGCGGCTGTGGCTTGTCTGTTGGACGACATCGACTTCTTCCCGGACATGTCGGTGATCGAGCACCTGCGGCTGTGCGCGTGGGCGCACGGGGCGGAGGGGCCCGAGGCGGCGGCGGCGCGCGTGGCGGAGGAGGTCGGGCTGGGGGCGGCACAGGACCAGTTGCCGGTGACCTTGTCGACCGGGCAGCGGCACCGGCTGGGGTTGGCGTCCTGTTTCGTCCGGCCGAGGAGGTTGTTGGTGCTGGACGAGCCGGAGCAGCGCTTGGACGCCGAGGGGATGCGGTGGCTGACGAAGAGGTTGGTGCGGGAGAAGGAGCGCGGCAGCGGGTTGTTGATCGCCTCGCACAACGCGGGGTTGCTCGACGCGGTGGTGGATGTGGTTGTTGAGGTTGGTGTCTAGGTGCTCCGTGGGATGACGACAGAGGTGCCGACCGCGGGTGCGGCGCGGCGGGTACTGCGGTCGTACCGGTCGCGGCGCGTCTCAGCGCGGCAGCGGCTGGCCGATCTGGTGCTGGGCGCGGCGTATGTGGCGATGGTTCTGGGGCTGGGGGCGGGGGCGGCGCAGGTCGGGTTCGAGCGGGCGGTGGCCAGGGCGCCGGACGGCGGGGCGTTGGTGCTGCGGCAGTGGGGCGTGGCGCTCGGTGTGGTGCTGGTTACCGCCGCGTGGGCGAAAGTGGCACTGGTGCTCGGGCCGGTGCTGGTGCGTGGACCAGCGCAGTCGTGGTTGTTGAGCACACCGATCGACCGGCGGGCGCTGCTGGGCGGGCGGTTCGTGGTCGTGCTGTGGGCCGGGTGTGTCAGCGGCGCGCTGGTCGCCCTGCTCGCGGTGATCGCTGGTGGCGGTGAGCAGGACGCCGTCGTGGGAGCGCTCGTGGCCGGTGGGGCGATTGGGGTCTCCGCAGCGGCGACCGCGGTGTCGGCGCAGACAAGCGCGGCTAGGGTCCGCCGGGTGCAGGTTGGCCTGAACGTCGTGCTGGGCTTGTGCGCCGCGGGCATGGTCGCGGTTCCGGTGGTGCGCCCCGGGACGTTCCCGACCCTGCCCGCGGGCGGCGTGGTCGTGGCTGTCGTCGTCGCGGGTGTGGTGGTCTGGTTCGCGCAGGCGGGCCTCGCGCGGCTCAGCCGGGCCCAGCTCGCGGTCGGCGCGGACGTGGCCGAGGCCACGACGGTGGCGACCACGTTCCTGGAGCCGACGATCCTGTGGGGCGTCCTGCTCGTCAAGCGCGCCCGCCGGGTGGGGCGGGTGCGGTCGGTGCGGTTGCGCGGCAACCGGTTCACCGCCCTGGTCGCCGCCGACCTCGTGCGGGTGCGGCGGGCCTGGACGGGGCTCGCGGTGTGGGTCGGGCTGCTGCCGGTGCCGTACCTGGCCGAGGCCACCGTCTCCCCCGCCGCGCTCCCCGCCGTGCACGTGATCGCGGCCTTCCTCGCCGCCGACCGGCTCGCGGGCGGGCTCAGGATCATCTGCCGGAGTCCCGCCCTGCGGCGGCTGCTCGGGGGCGGCGACCGGGAACTGGTCCTGGCCCACCTCGTGGTCCCCGCCACCGGGGCCGTGGTGTGGTGCGCGGTCACGGCGCCCGCGTTGCCGGGCATGGCGGCGGTGGTCTGCGTGCTGTCCGCGGTCGGGTCGGTGCTCGTCATCCACCGCATGGCGGCGCGCCCCCCGATCGAGTACACGAACCCGGTGCTGGAACTGGGTTTCGGCACCGGCGGGATGCCCATTTGGCTCTCGCTCCAACTCAGCCGGGGCCCGTCACTGCTGGTGATCCTGGCCTGGGTCCAGGTCGCCCTCGCGGGCTGACCCGCGACCTGTTCGGCGGATGCGCGCGATCCTGGTCGCCTTGAGCCGATTGGGTATCACCACGTCGATCTTGGTCTCCCGCGCGCCTGCGACCGCCCCAAATGGACCTACTCCTCGGGCACACGATCAATTACTGTCCGTACGAGATCGCACCGATCCTGACGGAGACGAGGAACCACATGCGTGCTCTCCTACGCGGAGTCGCGGCTGCCACCCTGGCCTCAGCCATCGCCATCTCGATGCCGGTGGTCGCCGCGGCGGCCAGTCCGAACGACCTGTGCCGCACCAACAGCTCCGCGACCCTCTACACGAGTCCGACCTCGGGCATCTGGGTTCCCGAGAACTCGCTGGTCCGCATCCTGGATTACCGGGGGCCGTACCACTACCTCGCCCGCTACGACGGGACCGTGGGCCAGCTCGAGCGCAGCAGGGTCATCCAGTCGAGCTGCTACTAGCGCGGATGAGCTGCCCAGTCGTCCCTGCGCCGCACCGTCGGACTGAGCGGCACCGGTACTCGGTCTAATCGTTGTGCCAGAACGATTGTGGGCGCTCCTGCCCGGGTCGACACGGGAATCGATCCGGGTGGGGCCTGGATTCGGCGCGACCGCGATCGGTCACGTGGATTCAGTGGCCTGGTGGCGGGCGGGTCGGCCCGCCAAGCCGCGGTCGATGGTGTTGGCGATCCACGTGCGGCCTGCGCGTTCGGCTCGGGGGCGCAGGAGGGCGGAGCGGAGCAGGGGGTCGGCGAGGCGGGCGGCCGTGGCCGCGCCGCGAACCGCCAGGGCGGGGATGGTCGAGCGGGGGATGCCCAGGTCGTCGGGGATGTCGGCGTTGATCTCGGGGACCAGCTCGCGGCTGAGGAGCCTGCGCAGGAGCGCGGCGTAGAAGGCCGGGGGTGCGGGTGGGCCGACCTCGAGGGCGGGCAGGCCCTCGAACAAGACCCGGATCAGCGAGCGGGAGTCCTCGGTCGGCGAGTAGAGGCCTTGCGCCAGGCGGGCGTCGATGACGCGCTGGTCGGCGTTGGTGGAGCAGGTCAGCTCGGGCGGGGCGCCGATCAGGCGGGTGATGTAGCGCCACATCAGGTAGTGGCTCTCGGCCTCGTCGGGGTCGGGTCGGCCGCCCGCCTCGGCGATGGCGCGCAGCCGGATGGCGCCGAACAGGAAGGTCCCGCCGGTCGTCTCCAGCGCGTTGATCGGCACCGGGCTGTCGTGGGCGGCCGTGCGCTGGATGCCGGTGCGGACCATGGTGTGCATGAGCCGGACGCGGACCACCCGCTCCCAGCCGGGGCCGCCGGGGCGCATGCTGTCGACGTCGAGCGCGGCGGCGAACAGCGTCATGCTCTCGAACAGCCGTCGGGGCAGCAGGCGGCGCAGGTTGTCGCCGCGGCCGAGCACGGCGGCGACCTCGGCGTTGGTGTAGGTCATGGCCAGCGAGCTGAGCAGGCCGACGAGGAAACCGTGCGGGTTGCGGGAGCCGAACGCCGCGCCGGGGCGCATGGCGTCGAAATCGGCCCAGGACGGGACGGTCTCCACGTCCAGGAGCAGCGCCTGGCACGCGGGGTCGCCGTCGGCGGCCATGGCCCTGACCGCGAGCAGGGCGTCACCGCGGTGGCCCGCGTGCCGGATGGCGTGCCACGCGGCTTCCGCCAGCGGGTCGCCCACCCGCAGCCAGGGGGTCAGCTCGACGGTGGCGGGATCGACGTGGACCTCTCGCGCAGACTGGGCCGCGAGGGCGCGGCACGCGTCGACGATGGCGTGGTCAGTGGTCATGGGAGAAGCCTAGGAAGCGGGCGACCGCGCGGTGAATGCGTTCTCGGGACACCTATTTGCTAGTTTGGGACAGTGGGGCCGGGCAAGCCGAGATGGGACTACCGCCGGAGCAACCTGGCCGTGCGCGGGATGGTGCTGCTGGGCGCCCGGCGCGACATCCCGGTGAGCAGGCTGCTGGCCACCAGCGGGCTGGACGCCGCTGACCTGGCGGACGACGGGGGCACGGTCGAGGCGGCCCAGGAACTCGCCGTGGCCCGCGCCCTGGTCACCGAACTCGGGAACCCGCCGGGGCTGGGCGGGGAGATGGCGGCGCTGAGCAACCTGGGCAGCTTCGGCCTCCTGGGGTTCGCCATCCTGTCCAGCCCCACCGTGCGCGACGCGGCCCGGGTGGCGCTGCGGTACCTGGAGCTGGGGCACGCCTTCGTCACCCTCACCGCGACCGAGACGCCGACCAGCGCACGCCTGGCCATCGACGACGACCTGCCCGACGACCTGCCCGACGACGTGCGCGACTTCCTCGTCGAACGCGACCTCGCGGTCATCCTCGGGGTGGTCATCCCCGGGTTCCTCGGCTCCGCCGCCCAGGCCCGCCAGGGCGAGATCCACCTCGCGCTCCCGTTCACCGCCGACCGGGGCGCCGCGTTCGCGGCGCTGCTGCCCACGCGGAACGTCACCTACGGCCGGCCCCGGACCCTGATCACCATCCCGGCCGACATCCTCGACCACCCCGCCGCCCTGCCCAACCCCGACACCGCCCGCGTGTGCGAGCAGCAGTGCCTGGAACTGCTGCGCAGGCGCCGCCACCGGGACGGCCTCGCCGCGCGGGTGCGGGGCAGGCTCCTGCGCGATCCCAGCGACATCCCCACCGCCGCCACCATCGCGGCCGAGTTGCACATCGACCGGCGCACCCTGCACCGCCGCCTGTCCGCCGAGGCCACGACCTTCCGCGCCCTCCGGGAGGAGGTCCGCCACACCCTCGCCGTCGAGATGCTCACCACGCTGCGCCTGGCCATCCCCGAGGTCGCCCACCGGCTCGGGTACGCCAGCCCGTCCGCCTTCACCCACGCGTTCACGCGGTGGACCGGCACCCCGCCCAGCCGCTACACGAGTGCCTGACCCCGGCGGCGGCGGCTCACGCGGTGATCAGTCGGGCTCCGCGGCGCAAGCGAGGTCGCGCTCGGGGTGTTCGCCCGCGGTCAGGAATCTGGTCACCGTGTCGTTCGCGCAGTCGTTCTCGGCGAGCAGGAGGTAGGCGCCGTGGCCGCCCTGGTCGGCGGTGACCAGGCGGGCGCGGTCGCCGAGCGCGCGGCGCAGTTCCCGGGCGCCGACCAGCGGCGTCCCCGGGTCGCGGAGGTTCTGCACCAGCAGGACGTTCGACGGGCCCCGGTCCCCGATGCGCACCCGCGGCTCGACCGGCTTCGGCCAGAACGCGCACGGGCCGATGTTGGCCCCCGCCGCGCCCAGCATCGGGTAGCGGACCCGGTCCACGGCGACGTCGCGCTGGTAGCCGCGCACCGAGGTCGGCCAGCGCGAGTCACCGCAGATCACGTGCAGGCGGCTCGCGAACACGTTGTCCAGGTCGCCCACGGGCGCCGCGATGGGCGGTGGCTGGCCGGTGTCGAGCGCCCGCCAGATCGCGGCGAGGTTGGGCATGGTCAGGTCGGCGTAGAGCTTCTCGAAGGTGATCCCGCGGAACAGGGACCCGTCGATCCCGTGGACCGGCGTCTCGTCCAGCTTCGCGGCCAGCTCGAAGAACTTCGCCCCCACCTGCTCCGGTGTGCTGCCCAGCCCGTGGTGGGGGTTGGCGGCGGCGAACTCCGCGAAGTCCGGGAACCGCTCCTCGAGGCCGCGGCCGAACCTGCGCATGGCCGTGATGTCGTACCCGCCCGGTCCGAGGTTGCTGTCGAGCACGATCCGGTCGCCGCGCCGCGGGAACATCGTCGCGTACACCGCGCCGAGGTACGTCCCGTAGGAGGCGCCGAGGTAGGACAGCCGCGGCTCGCCCAGCGCCTCGCGGATCAGGTCCATGTCGCGCGCGGTGTTCGCGGTGGTGATGTGCGGCAGCATCCAGGCCGTCGCCGAGGTCGCGCACTGCCGGGCGACGGTCTCGGCGAACTCGGCCTGCTCCACGACGTCGGCCGCGGTGTCCGGGTACGGCAGGTTGCCCCGTGAGATCTGCTCCGGCGTCAGGTCGCAGGTCACCGGCGCGCTGTGGCCGACACCGCGCGGGTCGAACCCGATCACGTCGTAGCGGTCCCGCACGCCCTGGGGCAGGGGCGTGGGGAGAGCGGGGTTCGCGAGGATGCCCGGGTAGTCCAGTCCCGCGCCACCCGGACCGCCTGGGTTGGTCAGCAGCACACCGCGCCGCCGCGCCGGGTTCTCGCTCGCCAGGCGGGAGATCGCGATCTCGATCTTCCGACCGCCTGGATGTCGGTAGTCCAACGGGACCTGGAGCGTCGAGCACTCCAGGCCGGGCGAGGTGACGTCCGCCGGGCACGGCCCCCACCGCAGCGCCTCCGGCGCCTCCGCCTGCGACACCACCGGGACCACGACAACCGCCGCCACCGCGGCGGCGAGAGCCACCGACACAGTTCTCCGCATTCGACTTCCTCCTGACGGCGCGCTCGACGCCGGCGCCACTGGGTGAGCGGCCAGGGCTCGCACAGCCCTGGCGACACCCAGTTGAACCTGTGCCCCTACGGCACAGTCAACAGGGGCGAGTGCGGCCCGCCTGGCCCCGCCGTCGTTCACGCGCTTCCCGCACAGTGCCATAGTCCGTACAACGAGCCAGTTCGAGGACAGTGGAGGACGTATGCGCTACCGGGACTGCCCGACCGTGGAGGTCAGCGAGCGGATCGATACCACACCGGAGGCCGTGTGGGCGCTGGTCACCGACATCTCGCTGCCGGTCCGAACCTCCGCGGAGCTGCGGGAGGTGGAGTGGGTGGAGGGTTCGGAGGTCGCGGTCGGCAACCGCTTCCGCGGCCGCAACGAGCACCCGGACATCGGGCAGTGGCACACCGAGTCGGTGATCGTCGAGGTCGAGCCGCTGCGCCGCTGGGTGTACGACGTCCAGGGCCCCGACGGCCCCGTGGCGACCTGGGGTTTCGAGGTCGACCCCGGCCCCGGTCCGGTCACCCTGCGGCAGTGGGCGCGGATGGGCCCGGGCAGGTCCGGCCTGTCGGCGGCCATCGAGTCCATGGCCGAGAAGGAGGGCCGCATCGTCGCCCGGCGGCTCGCGGGGTGGGAGTCGGGCATGCGCGCCAACCTGGCCTGGGTCAAGCAAAGCCTGGCCTGACCGCCGGGGGTGGGATCAGAGCAGGACGGCGGCCCGCCCCAGGTGGTTGTCCCAGTAGGCGGCCAGCACGGACCGACCGGCGCGGTACACCACCGGTCGCGAGGCCGGGTCCAGGACGAGGTACTCGCCGGTCGCGGCGTTGTAGCCCGCCACGGTCAGGAAGTGCGCGACGTTGGCGCCCGACCAGGGCAGATCGATCATGTTGCCCGCCATGACGGCCTGGCCACCGGCGCGGACGTGGGACAGGGAGGCGTCGAAGCCGGTCGAGAGGGTGCTGCCGAAGCCGTTGGCCGCCAGGGCCCGGCGCACGTCGGTCTCGTTCGTGCCGAACTGCGCCGGGTTGTTCCAGGTCGGGTCGTACCCCATGTCGCGGCGGGCCTGGTTGACGGCGGCGACCGGGTTGGCCGGGTTCCAGCCGCGCGGGGCGGCGCCCGCCGCGAGCAGGGCGGACACGACGCTGGCCGGTCCGCAGTCCTCGCCCTGGTTGGGCTGGCCGTGGAACTGCGAGACCGGGATCAGGCTGGGCGCGCTGGACCCGCCGCAGTCCGGCACGCCGGGTATCCGGTAGTCGTGGCCGGTGGCCATGTACGCGTCGGCGAGGTAGCCGCCGAGCGCGGGCACGTAGTCCCACAGGTCGCTGGTGAAACCCCTGGTGTTGGTCACCGACTGCCCGGCGGCCTGACAGGAGACGTCGACGGCCCGGCCGTCCCAGACCAGGCCGAGCGAGGCGCTGGCGCGGGTGGGCGCGGACCGGACGCTGAGCCCGTCGCCGTCGGTGTTGCCGACGGTGGCGGGGGCGGCGGACGCGGTGGCGGGCAGCCCGACGGCCGTCGCGGCGGCGAGGGCCAGGGCCAGGGCGAGTCGACGGATCACCAGGGAAGTGTGTGTCCCCTCCACCCGGCTGGCAATCAGTTCGCCAACAACTCGCGATTTCGCGCCGTCCCGATCGCGGCCGGCACGGGTTCCAGCCCCGGGAAAGCCGCCACTCGGCCTAACGACTCACCGGTTCGGACGCGGCACAACGGCGCAAGCACGCACCGGAATCACCAGCGCGAGCAGGCTGGGGGTCAGGTCCATCCCTTGCCGCGCCCGGTGTCGCGGTCGAGGATGCCCGTGATGGGCAGCGGCGGGAATTCCGCCGAGCGCGGGAGGGGGTACTCGTCGATCTGTCCGGTGCGGACGTTCCAGCGGACGAGACGGGGCGGGAACTGGGCCGGGAACACGAGGGGGTAGGCACTCTCCCAGGTCGGGCCGCGTTCGCGAGATTCGCTGACCAGGGACACTTTCGGCAATGTCACCGAAGCACACGTCGACCGATTCAGCTCCACACATAAGGGACATTCGGCAGCTATGGCTGGGTTCACGCTATCGTGTGGACACATCCTGAAGCCTCACCCAAGTGGCTACCATTTCCTACCTTCGGGGTGATAGAACACCACTCGCACAGGTGAACTTGATTTTCATGGCCGTTTCCCACTCCTCGCGCTGGTAAATTCTACGGCTGTCCGGATAGACAGGGCCGCAGTTACAAAAACTGTCGGCTCATGGTAAATGAGCCTTCGAATCGAAGTGCCATCCAACATAGGAGGGGAAATTGTGAGAAAGTTCGCACGAGCTATACTGATAATTTCCACCGTTGGCATAGCAATGTTCCTCGGGACAGGGATTGCCAGCGCCGCCACTCTGTACATCGACGAAGTTCAACACGGCGTGAAGCGGCCCGTGGCCATCTCCGAATGCCGGGCCGACGGTTCGACGTGTCAGATCGCCGCCGGAAAGACGATCAGCGCCTCGATCACCGCCGGGCTCGGGGTGACAGTGGGCGCGATTAACGCCTCTTTGCAGACGCAGTACCAGCAGACCTACACGGTGACGACCACGTGCACCTCCCCGGTGCTCAAGCGCGGGCAAGTGTACATTATGTTCCCGAGGGGAGACTTCGTGTTCTTCCGGGTCGACGACAGAAAAGGCACAGCCTTCCTGCCGACAGGGGTGTTCTGCGAGGTGCACAGCGATTGGTGAGAGGATATTTCCGGTGATCAGCAGGAGCGGCACGTCCATGGTTCTGGCGGTAGCGACCGCTGGCCTGGTGACAGTGTCGTGCACGAATCAACCCTCTGGCGATGGCTCAGACACTTCGCCTTCCACGCAGACATCGACGACCTCGTCCGGGGGAGCAATCCTCGGGGTTCCGGCCCCGCATGGTGCCCCTCCGGCCGAGTGCGCCGAACCGATTGTCGCACGCAAAAAGAATGTACCCACCGCGGAGTTGACCGTCCTCGGGCGAGAAGGTGATCAATTCGCCTATGAGATAACGAAGAAGGATGGTTCACGAGTTTCGGGCCAGAGTGGCGTGTTCACGGCCGGCCAGACGGATGTCATATTCACCACGGGTGTGCCGAACAGTCAGATTCAACTGGTCACCATCACCGCGCAAGGCCACGACGGCGAGACCGGGAAGTGTGCTATCACCACAATCAAGTAGTCCAACTCCGAGCGGCCGCTTGGACTGGACCTCACTCGGGCGATGCGGCCGATGCGCGCTCATCGGCCGCATCGCTGCCGCTGCGAGATGCTCAGCCTGGGAGTGCTGCTGCCCGGGCAGGTCGTCGGGTAGAGGACTGCCGCCCGGGGCGGTTCGAGTGCGAGCCTGCCGGACAGGGCGAAGACGATCTTGTGGCGCAGCATGTCGCCGTGGGGGCGTCGGTGGGGCGCCACTCATCGCGGGAACAAAGACAGCAACGTCAACCTCGAGCGCCCGTCACGATCTGTATATCTCCGCCTGGTTGACGTACCCTTGCTTCGCGCGATCAGAATTCACACCGCGTGAAATACGAGCCACATTCATCAATGAACGGTCTCGGACCTGTCCGCCGTCCGAGGCCGCTGACCGGAGGTCCCGACGTGACGAACCCGTTCGACGATGACAGCGGCCGCTTCCTCGTCCTGGTCAACGACGAGAACCAGCACTCGCTGTGGCCCTCGTTCGTCGACGTCCCCGCGGGCTGGACGACCGTCCACCCCGAGGACAGCCGCGAGGCATGCCTGGCCTACATCGAGCAGAACTGGACCGACATGCGGCCCGCCAGCCTGATCCGGGCGATGGCCGAGCAGCGGGACTGAGCGGCCCGGCTCGTCACCCCACGCGATCAGCGCCCGCGGCCTGGTCGAGTCGTTCGGCGCGGTGGCCGCGCTAAACGGCGTCGACTTGGCCGCGCGGGCGGATCAGGGTCACCGCTCAGCACACCGCCGTCAGAAGATCGGCGTGCCGGTGGACCATCGCCGCACAGCGGTGATCGCGGTGTTGTTCGGCACGAAGTCGAGCATGCGGCGACCCGACCCCGGACCTGTGCCTGCGTTGCACCTGGTTGCTGAACTCCGTCGGATAGGGGTCGACCGCAACTGGGCCAACGGGGTCTCCCCGTTGGCGAACGGGCCCATCGAGGGAACGCACCACTGCGGCGAAAAGGTATTAACGATCTGCTTGGCATGTACGTTTTGCGAGGTTATCGTGGTTGTGTGACGAACGTTGACACGGTGCGCAGGCTCAAGTTCGGGCGAGTGCGGGAAGTCGCGGGAATCCTGGGGCAGACGGTCGCCTACGACCTCGACAAGGTTCGGCGGTATCGGCGGCCTGTCGACGCCCCGGTCGAGGTGCGGGCGTACGCGCAAGCGTTGCGGCGCGACGGTTACGCGCTCATCCCGGGGTACCGGTCCGCGCGGGAGTGCGCGGAGTGGGCCGACCGGATCATGGCGGCGATCCCCTCGCCGCCGGACCCGGGAACTGGCAGCGACGACGACTACCTGGTCTACTCCGGATCGCGCAAGGCCGAGCTGCCCTCGGGCGGGGTGGTCGAGTGGCGCAACGCCGACGGCGTGGACGGCAAGGACAAGGGGATCACCTGCGTCTACCACGTCGACCGCGAGTTCCCCGAGTTCGCGGAGCTGCGGTCGGACCCGATGGTCTCGGCGATCATCTCGGGGGCGTGCGGGCGTGAGCTGCCCTCACGGGCGTTCAAGTGCTTCATCAACGAGTCCACCGGGCAGACCAGCGACTACCACGTCGACCAGACAGCGCAGGACCAGTTCAAGACGTTCCTGTTCCTCACCGACGTGACCGAGCAGGCCGACGGCGCCCACTCCTACGTGCCCGGCACCCATCTGCCCACTGTGGACCGGTACCTGAACTACGGCTGGAACATGGTCGACAGCAGCCGCTACGAGTTCGACATGACGCTCATGCCGACCAGGCAGCCGGTCGACCTGCTGTGCCCCGCGGGAACCCTGGCGATCGTCGACATCACCGGGGCGCACCGGGCGCTGCCGCAGGCCCAGGGCAGGCGGCGGATCGTGCTCAACAACTGCTTCGACGACTTCACCTACGGCTGACGGCGTGGTGCGCGGCT
>NZ_WHOL01000076.1 GCF_009745975.1 Actinokineospora pegani | reverse complement strand
GTGTCCGTGCGCACTGACCTGGGCATCGGGGTCCGGCTGGCCGTCGGGGGCGGCCGGACCGCGCACCACGCTGTTGTCAGCAGGACCGCCGTCAGAAGCCGATCCGGTAGAGCTGCCAGGGGAAGCTGTGCCCCTTGCCCTGGCGCACCAGCTCGAACCCGCCGCCGGTGATGATGTCCTCGTAGTCGGGCGAGTAGTAGATCATCGTGATCCGCTGGCCGTTCCCGCGCGCCGACGCCGCCAGCTTCGCGATCATGCTGGTGAGCACGACCGGGCCGAACGGGTCGAACATGTAGACGATCAGGTCGTCGACCGGGAAGTCGAACTCCGCGGCGTCGCACACCAGCAGCTCGACGTCGGTCAGGAGCGGACCGCGGTAGCGCTCCAGGTTCTCCTGCGCCCGTTCGACCAGCGCGGGTGAGAAGTCGAAGCCGATCACCCGCTTGAACGGCAGCCCGGCGGCGAGCAGCGCGACCCGGCCCTTGCCGCAGCCCACGTCGACGAAGACGTGGCCGCGGTGGTCGATCTCGCCCAGCTCCGCCATCACCCGGTCGAAGTCGACCGGCCTGGTCGGCCAGTAGTGGACGGCGTCGGCGCCGTTGTCGCCGACGCCGTCGAGGTCGCCGATGCCGACCATGCCGCTGGTCTCGGTGCCGAACCGGGCGTCGAACCGATCGACCCGCTCGTGCAGGCGCGCGCGGAAGTAGTGCCCCTGCTCGATCAGCGCGCTGCGCAGGCCCCAGGCGCCCGCGCCCTGCCGGAAGATCTTCCAGTCGTTGCGCAGGCTCATCCCCGGACCGCCTCGAAGTCCTCCCAGCTCGGCTTGGCCCCGTCCGGGTCGCGGTGGTCCGGGTGCCGGTGGTCCATCGGCGGCAGCGGGTAGCTGTGCAGCCTGCCGACGAACACGTGCAGCCTGCTCCACTCGTCGCGGTGGGTGACCGGGGCGACGGCCCGGCGCTGGGACCGGGTCATCTCCAGCACCGACGCCCGCCAGGCCGGGTCGTCCGGCGCGGGCGGCTGGGCGAAGTTGTCGACGGTGGTGCGCAGCCACGCCTCGGTGTCGGCCTTGATCCGGTCGCCGAGCGCGCGCGTGGCCTGCTCGGCGGGCACACCCGCCGCCCGGTCGGTCCAGTAGGCGTGCACCCGGCAGGCGTGCCCGATGCCCCCGGCGGTGAACCCGCCGCTGAGCAGGAAGTCCGACGTGCCGAAGGAGTCGCCCGCGACCACGCCGTTCGGCGCGACCACGGCGTCCACACCGGACTGGGCGGTCACCGTGACGAGCTGCGGGGTGCGGGCGACGCTGATGCGGCCGACCTCGCGCCTGGGCAGCTCGGTCAGCACGGCCACCTGGTCCAGGTAGTACTCGCGGACCAGGTGCTGGTAGCCGGCGTAGAACTCGCGCGAGCCGACCGCCGTGCCCGGCGGGCAGAGCCCGGCGAGCACCGGGTCGAAGGTCATGAAGTCCGGGACCTCCACCGCGATCCAGGAGATCTCGGCGTCGTCCTCGTGCCCGACGGCGATCTGGCGGACCCAGTACTCCGCGCCGGTCCGGTCGAACTCCGAGCAGATGCGCCTGCGGTAGCGGCTGTCCAGGTAGATCGTCATCAGCCCGACGAGGTAGTCGGCCTGGGCCGGGACCGCGCCGAGGCCGTCGCCGCGGTCGACCAGCATCGGCTCCTGGCGGAAGCCGAGGCGGGCGGCGTCCTCGGCCTCCGGGCCCTCGGCGATGACGAACAGCTCGGGCACCCCGAGGTCGATGGTCTCGGTGCCCGGCCTGCGGACCCGGCGGTAGGAGCCCTTGCTCTCCAGCTCGCGCACGCCCTCGATCCGCACGCGCAGCCTGCCGTCGGCCTCCCGGGAGAAGCCCTCCTCCGCGGTCGCGGCGCGGCGGCCCCTGCCGGAGCCCGCGGGGATGACCCGGTGGTACAGGAAGAGCCTGCACCGCGGGGTGTGCCCGGACTCGAGGTCCATGCGCTCCAGGGCCTGCAGGTACCGGCGCAGGATCAGCACCAGCTCCCTGGCGCCCGCCAGGAACCTGGGCGGCTCCCCGAGCACCACCTCCAGCGGCCTGCCGACCTTCGCCGGGTCCGGCGGGCCGGGGCACCCGACCGGGCCCTGCCTGGTCAGGGTGCGCTGCGCGACGCCGTCGACCACCCGGTCGTCGACCAGCTCGGTGGAGCGGACCAGGCCCGCGACGTGCGCGTCACCGGCGTAGACGGTCAGCACCTCGTCGGCCCTGGCGTCGGCGGAGCTGTTGTCCGGGTTGTACATGCACTCGTGCAGCAGGAACGGCCTGCCGCCGTCGAGCCTCGGCACCCGGTCGGCGCCGTAGCGCTCCAGGATCATCCGGTCGATCTCGGCGAGGTGGTGGTACAGGTCCTCCTGCACGGTCCAGTGCATGACGGCCGCGGCCGGGTCGCCGCGCAGCTCGACGCCGACGGAGCGCTTGCCGTGCGCGATCGACCACAGCATGGACATCATGTTGGCCCCGCCGAGGCCGATGGCCAGGAAGTCCGGGTCGACCGCTCCGGTCAGGTCCTCGCGGTGCTCGACGATGCCGCGCCGGGTGGGGTCCAGCTCGGCGGGCGCGGTCTTGGGCACCGCGGGCTCGATGACCACCGTGGCCAGCCCGAGCGCCAGCGCCACGACCCCGGCCGCGACGAGGAAGCCGAGGCTGAACCCGGAGGTCAGCGCGACCTCGGCGGACTCGCCCGCGGCCAGCCGCGACTCGGTGCGCCCGGCGGCCAGCGCGGCGAGCACGCCCAGGCCGAGCGCGCCGCCGACCTGCTGGGTCGTGTTGACCAGGCCGGACCGCACGCCGCTGTCGGACCGGGTCGCGTCCGCGACCGCCACGCCGAGCGAGGCGGGCATGCCGAGACCGGCGCCCAGGCCGATGAGCAGCAGGCCGGGCAGCACGTCGAGCAGGTAGCCGCTGTCCGCGCCGAGCCTGCCCAGCCACGCCAGGCCGAGCGCCATGCTGCCCAGGCCGAGCAGCAGCACGCCCTTGGCGTCGACCTTCTTGACCATCCTCGGGGTCAGCTTGAGCGACACCACCGCGACCACCAGCGCCATCGGCAGGAAGGCCAGGCCGACCTGCATGACCGACAGGCGCTCGACCTGCTGCAGGTGCAGGGCGATGAAGAAGAAGGTGGCGGTCGGGCCGCACACCATCAGCGTGATCACCAGGTTGGGGCCCGCGACGTTGCGGCCGCGGAACACCGACAGCGGCAGCAGCGGGTCGCGGGCCTTGGCCTGCCACCAGGTGAACAGCGCGAGCCCGACGACCACGCCGCCGAACAGCAGGCCGGTGCGCGCGGAGAGCCAGCCGCTCTCCGTGGTCTGCACGGCCGCGTAGACCAGCAGCGTCAGCGAGCCGACGAGCAGCACGGTGCCGGGCAGGTCGACGCCCTTGGTGTCCTCGTCGCGCTCGTCCACCAGCAGCGCCCTGGCCGCCACCAGCGCGGCCACGCCGATGGGCACGTTGACGAAGAAGACCCAGTTCCAGCTCACGGCGTCGGTGAGCAGCGCGCCGAGCAGGACGCCGATGACCGCGCCGGAGGAGGCGACGAACGCGTAGAACGACAGCGCGCGCGTCTGCTCGGCGGGCTTGGGGAACATCCGGACGATCATGCCCAGCACCACGGCCGCGGCCAGCGCGCCGCCGATGCCCTGGACGAACCGGGCGCCGATGAGCATGGCCTGGTTCTGCGCCAGGCCGCAGGCGACGGACGCGGCGGTGAACAGGGCCAGGCCGCTGATGAACACCCGCTTGGCCCCGACCAGGTCGCCGAGCCTGCCCGCGAACAGCAGGATGCCGCCGAAGGGCACCAGGTAGGCGTTGACGACCCAGGCCAGGTTGTGCTGCTCGAACCCGAGGTCGGCCTGGATCGACGGCAGCGCCACGTTGACGACCGACGCGTCCAGGATGATGACCAGCGAGCTGACGCACAGCACCAGCAGCGCCAACTGGCGCTGCCGGAGCGTGCGCAGCTCCCGGTGCACGTTCTGGGTGACGACGGTCTCGCCGCGGGAGCCGAACGCGTCACCCCTGGGGCGGGGCTCCTCGTTGTCCATCAAACCTGCTCACCCACCAGCACGCGCTCCGGCTCCGGGGCCGCCACGGGAGCGGGGTCGGCGGGGGTGTTGTCGCGCAGGGCGGGGTGCACGTCGCTGAGCGGGGGCAGGTCGTTGGTGTAGAGCTTGCCGGGGTGCACGACCAGGCGGCGCCAGTCCGACGGGTTCAGCGGCACCAGCGAGTGGCGGTGGCGGCGGGTCGCGTCGATGGCGTTGGCGCGCTGGGCGCTGCTGCGGCCGGTGGACCGCTCGATCGCGCTGATGCGCTCCTGGCCGAAGTTGATCGGCACCGCCTGGCTGAACTCCTGGGAGCTGACCTGCAGCCAGCCGAGCGTGTCCTCCTTGATCTCCGCCGCGAGCCGCAGGATGGCGTCCTCGGTGGACATGCCCTCCTCGCGGCCCTGCCAGTAGCGCAGCACGCGGTGCGCGTGGCCGACCATGCCGGTCATCGCGCCGCCGCTGGTCATGAAGTGGCCGTTGCCGAAGGTGTCGCCCGCGACGACGCCGTTGCCCGCGACGCGGGGGTCCGGGCCGATGCGCTCGACCAGGCTGAACAGCTTGGGGCCGTAGGGGATCTCGACCTCCTCCAGCTCGGCAAGCGGGATCTCGGTGATCATCGCGACCTGCTCGAGGTAGTACTCGCGCAGCAGTTGCTGGTGGGCGCCCAGGTACTCCTTGGACTTGCGGCCGGTGCCCTCGGGGACGAGTCCGGCGAGCACCGGGTCGAAGGTCTTGAAGTCGGGCACCTGCACCAGGATCCAGCCGACCTCGGCGTCCTCCTCGTGCCCCACCGCGATCTGGCGGACCCAGTACTCGTTGCCGTCGCGGTCGAACTCCGAGGCGATCCGGCGGCGCAGCCTGCCGCCGACGTTGATCTCCATCAGCCCGGCCAGGTAGTCGGCCTGGGCCACGACCGGGCCGTGCCCGTCGTGGTGGTCGACCTTGACGTCGTCCTGGCGGAAGCCGAGCCGGTCGGCGTCGTCGCTGGAGAAGCCCTGGGCGATCATGAACAGCTCGGGCGTGCCGATGTCGATGACCTGGGTGCCGGGCGTGCGCTGCCTGCGGAACTTGCCGCGGTGGTCGAGCTCGCGGACCTGCTCGATGCGCACCTGCTTGCGCCCGTCGGGCAGGCCGATGAAGCCGTCCTCGCGGCGGAACCACTTGATGTAGCTGGACTCCCCCGGCTCGCCCGCGACGACGCGGTGGGTCAGGAACAGGCGCACCCGCGGCTCGACACCGGCCTCGAGGTCCATCTCCTCCATGTACTCGAGGTAGCGGCGCAGCAGCACCAGCGCCTCGGACGCGCCGATCTGGAACGTCGACGGGCCGTCGAGCACCTCGGCGACCGGGCGGCCGATGGTCTCGGTGTGCGGCTGGTCCGGCGGCTTCGGCGGCTCGACGATGGTCACCGACCGGCAGGGCCCGCCATCTTTCCACCGGTCGTCGATGAACTCGGTGTGGTAGATGCGGCCCGCGGCGTGGCCGTGCTCGCCGAAGGACTCGAGGAAGCCGCTGATGACCTCGTCGGAGTAGTACGCCCCGCCCTTGGTCTGGGCGCTGTAGAAGGTCTCCGCGAGCCGGAAGATCTTGCCGTCGCCGCGCCTGGGCAGCCGGTCGACGCCGTAGCGCTGCTCCATCAGGGCGTCGATCAGGCCGAGGTGGTGCCAGAGGTCCTCGCGGATGTTCCAGTGGATGCCCAGGGCGGGGTCGCCGCGCAGCTCGACGCCGACCGCCCGCTTGCCCATCGCGATGCTCCACAGCATCGCCATCATGTTCGTCCCGCCGAGACCCAGGGCCAGGAAGCCCGGATCGCGGACACCGGCGAGGTTCTCCTCCTTGACCCCGATCGAACCGGGGGTCGGGTCGAGGTGTTCCCGCAGCGCCGAGGCGCGCGAGGATGCAGTCTCCCTGGGGGCCAAAGCCGCCACCGCCATTCCATTCGTGTGCCGTCACCATTCGGCGGCTTCCACGAGCGGCACCGAGTGCGCTGTGTGGAGCAAGTCCGTTCCCCCGAACGGAAGTACGGGTCGGTGGGGACCGGACGTGCGACGCGGGCGCCCGTCGCACTGGGCCTGACATTACCGGATTCGCCCACGGTGTGGCGCGATTTGACAAAGCCGACGTGCGGGTCTGGTTTCCTTGCCACACCGGGGCTCCGTCTCTACGATCGGCGCCACACCTCCGGGACGCCCCGTCTATCCAATCCGGTCGCTCCCCCCGCACCCCTACTGTCTCCCTCCCCCGTGCCACCGCCTTTGGGAACCGCCCTTGCCTTCACCTGACCAGATCTCGGCGCCCGCGAGCCGCGCGCAGCGCGCGCGGCTCGCCGCCGAGGTGCGCACGCTGCTGGACCGGCTGCTGGCCGCCCCTGCCCGCCCCGGGGTCTCCCGCGCCGACCTGGCCGAGGAACGCGCGTGGTGGTCCGACGAGGACCGGCCGCTGGTGGCGGCGGTGCGGCGGTCGTTCCTGGTCCGCCAGCTCGCGCTGCGCGCGGCCGACAGCGCGGGGTCCTGGCGCACCTCGGTGTCCTACATCGGCGACGCCGACCCGGCCGACCAGCGCGTGTGCGGGTACGACTACGACCGCGCCGAACTGCGCCTGGCGGCGGGTTCGGCCTGGGCACGGCCGTACCCGTGGACCGACGAGCAGACCCCGGCGCAGGTCTGGTACAGCCGGACCGGCATGGCCGCGATCACCGCGTGGGCGCTCGCGGTGGCGCGGATCGCGGCGGTGCTCGGGCCGGTCCGCGTGGTGTCGAACCGGCTCTACCACGAGACCGCCGTCCTGTTCCGGTCGATGGACCTGACCAGGGTGGCATTCACCACCTGCCAGGACATCGAGGAGATCGTCCACACCGGCACGGACTCGACCACCCCGGTGGTCGTCTTCCTCGACTCCAGCAGGCCGTTCGGCGACGCGGCGGCGGTGGGTCGCGTGCTGTCGGCCACCACGCCCGGCCAGGTCCCGCTGGTCGTCTGGGACAACACCTGCGCCTCCACCGCGCAGCCCCCGGCCGGGGAGCCGGACCGGCCGCTGCTGCTGATCCGCAGCCACGTCAAGCTCGACCAGTTCGGCCTGGAGTTCAGCCCACTCGGCTCGCTGGCGCTCCTGGCCGGGCAGCAGGACTGGGCGACGCGGTTGCGCGCGCTGATCCCCGAGTGCCTGATGGTCACCGGTGGTTGCGCCTCCCCCACCGCGCTGCGCCTGCTCGACGCGCTCGGCCTGCCCGACCACGACTGGGCCCGCGCGGCGAACCGGTTGCTGCGCGCGGCCAACGGGGTAGGCGCGCGCGTGCTGGCCGAGGGACTGGCCGGCGCCTTCCGCGTGGTGACCAACGACCACCGCTGTTTCGTCGAGGTCCACGTGCTCGACATCCCCGGTCCCGCCGACCCGGGCAGCTCGGCGCCGTGGCCGCCGTGGGACGCCTTCGACGTGCGGCTGACCGAACTGGAGCGCCGCGCGCAGGCCCGCGACCTGCCGGTGTGGAAGTCGGCCAGCTTCGGCTTCCACTACACCGGGCTGAGCTGGTACGGCTCCGACGACCCCGGCGAGGAGCCGCACACCGTGCTGCGCGTGTGCTTCGGCATGCACGACCCGGAGGTCGCCGCGGCCGTCGCGCGCACCGTGGTCGAGGTCTTGAGCGAGGGGAGCGCACCGTGACCGTCGGGAGTGGACCGGTGGTGGCCGGGAGTGTGGTGCACGTGCCGGAGCAGGGTCTGTCCCCTGCCTTCGCCGACGTGCTGCGCGGGCGCGCCGCGGACGGCGTCGCGGGCGTCGTGCTCGACCTGGACGCGCTGGAGCGCCGCTACGACGTCGCGACCAGGGCCGCGGCCGCGCACGGCGTCCGGCTGCTGTGCGCGGTCAAGGCGAGCACCGACGCGCGGGTGCTGCGGCTGGCCGCGGCGCACGGGCTCGGGTTCGACGTCGCCAACGCGGTGGAGCTCGAGCACGCGCTGGGCGCCGCGCCCAGCGGTGTGATCAGCCTGACCCCGCCCGCGTTGGCGCTGCACGAGAAGGACGCGCTGTTCGGCGCCTTCGCCGCGGGCCGGGTCGACCGCTGGCACTGCGACTCCCTCGACCAGCTCGCCGAGTTGTGCGCGGCCTTCCCCGGCTCCGACGTCGGCCTGCGGGTCAACCTCGACGGGGTCGAGGTCCCCGAGCACATCCCGCTGTGGCGGCCGAGCCGCTTCGGCATCGCGCTGGACCACCTGCCGCTGGCCAGGGAGACCGCCGCCGCGCACGGCTGCGAGATCCGCTGGCTGCACACGCACAACGGTTCGGAGGAGAACACCCGCGAGGCGTTCACCTTCGCCGCACGGGCTATCACCGCGGCCGCGCGCAGGCACGGGATCGCGCTGGCCGCGCTCGACCTGGGCGGCGGCGTGTTCGCCGACCCGACGCCCGAGGGCCTGGGGTCGCTGTTCGGCGCGGTGCGCGCGGCGGCCGGGCCCGACGTCGAGGTGGTGCTCGAGCCGGGCCGGTGGTGGCTGACCGACTGCGCCGCGCTGGTGGCCCCCGTGCTCGAGGTCAAGCCGATGCGCGCGTTCACCGCGCTGGTGCTCGACATCGGGCTGATGAGCCACCTGCAGTGGTCGGACCTGCTGCGCGTCCCGGTGCTCGGACCGCCGCCGGGCGGTCCGTGGCGGGTGTGCGGCCGCACGTGCTTCGAGGAGGACTGGCTCGAGGAGTCCGAAGTGGTCCCGGTGGCGCGGACAGCGCCCACGCCCCGCGCGGGGGACCACGTCGTGCTCGGCAACGTGTCGGGGTACTCGATGGAACTCAGCGCAGAGTTCAACGGGGTCGCGCGGCAGTCGATGACCGCCGTGCGGCCCGGCGGGCCCGCCAGGTGACCCGCCGTCCGGCGGGCCGCGCCCGCCGTCTCCCTTTCCGTTCCTCTCACCAGTGGGTGCCGCATGAGCGAGAACTCTGACGTGACAACCGACGCGCCCCCCTCCGGGTTCGACGCGATCGTCGTCGGCAACGGCGGGCTCGGCCTGTCCCTGGGCCTGGTGCTGGCGCGCCGGGGCCAGCGGGTCGCCGTCGTCGGCGAGGCGGGCAGGCCGCTGGCCGCCTCGACCGCGGCGGGGGCGATGAACGGCTGCTTCGGCGAGGTGACGCCGACGCTGATGGCCAGCGAGTACGGCAGGTTGAAGCTGGCGATGGACGTGCGCGCCACCGGGATGTGGGACGCCTGGGCCGAGGGGCTCATGGAGGAGTCCGACGAGACCCGCATCCGCAGCGCCAACGGGACCATCGTCATCCTCAACACGATCGGCGTGCCGGGGATCGACAGCGCGGGCTACGCCGCCATCCGGCAGGCGATGGAGGAGTACAAGGAGCCCTACGAGGACCTGGAGGCCGACCAGGTCCAGTGGCTGGCCCCGGAGCCCAAGTCCCGCCCGCTCAAGGCGATGTTCATCCCCGGCGAGCACGCCGTGGACACCCCCGCCCTGCTGCGCGCGCTGCCCACGGCCTTCACCCGCGCGGGCGGGACGCTGGTGGACGCGCACATCGAGAAGCTGGTGCTCAGCGGCGACCGGGTCACCGGCGTGGCGCTGCGCGGCAGCGGGCGGGTGCTCGCCGCGGACACCGTGGTGCTCGCCGCCGGGGCGTCCTCGCACGACCTGCTCTCCGCCATCGACCCCGGCATCCGCGACCGCATCCCGGCGCTGGTGTCCGGCGGCGGCGTGTCGCTGCTGGTCCGCACCGAGAACGGCCTGACCCCCGACAGCGTGATCCGCACGCCCAACCGCGCGTTCGCCTGCGGGCTGCACGTCGTCCCGCGCGGGGACGGGGTGATCTACCTGGGCGCCACCAACGAGATCCTGCCGCACCCGATCTCGACCGCCGCGATCGGTGAGGTCAACCTGCTGCTCAGCGGCATCCGGCAGATGCGCGCCGACCTCGTCAACGGGCACATCCTCAAGATCAACGTGGGCAACCGGCCGGTGCCGCTGGACGGGTACCCGCTGCTCGGCCGGGCCGGGGTCGAGGGGCTGTGGATGATGACCGGCACCTACCGCGACGGCCTGCACCAGTCGCCGATGCTGGCCCACGAGATGGCCGCGCGCATCCTCGGCGAGGCGCACGACCCCGCGTTGGACGTGTTCACCCCGGTGCGCCCGCCGCTGCAGACCATGACCCGCGAGGAGGCGCTGGAGACGGCGCTGACGCACACCATGGCCGTCGGCGTCGAGCACGACTGGCACCTGCCGGAGGACTTCCCGCCGCTGATCGAGGAGCAGTTCCGCCGCTCGTTCAAGCAGATGCTCGACGAGATGGAGCACGACTTCGTCCCGCCGCCGGAGCTGCTGTTCTTCGTGGACGACGACATCCACACCGCGCTGCGCCGGTACTACGACGCGCACAGCTGACGACGACGAGGAGCTGGGGGCGGCCCGATCGGGCCGCCCCCAGCTCCTCGTTCGGGCTCAGGACATCGCGGGCTGCGCCGACCCGTGCTCGGCGAGGATGCGGCGCAACACCTCCACCTTCACCGGGTCGGACAGCGCGCGCATGCAGAAGTCGCAGATCGTGGCGAACGTGTCGACGGCCAGCTCCGCGAACTCCGGGTGGTCCTCGACGATCCGCCGGAAGTAGATCGGCGACGCGGGGTCGTAGAACGCCGACACCAACTGCTCCCGCTCGGCGTGCGCGGCCGCGTCGTGCGACCGGATGGACCCGAGGAACACCGGCGTGCGCTTCATGGCGTCGGTGCTGATGTCCAGCTCGCAGCAGGCGTAGACGTCCCCGGTCGCGTGCACCGTGGTCGTCAGGCTGGTGCAGTCGGGCAGGTCGGCGACCTTGCGCGCGACGACGACCTGGTGCAGGTCGGCGCCGCGGCCGCGGTCGAGCAGCTCGTTGACCAGGAACGGCTCGCCCGCCTCGGTCAGCGCGGCGCGGATGTCGGCGTCCACCGCGGTCTGGTCGGACGGGCAGAAGTTGATCTCGGTGAGCAGTCCGGCCGCCCGCCCCGCCCGCGCCGCGGTGATCGTGCGGGTCACCGGGAAGTACGCCACGTGGTAGGCGTCCGCGCTCAGCGACAGCCCCGCGATGCCCGCCTCGACGAACGGGGCCAGCTTGAGCGCGGCGATGCGCTCGTCGCGGGCCCAGAACGCGTTGGACTCCACGTCGACCACCAGCCCCAGCTCCCGGCCGTAGGCGATGACCTCGCACATGGGCTTGGGGAACAGGAACACCTCGCCGCCGCTGAAGGTGACGTGCTTCTTGCCCGCCCGCTTCGCGGTCAGCAGCGCCGCGCGCACCTCGTCCACGGTCAGCCGCTCGGTGCGCTGCGGACTGGACTCGACGATGCAGTGCGCGCAGGCGATGTTGCAGGTCAGGGTGAAGTTGATCGCCACCCGGTCGCGGGCGTCGAACCGGTCCCAGATCGCCTCGGCCGTGCTCACAACAGCTCCTTGTGCGCGTCGCGCACCTTCGCCACCGCCCGCACCAGGTCCGCCATGTCCTCCTCGCCGCCGAGCAGCTCCTTGTGGTGGAAGACCAGCGTGGTGTCGCGGTAGGTCTCCGCGCCGGGGTACTCGCGGCCGAGCGCGCGGGCGCGGCCCTGCTCGGTCCACACCAGCCGGAACCGGTTCTTGGTGTGCGGGTGCAGCATGACGCTGCGGTGCAGCGGCAGGTCCGGCGGCCACAGCGCCATGCCCAGCTCGGCGCCCACCGCCTCGGCGACCGCCTCCACCGGGACGTCGCCGAAGGTGCCGGGGCGGAACCGGATGCCGTACTCGTAGATCGAGCGCTGGTCGGCGTGCTCGGGCACCGGGATGGGCCCGAAGTCGCCCAGCGCGGCCAGTCCCCGCTCCAGCTCGGCCGCCATCCGGTCGCGGTGCGCGTGCTGCTGGTCCAGGCGCGGGAGCTGGTCGAGCAGCACGCCCGCGGTCAGCTCGGACATGCAGTAGTTGCCGCCCATGACCTCGCCCGCCTCCAGCAGCTCGAGGTCGCCGGGCGCCAGCTCGGTGTCGACGTAGCGGCGGGAGTCGGCGCGCAACTGCTGCATCCGCTGGTACAGCGCCTCGTCGGAGGTGATGACCGCGCCGCCCTCGCCGCCCGCGAGGACCTTGCCGACCTGGAAGCTGAAACAGCCGACGCGGCCGAAGGTGCCGACCCGGCGGCCCCGCCAGCGGGCGCCGTGGGCCTGCGCGCAGTCCTCGATCAGCGCGACGCCCGCCTCCTCGGTCACCTGCTGCAACCCGTCGAGGTCGGCGACGGTGGCGGCCAGGTGCACGACCAGGACCGCCTTGGTGCGCTCGGACAGCGCCGCGCGCACGGTCTCCGGGGTCAGGCACCCGGTCTCCGGGTCGACGTCGACCACGACCGGCAGCGCGCCGACCCGCAGCACGGCCGCGACCGGCGCGACCCAGGTCATGACCGGGACGACGACCTCGTCCCCGGGACCGATGTCGAGCGCCTCGAGCGCCACGACCAGGGCGCTGGACCCGTGGTCGACGCTGACGGCGTGCGGGACGTCGTTGTAGCGGGCGAACTCCTCGGCGAAGCGGCGCTCCCTGGAGCGGGTGCCGTCGGTCGGCCAGCTCACCGCCCAGCGGCGCGAGCGCAGCGCGGCGAGCAGCTCGTGCTCGGTGCGCTCGTCGTACTGGGGCCACTCCGGCCAGGTGGAGCCGGACCGCACGGGGGCTCCGCCGAGGATGGCGAGGTCGCTCATGAGTCTCCTGAACGGGGTCGGGACCCGGGCTTGCGCAGCACCAGCAGCACGTCGCGAACGCCGAGTCGGGTGGGCGCGCCCCGGCGCGCGGACACCGCCGCGGCCAGCGCGGCGAGGTCGGGCTCCCGCAGCAGCGCGGGGTCGTAGTCCGGGGTGGTGATCGGGTAGTCGAGCTGGTCGGCGGTGGCCGCCTCGACGACCTCCAGCCCGCAGGCGGCCGCGGCGGCGAGGTAGTCCTCGTAGAACGCGCGGTTGATCGTGGGGCTGTCGTGCACGTGCCACACCAGCAGGTCGGCCAGCTCGTGGTCGACCCCGCTGCGCAGCAGCGCGCGCAGCTCCTCCTTGCCGTAGAGCAGGTGCGCCCACGGCGGCAGGAGCGTGTCCTCCCAGAAGGTCAGCGGCCTGCCCCGGTAGGACACGTACTCGAGCTGGTGTCCGTCCACACCGGACCAGATCGGTCCGAAGTGGGCGTGCACCAGCCCGCCCGGCCGCAGCACGCGGAACGCCTCGGCGAACGCGGGGCCGACATCGATGAACTGAAGGGCGTTGCAGGTGAACACCGCGTCGACGCTCTCGTCGGCGAGCGGCAGCTCCTCGGCGCGCACGGCCAGCACCTCGCGCAGGCCGTCGGCGTCGCGGCGCGCCTGGCGGTGCGGGTCGATGGAGTACCAGCGGGCCACCCCGTGGGCGGCGAGCAGCTCGGGCGGGAACGCCCCGCCGAGCTCGGCCACGACGGCGCCCGTGAGGTCGACCCGCCGGGTGAAATCGGCGAACACCTCGTCCTCGGACATCGCGAGGCCGGTTTCGGTGCTTGTGGTCCCGGTCATCGGCAATACCCCGTTCCGCTATTCCACCGGCCACGGCCGCGCCGGCCCGGCGAGCCGGTTCCAGGTGTTGATGATCGCGATGGACCACACCAATTCGGCGAGTTCCACCTCGGTGAATTCCTTGGCCGCGCCGTCCCACACCTCATCGGTCACCGGGCCATTCGAGAGCTGGGTGATCGCCTCGGTCAACTCCAGCGCCGCGCGCTCGCGCGGGGTGAAGAACGGGGCCTCGCGCCACACCGGCAGGGCGAGCACCTTGCGCACGTGCTGGCCGACGTCGACGGCCTCCGCGCCGTGCGCGTCCGTGCAGTACGCGCAGTGGTTGAGCTGGGAAGCCCTGGTGCGGACCAGTTCGAGCAGGCCGATGTCGAGGCTGACCTTCTCCGCGGCGGCGTCCAAGCCCTCCATCCGCCGGTTCACCAGCGGCAGCAACTCGTCGACGGCGAGCCGCACCGGCGGCGGGGTCGGCATCGGGACCGCCTCGGGACCGGCTTCCCGAGAATCCTCGGAATCATTTTCCGGGGCAGCGTCAACCGCTTCACTCATGGGGTTGGCAGACCTTTCCTTGCACTTGTGCGGGCAGTCGGACTATACCGTGAAGCAGACACCCGAGGAGGGCGTCGGCGCGGATTGTTTACACGAGTTTCGATGACGGCGGACGCCGGCAGGAATTCCACGGGAAAGCGGCCACCGAGACGTCTCGGTGATACCATCGCCACGTCGTCCGGTCGAAGTGGAGCGTGCTCCCCGCCGGACGGGCCCACTCCCCCAGCCAGCGCTCGCCGACGTCCTGGAGGCCGCCCGTGCCAGATTCCCCGCCCCGAGTGCTGCGCCTGTCCCCGCACTACTACTGGCCGCAACTGGCCGAGACGTCCTGGCCGGTCAAGTTCGACGCGATCGGCGGCATGCAGTCGCAGATCCACCGGCTGACCCAGGAGCTGGACTCGCTCGGCGTCGCGCAGACCGTGCTCACCCTGCGCCTGCCGGGCGCCCCGACCAACTGGGCGATGTCCGGGCACACCGAGGTGCGCGGCGTGCGCGTCCCGGTGCTGCCGATCCGCTCGCGCATCCGGGGCATGGTCGACCTGAACCTGGCCTGGGCGCTGGGTGTGCTGTGGCACCTGGTGCGCCACCGCGGGCGCCACGACGTCATCCACGTGCACTGCAGCGGCGTCATGATCCCGCCGCTGCTCGGCTGGTTGCTGACCAGGGTGCTGCGCACGCCGCTGGTGCTGACCGTGCACTGCTCGATCATCGCCACCTACCACCCCATGACCGTCATCGACCGGTTCATGCAGCCGCTGGCGCGGTGGGTCGAGAAGCGGGCCATCAAGGCGGCCGCCGCGACGGTCGTGCTGACCCCGCGCACGGTCCCGGTGCTGGCCGAGCACACCGGCGTCGCGGCGGACAGGTTCGTCGTGCTCCCCGACGTGATCGACGCGGACGCCTTCGCCGCGCGGGCCACCCCGGAGGCCGTGGCCGGGGTGCGCGCGCAGTGGCCGGTCCCCGGCGAGCGCGCCGTGGTCGGCTACGTCGGCCGGATCGCCAGGGAGAAGGGCTGGCCGATCATCCTGGACATCGCCGAGCGCCTGCGCGACGAGCCGGTGCACGTGGTGGTGTGCGGTGACGGCAACGAGCGCGACCTGTTCGAGCGCGACCTGTCCGAGCGCGGCCTGACCGACCGGGTCACGGTCACCGGCTACGTGCCCAACGAGCGCGTGCCCGCCGTGCTGGGCACGCTCGACCTGCTCATGATGTCCTCGCTGCACGAGGAGTTCGGCTCGGTGATGCTGGAGGCGATGGCGGTCGGCGTGCCGATCATCGCCGTCGGGGTCGGCGGGGTGGCCACCGTGCTCGAGCAGGGCGAGCTGGGCTGGCTGGTGCCCGAGCGGACCCCGGAGGCGTTCGCCGAGGGCATCCGCAAGGCGCTGGCCGACCCGCAGTGGCGCAGCGACTGCGCCGAGCGCGCGGGCAAGACGGTCCGCGCCCGCTACGACCTGGCCCAGGTCTCGGCGCTGACCACCACGGTCTACCGCGCGGTCGCCGCGGGGGGACCGCTGCCCGCGCAGGGCTGACCGGAGCGGACGGGGGCCGGGCGCCGCGCGCCCGGCCCCCTCGTCCTGTGCCACGCCGGTCAGTCCCGGCCGGTCGCGAACACCGACCGCAGCGGCGGGGCGTCCACCTCGTCGAGCAGCACCCGGTAGTCGGCCAGCGGCAGCACCGGGCCGAGCAGCGGGCCGAGCCGGACCACGCCCGCGGCGACGACCTCGATGGCCCGATCGATCTGGTCGTACCCGGAGAGCACGCCGTGCACGGAGATCTCGCGCAGCATCACCGCGCTCGGCGCGAACCCGACCGACTCGTCGCCGGAGTAGCCGACGAGCACGTAGTCGCCACCCGGCCGGGTCGCCTCGACCCCGTGCGGGAACACCGCGGCGACCCCGGTCGCGTCGAAGACCAGGTCGGGCTCGTCCCAGTCGGCCATCGCCGCCACCGAGGCCAGGCCCAGCTCCGCGGCCACCCCCCGCCGGTGCGCGGACGGCTCGGCGACGACCACCGACGCCGCCCCGCCCGCTGCCGCGAGCTGGCCGACCAGCAGGCCGATCGTGCCGCCGCCGATGACCCCGACCGAGCGGCCCGCCACGGCGGGGGCCCGCTCGACGGCGTGCAGCGCGACGCACAGCGGCTCCAGCAGGCAGCCCTCCGGGCCGGAGAACCCCTCGGGCAGCACGCGCAGGTTCGCCGCCGGGATCGTGAACGCCTCGGCGAACGCCCCCGCCCTGGTGAAGCCGACCTCGTCGAGGTCGGTGCACAGGTTGTGCTTGCCCTCGGCGCAGCGCGCGCAGGACCGGCACGGCGTGATGCCGTCGCCGACCACCGCCGCGCCGACCAGCTCCGGCCTGCTCGGCGCGGCCACCACCCGCCCGGCCCACTCGTGGCCGGGCACCACCGGGTACTCCGCGTCGTGCAGGGTCCCCCGCAGCAGCCGGATGTCCGTGCCGCACACGGCGACGTGCGTCACCGCGACCAGGGCCTCGCCCGGCCCGAGCTCGGGCACCGGGACGCGCTCGATGGCGTGCTCCCGGTGCCCGCGCACGACGAGCGCGAGCATGTCCTGGCCGGGCCGCGGCGCGTCGGAGGCCTTCTCGGCGACCTGGGTCATGCACGCTCCTTCACAGCGAGGTGGGGTCGGGGGTCTCGGGGTTGAGCGTGTCGCCGAGGCGGTGGACGAAGAACGCCCGCCCGTGCCACCCGTAGCGCAGGAACTCGTCGTACTCGTAGAACCCGTCCGTGCGGGCGAAGCACTCGCGCATCGCCCGGCGCATGCCGAAGCGGGGGTTGGCGCGGTTGCAGTTGTAGTCGTCGAGCAGCAGCACGGCCCCGTCCGGCAGCAGCCTGCGGCTGAGCATGTGCTCGAGCACCTCGACCGACGACGAGTACAGGTCGCAGTCGAGGTTGGCCACCGCGACCTCACCGGGCAGCGGGCTCGACACCAGGCTCTCGTTGAACATGCCGGGCACGACCGTCCACCCGTTGTCGCCGAAGCGGCGGGCGAACTCCGAGCGCAGCAGCTCCTCGGTGCCGGGGGCCGAGGCGTCCTCGGCTTCCCGCCAGTAGCCGCTGTCGGCGACCTCGTAGGACACCGAGTCCACGGCGTTGACGCTCTTGGGGAAGCCGCGGAACGAGTCGTAGACGTGGATGCGCCGCGGCATGATCGCGGTGTACCAGTCGTCCTGGGCGTCGAACTCGAGCATCAGGTCGGCGAGCAGGAGCGCCGAGAAGCCCTCGTAGCAGCCGAACTCGACGATGTCGCCGGGGATGTGACTGCCCCAGATGTACTCGAATGTCGCGCGGAACGCCTCGCCGTAGACCTTGTTGGCGCGCGCCAGGTCGGTGTAGGTCGCGTTGGTGACCTCCGCCGCCGTGCGCACGACGCCGTTGCCGTGTGGGACTGTGCTGGTCACCTGGCGCCCTCCACGATGAGCGGGATCGGGGCGTAGAGGCCCGGGTCGACGTCGATGTCCATGTTGAGCTCGCAGCACCGGTGGCAGATGGGCTGCAAGCCCTCGCGGATCATGCCGCGCATCTTGGTGTACATGTCGCCGTGGAAGACGTCGGTGAGGCTGCTCTCCTTGATGTTGCCCATGACGGTGTCGGAGAACGTCGTGCAGCTGATGACGTCGCCGTTGGGCAGCACCGTGGTCTGCGCCCACAGCTTGACGCACGTGCTGTCCTGCACGATGTTGCGCCAGTCGTCGGTGAAGAAGCGCCCCTTGCTCTTGTTGTCGTAGCGGGTGGGGGCGATGAGCACCGAGACGTCCGAGGACATGTTCTCGGCCTCCTCCAGCAGCTCGCCGAGCCGGTCGGGGTCGATGTCGGCGTGCTGGTGGGCGTTGCAGTACCCGGCCCAGCTCAGGAACGGGCGGCCGGTGACGTCCTCGAACGCCGCGCGGCTGGCCTTGCCCTCCTCCTTGGTGAAGAAGCTGGCCAGGCCGACGGTCAGCTCGGAGATGCCCTCTCGCTCGGCCATCCGGACCATCTCCGGCAGGTGCGTGTAGTTCATGCCGGTGACGACGAAGTTCAGCGCGATCTTGGGGCCGCGGCCCGCCTTGCGGGACGCCTCCTTCAGCGAGCGCATGCCCTCGATGGCGCGTTCGAAGGACTTGCGGCCGCGGATCGGGTTGTTGACCTCGGCGTTGGGTCCGTCGATGGAGACGTAGACGTCGTCGATCCCCGCGGCGACCAGGTCGTCGGCGAAGCGGGGCAGCAGCGTCGCGTTGGTGCTCATGTCGAGGTTGCACCCGGGCAGCCTCGTCTTGGCCTCCCGCACCAGCTCGACGAGCTTGGGATGCATCAGCGGCTCGCCACCCATGATCGTCAGGTAGGTGTCGCCACCGGGTGTCGCCGCGAGCTCGTCGACGATCCCGGTCCACATCTCCATGCTCACCTGGTCGCGCTGGACCTCGGCGAGCCACGTGCTCTCGGCCGAGGAGTCGCCGTACATCCAGCACTCGCGGCAGGTCAGGTTGCAGGCCCAGTTCACGAAGACCGTGACGTGCCTGGGAGTGACCGGAAGTAAGGGCAAATGGACCATTTACACGCCTCCGATTGGCAGCAGCTCCGCAGTGAAAAGACCTGCGCGCACCGACCCGATACTTGACAATCCCGGATCGGCTAAGACCATACTAGTGCAGGACGAAGCACACAGGGCAAGTATCGCGGGGAAATCGGTGGGGGCATCGAATTCGGTTATCCCGAAGTTCACCCGCGTCATCAGTGAACACTTGTGCACAACACAGCGCACAACTGTCGTTACTTGCTGTTCAGAGGGGGTAGCAACGCCGCACCACCGACACCAGCACATGGTCGGTTCACGAACACGGGGAGTGCCGGAAGCGCCTTGGACACGGTCAGGTCCGAAAGTTTCCGACGGCCGCGACAGCGACAGTGTTAATCATTTTTTCGCCGATCGCCATCACGTTCGGTGACGTCGTTTGTCGTCGATCCCCTCCGCCGACATCCGAACTGAACACCTAATTCACGTGTCGGTGACATTTCGGCGCGTGACGAATTGCTCGGACACGTGTACAGCACGATCCACCGGTCTATGGAAATCCGATCAGCGCAATCGCGTAGGCCGTTCAGACCCATGGGCGGGTCCAGCAGGCGGATGGGAGATGATCGATGACGACTAGCGACAGCGGCCACGCCACACCCGAGGTGCGGTGGCAGGCCCGGCGCATCCGGATCGGCGACAGCGACTTCCCGTATTACCACGGGATCGACTGCGCGGACAGGGTGTTGGACGAACTGGCCACGATGGACGCGGACCTCTTCGTCGTGGTCACCGACGACACGGTGCTGGGGCTGCACGGCGGCCGCCTGCTCACCGGGTTGCGGGAGCTGGCCCCGGTCGAGGTGCTCAGCCACCCACCCGGTGAGTCGATGAAGACGCTCACCGTGCTCTCCGAGTGCCTGCGGCGCGCGCTCGCCGCGGGCGCGACCCGCAGGTCGGTGGTCATCGGCCTCGGCGGCGGCGTGCCGGGCAACCTCGCGGGAGTGGTCGCCGCCCTGATGTTCCGCGGCGTGCGACTGGTGCACATCCCGACGACGACGACCGCGGCGATGGACTCCGTGCTGTCGTTGAAGCAGGCCATCAACAGCGACATCGGCAAGAACCACATCGGCACGTACCTGGCCCCGCACGCGGTGTTCACCGACGTGGCCATGCTGGCCACGCTGCCCGAGCGCGAACTCAGGTCCGGGCTGTGCGAGGCGGCGAAGAACTGCCTGGCGATCTGGCCGCGGGCGCTGCCGACACTGCGCAAGGTGCTGGCCGAGGGCACGTTGGCCACCCCCGAGTCGCTGCTGTGGCTGCTGGAGGAGAGCATCGCCGCCAAGTCCAGGGTGACCGTCGACGACACCCGGGAGCAGCGCGGCGGGCTGGTCCTGGAGTACGGGCACACCGTCGGCCACGCGGTGGAGCTGGCGGACCACCGCCTGCGCGGCGCGGAGGGGGTGTCGCACGGCGAGGCGATCGCGTTCGGGATGCTCGTCGCGGCCACGATCAGCCTGGCCCGCGGCTGGTTGAGCCCGGCGGACGCGGAGGTGCACCACGAGGTGGTCGCCGCGCTCGGCGCCCCGGTGCGGCTGCCCGAGGGCGTCTCGATCGACGACGTGCTCGCGGTGGTGCGCGACGACAACAAGCGCGGGTACCTGGCGCTGGCGCCCGACTCGCTGGCCTTCGTGCTGCTGCGCGACCTCGGCTCCCCCGCCGGTGATCCGCAGTTGCCGCTGGTGCCGGTCACCCTGGAGGAGGTGCGCGCCGCGCTGGTCGCGGTGCAGACCAGGGTGCTGGAGCCGACCGGGGCGGCCCGGTGACCGCTGCCCGGGGCGAGGGGCCCCGGGTCGACCTCGGACCGGCGCCGACCCAGGAGGATCTGGCCGAGGCCTACGACGTGTGCGTGGTGGGCAGCGGGGCGTCCGGCGCGCTGACCGCCTGGGCGCTCGCGGGCGCGGGGTTGTCGGTGGCCGTGGTCGAGCAGGGCGGCCACGTCGTCGACGGGGTCTCCTACGACGACCTGCTCGCCGACTCCGAGGCGGCGTGGGTCCGCCAGGAGAACGGGACCTGGGGCAAGATCGGCTACCCGTGGACGACCTGCAACGTCGGTGGCGGCACGCTGTTCTACGGCGGCGCGTTCTTCCGTAACCGGCCGGTCGACTTCGACGCCGAGACCGCGCTGGGCGCCGCGGAGCTGCCGCTGCGCTGGCCGTTCGGCTACGACGAGCTGGAGCCGTACTACACCGCGGTCGAGCAGCTCCTCGGAGTGGCGGGCGAGCCGGGGGCCGACCCCACGCTGCCGCCGTCGAGCAGGCCGTACCCGCTGCCGCCGGTGGCCCGCTCCGCCGAGGGCGCGCTGCTGGCGGACGGGGCGAGCGCGCTGGGGTGGTCGCCGTTCGCCACCCCGCTCGCCCTCAACACCCGCGGGCACCTGGGCAGACCGGCGTGCGAGGCGGACGCCCCGTGCATCTGCCGCAAGTGCCCGATCGGCGCCAAGGGCGACGCGCTGCGCTTCCTCGACCCGGCGCTGCGCCGGGGCGCGCGGCTGTTCGCCGGGCTCAAGGCGGTGCGGCTGCGCACCGCCGGGCGCACGGCGACGGCGCTGGAGTGCGTGCGCGTCGACACCGGCGCGCGGTACGAGGTGCGGGCGCGCCGGTTCGTCGTGTGCGCCAACGCCGTGCAGTCGGCCGCGCTGCTGCTGCGCTCCACCGGCGACCGGTACCCGATGGGCCTGGGCAACACCGGCGACCTCGTCGGCCGGGGGCTGTGCTTCAAGCTCAGCGAGTACGTCGTCGGCTACCGCTACAACGGCGGGCCGGGCGAGAGCGCCACGATGGGCCTCGGCCCGTTCTCCACCTGCGCGGTCACCGACCTGTACGAGGACCCGGCCGCGCCGGGCGGGTTGGGCGGGCTGCTGTACGAGGCGCGCCCGGAGCGGCCGTTCCGGCTGCGCGCCAGCGAGCAACTGGTCCGGGTCGAGGCGCTGGTCGCCGACGAGCCGCAGCCGGGCAACCGGGTGCGGCTGGGACCGGGGACCGACGCGCACGGGGTGCCGGACGTGCTCATGGACTACCAGGCGCACCCGCGCGACCTGGCCAGGCTGGAGCACGTGCTGGGGCAGGCGGAGCGCGCGCTGTCCGCGGCGGGCTGCACCGTCACGGTGCGCGAGGCCTCCGGCTGGGCGCTGGGCAGCAGCCACCTGCACGGCACCTGCCGCATGGGCGAGGACCCGGCCACCAGCGTCACCGACACCGACGGGCGGCTGCACGACGCCGACAACGTCCATGTCGGCGACGGCGCCGTGCTGCCGTTCCCCGGCGGGGTCAACCCCACGCTGACCATCCAGGCCGTCGCGCTGCGCACCGCGCACCGGCTGCTGCGCGACGTCTACGGCGCGGACTCGTCCCGGCTGAACCTCGAGCCGAGGTACGCGACCACGTCGGCCACGGCGGAGACGGCGTAGTCGTGTCCCCTGCCCCCCACCACAACCCGCCGCTTGACCGCGCCGATCCGGTCGGGCAGCTCCCGGTACACGCGGTCCACCACGTGCCCGCGCACGTCCTCCTCGGGGCGCGGCGGGAAGCGCAGGATGCCGATGCCCCCGACACCCTCGCGCAGCGCCCAGGCGGTCGCCGCGCCGAGCATGACCTGGATCCAGTAGCGCTGGAAGGTCCGGCGCAGCACCGGGACGTGCGCGGCGTAGCGGTCGACCATCTCCTGGGCGGGCACGGTGACCACGTCCTGGCCCACCCGCACCTCGGCGCCGCCCGCCCGGCCCTGGAACAGGTAGCTGTAGCGGACGGCGATGTCGCTCTGCACGCCCGCGAGGTAGAGCGTGCCGTCGTGGCTGGCGCCGTAGGCGTAGCCGAGGAAGCCCGGCCGCCCGGCGTCCATGAAGTTCCAGTCGGCCGCCTCGCACATCCCCGGCGGCAGCAGGGACGGGTCGGCGAGGTAGACCCGCAGGGTCGTCGGCACGCCGAACTGCGGCCACCGGTCGTCGGCGATGTCGTCGCAGGTGCCCGTCATCGGGACGCACTCGAAACCCGCCGCGCGGTAGGCGAACCGCAGCGGCTCGCCCAGCGGGCCGGTGTCGTTGAACGCGCGCAGCAGCTCGCCGAGCGCCATCCCCTCGGCGGGCGCGATCTCCTCCCGGGGGGTCGGGTCCGACACCCAGCGCGCCACCAGCGCCGCGCGCTCGCCCAGCGCCGGGTTGTCCGCGACCCACTCGCGCAGCCAGTCGCCTGCCTCGACCTCGACGGTGTCCACTCGCGCCCTCGTTTCTCGGGTATTACTGGGAAAACCACCTTCACTCCATTGTGCACCATCTCCACCTTCCTGGGAGGAAACCGATGACGGCCGTCGCCGAGTCCAACGCCGCCGCGATCGACAGGGCGCGGCGGGTCACCGCCGCCGAGCGGTTCGACGTGGGAACCCGGTTCGGGTCGGTGTTCCACAGCGCCGACGGGTCGTGGATGCGCGACCTGGAGGGCAACCGCGTGCTCGACGTGACCGCGGCCAGCGGCGCGCTGCTGCTGGGCAACCGGCACCCGGCCGTCGTCGAGGCCGTGGTGCGCTCGGTGCGCGACCACGGCGCGGTGTTCGCCAGCACGATCACCCCGCAGCGGTTGGAGCTGGCCGAGCGGCTGTGCGCGCGCTACCCGGCCGGGGAGAAGGCGGTCTTCTGCAAGTCCGGCTCGGAGGCGACGACCGCGGCCATCCAGATCGCGCGCGCCGCCACCGGCCGCGACCTGGTGCTGACCGCCGGGTACCACGGGTGGTTCGAGTGGCAGCGCCCCTACCGCAACATGGGCTTCGACCCGAGGACGCGGGTGGCGAACTTCGGCTACAGCGAGACCGCGCTGCGCCGGTTGCTCACCGAGTTCGGCTCGGACGTCGCCGCGGTGATCCTCACCCCCGAGCCCGCGTGGTTCGACCTCGAGTGGCACCACCGGGTGTCGCGGCTGTGCGCCGAGCACGGCGTGCTGTTCATCCTCGACGAGGTGATCACCGCGCTGCGCTGGGGGTCGCGCGGGCTCAACGGCACCGGCGGGGTGCGCGCGGACATGGTCACGATGAGCAAGGGCATCGCCAACGGGCACGCCATCGCCGCGGTCCTGGGCGGCCGGGAGCTGATGGACCACTACGACGCCGCCGGGATCGCGGGCACCTACAACCGCGAGATCACGCCCATGTTCGCCGCGCTGGCGGTGCTGGACGAGATCGAGGACGGGTCGGTGCACGAGCACTCCGAGCGGATGGGCCGCGCGCTCAAGGACGGCATGCGCGACGTGCTGGCCTCGGTCGGCATCGCCGCGCACGTCGCGGGCCCGGACATGATGTTCGACGTCGTCACCGCCTCCGAGGAGCTGTCCTGGGACATCTACGCCGCCGCGTACACCCACGGCGCGTGGTTCGAGGACAGCGGGACCCAGATGGTGACCGCCGCGTTCGGCCAGGCCGAGGTGGACCACGCGCTGGAGGCGTTCGAGAAGGGCGCCAGGCAGGTCGCCGCGCGCACCGACGTCGAGGCGGGTGAGCTGCCGGAGCGGTTGCGGAGCAAGTTCGCCCTCGACGCGTTCGGCGGGTCCCCGGTCGACACCGGGCCCGCGATGGCCCGCCTCGCCGAGACCGTCGAGCTGATCGGCCGGGGCACCCCGGGGCCGGGCACCTCGGCGACACCGGTGGTGGAGTGAACGCCCCGGCCCTGTCGCTGCCCGCGCTGCCCGGGCGGTGGCGCACGGTCGCCGTCCGGTCGTACGGGACCCGGGTGTACCGGGTCGAGGGCAAGCACACGCACTACGTCAAGACCACGCCCCCTCGGCGCGAGCAGGACCGCCGGTTCCACCCGGCGGGCGAGGCGCAGCGGTTGGAGTGGTTGCGCGGCAAGGGCTTCCCGGTTCCCGAGGTGGTGGAGGTCGGTGGTCACGACAGCCTCTCGTGGCTGGTGACACTGGCCGTGCCGGGCGTTCCAGCCTCCACTGTGGACAAGGGGCTGGTGCTGGGCCCGGTCGCGGAACTGGCGCGCGAGCTGCACGCCGTCGAGGACTGCCCGTTCGACCTGTCGCTGCCCGCCGCGCGGGCGTGGGCGGCGACGGCCACCGAACGGGGCCTGGTCGACCTCGACGACCTCGACCCGGCGCACGCCGGGTGGTCGGCGGCCGATCTGCTCGCCGAGCTCGACGCCACCCCCGCGCCCGAGGAGGACCTGGTCACCTGCCACGGCGACCTGGGCGCGGACAACGTCCTGGTCGACCCGGGCACCGGCCGGGTCACCGGGCTGATCGATGTGGGCAGGCTGGGCCGCGCCGACCGGTGGCGCGACCTGTCCCTGCTCGTGCGGGACCTCGGCCCCGGCGTCCTCACCGAGTACGGCACGGCCGAGGACGCCCAGCGCCTGCACTTCTACCTGCTGCTGGACGAGTTCTTCTGAGCTTAAGGAGCGACCATGGCGGCGACAGCGCTTCTGTTGTCCCCCCACCCGGACGACCTGGCCTGGTCGTTGGGCGGCGCGGTGCGGGGCCTGACCGAGGCGGGCGTCGGGCTGGCCGGGCAGACGTTCTTCGGCACCACCCGCTACGCGCCCGGCGACCCGGCGCACGGCACGCTCGAGGCCGTCGCGGTGCGGGCCGCGGAGGAGGACGCCTGGGCCGCGTGGGCCGGTGTGCGGCTGACCCGGCACGACCTGTCCGACGCCAGCCTGCGCGGGTACACCGACGAGACGGAGATGGGCGCCGAGCCCGCGGCCGAGGTCGTCGACTCCGCGGCGGCCCTGCTCGGCGCCGCGCTGGACGCGGTCGCCCCCGACCTCGTCCTGGCGCCGCTGGCGGTCGGCGGGCACGTCGACCACGCCGCGGTCCGCCAGGCCGTGCTGCGCGTCGCCCCGGCGGCCCCGGTGGTGTGGTACGAGGACCTCCCCTACGCCGACGGGCGGTCCGCGGCGTACGCCGCGCACACCGTCACCGTCGACCTCGGCGCGCGCTGGGCCGCGAAGGCGACCGGGGTGCACCACTTCCCCTCCCAGCTACCCGGCGAGGTGCTGCCGGTGCTGCACCGCCACGGCGAGCGGCTGTGGACCGACGACGCCGCCGCGGCGGCGCTGCTGACCGACCTGCTCGCAGGCTCGCTGGTGGCGTCGTGAGCCACATCGTCACCCTGCTCGTCGTCCTGGCCCTGATCATCACCCTGGCCCGCCTGCTGGGCGCGGGAGCGCGGCGCCTGGGTCAGCCGCCGGTGATCGGCGAGGTCCTCGCCGGGGTGCTGGTGCTGCCGCTGCTGGTCGCCACCGCGCCCGGGGCCGCGCTGTTCCCCGACGCCATCCGCTCCGACCTGTCCGTCCTGGCCAACCTCGGCGTGGCACTGTTCATGTTCGTCGTGGGCATGGAGCTCGACACCGCGACCGTGCGCAGGAGCGGCAAGACCGCCGTGGCGGTGGCGGTGAGCTGCATGGCCCTGCCCTTCGGCCTCGGCCTGCTGGTCGCGCTGGCACTGGCGGGCCGGCACGCCCCGGACGGCTCGCACACCGCGTTCCTGGTCTACTTCGCGGTCGCCATGTCGATCACCGCGTTCCCCGTGCTCGCGCGCCTGCTCACCGACCGGGGTATGCAGCGCACGGCCTCCGGGTCGCTGGCGCTGACCTCGGCCGCCATCAACGACGCGCTGGCCTGGGTGCTGCTGGCGGTGGCCGTCGCGCTGAGCGGGCAGGGCGCGGACGACCAGTGGCTGCTCGCGCTGTCGGTGCCCTACCTGGCGCTGATGCTGTGGGGGGTGCGCCCGGCGCTGGCCAAGATCATGGCCGATGACCGGGTGCTGGGGCCGGGGAAGCTCGCCGTCGTCGTGGCCGGGATGCTGCTGTCCGCGGCGTTCACCGAGTGGATCGGCCTGCACCTGATCTTCGGCGCGTTCCTCTTCGGCGTCGTCATGCCACCCAGCGGCGTGCGCCAACTGGTGCACGAGAAGGTCGCCGAGCTCAACGGCGTCCTGCTGCTGCCCATCTTCTTCATCGTCGCCGGGCTGAACATCGACCTGGGCGCGTTCACCTCGAGCGGCCTGGGCTGGCTCGCGCTCATCCTCGTGGCGGCCATCACGGGCAAGTTCCTCGGCGCCTACGCGGCGGCCAGGGCCTGCGGCTGCCCGCCACGGCAATCAGCGGTCCTGGGCACACTCATGAACACCCGCGGCCTCACCGAACTCGTCGTGCTCAGCATCGGTGTCCAAATGGGCCTGCTCACCCCACAGCTCTACACCCTCATGGTGATCATGGCCCTGGTCACCACCGCCATGGCCGCCCCGCTGCTGTCGGTGCTCTACCCGCAGCGGGTGCTGGACGCCGAACTGCGCGACCTCGGCGGCGCCGTGCGCGCCGCCACTCCCAACCCGACCGCAGACACCACCAAGTGAAGGGGAAGCATCCCATGACCGGAACCCTCGCCAAGGGCAACCTCGACACCCTCGCCCACGCCCGCCGGGTCACCGCCGCCGAGCAGTACGACATCGCCAGCCGGTACCCCGTGGTGATCGAGGCCGCCGAGGGCTCCTGGATGCGCGACGTCGAGGGCAACCGCATCCTCGACGCCACCGCCGCCAGCGGCGCGCTGCTGCTGGGCAACCGGCACCCCGCCGTGGTCGAGGCGGTCGTCGACTGCGTGCGCGAGAACGGCACCGTGTTCGCGACCACGCTGACCCCGCACCGGGTCCGGTTGGCCGACAAGCTGATCGAGCGCTACCCGGTGGAGAAGGCGGTCTTCTGCAAGACCGGCTCCGAGGCCACCAGCACCGCGATCCGGCTGGCCCGCGCCGCCACCGACCGGGAACTGGTCCTGACCTCCGGCTACCACGGCTGGCACGACTGGCAGCTCGCCTACCTCAACATGGGCTTCGAGCCGCGCACCCGGGTGGTCAACTTCGGCTACAACGAGACCGCGCTGGCCCGGCTGCTCGAGGAGTTCGCCGACGACATCGCCTGCGTGTTCGTCACCCCCGAGCCCGCCTGGTTCGACGTCGACTACTACCAGCGGCTGTCGAAGCTCTGCGCCGACCACGGCGTGCTGTTCGCCTTGGACGAGGTGATCACCGGCTTCCGCTGGGGCACCAGGGGTCTGGCGGGCACGAACGGCGTCCCGGTCGACCTGATGACGATCAGCAAGGGCCTGGGCAACGGGCACAGCATCTCCTCGGTGCTGGGCAAGGCCGACGTCATCAACGCCTACGACAAGGCGGGCATCTGCGGCACCTACACCCGCGAGGTGGTGCCGATGGCCGCGGCGCTGGCGGTGCTGGACACGATGGCGGACGGCTCGGTGTACGAGCGCACCGCCGAGGTGGGCACCCGGCTGCGCACGGGCATGGCCGACATCCTCGCCGCGGCGGGCGTGCCCGCGCTGGTGGCGGGCCCGCCGATGCTGTTCGACGTCGTGCTCGACTCCGACGAGCTGACCAGGGACATCTTCCGGGCCGCGTTCGACAACGGCGTCTACTTCGACGACGGCGGCACGCAGATGATCACGGCCGCGTGGGGCGACGACGAGGTCGACTTCGCGCTCGGGGCGTTCGACAAGGCCGTGGCCACGGTGCTGGCGGCGGGTGGGCACCGGCCGAGCGAGGTCACCGAGGCCCGGCGCCTGCAGTTCGCCACCGAGGCGTTCGGCGGCGCGCTGGTCGACGACGCCGCACTGCTGGCCAAGATCGATGAGACGGTCGCCGCCATCGCCGCCCGCGAGCGCGGCGAGGTGGGGGCCGCCCCGAAGCCGTGCGGGTGAGACCGTTCACCGTCTCGATCGATGAGGCGGTGCTGGCCGACCTGCGGGCCAGGCTCCGCGCCGCCCGGTGGCCGACCCCGGCCCCGGGCGCGCCCTGGTCGCAGGGGACCGACCTGGCCTTCCTGCGCGAGGTGGTCGACCACTGGGCGAACCGGTTCGACTGGCGGGCGCGGCAAGCGTGGCTGAACGGCTTCGAGCACAGCACGGCGCTGGTGGGCGATGTGGACGTCCACTTCGTCCACCAGCGCGCCGTGTCCGGCCACGGCCGGGTCCCGCTGCTGCTCACCCACGGCTGGCCCAGCACGTTCACCGAGCTGCTGCCGCTGGTGGCCCCGCTCACCGACCCGGTGGCGCACGGGATCCCGGGCCCGGGTTTCGACCTGGTCATCCCGTCGCTGCCGGGGTACGGCTTCACCCCGCGCCCGCCCCGGCGGCACACGATGGCCGACACGGCGGACCTGTGGCACGCGTTGATGACCGGTCTCGGCCACGACCGCTACGCCGCGCACGGCGGCGACTTCGGCGCGGGCGTGGCCACGTTCCTGGGCCTGCGCCACGGCCCGTCGCTGATCGGGCTGCACCTGGGCAACCTGGAGCTCGACCCGTGGCTCGGCTCGGAGCTGACCGGGCCGGAGCGGGACCTGGTCGCGGCCGAGGCGGACTTCGTCGAGCGCGAGGGCGGCTACCACCTCGTCCAGGAGACGAAACCGCAGACCCTCGGCTACGCGCTGGCCGACTCCCCCGTCGGGCTGGCCGCCTGGGTCCTGGAGAAGTGGCGGGCCTGGTCCGACTGCGACGGCGACCTCACCAGCCGCTTCGCCCTCGACGACCTGCTGACCACCCTGACCCTGTTCTGGGCGACCAACACCATCACCGACTCCATGCGCGACTTCCACGACAACCGCGACCTGTACGAGCTGACCAGTGCCGACCGGGTGCGGGTCCCCACCGCGGTGGCCCTGTTCTGGCGGGAGTTCGCCCACCAGGGCAAGGTCCCCAGGACCTGGGCCGAACGCCTCTACGACGTCCGGCGCTGGACGGAGATGCCCCGGGGCGGCCACTTCCCGGCGATGGAGGAGCCGGACCTGCTCGCCCGCGACATCGCGGCGTTCTTCGCCGAGCTGACTAGGACGACCTAGGGAGTGAGGGTCCTGCGCTCCACGTGACCCGCGCTCGTGACCACGGTGAGCGGCGCGACGTCCTTGGCGATCACCGCGCCCGCGCCGATGACCGCACCGCGGCCGACGGTGACGCCGGGCGCGATCGTGGCGTTGGCCCCGATCCAGACGTCGGACTCGATCACTATCGGGGCGGTGGTGATCCCGTCGTAGCGCTGGGCCGGGGCGACCGGGTGCCCGGCGGTGCTGAGCGTCACCCCCGGCCCGATCATCGTGCGGTCGCCGACCGTGATGCCCCCGATGTCGTAGAACGAGCAGTTCTGGTTGACGAAGACGTGCTCACCGAGTCGGATCTTGAGTCCGTGGTCGCAGTAGAACGGTGGGTAGATCGTGACGCTCGCGGGAAGCGGCTCGCCGAGGATCTGGCTCAGCAAGGCGGCGCGCCCCGCGCCGTCCGCGAACGGCAGCACGTTCAACCTCGATGTCAGGTCGAGGACCACCTGGACCCGGTCGGCGATGGCGCGCGACCGCGGGGTTCGCCGTGCGATGAGCTGGTCGTCGTTCATCGCACGGCTGCCGTCCGAACGGTCTCGTCCACCGGATCATCTTCTCAGACGCGGCTCGCCTGCCTGCCGCGGACGGCCGTCATCCCCGCTACCGCCAGCCGAGCTCCGGTGCCACGTGGGTGAGGATGCTCTCCAGCAGGTGGGCGTTGTAGTCGACCCCGAGCTGGTTGGGGATGGTCAGCAGCAGCGTGTCCGCGGCCTGGATGGCCTCATCGGCCTTCAGCGCCCGCACCAGCTCGTCCGGCTCGCCCGCGTACGAGCGCCCGAAGATGGCCCTGGTCGTCTCGTCGATCATGCCGACCTGGTCGCGGGAGGCGCGGTCGCGGCCGAAGTAGGCGCGGTCGAGGTCGGTGGTCAGCGCGAAGACGCTGCGGCTGACCGACACCCGGGGCTCGCGCGGGTGTCCGGCCTCCGCCCACGCGGCGCGGTAGGCCTCGATCTGCTTGCGCTGCTGGACGTGCAGCGGCTCACCCGTCTCATCGTCCTTGAGCGTGGAGCTCTGCAGGTTCATGCCGAGCTTGGCGGCCCAGACACCGGTGGCGTTCGAGCTGGAACCCCACCAGACGCGCTCGCGCAGCCCCTCGGAGTAGGGCTCGAGCCGCAGCAGCCCCGGCGGGTTGGCGAACATCGGCCTCGGGTTCGGCTGGGCGAAACCCTCCCCCTCGATCACCTGGAGGAACTTCTCGGCGTGCCGCCGGGCCATGTCCGCGTCGGTCTCCCCCTCGGCCGGGACGTGTCCGAAGTGGCGCCACCCGTCGATCACCTGCTCGGGCGACCCCCGGCTGATGCCGAGCTGGAGCCTGCCCCCCGAGATGAGGTCGGCGGCCCCGGTGTCCTCGGCCATGTACAGCGGGTTCTCGTAGCGCATGTCGATGACACCGGTGCCGACCTCGATCTTCGAGGTGCGCGCCCCGATCGCCGCGAGCAGCGGGAACGGGCTGCCCGCCTGCCGCGCGAAGTGGTGCACCCGGAAGTACGCGCCGTCGACCCCGAGCTCCTCGGCGGCCACCGCCAGGTCGATCGACTGGCGCAGGAAGTCCCCGGCCGAGCGGGTCTGGGAGTGCGCGTCCGGCGACCAGTGGCCGAACGAGAGGAAACCAATCTTCTTCACCCCACCTGCAGCGCCTGCGGGCCGGTGTTGATTCCCAGCACCAGGTCGGGTGTGACACACCTGGTCTGGTGCGCCTGCTCAGATCAGGTTCGCCCGGCGGTAGATGGCCACGGCGGGCCGGGTGAGCAGGCCGCAGGAGTGCAGGAAGTCCATCAGTCCGGCGCAACTGGACCGCAGGACCGCCTTGCGGTGCTCGTTCGCCGCGGCCTCCCGCACGGCCCTGGCGACGTCCAGGCCCGCCGTCCGGTAGACCTTCCGGCTGACCATCCCCTCCACGATGTAGAAGGCCACCGACGCGATCACGACAGCGCTGGCGTGCCGCCGGGCGGTGGAGGCGGTGGACAGCCGGTCCCGCGTCTCGGCGCGGGCGAACTTCATGTGCCGGGATTCCTCGACCACGTGGATGTTGTTGACCGTGCGCACCAGGGGCAGCACCCGCTCGTCGCACATGCTGGCGCGTTGCAGCACGTCAAGCACCTCTTCGGCGACGAGGATCGCCGCGTAGGCCGCCTCTCCCCCGGCCATCGCGGCGAACCAGCGCCCCGCTCGCACCGCGGCGGGGTGCGGGCGGTAGCGGGGGGCGCGGAGCTTGGCCACCGAGCGGGCGAACATGATCGAGTGCCTGCACTCGTCGGCGACCTCGGTCAGCGCCCACTGGAAGTTCGGGTCGGTCGGGTCGGCGGCGTAGAAGTCGCGCAGCACGATCTGCTGCAGGACCGTCTCGAACCAGATGCCGGTGGAGAAGATCGACGCGATCTCCTGCCGGGTCAGCTCCTTGCGCTGGTCCTCGTCCATCTCCGACCAGTACCGCGTGCCGAACAGCGCGCTCCACTCCGGGCTCAAGCCGTAGTAGGAGGTGTCCAGGGGAGCGTCCCAGTCGACCTCGAGCAGCGGGTCGAGGGACAGCACGGCCGACGAATCGAGCAGTCGGCGGGCGGCGCGCTCCCGTTCGGCGGCGCTGTGGTGCACGCTGGTCATTCCCGACTCCTCGGCTTGGATGGGCGGTGGCTTCACGAAGAGACGCTCAGCGTTACACTCGATGCTTCGACTGTAAGAAGTTCGGCGGCGAGTGTCAAGCATTTCGTTACAACCCACTGTCGATGTGTAACGTGAGGATGGGATGGGAAGCGTCCGCCAGGCCAAGGCCGAGCAACAGCGGGAGACGATCCTCGACGCGGCGATGACCTGCCTGGTCCGCGGCGGCCTGCGGTCCGACCGCCTGCTGTCGGCCATCGCCCGCGAGGCGGGGATCTCCCGGCCGACCCTGTACCGGTACTTCGACGACTACGCGGCCATCCGCGACGCGCTGACCCAGCGGGAGCTGGCGAGCCTGGTCGAGCGGCTGCTCCCGCTCGCCGACGAGCTGACCTGGGACGCGGAGTCGTTCGGCAACCTGATCGGCTTCATCGTCACCTTCGTGCGCGACCACCCGCTGTTCAACGCCGCGCCGCCCGACGGGCACGGCACCCTCCCCGCCCAGTTCGCGGGCCAGGCGTTCCTGCCGCTGCGCTACGCCATGTCGCTGCTCAAGCCGCGCATCGAGCAGCGCATCGCCGACGGCGCGATCCCGCCGATCGACATCGACTTCGCCGCCGACCTGTTCGGCCGGATCATCCTGTCGTTCACCTTCACCAACGGCCTGGTCCAGATCGACACGGCCGACGACCTGCGCGACTACCTCAAGCGCGCGGTGACCATGGTGATGGGCATGGCGGTCACCGCCCCCTGACGGTCAAGCCCGGCCCGCGTGGTGGGCGATGATGGCGCGGGCGTTGAGCGCGGTCTGCACCTGCCCGGCGAGGCCCTCGGCGACGCCGATGCTGCGCTGTCGCAGGATCGCGATGGTGGCGACGTCGACGAGGGCCTGGCCCAGGTGCGCCGACGTCGGGCGCACGCCCGCGGGCTCGGCGCCGAACAGCTCCAGCAGTTCGGCCTTGTCCGACGGGGCCGCGGCCACCCGCACACCGCCGCGCCGGTCCCGGAGCAGCACGCCCGCGGCGTCCACCTCGAGCAGGTCCACGCAGTGCTCGACGAGGACGTGCGGGAACTCGCTGGGATCGAAGTCGTCGACCATGGTGTCCGCGAGGCTCACGAACGCGCGGGCCACGCGGCGTTCCCTGAGCGCCACCGCGTCGTCGGACCCGGCCGCTCCGGGCGTCTGCTGTGGATCGCCGCGCATCGCGGTGACCGCCTCTCCGTCCAGCCGAACACGGCGCTCGACGGCGCCTGCGGCGTCGGCGAGCGGCAACGCGCCAACCGACCGACCCGAGCCTGCCTCGGTGTGCGCGATCCCAGCACACCAGACCGACCGGGGCGAGAGCGCACCGGGACCCAGCTCACCGGCCCCGCACAGGACCGCCCGGCCGATCACTCGCGGATCGGCCGGGCGGTCTGGTGGTGGCGGTCAGACGAGGTCGAACCGGTCCAGGTCCATGACCTTGGTCCACGCGGCGACGAAGTCGGCCACGAACCGGCGCTGCGCGCCCTCGCCCGCGTAGACCTCGGCGATCGCGCGCAACTGGGAGTTGGAGCCGAAGACGAGGTCGACCGCGGTCGCGGTCCACTTCAGCTCGTCGGTGGCCGAGTCGCGGATCTCGTAGACGTGCTCGGTCTCCGACCCCGTCCAGCGGGTCCCGGGGGACAGCAGGTTGGTGAAGAAGTCGTTGCTGAGCACGCCGGGGCGGTCAGTGAGGACGCCGTGCCCGGCGCCGTCGTGGTTGGCCCCGAGGGAGCGCAGGCCGCCGACGAGCGCGGTCATCTCCGGCGCGGTCAGGTCGAGCATGTAGGCGCGTTCGACCAGCAGCACCTCCGGCCGGAGCTTCTCGCCCGCACGCAGGTAGTTGCGGAACCCGTCGGCGCGCGGCTCCAGCACGGCGAACGACTCGACGTCGGTGTCGTCCTGGGCGGCGTCGGTGCGGCCGGGGTGGAACGGCACGGTCAGCTCGACACCGGCCTCGGCCGCCGCCTTCTCGACCGCCGCCGAACCGGCCAACACGATCAGGTCGGCGAGGGAGATCTTCGCGCCGCCCGCGTCGTTGAACTCCCGCTGGACGCCCTCGAGGGTCTCCAGGACCGCGGCGAGCTGCTCGGGCTGGTTGACCTCCCAACCGCGCTGGGGCTCCAGGCGGATGCGGGCGCCGTTGGCCCCGCCGCGCTTGTCGGTGGAGCGGAAGCTCGCCGCCGACGCCCAGGCGGTGGTGACCAACTGGGCGGTCGTGAGCCCGGAGTCGAGCACCTTGGCCTTGAGGGCGGCGATGTCGTCGTCGCCCACGAGCTCGTGGTCGACGGCGGGCACGGGGTCCTGCCAGAGCTGCGGCTCGGCGACCCACGGGCCCAGGAAGCGGCTGACCGGGCCCATGTCGCGGTGCAGCAGCTTGTACCAGGCCTTGGCGAAGGCCAGCGCGAACTCGTCGGGGTTGTCCAGGAAGCGGCGCGAGATCCGCTCGTAGGCGGGGTCGACGCGCAGCGCCAGGTCCGTCGTGAGCATGGTCGGCCTGTGCTTCTTCGACGGGTCGTGGGCGTCGGGGATGATCGCCTCGGCGTCCTTGGCGACGTACTGCTTGGCCCCGCCCGGGCTCGTCGTCAGCTCCCACTCGTAGCCGAAGAGGATCTCGAAGAAGCGGTTGCTCCACTGCGTCGGCACGTCGGTCCACGTCACCTCGAGACCGCTGGTGATCGTGTCCGCGCCCTTGCCGGTGCCGTGCGTGCTCAGCCAGCCCAGCCCCTGGTTCTCCAGCGGCGCGCCCTCGGGCTCCGGGCCGACGTGGTCGTCGGCGATGCCCGCCCCGTGGGTCTTGCCGAAGGTGTGGCCACCCGCGATGAGGGCGACGGTCTCCTCGTCGTTCATCGCCATCCTGGCGAAGGTCTCCCGGATGAAGTGGGCCGCCGAGGCCGGGTCGGCGTTGCCGCGCGGGCCCTCGGGGTTGACGTAGATGAGGCCCATCTCGGTGGCGCCGACGTCGGCCACCATCTCGGTGTCGCCCGCGTAGCGCTCGTCGCCCAGCCAGGTGTCCTCCGGGCCCCAGAAGATCTCCTCCGGCTCCCAGACGTCCGCACGGCCGAACCCGAAGCCGAAGGTCTTGAAGCCCATCGACTCCAGGGCGACGTTGCCCGCGAGCACGAGCAGGTCGGCCCACGACACCTGCTGGCCGTACTTCTGCTTGACCGGCCACAGCAGCCGCCGAGCCTTGTCCAGGTTGGCGTTGTCCGGCCAGCTGTTGAGCGGGGCGAAGCGCTGGCCACCGTCACCCGCGCCGCCCCGGCCGTCGTGGATGCGGTAGGTGCCCGCGGCGTGCCAGCTCAGCCGGATCATCAGCCCGCCGTAGTGGCCGAAGTCGGCGGGCCACCAGTCCTGCGAGGTGGTGAGCACCTCGGTGATGTCGCGCTTGAGGGCCTCGACGTCGAGCCCGGCGAACTCCTTGGCGTAGCTGAACCCCTCGCCCAGCGGGTTGCCCTTGGACGAGTGGGAGTGCAGCACCGACAGCTCGAGCTGGTCGGGCCACCAGTCCCGGTTCGTGCGCGGCCGGCCCCCGGTCTTCGGCGTCGGCGAGTCGATCGCCGGGTTCTCGCTCTCGCTGCCGTGCGCGGTCACCGAGTCGGGCGCGACCGGGCACCCGGCCGCGGCCTTGTCATCCACGCCCTGGGCGCTGGACGGGGGTGTTGTGCTGGGGTCGCTCATGTGTTCTGTTGCGTCCTTTCCGAACCTGCGGATCATCAGGTGGTGCGTTCGGCCGCGCAGCCGGGGCAGGTGCCCCAGTAGACGACCTCGGCCTCGTCGACCACGAACCCGTGGTCGTCGGAGGCGGTGAGACAGGGGCTGTGTCCGACAGCGCAATCGACGTCCGCGATCGCACCGCAGGAACGGCACACGATGTGGTGGTGGTTGTCGCCCACCCGGAGCTCGTACCGGGCGGTCGTCCCGGCGGGCTGGATGCGCCGCACCAACCCGGCCCCGGTCAGCGCCCGCAACACGTCGTAGACCGTCTGGTGCGACACCGTCGGGTGGTCGACCCGCACCAGCGCGATCACCTTGTCCGTGTCGACGTGCGGCTGATCGCGCAGCGCGGTGAGCACGGCCAGCCTCGGACGGGTCACCCGCAACGACACCGACCGCAACTGCGCCTCGAATTCAGCCATCACACCGCAACTGTAGGCCTTATCTGGAACCTTTCAAGTCGAACCGGGGTCCGCCCCGTCGTTCAGGCCCGCACCGGGAGGATGACGCGGGACGCGCTGAGGTCGATGGCGCGGTGGGAGGGCGCCAGGTCGGTGGAGGTGGCGGGGTCCTGGCCGGTGCCGAGGTTGCGGTCGAAGCGGGGGAACGACCCGCCCGCCACGACCAGGCGGATGCGGGAGCCCGGGGTGAAGCGGTGGGCGATGTCGTCGAGGCGCAGGCGGACGGGGTCGGCCGGGGTGTGCGGGTCGAGGCGGAGGAAGGCCTCGGTGACGTTGCGGGAGGCGCCGCTGGGGCCGACCTCGCTGATGCGGACGAACAGGTCGGTGTGCGGATTGTCACTGGTGTGCGCGAGTTCGACCACGGGCGCGCCCAGGACCTCGAGGGACTCGGTGAGGACCGGGCCGGTGAAGGTGAGGACGTCGGCGCGGGTGGCCAGTGCGGTGTCGTCGGTGTAGCCGCCCTCGGGGACGCCCAGGAGGCGGCCGCCGACCGTGGGGGTGGGGTCGGCGGGGTCGAAGGTGAACGTGGCGGGCGGGGCGCCCGCGGGAGCCGGGGTGGCGCCCAGGCCGCCGCCGGGGAGGGGGTGCAGCACCCGGTCGACCGCGGGGGGCGGCCACTGCGGCAGGTCCAGCCACCGGTCGGCCCCGGTGACGTGCACGCGCACCGCCTCGGGCCGGGTCCGCTCCCCCGTGCGGGCGAGGTGCTCGGCGAGCCAGTCGAGGGCCTCGGGGAGCGTCGTGGACGACCCCTTCACCATCGAGCCGACGTGGGTCCACGGGCCAACGGTCATCGCCACCCGCACCCCTCGGCCGCGCAGGGTCCGGTACTGCTCGAGGGTCTGTTCGAGGAACAGGTCCTGCCACCCGGTCTGCAACAGGACGGGCACCCGCACCCGGTCGAGCGCGGGCCCGAGCCGCATGGGCGACCAGTACGGGTCGGCGCGGTCCCGGTGCGTCGCCCACTGGCGGTACCAGGGCGCCCGCCCCGCGGTCAGCTCGTCGATGCTGTCGGCGACGGGGAGACCGGCCATGGCCCCCGTGCGGCGTCGCCGCCGCGTCACCACCCGGGACAGCTTGGCCCAGGAGGCGGGCTGCTCCTGGTGGACCACCTGGTCGCTCCACGACAGTGCGGTGTCGAGGGCGAACCCGCCGCCGGGGTACATGGTGCCGCTCATGTCGTGCGGGGCGATCTGGAGGATGGCGGTGGCCAACTCCGGGGGCGGGTCCATGAGCAGCGCCCACTGGGTGAACGCGCCGTAGGAGCCGCCGTAGGTGGCGAACCGCCCGTCGAACCACGGTTGCCCCCGCAGCCACGCCACCGTGTCCGCGGCGTCGTCGACCTCGCTGGTGAACGGCTCGAACTCCCCGCCCGAACCGAACGTGCCCCGGCACCGGGCGAGGACGACGTGGTAGCCGCGGGTCGCGAAAGGACTGCCGGACAGGGCCGTGGTCGCCGTGCCGAACCCGTACGGCAGGCGCACGAGCACCGTGCCCGAGGCGGGGCCGTCGGGGGCGAGGTGGTCGGCGAGCAGCACCGCCCCGTCCCGCATGGGGATGCGCACGTCCCGGGTGACCGTGTAGTCGCCGGCAGGCGGGGGCAGCTTGTAGATCCTGTCCACCGCCGCGTCGACCAGGCGCTGGCCGAGCGATCGGCGGACGGGCTTGGTGGGACTGGGCACCGGGCCTCCGGGGTGTGAGCTGCCGTGCCCGCACGCTAGAGCTGGTTCGCCGACCGCCGCAACCTCACCGCCCGCTTCGCGAAATCGGGCCCGGCGCCCACCGCGTCCGGGCTAGGTTGGACCGATCCCCGGTTCACTCGCTTGAGGAGCGACGTTTGTCCGTGACGCCGAATGAGACCGTTGTGCCGATGCTGCCGTGCGTCCTGCCCGAGGAGACGCTGGCGTTCTGGAGGGCTCTGGGGTTCTCGGTCACCTACGAGCAGCACAAGCCGTACCTGTACCTGTCGTTGCACTGGAGTGGGTTCGACCTGCACTACAAGCGGGCCCCGAAGGGGGCCGACCCGGCGGCGGAGGACACCGGCGGGTGCCTGGTGCTGGTGGACTCCGTGGCGGCCTACCACGCCGCGTTCACGGCGGCGATGCGGGCCGAGTACGGGAAGGTGCTGGCCAAGGGGCTGCCGAGGATCACCCGGTACCGGCCGGGGGCGTCGCGGTTCACGGTGATGGACCCGTCGGGGAACTCGGTCATCTTCATCCAGCGGGACCAGGTGGAGGAGGTGGAGTACGGCGGGTCGGCGTCGCTCTCGGGACTGGCGAAGGTCCTCGACAACGCCCGCATCCTGCTGGAGTTCAAGACAGACCCCCAGGCCACCTACCGCGCTCTCAACTCCGGTCTGCGCAGGCACGGTGGGACAGCGCCCGCGGTGGAGCGAGCGACCGCGCTGGCGCTGCTGATCGAGCTGGCCGAGACCGTGGACCAGCTCGACCGCGTCCCGGAGTGGGGCGCCGCCCTGAGCGCCCTCCCGCTCACCGACGCCGAACGCGACCAGGTGAGGTCGACCGTCGCCGACCCCGCCGTCCTCACACCCTGGCTGGGGTCCGACTAGAACACGGGGCGCCCGTGCGGCGGTGAGAGTGGACGCCGAGGTGCGCCCACGATCAGCGACCCCGACCGCCCGAGGAGGGCCACATGCGACATCGAGTGGGTTCGGCCGGGCCACTGGTGGCGCTGTTCGCGGCTGCCGCCGTCGTGCACTTGGCGGCTCAGCTCGCCGGCGCGGGGATGGTCGCCGCGGTCAGCCAGTGGTCGCTGATGCCCCTGCTCGCGGCGGCGTTCGTGGCCGCGGCGGGCGTCAAGCGGCTCGTGCTGCTCGCGCTGGGCTTCTCCTGGCTGGGCGACACCGTCCCCGCCCTGTTCACCGACGACACCCGGTTCCTGGCCATGGTCGGCCTCTTCCTGTGCGCGCAGGTGGCCTACATCGCGGCGTTCCTCCCGTCCTGGCGCCGTTCCGCCCTGCGCCGACCCGCCCTGCTGGCGTACCTCGCCGCGTTCGCGGGCCTGCTGGCGGCCTGCGCGCCGGGCGCGGGCGGGTTGCTGGGCCCGGTGATCGTCTACGGGGTGTGCCTGGCGCTCATGGCCGTGCTGGCGACCGGTGTCCACCCGCTCACGGGCATCGGCGGAGCGCTGTTCTTCGTCTCCGACGGCCTCATCGCGCTCGACGCGTTCGCGAGCTGGTACGCGCCGCCGGTGCCGGGGTTCTGGGTGATGCTGACCTACGCCACCGGCCAGGCGTTGATCGTCGCGGGCATCGTCCGCGCGCGCCGGGCGCTAGGGTTTGCCGCGTGACCGCGTCGACACAAGACATCGTCCGGCATGCGGCCAAGGCCCTGCACGGTGGCGCGCGGCTCGAACTGGGGCGGTTGTCCGGGGAGCTGGGGATCTCGCGGGCCACGTTGTTCCGCCGCGTGGGCAACCGGGACGACTTGCTGGGGGCCGCGCTGTCGCTGCTGTCCGATCGCACTTGGGACGCGGCCCTCCGGCGGTGGCGGGATGGTCGCGGCGAGGCGGTGCGGGACGAGGCGGGGCGGTTGCGCTGCCTGGCGGTCATGGAGGACTACCGGCGCGCGGTGGCGGCCGACGAGGGGCTGCGGAAGCTGATAGACACCGAACCGGTGGTGGCGATGCGGGTGTTGACCGACCCCCGCGGGCGTGTGCAGCCGGAGGTGGTGCGGGCGCACGCGGCGTTGTTCCGGGCCGACGTGGCCGAGGCGGGTTTGCGGCCGCTGGTGGGGATCGACGACCTGAGTTTCGCGGTGGTGCGGCTGGGCGAGTCGTTCCTCTACGCCGACGCGCTGGCGTCGCGGACCGTCGACCTGGACGTGGCCACGACGTTGTTGGACGCACTGGTCAACGGCGCGCTGGAGCGCTGAGCGGGCGCTCACTCGATCGGCCGATGGTGAAACATTTCCCCATAATGTTTCACTGAGGTGGCCTGCTCCCCAGCGCACCCCACCCGAGCGAAAGGTCAACGATGACCACACTCGCCAACGCACCCACCGCACCCCGCCGCCTGGCCAGGTTCGGCGCCCCGATCGCCGTCGCACTGGCCCTGGTCGCGAGTGTCACCACGGCGACGGCCGCCCCCGCGGCCGACAACCCCTACCAGCGCGGCCCGGACCCGACGGTGTCCAGCATCGAGGCGCCCACCGGCAGCTTCTCCGTCGCCACCTCGAGCGTGTCACGCTCAGCGGCAAACGGTTTCGGCGGCGGCACGATCTACTACCCGACCAGCACCGCGCAGGGCACCTTCGGCGCGGTCGCGATCTCCCCCGGGTTCACCGCGCTGGAGTCGAGCATCTCCTGGCTGGGACGGCGGCTGGCCTCCCAGGGCTTCGTGGTCTTCACCATCGACAC
>NZ_WHOL01000075.1 GCF_009745975.1 Actinokineospora pegani | reverse complement strand
CACCCTGGGGGAGGCCTGCGTCGCAGGCCTCCCCCAGGGTGTTGTGCGTCAACAGCGGGACCTCGAGCACTCTCCTCACCCACCCGATGAACGGCTTGGACAAATGTTTCGCACCCTGCTGCGCCGCGTCGGCGTGCTGGCCCTGGCCACCACCGCCACCACATCGTTGGCCGTCACGCCCGCGAGCGCCGTGGACGTCGGCTACTACAAGAACGCCTACTCCGACACCATCTACCGCTACAACTACGGCACCCACACCCCGATCGACTACGCGACCTGGGAACGCGCGGGCTTCCCCGAGCCGCGGGCGACGCCCACCTCGTACGTCAAGTACGCCTGGTCGCCGCACGTCTACGCGGTGACCTTCTGGGACGACGCCGAGGACACATGGCAGTGGGAGCGCATGGACTTCGCCATGTGGGACCGCGCGGGCAAACCCACCCCGCGCGACGCCGGGTGGATCGAGGGCAGCCAGTACCTCAAGTGGGCCACCGCGGACGAGCTGTTCGTGCTCTCCGACGGGATCACCCACAAGCTGACCTACGCCGAGTGGCAGGCCTCCGGCTTCCGCCCGGCCGCGGAGATCACCCACCAGGGCTTCATGAAGATGACCTGGGCGCCGGAGATCCGCTACATCGACGACCTGGCCACCTACGAGGCGTACCTGCTCACCTACGACCGCTGGGAGTTCTTCGGCTTCCCGACCCCCCGCGCCGTCCACCGCCTCCCGGGTGACGGCTTCTTCACCGACTGCGAGAACGAGCGGACCATCATCTACGACGGCCCCCTCCTGCTCCGCGCCATCACCTACGACGAGTGGGTCGCCGCAGGCCGCCCCGCCCCGTCGGAAACCGAGTGCATCAAGCTCTGACAATCTGCGCCGCGCAGCCGTACGCCCCCGGGGATCATCCGGCCCTTATAGAGAAGCTCTAGGCAGGTCCTCTACTTCTGTGGGCCGGTTGCAGAAGAGCTAGAGCGACGCGCGCAATCCTTTATGTGTCAAGGGAAGACAACACATAGGGGATGAATCACATGCTTCGCGCACTCCTGCGCCGCACAACCGTCGCAGCCCTCGTCGCGGGGGCGTTGGTCGCGGCGGCCGGGGCAACCGTCAGCACCGTTTCCGCGAGCGCGGCGGCGGGCGGATACGTTCCTGCCGGCTACTACAAGAACGCGCACTCGGACACCATCTACAAGCAGGGCCTCGACCACGGCGGCTACTACTACGCCATCAGCTACGCCGAGTGGGAGGCTGCGGGGTTCCCGGAGCCGCGGCCCTCGCCCACCTCGTACGTGAAGTACCCGTGGTCGCCGATCATCTACGCGGTGACGTACCTGAGCGACCACGAGGACGACTGGGTGTGGGAGCGCATGACGCCCGAGATGTGGGCGCGGTCGGGCGCGCTCACGGCGGAAGACGCGGGCTGGATCAGGGACAGCTACTTCTTCAAGTGGGGCACCGCCGACGAGATCTTCGTCGAGGACGAGGACGGCAAGGTGCACAAGCTGACCCAGGCCGAGTGGCAGCGGTCCCACTACCGGGCCTACGAGCACATGACCAACAAGGGCTTCACGAAGCTGTCCTGGGCTCCGGAGGTCAACTTCACCGCCGACTTGGCCGACCGCCCCGGCGACCAGATCACCCGGGAGATCTGGCTGTTCAACGACTCCCCGAGGCCCCGGGTCTCGGCCCGGTTCGCGGGCGATGGCTTCCACAAGGCGTCCGACACCAGCCCGGACATCGTCTACTCGGGCCCGACCATGACCCGCAAGATCACCTACAACGAGTGGGTCGCGGCGGGCAAGCCCACGCCCCAGGCGCCGCTCCAGTAATCGCGCTTCCCGCCGGCCGCCGCCACCCCGGCTCCCACCTCCACGAACATCATCGTCCACTCAGGACCAGTCGGGACCGACCGATCACCTACGCCACAGCGGAGACATCCGTGATCCACAAGTTCCTTCGCCGCGCGGGTCTGGTGGCCCTCGCCACCGCCGCCGCAACCCTGTCCTCCACCCCCGCCAACGCCGTGCCCGACGCCTACGCGTGACGTTCTGGGACGACGGCAAGGACAGTTGGCAGTGGGACCGCCTGACGCCCGAGCTGTGGGCGCGGGCGGGCGAGCCCGCTCCGGAGATCGCCGGGTGGATCAAGGACAGCGACTTCCACCAGTGGGGCACCGCTGACGAGATCTTCGTCTCGGGCGAGGACGCCGTCGTCCACAAGCTCACCGAGGAGAAGTGGCGGCGGTCCGGCTACCAGGACTACGACGACCGCGACCCGGCGGGCTGGGCCAAGCTGTCCTGGGCCCCGGAGGTCAACCACCTGAGCAACCAGTACACCGGCGACGGCTACGCCGTCACCCCCGACGTCTGGCGCTACGAGGACTTCCCGACCCCCGCCGTGGTCAACCGCTTCCCCGGCGACAGCTTCCGCTACCAGGCCACCGGCAGCGACGTCATCGTCTACCACGGCCCCACCATGACCCGCCCCATCACCTACGGCGAGTGGGTCGCCGCCGGGCGCCCCGCCCCGCAGCCGCCGCAGCGCTGATCGCATCCCAGGGGGGGGAGCAGGCACCCATGCCCGCTCCCCCTGGGGCACGGTGGTGAACCCGTCTCCTGCCCGGGACCCGCGGGTCGACACTTTGCTGACAGTCCCGCCAAGGCGGTAACGACGGACTGGCCCGGCGCCATATACCCGTCGAGCGCCCCGCACCGTACGACGTGCGACGGCCGGTTCCCGCCCCCTCCCCACCGGAACGGACTGATCAATGCTGCGCGCACTCCTCCGCCGCACCGCAGCGGTGGCCATCGCCGCCGTCGCGGCCATGGGCTTGGCCGCCACGCCCGCCCAGGCCGTGGACGACGGCTTCTACCAGCCTGCCTACACCTCCACGATCTACCGGGTCGACGGTGGTGGCACCGGCAGGCCGATCGGCTACGACGAGTGGGCGAGCGCGGGGTTCCCGACCCCGCGGCCCACTCCCACCATGTACGTGAAGTACGCCTGGTCGCCTGTCATCTACGCGGTGACGTTCTGGCAGGACGACGAGTCGACGTGGCTGTGGGAGCGGCTGTCGGCGGCGCAGTGGCAGCGGGCGGGCAGCCCCGCGGCGGTGAACGCGGGTTGGATCAAGGACAGCTACTACTTCAAGTGGGGCACCGCGAGCGAACTGTTCGTGATGAGCGACGGGATCATCCACAAGCTCACCCACGCCGAGTGGGAGCGCTCCGGCTTCCGCCCCGCCGACAACCGCCACAACGAGGGCTGGCTCAAGCTCTCGTGGGCCACCGACATCGCCCGGATGAGCAACCTCGCCACCGGCGCGGGCTGGAAGGCCACCGCCGCGGAGTGGCAGCAGCACGACTTCCCGACCCCCGCGGTCGTGCGGCGCATCACCGGTGACCAGTTCAACCAGTACTGGCCCAACACCTCGGCGATCATCTACACCGGGCCGACGATGAACCGCGCGATCTCCTACGACGAGTGGGTCGGCGCGGGCCGCCCCAACGCGGGCCGCCCGGCGCCCGCGGGCACCTGGGACTGCCGGAACTTCCGCACCCAGCCCGAGGCCCAGTCCTTCTTCGACTTCTACTCCCCCGTCCACGGCGACCGCTGGAACCTCGACGGCGACAACGACGGCAAGGCCTGCGAGTCCCTGCCCAAGAGCTGACAGCGAGGAGAGGGCCGGGCGCACCCGTGCGCCCGGTCCTCCCGGGTCCGGGTGCGACACCGGCACGGTGACGGGGCCTGAGATCGATCCGGTGGGCGCAGCAGGATTCGAACCTGCGACCGCTCGGGTGTAAACCGAGTGCTCTCCCGCTGAGCTATGCGCCCGGACCGGACCCCCGCCGACCGGGGGCCCGGGCGCCGCGTCAGAGCGCGGCGACGGCCTTCTTCCAGCCCTCCTGGTCGCGCGCCTCGCCGGGCTGGTTGACCTCGGCGAAGCGGACGACACCCGTCTTGTCGATGAGGAAGGTGCCCCGGTTGGCCAGGCCCGCGGCCTCGTTGAACACGCCGTAGGTCTTGGCGACCTCGCCGTGCGGCCAGAAGTCCGAGAGCAGCGGGAAGGTGTAGTTCTGCTGCTCGGCCCAGGCCTTGAGGCTGAAGGGGGTGTCCACCGAGACGCCGACGACCTGGACGTCGTTGGCGTTGTAGTCGGCGATCTCGTCGCGCAGCCGGCACAGCTCGCCCTGGCAGATGCCGCTGAAGGCGAAGGGGTAGAACACCAGCAGGACGTTCTTGTCGCCCTGGAAGCCCGAGAGGGCCACCGACTGCTTGTTGTAGTCGTTCAGGGTGAAGTCCGGAGCCTTGGAACCGACCTCGACCGCCATACCCAGCGTCCTCCTGATGAGTGGTTGCCCGTGCGCGCACAGACTAGGGCACCCGGGCTGCGAAGCGCCCGGGTGCTCGCGGCCCGGGAGGGTTAGCGGCGCGCCTTGACCGACTTGGGCGAGACCAGGCGGGTGGCGGTCCAGTCCTGGGCGACCGACACGCTGGAGGTCTGGGTGAGGCCCGCGGTCGGCGCGGCCTCGGCGATGTCGCTGGGCTCGACGTACCCGTCGCGACCGGTCTTGGGGGTCAGGACCCAGATGACACCGTTGTCCGCGAGCGTGGCGAGGGAGTCCACCAGGGCGTCGACGAGGTCCCCGTCGTCCGTCCGCCACCACAACAGCACGACGTCGACGGCCTCATCGGCCTCCTCGTCGAGCAGATCGGCTCCGATGTGCTCCTCGATCGCGGCGCGGAGTTCGTCGTCGACGTCCTCGTCCCACCCGATTTCCTGGACGGCTGAGTCGGTGTCGATCCCCAGCTTGTCGGCGATGCCGATGCTCCCGGCATCTCCCGCGGCCACCACGGTGTCACTCCTCCATCTACGCCAGCGCGGCACCCGGCCACAGGGCCGAGCACCGCGTGCTGCCAGTTCGTCAGGCGACAGCGAACACCGCCGACGCCCCCCTGCGCAACCGTCGGGACCGCGACACGCCGTGAAACGTGACCTCGGCGGCCGGTGTGCGCGGCGCCGCACACCTCTACTGACCAGTAAGGATGACGCGCGGTTCGATTCAGACGAACATGGGAGAGTGAGTCGCGCGCGCGATACCCGCACGCGCGACGCAAACCCGACCTCGACCCAGGCTGGAGCTCCACCGTGGCCACCCACAACGAAAGGTCAGGCGCACCCGAACGGGTACGTGTCATCCGCGACGGCCTCGCCGCGCACCTCCCCGACATCGATCCGGAGGAGACCGCGGAGTGGCTGGAGTCGTTCGACGCGGCCCTGGCCGAGGGCGGGCAGCAGCGAGCCCGCTACCTGATGCTGCGGCTGCTGGAGCGGGCGCGGGAGAGCCACGTCGGCGTCCCCGCCCTGACCAGCACCGATTACGTCAACACCATCCCCACCGACCGCGAGCCGTGGTTCCCCGGCGACGAGGAGGTGGAGCGCCGCTACCGGGCGTGGATCCGCTGGAACGCGGCGATGACCGTGCACCGCGCGCAGCGCCCGGGGGTCGCCGTCGGCGGCCACATCTCGACCTACGCCTCGTCGGCGGCGCTCTACGAGGTCGGCTTCAACCACTTCTTCCGCGGCAAGAACCACCCCGGCGGCGGCGACCACATCTACGTGCAGGGCCACGCCTCCCCCGGCATCTACGCCCGCGCGTTCCTCGAGGGCCGCCTGTCCACCGACCAGCTCGACGGGTTCCGCCAGGAGGTCTCGCACGCGGGCCCCGGTGGCGGCCTGCCCTCCTACCCGCACCCCCGGCTGATGCCGGACTTCTGGGAGTTCCCGACCGTCTCGATGGGCCTGGGCCCGATGAACGCGATCTACCAGGCCCGGTTCAACCGGTACCTGCGCGACCGCGGCATCAAGGACACCTCCGACCAGAACGTGTGGGCGTTCCTCGGCGACGGCGAGATGGACGAGCCGGAGTCGCGCGGCCTGATCCACGTCGCGGCGAACGAGGGCCTGGACAACCTCAACTTCGTCATCAACTGCAACCTGCAGCGGCTCGACGGCCCGGTGCGCGGCAACGGCAAGATCATCCAGGAGCTGGAGAGCTACTTCCGCGGCGCGGGCTGGAACGTCATCAAGGTCATCTGGGGCCGCGAGTGGGACTCGCTGCTGCACGCCGACCGCGACGGCGCCCTGATCAACCTGATGAACACCACGCCGGACGGCGACTACCAGACCTACAAGGCCAACGACGGCGCGTTCGTCCGCGAGCACTTCTTCGGCCGCGACCCGCGCACCAAGGCCCTGGTCGACCCGATGTCCGACCAGGAGATCTGGAACCTCAAGCGCGGTGGGCACGACTACCGCAAGGTCTTCGCCGCCTACCAGGCCGCCACCGCCCACCAGGGCCAGCCGACGGTCATCCTGGCCAAGACGATCAAGGGCTACAACCTCGGCCCGCACTTCGAGGCGCGCAACGCCACGCACCAGATGAAGAAGATGACCCTGGACGACCTCAAGGCGTTCCGGGACACGCTGCGCATCCCGATCCCCGACAGCGAGCTGGAGAAGGACCCGTACCTGCCGCCGTACTACCACCCCGGCCAGGACGACGAGGCGATCCAGTACCTGCAGGAGCGGCGCCGCAACCTCGGCGGGTACGTGCCGGAGCGGCGGACCAAGACCAAGGCGCTGGCGCTGCCCGGCGACAAGGTCTACGACGTGATCAAGCGCGGCTCCGGCAAGCAGGAGGTCGCCACCACGATGGCGTTCGTCCGGCTGGTGCGCGACCTGGCCAAGGACCCCGAGGTCGGCCCGCGGCTGGTACCGATCATCCCGGACGAGGCGCGCACGTTCGGCATGGACTCCATGTTCCCGACGCAGAAGATCTACAACCCCAACGGCCAGCTCTACACCTCGGTCGACGCGTCGCTGATGCTCAGCTACAAGGAGTCCGAGCAGGGCCAGATCCTGCACGAGGGCATCAACGAGGCCGGGTCGGTCGCGTCGTTCACCGCGGCGGGCACCTCCTACGCCACGCACGGCGAGCCGATGATCCCGATCTACATCTTCTACTCGATGTTCGGGTTCCAGCGCACCGGCGACGGCCTGTGGGCCGCGGCCGACCAGATGGCGCGCGGGTTCATCCTGGGCGCCACCGCGGGCCGCACGACGCTGACCGGCGAGGGCCTGCAGCACAACGACGGGCACTCGCTGCTGCTGGCGGCGACCAACCCGGCCGTGGTGTCCTACGACGCCGCGTGGTCCTTCGAGATCGCGCACATCGTCAAGGACGGCCTGCGCCGGATGTACGGGGAGCAGGCGGAGGACGTCTTCTACTACCTGACGGTCTACAACGACCCGTACCAGCAGCCCGCCGAGCCGGACAACCTCGACGTCGAGGGCCTGCTGCGCGGTCTCTACCGGTACAAGCAGGCGGAGGCGCAGACCGGGCTCAAGGCGCAGATCCTCGTCTCCGGCGTGGCGATGCCCTGGGCGCTCAAGGCCCAGGAGCTGCTGGCCTCGGACTGGAACGTCAACGCCGACGTGTGGTCGGCGACGTCGTGGGCCGAGCTGCGCCGCGACGCCGTCGAGATCGACCGGCACAACCTGCTGCACCCGCAGGCCGAGCCGCGCGTGCCGTACGTGACGCAGGCGCTCAAGGGCGCGCAGGGCCCGGTCGTGGCGGTGTCGGACTGGATGAGCGCGGTGCCGGACCTGATCCGCCCGTGGGTGCCCACCGACATGACCACGCTGGGCACCGACGGGTTCGGCTTCTCCGACACCCGCCCGGCCGCGCGCAGGCACTTCCTGGTCGACGCCGAGTCGATCGCCGTCGGCGTGCTGGCCGCCCTCGCCCGCCGCGGCGAGGTGGACCGCTCGCTGGTGGCCGAGGCGGCCCGCCGCTACAAGATCGACGACGTGCGGGCCGCGGGCCCGCAGGTCGGCGACCCCGGCGTCGCCTAGCCAGCAGGCGGACGGCGGCTGTGTGGCCTCACACAGCCGCCGTCCGCGCGAGCTGCTGCTGCTTCGCGGACCGGAACCAACTGATCCAGCCGTGGACGACCAGCCCGGCGAACACGGTGTAGACCAGCGCGCTGAACACCAGGCCCCCGCTGAGCTGCAACGGCACCCCGATGGCGTCCACGACCAGCCACACGATCCAGAACTCCACGAGCCCGTAGGCCTGCATGGCGAAGGCCAGCACGGTGCCGATGAAGATCGCCGAATCCGGCCACGGCGCCCACGACGCGTCCAGCGCGTCGAGCACCAGCGCGAACGCCGCCGTGCCCGCCACCCCGGCCAGGACGATCACCGCGACCTCCTTGGGCGTCGAGCGGCGCACGGCCACCCCGAACACCGGGTCGCGCCTGCGCGTCCACGCCCACCAGCCGTAGACGGCGATGGCGCCCACCGCCAACTGGCGCACGGCCAACCCACCCAGGTGGGCGCTGAGGTAGACGGTGAACAGCAGCCCCACCGACACCAACTGCACCGGCCACGTCCACAGCGTCCGCCGCTGGGCGAGGAACACCACCGCCAGCGCCAAGAGCTGCCCCACCAGCTCGGCGTAGGAGATCCGCTCCCCCAGCACCGTGATCCCGTACGCCATCAAGCCCTGCACGGCGACCCCCTTTCCTGGTGGTAGCCAACCTCCCACCGCAACCCGTTTGTTCCTGCCCCCTGTGACCAAGCAGACGCGGGCGAAGAGTGAGCGCATCGCTCGAACGAGCGAACTAGACCGTTTCACCTAGCCCGCATACCGCCGAAGGCTCCATAGTGGAACTACCGGTGGGGACCGGGGAGAAGGGCCGCCCAGCATCGAGCGCACCGACATGCTGGGCGGCCCGACCCATTCCATCACCGTGTTCGCGCGTTCCGCGCTTCCCGGGGATGGGTCGTCATTGCACCTGGGGGGCGACCCCCCAGACCCCCACGGTGCGGTTGGTGGCTGTTGGCAGGGGGAGGAGTTCGGGCTGGGGAGGGTTGATTCGGGTTGGTTCGGGGTGGGGGAGGGTGGTTCGGTGGTTCGGTGGTTCGGGTGGGGGTGGGGGAATGGGGAGGGGAGGGGGATGGGGGGGCGTGGGAGGGTGGGGGTATGAGTGGTGGGGGGTCTGTGGGGTTGTCGGCTGGGACTTTGGGGGGGGTGGAGCGGGCCTCGGGGAGGTTGGCGGCGGCGGCGGTGGCGGCCATGGAAGAGCAGTTCGCCTGGTTTGGGCGGATGCCCGCTGATCAGCGGGCTTCGGTGTTGTTGGTGGCGCAGAACGGGGTGGCGGGGTTCACGGCCTGGTTGCGGGATCCGCGTGAGGCGTTGCGGATGACCACGGACACTTTTCGGGGGGCGCCCCGGGATCTGTCGCGGTGGATCAGTTTGCGGCAGACCGTGGAGATGGTGCGGGTGTCGTTGCAGGTGTTCGAGGAGCTTGTGCCTGGGCTTGCGGCTGATGACGCTGAGCGGGCTGTGCTGTCTGAGGCTGTGTTGCGGTATGGGCGGGAGGTGGCGTTCGCGTCGGCTATGTCTTATGCGTCGGCGGCGGAGGCTCGGGGGGCTTGGGACGCTCGGCTCGAGGCGTTGGTGGTCGATGGGATTGTTCGGGGGGACGCTGAGGAGTCGTTGTTGTCGCGGGCTGCGGCTTTGGGGTGGGATCCGGCGGCTGAGGCGACCGTTCTGGTGGGGAATCCGCCGTCGGAGGACCAGCCGACTGTTGTTTATGAAGTGCGCAGTCGGGCGGCTCGGGCTGGGCGGGCGGTGCTGCTGGGGGTGCAGGGCTCGCGGCTGGTGGTCGTGCTGGCGGGGCCGACCACCGACCCGGCCGACCACGAGGTGCTCAAGCGGATGGCCACCGCCTTCGGCGACGGGCCCGTGGTGGCCGGACCGACCCTGGACACCATCGCCGAGGCCCACCGCAGCTCCGCCGACGCGCTCTCCGGCCTGCGCGCCGTCGTGGCCTGGCCGGAGGCGCCGCGGCCGGTCCGCTCCGCGGACCTGCTGCCCGAGCGGGCGCTGGCGGGCGACCCGGAGGCCGAGCGGCAGCTCATCGAGCGGGTGGCCCGGCCACTGGAGGAAGCAGGAGGAGCCTTACAAGAGACGGTTGAGGCCTACCTGTCGACCGGAGGCGTCCTCGAGGCCTGCGCGCGCCAGTTGTTCGTGCACCCGAACACGGTCCGGTACCGCTTGCGCAAAGCGACCGAGGTCACCGGCCACAACGCGAGCGATCCCCGAGACGCGCTGGTCCTCCAGGTGGCGCTTGCCGTGGGGCGGCTTTCACATTCCCGTGGTATCTGGTAAGCGGGCCACCGTGGGGCGAACTTCGGTGTCCCACACCACACCGCGCTAGCAGCGAACGCCCCTTGCGTTCATTATCGCTTAACCTTTGTAGGTTTCCTCCAAAGGGCGGCCCTCAACGGTGTCAGCGGAGAGCATGCGCAGCGCACCGCCGAGGGGTGTCTAGTGGACCCGTGATCGCACTACTCGCACCCGGACAGGGTTCTCAAGCCCCGGGGATGCTCGCGCCCTGGCTCGAACTGCCCGACACCGCCGAGCGGCTCGCGGGCTGGTCCGAGGTGGTCGGACTCGACCTGGCGCGGCTGGGCACCACCGCCGACGCCGACGAGATCAAGGACACCGCGATCACCCAGCCGCTGATCGTCGCGGCCACCCTGCTCGCCCACGAGGAGCTGGCCCGCCGGGTCGAGATCCCCGCCGACGCCGTCGTCGCGGGCCACTCGATCGGCGAGTTCGCCGCCGCGGCCGTCGCGGGCGTGCTCAGCGCCGAGGACGCGCTGGCGCTGGCCGCCGTGCGCGGCCGGGAGATGGCCGCCGCCTGCGAGCTGGCGCCCTCGGGCATGGCCGCCCTGGTGCGCGGCACCGAGGAGGGCATCCTGGCCCGCCTGGCCGAGCTCGACCTGGTCCCGGCCAACCGCAACGGCGCGGGCCAGATCGTCGCCGCGGGCTCCGCCGCCGCCCTGGCCGAGCTGTCCAAGGAGCCGCCGGAGGGGGCCAAGGTCATCGCGCTCAAGGTCGCGGGCGCCTTCCACACCCACTTCATGGCCCCGGCCCAGCACGCGCTGCGCAAGCACGCCGAGGGCATCGCCGCCCCCGCCGACCCGACCCGCGTCCTGCTGTCGAACCGCGACGGCGCCGTGGTCGCCACCGGGGCCGAGGTGCTCGAGCGCCTCGTCGACCAGGTCACCAACCCGGTGCGCTGGGACCTGTGCATGGCCACGATGGCCGAGCGCGGCGTCACCGCCGTCGTCGAGTTCCCGCCCGCGGGCGCGCTGGTCGGCCTGGCCAAGCGCGAGCTCAAGGGCACACCGAACCTGGCGTTGAAGACACCCGACACGCTGGACGCGGTCGTCGAGCTGATCGGGGGCGCGGCGTGAGCACGCTGAACCAGACCACCGGCCCCGAGGCCACCGCCATCCTGGGCGTGGGCAGCTTCCAGCCGGAGCGGGTCGTCACCAACGACGAGCTGTCGCTGCACATGGACACCAACGACCAGTGGATCCGCGACCGGGTCGGCATCCGCGAGCGCCGCTTCGCCGGGCCGGACGAGCGGCTGGTCGACATGGCCGTCACCGCCGGGTCCAAGGCGCTGGCCGACGCGGGCCTGGCCCCCTCGGACGTGGACACGGTCATCCTGGCCAACTGCACCATGCCGCACCCCATCCCCAACGGCGCCGCCCAGGTCGCCGACCGGATCGGGCTCAAGGCCGCGGGCGCGTTCGACCTCAACGCCGCCTGCGCGGGCTTCTGCTACTCGCTGGGCACCGCCTCGGACCTGGTCCGCGCGGGCTCGGCCAAGCGGGTGCTGGTGATCGGCGCGGAGAAGCTCACCGACTGGGTCGACCCGACCGACCGGGCCAACGCGATCATCTTCGCCGACGGCGCGGGCGCGGCGGTGGTCGGACCGGCCGAGCGGCCCGGCATCGGCCCGGTGGTCTGGGGCAGCGCGGGCGACCTGGTCGACACGATCGGCATGAACCCGACCGGCCCGACCGGCAACAAGGTGCTCTACCAGGAGGGCCAGGCGGTCTTCCGGTGGGCGACCACCCAGATCGCCCCGATCGCGCTGCGCGCGGTCGAGGCCGCGGGCATCACCCCCGCCGACCTCGACGTGCTGATCCCGCACCAGGCCAACCTGCGCATCGTCGAGGCGATCGCCAAGAAGCTGCGGGCCAACGGAGCCCGCGAGGAGATGGTCGTGGCCGACGACATCGTCTTCTCCGGCAACACCTCGTCGGCCTCGATCCCGATGGCGATGGACCACCTGCGCGGGGCGGGCCGGATCAAGCCGGGCGACCTCGCGCTGCTGGTCGGCTTCGGCGCGGGCCTGTCCTACGCGGGGCAGGTCGTCGTCTGCCCCTGACCAGGGGCCGCACAGCTCCGGCCGGGCGTGGTGCCCGACCGGTAGGAACAATCGAAAGGAACGACCAACCATGGCGGACAAGCCCAGCGACGCGCAGATCCTCGAGGGTCTGGCAGGCATCGTCGAGGACATCGCCGGGGTCAGCCCCGAGGACGTGACCGCCGACAAGTCCTTCGTCGACGACCTGGACATCGACTCGCTGTCGATGGTCGAGATCGCGGTGCAGGCCGAGGACAAGTTCGGCGTCAAGATCCCCGACGACGAGCTGGCCAACCTCAAGACCGTCGGCGACGCCGTCAACTACGTCTCCGCCAACGCCTGACCCCCGGGCCTGACCCCGGGCCACCGGTCCCCCGCCGCCCGCACGTGTCCAGCCACCCGCTTGTGAAGGAATTGCCATGAGCAACGTCGATGTCGTCATCACCGGGCTCGGCGCCACCACGCCGCTCGGTGGGGACGTCACGTCCACCTGGGATGCCCTGCTCGCGGGCGTGAACGGCATCCGGAGCAACGACGCGGAGTGGGTCGAGCGCTACGACCTGCCCGCCCGGCTGTCCGCGCCGCTGGCCGTGGAGCCCACCGACGTGCTGCCCAGGGTGCAGGCCAGGCGCCTGGACCGGTGCGAGCAGATCGCGGTGATCGCGGCCAGGCAGGCGTGGGCGGACGCCGGGTTCGAGCTGCCCGGTGACGAGCGCGAATCGGTGGACCCGGACCGGCTCGGGGTCAGCATCGGCACCGGGATCGGCGGGCCGAAGACCCTGCTGGACCAGGACGACATCCTGGAGCAGCAGGGCCTGCGCAAGGTCTCGCCGCTGACGGTGCCGATGCTGATGCCCAACGGCCCCGCCGCGCACGTGGGCATCGAGCTGCGCGCCCGCGCCGGGGTGCACAGCCCCGCGTCGGCGTGCGCCTCGGGCGCGGAGGGCCTGGCCAACGCCTGGCAGATGATCCAGAACGGCCGCGCGGACGTGGTCGTCGCGGGTGGCGCGGAGGCCTGCATCCACCCGATCACCGTGGCGGGCTTCTGCCAGTCGCGGACGCTGAGCACCCGCAACGACGACCCGGCCGCGGCCTCGCGCCCGTTCGACACCGCCCGCGACGGGTTCGTGCTCGGCGAGGGCGCGGGCGTGCTGGTGCTCGAGCGCGCCGACCACGCCGCCGCGCGCGGCGCGAAGGTCTACGGGCGGCTGGCGGGCTACGGGATGACCTCCGACGCCCACCACATCACCGGCAACCACCCGGAGGGCCTCGGCCAGATCCGGGCCATCCAGAACGCGGTCCGCACCGCCGGTCTGACCGCGGCGGACATCGGCCACGTCAACGCGCACGCCACCTCCACGGTGGTCGGCGACGTCGGCGAGGCCGCCGCGATCCGCAAGGCACTGGGCCCGCACCCGGTGCTGACCGCCCCGAAGGCGTCGCTGGGCCACCTGGTCGGCGGCGCGGGCGCGGTCGAGAGCATCATCACCGTCCTGTCGCTCTACTACGGGGTGGTCCCGGCGACCCGCAACCTGGAGGACCTGGACCCCCGGGTCGAGCTGGACGTGGTGACCGGCCAGCCGCGCAAGGTCGAGCTCACCGCCGCGGTGAACGACTCGTTCGGCTTCGGCGGGCACAACGTCGCCCTGGTCTTCACCGCCGCCTGATCACGAATCCGGCCCGCGGCCACCCGCGCCCCCACCCGAGGAGCACCCGATGACCGCCCTGGCCGCCCGGCCGACGGCCGCTGCCCGCGAGCTGGACCCGCGGGACCCCCGAGCCCGCCTCGCCGCCCTGCTCGACCCGGACTCGGTCGTGCCGCTGCACCCGGCCGACGCCAGCGGGGTCCTCGCGGTGCGGGGCCGGATCGACGGGGTGCGGGTCGTCGCCTACTGCACCGACGCCACCATGATGGGCGGCGCGATGGGCTCGGCCGGGTGTCAGCACATCGTCGAGGCCATCGACGCCGCGGTCCGCGACCGCACGCCGGTGGTCGGCGTGTGGCACTGCGGCGGCGCCCGGCTGGCCGAGGGCGTGGAGTCGCTGGACGCGGTGGGCGCCGTCTTCGCCGCGATGATCCGCGCCTCGGGCCGGGTCCCGCAGGTCAGCGTGGTGGTCGGCCCGGCCGCCGGTGGCGCGGCCTACGGCCCGGCGCTGACCGACGTGGTGGTCATGGCCCCGGCGGGCCGGGTGTTCGTGACCGGCCCGGACGTGGTGCGCAGCGTCACCGGCGAGCAGATCGACCAGGAGGGCCTCGGCGGCGCGGAGGCGCACGGGCGCCGGTCGGGCGTCGTGCACGTGCTGGCCGCCGACGAGGCGGACGCGTACGCGCGCGCCCGCCGGATCACCGGCCTGTTCGCCAAGCCGGGCCTGTTCGACCTGCACGCGGTGCGCGACGAGCAGCCGCTGCGCGACCTGCTGCCGGAGCGGGCCAACCGCGCCTACGACGTCAAACCGCTGCTGCGCGGCATCCTCGACGTCGACGCCGACGGCGCCGCGCAGTTCGAGGAGCTGCAGGCCAAGTGGGCGGCCAACATCGTCATCGGCCTCGGCAGGCTGGGCGGTCGCACCGTCGGTGTGATGGCCAACAACCCCATCCGCAAGGGCGGCTGCCTGGACTCGCTGTCGGCGGAGAAGGCAGCCCGCTTCGTCCGCATGTGCGACAGCTTCGGCGTCCCGCTGCTGGTCGTGGTGGACGTCCCCGGCTACCTCCCCGGCGTCCGCCAGGAGTGGGACGGCGTGGTCCGCCGCGGCGCCAAGCTCCTGCACGCCTTCGCCGAGGCAGTGGTCCCCCGCGTCACCCTGGTCACCCGCAAGTCCTACGGCGGTGCCTACATCGCCATGAACTCCCGCTCCCTCGGCGCCACCGCCGTCTTCGCCTGGCCCGACGCCGAGGTGGCCGTCATGGGCGCCAAGGCCGCGGTCGGCATCCTGCACCGCAAGACGCTCGCCGCCGCCCCGGAGGAAGCCCGCGAAGCGCTGCACGCCACCCTCACCGCCGAACACGAGCGCATCGCGGGCGGGGTGGACCGGGCACTGGCCCTGGGCGTGGTCGACGAGGTCATCGACCCGGCCCAGACCCGCCGCCGCCTCGCGGAGGCACTGGCGGCCGCGCCTGCCGGGCGCGGGGCGCACGGCAACATCCCGCTGTGATCCGAACGAGATAGCGCACGACGAGGACCCGCCCGGATTCCGCGAGCGGGTCCTCGTCGCTCGTCGCGGAAGTCAGCAGGCCTCGTGCTGGGGGGTGGCGCTCGTCGACTTCTGGTCGATCAGCCACTGCCCGTCCACCCGGGTCAGTGGGTAGACGACCGCCCAGTGGATGCACGGCGACTGGAGTTCGGCGGGCGCGTCGGCCAGGTCCTGGGTGCTGGTGAAGGTGAGCATGACCCGGGCGGTGGCGTCGGGGGAGGTCTCGATGCGGTAGATGATGATGGTGCCGTCCTGGACGGAGTCGAAGTCCTGGCGGAAGGACTCCTCCGGGGTGCCTCGGACGCGCTCGGCGGTGACGGTGCCGGTCCAGGCGCGGTAGTCGGTGGCGTTGATGGCGTCGAAGTGGGTCTGCAGGAGGGTGCGGACCTGGTCGTAGAGGGGGTGGCCGACGGCGTCGCCGGTGCCCTCGACGTCGGCTGGGCCTGGTTGGTCGGCGGGGTCGACCGGGGCCTCGGTGGGCACGACGGCCGAGATGGGAGGGGTGGTGGTGGAGTCCGAGGGGTAGAGGACGCGGGCGGCCAGGCCCGCGACACCCGTCAGGACGACGACGACCAGCACCACCGGCAGCAACCACGACTGCCTCCCCGACCCGCGCACCGGCTCAGGGTGCCACAGGCCGGGGACGGCCTCAGCCGACTCGGTGCAGCCAGGTCACCGGGGCGCCGTCGCCCGCGCGCCGGTAGGGCTCGAGCGCCTCGTCCCAGGAGGCGCCGAGCAGCTCGTCGACCTTGAACGCGAAGGACTCGCCGCCGCGCGCGGCGGCGGCAACGGCGCGCAACTGGTCCTCGCCGACCACGATGTCGCCGTTGGCGCCGGTGCGGGCGTGCCACAGGCCGAGCGCGGGGGCGTAGCAGAAGCGCTCGCCGTCGACTCCCTCGCTGGGCTCCTCGGTGACCTCGAAGCGGATCATCGGCCACGCGCGCAGGGCGGCGGCCAGTTTCGCGCCCGCGCCCTGGTCCCCGGTCCACGCGCACTCGGTGCGCAGTTGACCGGGCGCGGCGGGCTGCGCGGTCCAGCGCAACTCGGCGCGGACCCCGAGGGTGCCCGAAATGGCCCACTCGACGTGCGGGCACACCGCAGACGGCGACGAGTGGACGTACACCACACCTTGGGTGTTTCCACGGGTGCTCACTGCTGACCTCCGCTGTTCGACGAGGATCGTCTTCCCCTACGTCCCTGTCGACCAGCGGCGAAGCGGCGGTTCGCACCCGCGCTCATTCTGCCCTCACCCCGAACGCTTTGGCCACACGAACGGCGAAACCGGACGCCGCCCCCGCGAATTCCTCCCCGGTGTGACGATTACGGCGGCACTGCGGCGGGTAAGCGGTATTCGATCACTCACGTGCGGTGCGCACACCCGGGACCAGAACCAGCGTCGAACACCCCGGGTACTACAGAGAGTCGAACCGAACTCACCAACCGCTGTCACTGGTATCGGTGAGATAGGCGGCAATCGTCACTAGGCGAGGTCGCCAGCGGCGGGAATGGCCATCGGCGATACCGTGTCCCACACTGACCACGGGCGATCCACACCACCCGTGCCGACTGGTGGAGGTGCCGACCGATGCGCGCACTGCGACTCGGGGCAGCCCCGTCCGTCGTGGGCAACGACCTCGCCGCCGCGCTCGCCTCCTGGGGCCGCGGCGACGACGTCTTCGGCGGCGTGGCGCTGCTGGGCTACCGGCCGCCCGACCACCCCGTGCCGGTCGAGGCCGTGCTGCTGCTCCCGCGCGGGGTGATCGTCGTCGTCGGCGTCGACCTGCCCGACCCGGCGATGCGGCTCGAGGCCCCGCTGGCCGGGCAGTGGCGCACCGACGGGTGGCCGCTGGTCCGCCAGGACGGCCCGGTGAACCCCGCCGTGGACGCGCTGGCCGCGACCGCCGCGGTGTCCGACGCGCTCGACGCCGCCCGGGCCGAGCCGCTGCCCACCGGCACCGTCGTGGCCGTGGGCCCCTACGTCGGGCAGGTCTCGCAGCCCACCGGCGACCTGGTGCGCGGGGTGCGCATCCTGCACCCGGAGCCCAAGTCGCTGCTGACCGCGGCGCGCGAGCTGTCCACGCACGGCCGGGTCTGCCCGGCCACCGACGCGCGCAAGATGCTGGCCGCGCTGGGCGTCGACCTCGGCCACGCCGACCTGGTCGCCGAGGGTTTCGGCGACGTGGTGACCCGCGAGGTCGCCGCGGCGAGCACGACCTTCATCCCGAAGGCGGCGCTGGGCATCAAGCCCGGTTCCAAGCAGGCCGAGCGGGCCGAGCCGGAGAGGACCCGGTCGCTGCGCTGGCTGCCGGTCCTGGCGGTGCTGCTGGTGGCGGTGCTGCTCATCGCGGGCATCGCGGTGGCCGTCAGCTCCGCCGACGACAACTCCTCGGCCCCGCCCACGACCCCGGCGTCGCGCACGGCGGTGAGCGTCGGCGGCGTCGGATTCACCGCGCGGGGCGCGCACCAGGCCGCCGACTGCGCGGCCCACGCCTACGGCGACGTGCAGGCCTACCTGCAGGCCAACGCGTGCGCGCGGCTGGTGCGGGCGCGCTACGAGGCCGCGGCGGCCGACGGGTCGCGGGCGGCCGTGCTGGTCGCGGTGCTGCGCTTCGCCAGCAGCATCTCGGGCACCGAGCTGCGGTCGGTGGCCGACCGGCCGGGCGGCGGCGGGGTGAACGACCAGACCGCCGACGGCGTGCCGTGGCCGGGGCAGGCGCAGCCGGAGTTCGCCTCCGCCGCCTACGCCAGCGGCCGCGACGGCAACAGCGTCAAGCTCGTGCAGGCGGTCTGGCTGGACAAGGCCTCGCCCCCGCGGGATCCTGCCCTGCTGGACATCGCGACCAAGGCCCTGGACCTCACCGTCAGCGGCTAGGTCGCGTCGCGGTCCGAGAACCGCTTCCCCCTGGCGGCACGGGGCCCCCGAGGCCCGACCTGGCCTCCACGCCCGTCTCCGGCTGGTAGGCGAACAGACCGGGCAGGCCGCCGGTGTGCAGGAAGACGACGGTCTCCCCCGCCTTGATCTCCCCCGTGTCGACCCGGTCGACCAGGCAGGCGGCGGCCTTGCCGGTGTAGACCGGGTCCAGGGTGGCGCCCTCGGTCCTGGCGAACAGCCGCAGCGCGTCCCACGTGCCCTCGGTCGGCACGCCGTAGCCGGGGCCGACCGCGCGGTCGTCCACGAGCAGGGTGCGCAGCGCGGGGGCGGGGGCGCCGAGCAGCGCGGCGGCCTCGGTGGCGAGCCGGGTGATGTCGCCCCGGGACTCGTCCGCGGTGTGGGAGACGCAGGCCCCCTCGACCCGGACGTCGCGGCCGAGCAGGTCCACCGCCAGCGCGACGCCCGCGGCGGTGCCCGCGCTGCCCACGGGCACGAGCAGCGCGTCCGGGGTGATGCCCAGACCGTCGAGCTGGGTGAACAGCTCGACGGTCGCGCTGAGGTAGCCCAGCACGCCCACCGCGGTGGAGCCGCCGACGGGCAGGGTGGCGACGGTGCGGCCCTCGGCCTCGGCCTCGGCGACCAGGCGCTGGTAGACCGCGGCGGTCTCGGCGGCGTCGTCGCAGACGTGCGTGGTCGCGCCGTAGAGGTGGTCGAGCGCGATGTTGCCGGAGCCCTCGTAGTCGGCGCCCCCGCGCGGGACGCCGCGGGTGAGCACCAGGTCGCAGCGCAGACCGAGCTTGGCGCAGGCGGCGGCGGTCTGGCGGCCGTGGTTGGTCTGCAGCGCGCCGAAGGTGATGACCGAGTCGGCGCGCTCGGCGAGCGCCGCGCCGAGCAGGAACTCGAGTTTGCGCAATTTGTTGCCGCCCGCGCCGAGACCGCCGACGTCGTCGCGCTTGAGCAGCAGCCGAATGCCGCCCAGCGCCGCGCCCAAGCGGGGGGCCTGGTCGAGCGGGGTCGGCCAATGGCCGAGGTCGACGCGGGGGAAGGCGTGCAGGTCTGGACCCATGCGGCGAGCCTATCGCCGCCCGGTTTCGGTGGCCGCGGCGGAATTCGCCCGCGGTGGTCGACGGGGAACTCAGGTGGCGAACTCCCGGTAATTCACCCACCAGGCCGGCCATCGCGATTAGTCACCGCTCTGACCAGTGCGGATGTCCCACAAACGAGCGGTATGCGAGCGGCGAGCGGGCAGGTCCCCCGATCGGGCGTCACCGGGGTGGCGGCTTGGCTAATGTGGTCCGTACGACACACGGCGCCGCTTGACGACGAGCCGACATCGATACCGATACCCTTCGGGCAGATCAGGTATCGAATGCACGCCCACGCCGGGAGGCGCCGGGGAAAACCGCCGGGGTTCCCGAGCCGGAAACGACTCACATCCACACGGAGGAAACCGTGGCGCAGAAAACCGTTGTCGAACTCGTGGACGACCTCGACGGTGGCACGGCCGACGAGACCGTCGCCTTCGCCATCGACGGCGTCGATTTCACCATCGACCTGTCCAATGCCAACGCGGCCCGCCTGCGCGAGTCGCTCGCCGCCTACGTCGGCCACGCCCGCCGCAGGGGCGGGCGCCGGTCGAAGGTCGCCCCCGGGGGCGTCCGCCGCACCGCCGCCGCGGAGAAGGCCGACAACCAGGCCATCCGCGCGTGGGCCCGCGACCAGGGGGAGACCATCGCCGAGCGCGGCCGCATCCCGCAGGCCCTGGTGACCAAGTTCCAGGAGGCCCACCGCGGCTGACCGAGCACGGGACGGCCCGGGGCAGCCCCGTCGTCACACCCGTGCGGGGAGCCGGTCGGGCGACGGCGTGGCCCACTCCCCCAGGCGCCGCACGGCGGCGACCCAGGCGGGCTGGGCCGTCGTGCGCTGCCGCACGTGCGGCAGCACGGCCAGCGCCCCCAGCCGCAGCGCCCTGGCCGCGGCGGTGGTCACCGGCCCCGGGTACCCGCGCCGCCCGTGCAGCGCCCTGGCCCACGAGGGCAGCAGCGAGTAGGCCACGTGCGAGATCGTCGGCTCGTACACGCGCGCGCCCACCGCAAGCCAGCCCGACAGCGGCGGCCGGTGCAGGAAGTCGTAGATCACGTCGCTGGCCTCGGTCCGGCGCAGCAGCGGGCGCAGCCGCCGGAAGTAGGCGGTCATCTCCGCGAGCGACCCGGGGACCTCGTCTGGCTCGAGGCCGACCAGCGCCGCCGACGCGCGCTGCTCGGCCAGGTACCGGTTCGCGTGCGCCTCGGTCATCGGGTAGCCGCCGCGCCCCAGGGCGGTCAGGAACGACGACACCTCGGCGCAGTGCACCCACAGCAGCAGCTCGGGGTCGTCGACGCGGAAGGTCTCACCGGTGTCGGGGTCGGTGGCCCGCAACGCCCGGTGCACCCGCCGCACCCCGGCCGCGGCGGCCTCGGCCTGGGCGGTGGTGCCGTAGGTGGTGAGGCCGACGAAGTCGGCCGTGCGGAACAGGCGGCCGAGCGGGTCGGCCTGGAAGTCGGAGTTCTGCACCACGCCCGCGACCGCGCGGGGGTGCAGCGCCTGCAGGTAGAGGCTGCGGACGCCGCCGAGCCACATGGCCGGGTCGGCGTGCGCCTGCCAGGTCACCGAGTCCGGGCCGACCAAGCCGAGGTCGTCGGCGTCGAGCACCGCTGGTCTGCTCATGGGGCCAGTGTGCCCGCCGCGGGCCGGGACGACCGGGTGGCTACGGCTTGGACTCGGTCGATTCGGCGGGTTCCTTCTCGGCGGGGGTGTCGTCCGCCGAGTCGGCCTCGACCGCCGCGGTCGATTCCGCGGGGGTGTCCTTCTCCTCGGGCTCGGGGAGATCCTCGTCGTCGTCGTAGAACTCGTAGGCCAACTCGTCAACGGTCCGGCGCAGGCGCGACACGCGGACGGGTTCGCGTTCACGGCCGAGGCTCAGGAAGGCCAGCGAGTAGAGCGACAGCCGCTCGCCGTCGCCGGTGACCAGGACCGGGCGGCGCAGCACGCGGCCCGCGGGCACGTCCATCCCCGCGACGTCCTCCCACTCCACCACCCGGGAGCGGACCAGGATCGAGCGCTCCTCGACACCCTCGTCGGTGACCCGGACACCGGAGTTGTAGAAGGTGTCGATCAGCACGAAACCCAGCACCACGAACACGACCGCGAGGCCGAAGCCCACCACGTCGTCGAGGCCGAGCACCGACAGCGCCACGAGCAGGATCAGCGACCCGAGCCCGACACCGAGCCACCGCCAGCGCGCGTTGAGCTGGTACGGCAGGTCGGACGACCGGTCGACGTCCATGCCTCACGCCCTCTCCGTCGCGGCACACCCGTGGGCAACATAGTCGGCCGACGGCCCCGGCAACACCGCCCGCGGTCTCGAACCGGCGTCGACGGCGAAATTGCTCCGGATGTGCGCTGTTCCACTGTCCGCAGTCATCAATACCGATGAAGGTGTTCACCTCAACCGAATAACGATGATATTCGAACCTTGCTTGTGTTGGCAATCACAGCATTTGTGTACCCTTTGCGATGGCAGGCGGCGCACTGGGCGCCGACCACCGGACACCCATTACAGAGGACGGCGCCAGTGGGTCATGCCGAGCGCGATCAGCCGGAGCTGCTGCTCGGCGACGGCGACGACCTCCGCCCGCGCACGGGGGTCTTCCGCCACGTCGAGCAGGGCTGTGACCACGGACAACATGGCCCCGACCATCAGGTCGGCGACCATCCGCAGGTCCTCGGCGTCCCAGTCGGCCATGCCCCGGTAGCGGGCCAGGTCGGTCGCCAGCTCGCTGCCGAGCAGGCGCAGCTCGCCCGCTATGGACCTGCGCACGGCCGCCACTCCGCCATATCGCTCGCGGATAAGGAAACGGAAATGCGCCTGGTAGCGGGCCACGTGATCCACAAGAATGGCGACGGAGCCCCGAATGGCGTCGTCGGACGGTTTGCGCCGGGCCGAGCGCAGCATCTCGCGCAGGGCGCGCATGCACTCCTCCACCAGGGCCACGCCCAAGTCGTCCATGGCGGGGAAGTGCCGGTAGAAGGCCGTGGGGACCACCCCGGCCTCCCGGGTGACCTCGCGCAGGCTCAGCCCGGCCAGGCTGGTGTCCTCGAGCAGCTTGAGGGCGGAGTCCAGCAAGGCCTGCCTCGTCCGGCGCTTGCGCTCCTGCCTGGTCCCGACCGCGGACACCTCTGCCACGCGCAGCAGCCTATCCGCCCAGGCCCGCGGGCATCGACCCCCCGGTGTTCGACACGTCACAGCGGCCGCCGGTTGACACATCCACTGATCCGCGTTGCACTTTTCGGTGTACGCACGTTCACTGAAATCGGAGGAACCCGGTGACGGCCCAAATGGACCGCAAGCGCCGCATCCCCGGGTTGCGCCTGTTGGAAGCCCTAGCGACACCGCACAGCATTGATCGCTACCTCGAACTGGTGCACCCAATGCTCACCATCCGCGAACTTCGTGGCGAGGTGACAAGTGTTCACCGAAGTACTCGTGACTCGGTGACACTGACCATCCGCCCGACCCGGCGGTGGCGTGGTTTCACCGCGGGCCAGTTCATCCGGGTGGGCGTGCTGATCGACGGTGTGCGGCACACCCGCTGCTACTCCCCTGCGACCTCGCAGCACAGCGCGGACGGCCGCTTCGAGCTGACGGTCAAGGCCCACGACAACGGCCGGGTCTCGCGGTGGCTGCACGCCAACGCCCGTCCCGGCCTGGTCCTGCAGCTCGCCCCGGCGGAGGGCGAGTTCACCCTGCCCGCGGCGCGGCCGGAGAAGGTCCTGCTGATCAGCGGCGGCTCCGGGATCACCCCGGTGATCTCCATGCTGCGCACGCTGTGCGCGGAGGGCCACACCGGCGAGGTCGTGTTCCTGCACTACGCCTACACCGAGGCCGACGTGCCCTACCTGGCCCAGCTCCGCGAGCTCGCGGGGGCGCACCCCAACGTGCGGCTGCTGCTGGCCTACACCGACGTCGAGGGCGGCGACCTGCACGGGTTCTTCACCGAGGAGCACCTGCGCGCGGCCGCCCCCTGGTTCGCCGACGCCGACACCTACCTGTGCGGCCCGCCCGGCCTGATGGCCGGGGCGCGGGAGGTCTTCACCGCCCTCGGCGCGGCCCACCGGCTGCGCACCGAGGACTTCGCGCCCGCGCCGATCACCGTCGACGCCGAAGACGCGACCGGCGAGATCACCTTCGGCCGCTCCGGCACCAGCGCCGCCAACACCGGGCGCACCCTGCTCGAGCAGGCCGAGGCGGCGGGCCTGAAGCCGGAGTACGGCTGCCGGATGGGCATCTGCTTCACCTGCACGAGCGTCAAGACCTCCGGCTGCACGCGCGACGTGCGCAACGGCGAGCTGTCCACCGACCCGGACTCCGAGATCCAGATCTGCGTCTCGGTCCCCGTCGGCGATGTCGAGCTCGACATCTGAGTCCCCCCTACTGGAGCCAGTGAGACCATGAGCACCCCCAAGAAGCCCCAGCTCACCCCGCAGCAGTTCGAGGAGCTCGGCCGCGACCTCGACGCGCTGCGCCAGCGCCTGCTCGACAGCCTCGGCGAGGACGACCGCAAGTACATCTACGACGTGGTCAAGGTGCAGCGCGCCCTCGAGGTCGCCGGGCGCGGTCTGCTGATGGCCAGCTCGTTCCCCCCGGCCTGGGTCGCGGGCACCGTGGCGCTGTCCCTGTCGAAGATCATCGACAACATGGAGATCGGCCACAACGTCATGCACGGCCAGTACGACTGGATGCGCGACCCGGCCATGAACTCGAAGATGTTCGAGTGGGACAACGTCGCGCCCGGTGAGAACTGGAAGCACTCCCACAACTACATCCACCACACCTACACCAACATCCTGGGCAAGGACCGCGACATCGGCTACGGCGTCCTGCGCATGGACGAGGGCCAGAAGTGGCACCCGTACTACCTGGGCAACCCGGCGTACGCGTTCGCGCTCATGGTGTTCTTCGAGTGGGGCGTCATGCTCCACGACCTCGAGGTCGACAACCTGCGCACCGGCCGCAAGAAGTGGTCGGAGACCGCGGGCGTGCGCCGCCGCATGTGGCACAAGGGGCTCAAGCAGGTCCTCAAGGACTACGTGCTGTTCCCGGCGCTGACCGGCCCGCAGTTCGTGGCGACCGCGACCGCCAACGCCACGGCGAACCTCGTGCGCAACATCTGGGCGTTCTCGATCATCTTCTGCGGCCACTTCCCCACCGGGGTGGAGAGCTTCACCGAGGAGGAGACCAAGGACGAGACCCGTGGCGAGTGGTACTACCGGCAGATGCTGGGCTCGGCGAACATCTCCGGCAGCCCGCTGTTCCACATCATGACCGGCAACCTGTCGCACCAGATCGAGCACCACCTGTTCCCGGACATCCCGGCGCGGCGCTACCCGCAGGTCGCGGGCGAGGTGCGGGCGATCTGCGAGAAGTACGGCCTGCCCTACAACACCGGTGGGCTGCCCAAGCAGCTCGCCTCGGTGGCGGCCAAGATCTTCAAGCTGGCGCTGCCGGACAAGTTCTGGGCGAAGCCCGCGGGCCCGAGGGGCCGTACGGTGTCGAAGGACGGCCGCACGCTGCGTGTGGCCTGACCCTGTCGAGGGAGAAGGGGGCCATGCGATGGTGAGCGAGGCGGAGCGCACGAAGGACGTCGTGCAGGAGGTGGTCGAGTCGACCGCGCTGCACGTGGGCCGGATCGCGCAGATCGTGGCCGGGGCGGTGGCCGAGGTCGTCCGCGAGATCGGCGACCTGGCGACCGACGTGTTCGAGATGCGCGAGGCCGGTCAGCGGGCGAAGGCCGACGCCGAGCCCGCGCCGAAGCGACCGCGTCCCGTCCCGTCCCCACCAGCGTGTTGCTGCCGCTGATCGTCG